>NZ_AP025472.1:0-1200000 GCF_024347395.1 Vibrio cortegadensis
GTGTCATCTTCGCTTTGGTTGCAATGTTTGCAACAGCTTCAAGAAGAGCTACCAGCAACAGAATTCAGCATGTGGGTTCGTCCGTTACAAGCAGAGCTCAATGACAATACTCTTACTCTATTTGCACCTAACCGTTTTGTACTGGATTGGGTTCGCGATAAGTACCTGAATAATATTAACCGCTTACTTCAAGAGTATTGCGGTAATGATATCCCGAGCCTGAGATTTGAGGTCGGTAGCCGCCCTGTGGCAGCAGCACCGAAACCTAAGCCCGTACGCTCTCAAGCGGATGTTGCGGCAGAATCTTCAGCGCCAGCTCGAATGCAAGCTCGCAGACCTGTGCATAAAACGTGGGATGATGAATCTGAGGTGATCAATATTAATCACCGCTCGAATGTGAATATTAAGCATAAGTTTAATAACTTCGTGGAAGGTAAATCGAACCAGTTGGGTTTAGCAGCAGCGCGTCAGGTATCGGATAATCCTGGTACGGCGTATAATCCACTATTTCTTTATGGTGGTACCGGTTTAGGTAAGACTCACTTATTGCATGCCGTCGGTAATGCCATTATCGACAACAAACCGAATGCAAAAGTTATCTACATGCATTCAGAGCGTTTTGTTCAGGATATGGTGAAAGCGCTGCAAAATAATGCGATCGAAGAATTTAAGCGCTACTACCGTAGTGTTGACGCATTATTGATCGATGATATCCAATTTTTCGCTAATAAAGAGCGTTCTCAAGAAGAGTTCTTCCATACATTTAACGCTCTGCTTGAAGGCAATCAACAAATTATATTAACTTCTGACCGTTATCCTAAAGAGATAAACGGGGTAGAAGATCGCTTAAAATCTCGCTTTGGTTGGGGCTTAACGGTTGCTATCGAGCCACCAGAACTAGAAACACGCGTGGCAATTTTAATGAAAAAAGCGGAAGACCATCAGATTCATCTGGCGGACGAAGTGGCTTTCTTTATCGCTAAGCGTTTGCGTTCTAATGTACGTGAGTTAGAAGGTGCGTTAAATCGTGTTATCGCCAATGCTAACTTTACTGGCCGCCCTATCACCATTGATTTTGTTCGTGAAGCACTGCGTGATTTACTCGCGTTACAAGAAAAACTCGTGACCATTGATAATATTCAAAAAACAGTCGCTGAGTATTACAAAATCAAAGTTGCTGATTTATTATCTAAACGTCGTTCACGCTCTGTGGCACGACCTCGTCAACTGGCCATGGCTCTAGCCAAAGAGTTAACCAACCATAGCTTGCCTGAAATTGGTGATGCGTTTGGTGGCCGAGACCATACCACGGTATTACACGCATGCCGTAAAATTGCTCAGTTGCGCGAAGAAAGTCATGATATTAAAGAAGATTATTCAAATCTAATTAGAACCTTGTCTTCTTAATTGCCCGTTATTGCTAAGAGTTAAATATGAAATTTACGATTGAACGTAGTCACTTAATCAAGCCTTTACAGCAAGTATCTGGCGCGTTAGGTGGTAGACCGACTTTGCCTATTCTAGGTAACTTGCTGCTTAAAGTAGAAGATAACGTACTGTCATTGACGGCTACCGATCTTGAAGTTGAACTGATCAGTCGCGTGACACTAGAAGGTGAATTTGAAGCGGGTACTGTTACCGTACCTTCACGTAAGTTCCTTGATATTTGTCGAGGTTTATCTGATAGCGCAGTGATCACTGTGGTATTAGATGGCGATCGTATTCAAGTACGCTCTGGCCGCAGTCGTTTCTCTTTGGCTACCTTACCTGCGAATGATTTTCCAAATATTGAAGATTGGCAAAGTGAAGTTGAAGTCACAGTGACTCAAGCTGAGTTGCGTGGCCTAATTGAAAAAACTCAATTTTCGATGGCAAACCAAGATGTGCGTTATTACCTAAACGGCATGTTATTTGAGATTGAAGGCTCAACGTTGCGATCTGTTGCAACCGATGGTCACCGTATGGCGATATCGCTCGTGTCATTAGGTGCAGACTTTGCTCAAAAGCAGATTATTGTGCCGCGTAAAGGGGTACAAGAGTTAGTGAAACTGTTAGATGCACCTGAGCAGCCAGTGACACTGCAAATCGGCAGTTCTAACGTCCGAGCTGAAGTGAACAACTATGTATTCACTTCTAAGTTAGTTGATGGCCGTTTCCCTGATTATCGCCGCGTAATGCCACAAAATACCACCAAAACTCTTGAAGCTAGCTGTGATGAACTACGTCAGTCGTTTTCTCGTGCCGCTATCTTATCGAATGAAAAATTCCGTGGCGTTCGCGTCAATCTTGTTAATAACGAGATGAAAATTACCGCCAACAACCCTGAGCAAGAAGAGGCTGAAGAGGTGTTGGATGTCACGTATGAAGGCGATGATCTCGAAATTGGTTTTAATGTTAGTTACGTCTTAGATGTATTAAATACGCTACGTTGTGATCAAGTTCGGATCTCAATGTCAGATGCGAATGCCAGCGCCTTAGTTGAAAATGCTGAAGATGATAGTGCGATGTATGTAGTTATGCCGATTCGTCTGTAACGTACAAATGCCTTTAACGCGTTTAATCGTCAAACAGTTTAGAAATATTGAAGCCTGTGATATTCAACTATCATCAGGCTTTAACTTTCTTATAGGCCCGAATGGAAGCGGAAAAACCAGTGTGCTTGAAGCCATTTATCTGCTTGGCCATGGCCGTTCATTTAAGAGCTCTCTAACGGGGCGAGTCATTCAAAATGAGTGCAGTGAACTCTTTGTTCATGGTCGTTTTATGACCTCTGATCAATTTGAGCTACCTATTGGCATAAATAAACAGCGTGATGGCTCAACAGAGGTTAAAATAGGCGGTCAATCTGGGCAGAAGTTAGCACAGTTAGCACAAGTATTGCCTTTGCAATTGATTCATCCCGAAGGTTTTGATTTACTTACCGATGGCCCTAAACACCGTCGTGCATTTATTGACTGGGGTGTGTTTCATAGTGAGGTTGGTTTCTATGAGGCGTGGGGGCGAGTTAAGCGTTTAAGTAAGCAGAGAAACGCATTACTGAAAACTGCTCGTGATTACCGAGAACTCAGTTACTGGGATCAAGAACTCGCGCAATTGGCTGAAAAAATCAGTCAGTGGCGTTCAGATTATGTAGAGCAATTAAAGGTCGTGGCCGAAGAAATCTGCCGCACGTTTTTGCCTGAATTTGATATCCAGTTAAATTATTACCGTGGGTGGGATAAAAATACACCTTACGCCGAAATTCTTGAAACGAATTTTGAACGAGATCAGCAACTTGGTTATACCTTTAGTGGGCCAAATAAAGCGGATCTTAAGATAAAAGTGAACGGAACACCTGTAGAAGATGTTTTGTCACGCGGTCAGTTGAAGTTAATGGTTTGCGCGTTGCGTGTAGCGCAGGGACAGCACTTAACTCAAGTGACAGGAAAGCAATGTGTTTATCTTATCGATGACTTTGCTTCCGAATTAGATAGCCAACGTCGTGAGCGCCTAGCGGACTGCTTAAAAAAGACGGGGGCTCAGGTTTTTGTAAGTTCTATCACCGCCAGCCAAATTGCAGATATGCATGATGAAAACAGTAAGATGTTTCATGTGGAACATGGCAAAATAGAGCATAGTTAATTAGTGAGAGAGTAATTCATGTCAGATAATTACGATTCATCGAGTATTAAAGTACTGAAGGGTCTGGATGCCGTTCGAAAGCGTCCAGGAATGTACATTGGCGACACGGATGATGGTACCGGTCTGCACCACATGGTATTTGAGGTGGTGGATAACTCAATCGATGAAGCGTTAGCAGGCCACTGTAATGACATTATCGTCACGATCCATGAAGATAATTCAGTCTCTGTGAGCGATGATGGCCGTGGTATTCCGACTGAAATTCACGAAGAAGAAGGTGTGTCGGCCGCTGAAGTAATCATGACGGTTCTCCATGCGGGCGGTAAGTTCGATGATAACTCTTATAAAGTATCGGGTGGCTTGCACGGTGTAGGTGTTTCAGTTGTAAACGCACTTTCAAAGCAGGTTGACCTTACTATTCATCGTTTAGGTGAAACGCATCAACAAACCTATTGTCATGGTGAGCCTCAAGCGCCACTAGCCGTAACGGGTAAAACAGATGCAACGGGTACTAAGATTCGTTTTTGGCCAAGTGAAGATACGTTCACTAATGTTGAATTCCACTACGAGATTTTAGCGAAGCGACTACGTGAATTATCATTCTTGAACTCTGGCGTTTCCATCAAACTCGTTGATGAACGCGAAGAAGATAAAATGGATCACTTCAGGTATGAAGGTGGTATTCAGGCGTTCGTTGATCACTTAAACACCAACAAAACCCCAATCATCCAGAAAATCTTCCACTTCGATTTTGAACGTGAAGATGGCATCACCGTTGAAGTTGCAATGCAGTGGAATGATGGCTTCCAAGAGAACATCTACTGTTTCACCAATAACATTCCACAGCGAGATGGTGGTACTCACCTTGCTGGCTTCCGTGCGGCATTAACGCGTACGTTGAACAGCTTCATGGATAAAGAAGGTTTTTCTAAGAAAGCAAAAGCATCCACTTCTGGTGATGATGCTCGTGAAGGTTTGACGGCTGTTGTTTCGGTAAAAGTGCCGGATCCTAAGTTCTCTAGCCAAACTAAAGATAAATTAGTTTCTTCCGAAGTGAAATCTGCTGTTGAATCAGCAATGAACGAAAAACTGGCTGAGTTCCTGATTGAGAACCCAACTGAAGCTAAGATTGTTTGTTCTAAAATTATTGATGCGGCTCGTGCTCGTGAAGCGGCGCGTAAAGCACGCGAAATGACTCGTCGTAAAGGCGCATTAGATTTAGCGGGCCTTCCAGGTAAACTTGCGGATTGTCAGGAAAAAGATCCTGCACTTTCTGAACTCTATATTGTGGAAGGAGACTCTGCTGGCGGTTCAGCCAAGCAGGGGCGTAACCGTAAAAACCAAGCGATTCTTCCACTGAAAGGTAAGATCCTAAACGTTGAAAAAGCACGTTTTGATAAGATGCTATCTTCTCAAGAGGTTGCGACGCTGATTACTGCATTAGGTTGTGGTATTGGCCGTGATGAATACAACCCAGACAAACTGCGTTACCACAACATCATCATCATGACCGATGCCGATGTCGATGGTTCTCACATTCGTACGCTGCTACTGACGTTCTTCTACCGTCAAATGCCTGAGCTAATTGAACGTGGCTACATTTATATTGCTCAACCGCCACTATACAAAGTGAAAAAAGGTAAGCAAGAGCAGTACATCAAAGATGAAGAAGCGATGGATCAATACCAAGTTTCTTTAGCGCTTGATAACGCTGAATTACACGTGAATGCAGATGCACCAGCGATTTCTGGTGAAGGTCTTGAGTCGCTTGTTCAGCAATATAATGCTGGTATTAAGCTGGTGGACCGAATGAGCCGTCGTTATCCACGCGCTCTGATTCATGAGCTTATCTACACACCACGCCTAACGGCTGAACAGTGTCATGATGCTGGCGCCGTTGAGACTTGGGGTAAAACCTTAGTTGAGCAATTGAACGCGAAAGAAGAGGGTGCAAGTCAGTACAGCTTAGAAGTTGAACAGCATGCAGAGCTTGGTCTTAACTTACCAAAAATTGTCGTTCGAACTCATGGTGTGACTCACGAATACGCATTGAGTGTAGACCTGTTTAACTCTAAAGAGTACGGCAAATTAGCGGATCTATCAGAAGCGTTACATGGCTTGATTGAAGCTGATGCTTATATCAAACGTGGCGAACGTACACAGCCTGTGGATACTTTTGTTGAAGCATTGAACTGGTTGATTAAAGAGTCTCGTCGTGGTTTAAGCCTACAGCGATATAAAGGTCTAGGTGAAATGAACCCAGATCAGCTTTGGGAAACCACAATGGATCCTGAAACTCGTCGTATGATGCAAGTGAAAATCGATGATGCTGTTGGTGCCGATCAACTGTTTACAACGTTAATGGGTGACCAAGTTGAACCTCGCCGTAACTTCATCGAAGATAACGCACTTAAAGTAGCAAACCTAGACGTTTAGTCTCTTTGATACTTCGCTCTTTCGCTTAATTTCTGTGTCAGAGGTGCTCACATACATTCGTATGCTCCGCGCCTCTTCCTTGAACTAAAACGAAATAGCTTCGTCCCAAAAAACTAAATTTTTTATTAAAAGACTGCCAGAAATGGCGGTCTTTTTTGTTTTTAAGTTACTGAAAAATATTGGATTGGAAAAATAATTGAAAATAATCCCTTGAAACTCTTTTGACCAATCCATATATCTATTTTTGAAGAGGAGACCATTCTTGCTAGATAACTAGAAGATACAGGGCCTCGGAAATCGCTGACCAACTATCGCTCATGAGAGGATACGTTTGGCAGCCCACAATTTAAAAATGATGCATGTTCATGTCCCAGAGTTGTCGCCAATTGAGGTGAAGCCAGAGGAATGAATGCTGACACTCTTAGTGGTTTACTTAGTCACTCACAGACTCGATCTAAGTAAAATTTCAACGCTAAGACTATTGCTTAATGAAAGGATAGTACTATGAGAACTGTAGATTTCACGCCCCTATACCGCAACGCTATTGGCTTTGATCGTCTGTTTAATCTGATGGAAGCGAATACGTCAAAAAATTCTTCTGGTGGTTACCCGCCGTACAATATTGAACAGCAAGATGAAAATAAGTATCGCATTACAATGGCGGTGGCCGGTTTTGCTGATGAGCATTTAGACATTACTCAGAAAGAGAATATGCTGATTGTTCGTGGTGAGCGTCAAGCCGAAGAAAATAAAAACTATGTCTATCAAGGTATTGCAGAGCGCGATTTTGAGCGTAAATTCCAATTGGCGGATTACGTTAAAGTGACTGGCGCAACAATGGAAAATGGCTTGCTGCATGTGGATTTAGAAAGAGAAATCCCAGAAGCGATGCAGCCACGTAAAATTGCAATCAATGGTAAAAATCTAATTGATAATAATTAAGTCAAACATCGAATAGATAACGGCTTTACCTTAAGCTAAGACAAGAAGAGCGCCCATTGGCGCTCTTTTCTGTTCCACAACGCTTATCTAACCTTGTTGATAAGCTTTTTCGATCTCTTCCGCGATAATATTGATGCCTTTCTGCATCATTTCATCATCTTGTACGTAGTTCATGCGTAGGCACTGATGAGCATGCTCCCAGTCATCTTCCTGACCAATAAAGAAGTATTCGCCAGGAACGATCAGTACGCCACGAGCTTTCAAACGATTGTACAGTTCCATGGTGGTAATCGGCAGTCCATCAAACCATAACCATAAGAAGATCGCACCTTCAGGCTTGTGGATCCGAAAGCGTTCATCTGGAATAGCTTGCTGTAGTAACTCGACAGCACGCAACGATTTTTGTTTGTAGAACGGTTTAATCACATCCGTGCTCAAACGCAGTAGATCGTTATTCGTAATCATATGGTTGGCGATCGCAGGGCCTAAGCTACCAGGCGCTAAACTGATGATGCCATTCATATTGGTGAGCGCTTGAGTCACTTCTTCACTGGCGATCACAATGCCGCAGCGGACACCAGGTAAGCCAAGCTTAGAAAGGCTCATACACAATATCGTGTTCTCATTCCAGAAAGGTTCGACATCTTCAAAGATAATGTTCGGAAAAGGCAGGCCGTAAGCGTTATCTATCAGTAGCGGAATATTGTTTTCGCGAGCGAGTTTGTCCAGTTTACGAACTTCTTCATCGGTCAGGACGTTGCCTGTTGGATTGGTTGGGCGAGAAGCACAAATCGCGGCAACAGAGTCATCGATTTTTAGCTCTTCGAAATCGACATGATATTTAAACTGGCGATTATCCAGCATCTCAATCTCTGGGTGGTAAGAGACAAAAATATCGTCATCAATACCCGCATCGCCATATCCAATGTATTCGGGTGCTAATGGCAATAGAATTTTCTTATGCGAGCCGTCAGGTTGTTGTCCTGCTAATAAGTTAAATAGGTAGAAGAAACCACTTTGACTGCCGTTGGTTAGGCTGATGTTCTTTTCGCTGATGTCCCAACCGTAAGTTTCTTTGAGTAATTTAGCGAGTGACTTTACGAAGGCATCTTTTCCTTGAGGGCCATCGTAATTCGCCATGGCAGCGACAAGTTCACCATTGGCGAGCATCTCTCCACTGGCTTGGCTAAAGTAATCGAGCATGGCTGGAATGGCGGCAGGGTTACCACCACCGAGCATGATGGCTCCAGGTGTGCGTAGGCCATCATTGAGGTCGTCCATTAGACGAGTAATTCCAGAATATCGATTAAACTTTTCACCAAACTTAGAAAATTGCATTACTTATCGTACCTAATTCATTAATAGTTCTTTTTATTGAGGGCTTTCCACGAGTGGAAAAGTGCTGTGTTAACTATGAACATACCGCACAAATTTTGCGACGAAAAGCACGAAAAGTTAAAAATTGAAAAAAAGGCAGAGTTACGATGAAGATAAGTGAATCGTTTGCTCCGTTTGAAATGAGACGAATATCAGAATGACACTATTTAGGAGGCTTTAAAGGTGAATGTAAGGGATGAAAAAAGGGAAGCAAAAATGCTTCCCTAATATTTTTTTGCTACGGGTGTAATGATTATTTCTGTAGAAGAGAAATATCAGCAATCTGTAGGAACAGGTTACGTAGGTTGTTCAGTAGCGTTAGACGGTTCTTCTTAAGCGCTTCGTCATCAGCCATAACCATTACGTTATCGAAGAATGCATCAACGGGTTCACGTAGGTCAGCAAGTTTGCTTAGGGCTTCTTGGTAGTTACCTGTTGCGAATGCTGGTTCTAGTGCTTCTGTCATTACTTCAACGTTTTCAGCTAGAGCTTTCTCTGCGTCTTCTTGAAGAAGAGCTAGATCGATTTCAGCTGGTAGTTCGCCATCGAATTTCGCAAGGATGTTACCTACACGTTTGTTCGCTGCTGCTAGTGCTTCTGCTGCTTCCAGTTCACGGAAGTGAGAAACGGCTTTAACACGTTGGTCAAAGTCAGCTGGCTTAGTTGGACGACGTGCTAGTACCGCTTGGATGATATCAACGCTGAAACCAGCATCTTGGTACCATGCGCGGAAACGTCCTAGCATGAAGTCGATAACGTCAGCTTCTACGTTTTCGTTGGTTAGCTTGTCGCCTAGTAGCTCTTTCGCTTTACCGATCAGATCAGTTAGGTCTAGGTTGTAGCCGTTTTCAACGATGATACGTAGTACACCTAGTGATGCACGACGTAGCGCGAATGGGTCAGAACCTTTTGGTGCTTGGCCAATACCGAAGATACCTACGATAGTGTCTAGCTTGTCTGCCATTGCGACTGCTGAAGAGATCCCCGTGCTTGGTAGGTCGTCACCGGCGAAACGAGGCATGTATTGCTCGTAAAGTGCTAGTGCTACTTGCTCGTCTTCGCCATCGTGTGTTGCGTAGTGCATGCCCATCACACCTTGCGTATCCGTAAATTCGAATACCATAGACGTCATTAGGTCACACTTAGCCAGTAGGCCAGCACGCTTAGACTTTTCAACGTCAGCATCGATTTGCTCAGCAATGTAGCCAGCAAGTTCTGTGATGCGGTCTGTTTTGTCTTTGATTGTGCCCAGTTGCTTCTGGAAGATCGCTTGGTCTAGTTCAGGTAGACGATCGATCAGCGGACGCTTACGGTCTGTGTTGAAGAAGAACTCAGCATCAGCAAGACGTGGACGTACAACCTTCTCGTTACCTTCGATTACGTGACGAGGCTCTTTAGACTCGATGTTCGAAACAAAGATGAAGTTTGGCAGAAGATTTTTGTCTGCATCATAAACAGGGAAGTACTTTTGGTCGCCTTTCATGGTGTAAACCAAGGCTTCAGAAGGCACTTTTAGGAACTCCTGCTCAAATTTAGCAGTAAGCACCACTGGCCATTCAACCAAAGAGGTAACTTCTTCAACAAGGTCATCTTCTAGGTCAGCAATACCGCCAACTGCGTCTGCTGCTTTTTTAGCATCAGCAAGGATGATCGCTTTACGCGCATCGTAATCTGCCATTACTTTACCGCGCTCTTCTAGGATCGCAGGGTACTGGTCAGCAGAGTCGATTGTGAACTCTTGTTCGCCCATGAAACGGTGGCCACGGATAGTACGAGCAGAAGCTACGCCTAGGATTTCGCCTTCAACAAGCTCATCACCTAGTAGTACTGTCAGTGTTTTCACTGGACGGATAAATTGAATGTCTGAGTTACCCCAGCGCATTGCTTTAGGAATTGGTAGGCCCGCGAGTGCTTTCGCAGCGATGTCCATTACCAATTCTTGAACTGGTTTGCCAGCTACTTCTTGTTTGAAAAGAAGCCATTCGCCTTTGTCTGTTTTCAGACGATCAGCTTGCTCAACAGTAATACCGTTACCACGAGCCCAACCTTGTGCTGCTTTGGTCGCGTTGCCTTCAGCATCGAATGCTACAGAAATTGCAGGACCACGTTTTTCAACGACTTTGTCTGCTTGGCCTTCAGCCAGTGCTGTCACTTTAAGTGCTAGGCGGCGAGGTGCTGCGTACCACTTGATGCCTTCGTGAGAAAGTTCAGCAGATTTAAGACCAGCTTCAAAGTTAGAAGCAAAGGCTTCTGCTAGAGAACGAAGTGCTGTTGGTGGAAGCTCTTCCGTACCTAGTTCAATTAGAAAATTCTTCGCCATAGTTACTTCTCCTCGCTCTTCTTACACATTGGGAAGCCAAGTGCTTCACGTGATGCGTAGTACGCTTCTGCTACCGCTTTAGTCAGGTTGCGAATACGAAGGATGTAACGCTGACGTTCTGTTACTGAAATTGCTTTACGAGCATCAAGTAGGTTAAATGCATGACCCGCTTTAAGAATGCGCTCGTAAGCTGGAAGTGGCAGTGGTTTTTCTAGTTCAAGTAGCTCTTTACACTCTTTCTCACACTGGTCAAAGAAACCGAATAGGAAATCTACGTCTGCGTGTTCAAAGTTGTAAGTTGACTGCTCAACTTCGTTTTGGTGGAAGATATCACCGTAAGTCACGTTAGAACCATCTGGTGCTACGTTCCATACAAGATCGTAAACTGAGTCTACTTCTTGGATGTACATTGCTAGACGCTCAATACCGTAAGTGATCTCACCTGTTACTGGTTTACATTCAAGGCCGCCAACTTGTTGGAAGTAAGTGAATTGAGTCACTTCCATGCCATTTAGCCATACTTCCCAGCCAAGACCCCAAGCACCCAACGTCGGGTTTTCCCAGTTGTCTTCTACGAAGCGAATATCATGCACAAGTGGATCGACACCAAGCACTTCAAGAGAGCCTAGGTACAACTCCTGAATATTATCTGGAGAAGGTTTTAGTGCTACTTGGAATTGATAGTAGTGCTGCAGACGGTTTGGGTTTTCACCGTAACGGCCATCAGTAGGACGACGTGAAGGTTGAACGTATGCCGTAGACATTGGCTCTGGGCCAAGTGCACGTAAACATGTCATTGGGTGAGAGGTACCCGCACCTACTTCCATATCCAAAGGTTGAACAATGGTACAACCGTTTTGAGCCCAATAATCCTGCAGCGCGAGGATCATTCCCTGGAAGGTTTTGATATCGTATTTTTGCATAATTAAATTCGCGCGATTCTTTTGTCTGAGTTCTGAAAATAACCTTCGATTATACGCAGATATTCAGAAAGCGAGTAGGGGCAATGTTGGTTATTTAATCAGCATGGTTCGAGTTTTCGCTGTTTTTTGATTATTTTTAGTTGAAGAGGTGGGAGTTAAAGGAAAAATCGGTTGAACTTCATTTATTCGTGAATTTTAACGCGCATCTAAAATAAGGATAAATAGAGCCTTTTTGTTGGATGAATTAAGCCTTAATGACTGAGTTATTACTGAGTAGCAAAACGAAATTTAGCTTAGATCAAAATCTCATCCGAAATCGTATTTAAGCGTGATGACTGACACACAAGTGTCACAATTGTCATGCTACTTTAATCTTAAGAGTTACAAATAGGAGGGTACGATTATGTTGACTCGCTATATGGGAATGACTCCAGAAAAACAAAGTTATCTTTTTACCGTTGGCTTAGCGTTAACTTTGTTAGGTATGGTTTTGACTGAAATGTGGTTACCTATGGTGGTTGGTTCTATTGTCATGACGGGCCTTGCTGCTGAAGCTTGGATCCGAGTCGCACATATTATTCCAATGCGTAAGGATATGCGTGAAATGCAACACCAACTCGATAAGCTTCAATCACAACTGCATAATGTTGAAAAAGAATAAAAAAAGCCGCCAGTTAGTCATATGGCGGCTTTTTCTTTGATTCTTACTGAGCTTTTTCAGTCAACGAGTCGTTAAATTTAACTACTCTTCTAATCCTTTTCTGATCAAATAGGTATAAGGCAGGCTTTCTACTTGAGCACTCACAAGTTGATGATCCATAAAGCGACAAAAACTTGGGATATCTCGCGTGGTGGAAGGATCGTCAGCTTTTACTAATAGTACGTCGCCATCCTGCATGTTGCGTATTGTCTTCCTAACCATCATTACCGGCTCTGGGCAGCGTAATCCTTCCGCTTCAAGTGTGTGAGTGGCCAGTTCCAAATTGATTGTCATGGTGATATCTCTAGTGTTTTATCGTGCTTTTGAGCTGGGAATGATACTTCTGTAGAAAAAATATGCAATAACCCTTGGCAAATCGATCTATTTGTTTTAACTTAATTAACAACCTAGTAACAATTGAGCTAAGGAGTGGCGATGTTGACTGCACTAGATAGGTTAACGATTTATTCGGTTTTATGCTTTATCTCTTTTTGTGCCTTAGTGCTTAGGTCACCAGAAGATGCGTCATTTATGCCTTTGATTGGTATGAGTGCCACAATTATTGGTATTTGGATTGAGATGCGCCGTTGGCATAGCTCTTCGGAAGAACAAGAAAACTAAATCCAAACCTGAACAACACCTTATTCCGACACTATCCCCATTTTTCTTGGGCTTCCCCGCTTAACTGCGGGATTTTTTTTATCTAATGCATGGTATAAATGTGAAGTGTCAGTTCGCAGGATTAAGATTGTGGAATTAGAAGAGATATATCGTCGCGATTTAAATTTATTAGTCGCATTAAAAGTGTTACTCGAAGAGAGCAGCGTCAGTCGGGCAGCCGTTCGCCTTAACTTGAGCCAGTCTGCGATGAGTCGAGTGTTAGGGCGCTTACGTGACATGCTAGATGATCCTCTTTTTACTCGCCAAGGTCAGCATCTTGTCCCAACTGAAAAAGCGCGTGAAATTAATTCTCGGATCAATCAGCCGCTGGAGTCTTTACGCCAACTTCTTACTCCCAGTGATTTTTCTCCTCTGTATTGCGATCAGCACTTTATTATTGCGACGACAGATTATGCGATGCAGACGATCTTGCCTTATGCCTTGCCTAAAATTTATGAGCAAGCCCCGAATATCTCTTTGGAGTTTGCTCCACTGCAACATGAGCACTTATTTAAACAACTCAGCACTGAGCGTGTGGATATGGCAATTTGTAGGCCGATAGGTTCTGTTGCCCCACTGAAGCAAGAAGTTTTAGGGCTGGTGGGCGTGTCTTGTCTGGTGTCTAAGAATCACCCATTAGCAAATAAGCCGCTGTCGCTGGAAGATTATGTGTCACTGCCTCATGCGATGATCGCGATAAGTGATGGGGTGAAAGCTCTGCTTGATAATGCGCTCGTCAATCAAAAAGAGCGCCGTATGGTGCTACGTGCTTATCACTTAGAAGCCGCGTTGGCGATTGTCGATAAGATGCCATTAGTGATCACTGTCCCTGCTGATTTAGCTTATCTTGTTGCAGAACGTTATGATTTGGTGGTTAAACGGCTTCCATTTGAGTTTACACCGTTTGATTATTCTCTGATTTGGCATTCACGTTGTGATACGTCACCTGCTCAGGCTTGGCTGCGCCGCGTACTTAAAGATGAGTGTAGAAAGCTGATTACAAAAAGAGTGGAAGATATAGGTCTGGGCAGTTAGTTGGATTCGTTATGGTTACTATTATTGATTAGGTTGATGGCGTGGATTTATTGAATCGCTTAGCTAATGTCTCAATAGACTGGATATAAAAAAGGTGATGCCATGAGCATCACCTTTCTTCTTTGGTGCTATCTTTTTTGAAGCGATAGCATTTGGACTAAATCTTAATCACAACACGACCTGTGATTTGGCCGTTAGTGATATCTTCAGCGGCTTGGATAGCCTCTTCTAAAGAGACCTCTTTACTTGCTTGGTCATAGAATGACTCTGGTAATAGTTCAGAAAGTTGTTCCCACGCTTTAATGCGTTTCTCTCGTGGGCACATTACGGAATCAACACCTTGTAGGCGGACATTACGTAAAATAAATGGCATAACCGTTGTCGGTAAGTCAAAACCACCAGCAAGGCCACATGCAGCCACAACGCTGTTGTAATCCATTTGAGCTAATACTTTTGCTAATACTTTGCTGCCAACCGTATCAATCGCGCCTGCCCATAACTGTTTCTCTAATGGTTTTGCTGGTTCTTCAAGTTCAGCTCGCTCAACAATGCGGCTTGCTCCGAGTGATTTAAGTAGCTCTCCGTTTTCTGAAGCTCGGCCAGTGACGGCTGCTACTTTATAACCAAGTTGGTTAAGCAGAGTAATTGACACGCTGCCTACACCACCGCTTGAACCTGTCACGAGGATCTCACCGTCTTCTGGTTTCACGCCTGCATCAACAATGGCCTGAACACAAAGCATTGCTGTAAAACCAGCGGTACCAATCGTCATTACTTTTTTAGCATCAAGCCCTTTTGGCATAGGCACTAACCAGTCGCCCTTTAAGCTTGCTTTCTCTGCCATTCCGCCCCAGTGACCTTCACCAACGCCCCAACCAGTAAGAACAACTTCATCACCTTCTTTATAGCGAGGGTCATCTGAGTGAGATACTTTCCCTGCTAAATCAATACCGGGAACCATTGGGAAGTTACGGATGATTCGTCCTTTACCTGTAATTGCTAATCCATCTTTGTAGTTTAGAGAAGAGTAGTTCACATCGATCTTTACGTTACCTTCAGGTAGCTGTGACTCTTCAATTTCGGTTACCGCTGCGATGGTCTTTTTGTCTTCTTGGTTTAGGACTAATGCTTTAAACATAAAAATTCTCCAGAGATTCCAATGTAGGTGTGGTGACATCGCTGAAAGGTTCAATATGGATTCAGCTTATCAATATCTGTTTTGTTAATGACAATGAGTGTAGGACAGAGTGATAAAGAAAAAAAATGATACTTTGACATGTTTACTATGCGTTTTATGCATACATTAATTGTCGATGATCACCGATAAAAAAAGAGATAGAAGGCGGTGTGTGCATTCTATCTCTTCGTTTCATCGGGTGTATGCAGACTCTTATGATATCCGCATACTGTCAGAACGCTTTAGCCTCTATGAATATTTAAAGCTATGGACGTTCAAAAATCGTCGCAATACCTTGGCCTAAACCAATACACATTGTGGCTAACCCATACTTCGCATCTTTTGCTTCCATCAGGTTGATCAATGTTGTGGAGATACGAGAGCCAGAGCAACCCAGAGGGTGACCTAACGCGATAGCGCCCCCATTTAGGTTGACCTTTTCATCGACTACATCGAGCAAACCTAAATCTTTCGCACACGGTAATGATTGTGCAGCAAAGGCTTCATTGAGCTCGACGACATCCATATCGCCTATCTCTAGGCCGGCACGTTTAAGTGCTTTTTGTGTCGCAGGAACTGGGCCATATCCCATGATTGAAGGATCGCAGCCAGCAATCGCCATAGAGCGAACTTTTGCTCGAATAGTTAAGCCGAGTTCGTTGGCTTTATCTTCACTCATGATGAGCATGGCAGAAGCACCATCAGATAGCGCTGAAGAGGTGCCCGCAGTGACCGTACCATTTGCAGGATCAAATACAGGACGGAGTTGAGATAAGCCTTCAACGGTTGTCTCCGGGCGGATAACTTCATCATAATCTAATGTAAACAGCGATCCATCAGCGGCATGTGCTTCAGTAGGAAGGATTTCATTCTTGAAACGACCTTCTACAGTAGCGGCTTGTGCTCTGGCGTGAGAACGTGCCGCGAATGCATCTTGATCTTCACGGCTGATACCGTGCATTTTACCGAGCATTTCAGCGGTCAATCCCATCATGCCAGCGGCTTTAGCTACGTGCTTCGACATACCTGGGTGGAAATCAACCCCGTGGTTCATTGGGACGTGTCCCATGTGTTCAACACCGCCGATCAAGCAGATTTCAGCATCACCGACCATGATGGAACGTGCCGCATCATGCAGAGCTTGCATAGATGAACCACATAAACGGTTCACCGTTACGGCACCAATTTCAATCGGCAGGCCAGCAAGTAGGGCGGCATTACGTGCCACGTTAAAGCCTTGTTCTAGTGTTTGCTGTACACAACCCCAATAAATATCTTCGATCTGTTTTGGGTCGACTTGAGGGTTACGCTCTAAAATGCCTTTCATTAAGTGAGCCGATAAATCTTCAGCTCTCGTGTGACGAAATGCTCCACCTTTAGAACGTCCCATCGGTGTACGAAGACAATCAACAATTACTACGTTATTCATCTTTATATTCCTTTTCCAAAGATAGAGTTAAAGTGAGCTAGATTGTTGAGATTGGTAAAAGCTTTCGCCGCTTTCTGCCATATCTTTCAACATCTGAGGAACATGATACAAAGCACCAAGCTCTTGGTATTGTTCAGCCATTTGTACATAGTTTTGAATACCAATACTATCTAGGTAACGGAATACACCGCCTCTGAATGGTGGGAAGCCTAAGCCATATACCAGTGCCATATCCGCTTCTTGAGGTGATGCAATAATCCCTTCTTGTAAACAGAGAACGACTTCATTAATCATTGGAATCATGACGCGTTGAATAATCGTCTGATCATCAAAGTCTTGAGCGTCACTGCACACATTTTTCAGTAAAGGTAGAACATCTTCTGTGAATGTCTTTTTCGGGCGACCTTTTTTATCTACGCTATAACTGTAGAAACCTGAACCGTTTTTCTGACCGTATTTATCCGCTTCAAATAACGCATCGATGGCATCTTTACCACTTTTGCCCATTCGATCTGGGAATCCTTGCGCCATAACGGCTTGTGCATGGTGCGCAGTATCAATACCAACAACGTCAAGTAGGTAAGCAGGTCCCATTGGCCAGCCAAATTGGCGTTCCATTACTTTGTCTATTTTTGTGAAATCAGCACCATCACTGAGCAGTTTGCTAAATCCACCAAAGTAAGGGAATAACACGCGGTTGACGAAGAAACCGGGGCAGTCATTGACAACAATCGGTGATTTCCCCATTTTTGCTGCGTATGCCACCACTCGGTTGATCGTCTCTTCAGAGGTGTGTTCGCCACGAATGATTTCAACAAGAGGCATGCGGTGTACTGGGTTGAAGAAGTGCATGCCGCAGAAATTTTCAGGGCGTTTGAGTGATTTTGCTAATAAATTGATTGGAATCGTCGAGGTATTTGATGTGACGACTGTATCTTCGCTGACATACGATTCGACTTCACTTAATACTGCGGCTTTGATTTTTGGGTTTTCAACCACGGCTTCTACGATAATGTCGGACTGTTCGATCCCCGCATAATGTAGGCTTGGAGTGATCGATGAAAGAATCCCTGCCATTTTGAAACCATCTAAACGACCACGAGATAAGCGTTTATTGAGTAGCTTAGAAGCCTCATTCATGCCTAAATCTAGCGATGCTTGAGCGATGTCTTTCATTATTACCGGAACACCTTTCAGAGCAGATTGATAAGCGATACCACCACCCATAATACCGGCACCTAATACCGCTGCTCGCTGAGTTTCTTTGCTTGCTGATTTCGCGGCAGTTTTTGCGATACCTTTAATGTATTGATCGTTGAGGAACAGACCAACAAGAGCTTGGGCGACTTCTGATTTGGCGAGTTTTACGAAGTATTGTCTTTCAACATCGAGTGCGCCATCTCGGCTTAAACGTGCGGCATCTTCAATCGCTTTAACAGAGGTGATCGGTGCTGGGTAGTGAGGCCCTGCTTTTTGAATGACCAAACCTTTTGCCATCGTAAAGCTCATCATCGCTTCTAGCTTGCTTAGCGTGAGAGCGGATGTTTTCTGTTTGCGTCGAGCTTGCCAATCAAGCTGTTCATTTTTAGCGAGAGTGATGGTATTGATGGCAGAGTCGAGCAATTTATCGCTGTCTACAACGGCATCGAGAAGGCCAATTTTTAATGCGTCATCTGCTCGGTTCGCTTTACCTGCGGTAATAATTTCCATGGCGCTATCTGCACCTATTACTCTAGGTAGACGAACACACCCACCAAATCCTGGCATGATACCTAGTTTAGTTTCAGGTAGACCAATGCTGGTGGTCTTGTCTCCAATACGGAAATCGGTCGCGAGTACACACTCACAACCGCCACCAAGTGCATGACCGCGGATCATCGAAAGTGTTGGCACAGGAAGATCTTCAAGCTTATTGAAGATGCTATTGGCAAACTTAAGCCACTCTTCTAGCTCTGCTTCTGGTTTCGAAAACAGACCAAGAAACTCGGTAATATCTGCACCAACAATAAAAGTGTCTTTGTTTGAAGTAAGGATTAATCCACTTAAACTTTGGTGTTGATTTAGAGCATCGAGTGCTTTATCTAGTGATTCAAGAGTTGCAAGATCAAGCTTGTTGACCGACGCTGGTGCGCAAAAGCTCAATTCTGCGATACCGTCTTGTAATTCCTTAACTTGTAGGGTGTTCGATTGGTAAATCATTATCTATCTCCGTCACTCACAATCCTTGATTGTTTGAGAGAATTAGTGTTGTTTTTATGTTCTGGTTAGACCAGTAAGTCTAGTGTGGACTTGTAGATGGTCAAACTCAATACATTTTTTAAACATTTGTTTAACATTGTGCGCAGGGTCAGATCTAGGATCGCTTTTATTTGGAGCGTGTTACACTAGCGCCACTATTCATATAAATTGATAACCATGAATTTTCTTCCCTATCTAATTCCTTCTTCACCGGTGACATTTGAAGAAGAAATTAAAAAAAGCGTCTTCATAACTCATTTAGCCCATACACCAAGTGTAGAAGCTGCGAAGCTGTTTGTTGAACAGATCAAAGCAGAACATTCTGGAGCTCGACATAATTGTTGGGGTTTTGTCGCTGGCCGAGCTGAAGATTCAATGAAGTGGGGGTTTAGTGATGATGGTGAACCTTCTGGGACCGCAGGAAAACCAATCTTAGCGCAATTATCAGGATCTGGAGTGGGTGAGCTAACGGCGGTTGTCACACGTTATTCGGGTGGAATTAAGCTTGGAACGGGTGGTTTAGTCAAAGCATATGGTGGCGGAGTGCAACAAGCATTAAAGCTGCTTCAAACAATCGAGAAAAAAATCACCACTCACTTGCGGCTAGAGTTAGACTACTCTTTTATGCCTATCGCACAATCAGTGATGAGCCAATTCGATGCAGTCGAAGCTCAAGCTGACTATCGTGAGCATGTTGTTATGGATATTGAGATAGAACAGCGTCATGTTGATGCCTTTACTCAAGTCATTATAAATAAAAGCGGTGCCAAAGCGTTGGTCACCGAAATAAAAGATAACTAGGAAGTTAGAAGCGCCGCTTTATTTCAAGCTAAGTTTCGTTAATTATTCATGCAATTTCGATCAATCATACGAATCGTCGGGCTGTTGCTCGCTCTATTTAGTGTTTCCATGCTAGCGCCTGCATTTGTGGCGTTACTGTACCGTGATGGTGCTGGTGTTCCTTTTGTTACCACTTTCTTTGTTCTGCTTTTTTGCGGAGGGATCTGTTGGTTTCCAAATAGACGTCACCGACATGAATTAAAAGCGAGGGATGGGTTCCTGATTGTCGTTTTGTTTTGGACGGTAATCGGTAGTGCTGGTTCACTTCCCTTTCTTATTGCTGATAACCCTAGTATTTCAGTTACCGATGCCTTTTTTGAATCATTCTCAGCGTTAACGACAACGGGAGCGACCGTTATTGTCGGGTTAGATGAGTTGCCTAAAGCGATTCTGTTTTACCGCCAGTTTCTACAATGGTTTGGGGGAATGGGGATAATCGTACTTGCGGTTGCGATCTTACCTGTTCTTGGGATCGGGGGAATGCAGTTATATCGAGCCGAAATTCCAGGCCCAGTTAAAGACAGTAAAATGACCCCGAGAATTGCCGAAACCGCGAAAGCGTTGTGGTATATCTATTTAAGTTTGACCATTGCGTGTGCTTTTGCTTTTTGGCTTGCGGGAATGAGTTTCTTCGATGCCATTAGCCATAGCTTTTCGACTATTGCGATCGGTGGATTTTCAACTCATGATGCCAGTATGGGCTATTTTGATAGCCACGCGATAAATATGATCACGGTTGTATTTCTTCTTATCTCTGCATGTAACTACTCTTTGCACTTTGCTGCATTTGCCTCTGGTGGCGTGCACCCTAAATATTATTGGAAAGATCCTGAATTCAGAGCCTTTATCTTTATTCAAAGCGTTCTGTTTCTTGTCTGCTTCTTATTGCTTTTGAATCACCAGTCTTATGACTCCATCTATGACGCTTTTGATCAGGCTCTATTCCAAACAGTATCTATCTCAACAACGGCTGGTTTTACCACGACAGGATTTTCGGAGTGGCCACTGTTTTTGCCTGTGCTGTTACTCTTCTCTTCCTTTATTGGCGGTTGTGCAGGATCAACTGGTGGTGGAATGAAGGTGATTCGAATTCTGCTTCTTACTTTGCAGGGTGCTCGTGAAATGAAGCGTCTTGTCCACCCTAGAGCGGTATACACCATTAAAGTAGGTGGTTCAGCCCTACCGCAAAGAGTTGTTGATGCGGTATGGGGATTCTTTTCCGCCTATGCATTGGTTTTTGTAGTTTGTATGCTCGGGTTGATAGCGACAGGAATGGACGAACTCAGTGCGTTCTCCGCAGTTGCAGCAACACTCAATAATTTAGGCCCTGGCCTTGGAGAGGTGGCGCTCCACTTTGGTGATATTAATGATAGTGCTAAGTGGGTATTAGTCGTCTCCATGTTATTTGGCCGTTTAGAAATTTTCACTCTTTTAATTCTTTTGACTCCTACGTTCTGGCGTAGCTAAGGAAGCTCTCGTGGCAAAAGCTCTTTTTCTTTATTCAAGCCGAGAAGGCCAAACGAAAAAAATCCTTCAGTATATAGAGGGTGAACTTTCAGATTACTCTTGTGAAACTAAAAATCTTAGTGAAATAGAAACGGTGGACTTTTCTCAGTATGAGCGAGTTTTGATCGGTGCTTCTATTCGCTATGGTCATCTAAACAAAGATCTATACCGTTTCATCAGTAAAAACTTAACTCAGTTGGAGTCAAGCAAAGTCGCTTTCTTTTGTGTCAACCTTACCGCGAGGAAAGAAGACCAAGGGAAAGATACGCCAGAAGGTAGTGCGTATATCAAAACCTTCTTAAAAAAATCACCGTGGAAACCTAAGATGATTGGCGTTTTCGCTGGAGCGCTCTATTACCCTCGCTATAACTTCTTTGATAGAACCATGATTCGTTTAATTATGACGATGACTGGAGGAGAGACAGATACAAGCAAAGAAGTTGAATATACGAATTGGGAAAAAGTATCTCAATTTGCTCAAAAATTTAAAGATATGTAATCAGAATGTCGATTTATATGGTCTTTTGAATGTTTTTTAGTCGAACGATAATAAAATGCATTTTTTTTGCAAAAAGGGGTTGCCAATGTGATCGCAATCTCTATAATGCCACCTCGCTGACACGGTAAGGGCTCACAGAGAGTTCTGAACTGATTCAGAAGGACAATTTAGAGTGACGAAATAACTAAAAAAAGTGTTTGACACTTTTAGTTGAATCGCTAAAATGGCCGTCCGTTTTGAGCAAAGCTTAAAACAAGCTCTTTAACAATTTAGACCTATCAATCTGTGTGGGCACTCGTTGATGATAATCACTAGTTTCGTACTGTTTGTTTTCGCTTTTTAAAGCGAAAGTAAATTAAGTCGAAACAAAAGATATCAATGAACTGAGTGACCAATACAAGTTCTTAGAACTTGGCACAGTCAATTCATTATCATTCTGTTGGAATGATAATAGCTTTAGAATTACATGTTCTTTGTTTATTTTCGAATAGGCGAATGAATATTAGTTTTGAAGTCAGTATTCATTGAGCCGCATCTTAGGATGCAAAAAAACTTTAATTGAAGAGTTTGATCATGGCTCAGATTGAACGCTGGCGGCAGGCCTAACACATGCAAGTCGAGCGGAAACGAGAAGTAGCTTGCTACTTCGGCGTCGAGCGGCGGACGGGTGAGTAATGCCTAGGAAATTGCCCTGATGTGGGGGATAACCATTGGAAACGATGGCTAATACCGCATAATGCCTTCGGGCCAAAGAGGGGGACCTTCGGGCCTCTCGCGTCAGGATATGCCTAGGTGGGATTAGCTAGTTGGTGAGGTAATGGCTCACCAAGGCGACGATCCCTAGCTGGTCTGAGAGGATGATCAGCCACACTGGAACTGAGACACGGTCCAGACTCCTACGGGAGGCAGCAGTGGGGAATATTGCACAATGGGCGCAAGCCTGATGCAGCCATGCCGCGTGTATGAAGAAGGCCTTCGGGTTGTAAAGTACTTTCAGTCGTGAGGAAGGTGGTGTTGTTAATAGCAGCATCATTTGACGTTAGCGACAGAAGAAGCACCGGCTAACTCCGTGCCAGCAGCCGCGGTAATACGGAGGGTGCGAGCGTTAATCGGAATTACTGGGCGTAAAGCGCATGCAGGTGGTTCGTTAAGTCAGATGTGAAAGCCCGGGGCTCAACCTCGGAACTGCATTTGAAACTGGCGGACTAGAGTACTGTAGAGGGGGGTAGAATTTCAGGTGTAGCGGTGAAATGCGTAGAGATCTGAAGGAATACCAGTGGCGAAGGCGGCCCCCTGGACAGATACTGACACTCAGATGCGAAAGCGTGGGGAGCAAACAGGATTAGATACCCTGGTAGTCCACGCCGTAAACGATGTCTACTTGGAGGTTGTGGCCTTGAGCCGTGGCTTTCGGAGCTAACGCGTTAAGTAGACCGCCTGGGGAGTACGGTCGCAAGATTAAAACTCAAATGAATTGACGGGGGCCCGCACAAGCGGTGGAGCATGTGGTTTAATTCGATGCAACGCGAAGAACCTTACCTACTCTTGACATCCAGAGAAGCCAGCGGAGACGCAGGTGTGCCTTCGGGAACTCTGAGACAGGTGCTGCATGGCTGTCGTCAGCTCGTGTTGTGAAATGTTGGGTTAAGTCCCGCAACGAGCGCAACCCTTATCCTTGTTTGCCAGCGAGTAATGTCGGGAACTCCAGGGAGACTGCCGGTGATAAACCGGAGGAAGGTGGGGACGACGTCAAGTCATCATGGCCCTTACGAGTAGGGCTACACACGTGCTACAATGGCGCATACAGAGGGCAGCAAGCTAGCGATAGTGAGCGAATCCCAAAAAGTGCGTCGTAGTCCGGATTGGAGTCTGCAACTCGACTCCATGAAGTCGGAATCGCTAGTAATCGTAGATCAGAATGCTACGGTGAATACGTTCCCGGGCCTTGTACACACCGCCCGTCACACCATGGGAGTGGGCTGCAAAAGAAGTGGGTAGTTTAACCTTTCGGGGAGGACGCTCACCACTTTGTGGTTCATGACTGGGGTGAAGTCGTAACAAGGTAGCCCTAGGGGAACCTGGGGCTGGATCACCTCCTTATATACGAAGATTTTCACGATGAGTACCCACACAGATTGATTAGGTTTAAAAAGAAAAAGAGATGAAGAACTCCCAAGTTCTTCAGGTTTGTTTCTACTTTTTAAAGTGGAGATAAATTAGCAGTGTCCCGTTCGTCTAGAGGCCTAGGACACCGCCCTTTCACGGCGGTAACAGGGGTTCGACTCCCCTACGGGATACCATTGGGTCGTTAGCTCAGTTGGTAGAGCAGTTGACTTTTAATCAATTGGTCGCAGGTTCGAATCCTGCACGACCCACCATTTCCTCCCAAGGAAATAAAAATATGGGGCTATAGCTCAGCTGGGAGAGCGCCTGCCTTGCACGCAGGAGGTCTGCGGTTCGATCCCGCATAGCTCCACCATTCCTTCCACAAGGAATTAAAACTTTCGTGGGCGATTAGCTCAGTTGGGAGAGCACCTGCCTTACAAGCAGGGGGTCACTGGTTCGAGCCCGGTATCGCCCACCATCTTTAAGTGTTTTTGTTTGAAAATATTTAAAAATGGTTTCGAAAGCTTTATGTTTAGAAACTCTTGCTCTTTAACAATTTGGAAAGCTGACTGATTTGATTACTTACGAGTAACTCAAATCAAATTTAAAAGTTCTCAATGTTTATCTTCATTGATAAACACACAAACACATTCAAGTGTCTTGTATTCGGAACAATGTTTACATTGTTCCATTATTGAGTCCGGCAAACAGTCATTGAGAATTAACCCTTCTTAATGACAACCAAAAACCTTGGTTAGTTGCCATACACAAGACCCTTTCGGGTTGTATGGTTAAGTGACTAAGCGTACACGGTGGATGCCTTGGCAGTCAGAGGCGATGAAGGACGTATTAACTTGCGATAAGCCCAGATTAGACAGTAAAAGTCTTTTGAGTCTGGGATTTCCGAATGGGGAAACCCACTAGCATAAGCTAGTATCGTTACGTGAATACATAGCGTAACGAGGCGAACTCGGGGAACTGAAACATCTAAGTACCCGAAGGAAGAGAAATCAACCGAGATTCCGAAAGTAGCGGCGAGCGAAATTGGATTAGCCCTTAAGCTTTTAATGATGCAGGTGAAGACTCTGGAAAGTGTCGCAGCAAAGGGTGATAGCCCCGTAACCGACGCATCATAATCAGTGAAATCGAGTAGGGCGGGACACGTGATATCCTGTCTGAATATGGGGGGACCATCCTCCAAGGCTAAATACTACTGACTGACCGATAGTGAACCAGTACCGTGAGGGAAAGGCGAAAAGAACCCCTGTGAGGGGAGTGAAATAGAACCTGAAACCGTGTACGTACAAGCAGTAGGAGCACCTTCGTGGTGTGACTGCGTACCTTTTGTATAATGGGTCAGCGACTTATATTCAGTGGCAAGGTTAACCGTTTAGGGGAGCCGTAGGGAAACCGAGTCTTAACTGGGCGACACAGTCTCTGGATATAGACCCGAAACCGAGTGATCTAGCCATGGGCAGGTTGAAGGTTGAGTAACATCAACTGGAGGACCGAACCGACTAATGTTGAAAAATTAGCGGATGACTTGTGGCTAGGGGTGAAAGGCCAATCAAACTCGGAGATAGCTGGTTCTCCCCGAAATCTATTTAGGTAGAGCCTCGGACGAATACTACTGGGGGTAGAGCACTGTTAAGGCTAGGGGGTCATCCCGACTTACCAACCCTTTGCAAACTCCGAATACCAGTAAGTACTATCCGGGAGACACACGGCGGGTGCTAACGTCCGTCGTGAAGAGGGAAACAACCCAGACCGCCAGCTAAGGTCCCAAATTATTACTAAGTGGGAAACGATGTGGGAAGGCTCAGACAGCCAGGATGTTGGCTTAGAAGCAGCCATCATTTAAAGAAAGCGTAATAGCTCACTGGTCGAGTCGGCCTGCGCGGAAGATGTAACGGGGCTAAGTAATAAACCGAAGCTGCGGCTGCACACTTAGGTGTGTGGGGTAGGGGAGCGTTCTGTAAGCGGTTGAAGGTGGTTCGTAAGGGCTGCTGGACGTATCAGAAGTGCGAATGCTGACATGAGTAACGATAATGGGAGTGAAAAACTCCCACGCCGGAAGACCAAGGGTTCCTGTCCAACGTTAATCGGGGCAGGGTAAGTCGACCCCTAAGGCGAGGCTGAAAAGCGTAGTCGATGGGAAACGGGTTAATATTCCCGTACTTCTTATAATTGCGATGGGGGGACGGAGAAGGCTAGGTGGGCCTGGCGACGGTTGTCCAGGTTCAAGTGCGTAGGCTAAGAGTTTAGGTAAATCCGGACTCTTGTTAGGCTGAGACACGATGTCGAGCACCTACGGGTGTGAAGTCATTGATGCCATACTTCCAGGAAAAGCCTCTAAGCTTCAGATTATAAGAAATCGTACCCCAAACCGACACAGGTGGTCGGGTAGAGAATACCAAGGCGCTTGAGAGAACTCGGGTGAAGGAACTAGGCAAAATGGTACCGTAACTTCGGGAGAAGGTACGCTCTTGGCGGTGAAGTCCCTTGCGGATGGAGCTACTAGGAGTCGCAGATACCAGGTGGCTGCAACTGTTTATTAAAAACACAGCACTGTGCAAAATCGTAAGATGACGTATACGGTGTGACGCCTGCCCGGTGCCGGAAGGTTAATTGATGGGGTTAGACTTCGGTCGAAGCTCTTGATCGAAGCCCCGGTAAACGGCGGCCGTAACTATAACGGTCCTAAGGTAGCGAAATTCCTTGTCGGGTAAGTTCCGACCTGCACGAATGGCGTAATGATGGCCACGCTGTCTCCACCCGAGACTCAGTGAAATTGAAATCGCTGTGAAGATGCAGTGTACCCGCGGCTAGACGGAAAGACCCCGTGAACCTTTACTACAGCTTGGCACTGAACATTGACCCTACATGTGTAGGATAGGTGGGAGACTTTGAAACCGCGTCGCCAGATGCGGTGGAGTCAACCTTGAAATACCACCCTTGTATGCTTGATGTTCTAACGTAGGTCCCTTATCGGGATTGCGGACAGTGCCTGGTGGGTAGTTTGACTGGGGCGGTCTCCTCCCAAAGAGTAACGGAGGAGCACGAAGGTGGGCTAAACACGGTTGGACATCGTGTGGTTAGTGCAATGGCATAAGCCCGCTTGACTGCGAGAATGACAATTCGAGCAGGTACGAAAGTAGGTCATAGTGATCCGGTGGTTCTGAATGGAAGGGCCATCGCTCAACGGATAAAAGGTACTCCGGGGATAACAGGCTGATACCGCCCAAGAGTTCATATCGACGGCGGTGTTTGGCACCTCGATGTCGGCTCATCACATCCTGGGGCTGAAGTCGGTCCCAAGGGTATGGCTGTTCGCCATTTAAAGTGGTACGCGAGCTGGGTTTAGAACGTCGTGAGACAGTTCGGTCCCTATCTGCCGTGGGCGTTGGAAGATTGAAGGGGGCTGCTCCTAGTACGAGAGGACCGGAGTGGACGAACCTCTGGTGTTCGGGTTGTCACGCCAGTGGCATTGCCCGGTAGCTAAGTTCGGAATCGATAAGCGCTGAAAGCATCTAAGCGCGAAGCGAGCCCTGAGATGAGTCTTCCCTGGCACTTTAAGTGCCCTAAAGGGTTGTTCAAGACTAGAACGTTGATAGGCAGGGTGTGTAAGTGCTGCGAGGCATTGAGCTAACCTGTACTAATTGCCCGTGAGGCTTAACCATACAACACCCAAGGGGTTTTGATGGACTCGATATATACAGACAAACTTGAATGAGTTTAGAGAACGAAAACAGCTTTCCGAATTTTAAGAATTTGCTTGGCGACCATAGCGTTGCGGACCCACCTGATTCCATGCCGAACTCAGAAGTGAAACGCAGTAGCGCCGATGGTAGTGTGGGGTTTCCCCATGTGAGAGTAGGACATCGCCAGGCTTTAAATTTAAACAAAAACTCGTTATAAACGAGTTTTTGTTGTTTGCTGATATAGCTCAGCCCGGTAGAGCGCACCCTTGGTAAGGGTGAGGTCCCCAGTTCGAGTCTGGGTATCAGCACCAGTATTAAAATGCGTCATTTATCGATGTATTAAGAATTTGTTTAGCGACCATAGCATTACGGACCCACCTGATTCCATGCCGAACTCAGAAGTGAAACGTAATAGCGCCGATGGTAGTGTGGGGCTTCCCCATGTGAGAGTAGGACATTGCTAGGCTTTAATTTATTTTATTGTTTATAAAACAGTAAAAAGAAATAGCGTAAGCTGAATAGACACTGCGGAGTGGTAGTTCAGTTGGTTAGAATACCGGCCTGTCACGCCGGGGGTCGCGGGTTCGAGTCCCGTCCACTCCGCCACTGATTTGAAAAAGCCCTAATCGAAAGATTAGGGCTTTTTTACGTCTGTACTATTTTGAATTAATGTTTTTCTTCTGCTACTTCCCATAAAGCTTTGATTAATGGGTTCTCTAGTTGAGAGCGTTTGCAACAGATGCCCAATTCAAAAGGTCTGATTGACGCTACTTTTAACCTTTCTACTCGTTCTTTTACCGGGCTACTGTCAATCACAACGTCTGGGGCTATACCAACACCACATCCAAGAGCAACCATACTTACTATTGCTTCATGTCCAGAAACTTGAGCGTAGATATTCGGCTTGATTTTCATTTTTTTAAACCAAGAGTTTGCTCTTTCTCTAGCTGTGCCTGCTTCTGGAACAATAAAAGGTATCTGAGACCAATTAATCGATTCTTCTTGGAGTAAGTGAGTAAAACTATTTATACCGGAAGGGGCGATGACTGAGAGTGGAATTTCGCTTATTTTCTCAAACTCTACTTTTGATGGCAGCTGATCGGGTTTTGCCGAGATAGCGATATCAGCCATATCGTTAATAATACGATCTATAGCCTGAGCAGGGTCGCCTGTGGTTAATTTAAATTCAATATGAGGGTGTCGTACTCTAAATTCAGACAGTAATTCAGGTAGGTGGCTATAGCTGGCCGTGACCGAACAAAACAATCGTATTTCGCCTTTAAGTTCATGTTCATTACCTGCTAACTGCGCATTATATTGCTGCCACTCACCAACGATATTAAGTGCGATAGGAAGTAGCTTTTTACCCGCAGGCGTGATTTCTACACTTCGGTTATCTCTTACAAATAGAGCCTGGCCAGTATCGTCTTCTAGTTTTTGGATCTGGCGACTGAGGGCGGACGGACTTACATGCATTGCTGCTGCCGTTTTACTGAAATTCTTGCTATCGCATAAGTGAATAAAGAGTTGAAGGCTTTTTATATTCATTTACTTAAATCTTCCATGTTGCATTTATTGCAATGACTAATTGTGAATATATCACTTTAAGCAACTTTACGTCTGATTTAGTATGAAGTCATTCGATAGTAAGATATCGACCAAACGGACAGTATTTATAAAGGAGAGCCCTGATGGCTAACTATTTCGACACATTGAACTTACGTGAACAATTGGATCAACTAGGCCGCTGCCGCTTCATGGATCGTGAAGAGTTTGCGAGTGAAGCTGATTATCTAAAAGATAAGAAAGTCGTCATTGTGGGTTGTGGTGCTCAAGGTTTAAACCAAGGCCTTAATATGCGAGATTCTGGTTTGAATGTTGCTTATGCACTTCGTCAGGCTGCTATTGATGAACAACGCCAGTCATTCAAGAATGCGAAAGAAAATGGTTTTGAAGTAGCAAGCTATGAAGAGCTTATTCCTCAAGCTGACCTTGTTGTTAACCTAACACCTGACAAACAACACACAAATGTTGTTGAAACCGTAATGCCTTTAATGAAAGAGGGTGCCACATTAGGTTATTCACACGGTTTTAATATCGTGGAAGAAGGGATGCAAGTTCGTAAAGACCTTACGGTTGTAATGGTTGCGCCTAAGTGTCCTGGTACTGAGGTTCGTGAGGAGTACAAGCGTGGCTTTGGTGTTCCAACACTTATTGCTGTTCACCCTGAGAACGATCCTCAAGGTGATGGTCTGGAGATTGCAAAAGCTTGGGCTGCTGCAACTGGTGGTCACCGTGCTGGCGTACTTGAATCTTCTTTTGTTGCGGAAGTTAAATCTGACCTTATGGGTGAACAAACCATTTTATGTGGCATGCTACAAGCCGGTTCGATCGTTTGTTACGAAAAGATGATTGCTGATGGTATTGAACCTGGCTATGCTGGTAAATTACTACAATTTGGTTGGGAAACCGTAACAGAAGCGCTGAAATTTGGTGGGGTAACTCACATGATGGATCGTCTTTCTAACCCTGCGAAAGTAAAAGCATTTGATCTGTCTGAAGAGCTAAAAGATTTAATGCGCCCTCTATATAACAAGCATATGGATGACATTATTTCAGGTCATTTCTCTAGTACGATGATGGCTGACTGGGCAAATGATGATGTAAATTTATTAGGTTGGCGTGAAGAAACGGGCCAAACGGCTTTTGAAAATTATCCTGAGTCAGATGTTGAAATATCAGAGCAGGAATATTTTGATAACGGTATCTTGATGGTTGCGATGGTGCGTGCAGGTGTTGAACTTGCGTTCGAAGCAATGACCGCATCAGGTATCATCGACGAATCAGCATACTATGAGTCTTTGCATGAGCTACCACTTATTGCGAATACTGTCGCTCGTAAGCGTTTGTATGAAATGAACGTTGTTATTTCTGATACTGCAGAATACGGAAACTACCTATTTGCTAACGTTGCAACACCTCTTCTGCGTGAAAAATTCATGCCTAATGTGAATACTGATGTGATTGGTCGTGGTTTAGGTGAAACTTCTAACTTTGTGGATAATGCGAAGTTAATCGAAGTGAATGATACCATTCGTAATCACCCAGTAGAGTACATTGGTGAAGAATTACGTGGCTATATGACAGATATGAAGACTATCGCGGTAGGCGGCTAGTTTATGTAATTTAGCTAAAGTGATGAAAAAAGCTCAACAGAAATGTTGAGCTTTTTAGTAAATAAAGAAAGGCTTTTTGTCTGCTTATCAATCCGTTACTGAGGTTACGGATAAATCATTACAGATCCACTAGGTTGGATTATTTATCTGCTAGTTTTTCTTCTAGTGCTGCCAATTTTTGTTCCATGTCTGTCAACTTTTGACGAGTACGGAGCAACACTTGAGTTTGTACATCAAATTCTTCACGGCTTACAACATCAAGTTTGTTTAGCTGGCCTTGGATAACTTGTCGTACTTTTTGATCAACATCGTTACCGAGCTCTTTCACTGGCTGAGGCATTGATTCATGAATCTGTTTTGCAATTTGTTCTAATTTCTTTGGATCAAACATAGTGGGCTAAACTCCTATTATTTTGGTTACATTCTAAGTAATTCACAACGCAAAGTCGTTACTTTAGATAATAAAAAAGGCTACCGAAGTAGCCTTTTGTTTAGATTGTGAATTTAGCTATTTTTTGCCATCTCACGATGAACCGCTTTCGCTTCATCAACGCGCGCCAGCTTTTCTAAATCTTTATCTTCAACAAAGATTGGTAATGGCTTATGTTGCTCTGCTAGGTAGCTATAAATTACTGGAAGTACAAACAGAGTAAAGATAGTACCAATTGCCAGACCAGCAACGATTACGATACCGATACTAAAGCGTTGTGCTGCACCCGCTCCTGTTGCATACATCAGTGGGATTAAGCCAGCGATCATCGCCGCTGTCGTCATCAGGATTGGACGGAGACGAACCTTCGCCGCTTCCATTACAGCTTCAATTCGATTTTTATGGTGATGCAGCTGTTCTTCTTTTGCCACTTCACAAATCAAAATACCGTGCTTGGTAATCAAACCAACTAAGGTGATCAAACCAACTTGCGAATAGATGTTCATTGTTGCTGCGCCCCATGCCAAAGCAATAAGAGCACCACAAATAGCAAGTGGTACGGAAACCATGATAACTAATGGATCTTTCAGTGATTCAAATTGAATGGCTAGAACCAAGAAGATGATCGCTAATGCTAAACCAAACGTTGCGTATAGAGCACTTCCTTCCGTTACGTATTGGCGAGCTTCACCCATATAGTCATGACTGTAGCCACTTGGTAACTTCGTTTCAGCTGTGTTTTCGAACCATGCGATAGCATCACCCATTGCAGTTGTTGGTCCTGGTACCGCCCCAATTGTCGCAGAATTCAACTGGTTGAAGTGCGGCAAAGATCGAGGCTCTGCAACAACATCAATAGAGATCAAGCTGCCTAGAGGTATTGCTTTACCATCCGCAGCTCGAACATAGTAGTTCTTCATTGATTCTGGGTTTAAGCGATACTTACGTTCAACTTGAGGGATTACCTCATACGAGCGGCCATTCAAATCGATACGGTTAACGTAGCCGTCAGACATCATAGTGCCAAGCGTAATACCGATATCTTGCATGGTAACGCCGTAGACGCCAGCTTTGTCTTTATCAATATTGATCTTCATTGTTGCTGAGTCATAATTCAAATCTAGATTCGAATAGACAAACAATGGGCTTGAAGATACCTCGGTTAAAATATCCGTTGTGATTTGGAATAGGCTTTCAAAGCTATTTGGAGTGGTGATAACAAACTGAATAGGTAGACCTGAACCGGCACCTGGAAGTTCTGGCATTTGGAAGGCCGTTACTGACATACCTGGAATTTCTTTCACCAGTTGGCCAACACGCCCAGCAACCTCAGCTTGACTTGCCTCTCTTTCACTCCACGGTAGCATTGAAGCAATACCAAACGCTTGGTTAGCACTTGGAACGCCTGTAAATACCTGTGCATACGCCACTTCCGGTTGAGCCGAAAGGATCTCGTTCACGTCATCCATGGTATTTTGCATGAAATCAAGGTTAGCATTTGATGGTGCTGTACCCATTAGCATGATTACGCCTTTATCTTCTGACGGTGCAAGCTCACTAGGAATAAACTTGAATAGCATCGGAAGAGTGGCGAATACAATGACAGCAAAACCTATAAACACAGGGCGATGCTGCATTACAGCGCCGAGCATGCGTTCATAGCGATTTGTCATGCCATCCAATACGTAATGAACTTTTTGTTCAAACTTACTTGGTTCAGCATGCGCTTTCAGCATTTTTGAACACATCATTGGTGATAGCGTTAATGCGACAATACCAGAAACAAATACTGAACCTGCTAGCGTTAATGCGAACTCTTTAAATAGAGAACCAGTAATACCACCCATCATCGCGATTGGCGCATATACCGCACCCAGCGTTAAGGTCATCGCAATAACAGGAACCGCAATTTCACGCGTACCAATAATAGCTGCACGGAAAGGTGATTCGCCAAGTTTAATATGCCTATCGACATTCTCTAGTACAACGATCGCATCATCAACCACAAGACCGATGGCAAGTACCATGGCCAGTAGCGTCATTAGGTTCCACGAGAATCCCATCGCTTGCATAACCATTGCCACACCAATGAGAGATAGTGGAATAGTGATGATTGGGATAAGAACCGCACGGAATGAGCCTAAGAACAGCGTAATGACGATCAATACGATAAGCGCAGCTTCAACAATCGTTTTAATTACCTCTTGAATTGACTCGTTAATTGCAATTGTCGAGTCATACATAACATTCATAGAAATGTTACTTGGGAGGTTTTTCTCTAGCTGAGGAAGAAGATCCAGCACATCGGCTGCGATGTTTATTGGGTTAGCACTTGGAGCTGCATTAATCGCTGCAACCACGGCTTCTTTGCCATTCGCACTCGCACGGTAAACATCATGGCTTTTTTCTAGTGATACTTTAGCGATATCTGCTAAACGGATAACTTCAGCTTTGCTGCTTTTTACCACTAAGTTTTCAAGCTCTTCAGTGTTCGATACCTGAGTATCTGCACTGCCATTATAGAGTACAAATTCGCCTGTTGCTTGACCAGTTGCTGATTGGTAGTTATTCGAGTTTAGAACCGACATGACATCTGTTGCCGTTAAATCTACCGCCGCCATTTTTGCTGGATCCAACCAAATACGTAGCGCGTACTTCATGCCACCATAAAGGTCGACTTTTGAAACACCATTAACCGTAAACAGTTGAGGGTTGATCACTCGCTCAAGATAGTCAGTAATTTGGCTAGAGACTAATTCATCACTGGTAAAACCGATGTACAGCACCGCCGTTGTTGAGCCTGTAGACATCGTTACTGTTGGATCTTCTGCTTCTTTAGGAAGTTGAGACCGAACAGAGTTTGTTTTGGCTAGAATATCAGACAGCGCAGCATTAGGGTCCGTATTCAACTTCATATTGACCGTAATCGTTGACTTACCGAGAACCGATGAGGAAGTCATATAGTCGATATTATCCGCTTGAGCCACCGCCTGTTCGAGAGGCTGGGTGATAAAGCCTTGGATAAGATCCGCACTTGCACCGTAGTAACCGGTCGAAACGGTAACGACAGTATTCGTCATTTCAGGGTATTCACGCACCTGCATTTTGAAGATTGCTTGTAATCCAAGCAATGCGATCAAAAAGCTGATGGATACCGCTAAAACTGGACGTTTAATAAAAACATCAGTAAAGCGCATTATGCCTCCAAATTACAGCTTAGGTGTTTCAGATGGTGGGGTGATTGTATCGTTTTCTACAATCTTAACTTTTGCCCCGTTGCTTAGGCGTACTTGGCCTGATGTCACAACCATATCTCCAGCCTTAACACCCTCTAAGATATGAGCTTTATCTTTTGTTCGTTCGCCAATTTTTACAACTTGCTGCTTCACTCGTTTCACACCATCTTCTTCAGAGATAATGTAAACATTGTCTCCGTATAGAGTGAACGTAATCGCAGTTTGTTGAAGCGTAATTTGATCTGTCAGCGCAGGAAGGATGATATTCGCACGAGCAAACATGCCGCTGCGAAGTAGACCGTCGCTATTTGGAATGTCTGCCTGGACTCTAATCAAACCACTTTGAATGCTAACCGCAGGCTCAATCGCACTGATTGTTCCTTGGAAAGGTTGATCTGGGTAAGCATCGACAAAGATATCGATCGCTTGATCTATTGAAATACGAGAAATATCAGTTTGAGGTACAGTGAAGTTAAGACGCATAACACTGGTGTCTTCTAAACGTACAATTTCATCTCCGGCTTGCAAGTATTGACCTAAGTAAACTTTACGAATACCGATAATACCCGAGAAAGGCGCTCTGATTTCACGACGCTCAATTGCTGCTTTCAAGCTTTCAATATCAGCTGAAAGTGAGAAAAAGCTCGCTTCTGCATCGTCGTAAGATTCTTTTGAAATTGAACCTTTAGTAAACAAGCCTTTGTAGCGTTTGTATTTTGCTTTTGCTGCAGGAAGCTTTGCTTGTGCACTTTTTAGGTTCGCTTTTTCAACAGACGAATCTAAGCTTACTAATAGTTGGTCATCTTCGATTTGCGTGCCTGAAGTAAAAGCAATTTTTCTAATTACACCACTTGCTTCACTTGAAAGAGTTACCCCTTGATTAGGCTCTATAAAGCCAATAGCTTCAATCACAGGTACCCAGTCTACTGGTTGTGCTTTTGTTACCGTTACAGGGAACTCCGCTTCTGGCCTATTAGCCATGTACTCTGCGATTTTTTGTTGTTTGAATATGTTATAACCTATCACGCTCCCAAAAAGGGTCAAAGCGATAAGTAACATAAAGAAGGTCCACTTTTTCATTATTGTCAGAACTCCGATCTAGTGTGTAATTATTGCGTCCCAACTAGCCTCAATAGCCGCATCTAATGCAGTTTCGTCCAGTTGGTAGAATCCTAAAGAATGCTTACGTGCGAGTGAGACACTAGCCGCTAAGCTCAATCCACTTAATACTTCGTTATCAAGTGGTTTAAATAGTCCTTGTTTTTTACCATCATTAAATAGTAACTCCACTTGGGCAAACATTTTACGCTCTAGTTCCCTAAATGTAGTGCTATTTGTTGCAGGTAAACAATCATATTGAATCCGGTTTTTGATTGCATCAAGGTTTGTTCCCGCCAAGTTCCAAATGTTTAGCCACATGGTGCGGTAACGTTGTTTTATCGGCTTTGAATCGTCAACACCTTCCTGTATCGCGTCTGCAATTTTTTGGGTTACATGTATCCGAACTTCCTCAATGAGATGTTCTTTATCATCGAAATAGCGATAGATAGTGCCTGCAGCGACCCCTGCTTTTTTTGCTAACTTATGCATAGATAACCCCTGAAAGCCAACCTCTGCAATGAGAGCTTCAGCTGCTGAGAGTATCTGAAGGCGTTTATCCTGAGGGTTATGAATGGTCATTTTCTTACCACCAATGAATGAACGTTCATTCATTATAGCGTATAGATCACACTTTTACATAATAGAGTTTCGCATTTAATGTGTGAAAATCTTGTATACGAGAGCATAGCATTCCCTGTGTTGCAGCATTATCATAGAGAGGAATACACATAAAACCTGATGAAACCATGTTGAGAACTCAATGAAACTGAACCCTAGACAAGACGAAGCTGTAAAATTTGTATCTGGACCTTGCCTTGTTCTCGCAGGGGCGGGATCGGGCAAAACTCGTGTGATTACAAATAAAATTGCTTACTTAGTGCAGCAGTGTGGTTATAAAGCTCGCAATATCGCGGCTGTGACGTTCACAAATAAAGCCGCTCGTGAAATGAAAGAGCGCGTAGGACAAAGTTTAGGTAAGAAAGAATCTAAAGGGGTAATGGTTTCAACGTTTCATACTATGGGGCTGAATATTATCCGCCGTGAGTATAAAGCATTAGGTTTAAAAGCCGGATTTTCGCTTTTTGATGATCAAGACCAATTAGCATTGTTGAAAGAGTTAACCGAAAAACAGTTAGATGGTGATAAAGATCTACTGCGTCAGTTGCTGAGTAGTATCTCTAATTGGAAAAATGACATGCTGACACCTGAGCAAGCAATAGCTTATGCACAAGGTGAACAGCAACAGGTTTTTGCATTCTGTTTTGATATGTACCAAAAGCAGATGAAGGCATATAACGCATTGGATTTTGATGATTTGATTGCGATGCCTGTTCTGCTACTAAAAACCAATCAAGAAGTTCGAGAAAGATGGCAATCACGCATTCGATACTTACTTGTCGATGAGTACCAAGACACCAATACGAGCCAGTATGAATTAGTGAAGCTTTTAGTCGGTGAGCGTTGTCGCCTCACGGTTGTTGGTGATGACGACCAATCGATTTATTCTTGGCGAGGCGCAAAACCACAAAACTTGGTTTTATTGAGTAAAGACTATCCACAACTCAGAGTCATTAAGCTAGAGCAGAATTACCGCTCTACTAGTCGTATCTTGCGAGCGGCGAATATACTGATTGCAAATAACCCGCATGAGATCACCAAGACGCTTTTCTCTGAAATTCCGGATGGGGAAAAAATAAAAGTACTGAATGCTAAAAATGAAGAGCATGAAGCGGAGAGAATTACGGGAGAGCTGATCGCCCACCGCTTTTTGAATCGAACCGAATATAAAGATTACGCAGTGTTATACCGAGGTAATCACCAGTCGCGTTTGATTGAGAAAGCATTAATGCAAAATAGGATCCCTTATAAAATTTCGGGTGGTACCTCTTTCTTTGCTCGCGCAGAGATCAAAGACATCATGGCGTACCTGCGAGTGTTAGTTAACCCTGACGACGATAACGGATTTTTGAGAATTGTGAATACACCTCGTAGAGAGATTGGTCCGGTTACTCTCGAAAAGCTGGGTAGTTATGCCAACATGCGTGGTAAGAGCTTATTTGAAGCAAGCTTTGAGATGGGTTTGGAGCAGCATCTAACTGGTCGAGGGCTCGATAATTTACGTCGCTTTACCGAATGGATTGTAAAAATTTCAGATAATGCTGAGCGTGGAAATACCGTAGAAGCGGTTCGTTCTTTGGTGAGAGATATCAATTATGAAGATTGGTTATACGAGAGCTCGCCAAGCCCTAAAGCGGCTGAAATGCGAATGAAAAATGTGTCTGAGCTTTATAGTTGGATTGTGGCCGACCTCGAAGGTGACAATTACGATAACGAAGAGAAGAGTCTAAAAGAGGTTGTTCAGCGTTTAACTTTGCGTGACATGATGGAGCGAGGTGAAGACGATGACGATGCTGATCAAGTGCAGTTGATGACACTACATGCTTCAAAAGGACTCGAATTCCCGTACGTCTACCTCATGGGAGCAGAAGAGGGGATCCTTCCTCATCAAACAAGTATTGATGAAGATAATGTCGAAGAAGAACGCCGTTTAATGTACGTCGGTATTACTCGTGCTCAAAAAGAGCTGACTTTTACTAAATGTCGGGAGCGTAGGCAGTATGGTGAGCTTATTAAACCGACACAGAGCCGATTTTTAGATGAACTTCCACATGATGATGTGGATTGGGAAACGGTTAAAAAGCCGCAGTCAGCAGAAGAAAGAATGGAAAAAGGACAGGCGCATATCGCAAACTTACGTGCGATGTTCAAAAAATAGCAATGTTCAATAGGAATAATAAAAATGCCCGTGATAGTTCACGGGCATTTTTTTAACTAGGCACATTGGTAGGTGTGGATAGTTGCCTTATAGACCTTTGATCATGTGGTCGATGGCTGCGACGATTTCATCATCAGAGCAATCCATACATGACCCTTTTGCTGGCATTGCATTAAAGCCATTAATTGCGTGATCTTTTAAGACATCTTTACCTTGAGCAATACGAGGCCCCCACTCAGCAGCGTTGCCTGTTTTAGGCGCTCCGCTAATACCTGATGAGTGACAAGCAATACAGAAAGTTCCATATACTGTTGCACCATCACGAGGACCTGTTGGTTCAGCTTTAACGGGTTCGCTGCCAGCAAGGTAAACTTGACCTACGGGTTGGATGCGTTCAGCTATTGCATCGTATTCAGCTTGATCGGTAGTGGCAAACGCAGCGCTAGAAAAAGTTAACGCAGCGAATAAAACGCTTATGATTCGTCGAGACATATCCATTAAACTCACTTCACATTCCCAAGGTAAGTACATGCTTACCAAAATTATAGTGTTAAACTGTGTTTTGACTTAATCGGTCATCAGTAACCTGTTAAATCAATGTAAATAATGGGTGATTATATCCTGATAACTTGTTGCAATAAACAACAAGTTATCAGCGACAAGGGCTCTATCACATCCTATATAAGCTTTTATTGCATATGAACTGCTGAAAAAGAGAACAAACAGAAAAAAAAGTAAAAAAAACACTAGACGGCATAGGGTGATATACGTATTATTCCACTCCGCCGATAGGGCATGCGCCCGTAGCTCAGCTGGATAGAGCGTTGGCCTCCGGAGCCAAAGGTCGAAGGTTCGAATCCTTTCGGGCGTACCATCCGGATGCTTAGTAAAATAAGCACTATATTGGCAAAAAGTAGTGGTGGCTATAGCTCAGTTGGTAGAGCCCTGGATTGTGATTCCGGTGGTCGCGAGTTCGAATCTCGTTAGCCACCCCATTATTTTGGTAACCAAGTTTATTCGTAAATGAAGGTTTCCAGTGCTGATTCAAGATTTATCTTAGAATCGGAACGAAACATGTTGGTGAATAGCGTGATTTGTTACGCATCCTGACCTTGGAATAAGCGGACCAGAGGGTATCCCTCTAACGCAAACCAAGTAAAAAAATACAATGTCGGTGAATAGCGCAGCTTGGTAGCGCATCTGGTTTGGGACCAGAGGGTCGGGGGTTCGAATCCCTCTTCACCGACCACTATTTCAATAATCGTTTTAAACGGTTATATAAAAAGTTAGTGGTGGCTATAGCTCAGTTGGTAGAGCCCTGGATTGTGATTCCGGTGGTCGCGAGTTCGAATCTCGTTAGCCACCCCATTAACTCGGTAGTCAAGTTTACTTAGTGAATGAGATTTCCCTTTTTGATAAGTCAAAATAAAATAAAAGTCGGTGAATAGCGCAGCTTGGTAGCGCATCTGGTTTGGGACCAGAGGGTCGGGGGTTCGAATCCCTCTTCACCGACCACTTTTGAAGAAACCTCATCAGAAATGATGAGGTTTTTTTTCGTCTAGCGATCAGTGGAATTAATGATTTTTAGTTGTCGGCTATAGAAGAGAAACAGAAGGGGTTCGCCTGATGTTCAAAGAATGTCTCTTCACTGATCACCTTTGAAGAAACCTCATCAAAAATGGTGAGGTTTTTTTTCGTCTAGCGATCAGTAGAGCTAATGATTTTTAGTTGTCGGCTATAGAAGAGAAACAGAAGGGGTTCCTGATGTTCAAAGAATGTCTCTTCACTGATCACTTTTGAAGAAACCTCATCAGAAATGATGAGGTTTTTTTCGTCTAGCGATCAGTGGAATTAATGATTTTTAGTTGTCGGTTATAGAAGAGAAACAGAAAGGGTTCGCTTGATGTTCAAAGAGTGTCTCTTCACTGATCACCTTGAAGAAACTTCATCAGAAATGATGAGGTTTTTTTTCGTCTAGCGCTCAGTAGAGCTAATGATTTTTAGTTGTTGGCTATAGAAGAGAAACAGAAGGGGTTCGCCTGATGTTCCAAGAATATTTTTTCGGCTCTGTGTTCGTCCAGATGTCGGTTTCATTGAGATCAATCCCGTTGTGTATTTCTCGATTGAAACTATTTGTATTAAATCGCCATGTGAATATGGTTTTTATGACTATATTTATACTTATGGGTAGTCCTATTGGTTGTATTTAGTTTTTTATATGGTTTATGTATTTGAAATGTTAAAACTTAATGGTGAATAAAACTGTTTAGGTTTTTTCTCTGAGAATAGGCGCTTGTTCTTAGGAAATAGGGCTATTAAGTACGAAAATAGATAAATGTAAAGTATGAAAGCCCAGCATTTAATAATAAAGAGTGATAATTTATTCACAAATTCGGCATAACTATATTTATTAAGTGCTTTAAAACTGCGCAATCTCGATTTTTTATCCTATGTTTGTTGCTTTTCTGTGAAATGTTTGCCAAATTGATGGACTTGTAAATTGGCAGAACATTGTTCTGGCAGTGAATGGATTCCAATTTTGCAGACAGGGCAGAGAGCTGCCATAGCAGTAGAGGTCTGGTAATGTCACTTTTAGAAGTTAAAAATCTTCGTATTGAATACCCTTCTCGTCACGGTGTTCATGCGGCAGTTAAATCGCTGTCGTTTAATATTGAACGTGGTGAAATCGTCGGTGTTGTGGGGGAATCTGGCGCTGGTAAGTCCACAGTCGGTAACGCGGTTATTGATCTATTAAGTCCTCCAGGTGTTATTGCTGATGGCGAGGTTTTCTTAGATGGTGAAAAAGTTTCGGGGTTAACTCCGGAGCAGATGCGTAAAGTTCGTGGCTCTAAGATTGGTTTTATTTTTCAAGACCCGATGACCTCGTTAAACCCATTATTCACCGTTGAACATCAGTTAAAAGAGACGATTCACGCGAACTTGGATATGACAGATGAAGAAGCATCTGAGCGTGCATTGTCACTAATGAACCAAGTGGGTATTCCTCAACCAGAAAACCGATTAAAGCAGTATCCGCACCAATTTTCAGGCGGTATGCGACAGCGTGTTGTTATTGCCATTGCTCTTGCGGGAGAACCCGATCTTATTATTGCTGATGAGCCAACGACCGCATTAGATGTTTCTATTCAAGATCAGATTTTAAGCCTTATCCGTGAGTTATGCGTGACTAATAACGTTGGCTGTATGTTAGTGACCCATGATATGGGTGTTGTTTCGAACGTGACGGATCGTGTGGCGGTCATGTACCGTGGTGATTTGGTTGAGTTTGGCCCAACCGCGAAAGTTTTAGGAACACCAGAACATCCTTACACGCACAGCCTTATTTCCGCAGTCCCTCGTTCAGATGTAAAACTCGACCGATTCCCGCTTGTTAGCTATATCGAAGAAGCGCATGAAATGGAGCAACTGGACGTCAAAAATCATTGGTTAGGTCAAAGTCAAGATCACCGTGAGTACACTGGCCCACTGCTAAATGTTGAGAATGTTAGCTTACGCTTCATCACTAAAGATTCGATGTTTGAGAGTCGCCGTCAGTACGTTCAAGCTTCGAATAACGTTAGCTTTGAGGTGTTTGAAGGTGAAACGTTTGGTTTAGTTGGTGAATCAGGGTCGGGTAAATCAACCATTGCACGGGTTATTGCTGGATTGTACAAGCCTAACGAAGGGCACGTTACCTTTGAAGGTATCGACCTCACAGGCCTCAAATCAGAAAAAGAACGTCGCCCAATGCGTCGTCAAATGCAGATGGTATTCCAAAACCCATATACATCAATGAACCCTCGAATGAAGATCTTTGACATTATTGCCGAGCCGATTCGTTTTCATAAATTGACTCGCAATGAAAATGAAACACGTCAAATTGTGCATGATTTATTGGATCATGTTGGGTTAGGAAAAATGGCGGGGCTTAAATATCCTCATGAATTTTCTGGTGGTCAACGTCAGCGTATTTCTATCGCCCGAGCTCTGGCAACACGTCCACGCCTATTAATTTGTGATGAACCGACTTCGGCACTGGATGTGTCGGTACAGGCTCAAATCCTCAACCTGTTAAAAGACCTTCAAGCTGAACTAAACCTCACGATGCTCTTCATCAGTCATGATTTACCTGTTATTCGTCAAATGTGTGATCGTGTAGGTGTGATGCAAATGGGTAAATTATTAGAAGTAGCACCAACAGAGCAGCTATTTACTGACCCTCAACATGAGTACAGCCAACACCTAATTTCCTTGATGCCTGAGTTTTTGGGATTGAGAGAAGATGTAAAATCGGCATAAAAGTCGAAATAAAAAAGTAAGAAAAGGCAGTGGTTCCAAGTTCTCTTGGATATAAAACAAAGCAAATACATAAAATAGGGATTTAAGTCCCCGCATGAAGGAGTTATGCAATGAAAACCATGAAAAGCAAGTTAGCAGTCGCTTTGATGGCAGCTGGCCTAAGTTTTGGCGCAGCGGCAGCAGATATTACCGTTGGCTATGCAGCTGACCCTGTATCACTTGACCCGCATGAGCAGCTATCTGGCGGCACACTGCAAATGTCTCACATGGTATTTGACCCTCTAGTTCGCTTCTCTCAGTCAATGGACTTTGAAGCACGCCTAGCTGAAAGCTGGGAGCGTGTGAACGATACAACTTTCCGTTTCAACTTACGTAAAGGTGTAAAATTCCATTCTGGTAACGAGCTAACCGCAGACGACGTAGTATGGACATTCGAGCGTCTTCAAAATTCACCTGATTTTAAATCAATTTTTACGCCGTATGAAAAATTGGTAAAAGTTGACGATTACACAGTAGAACTCATTTCAAAAGCGCCATACCCATTGGTTCTTCAAACAGCAACGTACATCTTCCCTATGGATAGCAAGTTCTATTCAGGTAAGACGTCAGATGGCAAAGAAAAATCTGAAGTGGTTAAGCATGGTAACTCTTTTGCATCGACTAACGTTTCAGGTACGGGCCCGTTCATCGTAACGTCTCGTGAGCAGGGCGTTAAAGTGGTATTTGAACGCTTTAATGATTACTGGGATTCAAAGTCTGACGGTAACGTAGATAAGCTAACGTTAGTGCCAATTAAAGAAGATGCGACGCGTGTTGCTGCACTTCTTTCTGGTGACGTGGACATGATTCACCCTGTTGCGCCAAATGATCACAAGCGTGTTAAGAATGCGAAAGGGGTCGATTTGGTTACCCTTCCTGGTACACGTATCATCACTTTCCAAATGAACCAAAACAGCAACGAAGCGCTAAAAGATGTGCGCGTTCGTCAAGCTATCGTTCATGCGATCAATAACGAAGGTATCGTTAAGAAGATCATGAAAGGATTTGCAACATCAGCTGGCCAGCAAAGCCCGACAGGTTACGCAGGACACGATGAGTCTCTTGTTCCTCGCTACGACCTGAAAAAAGCTAAGCAGCTAATGAAAGAGGCGGGCTACGAGAAAGGCTTTACTCTAACAATGATGGCTCCAAATAACCGTTATGTGAATGATGCGAAAGTGGCACAAGCATCAGCGGCAATGCTATCTAAGATTGGTATTAAAGTTGATCTTAAAACCATGCCTAAAGCGCAGTACTGGCCTGAATTCGATGTCTGTGCTGCAGATATGATGATGATTGGTTGGCACTCAGATACAGAAGATTCGGCGAACTTTAATGAGTTCCTAACGATGACTCGTAACGAAGAGACTGGCCGTGGTCAATATAACTGTGGTCACTACTCAAACCCTGAGATGGATGCGATTGTTGAAGCGTCGAACTCAGAAACTGATGCAGCGAAACGTGCAATGATGCTGAAAGGTGTCGAAGCAACACTTTATAAAGATGCAGCATTTGTACCACTACATTGGCAGAGTGAAGCTTGGGGTGCGAAATCTAACGTAGGTGCAGCTGCGGTAGTTAACCCAATGGTTATGCCTTACTTTGGCGACCTTGTAGTTAAGTAATCTTTATTACTTGCTAAATAAGAGCCGTCGACTTGGCGGCTCTTTGTTTACTCTTTGTATACCCTCTTATTTCAGTCGGGCGGTGTATCATTTTAAAGGCTGAATTATATTTTCTAGCGATAGAAATACATGGATAGTTAAGGGGCAAGGAATGTTTACGTTTCTGGTCAAGCGCCTGTTTCAGGCACTGATAGTGATGTTTGTGATCAGTTTGGTGGCGTTTTCCATTCAGGATAATCTGGGTGATCCGTTACGTGAGTTAGTTGGGCAATCTGTTTCTGAGTCAGAGCGTCAAGCTTTGCGCGATGAGTTAGGCCTCAACGATCCCTTCATTACTAAATATACTCGTTTCATTGGCGCCGCTGTTCAGGGCGATCTTGGCACATCTTATTTCTTCAAGCGTCCAGCCGTTGACGTGATTTTAGATAAATTAGTCGCGACGCTAGAGTTGGTATTCGGCGCAGCGTTGATTATTGTTTTTTTATCGATACCTCTTGGTGTATATACCGCCATCCACCCAAAGAGTTTTTTTACCAAAGTCGTTATGGCTGGCAGTAGTATCGGGATCTCCGTGCCGGTATTTTTGACCGCGATTATGCTGATGTATGTCTTCTCTATTGAGTTAGGCTGGCTTCCCTCTTTTGGACGCGGAGAAACGTACAATTTATTGGGTTGGGAGTCTGGTTTCTTTAGTCTCGATGGTCTTGCACACTTAGTGTTGCCGTGCATTGCGTTGGCATCGATTATGCTGCCGCTGTTTATTCGTTTAGTTCGTTCTGAAATGTTAGAAGTGTTGAGCTCTGAGTATATAAAATTTGCTAAAGCGAAAGGCTTGGCTCTGAATAAAATTTACTATCAACATGCTCTGAAAAATACGCTGCTTCCAGTGTTAACGGTTGGTGGTGTGCAAATTGGTACCATGGTGGCTTATACCATTCTGACCGAAACCGTGTTTCAGTGGCCGGGTACTGGCTTCCTATTTTTAGAAGCGATCAATCGAGTGGACACCCCTCTGATCACTGCTTACGTTATTTTTGTTGGGCTTATTTTTGTGGTGACAAATACGATTGTCGATTTGTTGTACGGAATTATTAACCCGACAGTTAATCTTACAGGTAAAGGAGCATAGTCATGAGCAATACTCAAACTGCCGTTGCCCCGTCTACTTGGGAACGTTTTAAACAATCAGATTTTTTATATTATTTTTTACGCGATAAAGTGGCGATGTTCAGTTTTGCCATTTTCTCTATCTTTTTGATTATGGCTCTCGCGGCACCACTCGTGGCACCGATGGACCCATATGATGTGACTTCTATTGATATCATGGACTCCGAACTTCCGCCTTCGTGGATGGAAGAGGGGGATGAGCGCTTCTTGCTCGGAACCGATGAACAAGGCCGTGATATTCTTTCAACTATGCTCTACGGCTCTCGCTTGTCGTTAACGATTGGCTTCTTAGCGGTTGGTTTACAGCTGTTCTTGGGCATTATTATCGGACTATCATCAGGTTACTTTGGTGGTCGAATTGATAGTTTCCTAATGCGGTTTGCTGATGTTCAGCTGTCATTTTCGACAATGATGGTCGCGATAATTGTCTCTGCGATTTTCAAGGCAAGTTTTGGTAGTGACTTTTATAGTCAATACGCAGTGCTAATGCTGGTGGTGATCATCGGTATTGCCGAGTGGCCTCAGTATGCTCGTACGATTCGTGCGTCGGTATTGGCTGAAAAAGAGAAAGAGTATGTAGAAGCGGCACGAGTGATGGGCTTTAAAGCGCCACGCATCATGTTCCGTCATATTTTGCCGAACTGTTTATCGCCAATTTTGGTTATTTCTACCGTACAAATAGCGAATGCCATCATGTCTGAGGCGGCATTGTCGTTCCTTGGTTTAGGCCTACCGGTTGATCAGCCTTCGCTTGGTGCGTTAATCAGCACAGGGTTTAACTACATCTTCTCAGGAGCGTGGTGGATCACCGCATTCCCAGGTGTACTTTTAGTTACCCTTGTGTTGGTAATAAACCTACTCGGTGACTGGTTGCGAGATGTATTCAACCCTAAGATCTATAAAGGGTAACTGAATAATTGGATTGTTAGCTAATTAATAATGAAAAGTAAGAGCCGTAAGATATTACGGCTCTTTTTTTGCATGTAATCTAGAGTATCGCATTATCGTCAAATCCTTGAATGTGATTGGTATGGACAAACAACGTTTCACTATCAATCAGCTAGAGTATGTATGGAGTTTAGAATGGCAAAAAAGCCACGTATTAAAAATAAAACCTACAGCCTAGGCTTAATAGTGGCCGCTTCGTTGAGTTTTCCCACTATTTCTCACGCAGAGACATTCTTATGTGATGGTACGCAAGCTGCCGCAAATCAGTTGCCACAGTTGAGCCAAAGTTGCCCAATAGGTAAAGGCTTATGGGGCAAGGCGTTGCCGAATAAAAACATTGAGGATCCAACGTTTTGGATTCAATGTGGGATGTTAGCCAGGACATTACCTCTCGCTACTGCGAAACCGCTTTACCAGAAAATATCTACGGACGTGTGGATGAAGCCCGAAGGGAATGGATATCGATGCCTGATTGGGCCTTACGATAACTTCCCGGATGCGAAGAAAGAGCTTTCGCAAGTCAGAAGCCTTAAAGCCTATAAAGAAGCCTTTATTCGAGTGGTTGATAAGTCAGCACCTCAAGCTAAACCGTCAGTAAAACCCGATCCAGCCGCGAAAAATAAAGCGCTTAAAGCTAAAGGTGCTAAAACAAAAGAGCCTAAAGCAAAAGCGTCACCGTCTGTGCGGAACACAATGAAACCTAAATCAACGCAGGTATTAGCGACATCTGATCTAACCACAAATACCGATATTTCCGTCCGAGTTCAAACGCAAGTAGACGGGCGAACTTATGTTGTGCCATATGTTTTGGATGATAATAACCAGTTCTATATGGAGCACAGCAAAGCATGGAACCGTTTAAGTTATGACAACGCAGGGGAAGTTTGTAGCGAACTTAAAATGCGTTTAGTAACAGAAGGTGAGTGGAAAAAATTACTGGCGACAAATGTGATGGAAAAAGACAGTTGGCCAATGCATCTGCCATATTGGGGCCATCAGAAGAAAGGATTATTCACCAACGGAAGAATCACCCAGCTAAAGGGGTCATCATTGCTGAACGTATTGTGTGTGAAGTAGTGTAGAGACAAGAAAAAGTGATAAAAAAGCCCCGCAATGCGGGGCTTCGTTTATCTGCAATTATTAGCTTTTGCTTACTCGTACGAGCTATCACCAATGTATTTAATATTCATATTGAATGATGGTAGCTGATCTGTCAGTCCCATTAAATGGATGCGGTGGGAGCTTGGGTTTGCAAAGTTAGTTTTGTAGTCAAAATCTAAGGTTACGTATTTATATTTTTCTGTATTAGTCCAACAATTATCACCCTCAGTGAAGCTTGCCCATTGCTCACCAAAGAACCCCGCATCAAATGAGTTTTGTAGATCAGCACACGTGATATCTCCATTTGGATTATCAATAAACAAATCAGCGTCTGCTATACCATCATTACCGCCATCACCTTTGTTTTGCATCTGTGGAGTGATGTATAGCTCAACATACTCACCATTGATAAACAATGTTGTTAATTGAGCTACGTTATCCCAACTTCCGGTCGATACTGAATTGAGGCGACTTTCAGTTTCTGCTTTAGAAGTCATTGCTTCAAATGTTCCGAAGTCATCACCCTCATCTTCTTTCTCCACACTCGTTACAGTAAATCGTGAAGAAGTACCAAGTTTAGATGTGTGTTTAACCTCTAGAGTCATTGGGGCATAGTCATCTTCTAGGATGGTGATAACGTCGCCTTCAATACTGTAAGTTGCGCTTGCTGTATCTGATACAGGTGCGCAGCTTGTATTGACATCACCACTGTAAGACTCGCTACCAAAATATACTTTACCGTCATTTAAGTAGAATGTTTCACAGCGGTTCAACTTAACTTTATCATCAGACTCTGGGGTTTCGACGAAATATAATGGTTTACCTACTAGAGGGTGAAGATCGGGATCGACAGGTGGTGTCACCTCATCACTTGGTGCAACTGTTGGTAGCGAGAAGCTAACTGGTTCTGAAATAATTTCACCATCGTTATCTACATTTACACCTGCCATCATAATAAAGTGGCCATTTGTGACAGCTTTGGTTGGTGTACCTGAGAGTTTAAGGTATACATCATTTTCGATCGCTACTTTAACGCCGGGAATGCTTGTCGCGCCTTCTTGATCGTTTTCTAGGCCAACATAGTATTCTACTGAACCTGAGACATAGTCATCTTCAAATAACTCGTCAATCGCAATGCTATGAACATCGATCTCTTCACCAACTTTCATATTAGAGAGAAGTTGAGTGATGTACTTTTGTAATTCTGCAACTTCTTCTGGATCGGCTTTAATATTTTGCTCTTGGATTTCAGGAAGTGTGAATGTAACGTAAGTTGTATTCACGCCATCGTAAGCCGTAATGGTTACACTCTCACCAGCGGGATAAGCGTAAGTTGGAGCCTTTAATAGTTGAAGAGTTGCGTCTGCACCAACTTGGCTTTGATCGTCGATAAATATTTCAAGTCCATTCACAGATGTGTAAGCATCATATGCTAGTACGTCTTTATCATTAAATAGATCACTGATAATCACATAATCAAGTGAAGGAGCGACACCTTGAGCGAGTTCAAGTTCATCAAACCAAGATTGGATTTCTATTTTTTTATCAGCAATAACGCTTGGAGCGTCATTTTCTAGATCAACTTCTAACTCAAGTGTTGTTGTTGCAGAGCCAACAACTTTGTTTGTAGAATCTTTATCTTCCGCCGCTAGTGTAACGATGTAAGTATCACGGATAAGTGATGGCGTACCTGTAACGACTAGGTCACCGCCATTCACGGCAGTCAAAGTTACGCCCGTAATGATTTCTTGCATCTTAGTTGTGATTGATGCGTTGATTACGATGTCGTTGTTATCTGCGTCGCTAAATAGCGCTGTTTCTTCAAAAGAAAGCGGTAAAGAAATATCCAGATCTTCGTGAGTCGTTAGCTCTAATTTATCAGCTTGCGCGTTTAGATGATCTTTAGCATCTTTGCTTACGACAAGCTTAGTGTTAATTACTGGCTCTGTTGTTGGGTTACCATCAACAATCGGTTTGAAGTTTTCGTCGTCGATCTTATCTAAGTTATCTTCTACAACTTCAGTCGCTTCTTCTGCAACACCTGTTGGGTTAGCCTCATAACCAGCAGGGTCGTTAGCTTTAGATTCTGTTAGGATTTGAGCGGTTTTATGAAGCTCTGCATTATCATTGGCAATGACGTCTCCGAAGGCATCTTCGCTGTTTTCGGGTAAACCTAATGATACGTTGACGGTTTTCTTAGCTTCGGTAATGTCAGCGTCAGTTGGGTTAGCTCCTGCTTCAAGTACCACTAGATCCGTTAAAGGAGATATGACATCTTCACCAGGCAAAGTTCTGAATACGACTTCATGTTCCATTGCTTGAGTTGGGTGATCCATGTCTATGGTGTATTTACCAGCAAACAGTTGTGGGTTACTTGCGATAAGCGCTGCTTGTTTTGCGCCACCAGGCGTTAATGTTTGCAAAGCTAAGCTAGTCACAGAGCGGAATTCGTCGTCAGATAGGCTTAGCTTACCTTCAGAGTCTGTTAGCCCTAAGATGATGTCTGAATTGATGTCCAAAACGCCATTTTTGTTTTTATCATCAAACACAACCGCTTGGTTAAAGTAACCATCAAAACCTGTAATCGTTACACCATTAGGCGCTGCGCCATCTGAACTGCTCGAACCGCCACCACAACCTGTTAGTGCCACTGCTACTGACGCTGCTAGCAAAGTAATCTTCTTCATTATTTATCCTTTGTTATTTAAGGTGTGGATGACCCACAGTTCCTTGTTTACCACTGATTATTTTTTTAAGCCGATATTAGAATCTTTAAGGCATGTTTTTTACGAGTTTTCATAAGTAATAACAAGACACGGAAAGCATGAAAAAAACCGTAAACTTTTTTACGTTTTTCTTTTATTTAAGACAATCGATCTATTTATTTCTGGTTGGAGAGTGGTAGACAAAATTCATTTTTAGTTCCTCATACAAATGTGCGTACTCAGGTTTTGGTCTAAAAATATAGCTGTATACGTTGCCATCAATGAACTCATCATAGGGACTGTATGTGAGATCAGTGAAAAGTGAAAAACGCTGATTTGAAGGGAACTCACCACAATGAAAAGAGTACGTATTCTCGGGGTGAGTGCTTGAGGATACGATATCAATGTCGTAATTACCTTTTCCTGCCATCACTGAAGATTGGAAAAATGGGCCTACATATTGGCAATTGAGGCTGATATCGTAACCGTGAATATTAAGGTCGGAATCCATAAACTCACCATTGCTACCAATATTCTCTCGCTGGTAAATGTAGTTACCTGCATAAACAAGGAGATACTCTTGTTTTGGTGTCAGAATAAGATAATCAAAAGTGGCTGATTGGTATTCATATTGGCCTGTATGAATGTTTATTTTTGCTTCCATTGCCGCTTTGCTTTTCTGTAAGGTGTAGCTTTCGTATTTTTCACCATCATAAATTGTGGTGAAATAGTTCGTCACACCTTTTTGTTGTACCGATGAGTACTCTTTCTTTAAATCCCATACCTGCTGAGCATGAAAGCTAGACTCGTTACTGCTTATAATGAGTTGGTTTCCGTTTATTTGATAATGCCCAATGTCACGCAGTTGATTTTCATTGGGGCAGGAAGTTTTGGCCGTTGATTTGGCGTAATAAACAACATCATTAATGAATTTGAATGCCTCACAGAAAACCACCTCATAGTTGTAACTGACTCCTGCGTGCTGTTTGGCTGACTCTAAGCGATAAACCATGTCACCAATGAGCGGATGTTCTTGTTCTTCTGTTGATGCTTCTACTTCTGGTAGTGAGAAATGTGCCGAAACCCACGCTTGCTGATCATCACCATGGTAACTGTCCCTTACTGATACCGTTAGGCGAGAACGTTCAGTTTGTAATTCGGGTGTCCCCTGAATGAGTAAAGCGCCGTTATTGGATATAGAGAGCCCTGTCGCTCTGAGGTCGATACGAGTAGTCAAAAAATCATCATCAGGATCGGAAAACAGCTGATTTAGGTTCAACTCATAGCTGATAGGGCTACCTTGAGTTAGTTGCCATGAATACATGACCGTTTGTAGCTGTTGATGAATTTGCTGGTTGAGCTCCGGTTTTCTGTTTTGTCCTGTACCGTCATTGTTATCATCGGTACTGACTATTACCGTCGTACTGTTTGGTTCAAAGGCGTCTAACAACGCTTGTTCAGAGTTTTTTTGTTCTTGGTTTAACGGTGAAGCATGAACATTCGCAGCATCGAACTTTTCGGTAAGTGGAATGTTTTTTGGATTCTTTTTCACCATATTCAAGGTAGCGTTTGAAACCTCGGGGTGAGGTGGTTCAAGGTTTGAATTCGCACTCTGAGGCTGTTTTGATCGTTCACTCAGAGTTGCTGTTAACTCTTCACTATAGGTCGATGAGATCCATAACCAAGCGGCACTCCCGAATAAAGTGACACATAATAGAAGCCGACGTTTGTTCATTGTTATTAACGCTCTAAATTGAATAATGATTAAGCCATGCGTGACTGTAGCCAACAGCGCGAAAATTTTAGGTCTTTTTCGATTAAGCTATCGCTGCATTCGAGTAGTTGGCTGATCTCTTGATTTCTCATACCCATCAAATATTTCAGCTTTAACGCATTGGATTGTCTAGGGTACTGAACACTAAACCGATCCAGCGCTTTATCGACAATAATCAGTTGTTCGAATTTATCGTCATGCAAATTCGGAATGGACGTCAGCTGTTGGCGTTTTTTCGCTTGGAGCGAACGTGCGTTATCGATCAATATTTGGCGCATAACTTTCGCGGCCATCAGAAAAAATTCACGCTTGTTTGATACATCGCTGAGATCTGAGTGGCTCATTTTTAAATACGCATCATGTATGAGGGCGGTTGTGCTATTCACGCTGTCGGCAAGCACTTCGTTATCAATGCCATGTTTTACTGCGCTTCTGTCACGCTCTTGTTGGGCGATGTTTCTGAGTTGCAAATAGGCAAATTGATAGAGTTCACTTTCAGCTTGTTTGTTGCCAGATTGCCACTGTTGGATAATTTGGGTCAGTGAGTTTGCCATTATGCTGCTCCTGCAATTTTTTTGAACTCGGAGATTTTGAACGTCTCTAATTGCTCTGAGCCGTCTTGTTGTATTCTTTTTTCTTGTCTATAGCGATAAAGCACACCTTGATCCCAACTTTCCCCAGCAGGTAAATATTCCCAAGTGGTGTATTGAGGTTGGGAGTCTTTGTTGTACCAACGAACTAATATATTCATTTGAGCGAGAGTCGCTGAACCCTGTGAGCTTTCTAGCCACCACATATCTGGATATTGGTCAGTGACGTCGATGCTGTACTGGCTAATATCTGTTGGGCAATCTGTATTTTCTTTTTCGGTTAGGAATATTTGACGCTGTTTTATAAGTAAACATTGTTGAGTCGTGTTATCGCTAAGGTATTGCGTTTTTTGCCAAATACCTTGGTAAGAGATGTTGTTACCTTTGATTTCTGGGTAGGTAAACCAAAGCATTTCAGTTTGATTATTATGCTGTATCTTTTCAGTCGGACCTAGCCCTTGGACTTTCTCCATTAATAGTTGGGTGCTTGGGTCAAAACTTAAGGCAACTGTCCGATATTTCCACTTTCCTTCATCGCTATAGTTTTCGATTGAAAAGCCGTTGAGATCATTACGAGTACAACCATCTTGAGCGCATCCGACTAAGCCCTGTTGTTGAGCGAAGTTACCGATAGGCTCGATTACGATCTCTTTGTATTGTTTATTGAGATCTAAATAACAGCCATTAAAGTAGTCACCAACGCTAGGATATTGGATCATACTGTCATTCGTGATTTGGTAAGACATGTTGCCGAAAGGCGGGGTGTATTTAGGATGTTTTCGATAACGTAAATCATAAGCACATAACTTACCTGACCAATCTTTTTTCTTGATGATGATATTACTTAGGCGAGTATTGAGTGGCTGATAGATAACATCATCAGAAGTGAAGTTCTTCTGAATGTACTCTTGGCTTTGATTAAGGTGCTCAACGGCGGTTTTTACGCTAACCAGTGGAATACCGAGATCTTGGCTTGAACGGTTTAAGAAGCTTAAATCAATATTTTTAAGCTTCTGCTGAAAGTTTGGATCGGATAATAAGCGACTAGCAAGCACAATCTCTTCTTGATTCAATGGCGTGCTATCCAGTGAGAGAAGCAAGCGTGTGATATTGATACTACGGCTTGGTTGAGTCGTCGCAAGACTAGGGGTGATGATTTTCTGGCTAGATAACGTAGTCAGCAAATAACTTGATTCATCACTCCCTAAAAAGAAGCTCACCACATCACTTGGGTTATATTGGTATTTCCCTTTGTTGGTGACTCCAGTTAGCCCTGAGCTGGTTTGGTAGTACAAACCACTAACCGGAGCATCGATAAAATACCCCGTACTAGGGATTGATTGAGCGTGGGTAATACCACTAAAAAGTGTGATACACGCGCCGAGCAAAGCCATACTCTTCATGTTTATTCTCTTCTACGTTGTTTTATTTTTTTGTGCAATTTGGCGCGCAATTGAGGCTGCTCTTTTTAGGGACCGGCGTCATCATGGCTAATAGCATCTTTTGTTTTATGTGTTGAGGTAAGTTGGGGTTTGCAAGGATCCTTCGTCTCGTGAGTTCAAGCATCGTCTGTACGGACATCTGTGCATTCACATCCCCTTTGCTATGAAACATTAAACTGGCCACTTCAAACATCATCTCTTCAGCGACCTGTTTTTCTTGTTCTAACTGGTGGTTTTTTTGAATCAGAGTGATCGAAAAAGCCGCGGCAGATATTATTAATAACCCCCCAAGCATCATTTGAATTGGCTTACGCTGAAATAGCCTTAGAGTGCTATAAAACGGCATATTTTGTTTTATGGAAATAGGCTGATGCGTGAGAATGTTTTTTATATCATAACGCAGCTTTTCGACAGATTTGTACCTCTGCTCTGGCTGCTCTTGAGTCGCTTTTTGAATGATACAGAAAACATCAGATCGCGGATGTTCATCTGGAAACATTAGCGACAGTATTTTCCCCAGCGAATAGACATCGCTTTGGTTCGTCAAATAATCACCAGCCATCTGCTCTGGACTGGCATAGTGCTCACTGTACGCAAGTAGAAGATCACTGTGACTGTCATTGGTGGCCACTTTTTGAGTAATGTTGAAATCTAAAAGCTTTGGGTTTCCATCGCTATCAACAAGGATGTTCTCTGGCTTTAAATCAGCATGGAGTATATGTTGCTGGTGGGCGTGCTCAATGGCTTGGCAAATTTGAGTAAAAAGCAGCAACTTTCTTTTTTTAGACAGTTTATTTCTTTCCAAGTGCGCATTCAGTGTGTCACCAATAACCCGTTCCATGATGATATAGAGATAGCCTTGGTGTTCACCGCCATCAAATACTTTTGCCACGTAAGGATGATTGAGCCTTGCGAGTAGTTGTGCTTCATCAAACAGTGCTCTTCTGCCTAAGATGTCAGTCAACCCTGCTTGAATAAACTTAATGGCTAACTGTTGCTCAAAAGTATGATCTGCTCTCTCTGCTGCATAGACAATCCCCATCCCCCCTCGACCTATCTCTTGACGAAGTTGGTATTTACCGATGATTTGATCGGAGAAATTGAACTCTTGTTTGATTGCTTGTTGCGCGTGGAAGCCGAGCAACTGAGTGAGTGGCTCTGAAGGGACCGTTTTAAGTAAAGGTTGTAACTGCCTATATAGATTGGGTTGATGAATCTTAAGAGTAAATAACTGCTTTTCTCTTTCGACTTCATCAAGATCTAACAGATTGTAGAAAACTTGAGTTGAACTGGAACCTAGCTGCACGACGACTATTATTTTTTTATTTTGTTTGGCTAAGTTTATAATATATTTTAGAAAAATATATTAATTTCGAATGGCAAAGCGGCTCTCAATAAGCGTTAGGTAACAAAATAAAAAAAAAGGTCAGTAATTACTGACCTTTTTCTCAATATTAGCGCCTAACGCATGGTAACGAATTCCTCACTACCCGTAGGGTGAATTGCGACAACTGAATCGAAATCAGCTTTAGTTGCGCCCATTTTCATTGCGACAGCAAAGCCTTGAATCATCTCATCAACAGTAAAACCGATGCCATGTAGGCCGACAACTTTCTCGTCGTCACCTGCACAAATTAGCTTCATCTTACAAGGCTGACGGTGTTTAGTTACCGCTGTGTACATAGCCGTGAAGCCAGAGGTGTATACCTTGATGTTGTCTTTGCCGTACTTCTCTTCCGCTTCTTGAGTCGTTAGGCCGATCGTACCGATTGGTGGGTGGCTGAATACCACCGTTGGTACCAACTCGTAGTCCATCTTAGCGTTTGTTTTACCGTTAAATAGGCGCTCAGAAAGTTGGCGACCTGCTTTAACGGCAACTGGTGTTAGCTCAATACCACCTTCCATGATGTCACCGACACAGTAGATGCCTTTCACGTTCGTTTCTTGGTATTCGTCTACTTTGATGTAACCACGATCGTTAGTTTCAACACCGGTTACGCCTAGGTTAATGGCGTCCGTTGTAGGATGGCGACCAATCGCCCAAATGAGCGTATCAACGTTTTGGGTTTCACCATTTTCTAAGTGAAGGGTTAGGCTACCATCTTGTTCTTTAACCACTTCTTTTGGCACAGAGTGAGTATGAAGCGTTGGACCTTCAGTATTCATCACTTCAACCAGCGTTTCGACGATCATAGGGTCGAAGCTACGTAGTGGTGACTCTTTACGGCAGAACAGGTGAGTCTCTGTACCTAATGCGTGTAATACACCTGCGATTTCAACGGCAATATAACCCGCACCAATAACCGCAACACGTTTAGGCTGTTCCATCAGATCGAAGAAGCCGTTTGAGTCGATGCCGTGTTCCGCTCCTGGAATATTTGGAATCGTTGGGCGACCACCAACAGCAATCGTGATGTGATCAGCAGTATAAAGCTCACCGTTGACTTCAATCGTTTTTACATTTGCGCCTTCGGTGTCAACAAAGCGAGCAAACCCTTTGATTACGGTGACGTTGTTGTTGCCCAGAACGCGGTCGTAAGATTGGTGGATACGGCCAATGTACGCTTGGCGGTTTTCAATCATCTTGTTCCATTTGAACTCTTTAAGCTCAACGTCGAAACCGTAGTCCTCTGCGTATAAGTTGATTGCTTCAGCGACTTGAGCGCCGTGCCACATCACTTTTTTCGGAACACAACCTACGTTTACACAAGTACCACCAAGATCTTGAGCTTCGATGATTGCGACTTTTGCACCGTACATAGAGGCGCGATTTGCCGATGCAATACCACCAGAACCGCCACCGATACAGATATAATCAAAATGTGTTGCCATTACTTTCTCCGTTTTATAGTTTTTATTTCAATTCAGTATTAATGAATAGATTGGGACGTATTTCTTAGGAACAACCCAGAGTTATTCATTATTCAGGAGCTATTACTCAGGAACAATCCACTCAACCTTGAAATGCCCAGTTGCTGGTGCAATGGCCTCTTTCAAGTAAGGTAGAATTTCATTCATTTGGGCTTCTAACTTCCAAGGAGGATTAATCACAATCATACCTGATGCTGTCATTCCGCGTTCATTGGTATCTGGCGACACGCCTAACTCGATTTGTAAGATTTTGCGAATCCCTAAACCTTGCAAACCTTCGATCATATCTTCAATGTCGCAGCGATTAACCACAGGGTACCAAATGGCGTAAATGCCCGTTGCCCAGCGTTTATGGCTTTGTGCGATAGCCGTGACGACATCTCGATACTCTTTTGCTAATTCGTAAGGAGGGTCAATCAGAACCAAACCACGTCGTTCTTTCGGTGGCAAGCTACCCTTTAAACGTTGAAAACCATCCTCTTTGTAGATACTGACTTGGCGATCGCGATGAAATTCTTGCTCAAGCAGTGGGTGGTCACTCGGGTGAAGTTCAGTCAGCACCATACGATCTCCCTGACGCAAATGTGCGCGGGCAACTCGTGGTGAGCCTGGGTAATAACGCAGCTCATCGCCATCATTCAATGCTTGGATGGCATCTAGGTAGCTTTGAATGTCTTCAGGAATATCCACCTTTGGATCTTGCTCCATTGGGTGTAAGCGTGCGATACCTTGTTTGTATTCACCTGTTTTTTCTGACCATTCGTGAGTCAGATCGTAGCGACCAACGCCTGAGTGAGTATCGTGGTAGACAAAAGGCTTATCTTTTTGTTTAAGAGAATTAAGGATAAGGCTTTGTACAATGTGTTTTACTACATCTGCGTGGTTGCCTGCATGAAAGCTGTGACGATAACTGAGCAAAATAATTTCTCGCTTAACTGAATGAACCGTGAAGTCTCAAAATTTGATACTCCAAACAAACTAATGTGAATGATTATACGCCACTATTGAAAATTGCATAAGCTGCCTACATTTATTAGACGTATATAATGATAAAAAGACGAATTTAAAAGGATGCCTCATGTCTAATCCACTACTGACGTTTACCGATTTACCCCCGTTTTCTCAGATCCAACCTGAGCATATCAAGCCAGCTGTTGAAGCGGTCATAGCTGAATGCCGAGCAAAAATTGACGATGTATTAGAAAATAACACCACGCCAACATGGGATAATGTAATCGCACCTATCGAAGATGTGGATGATAAATTAAGCCAAGTTTGGTCGCCGGTGAGTCATATGAACTCTGTCGTCAATAGTGATGAGTTGCGTGATGCTTATGAGAGTTGCTTACCATTGCTGTCTGAATATGGCACTTGGGTTGGGCAACATAAAGGGCTATTTGAAGCCTATAAAGCCATCAAGGCGAGTGATGCTTTTGATTCACTAGAGCAAGCGAAGAAAAAGACCATCACCGATTCACTGCGTGATTTTGAGCTTTCGGGCATTGGCTTACCTGCTGATGAGCAGCATCGCTATGGTGAGATCAGCAAACGCATGTCGGAGCTAGGATCGCAGTTTTCCAACAATGTACTTGATGCCACAATGGGCTGGAACAAACACATTACTGATGTGGTTGAACTGGCGGGTATGCCGGAATCAGCAATTGCAGCGGCGAAAGAAACCGCAGAATCTAAAGAGCTTGATGGCTACCTGCTGACACTTGAAATGCCGTCATACCTACCGGTGATGGTGTATTGTGATAACCAAGCACTACGCGCAGAAATGTATGAAGCGTATGTAACACGCGCCTCTGATCGCGGTCCAAAAGCGGGCGAGTGGGATAATACTGAGCTGATTGCGGAACAATTGAAGTTGCGCCATGAAATTTCCCGGATGCTAGGTTTTAACACTTATAGTGAAAAGTCGTTGGCGACCAAAATGGCAGAAAACACGTCTCAAGTGATTGGCTTCTTAAATGATCTTGCGGTGAAAGCGAAACCACAAGGTGAAAAAGAAGTTGAAGAGTTGCGTCAATTTGCAGAAAAAGAGTTTGGCGTAACAGAGCTGAACTTGTGGGATATCCCTTACTACAGCGAAAAACAGAAGCAGCACTTATTCCAGATTTCAGATGAAGAGTTGCGTCCTTATTTCCCTGAAGAGAAAGTCGTTAGCGGATTGTTCGAAGTGTTGAATCGTGTATTTGGCATGCAAGTAAAAGAGCGAAAGGACGTGGATACTTGGCATCATTCTGTTCGCTTCTTTGATATCTTTGATTCGAACGACACACTACGCGGCAGTTTCTACTTAGACCTATATGCTCGCGAACACAAACGTGGTGGCGCATGGATGGATGAGTGTCGCGTACGTCGTCTGACTGAATCTGGTGATCTGCAAACTCCCGTCGCCTACCTGACGTGTAACTTCAATAAACCTGTCGGTGATAAACCAGCCTTATTCACGCACGATGAAGTGGTGACCCTATTCCACGAAACCGGTCATGGTATTCACCATATGCTAACAAAAGTGGATACCGGCTCTGTTTCTGGGATTAATGGCGTACCTTGGGACGCGGTAGAGTTACCAAGCCAGTTCTTAGAGAATTGGTGTTGGGAAGAAGAGGCATTGGCGTTTATTTCAGGACATTTTGAGACGGGCGAACCACTGCCGAAAGCGATGCTAGAAAAGATGTTAGCGGCGAAAAATTTTCAATCAGCGATGTTTATTTTGCGTCAACTAGAGCTTGGGTTATTCGATTTCACACTTCATACCGAGTTTGATCCTGAGTTGGGTGCTCGCGTGTTGGAAACGCTCCAAGAGGTAAAAGCGAAAGTTGCTGTATTGCCAAGTTTGGAATGGAACCGCTTCTCTCATAGCTTCAGCCATATTTTTGCTGGTGGTTATAGCGCAGGTTACTACAGCTATTTATGGGCAGAAGTACTTTCAGCGGATGCATTCTCTCGATTTGAAGAGGAAGGGATTTTTAATCAAGAGACGGGTCAAAGCTTCCTTAATAACATCCTAGAAATGGGCGGAAGCGAAGAGCCGATGGAACTCTTTAAACGTTTCCGTGGCCGCGAGCCTCAAATTGATGCCATGTTGCGTCATGCTGGGATTAACGCGTAATTCAGGCGGGGTCGTTAGTTAAAAAAGAGTCACTTTGGTGGCTCTTTTTTACATTTAAGTCTATGTTTATATTCTTGTTTGGTTGAATTATGGATTTACATTTCTATTTATAGGGTTTTGCAAAGAGATCAGTGTTTCAGTGGATTGCACTTCATCAATGGCTTGTAATTTATCAATCAAAACAAATTGCAGCTCTTCAATGGATTTACACATCAGTTTCACAAAAATATTGTAAGCCCCAGTGGTGTAATAAGCCTCAACAACTTCATCAAGGGCATTGAGTTTCGCTATCGCAGAATGATAATCACGAGCTGCATTAAGGTTGATGCCGATAAAGCAGCATACGTCGTAACCGAGTTTTTTGGTATTAACGACAACTTCTGTGCCTTGAATGATCTCAGCGGTTTTCATCTTCTCGATACGAACATGAATGGTCGCGGGGCTAACATTAAATTGTTTCGCCATTTCAGCATAAGGGGTCCGAGCATCTTCCATCAGTGTTTTGAGTATCGCTCGATCTAAATCATCAAGGCGACTATTAGATGCATGCATATTAACTCCTTATTTTACGTAATTAGACTATGTTAACAGGTAAAAGTATATTTTATCATCAGGGGTGATAGTATTAACAAATATAACTTTATTGGGATAACATTAGTGCGTGCCATCTTTTTTATTTTCGTCGCATTCTGTAGTTTTTTTGCTTCTGCACAAAGTAAAGATGTACTAATCATCCACTCCTACCATCAAGGCTTTTTTTGGACTGATGCCTTTCAGTCTGGGCTTCAATCTCGACTCGACACAAGAAACATCCCTTACCGAGTGGTTTATTTAGACACGAAGCGTTTCCAAAGTGCTGAATATTTAGAACAACTTTATCAACTCTATAAAACCAAATTTCAAAATGAAGAATTTCAAGCGATTGTCGTGAGTGATAATAACGCGCTTAATTTAATGCAGCGTTTAAGTTCTGAATTAAAAAACACCCCCGTTATTTTTGGTGGAATCAATAATTATCGTCCAGAGATGCACGCTAGCCTGAACGCGACGGGTGTGACGGAAGATATTAATTTGATGGGCAATATCTTGATGATTCAAGACTTGATGCCTGATGCAGAGAAGATCACGGTTATATCTGATCATTCAGTCACCGGACATGAAATTCGATCGCAAGTTGATGAATTCATAGAACAAAACCCAATCTATAAGAAAAAAATTGAACATTATGTTCCAGATACCTATGAAGAGCTTCTCGCTAGAACAGCGTCGTTTGATCGAAAAAATAGCATTCTCTTTTGGGTTTACTATCGCGATATTAATGGTTGGGTAAGTGACAATCAGCAATGGAAAAAATTAAACCAAGTCGCTTCTGCCCCTTTGTTTGTTATTCATGATCTTGGGTTAGGTTATGGAGCGGTTGGGGGGATCATGCAAAGTGGCTTAATCCAAGGGAAAGCTACGGGTGATTTACTACTTAAGGTTCTTGGTAACCTAAACCAACCTTTGCCAGCTGTGACCTCTGCTTCCCCTGAAATTAAGTTGGATTATGAAGCACTCGTTCGTTGGGAATTAATGGCTGATGACGTGGAACATTCTGCACTGTTGAATAAGCCTGAAACTTTTTTTAGTCGAAATCAAGAAGCGCTACAGACGTTCGGTGTTGTGTTTATCGTGATGTCTATAGTGATCATATTCCTCGTCTATTACCTCCGACGAATCAAAAATAGTGAAGTCGCCGCGCGTAAGAGTCAACTCTTATTAGAGTCCGTATTTGATCAAAGCTTCCAGTATATCGGCATGCTTGATCGTCATGGGCGACTCATTTCAAGCAATAGCAAACTTCAGGGGCTGTTTTTCCATCAAGGCATTAAACTGGATAAACCATTCTGGCTATATAAACATTGGCAAAATATGACGGCTGAAAAGCTCGAAGCGCTGTTTGTCCAAGGTCAGAAAAGTATCGTCTCTTTTGAAGCGGATGTGTGGTCGCAAAACAAAGGTCTGATTATTTTAGAGTTGTCGCTGAAACCTATGCTTTCTGATGACCAGACGGATGCGAATGTTTTGCTAGAGGCGAGGGATATTACGTCTCGCAAGTTGACAGAAGATAAACTCCATCAGCGTGAAATGAACTTGCGGACTTATTACGAGTTACAGCCCGTGATGATGGTGACGCTTGATAGCAACAACCGAATCCAACAAGTAAATCAATTTACGGAGAAGTTGCTTGGCTACCCGCAAGGGAAGTTACTCGGTCAACGCTTACGTGTTTTTTATAATGATGAGAATGCCATTATTCCAAGGCATGTATTGCTTCAGCCTAAGCAAGCGATGGAAGGCGTGTGGCGACGTGAAATTCAATATCGTCATGCTGATGGGCATACTATATGGGTGCGTGAAAATATTAGACCACTGCATGATTCTGGTGAATTACTGATTGTCGGTGAGGATATTAGTGAAACTTATGCGCTGTCAGAAAAATTGGAGTATCAAGCTCAATACGATTTGCTCACCAATACTTACAACCGAAACCATTTTGATATTGAGTTGAAGAAAGCGCTTCTTGAAGTTGAAAACCATATGAGAACGCATGCGATGCTGTTCCTCGACCTTGATCAACTCAAAGTGATTAATGACACGGCAGGGCATGATGCAGGTGATGCTGCGATTAAATTCTGTGCCAAAGTGTTGGAAGAAGTTCTGCCATATAACTCGATCTTGTCGCGTATGGGCGGGGATGAATTTGCCGTTCTTCTCAAAGACTGTACGGAATTTGATGCGATTAAAGTGGCGCGAAACATTATTTCAACCTTGGGTGATCAAGTGTTTACTTGGGAAGAGATTAAACTGAATTTAACCTGCTCAATTGGCGTTCGACTTATTGATCATACTGTTACCTCTTCGCAAATGGTTCATGCTCAAGCAGATACAGCTTGCCATGCTGCAAAAGAAGAAGGGCGTAACCGCTTTAGTTTGTACCACCAAGACGATGAAGATATTCGCCGTAGGCAGTTAGAGATGGAGTGCGTGAATTTAGTTCATAATGCACTGGCTCATGATCGCCTAGAACTCTTTGGTCAGCGAATTTTAGGTTTAAATCTTTACGATAATCAGAAGATGCACTTCGAGATCTTGGTGAGAATGAAAAATCATCAAGGAGACTATATTTCTCCTGGGATTTTTATACCGGCTTCGGAGCGTTACAACATTGCGCACTTGATTGATAAACAGGTTGTGACTAAAACCTTGAATTGGTTAGAAGCGCACCCAGAAGCAGTGGCGGACTTAGGGATCTGTTCGATTAATCTATCGGGTCACTCGATGGGTAACCAAGAGTTCATTGATTTTCTTTTGCATACCTTATCGGCAAGTTCAGTACCGTGTGACAAGATTTGTTTAGAGATCACTGAAACCGCAGCCATGAGTAACATGAATCAAGCGATAGAGTTCTTTACTCGCTTGAAATCCTTGGGTTGCCTCATTGCTTTAGATGACTTTGGGTCAGGTTTATCATCGTTTGGTTATTTAAAAAAATTACCAGTGGATATCGTGAAAATTGATGGTCTGTTCGTTCGGGATATGGACGTTAATGAAACCGATTATGTCATGGTAAGAGCGATCAATGATTTAGCCAAGCAGATGGGCAAACATACGGTGGCAGAGTTTGTCGAAAATACGAAAATTATCGATAAACTTCTGGAAATAGATGTCGATTTTGCCCAAGGGTATGTCATTGGTCGACCTAAACCGCTCGCTGAATTAGTCAGTGAGTTGAGCCTAGAAAAGGCCGTGTGATGGCGGTACACTTGCGAACTCTTTTTAATACTATAACTTCATGCGGAGCCTAACTTTGCAGCTACAACTGATTTGCGAAGATCCAACCCAATCCTCACGACTTCAAACCTTGGCACAACGCTGGCAATTAACTCATGATGAGCAGAGCATTTTTGCTTTAGTGCTGACACAAGAGCGCCTTGAATTACGAAAATTGGATGAGCCCAAATTAGGTGCGATTTTTGTCGACCTGATTGGCGGTGCGGTGGGGCACAGACGTAAATTTGGTGGTGGCAAAGGACAGTCAATAGCCAAAGCGGCAGGCTTAAATAAAGGCGCAACCCCAACGGTTCTAGATGGAACCGCAGGGCTTGGAAGAGATGCTTTTGTTCTCGCTTCGCTTGGTTGTAAGGTTCAGATGGTTGAGCGCCATCCTGTGGTTGCGGCTTTGCTCGATGATGGTTTAGAGCGCGCTAAGCAAGATCCCGAAATAGGAACATGGGTTGGCGACAGAATGACTCTGATCCACGCCTCCAGCCATGACGCGTTAGATAAATTAGCGGCCGATGATGATTTTGAACAACCGGATGTGGTCTATTTAGACCCTATGTACCCACATCCTGAAAATAAGAAAAAGTCAGCCCTAGTCAAAAAAGAGATGCGTGTTTTCCAATCATTAGTGGGTGCTGATCTTGATGCGGATAGCTTGTTAACGCCAGCCCTTGCATTGGCCAGTAAACGTGTTGTGGTGAAAAGACCTGATTATGCTGATTGGTTGGATGAAAAAAAGCCGACGATGGCCATTGAAACGAAGAAAAATCGTTTTGATGTTTATGTGAAAGCATCGATGGTTTAATGAAACTTACGCTCTCTATCTGTTCGTGATGATGCGCAAATTGACAAGAGCCTAATTTAAGACTTGTTAATTGGTATGATTGAAGGTATATCTAAGTAAGAATCATTATTATTCTCGCTAAGGTAAAGTATGACTAAGCGGATGTGCCAACTCACCCGTCAGGAAATTCGTGGCGAACTTGAGGGTATTTTAACATCAGCCTCTTCGCCTCAATATGTTTGCCGTTCTTGCGCTCGAACTTGCGCTTCTCAAGCGATGCTGTGTAACCCTGAATCGATTCAACTCAGTGTTGAGTCAAGGAGTACGGAGCAGTTTGAACTCGCTACTGAGCTTCCTCGTGAATCCTCTGAAAGTTTAAAAGATAAGGCATTGCCAGAAAGTGAAGCACAATTAAAAGCATTGAAGAAAGAGCTTAAGAAACAGAAGGAGTACTACAAAGAGATGAAAAAAGTACTCAAAAAGCAGCAAAAGCTTTTAAAGAAACAGCAAGAATTAGAGCTAGAGTTTGCCAAGACGAATCAATTGTTTCATGTGTCGAACATTCATGCTCCTGCGCCATCGCAATTGCATTGATGCTGAGTTCAGCCAATAAATAAAAATGCCCGAGACTGACATCTCGGGCATTTTGCGTTTTAAGTGGCTCAAGTTGGGTTTACTTTAATTTGGATTTCCAAACATACTTACTCAAACCAAAGTGACGGGAATGTAGGACTCGTTCATCCCACCAACAGCAAGAGCTCTACTCTTGCGAATGTAATTTTTTATATTGGCGCTCAACTTTAGGTTTTACCCATTTCTCATTAACCCAAAGAGACAGCAAAATAATGCCTCCACCAATCGATAATCGAACTACATCGACATCTCTATTCCAAATCAGAATATTGACCACCAACCCAGCAGGAACCAGTGCATTGTTCATGACGGCAAGAGCACCCGCATTCACCATGCATGCCCCTTTGTTCCACACAAAGTAACCTAACCCTGAAGCGATTAACCCTAAGTAGATTAATATTCCCCACTGTAATGATGTGGTTGGCAGTTTGTCTAGGTTACCCATTAACGCAAAGGCTATTGTCGCCACGCACAGCGCTCCAAGATAGAAGTATCCAAACACGGTGTGCTGAGGAAGATCTATCTCTTCTTGTTCCATGACATATTTATAGCCCACTTGGCCAATCGCAAAGCAGAGGTTGGCGCCTTGAACCACTAAAAAGCCCATTAAGAAGTGGTCGTTCACTCCTGCGAATTTAATGGTTACGGCACCAGCGACAGCAACAAGCGCGGTGATGAGATACCAAGGTGAAAACCGCCCTTTAAGAAAATCATAAAAAAGGGTGACGTAAATAGGGGTGAAAACCGTAAATAGAAGCACTTCAGGCACTGATAACAACAAGAAAGATTGATAGTAAAAACAGTACATCAAACCTAATTGAATGCCGCCAATAGTCATTAGCTTAGCGATCAGCGCTTTCGGAATATTGCGAAATTTTAAGAAAGGTAGAAACACAAGGCTTGCCAATGCAACACGCATTAACACCGAAAACCAAGAGTCGACCTGACCGGCAAGATAAACGCCAATCAGGCTAAATGAGAATGCCCATAAAAGGGTCACTGCTGCTAGATAATTCATAATCAATTCGTTCCATCAATAGATGGCAGCAGTCTACCTAAGTTTACGAGTTCAGTCTTGCTCCTCTTTAAGAGGTACAACCAACATATCAACAGGAGAATCGTTGATTAACTGGCGAGTTGAAGAGAGTAATTTACTCCAAAAGTCCTGATGATGACCGCATACTACGAGATCAACATGATACTCATTGATCGAATCACACAGCTCATTACTCAAATCGCCGCTGCCCACTAATGTATGTTTAATTGGGTATTGAGCATAGTCCGCAAAGCTTTGAAGTTGTTTCTGTGATGCCTCCATTGCTTGGTGTTGAGTTTCAGCTAAGTTGATATCAATTAACCCGGTATAAAGTTCGGCATAATTCACATCAATATGAATGAATGAAACGGTGGCTTCTAAAGGTTTCGCAAGTGCTACTGCCTTATCAATCAAAAGTTTACTGTCTTCAGACAGATCAACCGCTACTAAAATATGTTGATAACTCATATTACAATCTCCTTATTGTTGACTCCTTAAAGATTAGCACCGCGTGTGGTTTTTTTTTGTTGCTGTGATCTCATATCTCTACAGACTGCATCAGGTGTTAGTCGTTAAATCATGTTATATTTAAATTAATAAAAAGAAGCGTAATTAGGAGAGAGACATGCTATCTGCAAATATGGTTGAGAAATTGAATGAGCAAATTAATCTAGAATTTTTCTCATCCAATCTATACTTACAAATGAGTGCTTGGTGTGAAGACAAAGGTTTCGAAGGTGCAGCCGAATTTTTACGAGCTCACGCAGTCGAAGAAATGGAACACATGCAACGCCTTTTTACTTATGTAAGTGAAACAGGTTCAATGCCAATTTTAGGTGCAATTGAAGCTCCACAGCATGAATTTGAGAGCCTAGGTGACGTGTTCCGTGAAACGTATCAACATGAGCAGATGATTACGACACAAATCAATAAGCTTGCTCATGAAGCGTTTACTAACCAAGACTACTCAACGTTTAACTTCTTACAGTGGTATGTGTCTGAACAGCACGAAGAAGAGAAGTTATTTAAAGGGATTTTGGATAAGCTAGAGTTGGTTGGTGAAGATGGTAAAGCATTATTCTTTATCGACAAAGACCTAGCGATGATGGCAAAAGAAGGTTCATCTTCTATTATGGATACCCCTGCTGCGTAACATCACAGCAAAAAAGATATGATTTGATTATCTTTTTCTCAGGGCATCGTAGAAGATGTAGGGAGGAAAAGATGATCAATGGAGATACCATCCTATTCGCACTTATGGTTGTAACCATGGTGAATGGTGCGCGCTATTTAACCGCTTTACGAGCATTGATTTATATCATGCGTGAAGCTCACCCATTACTTTATCAGCAAGTTGACGGCGGTGGTTTCTTTACCACTCACGGCAATGTCACCAAGCAAGTTCGTCTATTTCATTACCTGAAAAGTAAAGAGTATCACCATCATCACGATCCTGTTTTTACAGGTAAGTGCGACCGTGTTCGTTCACTGTTTATTTTATCCATGTCGTTATTGGGTGTGACACTGCTCGCCGCATTTATGGTGTAAAGTAGACGAGAAACAATGGCTTTCCTCTGTTTGCCTTGAGCGTAAGCGGGCGATGATTATTATCAATATCACGTTAAATCGTGAGATCGACTCTGCGCCTTGAGGTGAGAGCCTGAACTGGTTAAACTAGCGACGAATTCAGCAAGGATGTGCACTCAGCACATCCTTTTTTATTGGTGAAAATTCATATTGTGAAATATGAAAATGGTGTAAGTGAAATGAGCGAAAAATTTGATGTCGTGATTATTGGTGCTGGAGCGGCGGGTTTAATGTGTGCCGCAGAAGCAGGGAAACGTGGTCGACGTGTTCTTGTGGTCGATAATGCCAAAAAACCGGGACGTAAAATACTGATCTCGGGCGGCGGTCGTTGTAATTTCACCAACTATGACGTTACTGCTCATCATTACTTATGCCAGAACCGACACTTTGTTAAATCGGCACTGTCTCAGTATTCTCACTGGGATTTTATTTCGATGATCTGCAAGCACGGCATTGAGTTTGAAGAACGAGATCATGGGCAGTTATTCTGCTTAGACTCAGCAAAAGAGATCGTCACCATGCTGCTCGAAGAGTGCAAACTTCCGAACGTTGAGCAGCGTTACCGTTGTGATGTGCATATGATTGAGAAAAAAGAGAGCGGTTACCTGCTGCAAGTTAATGATGAAACCATTGAGTGTGAGTCTCTTGTGGTAGCGACTGGTGGCCTATCGATGCCGAAGCTAGGCGCAACTCCGTTCGGTTATAAAATTGCTGAACAGTTTGGTTTACCTATCATTCCAACCACCGCAGGTTTAGTTCCTTTTACTTTGCACAAGCAAGATAAAGAAGATTTTGCTGAGCTATCTGGGATTGCGATTCCAGCGGAGATCACCGCAGAAGATGGTACGTTATTTAAAGAAGCACTTCTGTTTACTCACCGTGGTTTATCTGGTCCGGCCGTGTTACAAATTTCATCGTTCTGGCGCGCAGGCCAAAAGGTGACGATTAACCTTGTACCAGAATCTGATGTCAGTGAACTGCTAGCCAATGCACGTGAGAAGCACCCTAATCAAAGCCTAAAAAATACCTTAGCGCGAGTGTTACCAAAGCGTCTTGTGGAAGTATTGATTGAGCGTAAAGAACTAACGGATAAGCCTCTTAAGCAGTTTAATGCCAAAGAGTTGCAAGCGATTACCGATCACCTAGAAAATTGGCAGATCGCTCCGAATGGAACGGAAGGGTATAGAACGGCAGAAGTGACACTCGGTGGCGTGGATACTGACTATTTATCATCGAAGACAATGGAATGTAAAAATCATAAAGGCTTGTTCTTCATCGGCGAAGTGATGGACGTAACAGGTTGGCTTGGTGGGTACAACTTCCAATGGTGCTGGTCGAGCGGTTTTGTCGCAGGCCAGTGGGCGTAAGTGTATAAGTAGCTAGTTGAGCAGATTCGATTGAATTTGATCAAACATATATAATTAACTTTAAACACAATAACCTCCCTCCTAATCGCCAAATCTATCCTATATTAAAGGATGATAATGAGCCAAAGGAGTGAGCTTTATGAGACAAGACGCTTTAATTAGCCGCATTAACGAACTGCCTCGTATTGAAAGCGTGCTGCAAGAACTTTTGGAGATGGTGAACCAAGAGAACGTAGATTTTGGTGAGCTGTCTAAAAAAATGTCGATGGAGCAAGTGCTCAGCGCTCGCTTGCTACGCATGGCAAACTCCGCTCATTTTGGTGGTAGTAAATCCGTTGCAACCATCAATGATGCCATTATTCGAGTGGGCAGTGGGGCCGTTCGGACGTTGGTCTCATCATCCATTTTATCCAGTGCTTTTCCAAAAATAGAGACCTTAAATGTAAAAGATTATTGGTCGAATACGTTTGAAATATCGATGATTGCCAGCAAACTTGCCCCCAAGGTTGGGTTGGATCCCAATGAGGCCTTCACAACGGGAGTGCTACACAATATCGGTGAATTAATGATCCACTCACTGGTGCCAGAGCAAGCGGTTGAAATCACGAAGCGCGTTGATGAAGGTGAAAACCCCTTACAAGTTCAGCGTGATGTCCTCTCTACCGATGCCCCCGAATTAGGTGCCAAACTGGCGAATGCATGGAAATTCCCTCCAGAAATGGCGGATGCCATTGCCAATGTTAACCAGCCCGGAAAAGCGGAAGTCTCTAAAAAATTAGCCTGCTTATTGTACTTAGCACGAGATATTCATAAGCGTTGGGATTCCCTGCCAAGTGAAAAAAATAAAGTCCATTTTTTGACAACCCATCCAGCAGCGAAAGCGTTATCTATCGCTCCTGCGACCGTAGCCGTCATTGATGAAGTGAGAGGGAAGGGCAGCGAGTTAGCATTTGAGCTCTTTAGCTAGTTGTAGCTCCTTGCCTTCATTAAGCGCGTAAGTTAGGCGCATTTCAGCTGTGTAATAGGTTCGGCTCTATTGTCTTTGATTGAATGGAAAAAACCGACATCAATATATCTATTGATGTCGGTTTTTATGATCGGTGGGCAAGGTATGTGGTGGTGCGTTACTTATCTTTTTCAGCTATTGATTTGAACTTCAGTTGTTGTATGACCAAGCCCGTCACAATCAACAATAAACCAATCATCGTCGAAGGGTGGATCTCTTCACCAATGATATAAGCCAATAGCATGAGGGAGATAAACGGTGACGCGAATATGAGATTACTGATACGCGCGGTGTTTTCGGTCAGTTTTAAGGCCGTTAGCCATAAAACGAAGGTGATGCCCATTTCAAATAGCCCGACATAAGTGACAGATAACCAACCCTTAGTGCTGATCAAACTCCATGTTGCACCTTCATAAATACTCAAGCCGACAGCAAACGGTAGCGCGACTAAAAAGCCGAGCAGCACACCAATAACGGGATCGGCTTTATTCTTCGCATTTAAGATCCAATATCCCGCCCATAACAAGGTAGAGAGTAGCGCCAACCCAACCCCTAGTGGGCTATCAAACTCTAAGCCTAAAATATCGCCTTTCGTCGCAATCACGACAACGCCAGCATAACCAAAAACACAGGCGGCCCAATCTTGCTTACGAATCTTCTGGCCTAAAAATACGGCGGCCATGAGGGTGAGGGTGATCGCCCAACTGTAATTTAAAGGCTGGGCTTGAGAGGCGGGCAATAAGTCATAAGCTTTAAATAAGATTAGGTAGTAAGCCAAAGGGTTAATAAGCCCAAGCAGTAAGTAGTACCAAGGGTTAGCCAAGAAGGTGTTCGCAATTTGAGACGATTTACCCTGCGCGATGCAGATGATAGAGAGCGCAATCGCAGAGACAAAGCTCGCCACCGTTAACATTTGAATAGGCGTAAATTCAGCCAAAGTCAGCTTAAATGCAGTTGCAACGGTTGACCAAAGCAGTACCGCAGCAAGCCCGAAACCAATGGCTCGACGTTCGTTCATGATTTCTCGTGGTTGGTGTTAAAGGAAGAGTGTGGCTAGTTTATAGACTAAATAAACCACAACAAACTGGACATTTATCCAGTATCAAAATACCATTTAATGAGCATCTCATTTATAGGCTAAATCTTTATCATGCAATGGATTCTTGAGTACCAATCTCTTCTTATTAGCGGCATTGTAAGCGCGATCATCAGTGGTGGCACATTCGGCTGGTGGGCCAAGCAGAAAGCGCAATTTCAAATACAATTACTGATGCAGCAGCTTGAATCCGATAAGCAGCTATATCAGTCTCAAGTTCAGCCGTTGCAAGATGCTCTGAACCAAGCGCAAGCCGAGTTAGATGAGTTGGACAATGAACGAGACAAATCCGCCTTTGAATTAAAACAAGCCCACGGCAAGCTGATGGCGGCCATTGAAAAGCTGCGTTATTTTGAGGCCGTCAAGCAAGAGCGCCAGCAGTATGCGGATGAATTGAACCAAGTGAAGGAACTTAAATCTCAGCTTGAAGCTCAACTGCGAGAGCAAGACGCTCGACATGCACAAGAAAATGTATCGAATCGTGAAAAACTTCAGCTGCTAGAAAATGCAGAAGCTCGTTTAAAGACCGAGTTTGAACACTTAGCCAGCCAGATGTTCGATGCGAAGACTGCCAAAGTTGATCAGCAGAATAAGCAAAGCTTAGAGGGGCTGCTGTCGCCGTTGAAAGATCAGTTAGAAGGCTTCAAAAAACAAGTTAACGACAGCTTTGGTCAAGAAGCCAAAGAGCGCCATACCTTAGTGCATGAGCTAAAAAATCTACAACGTTTGAATGAGAGCATGACGCGTGAAGCCGTGAACCTTACTCAAGCGCTAAAAGGGGATAACAAGCAGCAAGGTAACTGGGGAGAAGTGGTGCTTGCGCGTGTGCTTGCGGAGTCTGGTTTGCGAGAAGGTCATGAATACCACACACAAGTGAACTTGCAAAACGAAGCAGGAAAACGTTATCAGCCTGATGTGATCGTTTATCTTCCACAAGAAAAGCAGGTGGTGGTGGATTCAAAAATGGCATTAGTCGCTTTTGAGCGTTACTTCAATGCGGAAAATGATACTCAGCGTGATCAAGCATTGAGTGATCACTTGGTCGCCTTGCGTGCTCATATCAAAGGCTTAAGTCAGAAGGATTATCATCAATTAAAAGGCATTCAAAGCTTGGATTATGTGTTGATGTTCATTCCGGTTGAACCTGCATTCCAAGTCGCCATTCAAGCGGATCCTAGCTTGGTGAAAGACGCCATGGAGCAGAACATTATCTTAGTTAGCCCAACCACTCTGCTGGTGGCACTCCGAACGATTGACAATTTGTGGCGTAATGACAGACAGAACCAAAATGCACAGGTTATCGCAGACAGAGCAAGCAAGTTGTACGACAAATTACGTCTTTTTGTCGATGATATGGAAGGATTAGGAGGCGCGTTGGATAAAGCGAATCAAAGCTATCAAGGGGCGATGAATAAATTAGCGACAGGGCGAGGTAATGCTATTCGTCAGGCGGAAAGCTTTAAGCAACTGGGAGTCGAAGTCAAAAGGCCAATCTCCCCGAGCTTAGCTGAATTAGCACAAACCGATGCACTTCTTGAGACAAATGAATCATAACTGGCGTCACCCTTCTTGTGCTTGATGCATTATTGGAATTGGTATTAAGCAGAGGATAAAGTACACTAATCGCCCGCAGTGCCCTTGTTGAAATGACGCACTGCTGAAGAGAACTTATCATGGCAGACAACAACATGACGGATACGAGTGTGCAATCAAATTCAGCTTTAGAAACACAAGAAACCACTCACTTTGGTTTTGAAACGGTCGCGAAAGAAGAAAAAGTCGCGAAAGTAGCAGAGGTATTTCACTCTGTAGCCGCAAAATACGACATCATGAACGATCTTATGTCGGGTGGTGTTCACCGTTTATGGAAGCGTTTCACCATTGATTGTAGTGGTGTTCGCCCTGGTCAGCGTATTCTAGATTTAGGCGGCGGCACAGGCGATTTAACCGCTAAGTTTTCACGCATTGTCGGTGAAAAAGGCCACGTAATTCTTGCTGATATCAACAACTCAATGCTGAACGTTGGTCGTGACAAACTGCGCGATAACGGCATTGTGGGTAACGTTCATTACGTACAAGCGAATGCGGAAGAGCTACCTTTCCCTGATAACTACTTTGATTGCATTACCATCAGTTTCTGTTTACGTAATGTGACAGACAAAGACAAAGCACTGCAATCTATGTTCCGAGTGTTAAAGCCCGGTGGTCGCTTGCTGGTACTTGAGTTTTCAAAACCAGTTCTTGAGCCCCTTTCTAAGATTTATGACGCTTACTCATTCCACCTATTACCTAAAATGGGAGAGTTGATTGCGAACGATGCTGATAGCTACCGTTATTTAGCGGAGTCTATTCGCATGCATCCAAATCAAGAGACGCTGAAAGGGATGATGGAAAACGCAGGTTTTGAAAATGCGAGCTACTACAACCTAACGGGTGGCATTGTTGCGCTACACCGTGGTTATAAATTTTAATCCTGTGTAGTTAAGACTTATATTTTAAGGATAGTCATGCCATTTGATCCGCTTGTCACCGCAGTGATTGAAACTTCGCTTAATACCCTTGTAAATGACGACCCCAACTTGGTGCGTCGTTTATCGCGCTTAAAAGGGCAAGTGATTCAGGTTCATCTGAAAGAACTCAATAAGAGTTTAACGTTCGTTTTTAGCCAACAAATAGACGTGTTGGCCGATTATGAAGCCAAACCAGACTGTTACCTTAGTTTGAATTTGTCCGTACTTCCGGAGTTGCGTGAGCAGGCCAACATCACCAAGCTGATTAAACAAGATAAGCTGATCTTAGAAGGTGATATTCAATTGGCGCAGAAGTTTGCTCAACTCATGACAGATTGCAAACCTGATCTCGAAGAGTGGTTGTCTCGTGTGACGGGAGATGTGGTCGCACATACTGTCGTTCAAGGCGCGAAAAATGTGGGAAGCTTTTTGTATCAACAAGCAGAAAAACAACAATCGAATTTCGCACAAGTCTTAACGGAAGAGTGGAAAATTGCTCCGGCACCGTTAGAAATTGCCTATTTTTGCGATCAAGTGGATGAACTTAAGAGTTCGGTTTCTCGATTAGAATCGAAACTGAACGCCTTGTTGGAGAAAGTATGACCCCAACAGAATTGCGCCGTCTGTACCACATTGTCAAAGTACAGCTTGAATATGGTTTAGATGAGTTACTCCCAGAGCACCAGTTGACGAAAGCACCACTGATGATGCGTAAGTCTCTGTTCTGGATCAAGCGTAAGCATCAAGATAAGACCATGGGCGAAAGGTTACGTCTCGCCTTGCAAGAACTCGGTCCGGTCTGGATTAAGTTCGGACAGATGATGTCAACGAGACGAGATCTGTTCCCTCCTCATTTGGCAGATCAATTAGCCCTCCTTCAAGACCAAGTCTCTCCTTTTGATGGCCAATTAGCCAAAGATCAGATGGAAGCGTCTTTAGGCGGTAGCTTAGATAACTGGTTTACGGATTTCGATATCGAGCCACTTGCTTCAGCGTCGATTGCTCAAGTACATACCGCGAAGCTAAAAGAATCAGGTCGAGATATTGTACTTAAAGTGATTCGTCCTGATATTCGTCCTGTGATTGATGCCGATATTAAGCTGATGTATCGCATGGCTAGAATCGTCGCAAAAGCCTTGCCAGAAGCAAGACGATTAAAGCCCGTAGAAGTGGTTCGTGAGTATGAAAAAACCTTAATTGATGAATTGGATCTGCGTCGAGAAGCGGCGAATGCCATTCAATTAAGACGCAACTTTGAAGGCAGTGAAGAGCTTTACGTACCTGAAGTGATCTCTGATTTAAGCAGTGAACACTTGATGGTCTCTGAGCGAATTTATGGCATTCAAGTCTCTGATATAGCCTCATTAGAAGCCAATGGCACCAACATGAAATTGTTGGCTGAACGTGGCGTGAGTGTCTTCTTTACTCAAGTGTTTCGTGACAGTTTTTTCCATGCAGATATGCATCCGGGAAATGTATTTGTTAACCCAGAGCATCCAGAAAATCCACAATGGATTGGTTTAGATTGCGGCATTGTTGGCACACTCAATAGCGAAGATAAGCGTTATTTGGCAGAGAACTTCTTAGCCTTTTTTAATCGTGATTATCGCCGAGTTGCTGAGCTGCATGTGGACTCTGGTTGGGTGCCTGCTGATACCAATATTGATGAGTTTGAATTTGCAATCCGTATTGTATGTGAACCGATTTTTGCTAAACCTTTATGTGAAATTTCATTTGGTCACGTGCTATTGAACCTATTCAATACCGCTCGTCGCTTTAATATGGAAGTTCAACCTCAATTGGTGTTGCTGCAAAAGACACTATTGTACGTTGAAGGTTTAGGGCGTCAGCTTTATCCTCAGCTAGACTTATGGGAGACAGCAAAACCGTTTCTTGAAAAATGGATGGCGAACCAAGTCGGGCCACAAGCTTTACTGCATGCAGTAAAAGATAGAGCACCGTTTTGGATAGAGAAGCTGCCAGAATTACCAGAGTTGCTTTATGATAGCTTACGACAAGGAAAATCCATGAATCAAAGAATGGATCAGCTTTATCAAGGTTATCGAGATAGCAAGCGACAACAAGGGACAGGTAAGTTTTTGTTTGGTGTTGGAGCCACTTTAGTCGTATGCTCTGCGATCTTAATCTCTAGCCCGTATCAGCAGCTAACATTGGGCTGTGGCATAGCAGGTGTCACATTTTGGCTGCTTAGTTGGCGAGCTTACCGTCGTTAAGCGGTAGACTCGTGAAAATATAATTTTTTGTGTAGAAAAGACCCGAGGTAAAAATAATGGGCGGTATCAGTATTTGGCAACTCCTAATCATCGCAGTAATCGTTGTATTACTATTCGGAACTAAAAAGCTACGCGGCATGGGTGGTGATTTAGGTTCAGCTGTAAAGGGCTTTAAAAAAGCCATGAGTGATGAAGATCCTGCAGCGTTAAAGAAAGATGCGGACTTTGAACCAAAGAATCTTGAAGGGCAGAAGACGGACACCACTGCTGAAATCAAGAAAGAAAAAGACAAAGAGCAGGCATAATACGTGTTTGATATCGGTTTTTGGGAACTGGTATTGATATCTGTCGTGGGGTTAGTTGTGCTTGGTCCTGAGCGTTTACCTGTCGCGATTCGTAGTGTATCCAAATTTATTGGTTCTGCGAAAAGTATGGCGAACAGTGTAAAAGATGAGTTATCTCATGAGCTCAAGGTTCAAGAACTGCAAGATAACTTGCGTAAAGCTGAGCAAATGGGAATGGAAGACCTTGCGCCAGAGCTGAAAGCTTCAGTTGATGAACTTAAGAAAGCAGCGCAAGAAGTGACTCGACCTTATGCAAAGCAAAACACTGATGGTGATGCGGTAGACAATACTGCTCAGGGGAATGAGTCTGTTCCAACCAATAGTGAAGCGCAAACAAATAGTGAAGCGCAGCCAAGCTCGTCAGATAAAAAAGCCGAATAGTCTCACCCAATTGGAGCTGCTACCGTTGCGGCTCCTTTTCGATCGCCCTATATAAGAGGTTTGATATGTCTTCTGCTGAGCAGACACAACCTTTAATTAGCCACTTGTTAGAACTGCGTAATCGTTTATTACGCGCAATCATTGCGGTGATTGTTGTTTTTCTTGGGCTGATTTATTTTTCCAATGAGATCTATGAATTTGTCTCTGCACCATTAGTGGATCGCCTGCCTGAAGGGGCAACGATGATTGCCACGGATGTTGCATCGCCATTTTTCACGCCATTGAAGTTAACCTTAATGACGTCGGTGTTCATTGCCGTGCCTTTTATTTTGTATCAGGTATGGGCCTTTGTTGCTCCTGGCTTATATAAGCACGAACGTCGTTTGATTATGCCATTAATGTTCTCTAGTTCACTGCTGTTTTACTGCGGTGTGGCTTTTGCTTATTTTGTGGTGTTCCCGTTGGTATTTGGCTTCTTTACGGCCATTTCACTCGGTGGGGTGGAGTTTGCGACCGATATTTCAAGCTATCTCGATTTTGTTCTAGCTCTGTTCCTTGCGTTTGGTATTGCGTTTGAAGTGCCTGTTGCCATCATTTTATTATGCTGGACTGGGGCGACGAATCCAAAAGCATTAAGTGAAAAGCGTCCTTACATAGTCGTTGCCGCTTTTGTTATCGGGATGATGTTAACGCCTCCAGATATGGTTTCTCAAACCCTGTTAGCGATACCTATGTGTATTCTGTTCGAAGTGGGTTTGTTCTTTGCGAGATTCTACGTGCGTAAAGATCCTGATGAAGAGCAGGTTGAAGATTAAATAAAAAAACGACTCGAATGAGTCGTTTTTTGTATCTGAAAGCTTATCTTTACAGCTGGAATTATAGGTTAAACAGTGTTTTTGTATTCTGAGTCGTCAGTATATCAACCTGTTCAATCTCGATGTCTCGTAGATCAGAAATACGCTTGGCGATGAGTTGCGTGTACGCAGGCTCATTTCGTTTACCACGATGCGGAACAGGCGCAAGGTATGGGCAGTCGGTTTCAAGGATCACCTTACTGAGATCTAAATGTGGAATCACTTTATCCATACCACCATTCTTAAATGTTGATACGCCGCCTAAACCTAAATGAAAACCGAGATCATTGATGGCTTTCGCTTCTTCAATTGTCCCACCAAAGCAGTGAAATACTCCTCTTAAAGAGCCATTTTGTTCTTTACGTAGTAGGGTTAACGTCTCTTCAATCGAATCACGAGTATGGATCACCACAGGAAGATCCATCTCTTTTGCCCAATTTAATTGAGTAATGAAAGCCATCTCCTGTTCAGCTTTAAAGGTCTTATCCCAATAGAGATCAATACCTATCTCGCCAACTGCAATGAAATGATGCTTTTCAAACCAAGAGTGGATCGTTGCAAGAGTCTGTTTTACATCACCATCTACATAGCAAGGATGCAGCCCCATCATAGAGCGACATACATCAGGGTAAGCCGCTTCAGTTTTTAGCATGGGTTCGATAGAGTCCAAGTCGATATTGGGCAGTAAGATTGTGTCGATACCCTGAGCAAGTGCGCGCTGCACAACCTCATCACGATCATTATCAAATTCAGTGGCGTAAATGTGGGCGTGTGAGTCAATCATGTTTGGTCTCAGTCGGTTTCGTTAGTAGGGAGAGTATAAAGCAGTGTGAGAAGAAGGTCATTTTTCGTCATTTTTTACAGGTTTTAAATAATAGCACTAGCGTCTGAGATCGAGAGTGATATTCTCTGATTAAGCTACTAATCCAGACAAGGAGAATCGAGTGTCTGTTTCAATTCAAGGTCAATTCCCAGGGCGACGTATGCGCCGCATGCGTAAACATGATTTTAGTCGCCGTCTTATGGCCGAAAATCAACTTACAGTTAGCGATCTTATTTATCCGATGTTTATTCTTATGGGTAAAGATCGTCGTGAATCGGTTGAGTCGATGCCTGGTGTTGAGCGTCTTTCTATCGATCTGATGCTCGAAGAGGCAGAGTACCTAGCCAAACTGGGCGTGCCTGCGATCGCTTTATTCCCGGTAGTGAATCAAGATGCAAAAAGCTTATGTGCTATTGAAGCATACAGCCCAGAAGGCTTAGTGCAACGAGCGGTTCGCGCATTGAAAGAACACGTGCCGCAAATGGGCGTGATTACTGATGTAGCATTAGACCCATTCACCACTCATGGCCAAGACGGCATTATTGATGAAGATGGCTACGTACAAAACGATGAAACGACAGAAGTCTTGATCAAACAGGCACTGTCTCATGCTGAAGCTGGCGCAGATGTTGTTGCTCCATCGGATATGATGGATGGCCGTATTGGTAAAATTCGTGAAGCATTAGAAGAAGCTGGGCATATTCATACTCAGATTATGGCTTACTCGGCAAAATACGCCTCTTGTTACTACGGCCCGTTCCGTGATGCCGTCGGTTCATCATCTAATTTGAAGGGTGGTAATAAGAAAAACTACCAGATGGATCCAGCAAATAGTGATGAAGCGATTCATGAAGTGGCGATGGATATCAATGAAGGTGCGGATATGGTCATGGTGAAACCGGGCATGCCGTATTTAGATATTGTTCGTCGAGTGAAGTCAGAGCTTCAAGTTCCAACGTTTGCTTACCAAGTTTCTGGTGAATATGCGATGCATAAAGCGGCGATTCAAAATGGCTGGTTAAAAGAGCAAGAGACGGTTTTAGAGTCACTACTTTGCTTTAAACGTGCGGGTGCTGATGGCATTTTAACGTACTTTGCGAAAGACGTAGCGGAATGGTTGGCGCAAGAAAATGCACAAGCCGCTGAGCACCTAAATACTGAAAAGTAGGGTAAACGAAACGCAGTAGTAAATAGGGTTGGTCTTGTACCAGCCCTTTTTTATTGGAGGGATAGTTTATGTCGGTTGATGTGAGAGTGGGTGACCTGCAAGAAGTCATCGCGGTGGTTGAATCTATTGATGAATTTGTTCGAGGAGAGACCATCGAATCTTTACAACTTCGTTTACAAGGTAAAAAGCAGCTAATCCTTGTTGCCGAAGAAGAGGGCACGTTGCTTGGATTTAAAATTGGCTACCAGCTTGATGATGACACTTTCTATAGTTGGTTTGGTGGCGTTTCTCCGATTGCGAGAAATAAAGGAGTAGCCCAAGCGTTATTGAATGAGCAAGAGCGTTGGGTCGAAAGCCAGCAGTATCAGTATCTGAAAGTAAAATCTCGTAATCAGTTTCCAGCGATGCTGCGTTTACTGTTGAGAAACGGCTACGCCATTGAGCATTTCGAAAAAAAGGAGCCATTATCCGCTTCGAGCATTCATTTTGTTAAGCAATTAACACGCTAAGATCTAAATGATATTTTTTCTCATTTAATGGTTGACTATTAAATGAGAATCATTATTATTAACTGCGTCTTAAGGAATAAAGAAACGGTTCACAAGGATGTTGAAAAGCTTCCAATTTAGCTTTAACCAAGAATTCTTAACGAACTTGCACTAAGTTCTTTTTTGACACGACATTGCTCACATTGCTTCCAGTGTAATTTATAGCTTTTGGTAAGGCTGAATAACAACAAATGATTTGGCTTTCCACTTTTATGCTAGGCGACATCTTCGGGTGTCGCTTTTTTTATGCCAGTCGCTTAGAGGTGTCAGGTGGAGTGGAATAATGGATGGGGAACATTCTTTTCCACAATGAGGGATCGTGAAAGGATCGATTTAAATCTGTTCGATCTATATATAAGTTTATTTATTTCATGGGCTTAAGTTGAGGTTTGGTGCGAATTAATTACCTTGTATAACCAGTGGATAAAATATATAAACAGAGTTATCCACAGTTTGAGTGTCTTGTGAACAACGATTTTCGCTTGATCTATGCGAGTAAAAGCGAATGGTTGGCATAGATTCAGATCGTGAGTCGTGGCATCCTAAGCAGATCATTTTTCGTATTTCTTTGGATACAAAATACTATGGCTCGCATTCCTGATAACCCATTAATTCTCATTGATGGATCTTCGTACCTTTACCGTGCTTTTCATGCTTATCCTGGCACCATGAGTAATGGTGATATTCCGACCAATGCCATTTACGGTGTTGTGAATATGCTTCGCAGTATGATGAGGCAGTTTGCTTCGGATAGGATTGCCGTCATCTTTGATGCCAAAGGGAAAACCTTTCGTGACGACATGTACCCAGAGTACAAAGCCAATCGTCCACCAATGCCAGATGACCTACGTTGTCAGATCGAGCCGCTGCACAATGTGATTCGAGCAATGGGCTTGCCATTAATTTCGATTTCTGGAGTTGAAGCCGATGACGTTATTGGTACATTAGCGTCACAAGCCTCTAAAGCGGGTATGCCTGTTCTGATCAGCACTGGCGATAAAGATATGGCGCAGCTTGTAGATGAGAACGTTACGCTTATCAATACGATGACAAACGTGGTCATGGATCGTGAAGGGGTGATCGAAAAATTCGGAATTCCCCCTGAGTTAATCATCGATTACTTAGCCTTAATGGGCGATAAAGTCGATAACATTCCAGGCGTTCCTGGGGTTGGTGATAAAACGGCAACCGCTCTACTGCAAGGTATTGGTAGTATTGAAAAGCTGTATGAAAATCTTGATGACATCGCAGCCCTAGGTTTCCGTGGTTCTAAAACCATGGCGAAGAAGTTAGTCGACAATAAAGATAATGCTTTGATGTCTTACGAGCTTGCGACGATCAAATTAGATGTTGAACTAGAAGAGACACCAGAATCTTTAGTTAAGGCTGAACCAAATACCGATGAGCTCATTAAGCTTTACGGCCAAATGGTCTTTAAGTCTTGGCTGAATGAATTACTTGAAGGTGGCACAGGCGTTGTTGAGGCGGATGAAAAGTCCGGTGCGATGCGCAGTAGCACAAGCGCTTCAAGTTCTGCATCAGTAATCGACAATTCAGCGGTGACTATTGACCGCAGTCAGTACGAAACCATTCTTGATGAAGAAACCTTCAAATTGTGGTTAGAAAAATTGCAAGCGTCTGAGCTGTTTGCGTTTGATACTGAAACAGACAGCCTAGACTACATGGTAGCGAATCTAGTCGGCCTATCATTTGCGACAGAAGAAGGTGTAGCCGCTTATGTTCCGGTGGCTCATGATTATCTTGATGCGCCACAGCAACTAGATCGTGATTGGGTATTAGCACAGTTAAAACCTATTTTAGAAGATGATGCACAAGCGAAGGTTGGGCAGAATCTGAAATACGATGCCAGTGTTCTTGCGCGTTACGGTATCGATATGAAAGGCATCAAACACGACACCATGTTAGCGTCTTACGTGTATAACAGTGTCGGTGGCAAGCATGATATGGATAGCTTAGCGCTTCGATTCTTGCAACATAGCTGTATTTCATTTGAGCAGATCGCAGGTAAAGGCAAAAAGCAGCTGACATTTAATCAGATCGATCTTGAGCAAGCGTCACCATATGCAGCAGAAGATGCGGATGTGACTCTACGTTTGCACAATCGTTTGATGAAACACATTGAAGCGGATGAAAAGCTGAAATCCGTTTATGAAGATATCGAAATGCCATTAGTGCCAGTGATGTCACGCATTGAACGTACGGGCGTTTTCATTGATGACATGCTGTTAGGGGCTCAATCGCAAGAGATCGCGGCTCGTTTAGATGAACTCGAACAAAAAGCGTATGAAGTTGCGGAACAAGAGTTCAACCTAAGCTCTCCAAAACAGCTTCAAGCGATCCTATTTGAAAAAATGGGACTGCCAGTCGTGAAGAAAACACCATCTGGCGCACCATCGACTAACGAAGAAGTATTACAAGAGCTTGCGTTAGATTACCCATTGCCAAAGCTTATCCTAGAATATCGTGGTCTAGCTAAGCTGAAATCAACGTATACCGATAAACTTCCGAAGATGATCAACGGCGAAACTGGGCGCGTGCATACCTCGTATCACCAAGCCGTAACGGCGACAGGTCGTTTATCTTCAACCGATCCAAACTTACAGAATATTCCTATTCGTAACGAAGAAGGTCGTCGAATTCGTCAGGCATTCGTTGCACCTCACGGTTGGAAAATCTTAGCGGTCGATTATTCTCAAATTGAGCTGCGTATTATGGCGCACTTATCAGGGGATAAGGCCTTATTAGAAGCGTTCCAACAGGGCAAAGATATTCATGCTGCAACCGCGGCTGAAATTATCGGTGTTAGCATCGATGAAGTGACGACAGAGCAACGTCGTCGAGCAAAGGCGGTGAACTTCGGTCTTATCTACGGAATGAGTGCATTTGGTTTAGCAAAACAGCTTGGTATTCCAAGAGGCGAAGCTCAACATTATATGGACATGTATTTCGAACGTTACCCAAGCGTGATGCAATACATGGAAGATACGCGCTCAAAAGCATCTGAACAGGGTTTTGTTGAAACCTTATTTGGTCGCCAGTTGCATTTACCAGAAATCAAATCACGTAATGGAATGCGTCGTAAAGCAGCAGAACGTGCGGCGATTAATGCCCCAATGCAAGGAACAGCGGCAGACATCATTAAGAAAGCGATGTTATTGGTAGACGAATGGATCCAAGCGGAAGGCGATGGTCGAGTGAAGTTGTTGATGCAAGTACACGATGAACTGGTATTTGAAGTTCAAGAGTCTGCTTTAGGCGAAATTGAAAGTAAAGTACAACAATTGATGGAGGCGGCGGCTAATCTGGATGTTCCGTTAGTGGCTGAATCTGGTCACGGTGACAACTGGGACCAAGCGCACTAGTTACTTTTTAACCATATTGAGTCATAAATCATGAGCCAGCGCACAAACGCTGGCTTTTTTTGATTAAAAAAAAAGAATTGAAAAATTGGGATTGTCTGTTTTTTAGTAATATTTTGGTGAAAATAAATTACAAAAAAAGTTTTCATTTCTGACCAATTGTTGTACATTATCTCTTGTAGGGTACAGAGGTAAGATGTTCTATCTTTCAGACCTTTTGTTTCACGTTATTGGATTAGGCTGATTCAGCCGCCCCAGTCAGTATTTGACTGGGGCGTTTTTTATGGGGCAAAGAAAACTTTTTCCGTTATATCACCTACAGTTACCGCTCTATATGAAACTCCTCCTCTTAACTTTCCAGCTACTTTCTGAGCTCAGTATTGCCGCATACACCTTTATTATTAAAACTCATGACCGTGTTACTCAATGAGTGGAATGTAATTTTATACCGATCACATGAATAATATTTTCCAGCTAAAATTAAGAAGCCAGTGTTGAAGGGTTCTTATTGTTTTTGATTTTTTAAAACAACTGGTTAGCGTTTTTTTGATCTCATGTTCATGTGGGAGGCGGTGAAAAGTGAAGTGATAAGGTATTGATATTTTAGCCAAGCTAAGGAATCCTAGTCAGCATAATAACTACTACTATTTCTCTCCCATTGCCCCACCAGGATGGTGGGGATTTTTATGCCTGAAAGAAAATATAGGCTTGGAAAAAATCCCCGAATAGAAAAAGCCCCACCAAATTTGGCAGGGCTCTTAATCGTTCAATCAAATACTACAATTTACTCATCGATGTCGTCGTTTTCGACTAAATCAACAAGTGCCGGCGCAAACCATGTGTCCAGCTTGTTACGCAGTTGATCAACACCAAGTCCTTTGAGTGATGAGAATACATCGACAGAAACATCCCCACCAAAGCCTGCTGAATCTTTACGAATCTTCAACAGCTGCGCATTACGTGCGCCACTTTTTAGTTTATCCGCTTTCGTTAGCAATACCTGAACTGGAATATGGCTATCTACAGCCCAGTAAATCATCTGCTGATCAAGGTCTTTCATTGGGTGACGAATATCCATTAATACGACAAGTCCTTTTAAAGACTCACGTTTTTGTAGGTATTCACCCAGTGATTTCTGCCATTTTTTCTTCAGTTCAACAGGAACTTGAGCAAAACCGTACCCAGGTAGATCGACAATATGACAATCTTCACGCACTTTAAATAAGTTAATTAATTGCGTGCGACCTGGTGTTTTACTTGTTTTTGCTAAACCACGTTGGTTGGTTAGGCGATTTAATGCACTAGATTTACCAGCATTGGAGCGTCCTGCAAACGCAATTTCGATCCCTTCGTCTTCTGGTAAATGACGAATATCAGGTGCACTGGTAATGAAATGCGTGTTTTGATAATGAATTTTTACGCTCACTGTTAACTCCATCTCGACTTTGTGTAGTCGATTGATTACTTTTTTGTGAAATTGTGTAAAATAACCGTGCTCGGCATAAGGTCGCCTATTGTACCATGAGAACATAGAGTGGTACTGGAAGCTTGATAATTATAATGGAATGTCATGAAGAAATTAGCGCTAATTTTGAGTCTTTTAGCCAGCTGCTCAGTATGGGCTCAAGGTAGTATTGAAGCTGGTAAAGCAAAATCACAAACATGTGTTGCCTGCCATGGTGCTGACGGCAACAGTCTAATCACTAATTACCCTAAAATAGCGGGTCAACATGCTAAGTATCTTGAGAAGCAGTTAAAAGAACTTAAGCTTGGAATGACCAGCGGTGGTAAGCAAGGTCGTTACGATCCTGTCATGGGTGGCATGGCTATGCCACTTTCAGAGCAAGATATGGCGGATTTGTCTGCTTATTACTCTTCTCTACCGATTTCTGGAAATACAACGCCAGAAAATGTTGTCGCAGCAGGTAAGGTTCTTTACTTTGCTGGTGATGCAGAACGTGGAATTACAGCATGTACGGCGTGTCACGGTCCCCGTGGTAACGGTACAGAATTGTCTGGATTCCCTAAAATTTCGGGTCAGCATGCTGATTACGTAAAAGCTCAACTGGAAAAATTCCGTGATGGGTCACGTAATAACGATATGAACGCCATGATGCGTGATATCGCGAAGAAATTGAACGATGAAGATATTGATACCTTATCTAAATACGTTGGTGGCCTACACTAATAACAATATCGCTCGAGCATAGTATTACAGATACGCCTTTATTGGTGGTAGCTAACCGCTGCTAACTGGTAGAGGCGTTTTCTTTTTTTAAAGCCAGAAGCAAAACCAGATCTAGAACCATAGCCTCATCTCGGAGCTGTTCGTGTGTGGCATCTGTCATTTTTTATCATGTGAATTCTCCTCTTGATTGTCGAGGCGTCCTATTTTTCCTACCTCTCCTGATTGAAATCGGCAGCGATGGTCGAGATGTGGATTTTTTTTCTTTATCTGATGAAAAAATGTTCAATACCTCTCCACTATAAAGCCAGTTTCTGGTATGTTTCGCATCCTTGTTTGAGGATGTGTTAATGAATTTTTGTCCTTTATGCTCCAGTAGTCATATTTCTCACTATTTTGAAGATAAACATCGAGAGTACTTGCAGTGCTCACGTTGTCATTTGGTTTTTGTTCCACCTGAACAAAGATTGGATGCTAAAGTTGAAAAAGCTCACTACGATCTACATAACAATGATCCCCAAGATATGGGATATCGACGCTTTTTATCACGCGTCTCCACTCCTTTATTAGAAAGGTTGGAAAAACCATCTTGTGGATTAGATTTTGGTTGTGGCCCAGGACCGACATTGTCTTTAATGTTACAAGAAGCGGGGCACAATATGGAGTTATACGATATTTACTATCACCCTGAGACTCAGGTGTTAGATAAAGTGTATGACTTTATGACAGCCACAGAAGTGATTGAGCACTTATATGAGCCCAATCAAGTGTGGCAGAAATGGTTGAATTTAGTTAAGCCTGGTGGCTGGATTGGTTTAATGACTAAGCTAGTAATAGACGTAGATGCGTTTGCTAGCTGGCACTATAAAAATGACCTTACGCATGTAGTCTTTTTTAGCCGTCAAACTTTCCAGTTTTTGGCCGAGCGGGATAAGCTCGAACTCGAATTTATTGGTAATGATGTAATTTTACTGAGGAAAGCCCAGTAATGAGCCGTAATAAAAAATCTAGAAAAGTAGGACCATCAAGCGGTGGTGAAGTCGTTGTAACTCGTAACCGTACAGAGTCAAATGTACAAGGTCGTGAGCAAAAACGCATTAAAAAGCGTAAAGGTCTAAAAACGGGTAACCGTAACTCTGAAGTGAGCGATGCAAAAGCACAAAGTGCAGCAAAAGCACGTGACCCTCGTTTAGGCAGCAAGAAAAAGATCCCATTAATCATCGAGCCTAAGAAGAAGCTGACTAAGCAAGAGCGTAAGATCTCTGCTGCTCAAGAACTTGAAATGCTTGAGAATGATGCTCAACTTAATGTACTTATCGATCGCATTGAAATGGGTGAAAACCTAGGTGCTGGTTTGCAGAAGTATGTTGATGAGAAATTAGATCGTATCGAAGTTCTGATGAATCAACTTGGTTTGATGGAACCTGAATCGGATGAGTCTGATGAGCATTTTGGTGAAGAATTCTCTGATGAGGAGATGTCAGAAGCTGAACTGGCTGAACTTGATGCCATTGAGCCGAAGTCACAACCTAAGAAATCAAGTTCTGATGAAGATCTGCTTTCTCAGTTTGAAGACATCAATTTAAACGATTTTAAAGGATAAGAAGCCTGATGAATGTAACCTTATTAGCGATTGTTGGTGGAGTCATTATTGTGGCTTTGGCTGCTTATGCGGGTTACCTTCTGCTTCAAATCAAAAAGCAAAAGGTGCTGCAACAGCAGCACCAAGCTTTAGCGATCAATAAACGTAATGCTAATATTTATGAAAATGTGAATACCTTATGTTTAGCGGGTATTCAGGGTGAGTGTGACTTATCGGAAATTAGCATTCGCGTTTATTGCATTATGGATTACGTTCAAGGTGAGCAGCGTGTTGATTTTGAACAGCGCTATCCTGCTATTTCAGAGTTGTACCACGTTGTAAAAGATATGGCTCGCGGTGAAAGTCGCCAAGAGATACAAAAATCTGAGCGAATGAAGCAAAACCTTGAACGACATAAAGCAGAAACGCGCTTGAATGACGCTGTTGTTGATGAGTTAAAGCAGCTGCAAGAACAAGTCAAACCGCTCAATAATCAGATCAATATTCAGATGGTCTAACTATTGGTTACTTTAGATACTCATTTAGGGGTATCTTATGAAGTGATCACGCTAGCATTTCTGAATATTTGTATCTAAAAACTTTTTTGCCAGGCAACGTCTGCCATGGTCGTGTGGCAAAATAACCCGTCCTAGTTTTAAGTGGAAAACCCCATGTCCAGTCAGCAAATTGAATCCGGCCAACAAATAGTTTGGGATCAAGCTATTTTAGATAAGTACAACTACTCCGGCCCTCGTTATACCTCATACCCGACCGCTCTTGAGTTTCATGAAGCGTTCACCATTGCTGATTACGATATGGCATGCACGCAGTATCCTGAGCGCCCGCTCTCGCTATATGTGCATATTCCTTTCTGCCATAAGCTTTGTTATTACTGCGGTTGTAATAAAGTGATTACTCGCCACTCTCACAAAGCGGATGAGTATCTGGACGTTATTGAACATGAGATCCGCTTGCGTGCGTCACTGTTAAATGAACGTCGTATTACTCAGTTGCATTTTGGTGGCGGTACTCCGACATTCCTAACTAAGGCTCAAATTACTCGTTTAATGACGATTCTACGTGCAGAGTTCAACTTTGATGCAGATGCTGAAATTAGTATTGAAGTTGACCCTCGTGAAATTGAGCTGGATGTATTGGATCACTTACGCAGTGAAGGCTTTAACCGCCTAAGTATCGGCGTTCAAGATTTTAATAAAGAAGTTCAGCAACTCGTAAACCGTGAACAAGATGAAGAGTTCATCATTGCAATGGTTGAACGCGCGAAGCAGTTAGGTTTCCGTTCAACTAACCTAGATCTGATTTATGGTTTGCCAAAACAGACGAAAGAGTCATTTGCGGAAACCTTGTCTCAAGTTCTGGATATGAAGCCGGGTCGTTTGTCGGTGTTTAATTACGCTCATATGCCGCAGTTATTTGCAGCGCAGCGTAAAATTAAAGATGAAGATTTACCTGCAGCTGAAGAGAAAATGGCGATCTTGCAAGACACCATCGGTACACTAACAGGCGCTGGGTATCAATTTATTGGTATGGATCACTTTGCTCTGCCTGACGATGAATTGGCTGTTGCTCAACGCCAAGGTATTTTGCACCGTAATTTCCAAGGTTACACCACTCAAGGTGAAGCGGATCTGGTTGGGTTTGGTGTTTCAGCGATTTCAATGATTGGTGATGCATACGCACAAAACCAGAAAGAGCTGAAAAAGTACTATGCTCAAGTGAATGAATTGCGTCATGCGCTATGGAAAGGTGTCGCTCTTGATAGCGATGATCTACTGCGTCGTGAAGTGATTAAACAGCTGATTTGTAACTTTAAACTTGATAAGAGTATGATTGAATCTGAGTATAAAGTAACGTTTAATCAGTACTTTGCTGAAGATTTGCAACTGCTACAAACATTCATCGATGATGAATTGGTTGAAGTGGATAACACTGAAATTAGAGTGACGCTTCGTGGGCGTTTGTTGATCCGTAATATTTGTATGTGCTTTGATAAATACTTACGTAGTCGAGCAAGACAGCAGCAGTTCTCACGAGTGATTTAATCGATTATTACTGAGTTCAGTTTATACCAATAAAAATGCCAGCAACGATGCTGGCATTTTTGTTTCCGTCGATAAAGCATTTAACCCTTATCGACGATGACCGTAAAAATTAAGCGCGGTCAGCCACTTTAGCTCGTAGCTCTGCTTTTTCTGCATCAGAGATGAAGGCTAGATCCAAACCATTGATTTGTGCTTGGCGAATTTGAGCAGGAGTCAACCCAGCTTGAGGTGCTGCCACTTCGTATTCGTATGGAAGTTCAATACCTTCAACCGCAGGATCGTCCGTATTTAGACAAGCCATAACACCGTGGTCAAGGAACTGTTTCACAGGGTGGTTAGCCAAAGATTCAACGGTGCTTGTTTGGAAGTTAGACGTTAGGCAAGATTCGATACCAATACGGTTTTCAACTAAGAAATCCATCAGTTTTGGATCGTGAATCGCTTTTACACCGTGACCAATACGCGTTGCACCAAGTTCTTGAATCGCTTGCCACATGCTTTCTGCACCCGCAGCTTCACCAGCGTGAACCGTTACGTTTAGGCCTGCATCTTTCACTTGTTTAAAGTGAGATACGAAACGATCACCCGGTTGACCTAGCTCATCACCAGCAAGATCGACAGCAACAATCTTATCTTTCTGAGTCAAAATAGCATCGAGTTCTTGTTGGCAAGCATCGGTACCAAAAGTACGGCTCATAATACCAATCAGGTTCGCTTTGATGCCGAAATCGCGCATGCCTGCCTCAACACCATCAACCACTGCTTCAACCACACCAGCAACTGGAAGTTTATGCTTCATCGCCATGTAGTAAGGCGAAAAGCGAAGTTCAGCATAATCGATTTGAGCATTAAGAGCGTCTTCAACGTTTTCGTAAGCGACGCGGCGGCAAGCATCAAGATCACCTAAAACAGCCACACCCCAATCTAACTTAGAAAGGAAGGCAACAAGAGATGGCTCAGCTTCAACAATCTGAACGTGAGGTGTTAAGGCTGCAACATCGTAAGCAGGCAGTGCAACACCAAATTTTTGGCCCAAATCTAAAATAGTTTGAGTACGGATATTACCGTCAAGGTGGCGGTGCAAGTCAGTTAGGGGCAGATTTTTAGTTATCATTATTGTGATTCCAGATCGCTGTAGTTAGCGTAAGTATAAAAATGATTGACCTAAGTGTCAGTACTCAATGTCTAGAAAATCAGCCCAAAGTGCTGTTTTCTAATTCATGTTAACTAAATCTGTTGGCCATTCATCAAGTGGCACTGGCTTACTGTACAGAAAACCTTGTACTTGAGGGCAATGAAGTTGCGCGAGTAATTCAGCTTGTTGTACAGTTTCAACGCCTTCCGCGACTAAATTGACTTTAAATCCCTTCGTGATATTCACGATGGCGGCAACAATTGAACTGTCTAAATTCTTACTATCCAATTTTTTGATGAAAGCGCGATCTATTTTAAGACAGTTGAACGGTAACTTATGTAGATAAGCGAGAGAAGAGTACCCAGTTCCGAAGTCGTCAATGGCGATGCCTATTCCCATCTCTTTGAGAGTACGCATATTTTGCATCACCATCGGGTCACTATCAGCAATGCGAGACTCCGTTATCTCTAAGGTTAGGTTCGATTCAGAAAGCCCTGTTTCATGAATGATTCGCTTTACATCATCAATATACGTCGGTTTAGAGAGTTGATTCACTGAAACATTGACGTGAATCTGGAAGTTAATTGGCCATTTTCTGGTGCGGATGGCGTGTGCAGTGTCATGGCACGTTTTTTCAAGTATTTGCTGCCCAATCCCTTCAATCAACCCGGTATCTTCGGCTAATGGAATAAAGTCGATTGGAGAAATGATTTCATTGTCAGAGCTTATCCACCGAGCCAGTGCTTCAGCTCCAATGACGTTTCCTGTGGCGAGATCGATAATCGGTTGGTAGAAGGGAACAAACTCATCATTTGCTAAGCCGAACTGAATTTTTGTCATCATTTTGGTTCGGTTACGAGAGACATCGGCCATTTCAGGGCTATATATCGTAATGTGTGTGATGTCTTTCTTGGCAAGGCTTAATGCAATGCTGCCATTACGTAACCAAAGCATCATGTTTTGGTTTGATGACGTTTCAACAATTCCAATGGAAGCATTAATGACGACATTCTCGCTTTGTAATACAAAAGCTGAGTTGAAGATTTGCAGTATGGTATGGGCAAACAGTGTGACCTCTTCTTGCTGGGTTGCGTTTGGAAGATAGATCGCAAACTCATCACCACCTGGACGAGCAATAATATAATCATACTCAGAGACGGCGTTTAAGCGCTCAGCAATCATCACCAATAGCTGATCGCCTTTGTGGTGCCCAAGGCTCTCGTTGATATCTCTAAAGCGATCAATACCGATGAGTAGCAGAAACCCTGAGGTTGCCTCAAATGCTGAACTGGTTTCAATTAACCCATCTCGGCTATATAACTTCGTGAGCGGGTCGATGAGAATCTGATCCCTCAACGCTTTAAACGAGGCTCTAAGATTATTCGACATCTCATTAAATGCAGACACCAACATACTGGTTTCGTATATATACCCAGGCTGAGGCATGGTGCTGTCCCAATCTCCTTTCGCCAGTTGTTTCGCTGAATCTGCAGTTGATGTGATGGGTTTTGTGATTCTATTGAGAGCTAGAATCGCCATCCCAATACCAAATAAGCCCACAATCACCCCCATTAACCAACTGTTTTTCTGATCCTGTGGCAGGTCACCTAACAGATCGGACTCAGAGATGGAGGTGCTAATAAACCAAGTAAGACCATATTCGTCCTTAAAAGGGGTGGTTTGGCTAAAGTAACGCTCGCCATCGACATTAAACTGGAACCGCTGGGTGCCACTATTGAGGTCGAGTTTGTTCTCATTAATGTAGCTAGAGCTGATTTTGATTATCGGGTTACTACTTTCTGTCGCCAGCAGTCGGTGACCTTTCTCTGTGGTAGGCGTCCCCCATGAGACAACGCTGCCATTGCTGGAATGCGCGACTAAACGTTGGTCCTGATCAAAAATATAAAAAGAGGCATTGTGTTTTTCTTTGAGATTCTGCAAAAACTTATTGAACGTATTGATTTTGATATCGGCTACAAATACGCCTTGAAATGCATCATCAGTAAAAACGGGGGTGAGCGCAGAGAGCGTTATTTCTTGCCTTTCATCGGCATTAGCATAAATCGAAGACCATATTGGTTTTTTAGTTTTGGCTACCGGCGTATACCAAGGGCGGGTTCGAGAATCATAGTTAGAAATAATGGAACGAATATCTTGGCTGATTTTACTTCCACGATAAACGACGAGGTTTCTGTCTGTGCGCTCATCTTGAAGAATAAGCGTGTAGCCATTGTTGGCTTCTTTCCGGTAGGTGATATGTTCTAAACGTGTTGAGCCAAAACCGAGAGCATCTAATTGAGGGATATTTCGGTAGAGATTGGAAAAAGCCGCATGCATGTAGCTCTGTAGTGGTTCGATGTTATTTGGTTGGTAAAGCTGATTGAATCCGATGTTATGACTGAGAGCTAAGCTGGCATTAAATGGTTCATGGAGGAAGGTGAATAGGCTTTTGTTGACGTTGGCGGTGAGTGACGTAAGTTGCTTGGTACTTATATCATTGACCATTTTTTCATAGCTATTTTGTTGGACAAACACAATTACGCCAAATGTAATTATTAAAATCATTACAGTGGGGAGAACGAGAGCAGTTCTAAGCGTAATTTTTTTTATCATGGACATGCACTATTCATCTGTAGGAATATCATTCTGTAAGTTTATCATTCCAAAAAAAACAATCGACTGTTTTGACTGAGCAATCAGTAGAAGCGAGAGCTCAGTCTATAAAACGAATAGCCTATAAAGCTAATGATCTAAAATGCTAATGACCTAATATGCTCATAGCCTAAAAGCTAACGGTCTATTAAAGCTAACGGTCTATAAAGCTAATACAGTTCCTTAAGTTTTCGAGTAAGTGTATTGCGCCCCCAGCCTAAAACTTTAGCGGCATCTTGTTTATGACCATTAGTGTGCTCCAATGCGGCTTCTAACAGTATACGTTCAAACTCAGGAAGTGCATAAGAAAGTAGTTCTGTTTCTCCAGAAGCTAATGAATTTTTGGCCCAGGTAGTGAGTTGATGCTGCCAACTCGCATCTGAGTCAGGAGCGGTCATTTTCTTGTCATCGACTAATTCAGTCGGTAGATCGCTGGGTAGAATTTCACTGCCACTTGCCATTACGGTTAACCAACGACAAATATTCTCTAATTGTCTGACGTTTCCCGGCCAAGCGAGCGTATTGAGTACCTCGACTGTTTCTTTGTGCAGCGATTTTATTTCGACACCTAACTCTTCTGCGGCCATGCTAAGAAAGTGCTGTGTTAGCTTTTCGATATCTTGCTTACGCTCTCTTAACGCTGGAATATGGATCCGAATAACATTCAAACGGTGAAATAAATCTTCGCGAAAATCTCCGGCTTTAACGAGTTGCTCTAGGTGTTGGTGGGTGGCGGCAACGATTCTGACGTCTACTTGTACAGGTGATCGCCCACCGACTCGATAGAATTGGCCATCGGATAACACGCGCAACAAGCGAGTTTGGATATCAAGAGGCATGTCACCAATCTCATCCAGAAATAGTGTGCCGCCATTTGCCTGTTCAAAGCGGCCTTGGCGAACGCTGTTGGCTCCCGTAAATGCCCCTTTTTCGTGACCAAATAATTCTGATTCAATAAGATCTTTTGGAATAGCGGCCATATTTAATGCAATAAAGGGTTTGTCAGCTCTAGGGCTGTGACGATGCAGTGCGTGAGCCACGAGTTCTTTGCCGGTTCCTGATTCGCCATTGATCAATACGGAGATAGAAGAGCGGGACAGTCGACCTATCGCTCTGAATACTTCTTGCATGGCAGGGGCTTCACCTATGATTTCAGGTGTATTGGTATTCAAGGCTTCTGCGTTTGAGTGAGAACGTTTTTGTTCTTGGCTATGTGCGATGGCGCGTTCGACTAAGGTGAGTGTTTCATCGATATCGAATGGTTTTGGTAGATACTCAAAAGCCCCTTTTTGATAAGCGTTCACCGCCGCATCAAGATCAGAGTGCGCGGTCATAATAATCACGGGCAGATCAGGGCAGCGCTGTGACACTTGGTTGAGTAGGTCAATACCATCCATTCCAGGCATGCGAATATCGGACACTAAGACATCGGGTATTTCGCGTTCTAATGCCATTAATACACTTTCAGCGTCGGCAAATGTTTCGCATTTTATATTGGCGGAAGAGAGGGTTTTCTCAATTACCCAGCGAATCGATCTGTCATCATCAACAACCCATACGTAGCCTTTACTCATCTTTTGTTCCTTGCAGCAAATTTGGTGAACTCAGTGATTTATTAAGTGATATTGGATTTTTGTATCCTGAGTGAAATTAAATCGGTAAATAGATCGTAAATATCGTATGACCGGGCCAGCTTTCGACGTCAATTTTCCCATGATGCTGATCGATTAAATTCTGTGAGATAGATAAACCCAACCCGGTTCCGCCTTCTCTGCCACTGACCATTGGATAGAAAAGTGTGTCCTGTAGCTCACTAGGAATACCTGGGCCGTTGTCGATAATTTCAATCCGTGCCGCAAGCTTGTGCCGTTGCCCGTGAATGTTGGCCTGATGCACTGTTCTGGTGCGGATGGTGATAATGCCTTGCGGCTGGTTCGACAGTATTTGAGCCGCGTTACTCACAATGTTGAGCATCGCTTGCTCAACTTGGTCGGTGTCCATCAAAATATCGGGCAGGCTAGGGTCGTAATCTCGCTCAATACGTACATCCGCATTAATGTCTAACTCTACAAGCTGGCGGACTTTCTCTAAAATTAAATGCAGATTTTCGCTCTTCTTCTGTCCCGGTTTTTGAGGGCCAAGTAAGCGGTCAACAAGCACTCGAAGCCTGTCTGCTTGTTCAATAATGATCTGGGTGTATTCGGTCAACTCAGGCTCAGGTAGCATTTTCTCCAATAATTGGGCAGCGCCTCGTAACCCACCAAGAGGATTTTTGATTTCATGAGCCAGCCCGCGAACCAGTAATTTGGCGGCTTGTTGTTGAGCGTGTTGGTTTAACTCTTGGCTTAAACGTCGCTGTTGATCGATCTTTCTCATTTCAACCAACAGCATTAATGCCTTTTTGTTGGAGTGAGGAGCTTGGCAGGAGAGTGGACTCACCGTCACTTCGAGCATGAGTGGTTTACCATCGACCACGAAGGTGACATCGCTATCAGTGACACTTTGGCCGCTCTGTAATGGTTGAGTGAGCAGAGCAAGATCCAGAGAGGCGTGTTGAATTAATTGAGACAGTGGGTGATCGACAATGCGTTTTGAACTTTGAGAAAAAAGTTGCTCCGCGGCTGGATTGGCGTAGCGAATGATCAGGCCGTCGTCGAGCATTAAGGTAGCCGTGACCATATTATTAATAATCGAACTGGTTAATTCAGAATTCAAAACAGCATCCTTGTCTATTGATCCACTTGAGGGCAATGCACCAAAGTTGTGCAGTGCGATCTCAGTATGGCTTATAAAGACAAGAAGAAAAAGTAAATACAGAGGCGATTAAACCGATATTTAGCTTAGTTATCTTGCAATTACACTACTTAGCCGTGGCACGATGTAAATACACCGTGATAGGAGTAGTCGATGCAATAAGCTTGCCGCTTCTAACTGCTTGAATTGAAATAGTATGAGCACCACGGTCGATATTTTTTAAGACCCAATTTGACTGGATTTGCGGCGCTCCATAACGTTTGCCGTTAAGCATGAGTTGCAGTTGTTCTCCGATGCCTAGTTTTCGGTTTATCTGTGCGCTTATTGGAATAGTACCTCGGGTACTGCGAATGGTCTCTTCATGTTGAGGTGCGCTGAGAGTGATAGTTAACCGCTCTGGTTTAGCCGGCTGCGGTTTCACATATTTTACTATGTTGTCGTTGGCCTTAACCTTGTGTTCATTTGGTGTTTCACTCGGCATAGCGTTGGTGGCGATGTTCTCTATTTCGGGCGCTGGTGGCTCGGCTTGGTAATCTGGAAGGGTAATTGTCAGGCTTTTAGCATTCAACGCGTTCTCATTAAAGTGGATAACGTTATTCTCATCCTCCCAAGTATAAACCTCTTGAGCATGGCTCGTTATTGGCCTGATGAACAGTATTGACCAAGCAAGTATTAGGCTGATGATGGCGACTATAGACTTCATATTCTCTTTTCCTGACGAAAGTGAATTCATTTCAAGCGTGCCATTATTGAGTTGAAGGCAATAAATGCTTGGCTTTGGCTGTTTAAGAAATAAAACAGAACCCATGCTAATGGGGATATGAGATCAGGAAAATACAAAAAAGGCCCGCCTGCGAGGCGAGCCTGAAATTTTAATCGGCTTAGTTACATGTTACATGAGCGACGGTATACCGACGCTCATTTGTATTTTAAGCTAGGTACTAAGCAACTAAGCAACTAAGCAACTAAGCAACTAAGCCAAGCACGATACTTGCTAGAGTTATACTGAGTAGTACAGGTCAAACTCAAGTGGGTGTACCGCCATGTTCAGTTTTTCAACGTCTTGCGCTTTAAGGTCGATGTACGAGCTGATGAAGTCATCAGAGAATACGCCGCCAGCCGTCAGGAATTCACGGTCAGCATCTAGTGCTTTCAGCGCGATATCTAGAGATTCCGCTACTGTTGGGATCTCTGCTGCTTCTTCTGCTGGTAAGTCGTATAGATCTTTGTCCATCGCTTCACCTGGGTGGATCTTGTTCTTAATTCCGTCAAGACCAGCCATTAGCATTGCAGAATATGCAAGGTACGGGTTCGCTGCTGGGTCACCAAAACGTAGCTCAATACGACGTGCTTTCGGGCTTGGCACGACTGGAATACGGATAGATGCAGAACGGTTACGTGCTGAGTAAGCAAGCATTACAGGCGCTTCGAATCCAGGAACAAGACGCTTGTACGAGTTCGTCGCTGGGTTTGCAAATGCGTTGATTGCACGAGCGTGCTTGATGATACCGCCGATGTAGTAAAGTGCCATTTCAGATAGGCCGCCGTACTTGTCACCTGCAAATAAGTTTTGGCCGTCTTTGTTTAAAGACATATGCACGTGCATACCAGAACCGTTATCACCAGCGAGTGGTTTTGGCATGAATGTCGCTGTTTTACCGAAAGCGTGCGCTACGTTATGTACCACATACTTATAGATTTGAGTTTCATCTGCTTTATTCGTCAGCGTGTTGAATCGAGTCGCAATTTCGTTTTGACCCGCCGTCGCTACTTCATGGTGGTGTGCTTCAACAACTAAGCCCATCTCTTCCATTACTAGACACATTGCAGAACGAATATCTTGAGATGAATCAACAGGAGCTACTGGGAAGTAACCACCTTTAACGCCAGGACGGTGACCTTTGTTACCGCCTTCGAAATCAGCACCAGTATTCCATGCCGCTTCTACGTCATCAATTTTGAAGAAAGAACCTGACATATCTGTTGAGAATTTTACATCATCAAATAGGAAGAATTCTGGTTCTGGACCAACAAGAACGGTATCAGCGATACCCGTTGCGCGTAGGTATTCTTCAGAACGTTTTGCGATTGAGCGAGGGTCACGATCGTAGCCTTGCATTGTTGCAGGCTCAAGAATGTCACAACGAATGTTGAGTGTTGGATCAGCAGTGAATGGGTCTAAAACCGCACTTGCTGCATCTGGCATCATTACCATGTCAGATTCGTTGATTCCTTTCCAGCCAGCAACTGAAGATCCATCAAACATTTTACCGTCTTCAAAGAAGTCAGCATCAATTTGGTGAGAAGGAATTGAGATATGTTGCTCTTTACCTTTTGTGTCGGTAAAGCGTAGGTCAATAAACTTAACTTCGTTTTCTTGGATTAGCGACAGAACATTTTCTACTGACATCGTGGATAACCTCCAGTGTTATTAAATCGATATTGGGTGCGATTCTATTCATTAAGAGTAAATAGTAATCGGCATTGATTAATGACCATTTGCATAGAACTAATCGATGCTGACTATTCTTAATGAGCTTACATAAAGAGTAAGCCAAAACCGTGCCAAAAAAATTATTCCTTTAATTTCATTGATTTGAAGCGTTTGTGTTTTTGTTTTTATCTTCTATTGCACCAAGATGATCCTGAGGTGCACTATTTTGGTGCGGATTATTGATGGTGCACTAAAATGAATCACAAACGCATACTATTCAGCATCTTCTTGCAGATATTGTCAATCCACTTTTTATAAGAAAGGGCGCTTATATGTGTGTTATTCGTCACTTTTGGAGTGGATAAGAAATTAAAATTTCAATTCAGATCACATATTTTTGGGTTTCTGCAGAATATCTGGTATATTATTGACCGTTTTTTAAATCAGTTGGCGGCACTCCTGCGGCTACTTTTTATGAGTGAATCGAAAATCCATGTCTACTCCACAGATTGATAAGTTAAGAAATATCGCGATTATCGCGCACGTTGACCACGGTAAAACAACTCTGGTTGATAAATTGCTACAGCAATCAGGTACACTTGAATCTCGTGGTGAAGCTGAAGAGCGCGTCATGGATTCGAATGATATCGAAAAAGAACGTGGCATCACGATTCTTGCTAAGAACACAGCAATTAATTGGAACGATTACCGTATCAACATCGTAGATACTCCTGGACACGCGGACTTCGGCGGCGAAGTTGAGCGTATTATGTCTATGGTAGATTCTGTTCTACTGATCGTTGATGCAGTTGATGGCCCAATGCCTCAAACGCGTTTCGTTACACAGAAAGCATTCTCACACGGTCTTAAACCGATCGTTGTAATCAACAAGATTGACCGCCCTGGCGCTCGTCCTGATTGGGTTATGGATCAAATCTTTGACCTATTCGACAACCTAGGTGCTACTGATGAGCAACTAGACTTCACTACTGTTTACGCATCAGCACTAAATGGCTGGGCAACAATGGAAGAAGGCGTTGTTGGCGAAGACATGGAACCACTGTTCCAAGCGGTTGTTGATACAGTAGAAGCTCCACAAGTTGACCTTGATGGCGCACTACAAATGCAAGTTTCTCAACTAGATTACAGCTCTTACGTAGGTGTTATCGGTGTTTGTCGTGTAACTCGTGGTTCAGTTAAACCTAACCAACAAGTTACAATCGTTGGCTCTGATGGCAAGAAACGTAACGGTAAAGTCGGTACGGTTCTTGGTTACCTAGGTCTTGAGCGTCACGAAGTTGAACAAGCGAATGCTGGTGACATCATTGCAATCACAGGTCTTGGTGAGCTGAAAATTTCAGACACTATCTGTGACGTAAACGAAGTTGAAGCGATGACTCCGCTTTCTGTTGATGAACCAACAGTAACAATGACGTTCCAAGTAAACACTTCTCCGTTCGCGGGTAAAGAAGGTAAGTTCGTTACTTCACGTAACATTCTTGAGCGTCTTGAAAAAGAACTAGTACACAACGTAGCACTACGTGTTGAAGAAACAGATAGCCCAGACCGTTTCCGCGTTTCTGGTCGTGGTGAACTTCACCTATCTATCCTTATCGAAAACATGCGTCGTGAAGGTTTCGAGCTAGCAGTATCTCGTCCAGAAGTAATCATCAAAGAAGAAGATGGTAAGCTAATGGAACCGTTTGAAACGGTAACTATCGATGTTGTTGAAGAGCACCAAGGTGCAATCATGGAAAGTATTGGTGTTCGTAAAGGCGAACTAACTGATATGGCACCAGATGGCAAAGGCCGTGTTCGCATGGACTTTATGATGCCTTCTCGTGGTCTTATCGGTTTCCAAACTGAATTCCTAACAATGACGTCTGGTTCTGGTCTTATCTACCACTCATTTGATCACTACGGCGATCACAAAGGTGGTGTAATTGGTCAACGTGCAAACGGCGTACTAATCTCGAACGGTATGGGTAAAGCAGTAACTTACTCACTATTCAACCTTCAAGATCGTGGTCGTTTATTTGCAGAGCACGGTGACGAAGTATATGAAGGTCAAATCATCGGTATTCATAACCGTGCAAACGACCTGACTATCAACTGTCTACGTGGTAAGCAACTAACTAACGTACGTGCATCTGGTACTGATGAAGCTCAAACGCTTTCTCCTGCTATCAAGTACACACTTGAGCAAGCTCTAGAATTCATCGATGATGATGAACTAGTAGAAGTAACACCAGAAAGCATTCGTATTCGTAAGCGTCTTCTTACTGAAAACGAACGTAAACGTGCAAGCCGTCCAGCGAAGTAATTCGTTAAACGCGTAAGCAAAAATCTAAGGCCCTGCTAGAAATAGCGGGGCTTTTTTTTAACTAATCAATGTGCGTTACATTGAGGCAAATAGATGAAATACGATATGAAGCCTATTGTTATTACAGGTGGCCCTGGTGCAGGAAAAACGACATTAGCCAATGCATTGGGAGCTTGTGGCTTTAAGGTCTACTCTGAAGGTTCACGCACTCTGATTGAGCAACAGAGCCAATTGGATGATGGAGTATTACCGTGGACGGATTTACCCGCATTCGCTGAGTTGTGTTTAGAGTTGATGGCGGAACAAAAGCGGGCCGCATTAGCCGATGCAAAGATGAGCATTATGGATCGAGCGATCCCTGATATTTGTGCTTATTTGGAGCAGGGAGAGATTGAGGTAAGTGAAGCGTATCGTAGCGAGAGTTTGGGCTACCATCAAAAAGTATTTCTTTGTGCACCGCAGCGTGAGATTTACGTCCAAGATGACGTGCGTCCTCACCCGTTTACGGAAGCGTTAGAGATCCATCAGAAGTTAGTTAAGGTTTATCAGGCTTTTGATTATGAGGTGGTGAATGTACCGTGGGGAAGTGTCGCTGAAAGAGTGGAATTTATTCTGGCTGAATTGCACGTACCATCAGTGGAACAATACGATTGCTAAAGTAAACGCGACAAACATTCTATGCCGCGTCCACTTTGCCTATAAATAATGTTGTTTGCTGTTTTCGTATTTTGCTGTTCAGAGATTTCGCTATTTAGCCGCCTAGTTATTTAGCCGTCTAGTTATTTAGTAGACCCGTTATCTAACAGACCTGCTATTCAACAGCCCAGTTATTTAGCATTCAACTTTTTCAGAAATTTATCGGACTCTGCGATAGCGGTATTCATCTGTTTAATCGCATAACTAATATCTTGCTCCAATGACATAAACTCTCCTTGAAGTGAGCCTATCGCACTCGCGTTTAAGTTATGTTTTAAGTAGAGAGTATTGTCACGCAGTGTATTGAGCACGGGTGTCATTTTTTGCTCTGCACGTTTCATTGCTTTCAGCATCGCCGTGTAAGAGGTTTTGGTCTCACGTAGCTTTTGTTCGCTTGAACGACGTAATTTGCTGCTGGTGTATAAATCTAACTCGGTTTGCCATTCATCAAACAGCGCATCAGAAACATCTTCGATAGCGGCTATTTTATTGCGAACATCTTGTGCCGCTTGCTCGCTGTCTTGGTATTTATCATTTATTTTATTATAAATAGCCTCAAGCTCGCCTCCGTCAAATTTGGTCAGTGCTGATAACGCTTCGAGAGCACTGGTAAACTCTTGTTGAGCATCTTGTTGAGACTCTTTGGCATCCTCAACGCGATCGACCATGATGTCTCGTTTATGGTAGCCGACTTGTTCCATTGCTGAGTAATATGCGCTTTGACATCCACTTAACGTAAAAACTGATAGCAGAATGATAAGTACGTAGGGCATCCTATTTCTCCATACATAGGTATAATCAATTATTAATAAGACTATGAACGAGTTATTTGGGAGATACAAGTTGAGAATCGAACAGATTACACAGCAATTGGTGCCATTTGGACGCTATTTGCTCACGCGAATGAGCCATGACCGAGTCAATGTGAATGCGGGCTACCTTGCTTACATTACGCTGCTTTCGATTGTGCCACTGCTGACTGTTTTGTTATCGATACTGTCTTCATTTCCAGTTTTTGAGAATGTAGGCGTGGTATTACAAAAATTCATCATCACTCATTTTGTCCCTGCGGCGGGAGATGCGGTTCATGGCGCATTAACCGAATTTGTCGCCAATACTGGGAAAATGACGGCAGTTGGCGCTGCATTTTTGTTTATTGCGGCATTAATGTTGATTTCGAATATTGATAAGAATCTTAACTACATTTGGCGAGTGACTGCAAAACGCCGCGCTGTCTTTTCATTTTCAATGTACTGGATGGTATTGACGCTTGGTCCTGTACTGATTGGTGCCAGTATTGCGGCAACATCGTATGTGACCTCTCTCAACTTTCTGGAGAGTGAAACGATCTCTGGGGTATATCACACATTACTTCGCTGGCTGCCTTTTATCCTCTCTTTAAGTACTTTTGTTGGCTTATATCTGTTGGTTCCAAATAAGAAGGTACACATTAGCCATGCGGTGATGGGTGCATTAGTGGCGGCACTGCTTTTTGAGATGAGTAAGAAAGGCTTTGCCCTTTATATAACCCAGTTTCCTTCTTACCAATTGATTTATGGCGCATTAGCCGCAATTCCTATCCTGTTTGTGTGGGTGTATTTATGTTGGTTGATTGTATTAATTGGGGCGGAAGTTACAGCAGCATTAGGCGAAAGTGCTCAGTGGAGTTCGAAGCAAGAAGTGCTAAACTCGACCATAATTAGTGATGAAGAAGAAGGAATTACCAGTGATAGCACTGATCCAAAGAGTAAGTGAAGCCGCTGTTAAAGTGGAAGGTGAAGTCGTTGGTGAGATAGAGCAAGGCTTATTGGTGTTGCTCGGCGTAGAAAGAGATGACGATGAGGCAAAAGCGAAACGCTTGATGGAGCGTGTGACGAATTATCGCGTGTTTGGTGACGATGACGACAAGATGAATTTGAATGTAAAACAAGTCAATGGAAGTGTACTTGTGGTCTCTCAATTTACTTTGCCTGCGGATACAAAGAAAGGCACCCGAGCCGGATTTTCTCGTGGCGCTCACCCTGCCGACGCTGAGCGTTTGTATGATTTCTTTGCTGATCAATGTGAGCAAGTATTGCCAACTGAACGTGGTCGCTTTGCTGCTGATATGAAAGTATCATTAGTTAACGATGGTCCCGTGACGTTTTGGTTGCAGGTATAGCGGTAAATAGGATTTTTCTAAAAAAGGATTTTCATGTTTAAACTTATTACTCCAAAGACGGAGAATCAGCTAAACAAGTACTACCATTTTCGCTGGCAGATGCTACGTGAACCATGGCGGATGCCGATTGGTTCAGAGCGAGATGAGTATGACCCAATGAGCCACCATCGGATGATTGTTGATGGCCGTGGGCGACCTATCGCGGTTGGGCGACTTTACATCACTCCCGATAACGAAGGGCAAATTCGTTTTATGGCGGTGAAAAACTCGGCTCGAAATAAAGGGATGGGATCTCTGCTCCTTGTGACCCTTGAGTCGCTTGCACGTCAAGAAGGGGCTAAACGTCTGGTTTGTAGTGCGCGTGAAGATGCGATTTCATTTTACGAGAAGAATGGTTTTGAAAGCCAAGGCAACTTGAATGACCAACGCGGGCCTGTACGTCATCAACAGATGATTAAACCTCTCGATCCAATGGCAGATGTGCTTCGTCGGCCAGAATGGTGTAGTGAACTGCAAGAACGCTGGGAGAATCATATTCCGATCAGTGACAAGATGGGAATCAAGATCAACCAGTACACGGGATACCAATTCGAGTGCAGTGCGCAGCTCAATCCAAACTTAAACCCACACAACACCATGTTTGCGGGTTCTGCCTTTACCCTCGCGACTTTAACGGGGTGGGGGATGGCTTGGTTATTGATGAAAGAGCGTAACTTGAAAGGGGATATTGTGTTGGCTGATAGCAATATTCGTTACCGCCACCCCGTTGAGGAGAGCCCCGTTGCGATGACTTCTTTAGATGGGATCAGTGGTGATTTGGATCGGCTGGCTTCAGGGCGTAAAGCTCGGATTGTTATCAATGTCACTATCTATAGTGGAGACGTCGCGGCGGTGCAGTTTATTGGAACTTACATGCTGCTACCCAACTACAAAGCGGTGCTAAATAGTAGCATGTAAGCGCAATGATAATAATTGCGCCCTTGTCACGATAGTGGCCAGTTCATTAGTGATGGCCGTATGGATCAATCTTGAATGAGCGGGGTAATATACCAATCGTAGTAAATAACTGGTCATCCTAGCTTGTTAAAATACTCGATAACGGCGTTAGAAATTTTAATTGTAGAATAACTACTTATCGAAAATTTCTGCCTTGTTCTCAAGCATTTTTCCTACGCTTTTTATGACCATTTACTTACTGTGATTGGTATTATCCGTTAAGCATTGATCTTCGGCTTGGCTAATATCAGAAGTCAGCGCTCCAGTGTGTTTCTGACAAGCTTGTTGATACTCTAGCGTAACCTGCTCTTTATTTGGTAACGCTAGATCGTATTGCCCTTCAATCTTCCCATCAATATCACTCCCAATGATGGTGATTTTATTGACATTAATTCGCCCTCGATCCATTTGAATCTGAATATCTGAGATTTCTACAGGGACGGATACCTCTTTCTCATTTTGAGCCATAAACTCCGCTGATGACGTTATGGTTTCATTCTCTTTTAGTTTCTCTTTTAGTTTCTCTTTTAGTTTCTCTTTTAGTTTCTCTTTTAGTTCCTCTTTTAGCTCTTCTTGAGTTTGAGTTTGAGGCTGAGAGGCTTGTGTCGGCAGCGGTTTCGGTGCTATGTGCTGTTGAGGTGGGTTCGCAATCGCAGCATTTCGAATCGAGCCTTGCAGCTGCCCCGTTAAAGAGTGAGCGAACATGAGTTCATCTCCTGCGAGCCCTGACGCGGTGAGTTCGAATTCAGCTAAACCATGCAGTTCAAAAGGTAACTTCAAAGGCTTAACTAGAGGTTGAATGTCTAGCCCATCGACACCAATCTCAAGTTGCCATGGTTGACTCGGCTTAGAAAATGCCATGGTGGCGCTGGCTTCGATATAACCTTGTTGTAAAGGGAAGAATAGGCGATTGAGCCGCCAGTCACCATGCTGACTCTCCATCTCAAAGAGCCCCTGTGAGGCCACAATATTTTGATAGCTGGCACTGTTGGCACTCATGGTTAATGAACCATTCCAGACACCTTGGCGACCTTTCCTGATGAGTTCTAACGACTTTCCTTCCGCACTCATACCTGAGAGTTGCCAAAATGGTTCAGTCGCAAGTTGAATAAATTGGCTACGTTCAATGTTGAGTTGCTCAATAGAGAGTGATTGATAATCGTGAAAAAGCTTGCCTAACCAGTGAGTTGAGTTCTCTTGCTCTGCTATCCATTTGACACCGTTGATCGAGAGATTTTGTAGCTTGGCAGAGTTGGGTGAGAATTTCCCATTAAAAGCAACAAACCCTTGAAGTAAGGAGGCATTGAAATTCGATATCTTAATGGAATTAGGAAAGAAATTCGCTTGAAAACTCGGCTCGATCCACTGCTCTCCTTGATAAATAACACTTTCCGCATTGAGTGATAAATATCCAGAGTCTTGCTGCCAAATGTTCGTTGGAAAAGTGAGATCTTCAATCGAGGCGTCAACATTAATAAGGTGGATGTCATTGAAAGCTAAATCGCTATTTAGGATGTCGACACTATTAAGATCCCAATTCACTGGAGCAATGTTTTCCCAAGGCTTGGCAAGAATACGTTCTACCTGTTTCTGGTTTAGGTTGAGCTTATTGAGAGTGACATTGATGAGTGACCAACGATCATTTAACTGTTCTGCTTGTCCTGATATTTGAGCATCACGCCACTCGAAAGAGAGACCATAAATAGTGCTGCGCTCTTGCTTGTAGTTGCTGCTGATCAGCAGTTGATTGAACGCCTCACCTTGCCAGTAAACCTGGTCAGCACTGAGCTGAACTTTACCAAATGGCATGATCTGGTTGGCGTGCGCCCAAAGTGGTTTTTCTATTTGTATATTCATTCCACGGGCACTGAAATGACCGTCTGAATAATCCAAATTATTGATGGCTAATTGAGAAACTAGGACGTTCTCTGGTGGGTGGGTCGCGTTGATGCCTTGCTGTAGGCTTAACCCGTCAATCAAGACGCTATCAATGGCAAGCTTGCCCTTTTTTATCAGGCGAGAGTCCAGCCAGATATCCACTTGATCAATATAGCTTAGATCTGTTTTGTCAAAACTTACGTCATGCAGAGTGAAGTGAGTTGGGAACTCGTACGTCACTTTTTTAATATGGGTCGGTATCAGGATCGAAGACGATGAGTGTTGAGTGCTAGTGTGTTGACTGGCAAGCCGTTGAGAATAAGAAGAGAGCAGTGAATTAACCAGCGGGGTCGCGTACTGAGTGTGCAATAGGCCTATCAACACACATAACGTGGCCGTTAGCAGCAGAAGCAGAACAATGACTGCTTTAATGGCTCTATTCATTCCCTGATTGCCTTTTTTTCAATATTCAGATTGATACAGTGGCCCAAATTTGATCTTTCATCAACAAAAAAAGCCCCTCAAAAGAGGGGCTTGCTCGTGATTTCTTGGTTTTAGTCTAGTTGAGGGCCTGCTGCAACGAGTGCTTTACCTTCGTCATTATCAGTGTATTGAGCGAAGTTTTTGATAAAGCGTTGTGCTAGATCTTCAGCTTTGCTACTCCACTGTAGTGGATCAACGTAGGTATCACGTGGGTCCAAGATTTCGGCATCAACACCATGTAGAGATGTTGGTACTTCTAAATTGAACATTGGGATAATCTTCGTTTTAGCATCATCGATAGAACCGTCTAAGATAGCGTCAATAATACCGCGAGTATCTTGGATAGAGATACGTTTACCCGTGCCATTCCAACCAGTATTGACAAGGTAAGCTTCCGCGCCAGCCGCTTCCATACGTTTCACCAGTACTTCAGCATACTGAGTTGGGTGAAGTGTTAGGAATGCAGCACCAAATGCAGCAGAGAACGTTGGTGTTGGCTCTGTGATGCCACGCTCTGTACCTGCCAGTTTAGCGGTAAAGCCTGATAGGAAGTGGTACTTCGTTTGTTCTGGCGTCAATTTAGAAACAGGAGGTAGTACACCAAATGCATCAGCGGTTAAGAAAATAACTTTCTGAGCATGGCCTGCTTTTGAAACTGGCTTAACGATATTATCGATGTGGTGAATTGGGTAAGACACACGAGTGTTTTCTGTTTTAGACCCATCATCAAAATCGATAGAGCCATCGCCACGAACTGTCACATTTTCTAGTAGTGCATCACGGCGGATCGCGTTGTAAATGTCAGGTTCCGCTTCTTTTGAAAGACGAATGGTTTTCGCGTAGCAACCGCCTTCAAAGTTAAAGATACCTTCATCATCCCAACCGTGTTCATCATCACCAATGAGCTGACGTTTAGGATCGGTAGATAGAGTCGTTTTACCTGTACCAGAAAGACCAAAGAAGATCGCAACGTCGTCTTTTTCACCAACGTTTGCAGAACAGTGCATAGAAGCGATGCCTTTTAGAGGAAGTAGGTAGTTCATCATTGCGAACATACCTTTTTTCATTTCACCACCGTACCAAGTACCGCCGATGATTTGAACGCGCTCTGTTAGGTTGAAAGCCACGAAGTTTTCAGAGTTAAGACCATGCTCTTTCCACTTAGGATTAGTGGTTTTTGCACCATTCATAACAACGAAATCAGGTTCGAATGAAGCAAGTTCTTCTTCTGAAGGGCGAATGAACATATTTTTAACGAAGTGAGCTTGCCATGCTACTTCAGTAATGAAGCGAACGGCTAGGCGTGTATCTTGGTTCGCGCCACAGTAACCATCGAGTACGAATAGACGTTTGCCTGAAAGCTGCTCAGTGACTAACGCTTTTAGATCGTCCCATACTTCAGGGGTGATAGCTTTGTTGTCATTTTTACCTTGATCAGACCACCACATCGTGTCGCGAGTTGTCTCATCTTTAACGATAAATTTATCTTTTGGTGAGCGTCCAGTAAAGATACCAGTATCAACTGCAACCGCACCTAGTTCCGTTACTACGCCTTTTTCGTAGCCTTCTAAACCTTCGCGCGTTTCTTCAGCAAACAATTGGTCATAACTAGGGTTATGTACAACCTCAGATACGCCAGATAATCCATGTTTTGTCAGATCGATTTGTGCAGCCTTTGTATGTTCCATAACGGTCATAGGTGCTCCTTGTAGGATATTTTGTAGGGATTTTGTAATAATTTTTGTTTTGTAATCTGCTCACCATGCTAACAACGAGATAGGGAGAAAACAGGGATATAGTTCAAAAAATACCCATGTCATATTCGTGGATTTAAGTGTCTCGTCACATATTGGCGCCTATTATTTTATCCTGTCCGCAATCCTTTGCGCTAGAGCTAAATGATTATTACTTTCAAAAAAATAAGTGAGGAATTTGGCCGTTTAAGCCTTGCTATGACTGGGTTTGGATCACAAAAAAGGCCAGCGAAATGCTGGCCTTAGTACGGGTTTTATGTGCTTCTTAATTTATGCAAATTAATGAACAGTGTTGCTATCACTGGCAGCATCGCTGTACATGGTATCTACGTTGCTCTTGTCGAACGTGTAATTCGTGCCGCAGTAATCACAATGTAAAGAAATAGATCCTTCCGATGCAAGAATGTCGTAAACTTCTTCTTTTGCAATCGTCATGATGGCAGATGCACTACGTTCACGTGAACAGCCGCAATGAAATTCCACATCTTGAGGTGTAAATACTTGTACTTTTTCTTGATTATATAAGCGATAAAGCAGCTCATTTGCTTCAAGAGTGAACAGTTCTTCATTTTTAACAGTATTGGTTAGCTGCTCTAGGTGTTCAAAGTCGTTAGGAGAACCTGTTCCATCCGGCATTACCTGCAACAGCATACCCGCTGCATGAGCTTTACCTTGGTGTTCACCTAAGCGAATCCATAGTCGAGTCTTAAGTTGCTCTGAACGCTCAAAGTAACCTTCTAGCACTTGTGCAAGGTTGTCACCCTCTAAGCCGACAACACCTTGGTAGCGTTCGCCCTTCTTCGGAGTAATGGTGATCACTAGGTGGCCTTTACCAATAAGGTCATGTAAACCAGCGTCATCAGCAATATCACCTTCAAAGCGTGCGACACCACGAACTTTCTGATCGTGGTCGCCATTGATTACCGCAAGAGATACGGGACCATCGCCTTGAAGTTGTAGTGTGATTGAACCTTCAAATTTTAACGTTGCCGTTAATAGAGTAGTGGCTACTAGCAATTCACCCAGTAAATTTTGAACGGGTGCTGGGTATTCTTTGCTAGATATAATTTGTTGGTAAGTTTCGTCTAATTGCACTAATTCGCCACGAACCGATAGGTTGTCAAATAGGTAGCGGTTTAAAACGTTTTGTGCCGTTGGTTTCGTTGTCATAAGGGCGATCCAGCTTATTGTTGCTTAAATTTAATGATGTTGCGGCGCTGCTTTTTATCAGGGCGGCGTTCAGGGCTTGGGCTAACGGCATGTAACTTGCGATCTTGTGCATGTTGCTCACGCTTGGCCACGCTTTCTTGTGTTTCTGTATAAAGGGTTTGAGCTTCTGGTGCTCCTCGTCGCTGATCAGAGACTTTCTCGATAGTGACGGTTTTTTCTTCATTTCCTTGACGCAAAGTGATAACTGCCCCAAGTTCAACAATTTTACTTGGTTTACTTCGTTGACCATTATAGTGGACTTTGCCACCATCAACCATGTTACGAGCAACGGAACGAGTCTTGTAAAAACGTGCCGCCCATAACCATTTGTCTAGCCTTACTGCTGATGTTGGGGAACTCATAACGCGAATGTACCTCTAAGTGAGATGGTGAATCGTCATATACTGCTGCTAACAATGGTGATTGCGATCAAATTTTTCAAGGTTACTTGCAAATTCAGTCTTCGCTCTCAGCCTAATTTGTTGACTGTGTTATAGTTCGTCCCTATTTTACCCGCGATAAAATTGGCGGTTAATATGCGTATGGTAGAAAGCCAAGAATGAAGAAGGAATCGAATTTTTGAAACGATTAGAGCTCGGAAGCGGAATCAATAGTAGCCCGCTATATATGCGGTTATTGAATAACGGGCCAGCACTCCAGCAACAGATCAGTTTTGTACTAACACTAGTCTTAATCGCAGCGTCTGCTTGGATACTAGGGCAAATCATATGGTTCGTTCAGCCTCAAAGCGGAGCTCTAGTCCCATGGAAAGCGCAAGTCTCTCAAAACCGTGGTAATCATCAATCGCAGCAGATGGATCTATCTGACTTACAAAGTATCAACCTGTTTGGCGCTTATGATGAAAAAAGACCTCAAGTGATCGCTAAACCTGTTGTGCAAGATGCGCCGAAAACACGTCTTAATCTTGTGCTCGTGGGTGCGGTGGCAAGTTCAAACCCTAATACCAGTTTAGCGGTTATAGCCAATCGCGGTAAGCAAGCGACATACGGTATCAATGAAGAAATTGAAGGCACTCGCGCTAAGTTGAAAGCGGTATTGATCGATCGAGTCATTATTGATAACTCTGGACGAGATGAGACGTTAATGCTCGAAGGGTTAGAGTATAAGAAGCTTTCTGTTTCAGAACCGAGTAATAAAAAAACCGTTTCTAATGTCCGTGGTAACAACCCATCAAGCGCTCGTGATAAGTTAGCCAAGATAAAACAAACGATTACTCGTGATCCACAACAGATATTCCAATACGTTCGTCTATCCCAAGTTAAGCAGGGTGGTAAAGTACGAGGCTATCGCGTTAGCCCGGGTAAAGAGCCAGAGTTATTTCAGTCGGTTGGTTTACAAAGCGGCGATATAGCCACGCAACTGAATGGGTTAGACCTCACCGATCCAAAGGCGATGGGGCAAATATTTAGGTCGATTTCTGATTTGACAGAGCTGAGTCTCACTGTCGAGAGAGATGGACAGCAACACGACATCTATATTGAATTTTAGCGACACCATCATCGATATTGATAACGAATTATACATTTAAGATAAGAAGACAGACTCATGCCACATGGGGTGAGTAGAGGGAGAGGTTCGTGAAACATTGGTTGAAGAAGAGTGCATGGTTGTTAGCGGGATGCTTATTCTGTACTCCAGCGGCTATCGCAAATGATTTTAGTGCGAGTTTTAAAGGAACAGACATTCAAGAATTCATCAATATTGTTGGTCGAAATCTAGAAAAAACCATCATTGTTGATCCTGCCGTTCGAGGAAAAATCGACGTCCGTAGTTACGATGTACTCAATGAAGAGCAGTATTACAGCTTCTTCTTGAACGTATTAGAAGTCTACGGTTTTGCGGTGGTTGAAATGGACACCGGCATCTTGAAAATCATTAAAGCGAAAGATGCAAAAACCTCAGCAATTCCTGTTGTGGGTAATAACGAACGCATTAAAGGCGACAGCGTGATCACTCGTGTTGTGGCGGTGAGAAATGTATCTGTTCGTGAATTATCTCCATTATTACGTCAGCTAAATGATAATGCGGGCGCGGGTAACGTCGTTCACTACGACCCTGCTAACATTATTTTGATTACTGGCCGTGCAGCGGTGGTGAATCGCTTAGCGGAAATCATCAAACGTGTTGACCAAGCGGGTGACAAAGAGATTGAAGTAGTAGAGCTAGCAAATGCCTCTGCTGCTGAAATGGTACGTATTGTTGAAGCGTTAAATAAAACCACCAATACAAAAAATACCCCTGCTTTCTTACAGCCTAAATTGGTGGCCGATGAGCGCACCAACTCTATTCTGATTTCAGGTGACCCGAAAGTGCGTGAACGCCTACGTCGTCTGATTGAACAACTGGATGTTGAAATGGCGACCAAAGGTAATAACCGTGTGGTTTACCTGAAATACGCGAAAGCAGAAGACATGGTGGATGTGCTAAAAGGCGTATCAGACAACCTGCAAGCGGAGAAACAGTCGGGCGGTAAGAACAGTAAAACTAAGCGCGGTGATGTCGTGATTGCGGCGCATAAAGGCACCAATTCTCTCGTGATCACCGCTCCGCCAGATATCATGAATGCGATTCAAGATGTGATTGCTCAGCTTGATATTCGTCGTGCACAAGTGCTGATTGAAGCATTGATTGTTGAGATGTCAGAAGGCGACGGGGTGAACCTAGGTGTTCAGTGGGGCAACCTAGAAACCGGCGCGATGATCCAGTACGGCAACACGGGCGCATCAATCGGCCAAGTGATGGTTGGTTTAGAAGAAGCGAAAGATACAACCAAAACAGAGAGCTATTGGAATTCTACGGACAATAAATGGGAAAGTCGCGAGACAACCGAAGAAGGTGATTACTCTACTTTAGCAAGCGCATTAGGGAAGGTGAACGGCGCAGCCATGAGTGTAGTCATGGGTGACTGGACTGCCTTGATTAGTGCTGTCGCGACAGACTCTAATTCGAATATTCTCTCTTCTCCAAGCATTACAGTGATGGATAATGGCGAAGCTTCCTTCATCGTGGGTGAAGAAGTGCCGGTATTGACGGGTTCAAGTGCGAGTTCGGGTAATGACAACCCATTCCAAACCGTTGATCGTAAAGAAGTGGGCATCAAGCTGAAAGTGGTACCACAAATCAACGAAGGCGACTCGGTTCAGCTACAAATTGAGCAAGAAGTATCGAACGTTCTTGGCGCGAATGGTGCGGTTGATGTCCGTTTTGCTAAACGTCAGCTTAATACGACCGTGATTGTGCAAGATGGACAGATGCTGGTGCTTGGTGGTCTGATTGATGAGCGTGCATTAGAGAGTGAATCTAAAGTGCCGCTATTAGGTGACATTCCGTATTTGGGGCACCTATTTAAATCAACCAGCACTCAAGTTGAGAAAAAGAACCTGATGGTGTTCATTAAGCCAACCATTATTCGTGATGGAATGAGTGCTGATGGCATTACTCAACGTAAATACAACTACATTCGAGCTGAGCAGCTATTCAAAGCGGATCAAGGCTTGAAGTTGATGGATAACAGCTTGATTCCGGTATTGCCTGAGTTTGGTGATGACATTCGTCACCCTGCAGAAATTCAAGCGTTTCTAGATCAAATGAAAGAGACGCAATAATGGTTGATATGTTGGATACGGCGCCAGCTTATCGTCGTCTACCTTTTAGTTTCGCCAACCGATTTAAACTGGTATTGGAGTACGCTCACCCTGAGCGTCCCCCGATCTTGTTTTATGTCGCGCCAATCAAGGCGGCGGCATTAATGGAAGTTCGTCGAGTGCTAAAAGGGGCTTTTACGCCTGAAGCGATTTCAGAAGAGCTGTTTGAAAAAAAACTGACCGATGCCTATCAACGTGATTCGTCGGAAGCGCGTCAGTTAATGGAAGATATCGGAGCCGATAACGATGATTTCTTCTCTCTTGCGGAAGAACTACCACAAGATGAAGACCTACTTGAGTCGGAAGACGACGCACCTATCATTAAATTGATCAACGCCATGCTTGGTGAGGCGATCAAAGAGGGTGCTTCTGATATTCATATTGAGACATTCGAAAAAACCTTATCGATTCGCTTCCGTATCGATGGTGTGTTGCGCGACGTTCTAGCGCCAAGCCGTAAACTCTCACCACTGTTGGTGTCGAGGGTTAAAGTGATGGCGAAGTTGGATATTGCAGAAAAGCGTGTTCCACAAGATGGTCGTATTTCGTTGCGAATCGGTGGTCGAGCGGTGGATGTGCGTGTTTCGACTATGCCATCGTCACACGGTGAGCGTGTGGTAATGCGTCTTTTAGACAAAAACGCGACCCGCTTAGATCTACACAGTTTAGGCATGACAGCCGAAAATCATGAAAACTTCCGCCGTTTGATCAAACGTCCTCACGGTATTATTTTGGTGACGGGCCCGACGGGTTCAGGTAAATCAACCACCTTGTATGCGGGCTTGCAAGAGCTGAATAGCAACGAGCGAAATATCCTCACGGTTGAAGACCCGATTGAATTTGATATCGACGGTATTGGCCAAACTCAAGTTAACCCAAAAGTGGATATGACGTTTGCGCGTGGTTTACGTGCCATTCTTCGTCAAGATCCCGATGTGGTGATGGTCGGGGAAATTCGTGACCTAGAGACGGCGCAAATTGCGGTTCAAGCATCATTAACGGGTCACTTAGTGATGTCGACATTGCACACGAATACCGCTGTTGGTGCGATTACTCGTCTGCGTGATATGGGGATCGAACCTTTCCTCATCTCGTCATCATTATTGGGAGTATTGGCTCAACGCTTAGTGAGAACATTATGTTCAGACTGCAAAGTGCCTTACCAAGCCGATAATGAGCAGAAAAAACTGTTTAATCTCGGCAGTGACCAAGAGTTGGTGCTGTACAAAGCTCATGGTTGTGAGCAGTGTAATAACAAAGGCTACCGTGGCCGAACGGGTATCCATGAACTTCTAATGATAGATGAATCCGTCCAAGAATTGATTCATGGCGAAGCGGGTGAACAAGCGATTGATAAATGCATCCGATCTAAAACGCCAAGTATTCGTGATGATGGTTTAGCGAAAGTGAAACGTGGCATAACCTCGCTTGAAGAAGTTATGCGAGTGACTAAGGAAGCATAATGGCGGCGTTTGAATACAAAGCCTTAAACGAAAAAGGCAGACAGAAAAAAGGGGTTATCGAAGGTGATAATGCTCGTCAAGTTCGCCAGCGTTTAAAAGAGCAAGGCTTAGTCCCGATTGAAGTCGTGGAAACACAGACCAAAGCGAAAGCCGATAAAGCCAGTGGTAAATCTTCAGGTTTTAAGCGTGGCATCAGTACGCCTGATCTCGCTTTGATTACGCGTCAGTTATCGACATTAGTACAATCAGGCATGCCACTTGAAGAGTGCTTAAAAGCCGTTTCTGAGCAGTCTGAAAAACCACGAATTCGCACCATGATGGCCGCTATTCGCTCAAAGGTGACGGAAGGTTACACGTTGGCAGACAGTTTTGCGGATTATCCGCATATTTTTGATGAACTGTTTCGTTCAATGGTTGCTGCGGGTGAAAAATCTGGTCATTTAGATGGCGTTTTGGAGCGACTTGCCGACTATGCTGAAAACCGCCAAAAGATGCGTTCTAAGTTGCAACAAGCGATGATCTATCCGGTTGTGCTTGTCGTCTTCGCCGTGGTGATTGTGTCATTTTTGCTGGCAAGCGTGGTGCCAAAAATCGTCGAACCTATTTTGCAGATGGGTCAAGAGCTGCCTCAATCCACTCAAATACTGCTAGCATCCAGCGAATTTATTCAAAACTGGGGGCTGATGTTGCTCTTTGTGGTCGTGGTCAGCATATATCTTTGCAAGCTTGCCTTGAGTAAACCTAGCATTCGTCTGAGTTGGGATAGAAAAATCCTCTCGATGCCGCTGATCGGAAAGATCTCGAAAGGATTAAACACCTCCCGCTTTGCTCATACATTATCGATTTGTACGTCGAGTGCGATCCCTATTCTGGAAGGGATGAAAGTGGCAGTGGATGTGATGTCGAATCAGTATGTGAAAAATCAAGTCACGGCCGCAGCCGATAATGTGCGCGAAGGTTCGAGTTTGCGTAAAGCCCTTGAACAAACCAAATTGTTCCCACCAATGATGCTGCATATGATCGCCAGTGGTGAACAAAGTGGTCAGTTGGAGCAGATGCTGACACGAGCGGCGAACACGCAAGATCAAAACTTTGAATCTACCGTCAATATCGCGTTGGGTATTTTTACCCCTGCACTGATCGCGTTAATGGCGAGTTTGGTGCTGTTTATTGTGATGGCAACCTTGATGCCAATGCTGGAAATGAATAACTTAATTAGTGGGTAGTGTCGTCAATATACGCAGTCAATTTTACACACTATTAATATAATGCATCGTCAATTTTAGAGCTGTCTTGTCAGCAATTAGAGAATTTTAGTTCGGAGAGAAACATGAAAAATAGAATGAAAAAACAAGCGGGCTTTACACTGTTAGAAGTCATGGTTGTGGTGGTTATCTTAGGCGTACTCGCAAGTTTTGTTGTTCCGAACTTGTTAGGTAACAAAGAGAAAGCCGACCAACAGAAAGCCGTGACCGATATTATCGCGTTAGAAAATGCGTTAGATATGTATAAGCTAGATAACAGCGTTTACCCAACAACAGACCAAGGCTTAGAAGCGTTGGTCACCAAACCAAGCAGCCCTGAGCCACGTAATTACCGTGACAATGGTTACATCAAGCGTCTTCCAAATGACCCATGGGGCAACGAGTACCAATACCTTAGCCCTGGTGATAACGGTAATATTGATATCTTTACGCTTGGTGCTGATGGTCAAGAAGGTGGTGAAGATATTTCAGCCGATATTGGCAACTGGAACATTCAGGACTTTCAATAAGAGATAGCGTGGGTAGCGATTTCGCTGCCCATTTTACTCTTATGAGCCCCGATCAATATCAAGTGATACGGCGGTTATATAACATAGTATGACAATCAAACGAGCCACAGGCTTTACCCTCATTGAGATTATGCTGGTATTGGTACTACTTTCCGTTAGTGCCGTAGCGGTGATCGCGACGCTGCCTGATAATAGTGATGATCTTAGTAAAAAACAGGCTCAACGCTTTTATCAGCGCTTCATGTTACTCAATGAAGAAGCAGTGCTAAGCGGTAAAGATTTTGGTATTCGAGTTGATGAGAGTAAGTCTACTTATGTTTACCTCACGCTGGCGGCTGATGGTTGGCAAGAGCTTGAGATGGACCGAATTCCAGCAGTGACAGAGTTAGATGAAAGTATCGCACTTCAGCTAACCTTGGGCGGTGGTGCGTGGGGAAGTGATGACCGACTTTTTGAGCCGAGCAACTTATTTGATGAGAACATGTTCGGCGGAGATACCCAATCTGACAATCTCTTCGCTGATGAAAAGAAGAAAAAACCTCAAAAACCACCACAACTCTTTTTACTCTCAAGTGGTGAACTGACTCCGTTTGTTTTAGCGATTTATCCCAACGTTGGAGATGCTGCTCAAGATGGTTGGCGTATTTCCGTGAAAGAGACGGGAGCGGTGCATCTACTCACCCCTGGAGAGAGCGATGAAGAATAACCGAACTCGTGGGATGACGTTGTTAGAAGTGCTGGTGGCACTCGCGATTTTTGCGACCGCAGCCATAAGCGTGATTCGATCGGTGACTCAGCATATTAATACTGTCAGCTATCTAGAAGAGAAGATGTTCGCAGGAATGGTGGTTGATAACCAGATGGCGAAAGTACTGCTGAGCACTGATAAGTTAAAAGCTCAGAAAGGCGAAGCTGAAATGGCAGGTAGAACTTGGTATTGGAAAGTAACGCCGGTTAACACCAGTGGCGACTTACTCAAGGCGTTTGATGTGAGTGCTTCATTAGAGAAAGGCGGAAGCCCATTATCGACGGTGAGAAGTTATGTGGTTAAATAAACGATCCTCAAACCGCTCAACCGCGAGTTCATCCATCAAATCTTCAGGCTTTACCCTGATTGAAGTTTTGGTGTCGATAGCCATTTTCTCTACCTTAAGTCTTGCGGCTTATCAGGTGGTGAATCAAATACAGCGCAGTAATGAAGTCTCTTTAGAGCGCAGCACTCGAATTAATGAACTTCAACGTTCACTGGTCATGATGGACAGTGATTTTCGTCAAATGGCGTTGAGGCAGTTCCGTACTGATGGCGAAGAGCCGACATCTGCCCTTCTTCAGTGGCAAGAGTACCTGTTGGACTCTGACGCGAAAGGGGTCATGTTTACTCGTTTGGGTTGGCATAACCCACAACAGCAATTTCCTCGTGGGGAAGTGACTAAAGTCGGCTATCGATTAAAAGAATCCACCCTTGAGCGTGTTTGGTGGCGTTATCCCGATACACCAGCAGGGCAAGCTGGCGTGGTGACACCGCTGCTGACTCAAGTGGAAAGTTTAGATTTACGTTTTTACGATGGAAAAAGCTGGCAGAAACAGTGGCAGAGTAAACTCTCTCTACCCAAAGCCGTTTCTGTGGTGCTAACTCTTGAAGATTTTGGCGAAATTGAGCGGATTTACCTCACGTCGGGCGGAAGCATTAAGCTTCAAGATAATGCTAATTCTCAGGATTCGAGCAGCAGTTCTCAAGTGAGTGGTGGCAACAATGGTTAATACCTCTCGTGTGAAGCTGAAAGCGCTCAATCAACCAAGACGCCGACAAACGGGTGTCGCGTTGATCGTGGTTTTGATGTTACTAGCCATCATGGCTTCCATCGCAGCCAGCATGTCTGAGCGTCTGTTTGTGCAATTTCAGCGTGCCGGAAATCAGGTGAATTACCAGCAAGCCTATTGGTACAGTTTAGGGGTTGAATCGTTAGCAAAAGTGGCGATTGAACAGAGTTACAAAGACAGTGATACCGTGAACCTTAACCAAGGTTGGGCGTTAGAAGAACAAGTGTATCCACTTGATTATGGACAAGTATCTGGGCGAATTCTTGATCGCCAAGCCTGTTTTAATTTGAATGCATTAGCTCAAGTAAAAGCGAATCTTTCGTCTACGGATCGTCCATATTTAGTTAAAGTATTGCAACGGTTGTTAGAGGAATCTGATGTTGAAAATTATTCAGCAGAGGTCATCTCGGATTCGGTGTGGGAATTTGTCGACAGCGATACCAATGTGACCTCCTCTTCTGGTGTAGAAGACAGTACTTATGAAGCGTTGAAACCCTCGTATCTCTCGCCGAATAGTTTAATGGCAGATAGCAGTGAATTGCGAGCGGTGTACCAAGTTAAAGGTGACGTGGTTCAGAACGTCGATAATCTCGTGTGCGCTCTACCAACCGACAATTGGCGTTTAAATGTGAATACACTCGCGCCGGAGCAGGCCACGCTTTTAGTCGCAATGTTTGATCCTGAACTCAGTGAGTCGAATGCTAAAGACTTGATCGAAAGCCGTCCTTTTGATGGTTGGGCAAGTGTGGATGAATTTATGGCAGAGGCCGATATTGCCGCTGTTAATGAGAAAACAAAAAAGCAGGCAAAATCTTACTTAAGTGTAGATAGTGCTTATTTTGAATTGGATGCACAAATTTTAGTGGATGATTCGCGGGTGCGGATCCGAAGCCTTTTGTACAGCGATAATCGGAAAACTGTGACGGTAGTACGCCGTCGTTTTGGAGGGATCAGTGAGCGAGTTTCTGACCGTTCGGCTGAGTAGCGAACATAATGTACCGATCCAATGGCTTGTTTGGTCTACAAACCAAAGTGAAGTGATTGCGAGTGGCCAGTTAGACAGTTATTTACAATTAGAAGAGCTGGTGCCTTATGCACAGCAGAGAACCACGATCGTCTTACTGTCGAGCAGCGATGTGGTTATGACGACGGTTGATATTCCGGCAGGCGCGGCGCGTCAGTTTGAAAGTATGTTGCCTTATTTGGTGGAAGATGAGATCGCTCAAGATGCCGATGAGCTGCATTTTAGTGTCTTAGAGAAATCAGGTCAGAAAGCGTCAGTTTGTGGGGTTGATCAGAATTGGCTCAGCCAAATATTAGGTCAATTCAAACAGCTTGGTATTGAGATCAAAAAAGTCTTACCGGATGGATTAGCACTGCCAGTCGTAGACAAAGGTATGAGTGCGGTGCAGGTTGGTCAGCAGTGGTTGATGCGCAAAAATGCTTATCAAGCGGTGGCGGTTGATCAAGATTGGCTTCCACTGTTCTGCCAGTCAGATTGGTTTTTAGGATCGGAAGCGGATACTGAAGGTGCTGCTGAGCAAAGTATACAGTGCTACAGCGAACTGCCCGACGAATCCGTGTTAGTTGGCTCAACCTGTAAGTGGGAGCAGCAGCCAGCAACGCTTGTGATGCAGATCCTCGCGCAAGAGGCGATAGCCAGCTCTATCAACTTATTAACGGGCCACTTTAAACCCAAGTCATCATTACTGAAATACTGGAAAACGTGGCAAAAAGTCGCGATTGCTAGCACCTTTTTGATCGCCGTTTTAGCTACGCAGCAAGTGTTACTCGTTAATCAGTATGAAGCTCAGGTGAAAGCTTATCGCGCCGAAAGTGAACGCATTTTCCGTAGCGTGTTCCCTGATAAAAGAAAGATCCCAACGGTGAGTTACCTAAAGCGTCAAATGACGACTGAGCAGCAACGCTTGTCTGGTTCTGGCCAAGCGGATTCCATGCTTACATGGATAAACCTACTGCCTAAAACGTTGGGGACCATCTCTAGTATTGAGTTGCAAAGCTTAAAATATGATGGCAATCGTGGCGAAGTTCGCCTCCAAGCAAGCGGTGCCGATTTCCAAAATTTTGAACAAGCACGAGTTAAGTTGTCTGAACAATTTAATGTTGAACAAGGCCAACTGAATCGCACCGGTGATTCAGTGATGGGCAGTTTCGTCTTAAAGCGTAAGTGAGGGAGAAAACAGTGAAGAATTTACTTTCCTTACTACAAACGTGGTGGACTAGTATTAGCCAGCGTGAGCAGCGATTAGTGATTGGTTGCTCAGTGTTACTTACAATTGGCGTGATTTACTGGGGGCTGTTGCAACCATTGAATGTACGAGCGGAACAGGCTCAACTTCGTATCACCAGTGAGAAACAGCTGCTTAGTTGGGTAGAAAATAAAGCGGATGAAATCGTTGCGTTACGCAGTGCTGGCGGCATTAAAGTCTCTAATCAGCCACTTAACCAGATTATTTCTTCCTCGACTCGAGGTTATAAAATTGAATTAATTCGGGTTCAACCTCGTAATGAAATGCTACAGGTTTGGATTAAACCTGTGCCTTTCAATCAGTTCCTCTCTTGGATCGCTTATCTAAAAGATCAGAAAGGGGTTGAGGTTGAATTTATGGATATTGACCGCTCAGAAAAACCGGGTGTGATTGATGTGAATAGACTCCAATTTAAGCGAGGCAATTGAAGTGAAACGCGGGATTCTTTATAGCGTCATATTTGTATTGGTATTCTCAGTCAGTTTGTTGGCTCATCTACCCATCTCTTTTGTACTGCAACACATGCCGAGCGTTCGAGGGCTTAAAATCGAAGGCGCTCAAGGTACGGTTTGGCAGGGTCGAGCGGATCAAGTGAGTTGGCAGAAGCGAAATTATGGTGCTGCAAAATGGGATTTTCAATTAAGCCAACTATTCCAAGCGAAAGCTGAATTTGCCGTCCGCTTTGGACGTGGCAGTGATATTGGGCTGCATGGTAAAGGCATGGTTGGGTATGGTTTGTCGGGCCCTTATGCGGAGAGTGTTGTGGCGTCAATGCCAGCAGAGCAAGCATTAGCCTTATCTCCTATGCCAATTCCCGTTCCTGTGACTCTGAATGGTCAATTGGAGCTAACCATTAAGCAGATGACTTACGCGAGCCCTTGGTGCCAAGCGGGTGAAGGTTCACTGGCGTGGAGTAGTAGCAGTGTTGAATCGCCAATTGGAAGCCTTGATTTAGGGCCAGTGATTGCCGACTTTACTTGTGCGGATAGTAAGATCAGTGCGAAGGGTGGACAGCAGAGTTCCAATGTTAGCAGTGAATTTACCGGTGAGTTAACCCCTAACCGTCGTTATAGCAGCCAAGCGTGGTTTAAACCTGGCTCCGAATTCCCAGCGGCTATGAAGTCACAATTAAAATGGTTAGGTAATCCTGATGGACAAGGTAAGTATCAGTTTAACTACCAAGGCCGTTTTTAAGCGATGTTTCTCAGAATCTGGTTAGGTTAGCTGTCACTGGCTAGGTCTAGCTGAGACGGATTACGTTTCGCTGAAACTGAGCTGTGTATTGCTTCTGCACTTAATAAAAATCCCTCGCACTTGTCGAGGGATTTTTGTTTGCATGAATGCCAGTGAGTATGGAGTGATTAATCTTTCACTTGCAGAATATTGTCCCAAGGTAGGGCTTCATCACCGATAACAATAAAGTTAGGGTTCTCCAATGTATCTCTTTCGTTGTATGAGAGTGGATCCAGTAGGGTACTTAATATTCGGCCACCGGCCTCTTCAACGATGCATTGAGTCGCGGCGGTATCCCACTCTCCAGTCGGTCCTAAACGAAGGTAACAGTCTACAGCTCCTTCTGCGACTAAGCACGCTTTGAGTGCCGCAGAGCCGAGAGGGACAAGATCATAATTCCACTGAGCGCTCATGCGATTGGTGATGCAATTGATGTCTTGGCGACGGCTGATCGCGATGGCAATAGATTGCTGACTGCCTTCATGCTTGTGAGTTTTAATCTTAACGCTCTCAGCCATGTCAGGGATTTTCCATGCCCCTTTCCCTTGATAGGCATAATAGGTGACACCAGACACTGGCGCATATACTACACCCATCACCGGTTTGTTATTTTCGACAAGAGCGATGATGGTTGCGAAGTCACCACTACGAGCAATAAATTCTTGGGTGCCATCAAGAGGGTCAACCAACCAGTATCGATTCCATTGAGAGCGCTGTTCGAAGCTGATATCGGTATCTTCTTCAGAAAGAACCGGAATGTCTGGCGTGAGCTCGGTCAGTCGCTCCATGATCAATTTATGCGCGGCAAGATCGGCACTCGTTACTGGAGTTTCATCACTTTTAGTAAACGCTTCATACTGTTTGGATTCGTAGATATCTAGAATCAACTGTCCAGCAGAACGAGCGACTTCAATGACTGATGGAATAAGATGAGACAAATCTTTTGTAATGGGCATAAACGTTCCTATTTATTCTCCGAGTGTCGGTAAAGCTCGCAATGTGAGTAGTAGCGCAGTAATGCTTCTGGCTTCGCAAAAATCTAAATGAGTCAGTAACTCTTCGGCTTGTGCCAGTGGCCAACGTACTATTTCCAGTGGCTCTGGTTCATCCCCTTCCAGTGTTTGTGGGTAAAGGCCTTGAGCGATGAACAGCGTCATTTTACTGGAAAAATAAGAGGGGGCGAGAATGACCTCTTTTAACGGTGTTAGTTTGTGACTACCAAAACCTATCTCTTCTTTTAATTCACGATCTGCAGCTTGCAACGCGGTTTCACCTGCATCAATGAGCCCTTTTGGAAAGCCTAGCTCATAACGTTCCGTTCCGGCAGCATATTCACGCACTAATAAAATATCACCGCGTTCCGTAATAGGAACCATCATGACTGCGTGGCGACCACTCGGTTTCATGCGTTCATAGGTTCGTTCAACCCCATTAGAGAAACGCAGATCCATTGATTCGATAGAGAATAGTTTTGATTGAGCGACGACCTGTTGAGCCAGAATCTCAGGCCCTTTCTTTTTGCTCATGTTCGCTCACTCCTTAGCGTTGGTCACTTTCAATGATGAGAGCCTCTAATATATGGGAAAAAGTGATGATTTGGAAAGGGTGAGTTTTTAAGCAATCGATTTATTTATAAATATATATCAGTAATGAGGGCTCTATTCGTAAAGTGTCACAACAGAATCGTTTTACTGCCGGAACTGGGGCGTCACCTATTTTGAGAAGGGCATTCATTCATCGGTGATGTTCAGGTAAAGAAAAGGCTGACACTTTCATGTCAGCCTCTCAATATTTGGGTTGGAACTACTTTTTTCTAAGTAAACGCTTTCTTAGTAGTAAGCACTCTCTTCTTAGTAGTAAGAGTGCTCGCCACGATCGTGCTCTGTTGCATCACGAACCGCCGTTAGTTCACCTTCGAACTGTTGAAGCAGCTCTTTCTCGATGCCTTCTTTTAAAGTGACATCAACCATAGAACAACCGTTACAACCGCCACCAAAGGCAACAATTGCTGCGCCATCTTCAGTGATCTCAACAAGGCTTACGTGACCGCCGTGGCCTGCCAGTTGTGGGTTAACTTGAGTTTGGATGGCGTATTCTACACGTTCCATCAGTGATGCATCGTCAGCCACTTTGCGCATTTTCGCATTTGGCGCTTTTAGCGTTAACTGAGAACCCATCTTATCAGTGACAAAGTCAATCTCTGCTTCATCTAGGAAAGGTAAGCTCAGCTCATCAACATACGCTGAAAAGTGTTCAAAAGGTAGCTGTGTATCCGTGGATTCAATCGCTTCTTGTGGGCAGTAAGATACGCCACACTCTGCGTTTTGAGTTCCAGGGTTAACCACGAATACGCGAATATTCGTGCCTTCAGGCTGCTGACCTAATAGGTTAGCAAAATGAGATTGAGCAGTTTCTGTAATTGTAATATTTGACACGACGAATACCTGAGTAAAATTGTAGGTTATTAGCACCATTCTACTCCTGTCAGAATATGAATTCAGCCCTTTTTTATTCTAATTCACCTCTTGTTATAACCAAATGAATCGCAAGAGTTTTAGCTGGCTGGTTCAGGAGTACGGCATACACAGTAAATATCAATTCTTTCGACGCCCACTTCAAGTAGTAATTTACATAAATGTCGTACTGTACATCCTGTGGTAACGACATCATCAACAATCGCGACGTGAGAAGCCTTTGGTATCCGTGATAATTGGAACGCTTGATGAAGGTTCACTTGCCTCTGCTCTTTAGATAACCCCTGTTGTGCGGGGGTAGACCGAGTGCGAATAAAAGCTTGTTTAAGGTGGATTGAGTTTGGGGATTGTTTTGCCAGATAGTGAGCGAGCAGTTCACTCTGATTGAAACCTCTTCTTATGTATCGTTGCCAATGTAAGGGGACGCCAGTGATGATGGGAGCGGGTTGATCAATGTTATTAGCGAGTAGTCGAGCCAAGTTTTTAGCGAACCAGTATTTCTTTTGATACTTAAATTGATGAACGTAGCCAGAGGTCGGGAAAGTGTAATCATTGACACAATATAAGCGGTGCCATAACGGTGGGTTTGATAAGCAGTTACCGCATTGATCTACCGTCGTTAAGGTGGGGATCCCACAACGTAGGCAGCGGGGTTGAGACTGAAAGTATTGATAGCAGTGCTGGCACCACATGTCCGTTACCAAGCGATTCTCTATATTGAGCCCGCACAAATGGCACTGGCTTAATCGGTTGAGGAGTGTGGTTTTTTCTCGCCAATGAGATAACATGAATTTCACTTAATAGATGGACAACAGAGATACGTTAGCGTGATAGCAACGTATCTCAGTATGGAATTAGTGGGAGAGTTTGAGAGCATGAGCACACCTTTATATTGGCATGTCACTGGGCGAGGCAATGATCTGGTTTTAGTTCATGGCTGGGGAATGAATGGCGCGGTTTGGCAGCAGACGGTTGATGCGTTGTCTTCTCATTTTCGTGTTCATGTTGTCGATTTACCCGGCTATGGACACAGTGCGGAATGCCACGCTGAAAATCTTGAACAAATTGCTCAGCAGCTTCTTGAACAAGCGCCCAAGCAAGCGATTTGGGTTGGTTGGTCTTTAGGTGGATTAGTCGCCACGCACATGGCGCTGCATCATGCGGATTATGTCAGTAAGCTCGTGACGGTTGCCAGTTCTCCTAAATTTTCAGCCGAAAAACCGTGGCGCGGAATACAACCAAATGTATTGAGTGCTTTTACCGATCAGCTGGTGGAAGATTTTCAAACGACCATCGAACGTTTTATGGCGCTGCAAGCGATGGGGAGTCCTTCTGCAAGGCACGATCTTAAGCAGCTAAAACAAGCGGTATTGTCGAGGCCGATGCCCAACCCAAAATCGTTACTCGCAGGGTTAACCATGCTCGCGGATGTGGATTTGCGCCATCAACTGCCTGATCTCTCGATGCCGTTACTGCGTTTGTATGGGCGTTTAGATGGGTTGGTGCCAATTAAGGTCGCAAAGGATTTGGATAAAAGCTTACCGGAAAGTGAGCAGTTTATTTTCACTCAATCGTCGCACGCGCCTTTCATGACCGAGCCTGAGGCATTTTGTCATCAGTTGATTCGTTTTGACGAGCAAGTATAAGTGTAAATAAATTGCTAAATAAATGAACAAACTGGTCGATATATAACCTAACCAAACAGAGCACTAGGTTTGAACTGACCTGTAGTGAGTTGATGAAAACGAGCGATTGCTTTGAATGGGGCTGTTTGGAGACAAGCAGAGAGTAACTTCGGGCGATGCTGAGGAGGTTTCGACGATGATTGTGTCACCCACGACAGTAAGTGTGCCACTGATCGCCCCATCGGTAAATGTACAAACGGAACAGGTTGCGCGCGACAATAAAGTGCGAGAACCCGTAATGCCGACCGTAGCGTTAGCAAAAGCCAATGCGGAGCGTAAGGTTAAAGCAGACGATAAACGTCGAAGGCAATCTTCTTGGGATCCATCAGAGCACCCTGGGTATTCGATGGAAACAGAGTCAGAGACTGCTGCTGTTAATCATGAAGAGTTGAAGGACCCAATAGATAGGTTATTCGATTTGATTGCTTTACAGACCTATAGCAAAGATCAAGGCAAGAGTTACACCATACGATTTCGGCTGCCTAAGCACATTTTAGATGCAGCGATTAAAGAGGGGCAAATGGAGCGACGGCGAAAGGTGATTAAATATCATTATGGTCATGCTGTTGTACCCAATACACCTTCAGAAGTAATAGCGATACTATGAACATGATGTTAATGATCAGAGCCATCGAATAAAGGCCAATACGCAAGTATTGGCCTTTTTATTGGTTTATCGCGCTAACTGGTTCATCGTACTAACTGGTTCATCGCGCTATTTGTTCATCGGATTATTAGCCCATGACCGATTAGTTTACGAAAGATTAGCTCATGGCAGATCAGCGACTACTTTTTGGCTTTAGCAAATGCCGCCGCGAAAGCGCCACCCATTGCTGCATTTTGAGGAGCAGAACGCTGATCTCGGTTTTGTTGTTGTCGACCTGACTGTTGACGCTCTTGCTGTTGGCGTGCCGGTTTCGATGCTTGGTTTTGTCCTGAAGAGCGTTGGCTGCGATTATCTTGTCCTGGCTCATCGTTAAGGCGCATTGTCAGAGCGATACGTTTACGCTGGGCATCAACTTCCATGACTTTTACTTTCACGATATCACCCGCTTTCACCACTTCTCGTGGATCGGCAACGTAGCGATCGGTTAGTGCAGAAATATGCACTAAGCCATCTTGGTGAACGCCGATATCAACGAAGGCACCAAAGTTAGCCACGTTTGATACAACGCCTTCCAACACCATACCAATCTCAAGATCGGAAACCGTGTTTACCCCTTCTGCAAATGTCGCGGTTTTGAACTCCGGGCGTGGATCTCGTCCTGGTTTATCAAGCTCTTTGATGATGTCGGTGATCGTAGGGACACCAAAGTTATCGTCAGTGTAATCAATCGCATGCAAACCGCGTAGGAACTGGCTATCGCCAATCAAGCCTTTCACATCTTTGCTGTTTTTTGCTGCGATGGCTTTCACTAACGGGTACGCTTCTGGGTGAACAGAAGAGGCATCCAAAGGGTTTTTACCATCCATGATTCGTAAGAAACCCGCACACTGTTCAAAAGCTTTTGGCCCAAGACGCGCGACTTTCTTCAATGCAGTACGAGCTTCAAATCGTCCATTTTCATCGCGGTAATCGACAATGTTTTGTGCAATTGTATTTGAGAGGCCAGCAACCCGCGTCAGTAGAGCGGCAGAAGCGGTATTCACATCAACACCAACCGCATTCACACAATCTTCAACAATCGCGTCTAGACGTTTTGCTAGCATGCTCTGGCTCACATCGTGCTGGTATTGGCCCACCCCGATAGATTTTGGATCAATCTTCACTAACTCTGCGAGAGGATCTTGCAAACGACGAGCAATCGACACCGCGCCACGGATCGATACATCCATGTCTGGGAACTCTTTCGCCGCTAACTCGGAAGCTGAATAAACCGATGCCCCAGCTTCGCTCACAATGATTTTTTGTACTTTTAGGTTGCCGCGTTTAATGACATCAGCAACGAAAGAGTCCGTTTCACGTGAAGCCGTACCATTACCAATCGCAATCAGATCAACGTTGTATTTTCGTACCATCTGCTCAACGACATGAGCGGATTTGTCGTACTGCTTTTGTGGTGGGTGAGGGTAGATGGTCTCCGTCGCGAGGACTTTACCTGTCGGATCAACAATCGCAATCTTAGAGCCAGTACGTAAACCCGGATCAAGACCCAGCGTTGCACGAGGCCCAGCCGGTGCCGCCATGAGTAGATCTTTTAGGTTGGTGGCAAATACTTCAATGGCTTCCACTTCCGCACGCTCTTTCATGCTGCCCATCAGCTCAGTTTCCATGTGCATTGATACTTTAATGCGCCACGCCCAGCTGATCACTTGTTTACGCCAAGCATCGGCGGGTGCATTGCTCAGTGAAATGCCGTAATGGTCGGAAATAATCGTTTCGCAGTAAGAGCTACGAATACTTTCATCTTGCGCGGGATCGGCATTCATAGAAAGTTGTAAGAAGCCTTCGTTGCGGCCACGTAGCATCGCAAGCGCACGGTGTGAGGGTGCTTTGCTGATCGCCTCATTATGTTCGAAATAGTCTTTAAATTTTTCGCCTGCTTGCTCTTTGCCTGCGACCACTCGCGCAGAAAGTTCAGCGTTACGGGTTAGATAAGTTCGGACTTTTTCGAGTAAATTCGCATCTTCGGCAATGCGTTCCATGATAATGACTCTTGCCCCGTCTAGTGCCGCTTTGGTATCCGCAATGCCTTTGTCGCTGCTGATGTATTTATCCGCTTCAGACTCAGGGTTGGTCTGTGGTTCATTCCATAATTTGTCGGCGAGTGGTTCAAGTCCTGCTTCGATAGCGATTTGACCCTTGGTTCGACGCTTTTGTTTGTATGGAAGGTATAAATCTTCGAGGCGAGTTTTACTGTCTGCATCATTGATCTCTTTTTGCAGTTCAGGTGTCATCTTGCCTTGGTCTTGAATCGCCTTGATGATGCTTTGACGGCGATCATTAAGCTCTCTGAGATAAGATAAGCGAGTGTCTAAATTACGCAGTTGAGTATCATCTAATCCCCCCGTCACCTCTTTACGATATCGGGCAATGAAAGGGACGGTGTTTCCGTCATCGATTAAGGTAACCGCTGCGATCACTTGCTCAGAGCGTACATTCAGCTCTTGAGCAATTTGTTGGCAAATAACTTGGCTCATCCGTGGGGTCTCATCTCTATTTTCAGGCTAAACTTTCTTAGCTCTAGCCGTCGGTATGAATAATTTTATGCTAATAACATGGGGGCGAAGTTAGCTGTTTCCAATCTCACCCGATGAAGTTGTCAATTCTAAATAGATATTGAATTTTTATTACGCTGTTAAGTTAATATTTTGTCAAAACCTCAACTTCAATCAGAACTTATGAGCATATGAGGGCTCGAATGTGGATAATTAGTAATCATGAACGATATGGGAATATAGAATGCTGAAGATACCATCAATACTGACATCATTGGTCGATGAGATACGAACCGTTGCTACTCGGTCTTTTTCGCTTATTGTTACGCCAGCGAAAACAGTATTGGCTGCTCGTTTATCCCTTATGTCGCTTATATCGTTCATGTTACTGCTCATTTTGATGTCGTGGAGCGTCGGTTTACAAGCAAATGAACTCTCTTCTGCGACCACTCAATACCCGGTGTATGAAGTCGATAATAAAATTGTCTTAGGGCGAGTTGAGCGTGTCTATTATTCAGATATTGATGCTTTAAGTGGTGTCCCTTTTGTCGGGAAAATTGATACCGGAGCCGACACCACTTCCATGCATGCCGACAATATTCAAGTCTTCAGCGACGCTCCTGAACTGCAAGGTTTGCCAAAGCTAGAATTATTGAAAGCGTTAGAAAAAGCGTTTGATAAAACACCGAACAGGGTAAGTGCGAGCGTCTCTTTTACTCTACGACACCCTTACACTGGAAAAGAGGTTAAGGTGCAACGTCCTCTTGAAAATATAGGTGTGATCCGCAGCCGAACCAGTGAAACTCCCCTTTATAGGCCCGTCATTCGCCTACCATTGACCATTGCAGGAAAGACGGTGAACACCAAGGTGAACTTGACCGATCGAGGTAACTTTTCAGCCTCTATTTTGATAGGAAAAAGCTTTCTTGAGCATAACGCTTGGGTATTAGCAGGCTATGATTACTTACAACAGCAGCCGAACTCGAAAATTGTGGGGAAAAAAGAGCAGTTAGAGTTAGCGGGCTTACCGATTGAGACGCGGTTCCTTGGGAGCAATAAATACTCAAATATGCATGCTGAAAACATCCATGTCGATCCACAAGCGCAACGTGTCACTTTTGATGCAATCAGTGTTGATGAGGTAAAAAAGACGCTCTCTTTGCCTTTAGATCGAATGCTGAATGTGAATGGTCACGAACGCCCACTGGTCAATTTACCTGTCATACTTGGTGATGAGGTTCACTATATGCAGGCGTATTTAAAAGACAGAGGTGAGTCATCTTCCATATTGAGTGTGGGGCAGGATACGTTGAATCAATACTTTATGATTGATACCGATGAAGAAGATTTCCTTGCGACTCAATTGAAAGCTGAACCATCGACAAAAAACGGCAAAGTGAACGCTTCCCAATACACTTATCAGCAGAGAATTGATCAACATAAGCCTTTAGTTGTCTCTACCTTTGAACACGTTGTGATTGATGGTTACAAACTTCAAGCTGAGCCCTCTTTTACAGTAAAAACGCCAATGCTTAAAGTCGACAGCTATGAGATGACCACGGGGGAAAACCGCACGGTTAGCTACTACTTGAAAGATAGTGCAGGCAATAAACAGAAAATAACCAAACCAATGATCAAAAGAATCAAAGTGGGCAATTCAGTAAGACCGATTATTGAGGGGGATTTTGAATTAGGTGGGCGACATAAAACGCTTCAATTTGCTTTAGAAACACTCGACAACGGTAAGGAAGATGACGCTTACTTTGTGATTGGTAAGAAAATGGTAAAAGATGGCGTGCTTATCAATACGCGCTCTGATCACTTATTGGAAGACTATCCACTGTTTCGAGCAGGACACATTGAAAAGGCGACCGTGGAAGGGATGACCTTTCCGGTTAAATTGGATACCGGTGCCGATGTAAGTTCAATGCATGCTCTCAATATTAAACAATTCAAGCAAGATGGAAAACCGATGGTGAGCTTCACCTATCAAAATGAGCAGGGACAAAAACAAGATTTCACTCGACCTATGGTGGATGTCATGCGAATCAAAGCGAAGAAAGGTGAGAAACCAACCATTAGGCCTGTAGTTGAGATGAACGTGCAACTGGGGAAGGTAAATAAAACCATTCGGGTAAACCTTCAAGATCGCTCTCGATTCCGCTACAGCATGATCTTAGGTAAGAACTTACTGAAGTACGGAGCGCTGGTGGGGAGTGATGAGGACTACCTACTGAATCAATGACAGCCGAGACTGATTGACAATGATGACTCATTTTCGGTACTACTAGATAAAACTTTACTCGTATAGAGATGCGACATTGAAAACCAAACTGATTACTCGGGAAGGCTACAACAAACTGAAGCAAGAGCACGATTACTTATGGCATGAGAGACGTCCAGAAGTGACCAAAATTGTTACTTGGGCAGCAAGCTTAGGCGATCGCTCTGAAAATGCAGATTACACTTTTAATAAGCGTTTATTAAGACAAATTGATCGCAGGGTTCGGTTTTTACGTAAGTTCTTACCGGATGTCACGATTGTTGATTATTCACCTCAGCAAGAAGGAAAAGCCTTTTTTGGTGCGTGGATAGAGATCGAAAATGAAGTTGGTGAAGTGAAAAAGTTTCGTATTGTTGGCCCTGAAGAAATTTATGGAGATAGTAAAGGCTACATCTCGATAGATTCACCAATGGCGAGAGCACTGCTCAAAAAAGAAGTGGATGATGAATTTGTGGTGCGCACACCAGAAGGTGATAAAGAGTGGTTCATTAACTCAATCACTTACGAGAAGCCGCAAGCATAGCCGAGCGCTTAGTTAATAATATCGTTAAGCATTGAGTTTGGCCTCAACGAACGGTGGGGCTATAGGTAATGCTTGATGTGACATACTTGTCGAAATACTGACCAAGTTAGGCGAGTTGATGCGTTACTATGTAGGCAAAGGCAACAAACGTTAACAATTATTTAGGCGACTTTTTCCCTGAGTCTGTTACATTTTTCACTGCCTTATCTCTTGAGGTGGACGCTTTTAATAGGTGGAATCAGTAGATGCAAGAAAATCATAAAATATTAGTGGTCGATGATGACGCGCGTTTGCGTGCATTACTAGAACGTTACTTGTCTGAGCAAGGCTTCCAAGTACGTAGTGTCGCTAACAGTGAGCAGATGGACCGCCTGTTAACTCGTGAAAATTTCCACCTTATGGTGCTGGATCTCATGTTACCTGGGGAAGATGGCTTATCGATTTGTCGTCGTCTTCGTAGTGCCAATAACATGCTACCTATCTTAATGTTAACGGCAAAAGGCGATGAGGTTGATCGCATTGTTGGGCTGGAAGTGGGTGCCGATGATTATTTGCCAAAACCCTTCAACCCACGTGAACTGCTTGCTCGAATTAAAGCGGTGTTGCGACGCCAAGTAGTAGAAGCTCCGGGCGCACCAAGCTCAGAAGAGTTGATGGTTGAATTTGGTGAGTTTCGCTTAAATCTTGGTACTCGCGAAATGTTCCGTAATGAAGAGCCGATGCCGCTAACGTCGGGTGAATTTGCGGTACTTAAATCTCTAGTGACCAATGCGCGTGAACCGATGTCGCGTGATAAGTTGATGAACATGGCTCGTGGCCGAGAGTATTCTGCAATGGAACGCTCTATCGATGTTCAGATCTCACGTTTACGCCGAATGTTAGAAGAAGATCCAAGCAAACCACGCTATATTCAGACCGTGTGGGGTTTGGGGTATGTGTTTGTGCCAGATGGAAAAGAGGCATAACCCAATTCGATAAACCCTTGGCATGTTCCGAGGGTTTTTTATTTTCAGGTTAGACTTTCTCCTCACCTCCCACTCCCTGTTTCTCACTCGCTAAAGGTTTTCTAGATGCGTATTCGTAGCTCCCTTACTCAATCTATATTGCTGTTCATCACTCTGTTGGTGGCAAGCCAAGCTTATTCGTATTACGCCGTGTTCTATTACGCTCTGATGCCGAGCATGCAGCAGTTTAATAAAATTTTAGCGCATGAATTACGCTTGGTGCTAGACGAGCAAGATGAACTCGACTTAAAAACACCCTTAAGAAGACAGTTGCTTGAAGAGCTTGGTGTCACTATTCATGGCAAAGGCACCCCTTCGACGGAAGAGTTTGAGCACGCTGTGACCATCGATTTAATGAGTGAAGAGATGAGTGAAGAACTTGGCTCCACCACTAATGTTAGATTGATTCTCGGTGAAGATAGCTACGTATTATGGATGGATATCGATGCGTTGCCAAACTCGTTAATTCGGATCCCATTATCGGAGTTACAAGAGGAAGACTTTGCGCCTTTGTTTAACAATAGTTTGTTAATGGCACTGTTAATCATCGCTGGAGGTTGGCTATTCATCCGCCTGCAAAATCGACCATTAGTCGCCCTCGAAAAAGCGGCCAAAGTGGTTGGGAGCGGAGAAATCCCATCCCCCTTACCAGCAAAAGGTCCGTCAGAAATTCGTTCGGTGACGCGAGCATTTAACCAGATGTCCAAAGGTATTCAGCAGTTAGAAGAGGACCGCGCGTTATTAATGGCGGGCATTAGCCATGATTTACGAACGCCTCTGACTCGTATACGTCTTGCGACTGAAATGATGTCACCAGAAGATAGTTATTTAGCGGAAGGGATCATCAGTGATACCGAAGAGTGTAATCAGATCATCAGTCAGTTTATGGATTATTTGAAGCCTGTGAATGTGGAGTCGTTTGAAAGTGTGGATTTGAACGATATTGCCAGCGATGTTGCCAGTGCTGAAGGGGGGTATGAGGTTGAAATTGAAACACATATTGACCACACCTTAAAACTGGCGCGAGGCAATCCCATTGCGATGAAGCGGGCGGTGAGTAATTTGGTGGTAAATGCACTGCGTTACGGTAATGGTTGGGTACGAGTGAGTACTGGAATGACGGCTGATAGCAAATTGATTTGGGTGTGCGTTGAAGACAATGGGCCCGGAATTGAATCGAATCAGATTGATAAACTATTCGAACCTTTTACTCGTGGCGATACCGCAAGAGGGAGTGAGGGAACAGGATTAGGTTTAGCCATCGTCAAACGGATTGTGAGCCAGCATCACGGTTCAGTTGTGATGAATAATCGCAGTGACGGTGGGCTCAAAGCTCAAATTAATTTTCCTGTTCGTGGTTAGATCATCGAATTTATGACTGTCTCTTAAAAATAAAAATGAGTTTGACGCGATATGGCATCAAACTCATTTCTAGCTTCTAGCTTCTAGCTTCTAGCTTCTAGCTTCTAGCTTCTAGCTTCTAGCTTCTAGCTTCTAGCTTCTAGCTTCTTCTGCTTCGATCTCTTCATCTTCTAATTTTTCAGGAAGTAAAAGGTTAAGCAAAATCGCAGTTACCCCGCCAGCGGCCACACCTGAAGAGAAGATGTTTTTGATGAACTCCGGCATAAACTGCAAGATCTCAGGTTTTTGTGCGATGCCCAATCCCATTGAAAATGAGAGTGCCATGATGAGAATGGCACGGCGATTAAGATCTACACGTGAAATGATTCGTACCCCCGCAGCGGCAATCGTACCAAACATAACAATCGTCGCTCCGCCAAGAACAGGCTCAGGGATCAACTGTACAAAACTTGCAACGCCCGGGAACAAACCAAGCAGTATTAGCATGCCTGCAATAAAGTAGCCCACGTAACGGCTTGCAACACCTGTCAGTAAAATGATGCCGTTGTTTTGGCTAAAGGTAGAGTTCGGGAAAGTATTAAATACCGCCGCAATCGCCGAATTCAGACCGTCCGCGAGTACACCACCTTTGATGCGCTTCATGTAAACAGGGCCTTTTACTGGCTCTCCGGATACTTCTGAAGTAGCTGTAATGTCGCCAATCGCTTCCAGTGCCGTGATGAGGAAAATAAGAACCAGTGGGATGAATAGAGACCAGTCAAAGCTTAAGCCAAACTGCATCGGAACCGGTAGCGCAATAAGTTCTGTTTCTGCCAGTGTTGAAGTGTCAATCATGCCCATGAAGTAGGCCATCATGTAACCGACAAACATGGCAATCACAATGGAGGCAACACGAATATAAGAGTTACTTGAACGGTTTAATATGACGATTAAGCCAAGAACCGTCCCTGCCAACGCAAGCTTATCTAAGCTACCAAAACTGCCATCGGCTAATGCTGAGTAGCCTCCACCGATAGAAACCAAACCCACTTGAATCAAGGTTAGGCCGATAAGTGTTACGACGATGCCAGATACGAGTGGAGTGATAATACGACGCGCATGTTCAAGTACGCGAGAAAGTAGAATTTCACTAAATGATGCTACAAGGATGGTGCCTAAAATGGCTGCCATGACGGTATCAATGCTTGCGCCTCCGGCTTTTAACGACAAACCTGCCGCAATAATAGGACCGATAAAATTGAAACTTGTGCCCTGAATGGAGAGCAAGCCAGATCCGATAGGACCGATGGTTTTAATTTGGATAAACGATGAAATACCAGAAGCGAACAGTGACATGCTGATAATGGTATTTGTCTGCTCAGGTGTGACACCTAGAGCTTGGCAGATAATCAAAGAGGGCGTGATGACGGCGACAAACATGGCGAGCAAGTGCTGTGTGGCCGCAAAAAGTGTTTGTAAAAGCGGTGGGCGATCATTGAGTTGATAGATCAGTTCCGACTTGCGTGCTGCGTTCGGGGTTTTCATGTGTTTATCCTAATTGTGACTAAGTTGCTTAGAGTTCGCTGAATGGGAACGCTAAGTTGAGTCGGTCTTCATCTGTGATTGCTGTTAATCAGAATCGACTCAGGTTGGGTTGAGTAGTGTTCTTACTCAAAATTTGTGCGCGATTATAAATAAACGAAAACAAAAAGCAAACGGTTGCATGCGTGTTGTGGCGAGAAATTGATCTGAAATAAACAAACCGAACGGGTTGTGCCCATTCGGTATATTTGAGGAAAGCTCAGCTTGGAAAGGAGAGCCTAAAAAGGATTTCGTAGGAAAAGGGCTCTTAGCAAGGAGCTCTTAGTAAAGAGCTTTTAACAAGAGACTCTGAACAAGAAGCTCCTAACAATAATAGCTATGCCTTAGCGTAGACGTCGCGATCACCTAGCCAACGATCGATAATTGCGAGGGCATTATCAGGATAACTATCGTGAATGTAGCGCGCCATGCGCTGAACTTCTGGAATTAAGCGTTGATCTCTCACTAAGTCTGCAATTTTGAAATCGGCCATTCCGGTTTGTTTGGTGCCAAGCAGTTCACCGGGTCCACGGATCTCTAAATCACGCTGTGCAATTACAAATCCATCATTACTTTCGCGGAGCACCCCTAAGCGCTTTTGTGCGGTTTTTGATAATGGTGCGTGATACAAGAGTACACAATGACTCGCGACTGAACCTCGCCCTACACGGCCTCTTAGCTGGTGGAGTTGCGCTAAACCGAGCCTTTCTGGATTTTCGATGATCATTAAACTTGAATTAGGCACATCCACACCGACTTCAATAACCGTCGTCGCGACTAATAGATGCAGCTCGTTATCCTTGAACTGCTTCATGACCGCTTGTTTTTCTGCCGATTTCATTCGACCGTGCACCAGACCAATTTTCACATCTGGCAAAATGCGTTGCAGCTCTTCCGCCGTATCCGCTGCCGCTTGCGCTTCCAAAGCTTCTGACTCATCAATCAGTGTGCAGACCCAATAAGCTTGTTTTCCCTCATTAAGACAGGCATTTCGCACTCGTTCAATAATATCATCGCGTTTGGTATCGGGAATGGCGACGGTTTGGATCGGGGTTCTTCCCGGTGGCAGTTCATCTATCACCGAGGTTTCGAGGTCGGCATAAGCAGTCATGGCCAGCGTCCTTGGAATGGGAGTTGCGGTCATGATTAATTGATGTGGATACGAGCCCTGTTTTGCTCCTTTTTCACGTAACTCTAGACGCTGGTGGACACCAAATCGATGTTGTTCATCAATGATCACAAGAGCGAGATTTTTAAACGCTACATGTTCCTGAAACAGTGCGTGAGTCCCCACTACCATTTGCGCTTCGCCGCTGGCAATGCGCGCCAGTTCAGTCTCTTTGGCTTTACCTTTGAGTTTGCCTGCAAGCCAACCTACTTGTACTCCCATGCTTTCAAACCATTGGCCAAAATTGATGGTATGTTGCTCTGCGAGTAGTTCTGTTGGGGCCATTAGTGCCACCTGATAACCATGCTCAATCGCTCTAACCGCGGCAAGTGCAGCAACCAATGTTTTTCCGGAACCAACATCGCCCTGAACCAAGCGCATCATAGGGTGAGACTTGACTAGGTCATCTTCAATCTCTTTCACCACGCGAGATTGGGCATTGGTTGGAGTAAACGGAAGTTGTTGCAGTAACTGCTGTTTGAGATTGGACACTTCCGCGAGTGGCAAAGCAACATCTTGTTGTCCTTTGCTTCGAACAGAGAGCATAGAAAGATTTTGTGCCAGCAACTCTTCAATAATAAGGCGTTGCTGAGCTGGGTGTCGCCCTTCATCAAACTCCTCAAGATTAATACTTGGTGGAGGACGATGAATGGTATGCAGCGCTTCCCCTAGCGTAATTTGGTGATCGTATAATCCTGACGGTAATAGTTCACTGACGGCTGCTTTATCGAGTAGCGCTAAGGCTTGATCGGTCAGGTTACGTAGTGTTATTTGCCTTAACCCATCGGTGGTGGGGTAGACGGGCGTTAGGTTTTGTTCAATATCCGGCTTTTGAGTTGGGACGTAAAATTTATAATCAGGATGAACAATTTCGAGTCCGATTCCCCCACGCTTGATCTCTCCATAAGCATGAACTTGTTTCCCTTCGGTAAAGTTGTTCTTCATGCCGGCGGTAAAGTTGAAAAACTTCAGGCTCACCGTGCCATTGCCGTCACTGATTTTCACCGACAGCATTTTACGTTTGCCGAAGATGGTATCGACGCTCATGACTTTGCCTTGTACCGCCGCCCATAACCCAGCATGCAGTTTGACCATGGGATAGATACGAGTGCGATCTTCGTAGCGAAGTGGCAGATGAAAGAGCAGATCTTGAACGTTATTGAGCCCGACTTTTGCTAGCTTTTCAGCGACTTTGGCACCCACTCCAGAGAGCGAAGTAAGGGAGATGGCTGAAAGGAGTTGGGACATAAATAGCGCTCTTACAGAAAGGAAAAATAGATAAACTATTCAAGCATTTTACTGTCTTTTTGTACAGGGAGAATTTGCAGTGATATGAGACAGTTATTGAATTGAGCTAATGATGACGGTGTGAAATATTGAGCGATGAGATACAAAAATACCCTGTATTTGGCTTATTGAGAATAAGTAAAACACAGGGTATTCAATATCTAAATCGGCTCTGTTTGCGTTTCGTTTATGGGCGCAATATTGACGAGTCCCAAACGAGTACGCTAGCCGTTAGTTCTTCTTTCGGCGAACCTTGAGAACATGCGGCATGACACGAATACGTTTCATGATTTTCGCAAGATGTACGCGGTCTTTGGTGGTCAATAGCACCGTCACGGTGTACAGACGGCCATCGCGCTCTTCTGTTGAAAGACCATGAATGTTTGAACCCGTCTTAGAGATCACATTGGTTAACTCTGCCAATGCACCTTGATGGTTTTGAACATCAACTTGCAATTCAGCGGTAAACTCTTGATCGTATTCATCAGACCATTCAACCGCCATGTACTTGTCTGGCTCACGTTGATAACCGCGAACATTCGGACACGTTTCACGGTGAACCACTAAGCCTTTACCCGGTGATACATGCGCAATGATGTGATCATCAGGAATTGGGTGACAACATTTGGCGAAGTTGAGCAGTATGCCTTCAGCACCACGGATAGGCAGCTTTTTCCTCGGCTTGCCATCTGTGCCTTCGACTTCTGTCAATTCATCTGCTGAGCCAAGTAAGCGACGAGCAATAACAATACTCATTAACTCACCCAGTCCAATCGCAGCCAATAACTCATCCATGTCAGCCATTTTCAGCTCAGAAAGAACATGTTGAACGTTCTCTTCTGCGAGATCCGTAATGGATCTCTCACCCAATGCGTGATTTAGCAGACGACGACCCAATGTGACGGAATCTTCACGGCGCATGGTTTTCAGAACTTGACGGATCTTAGTTCGAGCGCGAGAAGTCACAACATAGTTGAGCCATGCAGCATTTGGACGAGCACCAGGCGCGCTGATGATCTCAATGGTTTGGCCATTTTTGAGCGCTTTGCTGAGTGGGTAAGGATTAAGATCGACTCTTGCTCCTACACACATATTGCCAACGTCAGTATGCACGGCATAAGCGAAATCGACAGCCGTTGCGCCTACTGGAAGTTCAACGATGCGACCTTTTGGCGAGAAAACGTAGATCTCATCTGGGAACAGATCAGATTTCACATTTTCAATAAATTCAAATGAGTTACCGGCGCTTTGTTGCAACTCTAATAAGCTTTGCATCCAGCGCTGAGCTTTCACCTGAGCGGTTGTGCCAGTGCGATCGCCATTGCCTTTATAAGACCAGTGTGCCGCGACACCTTTGTCTGCCATTTGATCCATATCTTCAGTACGGATTTGCACTTCCACAGGCACGCCGTGAGGGCCAACCATTGAAGTGTGCAGAGATTGGTAGCCATTGGCTTTTGGTACTGCAATGTAATCTTTCATGCGACCAGGACGTGGCTTGTACAGGCTGTGTACTTGACCAAGCGCACGATAACAAGTATCGGCACTGTCTACAACGACACGAAAAGCGTAGATATCCATGATGGTGTGGAAACGCTGCTCTTTGGTTTTCATCTTGTTATAGATGGAGAACAGGTTCTTTTCACGACCAAATACACGAACGTTAAGGCCAACATCTTCAAGACGGCCTTTGATTTCGGTATGGATACGCTCGATCATTTCGTTTCGGTTGCCACGCGCGACCTTCACCACATTTTTTAAAACGCGGTAACGGTTAGGGTATAAAGCTTCGAAACCGAGCTCTTCAAGTTCAGTCTTAATATTATGAATACCAAGACGATGAGCAAGAGGAGAGTAGATCTCTAACGTTTCACGAGCAATGCGGCGTTTTTTATCGGGGCGTAATGCTCCCAAAGTGCGCATGTTGTGAGTGCGGTCGGCAAGTTTGATCAAGATAACGCGAATGTCTTGCACCATGGCAAGAACCATCTTACGAAAGTTTTCGGCTTGCGCTTCTTTGCGATCACGAAATTTAAGCTTATCCAGCTTAGATACACCATCCACAAGCTCAGCCACAGTAGTACCAAATTGAGCTTCGAGCTCCTCTTTGGTCACTTCAGTATCTTCAATAACATCGTGAAGAAGGGCTGCTTGCAAGCTCTCAATATCTAGGCGCATTTCCGCCAGAATACGAGAAACAGCAACAGGGTGGATAATATACGGTTCACCGCTTGAGCGGGTTTGCCCTTCATGGGCGTCTCTCGCTACCACATAAGATTGACGCAGAGCCTCAACTTGAGGCTCTGTTAGGTATTCTTGGGCAACGTCTTTGAGGCTATCAAATAGATACAAATTAAAGGCCCGGAAGGTTACTTGATTCGAATAATCGTATTAACGAGTGTGAGCGATGCTGCTAACTGCTGCTAGCTCTGCCGCTTCTTGCTCTTGTTGCTCTTGACGTTCACGAGCATCTAATACGTCTTTAGTGATAAGGCCTTCTTCGATTTCGCGAAGTGCGATAACCGTTGGCTTATCATTTTCTTCAGGCACTAGTGAATCTTTACCGCCAGTCTGCATCTGACGTGCGCGACGTGCAGAGATAAGAACTAGGTCGAAACGATTACCAACTTTTTCAACAGCGTCTTGTACAGTTACGCGTGCCATAAGAGAACTCCAAATAGTTTATTAAATTTATTTTTAATGACGAGAAAGTATACAAGCTAAAAAGATTACTTTCTAGCTTGCTGTTTACTTATTCTCTAAGGAAAGCACTGTTCTCATAAGAAAACGGGTTAGTTGAGAGTGATTACTCCGCTAACAGTGCGGTCAGCATACCAGTATACTTGGCAGACTGTTTATCTTGTTTCAAACGTTCAGCACGAATAATTGCTCTGAAATCCATCAATGCAGCATCAAAGTCATCATTAATGATCACATAATCATATTCGCTGTAATGAGAGATTTCTGATTTCGCTTCACTCATGCGTTTTGCAATAACTTCTTCGCTATCTTGGCCGCGCGTATTTAAGCGACGCTCTAGCTCACCATTTGATGGTGGCAGAATAAAGACGCTTTTTGCCTGAGGCATCTGTTTGCGGATCTGACGTGCACCTTGCCAATCAATATCAAGGAAAACATCAATACCTTTGTTTAGGTTATCTTCAATCCAAACTCGTGATGTGCCGTAGTAGTTGCCAAATACTTCAGCATACTCAAGGAACTCTTCTTTCTTGATGAGATCTTCAAAATGGTGTTTTTCTACGAAATGGTAATGCATACCATCTTCTTCACCTGGGCGCATGCCACGAGTGGTATGAGATACAGATACCTTCATTGCGTAGGTTGGGTTGGTTTCCAGCATAGCTGAGATTAAGCTCGATTTTCCTGCGCCGCTTGGTGCAGACACGATGTAAAGAGTACCTTTGCCCATCTGTATTATTCCACTGTTGTTTTGGATTGTATGCCAGCTAAAAATTGCCGACATAGTAAAGATAGCACCAACCTGTATCAAAAAACGTGATTGTGAGTTTTATCGATATTCAGGTCAGAAAAATGGAGGCGAAGAGTAGCACGATCTTGAAGATCTTCTCAAGAAAAAGCTGTTTGTGCTCGTGTAAGAAAAACGCTCAAGTAAGCTTTAATAACGAGCAAAGACTGCTTGAATTATGTTCGATGTCAAAATAATGTGAAATAGTTACTTATTATTCATAATATCAATGTGATTTTTAATTGAAATTTAATAGTATATTATGTCATTTAATTTGTAGTTAGTTAGGGTTTTAAAATGTCAGACAGTTTACTTATCGTTGATGATTCATCGTTTTCTCGCCGAATGATCAAGCGCGCAATTCCACAAAGCTGGGAAGTAAGCATTACTGAAGCTTCGGGCGGAGAAGATGCACTTTCTCAATGCTCAAACTCTAATTTTGATATTCTTTTCCTTGATATTACAATGCCGGACATAGATGGTATTGAAGTGCTTAAGCGCCTTAAAACGATGGAATACAGTGCAAGTGTTTACGTTATTTCTGCGGATATTCAACCTGCAATACGTGAAGAAGCGTTCCAACTTGGCGCAAAAGGCTTTTTACCAAAACCGATCTCTGCTGAAGAGCTTGAATCATTTTTACGCCAGGAGGGCGTGCAATTATGAGTTCGATCCATTTAAATGCTGATGAGTTTGATGCGCTGCGTGAGCTGACTAATATTGGTATGGGCCGTGCAGGTGCTAAATTATCTGAGCTGTTTGAAAGTAAGGTGAAGCTATCTGTCCCTCATGTTGATTTAGTATCACAAGAAAAGATCACCGCTTTAGTCCAAGATTTTGGTCAAAAATCTGATCCAGTGAATATCGTGCAACAAGAATTCATTGGTGAAATGATTGGTCGCTCTTCAGTTATGTACGGTGGTGGAACGTTTACTTCATTAATGGGTTACTTAGGCTATGATGAAGAAGACGCAACATCAACGGCAACTCAACATGAAATTCTTAATGAGTTAACGAATGTCATTAATAGTGCGAGCCTTTCTGGTTTATCGGAAGAGTTGCAACTTGATTTACACCTGTCTCAGCCTGCAATTTTGTTCTTTGATACGCAAAGTACTCAAGTTGATGATAGCCGATTAGCGTACTCGGATTCAGATGCACATATTCTATTGATTGATATTAAGTTAGAGATCGAAGAGAAAGGCGTGCATTGTGACAATATTATCTCTTTAAAAGAGGAAGGGCTTATTAACCTAGTCTCTTCACTACGGAAACTGATGGCATGATAGAAAGTGGTGAATTTGATTTCTCTTCGGTTCTAGAGTCGATGTCAACAGCGGGCGTTTTTGCTGTTGACCGCCGTCTGAATGTGATTTTTTGGAATCGCTTCATGGAGATCCATAGCAAACTCAAATCAGAAGAGATTCTTAATCAACACTTACCTCGGTTTTTCCCAGAACTCAAAGAGGGCTGGTTTGCCAAAAAAGTACGTTCAGTGATGGTGCTAGGAAATCAATCCTACACCAACTGGACGCAACGTCCGTATTTGTTGCATTTCCCAACTAGTCAGTTTTCGGGCGTTGAGTCATCGCAAATGTATCAAAACTGTGCAATGTGGCCGTTGCTGGATACGAATGGCACCGTCCAAGGTGTATGTATCTCGATACATGATGTGACCGAGATGGCTCAAGCACAGTTGTTGCTTGAAGAGGCGACAGAGCAAGTATTGACTCTTGAAGAGACAAGTAACCGTGACGAACTTACTGGTTTATACAACCGTCGTTACTTCTTTGAACAGCTAAACCATGACATTGCGCGTTGTAAGCGTTATGAATGGTCTCTGACATACGCGATTTTTGATGTCGATAAATTTAAACATATCAATGATACCTATGGTCACCCAGTTGGCGATGAAGTCTTAAAAGAGCTGGGAAATCGTGTTCATCACTGTTTGCGAACATCTGATACGTTATGCCGTTTTGGTGGCGAAGAGTTTGTTCTTCTACTGCCTAATTTACCCGATGAATTCGCGCGCGGTGTATTAGAGAGAATTTGCCAATCTATCGCGAAAAAACCAATTACTGTCGATGGTGTAGACATTCCAGTTACGATCAGCGTGGGCGGCGGCATTGTGGATTTCGAAGTGCCTGCAAAAGATATTTTATCTGATACAGATAAAGCACTTTATAAAGCAAAACAGAGTGGCAGGAACTGTGTCGTAATGGCTTCTGATTGCAAGAATGATTGATTTTTATATGCTTCGATTAATATCAAAAAAGCCCTAGTGATTAGGGCTTTTTTGATCCGATAGAGTCAGAATGGCGATTACTCGATATTCTGGATCTGCTCGCGCATTTGTTCGATAAGCACTTTCAGTTCAACACCTGACGCGGTGATATCGGTACTGATTGATTTTGATGCCAGCGTGTTCGACTCACGGTTGAACTCTTGCATCATGAAGTCCAGTTTACGACCACATGCGCCACCTTTCTTCAATACTACGTTGGCTTCTTTAACGTGAGAGTCTAAGCGATCTAGCTCTTCTGCTACGTCAGATTTTTGTGCCAGCAGAATAAGCTCTTGCTCCACGCGAGAACCTTCAAGTTCGATTTTAGCGTCTTCAAATTTAGTCAGTAGACGTTCACGTTGCCACTCTAGGATTTCAGGCATACGAGCGCGTACTTTTACCACTTCATCGGTAATTGCATCTAGACGCTGTACAATGAGCGCCTTCATGTTCTCACCTTCGCGAGCACGGGCGTCAATAAATTCTGCAATCGCATCGTTGAACGCTTCAAGTAGGTCTTTATTGATGGCATCCATGTCTTGCTCTGGTGTTTCCATCACTCCAGGCCAGTTCATGATTTGGAATGGATTTAAGCGGCTCTCTTCGCCAGTCATACCCATTACTTGGTTGGCTGCATTGATCACTTGCTGAGCTAGGCCTTCGTTAATGCTTAATTCGCCTTTAGCTGCAGGGTTCGCTTCAAAGCGCAGGTTACATTCAACTTTGCCGCGAGCAAGACGCTTGCGAAAACGTTCGCGTAGAATTGGCTCTAAACCACGGAACTGCTCTGGCATGCGAAAATAAGTTTCTAGATAACGTTGGTTTACGCTGCGGATTTCCCAAACGGCGGTACCCCAGTCACCTTTTACTTCTTTACGTGCATAAGCGGTCATGCTGTAGATCATTGAATTGTCCTTTACTTAGGAGAGATGAAAATTATGTGGTCGATATGTTAGCACAGAAAATAGAAAAGAGACGAGATGAGCCTATCGCGTACTCGACCCTAAAGCCTTCTTTCGTTATAATCTCGCCCCAACCGAATTCATCCCATTCATAGGTAGTATTTCATGCGTCCAAATGACCGCGCTGTAGATCAAGTTCGTCCAATTAAAATTACTCGTAACTTTACTGCTTATGCTGAAGGCTCAGTATTGGTGGAGTTCGGCAACACCAAAGTATTGTGTAACGCAACAGTAGAAGAGAACGTGCCACGTTGGTTGAAAGGCCAAGGTAAAGGCTGGGTAACCGCTGAGTACGGCATGTTACCGCGTGCAACTCATACTCGTAACCGCCGTGAAGCTGCAAGTGGCAAGCAGGGTGGTCGTACAATGGAAATCCAACGTCTTATCGCTCGTAGCCTACGTGCTGTTGTGGATTTAAAAGCGATGGGTGAAATCATGATCACCGTTGACTGTGACGTAATCCAAGCGGATGGCGGAACTCGTACTGCTTCTATTTCTGGTGCAAGTGTGGCAATGGCTGATGCAATCCAAAGCTTGATTGCAAAAGGCAAACTGAAAAGTAACCCGATGAAAGGGCACGTTGCGGCCGTTTCTGTTGGTATCGTAAACCAAGAAGCACTGTGTGACTTAGAATACACGGAAGACTCAGCAGCCGACACAGACATGAATGTTGTCATGACAGAAGATGGCAAGATGATTGAAGTTCAAGGCACCGCAGAGGGCGAACCGTTCAGTCATGCAGAGTTGTTAGAATTACTGGCTCTGGCAAATAAAGGCATTGCCGACATTGTCGAAGCGCAGAAATTGGCGTTAGCCGAATAATTTATTGAGTAGCTCCCAATTTGGGGGCTATTTTTTTATCTGGTTTTCCCCAACCAGTGACTTTATATAGGCCAGTAGTCGTGGCCTTTATTATGAGAGGAAAAACATGAAAGCATATCAACGTGAATTTATTGAGTTTGCACTAGAGAAAGAAGTTCTAAAGTTTGGTGAGTTTACTTTAAAGTCTGGTCGTAAGAGCCCTTACTTCTTTAATGCTGGATTGTTTAACACAGGACGTGATTTAGCGCGCCTAGGTCGTTTCTATGCCGCAGCGTTGGCGGATTCTGGCATTGAATTTGATGTGTTGTTTGGCCCTGCTTACAAAGGGATCCCAATCGCCACTACAACCGCGGTTGCTCTGGCTGATCATCATGATGTGGACACGCCTTACTGCTTTAACCGTAAAGAAGCGAAAAACCATGGTGAAGGTGGCAACCTTGTCGGAAGCGATCTTGAAGGACGAATTATGTTGGTTGACGATGTAATTACGGCAGGCACTGCAATTCGTGAATCTATGGAGATCATCCAAGCGAACGGTGCTGACTTGGCTGGCGTATTGGTTGCGATTGACCGCCAAGAAAAAGGTAAAGGTGAATTGTCTGCGATTCAAGAAGTGGAGCGAGATTTCGGTTGTGCGATCATTTCAATCGTCAGTTTGACAGACCTTGTGACTTTCTTAGAAGAGAAGGGCACCAGTGTTGAGCATTTAGATGCGGTGAAAGCGTATCGCGCTCAATACGGGATTTAGTCTTTACGCACGGGTAAAGCACCCAAGCTGATGCGCTGCTTAATACTATGAGTGGTTAAAAAAACGCGGATACCCAATTGGGGTCCGCGTTTTTGTTGATTCGCTATTTAATTTGAGCGCTGAGCAGAGCCCAGTAAGCATCAAAGTTTTCAGTCGGCTGATATTTAAAATCAGAACGAACAAAACGATTCAAACTCCCTTCCACTTGCCCAAGAAGTTGTGCCGCTAAAATACCTTCATCAACAGGGAAAGATTTGCCTTCACGTAGTTTTCTTTCTCTTAGAATCTGGCGTAAAGAGGTTTCAATACGCTCAAACAGTTGATTAATTCGTTCACGCAGTCGTTCGTTTTCAAACATCAACGCATGACCCGATAAGATCCGAGTTAACCCTGGGTTTCTCTCTGAAAATGCCAGTATTAATTGAAGCACAAGTCGAATGCGTTCCAGCGTATCCTTTTCTTCATCAAGAATACGGTTAATTCGTGACATGAGTGAATCTTCAATAAATTCAATCAGCCCTTCAAACATTCGAGCTTTACTTGGAAAGTGTCGATATAAAGCAGCTTCAGATACTCCGACCTGTTTTGCCAGCTTTGCCGTTGTTATGCGTGAAGCACCATCGGTAGACTCTAACATCTGAGCAAGCGCCTGAAGTATCTCTTCACGACGATTGGTTTTTCTTGTACCGGCCATGACTCCGATTCCTTGTTATAACTATATTTGAATAGACATTATTTTTATTGTTTGGGGGTTATCCCAATAGGTTGATTCTAATCTGTTTGATGATTTCTTGTCCTAACTCTAACTTAGAAGCGAGAGGTAACGCCTTTTCGCCACCTTGCCAAAATAGGTGCAAAGCGTTGTCGTTGCTATTAAACCCTTGCCCCGGCAGAGAGACATCATTTGCACAGATCATATCTAAGTTTTTACGACTTAGTTTAGAGCGAGCGTAGGTTTCTACATCTTGTGTTTCTGCTGCAAAGCCAACAGTAAAAGGTCGGTTCTCTTTTAAATTGGCAACGGCTGCAACGATATCTGGATTTTTCACCATATGAATGGTCATTGAGTCGACATCATCGGTTTTTTTCAACTTTTGATCGGCAACCTGAACAGGGCGGTAATCTGCGACAGCAGCACAGCTAATGAAAACATCATGACTCGTTGCACGTTCCAGTGCGGCATCATGCATCTGTTGTGCGCTAGAAACATTAATTCGATCTACATTCGTAGGAGTGCTAAGGGAAACAGGGCCGCTGATAAGTGTCACTTTTGCCCCTTGTTCTGCCGCAGATTGAGCAATCGCGTAACCCATTTTTCCAGAGCTATGGTTGGTAATATAACGGACAGGATCTATCGCTTCACAAGTTGGGCCTGCAGTGATCAGGATTGATTTTCCTTGCAGTGCTTTAGGTTGAAAAAATGCTTCACAGTGATGCACTAACTGCATAGGTTCGAGCATGCGTCCCGGGCCAACATCTCCACAAGCTTGCTCACCAGCCGCTGGACCCCAAATTGTCATGCCACGGCGCTGTAATGTGGCGATGTTCTCTTGAGTCGCGAGGTTTTGATACATTTGTTGATTCATTGCAGGAGAGACCGAAATCGGTGAATCTGTCGCAAGAACCAGAGTGCTCAATAAATCATTACCCATGCCAGCAGCCATACGAGCAATGAGATCGGCTGTCGCAGGGGCCAATAAAATGAGATCCGCCCATTTGGCTAACTCAATGTGTCCCATCGAGGCTTCAGCTGAAGGGTCAAGCAAGCTACTTGATACTGGTCTGCCAGATACGGCCTGCATGGTGAGCGGAGTGATAAACTCTTTCGCTGCTTTTGTCATCACGACTTGAACGTCAGCACCGCGTTCGATGAGGCGTCTTGTGAGTTCTGCACATTTATAGGCTGCAATACCGCCACTTATTCCAAGTAGGATTTTTTTTCCAGCAAGTGTTTTCATCAATTATTCTCCAGATTTATCTCAGGATTTTATCACAGACATTTGATTATTTTTGCTCTTCTTATGGATAAAAGAGGAACAAGTCAAAGCAATAGGATGCGGTTTATTCAAATTTATAGAAAGATCGGCTTACTCACAGATATTCCTAAATGTGAAGGCATGATATTGATAATCAAACAATAACAACAATAGGAATATCAATGTTACTTGCGCTAAAAAGTAAAACGAAACTGCTGCTTCTCACGGTCATTCCTCTTATAACCATTACCGCTTTGGTGACTCTGGTTTACTACTGGAACGGAACTAAGAGCCTAGATATTGAAGCAGAAGAGTATCGTACTGAACTCGTGGACACGAAAAAAAGCGAGCTACAAGCCTACTTAATGATGGGCGTGACCGCCGTTAGTGAGTTGTATGACTCCGATATCAATGGTGAAAATCGAGCTCAAGCCAAGGCAATTCTTAAAGCGATGCGCTTTGAAAGTGATGGCTACTTCTTTGCTTATGATTCTCAAGGGGTCAATACGCTTCATGCGATCAAACCACAATTAGAGGGAAAAAATCTTTATGGCTTAAAAGATAAGAACGGTGTGCCCGTTATTGCAGGTTTAATTGACGCGTCTAAAAATGGCGATGGTTTTCTCTATTTTTCGTGGCATAAACCATCGATAGATAAACAAGCTCCGAAATTAGGTTATGCGGAATACATGCCTAAATGGGATTGGGTGTTAGGCACAGGTATCTATATTGATGACATTGATCAGCAAGTGTCGATGTATCGGTTAGATAGAGAGAACCAACTGAAAGAGCATACACTTTCTGCTATTGGGTTATCGTCTGTCGGTTTGTTGCTTACTATCCTGATCGTGAGCTTTTTTGTGTCAAAAGGCATTGCACCATTGCAGCATATCGTGGATTCGTTAAAAGATGTGGCGGCTGGAGATGGCGACTTAACTGCCCGATTAAAAGTAGAGAGCCAAGATGAGATTGGTGATGTCGCGTTAGCATTTAATGAATTCATGGATAAGTTACATCCTCTTATTCAAGATATTCGACAATCGGCAGAATCTGTCCAGCAAGCTGCGAGCGATTTAGACAGTCAAACATGTGGTGCTAGCAGTCAGATGCAAACCCACTGCCTTGAAACCGACAAAGTGGTTACTGCTGTGACTGAAATGAGTGCGACCTCTCGTGAGGTGGCCAATAATACCAATGCGACTTCAAGTGCGATTGAATCAGCAAATCGTCAAATTTCAGATGCTCAAGAAGAGGTCGATTTGGCTATTAACGGGATCGAAAGCTTAGTGAGTGAAGTGAACACCACTTCTGAAGCGATTCAGGCATTAAGCCAGCAAACTGAAAAAATCACCAATGTATTGCAAGTGATCGGTGAGATTGCGGGTCAGACAAATCTGTTGGCCTTGAATGCTGCGATTGAAGCGGCAAGGGCTGGCGAGCAGGGTCGTGGTTTTGCTGTGGTGGCGGATGAGGTGCGCTCGTTGGCAAGCCGTACCCAAAACAGTACTCAAGAGATAAGTGAAATGCTGCAGTCTTTACATTCAGGGGTGAGTTTAGCGGTTAGCACCATGAATTCCAGCCAAGAGCGCGGTAATCAAACTGTCGCGGAGTCCGTGCAAATTCGAGATAGCTTGATGGGAATTCAGCAAGCGGTCGGGACTATTCAAGATATGGGAATTCAAACCGCCTCTGCTGCCGAGCAACAAAGTGCTGTTGCGGAAGATATTAATCAGAACTTAGTGTCGATTCAGCATATTGTTAATGAGTTAAGTGGGAACTTGCAGCAATCTGAAACGATCAGTGCAACGCTGTCAGAATCCGGTAAGCAAATGAGCGCTTTGGTCGGACACTTTAAGTTATAGCTATCTATCTTAGTTAATTATCAATTACATTAAACATTAGATCCTCTCTAATAACGGCGAAGGAAAATTGCAACCTTCGCCGAATCTGTTTCCTATAGTGAAAACTTAGGGAGCTTATATGAGCCTAAAATCCATTCCAGCTGAATCTATGCCACGTGAGAAGTTACTCAATCATGGCCCCCACTCACTCACTGATGCAGAGCTACTGGCTATTTTTCTACGCACGGGCACGAAAGGAATGAATGTGCTTGAGCTTGCCGACTTTTTGATTAAAGACTTTGGATCGCTTCGGCGGCTCTTTTCCTCTACTGAAGAGGAGTTCTGCAGCCACAAGGGACTTGGCACTGCAAAATATGTCCAGTTACAAGCCATTGTAGAGATGACTCAACGCTATTTAGCAGAAACGCTAAAGCGGGGAGATGCACTAACGAGCCCGGAGCAGACGAAGCTTTATCTATCGAGTGTGTTGCGAGATCGGCAGAGAGAAGCATTCTATATCTTGTTTCTAGACAACCAGCATCGTGTCATTCGTGATGAAGTGATGTTTGAAGGAACGATTGACGCTGCGTCTGTGTACCCAAGAGAAGTGGTTAAACGTGCGCTTTATCATAATTCAGCCGCTTTAATACTGGCACACAACCATCCAAGTGGTATTGCAGAGCCCAGTCAGGCAGACAGAAGAATCACCAGAAGGTTGTGTGAAGCCATGGAACTTGTTGATATTCGGATACTTGATCACTTTGTTGTAGGGGATGGAGAGGTCGTCTCTTTTGCCGAAAGAGGCTGGATGTAAACATGACGTAGATCTATTTCACATTTTAGGTTGTGACATCGTCAGAATCTGCTATTATTCGCCCACTAATTTTTGAACCTAAATCAGCTCAATTACTCATTGAAAGCCGCCTTGCTCAAAAAAAGATCACGAAATCCGTCAAAAGGATCTGTTCGGGTCTTGAGCAATGCATATCAAGTTAGTATAATGCGCGACCTTTGATAGCCTTGAATGGATTTTCCATAATGGTTTTACCTCTATTTTCATAATTGATAGAGAGGTTCGGCCACCAAGGTTGATATCGAGCTGAAACGATTTGGAGAGACATTCATGTCCCGAGTATGCCAAGTAACTGGTAAGCGTCCAGTAACGGGTAACAACCGTTCGCACGCACGAAATGCTACCAAGCGTCGTTTTCTGCCGAACCTACAAACTCACCGTTTTTGGGTAGAGAGCGAAAAACGTTTTGTTAAACTACGTCTAACTGCTAAAGGCATGCGTATTATTGATAAGAAAGGCATCGATGCTGTTCTTGTTGATATCCGTGCACGTGGCGAAAACGTTTAAGAGGAATTAAGCAATGGCTAAAGGCATTCGTGAGAAAATCCGTCTAGTATCTTCTGCTGGAACAGGTCACTTCTACACAACTGACAAAAACAAGCGTAACATGCCAGGCAAATTTGAGATCAAGAAATTTGATCCAGTAGTTCGCCAGCACGTTATGTACAAAGAAGCTAAAATCAAGTAATTGATTTCCTTCGATGTAAATAGATAAAAACCCAGCTTTCGAGTTGGGTTTTTTTATACCCAAAATTCAAGTTTCGCTTATCGGCTACACTCTTATTTCTATTATGGTGTTAATGAGCTTCAGACTCTCGATGAGATTTTGTTCGTTTCAATGTTTCTATGTTAAATTTACTCTCATACCGAATAGATGATCTTATTAAATATGATCGTTTTTGCCGACTTAGCCGCAAGGAGCAGCCATTGAATCGCCCAGCCCGTCGTCGTCGTTGGAACAATATCTTAATTTTAAGTGTTGTTGCTTTCATGGCGGTGTTAAACCTACCTTCGGTGATTAAAACTTATTTAGTAGAAGAGCCGATCAGTCGTTATCCCTACTTACTGGATCCAAACAGTGACGTTCAGGCATTGCACTTTAATCAATGGTCATTAGAGCAAAATCAAGGGCGATGGCGATCAAGCTTGCCAACAGAAGTCGCTCCGAAAGTGTTAGTTGAAAGGTGGCGTGAACTGGTTGGAACTAATGTTGATTCAGATACTTACAATGGTTTGAAACCGCTGTTGAATAACCCTAAAACGGTTGAAGTGTGGTATGAAGATCAGGAAGAGCCTCAGAGGATCACTTACTATCAAGCGCCTCAATTTTGGTTATTAAAAAATTGGCAAGGTGAGTGGATTGCGATCTCGGTAGAGAAAGATTTCCTATTCCCTATGGAGGCCAGTGAATAACCATGCCTGAATTACCAGAAGTTGAAGTCAGTAAAATGGGAATTTCGCCTCACCTAGTGGGTGAAACCATTGATAAGATTATTGTTCGCCAGCCCAAACTGCGCTGGCCAATACCGGAAGAGATACATTTATTGCATGGCAAAGTGGTCAAAAGCATTACTCGTCGTGCGAAATACTTGTTAATTAATACCGATGAAGGCTCTGCGATAGTCCATTTGGGTATGTCGGGATCATTACGAGTACTCGACAATGATTTTCCCGCAGATAAACATGATCATGTGGATCTCAAATTAACCAATGGAAAAGTACTTCGTTATAACGATCCACGCCGCTTTGGAGCTTGGCTGTGGTGTGCGCCTGGTGAATCTCATTCCGTTCTAGATAATTGTGGGCCTGAACCGTTAACTGATGATTTTTATCCTGAGTATGTAATGGATAAAGCGAAAAAAAAGCGGGTTGCGGTGAAACAATTCATTATGGATAACAAAGTGGTGGTTGGCGTCGGTAATATCTACGCTAACGAATCACTCTTCAATGCTCACATTCATCCTTTACGACCTGCAAATAGCCTTTCTCTGCTTGAATGGACTCGATTCGTTCATGACATTAAGCAAGTACTTGCTACCGCAATTAAGCAAGGTGGGACAACGCTAAAAGATTTTTCTCAAGCGGATGGTAAACCGGGGTATTTTGCTCAAGAGCTTCATGTTTATGGTAAAGGTGGAGAGCCGTGTCCTAAATGTGGGTCAATACTGCAAGAGCAAAAAATTGCCCAACGTAATACTTTTTTCTGTGAAGAATGTCAGAAGTGAACCTCACATAAACAAGATTAAATAATGTGCTATATTGCAGAGCTTAAAATATTTGAATTATATCTACACCTTATAAGTGATTTATCATGAACTTCCAGCATAACTTTCGCCACCTGATTCGAGTGATCTCGACCTTGGTTTTGGGTGGCCTTATTCTCTTGTCTCTCGCCCGTGGTCTTTTCTTTAGCCAAATTGTTGAATTTGAGCAATTGGTTGGTTTAAGTAGTGATGTGTGGCAAGCCTTTATTGTTGGAGCTCGATTTGATGCGAAAATTGTCTCTATCGCTTTTGCGCCTCTATTACTTATTGGGTTGAGTGTTGGTGCTTTCCCAAAGGTATATCAACGTTTCTCTCGTGGTATTCCAAGTTATGTCGCTCTTATTTTCTTTCTCTTAGCGGCCTTCTCAATCGGTAATTACTATTACTATGTGACATATGGTAGCTACATTGATGTTTTCGTGTTTGGTTTGTTTGATGATGATACGAAAGCCGTGCTGGAAAATGCGTGGGAAGATTACCCGATAATTCGCTCATTTTTAGCGTCAATTGCTATTTCTGCTTTAGCATTTCTAGGTACCGCTAAGCTGTTACGCCGAGCGGAAAAGTGGCAGTGGAGTAAGCGTCATTGGGCCGTTACTACTGTCTCTGTTGTGTTGACTATTTTAGTCTATGTGGTGATTGCTCGTGGTTCGATTGGTACTTTGCCGCTTAAGCGTTATCACGCGAATGTTTCTCAGTACAAAGCGTTGAACATAATTACTCCCAATGCATTTATGGCGCTCGATTGGGCAAAAAGTGACTATAAGAAGCAGTCCAAATTTGAACCTATTTCAGCCGAAGCCGTTGAAGCTCAGATGTTGAAAGTGTTAGGCCAACCAACCCCAGTTTATCAAACCCCTAAAAATGATTATTTAGAAGCAAATAAGCCCAACGTTGTAATGGCGTTGATGGAAGGGATGGGGATGAATGTTCTTATTGAGGATGACGCGAGTAATAACGACCTACTTGGCTCGTTACGTGAAGGCTTTGAGCAAGATTTTGTATTTAAGCGCTTTCTTGCCGGAACATCCGCAACCATTGATAGCATCGTCATGATGCTGTTCCACAGTAATATACCGACCATTAGCCATTCAAGTGCTCAGAAGGTGGTACTACCAAGTTCGGCGGTATTGCCTTATAAACAGGCTGGTTACGAAGTGGTGTTTATTTATGGCGGCAACAGTATGTGGCGTAATTTGGCGAATTATTTACCGCGCCAAGGTTTTGATACGGTTTACGATGAAAACAGCATCAAAAAAGCGTTCCCAGCGGCAGAAGAGTACGCTGATACTTGGGGTGTTCCCGATGAGTATACGTTCAAGTTTGCTCGTAAGTTACTAGATGAAGCTGAAAAACCCTTGATGATTTACATCATGACGGTAACCAATCATTCTCCATTTAGAGCGCCAGCTGATTATCAGCCTAAGCCAGTGAAAGTAAGCGAACGGTTAACAACACTGCTTGGGCCTATGGCTGATCAAGCTGAAAATTTGCTACAAGCTTATCAATATGCGAGTAATGCATTGGGAGAGTTTGTTAAAGGTGTTAAAGCTTCAGAGTTAGGAAGCAAGACCATCATAGCCGCGTCTGGTGATCACCGTGTGCGATATCTAGAAACAGAGACGGCGAGTGAGTTTGGCTTAACATTTGGCGTTCCATTTTATATGTATGTGCCAGATGTGATATTGGAACATTCTGATTATCGTTTTGATCGTAATCGAATCGGTTCCCATAGAGATGTTTTTCCTACGCTGTATAACTTTAGTTTATCGGATCAATCTTACGTCTCTCTGGGAGGTGAGAATTTGTTGTCATCCAATGCGATTAGTAATATTGGTTATAACGCATCTCGAAGTGTCCATGACCTAGGTTCTTATGCTAATGCTCAGCCTGAAAAGTTATATCCATGGAAAGATTTATCCAGTTTGAAGTCTGATCCAGTGACGACGGAAAATGTAGATGCGGATTGGAGTGAAGAGTACCGTAAGCTTCAGGACTACTATTTACGTTCGCAGGTAGTTATTGGTAAAGACAATTAAGAGAAGTTAGAGGCACAGTTTTATAAACAAAGCTGTGCCTTTACAGTTTTTTGCTTTTTGCTAATCGCCATTTTTAGCGTGTAGAGCATCCGCAATTATTTTAGGTACAAATTGCGATACATCACCACCATGGATGGCAACTTCTCTAACAATGGTTGAAGAGATGAAAGAGTACTCTTCTGCTGGCGTTAAAAACACACTCTCAAGCCCTGGCATTAGGCGGCGATACATATTCGTAAGACCAAATTCGTACTCAAAATCGACGGTGGTACGTAAGCCTCGGATCAGCACATTCGCATTGACCTGTTTTGCAAAGTCCACCATTAACCCGCTGAAGCCTTGAGCTGAAACGTTATCTAGGTGTTGGGTTATTTGTTTACAGAACTCAACACGCTCTTCCAAGGTAAACATGGTGTTTTTGCTTGGACTTGCCGCGACCGCAATAATGACCTCATCAAACATACTGGCCGCGCGTTCGATTAAATCCAAATGACCGTTAGTCATAGGATCAAACGTTCCTGGGTATAAAACTTTTTTGGTCATCATCCACGCTCTATTTGTTGATATATGATTTCATATTCTTGTGCTGTTGTTTCTATTTCAAACTTAATTAAGTTGTTCTTGGCGCCTAACTTGAGTTGCTCATAGAGTTCGTCAGATTGTTTGATCTTTTGTATGAGTTGACTCAGTTGCGCAGCATCCCCTACATCAAATAATAATCCAGAAACGCTATCTTGGATTACATCAGGTATTCCTCCGGCTTTGGAGCCTATAACAGGAAGGCCTGCAGCCATCGCTTCAAGAATTACCGATCCCATCCCTTCAGTGTAGGAGGTATGAATTAACAAATCTGCCGCCTCGAACCAATCTCCAATATTCGGTTGATTGCCTACCAAAGATACGTTGCCGATATCATGTGCTAACTGCTGAAGTGATTCTTCTTCTGGCCCATCGCCAAGCAAAGCAAAGTGGATATCCGTTTGAGATTGCAGCTCTTTTGCCGCGTTTATCGCGACATCAAACCCCTTATGAGGGTACATTTTAGCGGCTTTTATGACCAAAAATTTATGGCTAAACCGCTCTCTTATTTTTTGTACAGCAACAGGATCGTAGGAATAACGCGCAGGAGAGTCGGGAATGAAAGAACACTTAGCATCAGGATGACGCCCTAATACCACTTCAACTACTTTATTACTCACACCAGTAATATGAGCAGCAGCAGCATATGCCATCCGTGATAATCTTTTGTTTTTTAATGGGTTATCAATTCTTCTTGTTATTATATATTGAATTCCAAACAACAATTTTTGTATATACGCCCAGTAGATAGCTCGTCCTTCATGGACATGCATCACCGTGCAATCATTAGTAATACATCGCCTATGATTGAATAAAAAATGTTTGGTAGGAAATAACCGACATGGCAATTTTTTTACTTCATCATAAAAAGAGCTTCTGGGGTGAGCAACAACTGTTATGTCATAACCCATTTCAATTTGGTGTTTAATTAGCACTAAATTTTGTCTTTCACCACCACTAAACCCCGTAGCTAAGTTAACATGGCAAATATGCATGTTTGATCCTTATTTATCAATAATTTGAGCGTGATTTTAGAATGCTTGATCAGGTTTTTTAGCCGATGTCCGAATCCACAAATCCGCATATTTGATGATGGTATAATGCGTTGATAGAAGCGAAAGCAGTAATCCTTGTTTGCCGTCGAGAAAACCAGCTTTAATGATATACATTTTAATGAAACAGGCGATGGAATGAGTAATGATTTGAGAAAATCTTCCTTTCTTACCTTGTTTTGCTTTATCTGCACTCCAGGCTAAAGCATACGAGTTCGACTTCCTTAAATAATGCTGTAAATCATTATAAGTAAAGTGGATGGCATCTCCATCGAGTTGCTTTATCTGCATCCCCTGAGTAACTTCCACTTTTTCGTGCACTTGAGCATCGTTGTATTGGGTAAGTTGCGTTGGGTAGAGACGAACAACATTGTCAGGATACCAACCACAATGGCGGATATAGCGACCAAACACCCAATTTAGACGGCAGATACTATATAACGTATTCTTTTCATTAGTACTTACGGCTTGCTGGATGCTCTGCTTTAATTCTGGAGTGACTCGCTCATCAGCATCTAGCCATAACACGAAATCTGACTCTATATACTGCTGAGCGACTCTTCGTTGAGGCCCAAATCCAGGCCAATTCTCATTAACATAAAATTTGTCGGTGTATTTAAGGGCGACATTTTTCGTGTCATCACTGCTGCCTGAATCTAAGATTACGATTTCATCAACCCAATCAGTGACAGTTCGCAAGCAGGCATCAAGATTTTGTGCTTCGTTTTTAACGATAAGTGCAACTGCGATGGTAGGTGTATTGCTATTGGGCATCTGAGTCGTTACCTTTTGTTATTTGTTCAAATGACTGGATCACTGCTTCAAGTGAAATCTCTGCCATCACGTGATCACCTTTTACTCGAGTGCTCCAAGCTAATTGCTCGACAGGTTTATTGTGTTGTTGCTCTGCGAATAAATCATAGACGCTAACCACATTGTGTAAATTATTATATGGACCTGTTCGTTTTGGATTACTGTGTCCATACAAGCCGATAACCGGAGTGCCTTGAGTGGTGGCTAGATGAGCAGGGCCAGAGTCAGGCGCTAAAACTAAATCTGAAAGCTTAATCACAGCCGTCAGCTGTTTTAATGTGGTCTTCCCGACTAAGTTAAGAGCACTATGTTTCATCTTGCTTTGAATGGCTTGCGTGAGTTGTTGTTCTCTTTGTGAGGGAGATCCGCATAAAGCCACTTGATACCCCTGCTCAATCACATGATCTGCGAATTGAGCATAACGCTCTGTTAGCCAATTGCGTTCGTCTTTACTGGCCGCAGGACAAACTAAAATTGTTGGTAGTTGTTGGAGAAGCTTGTTGGCAGCATCAAAGTCTTGCTGAGTAATCGGTAGTTGCCAGTTGGGAGCACTTGGTGGTACGCCTAAATAATGGATAAAAGAGAAAAAACTATCGAGTACATGTTGTGATTGAGTATCCGGTATTTTCTTATTGGTAAATAGCCATTGTCCTTCTTTGGCACGTTTAAAATTAAATCCCACTTTATACTTGGCTTTGATGCCAGTCGTTAGAAAGCTGGCTCTTAATGCTAACTGCATGTGAACTAAAGCATCAAACTTGCGGTCTTTTAATTGTTGCCATACTTGCCTCATGCCTGAGAGGCCGGTTTTCTTGTCAAAAACAATGAGCTCAACACCATCGAGCCCGTCAAGTAGTTGAGCTTCTACTTTACCTATAATCCAAGTGATTTTTGTCTCAGGCCAATGGCTTTGCAAAGCTTGGATCGCTGAAACGGCATGGCAAACATCACCAATAGCGGAAAGCCGTAAAAAACAGACAGAATCAGGCGCTTGAGAAAAGAGAGGCATAATGAAGGCTCATAAAATTAATTGGCTAAGATTATGCAGATAGACGAGATAAATGTAAAATAGCGCGCACTAGACCTATTTAACAAAAGACAGAATAGAGAACTATGACACAGGTGAATCAAGGAAAACCAGGTAATACTGGTATTAAACGTGTAATTAAGGCCACTGGTTACTCTATACAGGGGTTAAAAGCCGCTTTTAAGCATGAAGCTGCCATTCGACAAGAGCTTGGTCTATTAGTGGTTGCTATTCTGTTGTTATGTTGGCTTGATGTGACGATGCTAGAACGTCTTGTGATGTTAAGTTCAGTTGTGCTTGTGTTGATTGTGGAGTTGATTAACTCTGCGATTGAAGCGGTTGTCGATCGTATCGGCGTTGAGCACCATGAACTCAGTGGCCGAGCAAAGGATATCGGTTCTTCTGCGGTTTTAGTTGCATTGGTTCTCGCCGGTTTTATTTGGCTGACGATCATTGTTAGCCATTACTTTCATTTATAGCACTGACTTAATTATCGGTTTATAGCACCTAATATGATTCAACATATCGTAATGGCTAACCAAGCATTTTGGTTTGATGACCAACTACTCAAAGAACCGGTTGAACGTGTTTTCGACGCGAAATATTGGCATGAACAAAGCAAAGTAACAGGTAGTGCGACTGGTCGAGGAACGACTTGGTTTGTGCAGCTTGAAACTATGCAAGCTGCTTTGCGCCATTATCGACGTGGTGGCTTGTTTGGTAAGTTAGTTAAGGATCAGTACTGGTTTACTGACTGGAACCAGTCGCGTAGTGCTGAAGAATTTAACCTACTCCATCTGTTAATTGATGCAGGCGTAAATGTACCTAAGCCAATCGCAGCACGCGTGACAAAAATGGGCTTAACCTATAAAGCTGATTTGTTAAGTGAAAAAATACCCAACGCCAAGGATTTAGTGGATATATTACAAACAAGATCATTGAGCAGAGATGAATATGTTTCTATTGGTTGCGAAGTCGCGAAAATGCATCAGGCAAACGTGAATCACACCGATCTTAATATCCACAATATCTTAATCGATGGGCAGAACAAGGTGTGGATTATCGATTTCGATAAATGTGCCCAAGAGCCGGTCGCATCAAATGGGAAATGGAAGCAAAGTAACCTAGATCGTTTGCTGCGCTCGTTTAAGAAAGAACAGAAAAAACGTAATATTCAATGGAACGAACCTGAGTTCCAGTATTTATTTAGTGGCTATCAGCGCGGTGCTGGTCGTCAATCATCACGTTCAGTATAGGAAGATTCAATGCCGTTTAAGCAAAAACTTCATGCGCATGGCTGGTTTATTCTCTTTAATGCGCTAGTGGCCATTGCGATTGCTTGCCGTTACTACGCATTTTTACCTGAGTTCCCATCCGACTCTCTTACTATTGTGTTTCTGTTCGCTGGAACCTTTAGCCAAATGGTATTGCTCGCGGCATTGATCGGTTTGATCTCTATGCCTGCTTTGCTGTTGCCTAAGCGTGGTAGAAACATTGTTCAAGCGGTCATTGCTTCCTTAGGCATTGCTGTTTTGTTCATTGATACGATTGTCTTTGCGCAATACCGTTTTCATATAAATGCGGTCGTTCTTGACCTTGTATTGTCTGGACAGGTGGTGAGTTTTCCATTAGTGACGTGGTTAACCGTTATTGGTGGCGTGTTGGTTTTGCTTGCTGCTCAATTTGCAGTAGTAACTTGGCTAGAACGCAGTAATAACCCAGTGAGACAAGCGCCATTAAATCGTTACAAACTCGGTAAGAAATTTGCTTGGGTGACGTTTATTACGTTATTAATAACCAATGTTACCCATATCTGGGCGGCGGCAAATGTTTATCAGCCTGTCACTATGGTTAAGCGTTACCTTCCGGTTTTTTATCCTGCAACAGCAAACTCGTTTATGGAAAAAAGAGGTTGGATCGATCTCAAAGCAATCCAACAACAAAAAGCGATGAGTATTCGTCCGAAAAGTGACTTAAATTATCCACTGACGCCAGTGAAATTTAATGCTGTAGAAGCACCAACCAATATCTTACTCGTTGTAGTCGATTCATGGAGAGCGGATACCTTTAACGCAGATAACACACCATATATGTGGGAATACGCGAAAAATGGTGTAATGTTCCAGGATCATATCGCAACCGGTAACGCTACTCGTACTGGTATCTTTGGTCTATTTTATGGGCTGCCTGGAACTTATTGGCACGGCTTCCTTGCCAACCAACAGTCACCAGTATTGGTTGATAGATTACAAGAGCTTGATTACCAACTAGGTCTATTCTCAGCTGCTCGCCTAACGAGCCCAGAGTTCCACCAAACTGTATTCGTAAATGTGCCAGATATACGCGTTACCTCTATTGGTCGATCCCCATCCGCTCGTGATAAACGTTTAACGGAAGATTGGATGGATTGGTATGATAAACGCGATAAAAGTAAGCCAGCATTTTCATTCTTATTTTATGATGCGCCACACGGCTATGACTTCCCGGCTGATTTTGAGCATAAATATGAGCCGATGATTGATAGGGTTGATTATCTTGAACTAGATAACGATTCCGATAGAGAAGGTTTCATTAATCGCTACAAAACCAGTGTTCGTTATGTCGACACCCAAGTGAAACGTGCTTTAGATAAACTCAAAGCAGCAGGTGATTTGGAAAATACACTTGTTATTATCACTGGTGATCACAGCCAAGAGATGAATGACAACAAACAAAACTACTGGGGACACAATAGCAACTTCACTCGCGCTCAAACCCATGTGCCATTTGTGATGTTCGGCCCAGGCGTCAGTTCTGTTGGTCAATTGGCTGATAATGCGAAACTGACCACTTCCCATGAAGATGTAGCCCCTACATTAATGAATCATTATTTAGGGTCAACGGGTGAAGTTGAAAGCTACTCTACAGGTGCTGATTTGTTTGGTGACAAGGTGAAACGCGACTGGATCATGAGTTCAAGTTACAGTGGATACGCTATTATCTATGATGATGTGATCATTGAAGTAAATGGTACGGGGCAATCTCAAATTCTTGATAGTTCTTATCGCCCGTTAAAAGATGAAACCATGAACTATCAATACGTCCAGCAAGCGCTCGAGAAGATCAGTCGCTTTAGGAAGTAGTTGTTTAAATACAAACAATCGTAATTACAGCCCTTACTACGTATCTAATTTGCGGTAAGGGCGGTAGATATAGTGACACAAAAGCTGGAATTAAGAGGTCAATGAATGCGTGATTTTACTCAATGGGAAGTTATAGGAAAAGGCAGTGAAAGAACGTGCTATCAAGACCCTGATGACAGTTCTCGTTGTATTAAAGTGAGCCATAAGAAAAACTCCAAACAATCATTGCGAGAAATTAAATATTTCAAACTTTTGAAGAAAGAAAATAAATCATTTGCACATATTCCTCAAATCTTCCAATTCATAGAGAAAGATGATCTTATCGGAATAGAGCAAGAAGTTATTCTTGATGATTCAAAAGAAATATCCAAAAATATTTACGACTATATAGCTGATAATAGAACAAATGATGAATTAAATGAATTTTATCGTCAACTTGAAATATTAGAGTTGTATCTCATTGATAATAATATTATACCAAGTGACTTGGTTACGAGTAATTTATTAGTTTGTAATAAAAATAAAGAACTTAAAGTTTATATAATTGATGGGTTTGGTGGGGCAGAGTTTTTCCCTTTATCTAATTATATTAAGCTGTTGGGTCAGCATAAGATTAAGAGGAAATGGAAAAAATTTATGAGCGGATTTGTAAACAGGTTAGTTTTGAAAAATCACAAAGAGTTTTATTTAAAATTCAGAGAAGCTAATGATGAATGATTTAATTATTCAGTTTCAATAGTGAGGAGTGATTGATTTAGTACTTTTGAAGTGTTTTTTTTGTCTGTATAATCACCACTCTTTATTTTTTATTTTATGAGTGATTAATGATTGCAAGTGGATACAGAGATGATATCAGTGGCTTAAGGGCCTTGGCTGTTGTTATCGTCATTCTTTTTCATACAGGGTTTACTTCGGTTTCTGGTGGGTATGTCGGTGTCGATGTATTCTTTGTCCTGTCTGGATTCTTAATTACTTCGATACTGTACAAAGACCTTGTCGCAGGAGAGTTCTCCTACAAGAAGTTCTACCTTCGTCGTGTTAGGCGGTTAATTCCGGTACTACTAGTCGTACTTGCTTTTACTCTCACGACTTGCTGGTTTTTTCTTTTACCTGAAGATTTTTATCGTACAGTAAATGGAGCCGGGACGGCTTTCCTTTCTGTAAGTAACTTTTATTTCAGCAATATAACGTCAGGGTATTGGGGGGCAAGAAGTCAGCTTGTTCCTCTCATCCATACTTGGTCGCTATCGGTTGAAGAGCAGTTTTACATCATTTGGCCAACTCTTCTTCTGTTGCTGTTTAAAGTGTTTAAAAAACAGCGCCTTTCATCTTTTGTGCTACTGCTGGTCGTTGTATTTCTAGGATTGTCAGAATACCTTGCTCGTTATAGCCCAAACAGTGCTTACTATCTATTACCCGCTCGTTCATATGAATTGCTTATGGGGGCTTGGTTAGCATTAACTCTTCATCGCATACCCGTTATTAACGCTAAATTGAATCATTTATTATCAATAATTGCATTGGTTAGCATTGTAGCGATGGCTTTTGTTTTAAGAGAGGGGAGTGTCTTTCCTGGAATCAACGCCGCGGTTGTATGCCTTGCGACTGTGATTTTGTTAATTACGGGGAAAGATAAAGACAACCAAGGGATTATCAATAAATTGATGTCTAATAAGGTTGTCGCATATATCGGCTTGATTTCCTATTCATTGTATCTGTGGCATTGGCCGATCAATGTTTTTTGTAACTACCTTTCAATTGAGAAAACTCTACCAATTAAAGCTGCGATATTGACGCTTACCTTTGTCATGTCGGTTCTGAGTTATCATTTTGTTGAGCAAGCTTTTAGATTCAAGTATGTATTTTCACCACGTAAAACCTTTGCGCTATTTCTTGGAGTTCCGTTTGCCTTGTTGCTCTCAACCGTTTTAATAACTAAAGAGCATGATGGCTTTCCTGAGCGGTTCTCAGGTGAAGGTAACGATCGCTTATCTGTTTTTATTTCAACTAATTACAATGATTGTACAGCGGCATACTGTGGGCCTGAATATAAGAACAAATTTTCGACCGACTATATAGAATCAGATTTTCTATTAGTGGGAGACTCACACGCGCAATCTATGGAAGGCTTTTTTAATTCATTAGCCAATGATGCAGAAAAACAAGGGACGCTTGTATATAACGGCGGGACACCATTCTTAGTGGATGTCGAGCGTTATGATACGAAGCGAGAAGGTTTCACATCGTACTCCGCAAAAAACAAACAAACGCAAGAGATGATAGAGAACTTCAAAGGTGACACCGTTGTCCTGACTGCTCGTTATTCAAAATATGTGGATGAATTTTATGATTCGTGGTTTATGAGAGAGGGAGATACACCTTCTTATGAGCAATCCTTAGAAAACTTTAAATCTAGCATGATTAGCACTATTGACTATATTTTAAGTCAGGACAAGAGGTTAATCATTGTTGAGGATGTGCCGTATTTTCCTGTCGATAAGTCAAAATGTGAAATTTTGAAATCACGCTTTGAAGGCTCAACGCTTTGTTCAAGTAGTGAAGACCGAGCGGTTATTGAAGACTTTCAGCAGTTTGAAACGGAATTCTTTGCGAAAGTGAAGCCTCTCTATCCACAAGTTCTTTTTATCAATACACGAGAATTGCTTTGTGACTCACAACAATGTTACGTCGCAAAAGAAGGGTTAACGTACTACAAAGATAATGGACACTTAAATTATGTCGGTTCAAAAGCTCTTGGGCAAAAGTATCTACAGCGTGACAGTAATCCATTAAATTAAGCATTTATCACAAGGGTTAACCTATATTACTGGGTTAATAGCGGTGAAGTGGCGAACCGCTTCGAACATAGAGTAATTTAGTCCCAGCTGAAATCACTTTTAGCTGGGACTTCGCTTTCGCCATTCGTAACCTTGGTTTAAAATCCTACTATTACTAACAAAAGTAGCCATCATATGAATTCAACTCTCTCTCTTATCGGCCGCACCGATGCCCTTTTTACTCAAGATATCTCTAGCCATGAAGCTGAGCTGTCGCGAATTGTGTCTGAATCTCGCTTTCTAGTTCTAGGTGGCGCGGGCTCTATAGGCCAGGCTGTGACCAAAGAAATTTTCAAACGTCACCCTCAGAAGCTTCATGTTGTTGATATCAGTGAAAACAATATGGTGGAGTTGGTTCGTGATATTCGCAGCTCATTTGGCTATATCAATGGTGATTTTCAAACCTTTGCACTAGACATCGGTTCTATAGAATACGACGCATTCATCAAAGCTGATGGACAGTACGATTACGTATTAAATTTATCAGCTCTTAAACATGTTCGCAGTGAAAAAGATCCGTTTACTTTAATGCGCATGATTGATGTGAATGTGTTTAATACCGATAAAACTATTCAACAATCGATTGATGCGGGAGCTAAGAAATACTTCTGTGTGTCGACAGATAAAGCGGCTAACCCTGTCAACATGATGGGCGCGTCTAAACGTATTATGGAAATGTTCCTAATGCGGAAGAGTGAGCAGATGGCTATCTCAACCGCCCGCTTTGCGAATGTCGCCTTTTCTGATGGATCTCTTCTGCATGGCTTTAATCAACGCATTCAAAAGAATCAGCCGATTGTGGCGCCAAACGATATCAAACGCTATTTCGTTACCCCTCAAGAATCCGGTGAGCTTTGTTTGATGTCTTGTATCTTTGGCGAAAACCGCGACATCTTCTTCCCTAAACTGAGTGAAGCGCTACACCTAATTTCATTTGCAGACATTGCCGTTAAGTACTTGAAACAAATTGGTTATGAACCACACTTGTGTGAGAGTGAAGATGAGGCGCGTGAACTCGCTAAAACATTACCTGCACAAGGGAAGTGGCCATGTTTGTTTACTTCTAGTGATACAACGGGTGAGAAAGACTTTGAAGAGTTTTTTACCGATAAAGAAACACTAGATATGGGTCGCTTTGATAATTTAGGTATCATCAAAAATGATCCGCTTTATCAGCAAGAACTTCTTGAATTATTTGAACAAAAAATTGGTCAAATGAAGTCAGAACGTCAGTGGACCAAAGAAGAAGTTGTCAAATTATTCTTTACCATGATCCCTGATTTCGGGCACAAAGAGACAGGCAAATACCTTGATAGCAAGATGTAATCTAGAGTGCCTAATTTAGTGTTAATCGATAAGCTTCAAATAACGTAGAGAGTTGAGTAATGAGCAAGACACCACTAGTTGAGTTTGTGCGAGATATTTATCAAACCAATGACTTTATTCCACTGCATGCTCCAACATTTGATGGTAATGAGCAGAAATATGTTTTAGAAACCATCCAAAGCACTTTTGTATCGAGTGTCGGCAAATTTGTCGATGAGTTTGAGCAGAAAATAGAAGCTTATACGGGTACAAAAAAAGCGGTGGCGACAGTTAATGGGACAGCTGCACTTCATGCCGCGCTTTACATGGCAGGTATTCAAACTGGTGATTTCGTTATTACTCAAGCTCTGACGTTTGTCGCGACGTGTAATGCCTTACACCATATGGGGGCTGAACCGATCTTTGTTGATGTGTCACCAGTGAGTTTAGGGCTTTGTCCTAAAGCCATGGATGAATACTTAATGCAACATGCACAAGTTACAGATACTGGCTGTATTCATAAACAAACTAAACGTCCAATTCGTGCGGTTGTACCCATGCATACTTTCGGTCACCCTGTTGAGTTAGATGAATTGATTGCCGTTTGTCAGAAGTGGAATATTGTTTTAGTTGAAGACGCTGCTGAAAGTTTAGGCTCTTTCTATAAAGGTAAGCATACAGGTACTTTGGGCGATTTTGGTGCGGTCAGCTTCAATGGTAATAAAATTATTACCACTGGTGGTGGTGGCATGGTGTTATGCAAAACAGCAGAGCTTGGCGCTCGAACTAAGCACGTCACGACAACGGCAAAAGTGCCGCATCCTTATGAGTTTTATCATGATGAAGCTGGTTTTAACTATCGCATGCCAAACTTAAACGCAGCTTTGGGTTGCGCTCAAATGGAAGTGCTAGAGCCATATCTAGCACAGAAGCGAGTGTTGGCGGGTCGTTATCAAGCGTTTTTTGCTGAGAGTGATTTCCAATTTGTGGTTGAGCCTGAATATGCTCAATCTAACTACTGGTTAAATGCGGTGATTTGTCCATCAGTACAAGCTCGTGATGACATGTTAAAGCAAACAAACGAATCAGGTGTTATGACTCGGCCTATTTGGCAGTTGATGCATCGTTTGCCTATGTTTAAAGATGCGCCTCGTGGTGATTTAACCCAGTCAGAGCAGATTGAAGCGCATTTGATTAATTTGCCGAGCACACCTATAGCTCTGTAGTTGTAAAAAAGATAACAAGAGATAGTCGGTTTATTATGAGCAAGCAAGTCATGAATAAGAAAATAGCCGTTTTTACAGGCACAAGAGCAGAGTACGGTCTGCTCTTTTGGCTTTTAAAAGATATTCAGAATGATCCAGACCTTCAGTTGCAACTTTTGGTTTCAGGCATGCATTTATCTCCAGAATTTGGCGAAACGTATCAGCAAATAGAAGCGGATGGTTTTGTGATTGATGAAAAGATTGAGATCCTTCTTTCATCAGACTCTGCGGTAGGTACGGCTAAAAGTATGGGGCTTGGGGTATTAGGCTTCTCAGATGCTTTAGCACGTTTGAAACCGGATGTATTGGTTATTTTGGGTGATCGATTTGAAGCGTTAGCCGCCGCGCAAACAGCCATGATCATGCGTATACCCATCGTTCATTTGCATGGTGGCGAGATCACCGAAGGCGCATATGATGATTCGATTCGTCATGCCATCACTAAGCTTAGCTACCTGCATGGCACATCAACGGAAGAGTATCGCCAACGTGTGATACAGCTTGGTGAAGATCCGAATCGAGTACAAAATGTTGGAGCGATTGGGTTAGATCACCTTAAGCGTGCAACATTTATGTCGGTCCCTGAGCTATCCAAGTCATTGGATTTTACTCTCGATAAGCCTTTCTTTTTGGTCACTTACCATCCCGTAACACTAGGTAATGAAGCGCCAGAAGAGAGTTTCCAAGCTTTACTCAATGCGTTAGATGAGTACCCCGATCATCAAGTTATTTTAACCTACCCCAATGCGGATGATGGTGGGCGACGTATTATTCCAATCCTTGAAGAATACGCGCGTAATAACCCAGAACGAGTGTTCGCTATCCCTTCTTTAGGGCAGGTTCGTTACCTGAGTTCCGTTATGCACGCTACTGCTGTTATTGGTAATTCATCAAGTGGCATTATTGAAGTTCCAGCGTTTGATGTTCCAACGGTCAATATAGGTTCGAGACAAAAAGGACGCTTAGCCGCTAAGAGTGTTTTGAATGTGGAAGCAGATCAGTCATCAATATCAGAAGCCATTCAGAACGCGATTTCTCGTGCTTACAAGGATGGTGATGAACATATTCATAATCCATATGGTCAGGGTGATACCAGCGGTCAAGTCATTGAAATGATCAAATCGTTGCAATTCACCCCAAGTAAAGCGTTTTACGATATAACTTTTAACGATGTAGAGTGAGAGAGTCATGACCTTAATTATTGCAGAAGCAGGCGTTAACCATAATGGTGATGAAAATCTCGCCTTTCAGCTTGTCGATGCTGCTTATCACGCAGGCGCTGACATTGTTAAATTCCAAACCTTTAAAGCAAAAAATTTAGTAACAGAAGAAGCGGTTCAAGCAGAATACCAAGTGACGAATACTCAAAAGCAAGAATCACAATTAGCGATGTTAAGCCGATTAGAGCTTTCTTATGATGTTCACCATCAGTTAGTTAAGCATTGTGAATCGTTAGGCATTGAGTTTCTCTCGACTGCTTTTGATTCTGAAAGCCTAGATTTTTTAGTGAATGATTTAGGGCTAACCCGCCTTAAAATTCCTTCAGGTGAGATCACAAATGCACCATTGGTACTAGAACATGCACGTACAGGTTGTGATTTGATTGTATCGACCGGAATGGCAACGTTATCGGAAGTTGAAGCCGTTTTAGGGGTGATCGCTTTCGGTTATACCGCTGATAAAAACGCGGAGCCAACGGAATTATCATTTCAACAAGCTTATGCATCTGAGCAAGGCCAAAAAGCTCTGAGGCAAAAAGTGACGATATTGCACTGCACAACAGAATATCCGGCTCCAATGGCTGAAATTAACCTTAAAGCTATGGATACCTTAGGGCGTGCATTTGAATTGCCAGCCGGTTATTCCGATCATAGTGAAGGGATTACCATCCCAATCGCGGCTGTGGCTCGTGGTGCGGTATTAATTGAGAAGCACTTTACGCTAGATAAAAACATGGAAGGGCCCGATCATAAAGCTTCACTAGAACCTACTGAGCTTACGGCTATGGTGACAGCCATTCGTCAAGTCGAAGTGGCATTAGGTGTTGGCGTAAAAAGCCCAACGGTCTCCGAAGTGAAAAATAAAGCGGTGGCGCGTAAAAGTTTAGTGGCAGCGAAAGCCATTCAACAAGGTGAGCTTATTACAGAAGACAACCTCACGATTAAACGTCCAGGCTCAGGTATGTCACCATACCACTATTGGACATTATTAAATCAACCAGCAAGCCAAGATTATCAAGCAGGGGATTTGATTTTTGAGTAATTCGTACCTTAAGCCTATTGTCGTCATTGGCGGCGGCGGCCATGCTAGCGTGGTAGTGGATATTTTACGCTCTCAAAAGCGGAAAATAATAGCCATTGTTTGCCCCGATGATATCAGCCAACGCAGTGTGTTTAACGGTATCCAGCACTTGAAGCAAGATGATGACGTCTTGCAGTTTTTACCTGATGACGTCGTGTTAGTTAATGGCATTGGTATGCTGCCAAAGTCACACTTAAAGCGTAAACTTAATGAGTATTACCTCCTCCATGGCTACCAGTTCGAGACGGTGATTGCAGAGAGTGCACAAGTGTCGTCATTTGCTGTTATTGAACCTGGTGTGCAAGTGTTTGCGGGGGCCATCGTCCAAGTCGGCGCATTTGTTGGTGCTCATAGCGTGATTAATAGTGGCGTCATTATTGAGCATGATTGTCATATTGGTTGTTATAATCACATAGCACCAAGAGCGACGTTATGTGGACAAGTGACAACTCAAGATGACGTATACGTTGGAGCAGGTTCTACCGTTATTCAGAACATTAAGCTAGAACAAGGTTCAATTGCTGGTGCTGGTGCTATAGTGACAAAAAACATCGCATCTCAGCAGATTTGTTATCCAAGTCGATCGATCATAAAAGCGTCAAAGTGATCGATTTGTGTAAAGTGCGTTGTCATTTAAAAGTTAATATAAAAACATGAAGGTAAATCATGAGTCATAGCTGGAAAAATGTATTAATAAAGCCAACCAGTACACTGCGTGATGCATTAGAAATAATTAATAATGAAGCACTACGTGTCGTATTGGTCGTTGATGATAACCACCAATTGCAAGGGGTTGTGACTGATGGTGATATCCGTCGTGGCTTATTGAATAATCTTGCACTAACAGCTGAAATTACTCAGGTCATGAATACTAACCCAATGACCGCAGATGCCAAGACGCCTCGTGATGATCTAATTGCCACAATGGAAAGTAAAGGGATTCTTTCTCTTCCATTGCTTGAAAGTGGCAAAGTTGTTGGGCTTGAAACTCTACATGGTATGTTGAGTAAACCAGTGTATCAAAACCCTGTATTCTTAATGGCTGGTGGTTTTGGTACTCGTTTACGACCATTGACCGATACTTGCCCAAAGCCGATGCTAAAAATTGGTAACAAACCTATTTTAGAAACAGTAATTCGTAGCTTCATCAAAGCTGGATTTGTGAACTTTTATATCTCGACTCACTATATGCCAGAGCAGATCGAACAACATTTTGGCGATGGCTCCGATTTGGGCGTTAACATCACTTATGTTTACGAAGAGTCGCCGCTAGGAACGGGTGGAGCATTAGGCCTTTTACCAAAAGATTTACCGCAAGACCTGCCACTCATCATGATGAATGGTGATGTTTTGACGAAGGTTGATTTTCAACGGTTGCTTGAGTTCCATACAGAAAATCAAGCAGATGCAACCATGTGCGTTCGTGAATATGATTATCAGATCCCTTATGGGGTTATCAATGGCGAAGGCAATAAAATTACCAGCATGGTTGAAAAGCCAATTCAACGGTTTTTTGTTAATGCGGGTATTTATGTTGTGTCGCCGAGAGTAATTCAATCCGTTCCCGAGAACCACCATATCGACATGCCAACACTGCTTGAAGAGCATATGGTTGAGCGTGAAAATATTCTCATGTTCCCTATTCATGAATATTGGTTAGATATAGGTCGTATGGATGACTTTAATCGTGCGCAAGCGGATATTCATACGCTAGGGTTGGATTAATGATTATGAATAGCATCATTAATAAAGTTGCTGTAATTGGGTTGGGTAATATAGCCACTCGTCATCGTCGTAATTTGAAGGCTGTATTTCCAGGGGCTGAATTGCTGGTTATGTCGGCAAGTGGACGCATACCGGAAGAAGCCATCAGTGATAGCGACGGAATTGTGGCGAGTGTTGAAGCTTTAATAGAAGCGAAAGTTGAGTTGGTTATTGTTGCGTCGCCGGCCCCTTTTCATGCTCAGCATGCAATCCCATTGATTGAAGCTGGTATTCCTACGTTAATAGAGAAGCCAGTAACAACCACGAGTGAAGATGCCGATTCAATTCAAAAAGCGATAGATGAGCATGGTACGCCTGTCGCGGTAGGCTATTGCTTACGTTATCTTCCTTCAGCCAAGGAGCTGAAGAGATTGCTCGATAACAAGGTGATTGGTACCTTGTACAATGCGCATATCGAAATTGGTCAATACCTACCAGATTGGCGTCCGAGTAAAGATTATCGCGATTGTGTGTCGGCTAATAGACATTTAGGTGGTGGGGCTCTCTTTGAGCTCAGTCATGAGTTAGATTACGCTCAGTGGTTACTAGGTCCCCTTCATTTGCAGCATGCTTTATTACGTTCCTCTGAAGAGCTTAATTTAGAGGTCGAGGACATGGCGGATATCACTGCATTAACCGATACTGGTGCTGTCGCGACCATTCATTTGGATTTTTTACAGCGCAAAGCGCATAGAAAATGCAGCTTTGTGGGGAGCAACGGGCGAATAGATTGGGACTTGATTCAGAACCAGCTTACTTTGACGACTGCAACAGAAACTCGCGTACTTTATAGTGAACCTGAGTGGGATAAGAATAAGATGTACGTTGCTATGATAAAAGATTTTGTACAGATGATTGGGCAAAATGGGCATACGTGTACAGAGTTGGCAGAAGCAGTAACGACCGTCCACCTAATTAACGATATTAAGAACAAAGCTTGTAAGCTATAGAGAAATAGAATGAAAAATTTTGCGTTCATTTTTGCTCGAGGAGGCTCTAAAGGTCTCCCTGGAAAAAATATTAAGCCGTTAGCTGGAAAGCCGCTGTTGCAATACTCCATTGATACAGCACTTGCATCGCCATCTATCGATAAAGTGTTTGTTTCGACTGATGACACCGATATTGCAAAGGTGGCGATTGAATCAGGTGCGATATTGATTGAAAGACCAGAGGAGCTCGCCACAGATACAAGCCCTGAGTGGCTATCATGGCGTCATGCCATTGAGTGGGCTAATGAACATTACGGTAAATTTGAGGGCTTTGTTAGCTTACCTGCGACAAGTCCACTTCGTGGCGTTGTGGATGTAGAAGCTGCAATTGAAAAGCGTTGCGACGTCGATGCCGATATCTGTATTTCAGTGACCCCAGCAAGCCGTAGCCCTTTCTTTAATATGGTAAAAGAGACGCAAGATGGCTTTGTGGAGTTGGTGAATAAACCAGACTCAGATGTCACTCGTCGTCAAGATGCACCTGAAGTTTTTGATATCACCACGGTTGTGTATGCAACGACACCAGAGTTTGTATCAAATCATTATGGGTTGTTTTCTGGGAAGGTGACTAGTATTGAAGTACCAAAAGAGCGTGCGGTTGATATTGATGATATTTATGACTTTAGATTAGCCGAAGCAATTTTTAAGGGTGAGGATAATGAGTAGCTTACTTAATAGACAAAAAATATTAGTTGCTGGTGCTGGCGGTTTACTCGGCGCTAAAATTGTGAAGGATGCGCTAAAGCAAGGCGCTCAAGTTATTGCCGCTGATATTAATGTGGAATTGATGCGAGAAAAACTAATCGCACAGCAAGTTGACCTTTCTAATGAAGCTTTAACATTAGCATTGCTTGATGTGACGAATGAAGAAAGTGTCAAAGCTTTTTTTGCATCACAATTTGGCCTCACTGGAGCGGTAAATAGTACTTACCCTAGAAATAAAACTTATGGGGCTCATTTTTTTGATGTTTCATTGCAGAGCTTCAATGAGAACCTAGCGTTGCATCTTGGTAGTGCATTTTTATTTACTCAGCAATGTGCTGCATACTTTAAAGATAAACTTGAGCCTTTTTCGTTAGTCAATATTTCTTCAATTTATGGTGTAGTTGCACCAAAGTTCGATATCTACGACAATACACCAATGACGATGCCTGTTGAGTATGCGGCAATAAAATCTGCTATTCTTCATTTAAATAAGTATGCATCTACGTATATTAACGACAGCCGCTTTCGCGTGAATAGTGTGAGCCCTGGTGGAATCTTTGATCACCAACCCTCGGCGTTTCTCGAGGCGTATAAGTCTAATACTCACGGTACGGGAATGTTAGACGCACAAGAAATGATTGGCTCTATACTGTTTTTATTGTCAACACAATCAAAATTCGTTACAGGCCAGAATATCATTGTGGATGATGGCTTTAGCTTATAAATTGGATTAATTATGAAGAAAATCTTTTGGTGTAAAACTTGCCTAAATATGTCTACAAGACCACGTATCTCATTTGATGATAATGGTAGCTGTAATGCGTGTAATTGGAAAGATGAGAAAAAGAATCTTGACTGGGATGCAAGACAAGTTGAATTGAATGAGCTATTAGATAAATATCGTTCATCTAATGGGAAAGGGTTTGATTGTATCGTTCCTGTTAGTGGCGGAAAAGATGGTTCATATGTTGCTTATACTCTTAAGCATAAGTACGGAATGAATCCATTAGCCGTTACTATTCGACCAGCTTTAAGCTTAGAGCTTGGGGATGAGAACTTATCTAACTTTATCGATTCAGGTTATAACCATATTCATATTTCTCCTGACGCTAAGATCATGCAAAAGTTGAATAAATTAGGCTTTATCGAAAAGGGCTTCCCATATTATGGGTGGCTGATAGCGATAAAAACAGCGGTTATTCAGACAGCTATGAACTTTGGTATACCGCTGATTTTTTACGGGGAAGATGGTGAAGTTGAGTACGGTGGCTCAACTGAAAGTAAGTACAACCCATTGTACGATATTGAGTATATGAAACGTGTTTATTTTGAAGGTGGTTACGATAAAGTCTTCGAAGAAATACTCAAACAAGAAGATGTTCAGGAAGGAAATTTAGCATTTTGGAACTTCCCAAGTGATGAACAAGTTGCAGAGTCTCAACTTGCCTTTACACATTGGTCTTATTTTGAAGCATGGGATTCATACCGCAATTACGTTGTTGCAAAAGAACATTGTGGATTAAAAGAAAAAGAAGAAGGTACCGCTGGTACATTTACCAACTTTTCTCAAAATGACCAAGCATTGTATTCATTACACGCGTATTTGATGTACCTTAAGTTTGGCTTTGGCCGAGCAACTCAAGATGCTGGCATTGAAATTCGACGCGGAGCAATGACTAGAGATCAGGCGTTAAATCTAGTGATGGCATATGATAACCAATACCCATATGAGTTTATTGACCTTTACCTTGAGTACTATCAAATGTCGAAAGATGAATTTGATGCAGTGCTTGATAAATATGCAAATAAAGATTTATTTGAAAAGATCGATGGTATTTGGGAGCCTAAGTTTACAGTTGGTGAAGACTTCAAAGTATGAAAATAGCAATTGTTGATTATGGAATGGGCAATATATCTTCGATGATCAGTGCTCTACGATACCTAGGGATAGATGATATTGTTGTCTCGCATAAAGCAGAGGAACTTGCAAAGGCCGATAAGCTTATTCTGCCAGGAGTAGGTAATTTTTCGACCGCAGCACAAAAAATATCAGCCCTAGGTTTAGAAGCTATTTTATATGAGCAAGTGGTAACTAATAAAAAACCTATATTAGGTGTTTGTTTAGGCATGCAAATCCTGAGCTTATCAAGTACAGAGAGTGGTGTAAATCGCGGCTTGAGTTTTGTCAATGGTAGCGTTGATAAGTTTCAGATTGCGGATTTAAAAGTCCCACATGTAGGATGTAATCAAGTCATACCACATGGTGAAAGTCGACTTTATATTGGTTTATCTGATGAGCCTGATTTCTATTTCACGCATAGTTTTAAGATGACCTCTTCTGCAGATATCGGGCAATCCGTTACTCGATATGGCGATAACTTTATTGCCAGTTTTGAGGTTGATAACATTGCTGGTGTTCAATTTCATCCAGAGTTAAGTCAAACAAATGGCTTGAAGCTGTTACAAAATTTTATAGAGCTATTTTAATGTTAAGAGATAGGTTGATCTTTAGTCTTATATATAACGACGGTGCATTTATGCAAAGTCGTAATTTTAGGCTTCAGCGAGTTGGAGATATCAAGTGGTTGGAGCGTAACTATAAGTTTCAAAAAATATCTTTTTCATTAGATGAATTAGTTGTTCTTAATGCATCTCGGAAAGATAAAAATATTGAAGAGTTCTCTCAGGTTGTAAAAAGACTGGTTGATGATGTATTTATTCCTGTTGCTGCTGGTGGAGGAATTCGAAGCCTTGAAGATGTAGATCTCTTATTTTTAAATGGTGCTGATAAAGTTGTTTTGAATTCAACACTTTATACTAATCCTGAATTAGCTAAGTCAATTATCGAAAAGTACGGCTCGCAAAGTCTTGTCGCTAGTGTTGACTATAAAGTGGTGTCAGGAAAATCGACAGTGTTTATTAATGATGGAAGTGAGTCAGTTGATATTGCTCTCATTGATTACCTTCGCTTAATACAAGAGATTGGCGTTGGGGAAGTCATTCTAAATTCAATAGACAGAGATGGTACTGGTTTTGGTTACGACATCCCTACACTTCATTCCATTAGTGGTGTTCTCGATATACCATTGATTTTGATGGGAGGAGCGGGGAATGCTCTTCACTTGAAAGAGGGCTTGGACCAGGATCATGTATCTGCAGTTTGTACAGCTAATTTATTTAACTTTATTGGTAACGGTTTACCTAAAGCTAGGCAGTCAATGTTAGACAATAATTACAATTTAGCGGTTTGGTAAGTAAAAAATTAAGCATTATTAAGAGAAAATTATGAATAGTAAAAAAGTGTATGTAGGTATGAGTGCTGATTTGGTTCATCCAGGCCATATGAATATCTTGAGAGAAGCTGCAAAGTTAGGCGATGTGGTTGTTGGACTATTAACTGACAAAGCTATTGCTAGCTATAAACGATTGCCATATATGACATATGAGCAACGTAAAGAAGTTATTGAAAATATTAAAGGTGTAACAGCTGTTATCCCTCAGGAAACGCTGGATTACCGAGCTAATTTAGTATCTATAAAACCTGATTACATAGTACATGGTGACGATTGGAAAGAGGGCGTGCAAAGAGAAACTCGCACTCAAGTACTTGCTTGCATTAAAGAGTGGGAAGGCGAATTAATCGAGGTCCCTTATACGCAAGGTATTTCGTCAACTCAGCTTAACCAGTCAATTCGTGAACTGGGTACTACACCTGACATACGTAGAGCAAGGCTGCGACGCTTAATTGATGCAAAACCAGTTGTTCGAATTTTAGAATCTCATAATGCTTTAAGTGGCCTTATTGCTGAGACTGTTAAGTCAAGCAATGGCAATGAATTTGATGGTATGTGGAGTAGTTCACTAACTGATTCAACATCTAAAGGTAAACCTGATATTGAAGCAGTGGACGTATCAACTCGAATTAATACGATTAATGAGATTTTTGAAGTTACAACAAAACCAATGATTTACGATGCTGATACTGGTGGTATTCCTGAGCACTTTGCATTTACAGTGAGGACTCTAGAACGCACAGGAATCTCAGCTGTTATCATTGAAGATAAAACGGGACTGAAAAAGAATTCATTATTCGGAAACGACGTTGCTCAAACTCAGGATAGCATTGAGAATTTCTGTGACAAGATTAAAGCAGGTAAAGCGGCTCAGATCACTGACGACTTTATGGTGATCTCTCGTATTGAAAGTCTGATTTTGGAAAAAGGAATGGAAGATGCGTTAGCACGAGCGAAAGCGTATATCGAAGCTGGTACTGATGGCATTATGATTCACTCTCGTCGAAAGACGGCGTGCGAGATTTTGGAATTCTGTGAGAAGCTTAAAAAGTTTGCTCCATTAATTCCGATTATTGTTGTTCCTACAAGTTACAACCAAATTACAGCTGAGGAATTAGGACAGGCTGGAATCAACGTGATTATTTATGCCAACCATATGTTGCGAGCGGCATATCCAGGAATGAAAATGGTAGCGGAATCTATTCTTGAAAATGATCGTAGTTTAGAGGCTGAAGAGGCACTATTATCGATTAAAGAGATTTTAGAACTAATCCCAGGAACCAAATAATGATAAGTCCTGAGAATTTTTATAATGCTCTTAGTTTACAAGGGGTTAATTTCTTTGCAGGAGTTCCCGACTCTTTATTAAAAGAGTTCTGTGCATACATCACTGATAATGTTTCAGCAAAAAAACATATTCTAGCTGCTAATGAAGGTGGAGCTGTAGGCTTAGCTGTTGGTCATCATTTAGCAACAGGAAAAGTCCCTGTTGTCTATATGCAAAACTCAGGCTTAGGCAACACTATTAATCCTCTTCTTTCTATTGCAGATACTGACGTATACTCTATACCTATGCTATTGGTAATAGGCTGGAGGGGAGAACCTGGTGTAAAAGATGAGCCACAACATGTGAAACAAGGGGAATTAACTCTTCCTACATTGGATGTTTTAGGTGTTGACTATATTGTGATCGATCAGAATACGACAGATATAGAAAAATGCGTTGCTCGTTTACATAGTCAAGCTCTTGAATTATCGAAACCTATGGCCATTGTCGTCAAAAAAGGCACGTTTTCTGCTTTTAAGGGTAAAACTAAAGAGTCGACAGAAAAAGTTTTTGGTTTAAGTCGTGAAGATACAATAAAAGTTATTGTAGATCATTTAGGTAATGATGACTTTGTTGTGTCAACTACTGGTATGGCATCAAGGGAGCTGTTTGAATATCGAAAAATGAAGCAGCAAGCTCACTCTAATGACTTTTTGACTGTTGGTGGTATGGGACATGCGTCCCAAATAGCGACAGGTATAGCTCTTTCACGTAGTGATAAGAATGTGATCTGCATTGATGGAGATGGAGCTGCCTTGATGCATTTAGGTTCATTAGCTATCTCTGCTCAAACTGAGCTTAAAAACTTTAAGCATATTATTATCAATAATGGAGCGCATGACTCTGTGGGTGGGCAGCCTACGGTATGTCAGAAAATTGATCTTTCAACTATAGCGAAAGCTTGCGGTTATAATGTAATCGACTCCATTAATAATTGTTCTTCTGATTTATCTCGGGCGATAGATCAATTGAATAAAGTTGATGGTCCTGCATTATTAGAAGTGTTTGTAGATAGAGGAAATCGTAAAGACTTAGGTCGGCCAACAACGACTCCAATTGAAAATAAGCAAGCTTTTATGGATAAGCTAAAAAGGAACTAACCTTGCAGAAAGTATTTTCATATGATGAACTTTCCGAGAAAATACACGCCCATGATGGGCGTGTATTTTTTGTGTCAGGGAAGACATTCGAACTAACAAATATAAAAGAGAAATTGAAGCTAGAAGAGAATAGCTCGTATGTGCGTTTTTCAAAATTTTCAGAAAACCCAAATCTAGATGATCTGATTTTGGCGTTAGACGCATTTCGTCAGAGCAAAGCTTCTATGATCGTTGCGCTCGGTGGTGGGACTGCTATTGATTTAGCTAAATTAGTAAAATATTATTCGCAAACATATTTATGTGGTGATGAAGTAGAACCTGTTAACCCAGAGCGAAGCGATCCTATCTATCTTCTAGCTATTCCTTCCACATTTGGTACTGGCAGCGAATCGACTCATTTTGCTGTTCTTTATATTCAAGGGAAAAAGTTTTCTATTGCAGACAGTACGATGATGCCAGATGGGTACCTTTTAGATAGTAAATTAGCTGCAACATTACCTAAAAAAGTTAAAGGTTCAGCATGTCTTGATGCTTTATGTCAGGCTATTGAGTCATATTGGAGTGTTGATGCAACTAAATCGAGTAAAGAAATAGCTCAGTCAGCAATCTCATTAATTATAGCTAACTTCAAAGAGTACCTAACTGGAGACCGTGAGGCTAGTGAGAAAGTTGCATTGGCTGCAAACCTCGCTGGACAAGCTATTAACTTGACTAAAACGACGGCAGCTCATGCACTATCTTATGCTTTAACGTCTCGTTATGGAATTCCTCATGGACACGCTGTCGCTTTATGTATAAAAAACATGTTCAATGCGAATATGCTTAAAGCCAAAAAAAATAATTTAAGTGATTGTTGTATTGCAATGGAAGAAATATATTCTCTATTGAATGTTAAAAATGGTTCGGAAGCTTCAACGCTTATTTATGAATTGATGGAATTTAGTGGTCTTTTCCCTAGTTTATCTGACTATAAACAATTAACGGTGCAAGAAGTAAGTGATATTGTTGATAGTGTTAATTTAGAAAGACTTAGTAATCATCCCGTCAGCTTTTCCTCAGATGAACTTAAACGTATTTTTGATTAGTTAATAGGTGTTAAATGAAATTTATACGAAAAGAACAATTATTACATAATTTACTGTTAGTTGACGGTGTGGGTCGCTCTGGAAAAGTCATGCTGGCTGAAATTCTCACATGTCTAGAAAGGGTTCAAAAGCAAGAGTATCATGAGTTTTTGGAGTATATCCCTTTAGCGTATAAGTATGGAAAAATTGAAAAAGATATGGCGGTATCTATCCTTAGAACTCAGGTGGACACCGAGCTATATAATGGAATGATTGGTCGAAAAATTAATGCAAGGCCAACTGACTATACAAGTATATATAAATATCATTCTCCAGAAGTATATTTAGAAAGACAGGTTCTTATGGATGGTCCGATTGTTTCGGAAAGAGTGAAAGAAGAGAATCCTATTTATATGTGTTGGTGCCATGATTTAATCCAAAAATCTGAAGTGGTATTTGAGGCATTTGAAGATAAAGCTAAAATCGTTTATATAAACAGAAGACCTATTGATATCATTTATGAATGGAATCAAAAAGGTTTCGGTGATCGTGTAGGGGCAGATCCAACTGAGATGCAGTACCTTGTCGAACATGAGGGTAGTGTTGTTCCTGAGCTTGCTATAGGTTGGGAAGATGAGTATTTAGCTATGAACCCCTTTGAGCGTGTTGTTAAAATGATACATACATCGTTCAAACGGAATTATGAATCTCTAGTTTGTGCAGATAAAAATAGAGTCATGATTGTTGATTTTGAAAATCTAGTTACCGAGCCAATGTTAGTTATTGATGTATTATCGGAATTTCTTGATTCAAGGCCTAAATCTATGATGAAAAATGTTTTAGAAAGAGAGAACTGCCCGAGAATTTTAGATGAAGAAGTATTTTTTAACCGTAAAAATGAAATTATGAATTTGATTTCTAAAGATAATGTTCGCTATTTAAATGAGCTTGAATATTATTATTCAGAGATATCAAAAATAAAATGATAATAAATGCCACCATTTGGTGGCTTTTAATTATGTTATTTATATTTGAATTGATTTTTAATGATGTCGTTAGTCTCGAGTGCAACTTGACAACTAGCCATATTATTAGGTTCTAATATTTTAATTGGTATTTCACTATAAATTACAGATAAAGTGTATAGTGCTGTTGATGAATAGCCTATCAATTGAGACAGCTTAAGATTTGACTTGGCTATTTCTAGTTCAATTGGGAAGCTTGAATCATGATATTGAACTCGTTCTAATAAACTAACTCTTTTTTTTACCATTTCAGCTTCCATTCTATGTGGGAAGTACGTGATACATTTGTCTGTTTTTGAAAGGATGGTTTCTAATTCAGAAATGTAATCATCAAGTTGAATACAGTCTGGTCTAGCGTTTATGTTAGCCTCTCCTATGAATCCAATGTTTGATGATGGATCGTAACAAGCTTGGCTATTAAGCATCTTTCTTAACCCAAGCATTTTATTTTTTCTAATAACACACTTGTCATTTTCTAGAGAAAATACGGAAAATATCTCTAGATTATTATTGTAAGGCACGTAGTTAGCAGGCTTTAATCCTTGAAGTGCTACGAGCAGATCATTGATTATTCTTCTTCTTATATATGGCTTTTGAGGTCGGATCAAGTTTTCATGCTCGACTAATGTCGCCGAACCATCATCAAAGTATACTATATTCGTGTTTGGAAAATTTTGGATAAATAAGTTGCTTCGCCAGCCATGATATTCACTCAAAAAAATCCTTTCAATATTAGCATTGTGATTTTTAATTTTTTTGATTACAGCTGGTATCCGAAATGTTCTTTGAGTTCGTGGTATTTTAATTATTTCATCCCAAAGTGATTCATCTAAAATTGCCGACATGTTTTTCTTACCACGTTCAGCTTCTTGTTCTACATAAACGAGAATGTTATTTTTGGTTTGATAAAAAAGTCGTGCTTCATTTGCACATAGGTATTGAAATGGAGAGGTAATAACGAATACGTTCATAAATATTTATACCTTATATTGCATTTAAAGTCGTGATTAAAGATCCCTGATTGAGCTGTGAGAAAGCTATAGCTACTTGTGATGTAGTATTTCTTATTTCTTTGTATTCTATCATTTGTGATATATGCCCACTTAAGTTATTAGCTGTGGATACAATAATACCACCCTGAATTAACAGCTCATTAGTGATCTCTTCAAAATTAAAATAACTCGGCCCAGTAATAACAGGAACACCCAAAGCCGCAGGCTCTAACACATTATGTCCACCGACTTTATCACCAAGTAAGCTACCGCCCACAAAACAGACATCTGCTGCGCCCATCAGCACTAGCATTTCACCCATAGTATCACCAAGATAGACTTGGGTTTCTGTTGATAGGGTTTTAGTTGCTAGGTCTTTAATTGCCGAAGCTTCGGTTGATGAGGTTCCAGCGGCTGAGGCTCCAACGGTGATAGTTTCATCCGAGGTGCGCCTTGTGCTTGTAAACTTAAAACTTTTACATAGATCAAAAACTTCATCAAAACGTTCAGGGTGGCGAGGGACAAGGATCAGCAACGCATTAGGATGCTGCTTTAATACTTCTGCATGAGCAGCAAGCACTTGCTCGTCTTCCCCTTTATGCGTACTAGCCGCAATCCATACCGGACGATCAACCCCCAACTGTTCTCGTAGAGCTTTACTTTGTTCAATGGTTTGATCAGAGATAGAGATATCAAATTTGATCGAACCTGTGGTCACTAGCTTCTCTTTACTAACACCAAGCTGAGCAAAGCGTTCCTTATCGGAATCAAATTGGCATAGCACTTTCGTCAAACATTTTTCAATTTGATTAAATAGAGGTTGAACCTTAGCGTAGTTCAGGAAAGATTTTTCAGATAGACGCGCATTCACCACATAGATAGGAATGCCGGCTTGGTTTACTGCGTTAACCGTATTCGGCCACAATTCGGTTTCAATGATAAGCATTTTACTTGGCTGAATCGCTTTCAAGAATCCTTTTACAGCAAAAGTAAAATCCAGTGGCATGTATCGGTGTTCAATCATTGTGTGAGCACTTGCTAACTTGGCTATTTGCTCTGCACCCGTGCTTGTTGTTGTGGTCACAATAATCGGTTGCTGCGGGTTTTGCTCTAGCATTTTTTTGATCAGTGGCGTGGCGGCAATGCTTTCCCCTACCGACACAGCATGAACCCAAATAGGTTTGATATTACGGTTTTCTGCTGCATTGATAAACGGAGGTGTGACGCCAAAATGCTCTTTCCAACGAGAACCAAATTTAGGTTTATTGGGTTTCGACTTATATAACCCAAACAATAATAGGGGGGAAGCTAAGCTAAGCAGTAGCGTATAGATCAAGCGAACAATCATGCTTCACTCGCTTGGTTTGGTTGCTCTTTCGCTAGTACTTTGACTGATTGACGTTCTAAGCACTCTAAAACTTGCGTAGGGTACAACTCTTTCATGCACTTCGAATGACCAAGTGGGCATTCGCGTTTTTTACACGGAGAGCACTCAATACCAGTGTAAAGAATATCGCCCGTATGAGTTAATGGCGGCGCATAATCCGGAGAGGTTGGGCCGTAAACGCCGACAACATAGCATCCAACCGCCGATGCCACGTGCATCAATCCAGAGTCATTACTCACCACGCTTTCACATGCAGCGAGTAGATCAACCGCTTCAATTAACGACGTTTTTCCCGCCAAAATATGAATGTTGGAGTGAAACTCAGATGGAATGCTACTGACAATGTTTTCACAAACCGGTAAGTCGTTTTGAGATCCAAATATCCATACTTGATAGCCTTTCTCACACATTGTTTCAGCGACGGTAGCATAGTGCTCTTGTGACCACATTTTTGCTGTACCAAACGCCGCGCCAGGGCTTAAACCGATGGCCTTTTGGCTACGATTGAGCTGATGCTTTTCTAAAGCGGCATCTTGTGCGATTTTATCAATATGTAGGCTAGGGTAGGGTTGTTTGTCTAATCCGCCAAGCGAACTCGAATCGATCATGTTCACTTTTGGATAGCCAAGAGCAATGTATCGTTCAACCATATATTGGAACGATTTTTTGTTCGGGCGAATATCGTTCAACAAACCGTAACGCATTTCACCTGTCCACCCAATACGGGTTGGAATGCCTGCAAACCAAGGGATCAGAGCTGACTTGGCTGAGTTTGGCAGGATATAAGCGTGTGTGTAATGCTCGTTTTTCAGCTGTTTTCCTAAGCCACGACGGCCAAAGAAATTAAACTCACCATGACCAAGAGGCATTTCAATGGCTTGATTGACCTCCGGCATACGTTCTAGGATTGGTTTGCACCACGCCGGAGCCAAGACATCAATCAAGGCGTCTGGATCTTGCTGTTTGAGAGTCATATAGAGTGATTGCGACATCACCATATCACCGATCCAAGATGGACCAATAATGAGAATTTTTTTTGCAGACATCACTTCGTCTCTCTATTCATTATCTTTTTGTGACGCATTTACTTGCTCCGCATAGCGTGATCGCATTTCTCGGTAGAAATGACGTCCATCGGTCTGTGTGCGTAAAAATCGTAGCGTCCACATATAGTGTTCAGGTTGCTTTCCGACAAAACTCTCAATCGCTTGATTCATCTCTCGCGCATTTTCTGCATCACTGCCATTTTGCGCTATCGGAGGAAGGAACTCTATCACGTAACGGCCTGTCTCTGGATCTATGGAAGCGAAAGTAGGAATGACGATCGCTTTAGATAGCTTTGCAACCTTTGCTAAACCTGGAAATGTGGCTTTGGTGGTGGCAAAAAAATCAACGAACTCACTTACCTCTTCACCATGATCTTGATCGGGTGAGTAATAGCCAAAGTAGTTGCCTTTAATGGCTTTCACATAAGGTTTTATTCCGGCAGAGCGCTCATAAACTCTGCCACCATATTGCACTCGTTGTCGGTGCATCAGCCAATCGGATATCAGATTTTTCTGCTGCTTGATCATGGCAACTAAAGGGATACCTTGCGAAGCCAATACTACGGCTGGCACATCAATTGCCCAAGAGTGTGGAACGAAAAGAACAAACTTTTCTTCTCGTTCTATGCATTGATCCATATGGTGTCTGTTGATCATGTCAGTATTAGCTTGTAGCCACTTTGCTGAACGTGATGAAAGCAAGCTGAATCGCATCATCACGATACCAGCAGAGTATAAGCTCTTATACACTAATGTTTCACGAGCGGTATTATCGAGCTGAGGAAAACAATGTAAGAGGTTAGCTCTGATATTATTAACAGCATTACGATTGGACTTGATCATATGTGACGCAATCAAATGTGCTAACCATTTATGTACTTTGAGTGGCAATAGGGCAAATGGCACGGAGAGTATAACGGCTAACCAGGTTCCCCAATATTTAGGCGCAAGAAATCGCCACTCAAAAGTGGGGTTATAGGCTTTAGGATCAAAATCGTTTTGGTTTTTATTCATAATTTTTCTAGAGTGATACTTCGCTAAATACCAGAGTGTCTTTCTAACCCATTACTTATTAATCATTGGCATGTATTCAGCGATACCTTCCGCTACGGATTTAAATTGATGCTGACATCCTGCCGCTCGCAATTTGGTTAAGTCAGCTTGAGCGAATTCCGGATAGGTTTCTTTCAATAACGCTGGATCGTCAATCGCCTCAATCTCACTTTTCCCATGATACTGAACAACAGCTTTAGCCATATCGCCTAAAGATTCAGCTTGGCCCGTTCCGACATTGTAAATACCAGAGATACCATTTTGTAAAAACCAAAGATTTACCGCGACAACATCGCTCACGTGTACGAAGTCACGCTTAAAGTGTTCGCTGCCAGCTACAATAGTCGGTGCATTTCCTGCGTTGAGTTGTTGGTTCAGTTGGAATGGGAGTGAAGCCTGCTCACCTTTATGTTGATCGCGCGGGCCGTAAACACTGAAATAGCGCAGAGCGGTAATTTGAGAAAGCGTTTCACCGTGCGCTTCTGCATCTTCCCATAAGCGGCGAACATAGTTATCGAACTGCTGTTTAGAATAACCGTAAACATTCAGTGCACTTTCAAATTGCTTCTCTTCAATGAAGTTGTCGCTGCGATCACCATAAATTGCCGCTGATGACGCGTAAAGGAATGGGATTTGACGCTCTAAACAGTAATGCAGCAGCTCTTTTGAATACTCATAGTTGTTGAGCATCATGAATTTTCCATCTGTTTCAGTTGTATTAGAGCAAGCACCTTGATGGAAAATCGCGTCAATTGGGCCAAACTCTTCGCCAGACATTAGCTGAACTAGGAAGTCATCACGATCCATATAATCGGTGATATCAAGATCGACTAGGTTTTCAAATTTCTTACCATTTTTTAGATTATCGACAACCAGAATGTCGTTAATGCCCGATTCGTTTAATGCTTTAACAATGTTGCTGCCAATCATGCCAGCGCCACCAGTAACGATAATCATAAATATTCCACCAAAGATAAAAAATACTTAAGAATTTTAGCAGAGAAGAGAAATGGTTACGAGTATGTCATGTGGGTTGGTTTTAAGTGGTAAGTATGGATATCGATTCAAACAAAAAGGCTGACAAAAATGCCAGCCTTTGGTTTTTTATTTGCGTGCTCTTTATTTATGAGTCCGCTAGATTCGTACGTCGTCGCTTCATGGTTTACTCAACGCTGTTAGGGCGCTGATACCACTGGCTTCTTGCGTCTGTCTCATCAAACAGGTGATATTTACGGTTCAGAGTTTGTCCGCCATCACGAGTAATTGGCTGCCATGCAATATTGCCGCGGCTGGTGCTTGGCTTAACGGTTAAAATATCAAATGGAATCGAGATGTAGAAACCTTTGTTATAGCTGCCTTCACCATACTCTTCGGTGGTTAAATCCGTTACCGTTGCAAACGCACCGACAATCATGCCTGATTTAAACTGCTTAGAGAAATCGACGCGGGTACCCATATCGCCGCCTAAGAATTTACCGACACTCACCTTAAATAGCGTGTTCTGCAATAGAGACCATTCCGGCATGTAGTAACCGGTTAGTTGCCCTGTTGTGCCTTTATCTAACACATACGCTTGGCAGTTAACTTGGCCAGGAGAGCAGTTGCTAGCATCATAGCCGTCGTAATACACATAGGCTGAATCAAAAGTACCGAACCAGCTATCAGGGTCACGTTGAGAAATAAGGTTGGCATCTAAACCAATCGCCCAGTTCTTGTTCATTGGTCGATACAGTACTTCACCACCCACACCAGCAAACATGGTTTCTAGGTAGCCACCGTAAGCTTGGGTATAGATCTCATCAGTTGGTTGTTCAAACCAAGTGAGCTGCAAATTACTCAAGCGTATAGGGTTATCATGTACATAAGATCGGAACATAGTACGAACACGAGGTACGGCAAAGTTATTGATATGTGGGTTTTGCTCAATGTAGTTAAATTTGTCGTAGTTATCCGCCAAATTAAAGTAGATTGAACCACTCGCTTCTAGGTTATCTGTTAGCCACAGATTAGCGTCAGTATTGAAACCGATGTTATATAGGTAGAAAGCCTCTGGCCCACCTAGAGACTGTGACAGTACAGGTGATAAACCAACATTCCAGCGCTCTTTATTGGTCGCAAGCATTGAGCTTGTTGAGGCGCCTGATGCACTTTTCTGTTGGCTTCCGCTGTGTGGTTCAACTTGCTGCGTTGCATCACTCGCCTTGGCACCAATGTATTGATAAGTTGCCGCTTGACGATATTGCTCTGCATCGACTTGAGTTTCTGTTAGGTCAATACCGTGGTTATTTTCAACGATACGATAAGTTGAAATGGTTTGCGGAGTGTTGTTTGCAAGAATGGCGGCCGCACGATCAACCGCTTCATCACGGTTGCGGTACTTAACTTGCTTACCCGTTACAATTAAGGTATCGCCATCTTGTTCAATAGTGCTTTGCTCATAACCCGCATTGTTTTCTAATTGCTGTGCGACCTGCTGCCAATCGGTGGATTGTTTTTGATCTGCATTCGTACCTTCACCGTTGGCGAACTCCGAAGGTCGAGCTGACACCGCTTGTTTTGGTTCATCGCGCCATACCGCTTTCATTTCATCAAAGTTGGTATACAGATTGAATCCGAACGTAACGGTATCGCCACGTTGGTAGCTGAGTTTCGCATCGCCCCAATTACCGAATTGATACAGCACACCAATGTTCCATGGTGTGTGTTGAGGCATTGGTTTTCCGCCGCGAACTACAGGAGAATCTTCGCTGTAATCGTTGGCGTCATATTCGAGTTTTAAACGCAGTGGCTGATAAGGGGTTTGATACTCAATGCCACCATATAAAGCCGCAGGGCCTTTAAACCAACGTTCAAAATCAACACTACCACCAGATCCTTTATAGTCATCTTGGCGGTCGCAGAACTTATCACTGACTTTACAAAACGGATTGGTGAAGTTGCCACTTTGACCGATATAGCCCCAGCCCATGCCTAAAGTGACATCAAGCGGGCCAAAGTTTTTAGTCCCAGCAATAAATTCACCATCAAACAAACCTGTACCGCCAAAATCACGGACACCGATAGACGTTTCAGGTAACCAGTAGCTCTCTTCTAGTAAGCGGAATTTAAAATCGATCCCTTTATCGGTATATAAGTTATCGCCACTGTAATTAGGGTCTGGGTTAAACAGCATGTCTGGCACGCGGGTATAACGAATAGTGGTTTCGAACCAAGGGAACAGCTGAATAGAGGTGTAGTAGTGTTGGTAGTCTTCATTAATGTTGACACCAAAATTAAACTCGCCCTCTTTTGTCATTCGTCCGCTTGGCATCTGCATTAAGCCCACACCGCCAAAATCGGTTTGAGAAGGACGTAATTGGACGGGATGCAACTTGTTAACCGTTTGTTCGCTGGTGGTGATAGATTCATTTGCGAACGCTGGATTTAATACTAGTAACAGTGAAGTAGAAACCAGAGTTCTAGAAATCAGGGCTGTAGCGTTGAATCGTGCTGAACGTGAGGCTGATTTATTAATAGAGTAAGTCATCATTAACCTTTAACCCCATGTTGCATTGGATTGTTCTGTATGAAGCTGTTTTTTATAAAGCTGTTTTGTATAAAACCAAGCAGAGTGACGATATCCTGTTCTAGCTTTTCAAGATCATTATCAAACACGCTTAAACCTGAAGAGTTAAAGCCGATAAAAACAGTGCTACCGGGCATTAGGTTCATATGCTGGTTATTCCAGTAAGCGAAGCCTACTTTTTGAGTTCTGCCGTCAGGGGAAATGACCCAGGCATCGCTATTGTTTGATTGAGCGAGTAGAGCCGTTTGTTGAATGTAGTCGTCAAGTTGTTTGCTCGCGCTAAAAGGTTGCTGCGTTTGTTCAACAAGACCAAAAAAAAGAACAGTATCAGGGCGTGAATTTAACTCTAAAGCATAAGACCCAGGAAGCGAGGGATTAAGAGATGGGTCTAAGCGAATCGTATCTAAATCAAGGTTGATATCTTCACGGTATGCGAACGACAGCTGTTTGAGTTGCTGGAGTAACATCGCTGCGTTTTGTTGGTAATCAATGTCTGAACTTAATGCTTCAAGCTGTTGAACAACACTATTGAACAGCGCGTCTGCTTGACTCTGTTTATCTAAATTAAACAGCTTATAGCCTTCTGGGTATGGAGAATGAGAAGAGGAATTAGCTGAGGCGGTTTGAGCTGCATATTCTTGAGTGACATATTCTTGATCGAAATATAGCTGATTAAGAGCATCACTTAGGACGCGATCGAGTCTAACACTTTGATCATACTCCAAGCCAATACCTTGCGGAGTCATTGATACCGTTGTGTTCTCTCGGTTGTCGGTGGCATTCGCAGAGCTGATAACCCCTAACGGCAAAGCCAGCGCCAGCAAACCGACCTTAAGCCATTTAAGTGGCAAATTGATTGATAAATTCATCTTAGTTACTTTGGACATGGTTACTCTGGACATAGTTATTCTGGACATAGCTACTCCGCAAAAGGCTTAAGAATATCGATTTCGATACGGGTCATATCAGGGCCGACATATTGAATGCTTTTGACTACGTTTCCGTTATCGGTAATCCAATATTGGTTAGTGAAACTCTGATCCAATTGAGGGAGATGAACCTGCTCTTGCCATTGAGTGGTATTTTTCGACCATATTACAGAGTCAAGTTTCTGTTTGCCCTGCTTTATTAGAGTGATATCCGCTTGATAGCCGTAGTGATTACCTTTAGGCCAGTCATAGGTCGCATGCTGAACCTTGCCCTCTATCCACCCATTGTGGGTTTGGGAATCTGAGTTAGTAAGGGGTTGGTTTATAACGTTAGAGCGACGAGCAAGATTTTCAGTTGGCAGTTTCAACGTTTTGATTACTTTGCCATTCTCAGTTACCACCATTGCATTGTCTGATGATACCCACTTAAGCTGAGTATTTCCCGTTGCTGGATTATTCTCAGCAAACGCCAACACCATAAACACGCGAGCGCCATCGTTAAAGCGCATATAGCTGCTGGCATAAGGCAGCTTGTTAATATCTTCAGCTGTCATAGTGATATCATCAAAGCCATAGACGGCCTCTTTGATGGTGTCATTTACATGCGAAAATTTTTGTACGCAGCCAGTGAGTAGTACCACGCCCAGCAAGCCTGCGACTTTCCAAGTAGAACTACCAAAATGATTGAATTTCATGAGAGAAAACAGCCCTGTATTAAATTTTTGAGTAATCCTTAATAGGATATGTCGGAGCCTAGACTTTGAACGTTAGTTTATTATTAACTGTGGTGCTAATAAAGAGTGAGTCATAGCAAAAAACCAACGCTTTCACGTTGGTTTTTATTATCTAATCAAGTACAAACAATCGCGATTGTTTGTACTGCTAATTAGCTTAATTACTTACCAGTAGAACCAGTAGTACCAGTAGTACCGTCGTTGCTGCCTGAAGCAACTGCTACAGCTGTTACTGCTACAGCAGCGCCAACAGCAACAGCCGTTGTTGTTGCAGCACCAGCCGCAGCACCAGCCGCAGCAGTACCGCCAGCAGCGCCACCAGTAGAAGCACCAGCCGCTGCAGTTTCAGTTGCTGCGAAAGCAGAAGTAGAAGCCGCAAGTGCAACTAGCATTGTTAGAGCGATACGTTTCATATCTTTTCCTTGTTAAATATACAGTTTTAAACATCGATGTTTGAAGCTCATATTAAACTTCAATTGTTGATGATAATGTAACCAGAGGCATATTGTAAACCAAAGGCGTAGGTTTTTGGTTATTACCGAACATCACTCCTTATTACTAGCCCCGTTTTTTTATGTTATTAATTGCACCGTAGACGCAAATATGGATAATAACCACTCTCTTTTTTGAGTATAAAATAAAAAGAATAATTAAAATTGAATGAAACATCTGAGCGACTTGCTTCGCGACAGATGGCGCAGTGTGGTTTGCGTTGACACCAATGGGCGGTAGCGTATTTACGTGCTTGCCTAGCTGGGAATGAAAACTCCTTATATATCAACGTAATGGTCAGTTCTACAAGGATAAGTACATGCAAAAATATGGGTGGCTAAGGCCAAGTAACATGGCGCTCACTATTGCTATGTTGACCTCTTCCTCTGTATTTTCTTCCCCTTGGCTTGAGTCTCAAGATCCATTCTTACGCTCCTCTCTTCTTTTATTGTCTGATTCCGGAAAAATCTCGTCTCCGGTCAACCACTATCCTGCCCGATGGTCACTGTTTGGTGATGATCTCGCAAACTTAGTTCCACAAAATACCCAACACGGTAGCTCTAGTATCGTGGTCGCAAACCAACAGTTAAAGCATGCACTTCAATCGGCAAAGCTTAATCGTGGGAACCGCCGGGCGAAATTGGTTTACGGTAACGAAGCCAAGGCTCTGGGTAACTTATGGGGTAGTTCATCGGGTAGCTACGGCCAATTTAGCCGAGATGAGTGGGGCGCTTACGCGAGTTATGAACATCTAGATAATGATTTTGCCTTTCGTTTGTCATCCGGTTACAGCGATTACAATGGTGAGACAGAGGTGGTATGGGACGACTCATACCTCTCTTTGAACTCCGGGCCTTGGCTGTTCTCTTTCGGCATCTTAGAGCGTTGGTGGGGTCAGGGTTGGCAGCATAACTTGATTCTAGGCTCTTACGCGAAATCCACACCAGATATCAGTGCGAACTATATCGCTGAGAACAGCCTTTTGGGTGTATGGAGCATAGAAACGGTATTAGGTAAGTTAGATGAAGCTGAATTCGACTACCACAGTGCAAACCGTTTGGTCGCCAAACCATTCTCTATTTTTGAATATGGGTTAACCTACCAGCACTGGTTCGATAAATTAGGCGATCAAGGAGAGAGTCAATTAGCTCTGGATGCCAAGCTTACTCTACCTCATGTATCCTCTCTTTATCACAGTCTCTACACTGAATTGGCTTCAACGTCTGAGTTATCCTCCGTTGGCGCTTGGTTGATAGGGTGGAGTGGAAGTGTTGAGGTAGCTGAGCATACCGCTCGTCTTGTTTTTGAGTCACAACAAGCGACATCTAAGCAAGATAGCGACCAGTGGCGATACGATTCTAGAGTCATTGATTATCCATCATCGAACAAACAGCAGTATCAGAATACTTATCAATTGGACGATAGCGTTTCTGCAGCGATCTATCTTCAGTTGAACAACGATCACAACATGAGTGTGAGCTACAAAAAATCAACCATTGAAACGGACACAATAAAAGTCACACAAGCCACCTATAGGCTCCCTGCTTTATCTGGCATGGTTCATTTTGGTGTGGATTATACTCAAATGAAACAAGACAACGAAACGAATATTTGGACTGGCTATGAGTTTAGGTTTTAGCTTCAATCTACCTAGAACCTAGAACCTAGAACCTAGAACCTAGAACCATTAGCCTCTAACTAAAGCATTAATTGAAACAGGCAACAGCATACATGTTCAGTAAAAAAACAGTCTTCGCTCTGATAGCCAGTGCCATAAGCTCCGGTGCATTAGCATTTAACCCAACGTCAGCACAGTTGCAACAATTTCAAAGCTTACCTAAAGCGCAGCAAGAACAACTTGCTCGTCAATATGGTGTTGATATCAGCGTTATCAGTGGCAAAGGTTCAAGTTCGGCTAACGAAAAGAAAGCCGCTGCGCCTCAAATAGAACGCACTACAGCGCAACTGAAATCACGCCCAGCTTCAAGCACGAATAAATCGGATCAACTTAAGCCCTTTGGTTATGATGTCTTACTCGGTGAGCCATTGGAATTTGCCAATGTTGATAACCTGCCAGTTCCTCTTGATTATGTCATGGCTGCAGGCGACGAAATCAAAGTACAGGTTTATGGTAAGACGAGCCAAGATTTAAGCTTAACTATCGATCGTGAAGGCTTTATTCATTTCCCTGATTTTGGCCCGTTAGCGGTGTCAGGACAAACGTTTGAGCAGCTTCGTACCCAAGTGATCGATGTGATTAAACAAAAAATCATGGGTGTGGATGTTGTTGTCTCTATGGGTTCGATGCGCGCAATGCAAGTCTTCATCGTTGGGGAAACCACTCAACCGGGGGCTTACAACGTCAATGGCTTAACCTCTATGACTCAAGCACTGCTCGCGAGCGGTGGAATAAAAGAGACGGGTAGCCTGCGCAACATTCAATTGAAGCGTAAAGGTAAGGTGGTCGCTACATTAGATATGTATGACTTGCTTCTTAAGGGGGATACCTCAAGTGATGTGCGTCTATTAGCAGGAGATACGCTTTTCGTTCCAGCTAAAGCATCGAATGTGACCCTTGACGGTGAAGTGGTTCGTCCCGCACTCTACGAATTAAAGAATAACACTACCATTGGTCAGTTATTGAGTATTGCTGGAGGCGCGAAGCCACAAGCTTATCTTTCTCAAGTTAGTGTTCGACGTTTTACCTCTAACGGTATTCAGCAAATCACTTTAGATCTCGCTAAGTCAGCGGATCGTCGATTTGTGGTAAAAGATGGAGATGACATTCATATTGCACAGTCATCCAACTCATTGAAAAACGCGGTAGCGGTTCGTGGTGAGCTCGTGAGACAAGGGGCATTCAACTTTACTAAAGGGATGCGAATCAGTGATGTCATTGGCTCAATTGAAACCGATCTAAAACAGAGTGCCGATCTAAAATACGCGCTGCTCGTGCGTGAGAAAAATGACAACCGTGACATCGACGTTTATCAATTTAATCTACTTAACGCGATCACTAAGCCTCACTCAAAAGATAATCTTTTGCTGGCGGAACGCGATCAACTGTTTATTTTGGATAACGGCATTGAGTTGGATTATTGGTTTGGCGCTTATGCCAATAAGAAAGCCAGCGCTAAAGCTGAATCTGTGGTTAAAGAGTATGTTGATGCTGAAACTGGCGCGGTAATCCTTGCGGAAGATACTGACAAGTTAGAGGTATCTAATGATAAACAGATTCTCTCTCAAGGTGGCGAGATTCGTAAAACCAGCCGTGAAGAGTTATTGAGTCCAATAATTGAACGCTTGAAAGCTCAATCTACCTTTGAGCATCCTGCCAGACTGATTGAAATCTCCGGTGCTGTGAAGTTCCCAGGCACCTACCCTTTACCAAAAGGAGAAAGCATCAGTAAGGTAATTGCTGCCGCTGGGGGATTAAAAGAGCAAGCTTATCTTAATAGCTCAACCCTGACTCGCCGTAATACGCAAAATGATAAATTCTCAGTATCTCATATCAACTTCTCTTTAAGTGATGAGCTTGACGGTAATTCAACGGTAACTGTGCAGCCGCAAGATCATATCGTAGTGAAAACGCAACCGAATTGGCAACGAGATATGATCATTGAGTTGCAAGGAGAAGTAGTCTTCCCCGGTACTTATACTTTCCAACGCGGTGAAACCTTGCAAGATATTATTCAACGTGCAGGCGGCTTTACTGAGTTTGCCTACCCTCAAGGGGCGATTTTTAGCCGTGAGCGTTTGAAGCGCCAAGAGCAGGAGCGTTTAGACCTGCTTAACTTGCAACTTAAGCAAGAGATCGGCGGCTTAGCGCTGCGCCGTCAAAATTCATCAGCGACTTATACCACAAGCCCAACTGATGCGCTCTCCATTGCTGATGAGTTAGCAAAAGCAAAAGCAGTAGGTCGATTAGTGATCAACTTGCAAGAAGCGATGGCAGGATACAGATCGGCTAATGTGATGCTTGAAAAAGGTGATAAGCTGTATATTCCAGCCCTTAACCCAACCATTAGTGTAATGGGTGAAGTGCAATATGCTTCTAACCATACTTTCAAACCGGGGATGACGGTTGAAGACTATTTAGCAACCGCTGGTGGCACCAAAAAACAAGCGGATACTGACCGTATCTATATTGTCAGAGCGGATGGCTCGGTTGACCTGCCAAACAACTCATTCTGGTTTAGCCGTAAAGAGAAGCCATTGGCTCCGGGTGATACCATCATTGTTCCAATTGATACCGATTACCTAGATGGTTTAAGCACCCTAACGTCTGCTACTCAAATCTTGTACCAAATTGGTGTCGCGTGGAGTGCGGTTAAAGACTAACTCTCGTTATTTGTATAATGCAGCGCCTACTTGTGGTGCTGCATTTCAATATTTCATATTACTCAAAAATATAGTCTCTTTATGAATAAGCCTACGTTACAAGAATCAAATCAACCTTACCCATATTCAGCGCAATACCCTATCCAAGATAGCAGTGATGAGATTGATCTACGTGAACTGTTTGTCGCGCTTTGGCGTGGTAAGTGGCTCATTATCGCGACAACGTTTGTTTTTGCGGTAGGCGGCGTTCTATATGCGCTTTCTCAACCAAACACCTACAAAGCAGAAGTGGTACTAGCTTCTTCAAGTGATGGAGGCAAGGGCGGAATGGCAGCAATGGCCGCTCAATTTGGTGGCTTAGCCTCTCTGGCTGGCATCAATTTAGGCGGAGGCAGCACCGACAATAAAGGCATGTCTCTTGCGGTGCTGAATTCCCGCCAATTTTTAAATACCTTCATTACCAAGCATAACTTACTTGTGCCACTAATGGCTGCGACAGAGTGGAACGAAGCTGACAATTCGTTAGTGATTGATCCTGAACTATATGATGTAAAAACAGAGCAATGGGTACGAGAAGTAAAGTCTGGAAAACCTCAAGCCCCAAGCGATTGGGTCGCATATAAAGCATTTAAACAAGTATTAAGCACTTCAGAAGCAAAAGATACCGGTTTAGTCACTCTATCTATAACTTATTTTTCCCCTGTAATTGCTCAGCAGTGGGCTGAACTGTTAGTGCAAGATTTAAATGCATGGATGAAAGAGAAGTCACTTAATGAAACCAAGCGTAATATCGGTTACTTAGAGCAGCAGTTAGAAAAAACCAATGTATCCGATATGCGAACGGTATTTTTTCAGCTTATAGAAGAGCAGACTAAAAACCTCATGTTGGCAGAAGTCGAAACCGAATTTGTATTTAAAACCATAGATCCCGCGGTGATTCCTGGAGACAAAGCGGGGCCAAAGCGTGCATTAATTTGTGTGTTAGCGACACTGTTAGGTAGCATTTTAGGTGTTACAGGTGTGCTGGTTAGGTTTGCTTTTAGAAAAGAAGATGAACTGGAAGTTATAAGTTAAATAGAAAATAAGGCCTATTGGAGCGGTTTTTAAAAAGTCAGAAAAATCTAGGTTTTACAAAAGATGGTCGAAACAGACTGTCATCAAAATGAATAAAAAGTGTCTCAGTGCGTTTTTATTACTGAGGTAAAAAGTTACAAAAAACACCTCTTTTAATATCACCAATCGGTTGGAAACTTCATAAAATGACTAAGAAAAAAATTCTTACGGTTTTTGGCACGCGTCCAGAAGCCATCAAAATGGCACCTCTTGTTCATGCTCTAGCGGTCGATGATCGCTTTGAAGCTAAGTGCTGCGTTACCGCTCAACACCGTGAAATGCTTGATCAAGTATTAGAGTTGTTTGAAATTACACCTGATTATGATTTGAATTTAATGAAAGCAGGGCAAACACTCAACGAAGTCACTGCTCGTATTTTGTCAGATCTTAAACCTGTACTGCAAGAATTTAAACCAGATGTGGTCTTAGTTCATGGTGATACGGCGACGACATTTGCTGCTAGCTTAGCTGCTTACTATGAGCAAATCACTGTTGGTCATGTAGAAGCGGGTCTTCGCACCGGGAATATTTACTCGCCGTGGCCAGAAGAAGGCAATCGCCGATTAACGGGTGCGTTAACCAAGTACCACTTCGCGCCAACGCAAACGTCAAAAGAAAATCTTTTTAAAGAAAACTTTAATCCAGAAGATATTAGCGTTACCGGTAATACCGTAATTGATGCATTGCTGATGGTAAAAGATAAAATTGATTCTGATAAAGATTTGAACGCAACACTTGCTGCTCAGTTCCCATTTTTAGATGAAACTAAAAAGCTTATTTTGGTTACTGGGCATCGCCGCGAAAGCTTTGGTGGTGGTTTTGAGCGTATTTGTGAATCGCTTGCTATCACTGCTAAAACGCATCCAGATGCTCAAATTTTATATCCGATGCATCTCAATCCAAATGTGCGTGAACCAGTCAATCGAATTCTTGCTGACATTGGTAACATTCATCTTATTGAGCCTCAGCAATACTTACCCTTTATCTACTTAATGAGCCGTGCGCACATCATTTTGACTGATTCGGGTGGTGTTCAAGAAGAAGCCCCGTCATTAGGTAAACCAGTACTGGTGATGCGAGATACAACCGAGCGACCAGAAGCCGTTGAAGCGGGCACGGTTAAGTTAGTTGGTACCGATGTTGGCATGATTGTTGAGAATTTAAATCAGCTACTAACGGATGAAAGCGCTTATCAAGCCATGAGCTTTGCACATAACCCTTATGGTGATGGTCAAGCTTGCAAACGAATCTTGAACAAATTAGCAAAATAAACTTTAGGAAATCAGAATGTCTTTTGAAACAATTTCAGTTGTAGGCTTAGGTTACATCGGGTTACCGACAGCTGCGATGTTTGCATCACGCAAGAAAAAAGTAATTGGTGTAGATGTTAACCAAAATGCAGTAGATACAATTAATCGTGGTGAAATTCATATCGTAGAACCGGATCTGGACATGATTGTGCATACAGCTGTAACTGAAGGTTACCTAAAAGCTGTAACTACTCCAGAGCCCGCTGATGCTTTCTTGATTGCAGTACCTACGCCGTTCAAAGAGTGTGATGAAGGTGAAATTCCAGAACCTGACTTGGGGTTTATAGAGGCTGCAAGTAAAGCGATAGCTCCTGTACTTAAAAAGGGTGATTTAGTTATCCTTGAATCGACTTCGCCGGTTGGTGCAACGGAACAAATGGCTGGTTGGCTTGCGGAGGCTCGTAATGATTTAACTTTCCCTCAAAATTCAGGTGAAGGTGCAGATGTCAATATTGCACATTGTCCCGAACGTGTATTACCTGGTCATGTAGTTCGTGAACTAGTTGAAAATGACCGAGTTATTGGCGGATTAACAAAGAAATGCTCTGAACGTAGCGTTGAACTTTATAAAACGTTTGTTAAAGGTGATTGCGTAATAACAAATGCCCGTACAGCTGAAATGGCTAAGTTAACAGAGAATTCATGTCGTGATGTGCAAATCGCCTTTGCAAATGAGCTTTCTGTTATTTGTGACAAACTGGATATTAATGTTTGGGAGCTTATCTCTTTAGCGAACCGTCACCCACGTATTAATATTTTACAACCAGGCCCTGGAGTTGGCGGTCACTGTATTGCTGTTGATCCATGGTTTATTGTTTCTAAGACGCCTGAAGAGGCCGCATTAATTCATACTGCACGGAAAGTAAATGATGCTAAACCTGACTGGGTAGTAAATAAGGTGAAAATAGCCATTTCAGATTTTTTGCAAGCAAACCCTAACAAGACCATCAAAGATGTTAGCATTGCTTGTTATGGCTTGGCTTTTAAACCAGATATAGATGATTTACGTGAAAGCCCAGCAGTAAATGTCACCAAAAGGTTGGCTGATTTACATTTTGGTAGTATTTTGGCTGTTGAACCAAATATTCGAGAGTTACCTTTTGTTAGATCAAATGTTGAATTGGTAGAGATGGGGTATGCATCAGAAAATTCTGATATATCAGTACTGTTAGTCAAGCATAAAGAATTTGAGTCAATCTTAAATGTAACTGTTCGTGCTACTTAGTGAGTGATATTAATTTGGCTGTTGTATGAATCATTTTAAACGTTTTTTTCTCTATGGTGTAGGTACATTAGGGGCGCGATTAATCAATTTTATAATTTTCCCGTTATTTACTTTTTATTTAACGCCTGAAGAATTAGGGGCGTATGATTTAACTCTTACTTTATCATTTGTGTTTGTTTCAATCGTATCGCTACAAGTAGGTGATGCTGCATATCGCTTTATTCTTAAAAAAGAAAATTATGATCCTATAATAATTATCAGTAATGTTTATGCATTCCTGATGATTTCTGCTTTTATTTGTAGTGTATTGGTCGTTTTGATTTTATTTTTAATAGAAATGAATAATATATTCCTGATTGTATTGGTTTTACTCACATGTCTAATGCTAAATGTACTTCGGCAAATTATACGTGGGCTAGGGGATGTTAAACTTTTTGCTATATCAGGAATTGTATATTCATTTTCATTTCTAGCGTTCAACTTTATTTTTCTTTATTGTTCTAATTTAAAACTAGAGGGAGTGTTATTGTCCTTTACTCTAGCGAATGTTTCGTCAATATTAATTATACTTTTGGGGAATCGTAGAACAACAACGATTGAACTAAAGGGGATTGATATTAAAGTTATAAAGAAACTCATAAGTTTTTCATTGCCTCTAGTACCAAACCATATTAGTTGGTGGCTAATTAATGCAGCTAATCGGTTTGTATTGCTTTTTTATGTGGGTGTTGAAATGGTTGGTTTATATGCAGTGGCAGCAAAGTTTGCAGCTGTAATGCTTGTATTTAATGGGCTTTTTGCTTTGGTATGGCAAGATAAGGTGCTTATAGATGATTATGAGAGTAAGAGTGAATATAGTAGTAATTTACGTAACTATGTATATTTTCAATTAGGTATCGTTTGTGTTTTTTTATTTTGCTCTCAATTTGTTTATGCTTATTTTATAGGTGAGCAATTTTCTTTGTCTCAGAAATATATTCCTTTTTTACTTATAGCTGCTTTTTTTTCATCTTTATCCTCATTTTATGGTGCGATACTGTTAAAGTTAGAGGACACAAAGGCTATTTTTAAAAGCTCTCTTTTTGCAGGCGGGGGGAGTATTGTAGCTGTGATTATATTGGTTCAGAATCTTGGCGTGCTTGGTGCCGCAATCGCAGAAGTTTTGGGGTTCTTTATAATGGCGTTGTTAAGGCATTGGCGATTACGACATGAGATTGATATATCATTATTTCAACTTGGCCTGGTGATCAGCTCTATCTTGTTAATGTTTTTTTTTATTTAAATACAGAGTACTACGTATGAATACATTTAATGATTGTCGGTTACTATTGACAGGAAGACCTCGAATTAAAAATAATAGGGTTAATGTTTATTATTGGTCACCAAAGTGGTTTAAAGAAAATATAGGTGATTACCTTAATGTGTTAATAAGCAATGAATTGTTAAGGAAAAGAGGTATTTCTCCTAATAAACCCATAAAGGAAACAAAGATGCTTTATGGTATAGGTTCTATTTTACATACTGTCGATAATAACTCAACAGTATGGGGGAGTGGAGTGAATGGTATGTGTGATACAGAATCTATTCGAGATAAGACGCTAGATATTAGATTGGTCAGAGGCAAGTTAACAAGAAACTATTTATTAGAACGGGGGCATGTTTGCCCTGAAAATTTTGGGGATCCTGGACTTCTAGTATCACAACTGTTCCCTGAGTTTTCAACTGTAACTAAGAAGCATGATGCTGTAGTTATTCCTAATTTATTTGATTATGATTTGTTGAAAAGTGATTGTAACCTGCCTATTGTTTTGCCCACAGTCTATAGGTGGAAAAAATTTTTCGAAGAACTAAATCAAGCAAAATTTGTGATAGCTAGTTCTCTACACGGTATAATTATGGCTGAGTCATACGGTATTCCTGCAGTTTATCTCAAGCTCAATAAATCTGAAGAAATAGATTTTAAATTCAGAGATTATTATTCAGGGACTGGAAGAGAGAAAATGAGAGTAGCGCATAACATAGAAGAAGCACTTGATATGGGAGGTAGTGAAATACCTGAGATTCCTTCTGGCATTGAGAGTAGTTTTCCTTACGAATTATGGCGCTAGTATGCAAGACTACTATTACCCAAGAAAGTTATTTTTAGGACTAAGCATTATATTTTTTATAATGCTTTACCCCTTAAGAATGTTTACACTTGATAGCCATCCCCGAAGTTTTGTATTCGCAAATTTTGGCTATAGTGTAGATTGGGATCGTATTGCGATGTCTGAATTTGTTTTATTGTTTGCAAGCTTATTGGTTCTAGCTCTTTTAGTTCCTAAGCGGTTGACATTAAATGTCAAGAGTCCGCATGTTAAATTAATAGAGAGAATTTTCTATTTTGAAGTGATTATTAGCTTTGTTGTATTTTATCTCTTGGGTTCTAAAATGGGGATGAATCTCGGTATAGTTGAAAAACTTTTACTTTTTTTTGTTTATAGTTTGTTGCCTTTTGATTTGATGTTTTTTAGTTTACTTCTCGTAGTGAAGAATAAAAAAAAAGTAATTTTTATTTGTATCATCTACGGTGTTCTTGCTCTTTTAAGAGGTTCAAAAGCGTCATTGTTTTTTTTACTAATGGCATTGTTTTCGATTTCAGTTTTGCGGGGCGGAAAGATTTTTAACCTCAAATATATATTGTTTTCTAGTTTTTCTGTCATTCTTTTTCCTACATTTGCTGTGCTTGGGTATTTCTTCAGAGGCGATTTCTCATTTAATGAAATGGTGAATTCATTAGGCTTTAATTCTAGGGTATTGGAAGTTGCAGGGGTGGCTTTTTCTCGAAGAATTAGTGGTATTGATGTATTAATGTTAAATGAAATTGAAAATAACACAGTTTTTTCTACGGTAGAGCTAGGGCTGTATTATCTGAAAGGGGTATTTACTGCTTTTTTTGTCGATGTGTTTAGAGCTGATGGGCTATCTGCGGGAATTGGTAGAATGTTTGCAATTGAATTTTTAGCACAGCCTAAAGATGTGGCAAATGCGTATGGAGTGACACTACTCGGAGTTATACATTACTCAGATAATAAAGTTTTAACTGCCATTTTATATTTTATTTCAACTTCCGGATTGCTATTGGCTTTCAATTATTATAAGAAAAAGTGGCTTGTTGCTCTTGTCTTGCTTTATTTTATATACCAATTCCCAATATTTATGATGTCAGGTAGCCCTATTATGCTTTCAACTCCTATTAGATATTTAACAGTTTTTGCTGTTGTAATGTATGGATATAACAAATATTTGAGAATGTCACGTAAGCATGAAATTCTGGAGCAGAAAACTTCATGAAAAGAATTGATTTGTTAGACTATTTAAGGTTTTTTGCTATTTTGATTGTTGTTTTATATCACTATAGTTTTAATGGTGTCGTTAATGGAAAAGTAACATCTGTAATTATTAATCCGTCTTTAACTGCATATACTCAGTATGGGTATTTGGGCGTGGAGTTGTTTTTTTTGATTAGTGGCTTTGTTATTTTTTATTCTGTAAAAAATAAAACTGCCGATAATTTTATTGTTTCGAGAGTTTTAAGAATATATCCTTCTTATTGGTGCGCTATTATTTTTACTTCATTGATTACTCTCATTGCCGGGGCCGAGGGGGGGGTGACTTTTACTCAGTTTCTATTAAATTTCACTATGACTCAGACCCTTTGGGGTTATTCTCATGTTGATGGCGTTTATTGGACTCTCCTAGTTGAAATGAAATTCTATTTTTTTATATTTTGTTTTTTATTTTTTGGATTAAAGAAGTATTTGATAAATTTTACTCTATTATGGCCTTTATTGATGGGGGGGCTTGTTTTAATCAAAATTGAAAGTGTTCCAATGATGAGTTCATACTACAGTTTTTTTTCTGCAGGTATGTTATTTTCTTTGTTAAAAGAAAGAAAAACTCTTCCAGTACTTTTCTCATTAGTAATAGCATATGTACTGTGTCTTTATACCTCTATCGGTGATTCTGAATACCTGACAATTTCAAAAGGTTATTATCACTCAAAATATATTATCGGAGGTGTGGTTTCACTTTTTTTTGTTATTTTTATCTTTTTGATTACAAATAAAGCGGAAAAAATAAAGCTTCCCTTATCGGCGATTTTAGGGTCTCTTACTTATCCTATTTACTTAATTCATGCTCACTTTGGATATACGATGATAAATGTTTTTGGAAACCAAGAAAATATATTTTCATTGTGTCTTTTAGTGTTTTGTCTTGTTTGTTTTATATCTTATATCATTCATAATATTTGTGATGTTAAATGTTTTCTATTTTTTAAGAGATTGTTTACTATTACTTTAGGGAGAGCTGTAAATACCTTGCAAAAAATTATGGTTCAATAATGGCTAGAAGTGTCAGAAATTTAATTATTTTTGAAAATTTATTGTTCTTATATAACTAATATTTTATTAGCTGCTCAAAGCACTGCCTAGGCAGGGGAAATTCATGAACATACCCATGTTTAAAGGGTTTAAGGGATGGTGGGCTCTCAATTGTTGAACGTCACTAGTTAACGTTATCACATAATAATCAATTTTCAGAAGATCGATTTGTAGATCATTTTCAGTGTATTTCTAATACCTCCATAGACAAATTGGAGGACCAACGATGAGTAACCAGCACCATTTATGCATTTTGATGTCATTCTAGATACCGACAACAAGGCAAAGTCGAGTACAAGTTAACTGATATCATTTCGTTAACAATTTGTGCTGTGCTTTCTGGTCAAGATGATTAGAAAGCGATTAGCTTATACGGTGAGGATCGATTGGATTTCTTGAAGAGACTTGGCGATTTTAGTCATGGTGTACCTTCCACATCGATAATAGCCAGAGCGATGGGAATGATTAAAGCCACTCGCCTACAAAAATGCTTTATGAATGGATGAAAGATTGCTGTGAGCTAACTAAAGGTGAAGTCATTGCCATTGATGGTAAAACCGTTAGAGGCTCATATGATGACTCTCGTGGCTTAGGCGCAATTCACATGGTGAACACTTTTGCGACTGAAAATGGTGTTAGTCTCGGACAACATAAAGTTTACGAAAAAAGCAACGAGATTACCGCCATTCCAGAGTTGCTCGAACTCCTTGATATATCAGGGTGTTTGGTCACTATTGATGCAATGGGATGTCAAAAAAAAATTGCTCAAAAAGTGTTAAACAAAAACGCTGATTACTTATTGGCGGTGAAAGGAAATCAAGGTCGTTTAGAACAAGCCTTCAATAATTATTTCGACATGAGCATGCTACAAAACCACGATAGTGATTCTTACAGCACACAAGAAAAATCACGTGGAAGACAAGAAGCGAGGCAGGGAAGATTCATGAACATGCCCATGCTTAAAGGGGTTGTGACGTGGTGAGTTCTCAATTTTTGAAGTTCACTAGTTAGCGTTATCACATAACAATCAATTGTCCGATGATCGATTTGTAGATCATTTTCAGTGTTTTCTAATACCTCCATAGACAAATTGGAGGTCCAACGATGAGTAACCAGCACCCATTTATGCATTTCGATGTCATTCCAGATTACCGACAACAGGGCAAAGTCGAACACAAGTTAACTGATATCATCCTGTTAACAATTTGTGCTGTGCTTTCCGGCCAAGATGATTGGAAAGCAATTAGTCTGTACGGTGAAGCTAAGTTGGATTTCTTGAAGCGATTTGGTGATTTTAGACATGGCGTTCCTTCTACTTCGACGATAGCCCGAGCAATGGGAACAGGGAAGATTCATGAACATGCCAGGGAAGATTCATGAACATGCCCATGCTTAAAGGGGTTGTGACGTGGTGAGTTCTCAATTTTTGAAGTTCACTAGTTAGCGTTATCACATAACAATCAATTGTCCGATGATCGATTTGTAGATCATTTTCAGTGTTTTCTAATACCTCCATAGACAAATTGGAGGTCCAACGATGAGTAACCAGCACCCATTTATGCATTTCGATGTCATTCCAGATTACCGACAACAGGGCAAAGTCGAACACAAGTTAACTGATATCATCCTGTTAACAATTTGTGCTGTGCTTTCCGGCCAAGATGATTGGAAAGCAATTAGTCTGTACGGTGAAGCTAAGTTGGATTTCTTGAAGCGATTTGGTGATTTTAGACATGGCGTTCCTTCTACTTCGACGATAGCCCGAGCAATGGGAATGATTAACGCGACTCGTCTACAAAAGTGCTTTATTGAATGGATGAAGGATTGCTGTGAGCTTACTGAAGGTGAAGTCATTGCCATTGATGGTAAGACTGTCAGGGGCTCTTATGATGACTCTCGTGGCCTTGGTGCGATTCATATGGTGAATGCTTTTGCGACTGAAAATGGCGTTAGCCTCGGACAACATAAAGTTTACGAGAAATCTAATGAGATCACTGCCATCCCAGAGTTGCTCGACCTGCTTGATATATCAGGTTGTTTGGTCACTATTGATGCAATGGGGTGTCAAAAGAAAATTGCTCAAAAAATACTAAACAAAAACGCTGATTACCTGTTGGCAGTGAAAGGAAATCAAGGTCGTTTAGAGCAAGCATTCGATAATTATTTCGATATGAGCATGTTACAAAAACACGATGGTGATTCTTATAGCACACAGGAAAAATCACGTGGCAGACAAGAAACTAGGTTGGCATTAACCAACACAGATTTAAGCGTTTTAGGTGATTTAGAGTTTGATTGGCCCGAGCTAAAAACGATGGGTATCGTTGTTTCTGTGAGGCAAGAAGAAGCCGTGGCGAAAGAGTCAGAAATCACGGTGAGATACTACATTAGCTCGAAGCATTTAAATGCTAAAGAATTGTTAAATGCAACGCGTTCACATTGGTTAGTCGAGTCGATGCATTGGTCCCTCGATACGTCATTTGGTGAAGATGCTTGCCGAAAACGAGCGGAAGAAAGTGCAGAGAACTTTGCAAGGATCAGACAGATGTGTTTAAACATGCTGAAGAGTGAAACGACTTTGAAAGCGAGCATTAAACACAAAAGAGCGATGTGTGCGATGGATTCTGAGTACCTTTTAAAGGTTCTGGCGAGCCTTTATTGACGGGGGAGTTCATGATTTTTCCGTGTTCTTTCGAGCCTTTATTGACGGGGCGTTCATGATTTTTCCGTGTGTGTATCTTCCTTATTAAAAATATTAATTAAAATTGGAATACGATGTTGAAAATTGCATATATAACTGAAAAAAAATTAGATAGTCTAGACGTGTCTGGTGGGACCCTTAAAGATAGTCGCTTGCTAACGATTTTGCGAGCGATTGGGGATGTGTCTATTTTTTACAACGATATTTCAACCCCTAAAAAATATTCTTATATTCTCAATGCATCATTAACTAATGATGCGCTGTATTCTGAGATTGACGAATCGAATTTTGATATAGTTGTTGTTAGTGCAATGATGAATAGTTCATTTTTGTTAGGCTATATGAAAATCAAGACCGCGAAAATTATTTATCTTGCTGACTCTGTGTTTCATGAAGATCAACAATTTATTTCGGTAAAGACAAGCTTATTAATAAAATATCTCAAACGAAGAGAGAAAAAGTTGTTGCAAAATGAATTTTGTGCATATTTGGGAGGGGATGAAGTTGCGTCATTACCTACTAACCTACAAGCATCGGCTTTACAGTTTCCATTTTCAATAGAGCAAAATGATTTCTTGTTTAACAAGGATGGGCACTTTATTGTTGTCGGTAAGTATGATTATAAACCAAATTTAGAAATGCTTTTGAATATAAACCGCTTAGCGCCAAGAATAAATGGTGAAATTCATGTTTATGGGCAGAGTATTCCAAAACTTCTCTTTGCTCCTAACGTTGTCGTAAAGGGTTTTGCGCCGTCTTTAGTTGATGTATATCGTGGTGCTAAAGCTTTACTTTATGCTGTTGATTATGGAATTGGTATTAAAAATAAGGTTATCGAAGCAATGTCTTTTGGTGTGCCTACGATTGGTTATAAAGAAGCTTTTACAAATATAGCGTTAACTCACAAGGAAACATGTGTTGTGATTACTTCAGAAGAAGGGCTCGTTGATGGAATAAATAATGTTGATTTTTCTTCTTTAGCTAAAAAGTTACATCAATTATGCATGCGTGAGTTTTCCCAAGAGGAAATTGTAAAAAAAGTAGAAACTGAACTTAAGCGAGTAATTAAACATAATGGAAAGTAAGAAAATTATAATTTTAGGGGGAGCTCGGGATTACCATGTTGTTGATTGGTATAAAGCGATAAAAGGAATTGCACCTGACCGAGAAATTATATTGGTAACTGATACTTATGAGAGTGAAGGGCTGAAAAATGTCGCGGATGATGAGGTCGTCACCGAAAGTTTATTTGTCATAGATCGTCTCCTCTTTGTTAAGCAATCTAAATTATCTAATATTTGGAGGAATTTATTAAAACTATCACTATTACCACTTCAATCATACAAGCTAAGAAAATTTCATAAAAAGCATGATGGCAATGTCATTTATCATGCTATGCCGATGTATTATATGATGCTGTGTTGGTTTTCTGGTTATAGTTTTATTGGTACACCTCAAGGTAGTGAAATTTTAGTTCGGCCTAATCGATCAATGTTATATAAATTTATGGCTAAGCTGATTCTAAGGTCTGCCTCGACTGTGACTGTTGATTCGGAAAGTATGAGGAAAGGGATCCAAAAGATAAGCCAAGCGGATGCAAAGGTTATTCAAAATGGAATCGATTTAGATTTAATCGATTCGTATAACAAAGTACAAAAGAACACGAAGAGAGATAAAGTTGTTTCTTTAAGAGCCATGACTTCACTTTATAATATATCTACGATTTTGAAGCAGCGCAACCAAGTCGAGAGTAGCTCGGTATTGCAGTTTATTTATCCATTTTTTGATGATGCTTATCTTAATAATGTAAAGACTCTTTTACAAGAGGGTGACCAAATGATTGGTCGTTTAGATAAGCCTGCTATGTATCAGTTACTTTCTGAATCATTTGCCATTATTTCTATACCTTCAAGTGATTCCTCACCTCGCAGTGTATATGAAGCAATATTTTTAGGTTGTGCAGTCATAACCGTATATAATCAATGGTTGGATGTGTTACCTGTTTGTATGAAAAGTAGGGTTGTAGTTATTGATCCTGAATCAGAAAACTGGTTCGATAACGCTATTAAAAATGCGCAAGAGATAACGCAAAAAAGTTACTTACCTTCGGATGAAGCAATTAATATGTTTGATGAAAATGTTAGTCTTAGGCGTGTTGTTGATGAATTATATTAAGGAAAGGTTTCTAGATGAATGATGTAACATGCTGCACTAATTGTGTGATGGATACCACTGATAGCAAAATTATTTTTGATGAAAAAGGTGTTTGTGACCACTGTAATATCTATTTTGAAGAGATCTTACCAAAGTGGAACCCTGAAGGGTTAGATGACGAAAAATTATTAAAGCTAGCTGATAAAATTAAACAAGAAGGTAGTGGGCAGGATTTTGATTGTTTAATGGGAATGAGTGGTGGGGTTGACAGTTCCTACCTTCTATATTTAGCTGTAGAAAAAATGGGCCTTCGTCCTCTAGTTTTTCACGTTGATGCTGGTTGGAATTCTCAAGAAGCTGTAAACAATATTCAACGAATGGTAGACGGCTTAGGTTTAGACCTTTATACCGAAGTTATTAACTGGGAAGAAATGAAGGATTTACAACTTTCATTTTTTAAATCCGGAGTATCACATATAGACACTCCTCAAGATCATGCCTTTTTCGCGACAATGTATAAATTTGCGTCAAAGCATGGGATTAAAAATATTCTTACTGGTGGTAACTATTCAACGGAATGTACAAGAAATCCACTTGAGTGGATGTATTACCAATCCGATGCTAGGCAACTGAAGGATATACATAATAGGTTTGGTCAGAGACAACTCAAAACATACCCGGTAACCAATATTCTATGGCATAAGATATACTTACCCTACATAAAAGGTATTAAGCTGACTAGGCCTCTAGATTATATGAGATATGATAAAGAAGAGGCCACTAAATTATTAGAAGAGAAATTTGGCTATCAGCGCTATCCTCAAAAACATTTTGAATCACGTTTTACTCGTTTTTACGAGGGCTATTGGCTTCCACAAAAATTTGGTTTTGATACTCGAAAAGTCCAATTTTCAAGCTTAATTTTGACAGGGCAAATGACGAGAGAATGTGCTTTGGAGGGGCTTAAAAGTCCAGCGATGACTGATGAGCAAATACGTCAAGAATTTGAATATATAGCTAATAAATTAGGTGTTTCAGTAAAAGAGTTACAGAGTTACTTCGACGCACCAAATAAGACTTACAAAGACTATAAATCAATGCAGGGTATTTATGATATTGGAGCCAAGGTGCTTAAAGGGTTGGGGATTGAAAAAGGTGGTAAACGTTGATAGCAATCGTTGATTATGGTTTAGGTAATATTCGAGCGTTCGGCAATATTTATAATAGACTCAATATCCCTTTTGTCTATGCGTCAACAACTGATGCCTTAAAAAGTGCTTCAGGGATTATTTTACCTGGTGTTGGGTCTTTTGATTATGCTATGCAAAAGCTTGATGAATCAGGGCTTCGAGATACTCTAGATGACCTCGTTCTGAACAAGAAAGTTCCGATTATTGGCATTTGTGTCGGAATGCAAATGATGGCGAAGAGAAGTGATGAGGGTAGTGCCGATGGTCTTGCTTGGCTCGATACTACGGTCAAAAAATTTGCGCTGAAGGAAAATTATCCCCTACCGCACATGGGGTGGAATCAATTATCTTTACTTGACAATCCGATATTTAAAGACTTAGAAGAAAACCCTGAATTCTATTTTTTACACTCTTATCATTTTGGCTCTGACTATAAGCATGTGATCGCTACTGCAGAGTATGTTAATTCAATTGGGTGTATTATAAATAAAGGTAATATTTTTGGCATCCAATGCCATCCGGAAAAAAGCCACCAAGCAGGGATTACAATCCTAAAAAACTTTGCCGAGGTAGCAAATGCTTAAATCTAGAATAATTCCTGTATTACTTATCCGAGACAAGGGGCTAGTGAAAACAACAAAATTTAGTGATGACAAATATGTTGGAGACCCACTTAATGCTGTTAGAATTTTCAACGAAAAAGAAGTGGATGAGTTAACAGTATTTGATATCGATGCAACAGTAAACGGTACAGCCCCAGATTTGAAAGTGATTGAGCATTTAGCCGCTGAATGTAGAATGCCACTTTGTTATGGTGGTGGTATCAAGACACTTGAGCAGGCACAGTCTATTTTATCTCTAGGTGTAGAAAAGGTAGCACTTAGTTCTGCTGCAATTGAAACCCCTCAATTAATTTCTGATATTGCTTCTCAAGTAGGTAATCAAAGTGTCGTGGTTGTTTTGGATGTTAAAAAGAAATTATTTGGTGGTTATAAAGCTTACACACATAATGGAACTAAGCCAGTTAAAAAGGACTTATTTGAGTTACTAAGAGAGTTTCAAGCTTTGGGGGCTGGCGAGATCATTGTCAATAACATTGATTTAGATGGCACACAAAAAGGCTATGACCATCAACTAATATGTAATTTAAAATCTGCATTAAATATTCCTTTTACGATTTGTGGTGGTGCGAGTTCTTATGATGATATTGGTAAGGTAGTGCGAGGTCACACTCCAATTGGCTTAGCGGCGGGAAGCCTTTTTGTATTTAAGGGTAAGTATCGAGCAGTGTTGATTAGCTACCCAAATAAAGCTGAAAAAGAATTAATATATAAAATGTGAGTAAGATATGAGACAAGTACTACAAAATATAAGTAATGGAGAAACTAGCCTAGTAGAAGTGCCGTGTCCAAAAATTAATAACGGCAGTCTGTTAATTAATTCGAAAAAAACCCTAGTTTCGGCTGGTACGGAACGGATGCTAATAGACTTTGGTAAAGCAAATTTTATTGATAAAGCACGTCAACAGCCTGATAAAGTAAAAATGGTGTTAGGTAAGATCAAAACAGATGGTTTGATGCCAACGGTTGACGCTGTGCGCTCTAAACTAGATCAGCCTCTTCCGCTCGGTTATTGCAATGTAGGTACAGTTCTTGATGGTAGCGGTACAAGTTTTGACGTTGGTACTCGCGTAGTTTCGAATGGTAACCACGCGGAAGTAGTTCGCGTCCCTAAAAACTTGTGTGCAAAGATCCCAGACAATGTTGATGATGAATCAGCAGTGTTTACGGTTTTAGGTGCTATTGGCCTTCAAGGCGTTCGCCTTATTAACCCGACACTTGGTGAATGTGTGGTTGTCACTGGACTTGGTCTTATCGGTCTTATTACAGTGCAATTATTACGTGCTAACGGCTGTCGCGTACTAGGTATTGATTTTGATTCATCTAAATGTGAACTAGCCCGCAAACTTGGTGCAGAGACAGTAGATTTGTCTAAAGGCGAAGATGCAATTAAAGCGGCTGAAGCATTTTCCCGTGGTCGTGGTGTTGATGGCGTTATTATTACTGCTTCAACTAAAAGTAGCGAACCATTAAGCCAAGCCGCAACAATGTGCCGTCAACGTGGTCGTATTGTCCTTGTTGGTGTTATTGGACAAGAGATTTCTCGCGCCGATTTCTTTGCTAAAGAACTTACATTCCAAGTGTCTTGTTCTTATGGACCAGGTCGTTACGATACTGAGTATGAAGACAAAGGTAATGATTATCCTATTGGCTTTGTCCGTTGGACGGAACAGCGTAACTTTGAAGCTGTTCTAGATATGATGGCTTCAGGTGCGCTAGATGTCAAACCACTAATAACTCACCGATATGCGATTGATGATGCTCTTGAAGCCTATAAATGCCTAGATGACAAAGCATCTTTAGGTATTGTTCTAGATTATCCAAACAATGACCCTGCAGTCTTGACCGCTCGTTCTGTCACTCTAAACTCAGAAATTGCTTCAGCGCCATCTTCCGCGTCTTGCGCATTCGTCGGTGCTGGGAATTATGCATCACGTGTTTTGATGCCCGCTTTTAAAAATGCAGGAGCTGGATTAAATACAGTGGTGACTAGTGCTGGTATGAGTGCTGTTCATCATGGGAAAAAGCAAGGTTTTGCTAAAGCGTCAACAGATTATTCGGATGTGTTAGTTGATAAAGCTATCGATACAGTTGTTATTGCGACGCAGCATAATTTACATGCTCAACAAACTATTGATGCTATTGCTGCAGAAAAACATGTATTTGTTGAAAAGCCTTTAGCACTGCTTGAATCCGAAGTTGACCTAATCGAAGGCGCCTTTAATGAAAGCCAAACTAAACCTAAAGTCATGGTTGGCTATAATCGACGTTTTGCACCACATGTTGTCAAAATGAAAGAGCTCTTGTCTTCTATTAAAGGTCCTAAAACGTTCATCATGACAATGAACGCTGGAGATATCCCTTGTGATCACTGGACCCAGGATCCTGCAGTAGGTGGTGGACGAATTATCGGTGAAGCATGTCATTATATTGACCTAATGCGTCATTTAGCTGGGTGTAAAATTACAGGCTTTAATGCTATGTGTATGGGTGATGCGCCTGGCGTTGCTATTCGTGAAGACAAAGCTAGTATCACACTGTCATTTGAAGATGGTTCAATCGGCACTATTCATTACTTTGCTAATGGTGGTAAAGACTTCCCGAAAGAGCGTATTGAAGTGTTCGCGAATGATGCAGTTCTACAACTCGATAATTTTAGAAAATTGGTCGGTTTTGGTTGGAAAGGATTTAGTAAAATGAAATTATCGAGCCAAGACAAAGGGCAAAATGATTGTTCTAAGGCATTTGTTGATAGTATCAAACAAGGATCGGCATCACCGATTAGCTTTGATGAAATCATTGAAGTTGCGAGGGTTTCATGTCAAGTGGCAGATCAACTTAGAAAGTAAATCACAAGTAAAGGGTAATAAGGGGCTAAGGCCCCTTTTTTGGATATGAATAAAATCTTAAAGCTTTACCACACTCTCAAGTACTTAAAGCCCATCCAATTCAGTAACCGTATCTCACGACGGTTCATGAAGGTTAAATTTACAAAACCAGAAGTAACCTTAAACAACGTATCAACAACAGGTTGGCAACCATTTTCGGTATTAAACTCATGCTATGAAGGCAATGGTCAGTTTAAGTTTTTGAATGTTGTAGATACGGTTAGCGACTGGAATGATGCAACAAAAGCTAAACTTTGGCTTTATAATTTGCATTACTTCGATGATTTAAACCAGTCTGAGTGGGAAGACAGAAGTGAAATTCATCATAGTTTGGTTAACACTTGGATAGAACAAAATCCGAAGATGATGGGGAATGGGTGGGAGCCTTATACTATTTCACTCAGGTCGGTAAATTGGATTAAATGGTTCTTGTCTGGTAATGAACCAAAAGAAGAATGGCTGGCTAGCTTATCATTGCAGCTCCAAGCCTTAGAGCAGCAATTAGAATATCACTTACTTGGCAACCACTTATTTGCAAACGCAAAAGCTTTGTTGTTTTCTGGTTGTTATTTCAAGGGAGAATTAGCTGATAAATGGTTAAAGCGTGGCTTAGGTATTTTAAATGAAGAAATCCCAGAGCAAATTCTTGCTGATGGCGGTAATTTTGAATTAACGCCTATGTATCACAATACCATTCTTGCCGATATGCTTGATTTGTATCAGTTAAGCCTTGTCTACCCATGTAAGATTCCGAAAACTACCAGTCAATACTGGCGTGAACTCATTGGAAAAATGTTGTCATGGGCTGAACACATGCAACATCCCGATGGTGACGTATCCTTTTTTAATGACGCAGCTATGGGTATTGCTCCTAAACTGGCTGATTTGCAACGATATGCAGAAGTGCTCAATGTTACGGTTCCTGCCGTTAATAAAGCCCAAGTCACGGTACTAAAAGAAAGTGGTTATGTGGTTGTTAAAGACAAAGTTAACAAGCTAATTATTGACGCCGCAAAAGTCGGGCCTGATTACATTCCCGGCCACGCTCATGCCGATACACTCTCATTTGAATTGAGTATTGATGGCCACCGAGTATTGGTAAACAGTGGCACATCGGTTTATGGTCTTGGCGAGGAAAGATTCAGGCAGCGCAGAACCGAAACTCATAATACGGTAGTGGTTGATGGTATGGATTCATCTGAAGTCTGGAGTGGATTTCGGGTAGCAAGACGAGCATATCCTAGCAAGCCAGTCATCACAGAGAGTGACTGCGACATTAGTGTTGAATGTTCTCATGATGGTTACATGCGTTTGCCTGGTAAGGTGACACATACTAGACAGTGGAAACTAACGGAAGGTGACTTATTTATTAGTGACAACCTAACGGGTACATATAATCACGCAGAAGCCCATTATCACCTCCATCCTGATGTTAGAGTTGAAGAGGGAAATAAATCTAGCCAAGTTAGACTCCACTTGCCGAACGGTGCTAAATACACGATTAGCGCTGAAGGTGCTGACATTAAGGTATTTGAGACGACATGGCATCCTGAATTTGGTTTATCTGTAGCCAATAAAAAGTTGGTATTAAATTTTAAAAAGAATGAAGTGAACTTTGTTCTAAAGCGAGCGTAGCAATGCATATTCTTTTTCTTACTGATAACTTTCCGCCAGAAGGCAATGCGCCAGCAACCAGAACTTATGAACATGCTATCCGCTGGGTGAAAGCGGGTCACAAAGTAACGGTGATTACATGCGCACCAAACTTTCCTGAAGGTAAGGTATTCGATGGGTTTAAAAACCGCTGGTATCAAACTCATGTTCTTGATGGCATAAATGTTGTTCGTGTAAAAACGTTCATCACTGCAAATGAAGGTTTTGTAAAACGTATTCTGGATTACATGTCATTCATGGCAACGGGCTTTATCGCAGGGCTGTTTCAGAAAAAACCGGATGTCATCGTAGCGACTTCACCTCAGTTCTTCTGTGCTTGCGCCGGTTGGGCGTTGTCAGCCGTTCGTAGAAAACCGTTTGTGTTTGAGCTACGCGATATATGGCCTGCGTCTATTACAGCGGTTGGTGCGATGGAAGACAGTAAAGCAATTCGCCTACTCGAAAAAATAGAGATGTTTCTTTATAGGCGAGCGGACGCAATTGTGTCAGTGACTCACGCATTCAAAAAGGAGCTCATCGAGCGTGGAGTTGATGGAAGCAAGGTTGAAGTCGTTCTTAATGGTGTCGATTTATCTAAATATGAACCACAGGACAAAGATACTGAGCTTGCAAAACAGTATGGGTTAGAAGGTAAGTTTGTCGCCGGTTACATTGGTACTCACGGCATGGCCCATGGACTCGAGCATTTAGTATCTGTAGCAGAGAGGTTGGAACATGATGATATCCGCATTGTTTTTGCTGGGGGCGGAGCAGCTAGACAAAAAGTCGTTGACCTAGTCCAGCAAAAAGGCCTTGAGAATGTAGTGCTTATTGATCGACAGCCAAAAGAGATGATGCCAAGACTTTGGTCTCTATGTGATGTTTCACTCGTGCCATTAATAAATAGCGATTTGTTTAGGACAGTTATCCCTTCAAAGATCTTCGAGTGTATGGGGATGGGTATTCCCACAATAATGAGCGTCCCAGAGGGGGAGGCTACCACTATCATCAGAGAAACTGGTTCGGGATTAGTTGTTGAAAGTGAAAATGTAGAACAGATCGCTAACTCCATATTGAAGTTGAGCCAAGATGATGAGCTTTACCAAATGATACAGTCTAAAAGTGTAGAAGCAGCACCAAAATATAGCAGAGAATTGATGGCACAAAGATTATTAGATATTTTTAAAAATTACCAAAATTAAATACCAGGATCATTATATGTTAATACCAATTATTATGGCTGGAGGTACAGGGAGTCGTCTTTGGCCGCTATCCAGAGAACTTTATCCGAAGCAGTTTTTAACAGTTGCAGGTGGCAAATCAATGCTGCAACAAACCTTTGCGCGTTTGCAAGGGCTTGATCACCAGCCGCCATTGTTAATTTGTAACGAGGAACACCGTTTTATTGCTGCAGAGCAGACGCGTTTGGGTGGCTTTGAGCATTCTGGAATTATTTTGGAACCCGTGGGTCGTAATACCGCGCCAGCTATCGCGCTCGCGGCTCTGCAGGCTTTAGAACAAGTTACAGATTCAGAAGCTGAGCCTATATTGTTGGTGCTTGCTGCTGATCACTTGATTGAAAAACAAGTGGCATTTCAGTTTTCCGTAAATCAGGCTTTAGCTTATGCAGAAGCTGGCCAGTTAGTCACTTTTGGTATTGTACCGACTGCCGCTGAAACGGGGTATGGTTATATTAAACGAGGGCCTTCACAGAGCGATACCGCATTTAAAGTCGATAGCTTTGTAGAAAAGCCGGACTTGAACACCGCTCAAGCGTATTTAGATTCGGGTGAATATTACTGGAATAGCGGTATGTTTATGTTTAAAGCTTCTCAATATATTGACGAATTGAGATCGAATAATCCAGCTATACTAGAAGCTTGTAAAAAAGCTATGAGTACAACTCAAGTCGATTTAGACTTTGTACGTGTAGATAAGGAAGCCTTTGAAGCCTGTCCATCTGATTCTATTGACTATGCTGTTATGGAACCTGTTTGCTCAACTAGTGGTTCTGGAAATCTTGTTGTTGTACCTATGGACGCCGGTTGGAGTGATGTCGGTTCTTGGTCTGCATTATGGGACATATCTGAAAAAGATTGTGACAATAACGCACATAAAGGCGATGTGATCGCAGTTAAATCGACAAATAACTACGTATACTCCGAAAAAAAGCTGATAGCTACTGTAGGAGTAGATAATCTAGTCATCGTTGAAACTAAAGACGCTATTCTGGTTGCAGACAAATCACAAGTGCAGGATGTTAAAGCGATTGTGCAGCGATTAAAAGACACAGATCGTTCTGAATATAAGATCCATCGTGAAGTTTATCGTCCTTGGGGTAAGTATGACTCGATTGATTTTGGTTCGCGTGACCAAGTGAAACGAATCACCGTAAACCCAGGTCAAAAGCTTTCGATTCAAAAACACTTTCATCGTAGTGAACACTGGATTGTCGTTGCAGGTACAGCAAGTGTAACCAATGGTGATGAAGTGATTTTAGTGACTGAAGACCAGTCGACTTATATTCCTTTAGGTACGATTCATGCTCTTGAGAACCCAGGTAAGATCCCATTAGAAATGATTGAAGTGCAAACGGGATCATACCTTGGTGAGGACGATATTGTCCGCTTTGAAGACAGATATGGTCGTATTTAAGAGGCCGATTAATATCCGCTTTTCTAGGGCGTTTATGATCACTTAAGTTATTCAGTATTTCACAATATGTGTAGATTTTTCTTATGTTAATTAGTTCGAAAGTAATTAAAGAGTCAGGTGTTCAATTTGGCACCAGTGGTGCGCGTGGTTTGGTAGAGCTGTTTACTGCTGATACTTGTGCCGCTTTTACTCATGCATTTATGCAGTGTATGCAAGGGCAGTTTCAATTTAAAACCGTTGCGCTTGCCATTGATAACCGTCCGAGCAGTCCTGCGATGGCACAAGCTTGTATCAAAGCTTTAGAGCTGTTAGGCCTTGATGCCGTTTATTATGGCGTGGTACCAACACCAGCGCTGGCCTATGTGGCAATGCAAGACAAAATTCCATGCATTATGATTACTGGTAGTCATATTCCTTTTGATCGTAATGGTCTTAAGTTCTACCGACCTGATGGTGAAATTACTAAAGCTGATGAGCAAGCGATTTTAAATGCTGATGCGGCATTTACTGCAATCAGTGATTTGCCTGAACTGATCGTTAACCAACGTGCTGCAACGGACTATATTGCTCGTTACAATGAGTTATTCGATAGTTCGTTACTTAGCGGCAAGCGTATTGGTATTTATGAGCATTCAAGTGCTGGCCGTGATTTATATGCAACGTTATTTACCAGTCTTGGCGCTGAAGTTATTTCATTGGAGCGTAGTAATGAATTTGTTCCTATTGATACCGAGGCGGTAGCCGATGCCGATAAATTAAAAGCACAGAACTGGTCTAAGCAGTACCAGTTAGATGCGATTTTCTCGACTGATGGCGATGGTGACCGCCCGCTAGTGGCCGACGAGAAAGGTGAGTGGCTACGTGGTGACATTCTGGGCTTGTTATGTTCAAGGGCAATGAACATTGAAGCACTTGCAATCCCCGTTAGTTGCAATACCGTGGTTGAAAGCTTAGATGTGTTTAAACATGTTGAACGTACAAAGATTGGTTCGCCTTATGTTATTGCCGAATTTGCGACACTGGCGAAGACGTACGCTTCTATTGCGGGCTTTGAGGCTAATGGTGGCTATTTGCTGGGTAGTGATACTCAAATAAATGGAAAAACGCTGAAAGCACTGCCAACTCGCGATGCCGTTTTACCCGCTCTAATGCTGCTTGCTGCTGCAGGAAAAAATGGTATTTCTTCACTGGTTAATGCCTTACCTCAAAGAGTGACTGACAGTGACCGTATTCAAAACTTTGCAACTGAAAAAAGCCTGCGAATTTTAGCTGATGGTCAGGCTAACCCTGAACTATTATTGGCTAAGCTAGGTTTTGAAACAGTAGCGATTCAAAATGTTGATGTTACTGATGGATTACGGTTAACGCTTGAGAATGATGATGTAATTCATCTTCGTCCTTCTGGGAATGCTCCAGAGTTGCGTTGTTATGCTGAAGCAGAGGTAGCCAGTCAAGCGAAGCAAATAGTCGAGCGAGTTTTAAGCAATATTCAAACGCTCCAATAGTCTGATCCTATTGGTGAGACCGTTTTTTGATGTTTTTTCTTTAATGAAAATAATTAGTTAAAATTGTAACTGTCTCAATCGTGAGACGATTTTGAGACGCATTTATAGCTTAAAAAAAATGCCACAATAGTCGAATGAGGCGATTGCGGCATTTTTGTATGTCGATGGCGAGATTAAAATGCTTTCTCAGGTAACCCTTTTAACCTTCTAACATAACTCGTAATGCGCCAGATATGGCTAAGTACGATGGCATAGGCTAAGAAGCAGGCAATGAATAGATAAAACATCACAGGCTCTGCGATATCGGCTGTTTCTCCGTAGATCCCAAACCCAGCGTATAAACTTGCAATGGTGCAAATAGCTAGCAATGTCTGTTTAGAGCTAAGTCCTAAGCGTTGGAAAATATGATGCAAATGCTCTCTATCTGGTTTGAATGGTGAATCGCCGCGTTTTACTCTTCGAATCATGATTGCCGCCATATCCATTAATGGCACCGCAATAAGCCAAAGTGCGGTCACAGGTCGCATCAATGATGAGGTTTCATCTTGGCTTACCCCTAGTAGCAACCAAATCACAGTAAAGCCGATCATCATGCTGCCAGCATCCCCCATAAAGACTTTTCTTTCTCTACCTAGAATACCGAGGTTCATGAAGATATAAGGAATCATAGCTACAATAAAGACCACGCATAAGTAGGCGAGCCCCCACTCCATATCCACATTAAGTAAAATTGCTAAACCCGCAAACGTGACGATTGAAAGCCCACCAAGTAACCCATCTATACCATCTACCATGTTAAACGCGTTAATCGCCCCAATAACTGCGATCACGGTTACGATGCCGCCCATCCAACCTAAATGTACATCACCAAAACCAAACATATTGCCTAAGCTCATTAGTTCAATATCCGCGAAATAAATCATACAGATAGAAAGCCCAGCTTGAATACCAAGTCTAACTTTAAAGCTCAGATCAAATTTGTCATCTAATGCGCCGACTAACGTCAGCAAAACAATAGAACCTAAATAGATCCAACTGTGTTGGATTACGTCGGGTTTAAAGGCGATAAATTGAGCAATACAAATGCAAATTGAAATCCCACCGACAAGAGGGACTGCACCTGTATGAAACTTTCGAGCGTTGGGTTTATCTACTAAGCCGATATTTTTTGCTATTTTTCTCATTAAAAATAATGTGGAAAATGAAAAGAAAAAGACAAAAGTGAGTTCTAACAACATATTAATAGCCAATCATTTAATTATATTTTATTGGTCGAATTTTAGCTTAAATTTCATATTTTCGAAAGTGGATTGCCGTTAATAAGGAAGTAACTCATGGCTTTTATTGATCCAAACTATTTCCCAGAACTGCGATTTACGACATCCTTGCTTCAAGAAAATCATATCTCCTTCGCACTCTTTTATTTGTCTGATTGTAAGTGTCTCTTAGTGGGCTAAGAATTATGTATGAATACATATAGTCACCAAGGAGTCCGCCATGCTCTTCATCACCAACCGCATTCCATTGCAATCGGCTCGATCCAAAGTTGGGCGACATATTGGGTTTAATTACCAAAATACAGATGTGTCGAAATGGCTCTATTTCTGTGAGCGTTATGGTGAGAACGACTATACCGAAGTGACCTCTCAGCCTTTCTTCTCTCGCCTTAAATCATTGCCAACAGGGACTCAACTGCTGTTCTATATCCATGGGTTTGATAACAACATGGAGCCCGACATTTTCCGCAGGGCGCAGCAACTGCAACACCTTTTAGATGAGCAGATGGATTCGCAAAAGAGAGCTCGTGTGTTGGTGATTCCGTTGATTTGGCCGTGTGATGACGACAGTAAACTGCACATTGTTGATGATTATTGGGACGACCAAAAAGCCGCTGACTACAGTGGCATCGCCTTTGCGCGTCTGCTGTGTAAATTTGATGATTGGCGCAGAGCTGGCGAACAACAAACGGAGCCTTGCCTACGCAGAATGAATCTACTGGCGCACTCCATGGGCAATCGAATTTTAGTCAATGCGCTGCAATCTTGGGTAGAAGAGCTCGGGCTCGGTGCCATGCCAATGATGTTTCGTAATATTTTCATGATTGCTGCCGATGTTGAAAATCACATTCTTGACCCCGAACATCGTGGTCGCTATGTGTTGGACGCCGCCAAAAATACCGTGGTCTATTACGCCAGTGATGATTTGGCCATGTCCGCATCCAAAGTGGCAAATTTACGTCATATCACCTGTTCACGTCGTCTTGGAATGACAGGGCTAGAAAGCATCTCAAAACTATCTGCTAAGCGCGTGTTCGAGTTCGATTGTGATAGCTTCAATAACCGTTTGGATCCACCACTTGGTCATAGTTATTTTCTTACTAATCAGAGTGGGGAAGTCAGTCCTATTATTCCTCATATTGCAAAAGCCATTGAAACTGGTTGTGTCAGCTTGAATTGGTTGGCTAATGATTAAGTTGCTTTGAAAAATACCGCTAACTGACATTTGTCATCTATTAACTATCACTTTTTAACTAACAACGAGCAGCAGGAGGCATAAATGGAAGTAATTCATCATGGAGGTAAAGATACGGTCACAGGATCTTGCCATGAATTGAAACTGGGCAATCGTAGCTTGTTGATCGATTGTGGTCTGTTTCAAGGGAGCGATAGTCGTCCACTGCCGATTGAGTTTCCCACCTCGCACATCAAAGCCTTAGTCGTCACTCATACCCATATCGATCATATTGGGCGTCTTCCTTGGTTGTTAGCTGCGGGTTTTAAAGGGCCAATCTACTGCACGCCCGCTACCGCAGAACTAATCCCATTAATGCTCGAAGATGGTTTAAAGCTACAACTGGGTTTGAACCGAAGCCAGCGAGAACGAGTGTTGGAGTTAGTGTGCAAAAGGATCAAACCCGTTCCGTATCATCAATGGTTGCCCCTTTCTTTAGCAAAAGAAGTTTTAACAACGAAAGCTTTAAAATCTAAAGCCTCAAAAACTAAAGTCTTAGAACCGAATTCTCGGGTGTATGTACGTTTCTCTGCTGCGGGGCATATTCTTGGTTCGGCCTATGTCGAAATTAAACTGCCAAATGGTGAGGTGGTGGTGTTCTCTGGCGATCTTGGGCCGCGTAATACACCATTGTTGCCAGATCCAAAACCGCCCAAGTGTGCCGACTATCTCTATATTGAAACCACTTATGGGGACAAAACTCATGACAGTGTGGAACAGAGAAGTGAAAGGCTAAAAGCGATCATTAATCGCTCCTTGAAAGATGGCGGAACCATACTGATCCCAGCGTTTAGTGTCGGTAGAACCCAAGAGCTACTGTTTGATATTGAACGGCTAATCCATCAATCCGATATCGAAGGGGATATTCCGATTATTTTGGATTCGCCTTTAGCAAGTAAGGTGACGAAATCTTATCGTCGCTTTAAAAAATTGTGGGGAAAAGAGGCGAAGGTCCGTTTGGAGTCCAAACGTCATCCTCTGGCTTTTGAGCAGTGTGTAGTGATAGATGATCACAAGCAGCACATTGCGTTAGTCAATCGGCTAGCGACAACGGGAGAAGCGGCGATCGTGATTGCTGCATCGGGAATGTGCCAAGGTGGAAGGGTGATGAACTACTTGAAAGCTCTGCTGCCTGATAAGCGTACCGATGTTCTGTTTGCGGGTTATCAAGCCCATGGCACATTAGGCAGGGAGATTCAAAGCGGTCGCTCACAAGTGGTGATTGATGGACAAGAGATAGAGATAAACGCGCAGCGGCATACGATGTCCGGGTACTCCGCTCACGCTGATCAAGCGGATCTGCTCGCCTTTATACGCGGAATCGAAAGCCCAATTAAAGAGTTACATTTGATCCATGGAGAGCCAGAAGCCAAGCAGCAGTTTATGGATGAATTGGTTGAGAGTGATGTAGAAAAAATTATCCAGTAAGGGTGTTTAGCCTCTATTGGTTTATAAACTCCAGTGATTATTAACGAACATAAAATAATCAGAAAAGCTAGAAATAAAGGTGATCGTCCTGTATTATTCGTGGCCAATTTATATTCAGTGACACAGAGAACATGACAAACAAAAGCACAAAAATCTTGCTTGCGGCATCAATGATATCCGCTGCACTTATGGGTTGTGGCGGAGGCGGTGGTAGCTCGTCTGACAGCTCTTCTGCATCAATAGCTGGTAAAGCCATTGATGGATACATTATCGGTGCGACGGTTTATCTCGATTTAAACTTTAACGGTCAAATGGAAAGTAACGAACCTAGCGTTGTCACTGTAGAAGAGGGTGAGTTTGAGCTTATCGTTCCTTCAAATATCGCTAAGTGTGCGGAGTATGTGCCTGTTGTGGTTGATGTGCCTGTTGGCGCCATTGATACGGATGAGCCAGATACGCCAATTGATGAAGCGTATCAGATGACCATCTCACCTAAGTTTGCTTTGACCACTGATAGCGACTTGTTAAACCTCACTCCGTTGACGTCTCTTGTGTGGACGGAAGTCGAGCAAGAGCTACGAAACAGCAGCGATGGTCAACTATCTTGTGATAGCTTGCTTAAAGGTGAAGCGTTAAAACAAGATATTATACAGCGCTTAAAAGCCCAAGAGATACGTGTTGCTGAACGATACAATGTTACCGTGGAAGAGTTATACAGTGACTACATCGCGCTCGGTGGTGAAGCGGGGAATAAGCTCCATGACATGGCGAAAAAACTCGTTCCTGGTCTTAAAAAATCGTATAGCGAAACCAAAGAGTTTATTGATGCAAACCCTGATGCCGATTTTGCTTGGGTAGAATACTTTTTTGGTAAATGGGCGACCGATGATAGTTATGAAGATGAATGGTACCGAAGAGAGTTTATTCAAGTCGCGAATGGTGATTACGATGCTGAAATCTATCAAGTATCTAGCGATTTAGACGAAAAAGTACGTTTATTTAGTAAAGATTCTGGGAAAAGACGAGTTCGTGGCTCGATTGAAACGAACACGGTTCTTGGCATGACGGTTAATGGAGATCAACCTGGCTACTTATGTGCACTTGCAGAGCAGTTGGAAGTGATGAATTCAACGGGGCAGTACGGGATTGTGAATAAAGTTTATCTCAATGTTCAAGATTGGGATGAATGTAAGAATGCTAAATTTAGTACCGATAGTCCGGGTAGCCACATTACTCAGTCTGTACTTTCGATGAGATACGACAGTAACCCTAACTCTGATAATTTCACCAGCTCAGAGCATGTTTACGACAAAGACCATACTAGTGGTTTTGAGTATTTGATTGGGAATACGGATACAGTAACCGCTGATGAGTTGGTCGCTATTGCAGACAGGATTAGCACTGATTTCTACAATGCATATGATTACGGTGCTAGCTATTGGAACCGCTCAAGAAATGAGTTTGGTGATGATCCTAAGCAGATTATGACCAATCACGATATTGATGGAAACTGGACTCAAGCGACTTTCTATAAAAACGGTACCCACACAAATTTATGTGGTAACTCTGAAGAAACTATGACGGAATCAGGTTGCGAGTTCAATGAAGGGTAAACTTAAGCATTAAGCCAAAGGACTTGTTTCATTTATCTTTGAATAAATAAGGGTTACTGGCTTCTATATTTAATTGAATGTTATTCGTATAAAGCCCTCTTAGCTTGTGATAGTTAAGAGGGCTTTTTATGCGTAACAAAACAAAGTAAAGCAAGACAGACAAGTAAGATGCCCTTATGAGCAGGCACAAAAAAGGCCAACCTAAGTTGACCTTTCTAATGCTAAATTCTAAAGCTAGAATTCAAAGCAGTGCTTAAAATTAAGCTTTTGCTTCCGCTGCTGCTTTAGCGATAGCTGCAAAGCTTTTCGCGTCTAGCGCTGCGCCGCCAACTAGAGCACCGTCGATGTCTGGTTGTGCGAAGTAAGCTGCTGCGTTTTCTGGTTTAACAGAACCGCCGTATTGGATAACAACTTTCTTAGCCACTTCTTCAGATTTCTCTGCGATGTGAGCACGGATTTGAGCGTGGATGCGTTGTGCATCTTCAGCTGTTGCTGCTTTACCAGTACCGATAGCCCAGATTGGTTCGTAAGCGATGATCGCGCCTTCAAGAGCTTCAACGCCTTGAGTGTTGATTACAGCGTCAAGTTGACGAGCACATACTGCAACTGTTTCGCCAGCTTCGTTTTGAGCTTCAGATTCACCGATACAAAGAACAGGAGTTAGGCCGTTCTCTTTTAGGAATGCGAATTTCTTAGCAACGAACTCGTCAGACTCAGCGTGGTATTCACGACGCTCAGAGTGACCGATGATGATGTGAGAAGCACCGAACTCTTTAAGCATTGCTGGAGACATGTCGCCAGTGAATGCACCGCTGTTGTTTAGGTCAGAGTTTTGAGCACCTAGGATGATTGCGCTGCCTGCTTCAGTAAGCGTACGCTCAGCAAGATCAACAAATAGAGCTGGTGGAGCAACTGCAACGTCTACGCCTGTCACGCCTTCAAGTTCAGCGTTAAGACCGTTTAGAAGCGCAACAACCATTTCTTTGCTGCCGTTTAGTTTCCAGTTACCCATAACTACAGGATGACGCATAGGATTTTCTCCGCGATTAATTTATGTGAAAGTTAATATGTAAAAAATAAACTTGATTACGTAAGAATATAACAGATTAATAAGTTTAGATCATGACTGTAGTCATGTCTTTCTTGGATCGAGAGAAATGTTCTTAATCTTGACATCGAAGTGCAGGATAGAAGCGAGGTAGGAGTATTTCATTTAGTCAGTGATCCGACATACAGATTAATCCTTATCTTCTCGGTTTTTTCAGTGTTAATTGCTATTAATGGCATCTCAAATACGATCCATGATGGTCATCGAGTTTTTCATGACCTTAAATCGATATAAGGAAGATAAAATGCCTAACCTAGTAATGGAGTACTCCAATTCGGTAGACGATCGAGTGAATGTTCAGGGGTTGCTGGAAGATTTACACAACGTGGCGCTGCATTGTGGTTTGTTTGATGTTGGCTCTGTGAAATCTCGAGCTCTGCGTTGCCATAATTGGTTGATAGGTGATGAAGGTGATAGTGTCGATTTTATTCATGTGAATTTTGAGCTATTGGTTGGCCGTACTGAAGAGCAAAAGCGGGAGCTCTCTCGCCAGCTCATTGAAGTGCTTCAAGGGCAAGCCAGTCATGTGCGCAGCTTAACAGTGAATATGCGCGATATGGATACCGCCTGCTTTCAGAAAATCATTAACTAGTACTCTCCTTGTCGTTAGGTAGTTATGGAATAGTGGTGGGATACTGGCGGTTTAATTTTTTAATATTTAGGTAGAAAGATGTCGATTAAAGAGTTGTTACTTTCATTTCAAGGGCGGATAGGGCGAAAAGTTTTTTGGATCTGGAACCTTATCTATTACGCGGCTATTTTTGGTTTTGCGATCGGTATAAATATTCTATTCCCGGTATACGCTTATTTGTTGTTGCCTGTTTTCTTATTGATCTTAATGGTTCCGGATTTAGCGATCACCGCAAAACGTTGGCACGACAGAGATAAATCTAATCGCTGGTTACTTCTTAACGTGCCTCTTATTGTCGGGCGTTTAATGACACCTATGGCGGGGGCAGCATCCGCAGCGGCAACGCCTTCCGCTCCTGAACTGATGGCGACGCTGGTGGCGTTCGTATGTGGAATCTGGATCCTTGTTGAATGCGGATTTATGAAAGGCACCACCGGAGACAATCAATACGGTCGCGACCCGCTTCAGCAATAGGCAGAAAGTAAGGGACCGTTAAAAAGATAAATAGAAAGTTAGAATAAAAGGAGAAAGAGGTGTGGGCCTCTTTCTCATTTTTCTTTTAGAGTAAAAGGAATAATATCCGCAGAATGTGTAGGCGCTACGTTTGCATCATCGTCAAGGACATACTCACCCCCTAGTACACCTTGAAATTTTACAACCTGTACCGATAACTCTTTCATTAACGTGATATTGATGTGATTGGGGTTCTTACAGTGGCTAACCACCAGATCGATATGGCTTTGCTGAGCGCGTAATCGATGCTGCATCACATCCGATGCTGACTGAATCATCTCTTCACACATCTCATGTTTGAGCTGCTTAAAAGCTTGAGGGTTATTTTTAGCCAAAGCGACTAAATCATCAAATGGTGGCAAGGTTTGGTTGGTTAGAGGAAATCCCATATCACTCTCCTACGCGCTATTGATAGTTGACACACTATCAAAGCATAAGAGAGTTTTGTGGTTAATTCTTGCTCGATTTATAGCATTCTTAAATTTGAGACATTTATTCTCTACGGTAAATTTTGGATCTGATAGGTGCAGCGTCGCTCACCTTGAGTGATATGTTCTGAACGTTGAACCGTGTACGCCTTACCAAGTAGTTGTTGGAAAACATTTAATTCAGATTGGCATAGGTTAGGGCAGCGAGTTGCTGCTTTACAGATCGGGCAGTGATTCTCTATCAGTAAGAAACCGTGCTCATTTTTGATCAGCTCAGCCATATAGCCCTCTTGTTCACGAAGTTTGGTCAGCGCTTCAAGTTTCTCTTCTAGGCTATTACAGTCGGCCAACGCTTGTTGGTATTGAGCCAGCGTTTGGCTTTCGCGCTTGGCCGCGACTTGAGCTAAGCCTTCTGGGCCAAATAAACTTTCTACCGCATCAATCATCTGCACGGTGAGTTCACTGTGACGATCGGCAAATTGCGCATGACCTTTTTTCGTCAAAGACCAATGACGGGTCGGTCGTCCGACTTTCACTTTGACGTCATGAAAGGCCAAAATACCATCGTCTTCAAGACCTTGGAGGTGTTGACGAGCCCCCATTGTGGTCATGTTAAGATCGTCAGCCAGTTGCTTTGCGGTGACGGCTCCATCCCGTTTGATGCTGTGTAATATCCTATCGATGGTCTTCATTGTGTCCCTGCCTTATGATTCATCTTCATTATGAAGTATGAGCTTAATAAAGCAAATAACTTACTATCCAGAAATTATGGACTACAGCAGACGGAGTGTGAATTGCCATCAGATCAAAAACGCAGCCGGAAGTGGCTGCGTTTGATGTAGACATTCGTTTGTATAGCGCCAAGTTTAAAAGCTTAAAAGCTTAAAAGCATAGAAGCATAGAAGCATAGAAGCTTAAAAGCTCAAGGCTGAAAACATAACGTTAGAAACCTACAGGATAAAGTCGCGAACTTCAGCGTCTTTACGCTCTAAGTAGTGAATCGACTTGATGCGACGAATGGTGCGACAGCGACCGCGGATCAGCAGTGTTTCTGTTGTCGCGATATTGCCTTTGCGTGTGATGCCCTCAAGTAGATCGCCTTTGGTGATCCCTGTAGCGGCGAAAACCACATTGTCACTGCGTGCCATATCATCCATTTTCAGTACGATATTAGCTTCAACGCCCATCTCTTTACAGCGAGACAATTCTAGCTCACCGTGAGTGCGGTTTTCAGGTGTATCCCCTTTCACATCATGACGCGCCAACAATCGGCCATGCATGTCGCCATCTAGAGCTCGAATAACCGCCGCAGAAACTACGCCTTCAGGAGCGCCGCCGATGCAGTACATCACATCCACTTCGCTGTCTGGCATGCAGGTTAAAATAGACGCCGCTACATCGCCATCAGGCACGGCAAACACTCGAACGCCCATTGCTTGCATTTGGGTGATCACTTCATCATGGCGAGGTTTTGCAAGGGTGGTGACCACTAAAGTATCAAGGGTTTTCCCTAATGCTTTTGCGATGTTTATTAGGTTCTCTTCCAAAGAAAGATGCAAATCGATCACCCCTTTTGCACCAGGGCCGACAACCAATTTCTCCATGTACATATCAGGGGCTTTTAGGAAGCTGCCTTTTTCGCCAGCCGCTAGAACTGCTAATGCGTTCGATTGTCCCATCGCGGTCATGCGAGTACCTTCAATTGGGTCTACCGCAATATCCACTGCATCGCCACCGACACCGACTTGCTCACCAATAAAGAGCATTGGAGCATCATCGATTTCACCTTCACCGATAACAATCTCACCGCTGATTTCAGTTTTGTTCAATAGGCTACGCATCACTTCTACTGCGGCACCATCTGCGGCGTTTTTATCGCCACGGCCAAGCCATTTATAACCAGCGAGTGCTGCACCTTCGGTTACACGAGAGAATGCCATTGCCAAATCGCGTTTCATGTTGACTCCAAATAAATGAAAGAGAGATAAATAGGAAATTTTGGCAAGATTTTACCATATCAGAAAGGTAACGTTTGCCTTTTTCCATCGCTTTAGTGCTTGCTGGTTTTAAAGTTCGCCTGCAATGTAGATTTTTATGGGTAACGGATACGCGATTTGGCTCACTTGAGGTGAGAAAAGTTAGGCTTATGTCAATTTGCGTTGTTTTTTTGAGCGAATGGTAAAAAATATCGAATATAGGGAGTGTCTATCTGCGCTGTGCTGAGTAGAATGAAGCAATATTAGTGAAGTAACCTTCGCCCAATCCAATAAATCATAGGAAGGCCCATATGTCTTTTGAAGTACTAGAACAACTGGAAGCTAAAATCCAAACTGCTGTTGACACAATTGCACTACTGCAAATGGAAGTTGAAGAGCTTAAAGAAGAGAAACAGCAACTAGCAACTGAAGCGACTGAGCTAAAAGCAAACCGTGAAGAGCTAGAGCAAAAAGCTCAACAGATGGAACAAGAACATTCAGCTTGGCAAGATCGCATTCGCAATCTTCTAGGCAAAATGGATGACGTAGAATAAGCGATTAGCTTTGCCTTGGTAAAAGGGCGAATACGTTACTAAAGAATACGAAAACGCCTGCTGAATGTTCAGCAGGCGTTTTTATTTGTGTTATCTATCAGTCATTCGCTAACGCACGTGAGAGGTGACGCCAATTTAGTCGTTAGATTCAAGCTCATCTTCGTCATCAAGCTCGTCTTCTTCATCTAATTCGAATTCAATATCTAACGGCTCTTGGGAAAGGATGATGCCTGTATTATCAGCGTAGAGGTAATCTTCAGGTAAGAAGGTCACACTGCCAAAGTTCACGGGTACATCAATTTCACCAATGTCTTTTTGAGTCGCGCCGACAGGGATAGAGGCAAGTGCTTGGATGCCGATGCTCATGTCTTCAAGTTCATCCACTTCACGAACGCAGCCGTAGACCACAATGCCTTCCCATTCGTTCTCTTCAGCAAGAGTGGCAATGTCGGCATCAATGAGCGCTTTACGCAAAGAGCCCCCGCCATCGACCAGTAAAATACGACCTTCGCCGTTCTCTTCTAAGACAGAGCGGATCAGCCCATTATCTTCGAAGCATTTTACTGTGGTGAGTTGACCAGCAAAAGAGGCGCTACCACCAAAGTTGCTGAACATTGGCTCTACGACATCGACCTGATCTAAGTAGACATCACACAGGGCAGAGGTGTTGTATTCCATAGCGTACCTTCTCTTTTAAATTATCAATCTGATTTGAGTATATCGGGCGCTGAAGCCAATGCAATGACAAGGCTCAATTAACTCACTAGAGTTTGAGCTATCACGACTCCTGCAAATAATAGATTGGTAATGAGCGAGCATTTTACGATAACCGGCATCATCGGCGCGATTTGAGCGGGTTTATCGGCGGCCCAAACGGCTTTACTGTGCTTGATTACCATGATTAAGCTTAGTAGGAATGGCAGGCTGATCCACAGGGGTTTGCCTTGTAAGGTGAGATAAAGCGTAAAAGCAAACAGTGCGCCCCCTAATAATAGAGAGTGATACTGCTTGGCTTTCTGTTGGCCTAGTCTCACGGCAACGGTGCGTTTCCCACACGCTTCATCGTTTTCAATATCGCGCATGTTATTGATGTTCAGAACGGCAACAGCCAGTAAACCACAGCCTAATGATGGGAGAAACAATCCAAACTCAAGATTACCCGTGTGCAAGAAGTAAGTGCCCGACACGCCAAGTAAACCAAAGAATATGAAAACGGAAATATCACCTAACCCTACGTAGCCATAAGGTTTGCTGCCCATGGTATACGCAATGGCGGCAATAATGGCGAGCACGCCGAGTCCGATAAACGCCAAGATACTTTCAAGACTACTGAGGGCATAAAAAACTAAGCTCAAACCTGAGATGATGGTCAGTATGATATTCAGCGCAATGGCTTGTTTCATGACTTTCGGTGTGACCGCGCCAGATTGCATGGCTCTGACTGGGCCAAGACGTTCATCGTTGTCTGTGCCTTTTACTGCATCCCCGTAGTCATTCGCAAGGTTAGACAGTATTTGCAGCAATGTGGCAGTGAGAAAGGCCAACAGAGCGACAGGCAGAGAAAAATGACCAGCTGAAAAAGCGAGACTACTTCCTGTAAGAATCGAGACTAAAGCGAGAGGGAGTGTTTTTGGTCTTGCGGCATCAAGCCAGATCAGGAGTGACTGTTTCATTCGGTATTCATAGTTTTATACAATAAAGTCAGTATACGCGCTTTTTTTGATGAATAAAAAGCCCACTCGAAAGTGGGCTTAGAATTAGATCTCAGATAAAGCTTTGAATACGGATATTCAGTGAGTTGAAAATCGGTTCAATTACAGAATGAAGCGACTTAAATCTTCATCATCAACGAACTCGCCTAATCGTGAGCTAACGTATTCTGAATCGATGGTTAACTGGCTGCCTGATTTCTCTGTTGCATCAAATGAAATCTCATCCATTAGGCGCTCCATCACGGTATGCAAGCGACGTGCACCAATGTTTTCAGTGGTTTCGTTCACTTTCCATGCCGCTTCTGCGATTTGGTGAATGCCTTCCTTGGTGAATTCGATATCAACGCCTTCGGTTTTCATTAGCGCAACGTACTGCTCAGTCAGTGACGCTTTTGGTTCTGTTAGAATACGCTCGAAATCATGGCTAGAAAGTGCTTCAAGCTCAACTCGAATTGGTAGACGACCTTGTAATTCAGGGATCAAATCAGAAGGTTTCGCGACTTGGAATGCACCCGATGCAACAAACAGAATGTGGTCAGTTTTAACCATGCCGTGTTTGGTTGAAACGGTGCTGCCTTCAATCAGTGGAAGCAAATCACGCTGAACCCCTTCACGGGAAACATCTGGGCCTGAGCTTTCGCCACGTTTACAGATTTTATCGATCTCATCGATGAAGACGATGCCGTTGTTTTCAACGTTGTAAATCGCATTCTCTTTTAGCTCTTCAGGGTTAACCAGTTTTGCTGCTTCTTCTTCGGTTAACGCTTTGAAGGCATCTTTGATCTTCATCTTGCGTTTTTTCTTGGTGTCGCCAGCAAGGTTTTGGAACATGCCTTGCAGTTGGTTGGTCATCTCTTCCATGCCCGGAGGAGCCATGATCTCTACGCCCATTTGTGGCGCGGCAACATCAATGTCGATCTCTTTGTCGTCCAGTTTGCCTTCACGTAGCTTCTTGCGGAAGATTTGACGAGTGTTAGAGCTGGTCTCTTCTGCTGGTTGCTCGTTTTGACCCCAAGCATCACGAGCGGGTGGCAGTAGGGCATCTAAAACGCGATCTTCTGCTTGCTCTTCAGCGCGGTATTTTACTTTTTCCATCGCTTGTTGGTGCGTCATCTTCACGGCTACATCGGTCAGATCGCGAATAATGGTTTCTACTTCTTTACCCACATAACCCACTTCGGTGAACTTTGTTGCTTCCACTTTGATGAAAGGTGCATTAGCTAATCGAGCTAAACGACGAGCAATTTCTGTTTTACCAACACCGGTAGGACCAATCATTAGGATGTTTTTTGGTGTCACTTCTACACGTAAGCTCTCTTCAAGCTGCATTCGACGCCAGCGGTTACGTAGAGCAATCGCGACAGAACGTTTAGCGTTATCTTGACCAATGATGTGGCGGTTCAGTTCGTGAACAATCTCACGAGGAGTCATCTCAGACATGTTTATTCCTTAAAATCTATTCAATGCATGGTTGATGCGATACACAACACTATTTTTTGGTGTCTTCGCTGTTGTCAGCGTCAATGTCTAGTTCTTCAATAGTGTGGTGGTGGTTGGTGAATACGCAAATATCACCAGCAATTTTTAGTGATTTTTCAGCGATTTCACGCGCATCTAGATCCGTGTTCTCTAAAAGAGCAATCGCGGATGCTTGAGCAAAATTACCGCCAGAGCCAATGGCAATGAGGTCATTTTCAGGCTGAACCACATCGCCATTCCCGGTGATGATCAATGATGCGGTTTCGTCAGCGACAGCAAGCAGTGCTTCTAACTTTCTTAGCGCGCGATCGCTGCGCCAATCTTTTGCAAGTTCAACGGCCGCTTTGGTTAAATGACCTTGATGCATTTGAAGTTTGCTTTCGAAGCGTTCAAATAGAGTGAAGGCATCAGCAGTGCTTCCAGCAAATCCAGCCAGAACTTGATTGTTGTAGAGACGACGAACTTTACGTGCGTTGCCTTTCATTACGGTGTTGCCAAGAGATACTTGTCCATCACCCGCGATGACGACTTTATTATTACGGCGTACAGATACAATAGTAGTCACGAGTTGGCCTCTATTATTTAGATTACTTATTACTTGAGCTTCCGTGTGGTATCCGCGGGAACTCACATAAATGAAAATATGGTTTCGATAAAAACTATATGAGGATAAAGAGAAGCGAATTCAAGGGACAAAAAAGGGTAAGCGTTGAGGCTTACCCTAATTATGTCAATTAATGTGTTATTGCGTATCTTTCCAAATTGCGCACGGCTCAATCTTTGCTCGCTGCAGTTTATGACGATCTCGCTCAGCATCTCGTTTGAGTTTGTATGGCCCTAAAACAACACGGTACCAACTGCTGTTCTCTTTCTTGCGAATTTTACTGTTGATCCCTTGAAAAGCGATATCGAGTTTGCGGCTTTCTGCTTGAGACATCGATTTATAAGCGCCGCACTGCATGATGTATGGAATGGCAGAGACAACTTGTTCTTTGGCTTTCACTTCCACTTCGCGGTTCGGTAATGAATCGACGTAATCCCACTTCTCTTCAGGAGGGGGAGGAAGGGATTTCGCTGGCTTAGGTTTTGGCTTGGTTTTGACCACAGGCGCTGGTGGTTCAGGATCGTTACTTAAAATATACAGCCCATAACTAAACCCACTTAGCAGAAGAACGGCTAAGAGTCCGATGCGCCACGGCTTTCGGCGTGGAGCTTGTTTTTTGGTCGGCTTTTTAGGGGCTCGACCGCGCTTTACATAATCTTTATTCGCCACAGCATTATTCGACAGTTAAATTCTCTGCTCTCATGGTAATCCAGATTGAGTGGATAGAACAGTAGGAGAGATAAAAACGGAAGCAGCGCACTAAAATGCACTGCTTCAAATCATTTTCATTCTTTTAGGCTTTTAAAATCGACAAGCAATCAACTCATTCGTGGTGGCGCAGCACTGCCGCGAACGATCAATTCAGTCTCAAGGAGCCTTGAACCAGCACTGACTTCGTTCCCTTTGAGAAGCTCTAACATCATCAATACGGCTTGGCGTCCAATTTCATATCGAGGCTGAGAGATGGTCGTCAGAGGTGGATCGCAATATTCAGAGAATTGAATGTCATCAAAGCCAACAAAAGAGAGATCTTGTGGAACGCGTAAGCCTAGTTTTTTCGCTTCTTGAATCGCTCCAATAGCCATGGTGTCGTTATGACAGAAAATAGCGGTTGGCGCTTCTGGTAGAGACAGTAGCTTTCTCACAGCCCTTGCCCCCGCTTCAAACGTAAAGTCACCTTGTACCGTAAAGGTTGGATTCATGATGATCCCCGCTCGACGCAGCGCTTGCTGATAACCTTGTTGACGGAATTTACATAAGGTTGCCGATTCTGGCCCTGTGATTTGAGCGATACGCTTGTGCCCAAGTTGGGTGAGATAGTTCACCGCATCAAATGCTGAAGTTAAGTTATCGATATGAACGGTGGGGAGCTCAAGTTCTGGTGCAAATTCACACGCCATGACCATCGGAGGAAGGTTTTTCTGTTCAGGTTTACTGACATCAAAAGGAAGGTCGGTCCCCAACAATAGCATACCATCGGCTTGTTTGGTAAAGACGAGGTTTACAAGGGAAGACTCACGCTTCTTCTGTTGCCCACTGTCACCAAGGAGGACTAAGTAGTCAAACTCCATGGCGGTATCTTCTATGCCTCGTATGATCTCAGTAAAGTAAGGATCGCAAATGTCGGGAATAATGGCGACAATCGTTTTTGATTCATTTCGGCGTAAATTTCTTGCCAAAGAGTTCGGTGAATAACCAGCTTCTAAAACAGCATCTTCAACACGTTTACGGGTTGAGGATGATACTTTTTCCGGATTCATTAACGCACGTGATACGGTCGCAGTTGATACTCCAGCCAGCTGGGCAACATCCTTCATTGTCGCCATACTAAATCCTCTTAAGTCACTTACTTACATGCCAACATGGCATTTAATTATTGTTTTAATGAATGAAATACGTCAGTTACATTTTTTAACGTTTTCTGTTGAGGAGATAGTTTATTCAATTCCAAAGAGAAAGTTACGGGCTGTTTAACAAAAATTACATTGTCTATGTGACTTCGCTCACGATAAATGTGAATACATTTTCTGATTACATTGTCATTAGGGGCATTCGCACCATCAACTAAGATCTTGGGGCTCGATATCCAGCGACCAACGCACTTTTTTGGCGCTGGGTAACAGATTAATCGCAGGCTTCGCGCTATAGAGCAGCTTTTGCATTAATGGTCTGCTTTGAGTTTGAAGCAGTAATTGCCAGCGTGATTTCCCTGCTCGTTTCGCTAATGGCGCAGGCGTCGGGCCAAGCACCATGCAGCTATCATCAAATAGCGGATGAGCTTCAAGTGTGTGACGTACTTGGCGAAGAAACTCTTCTACCTGTTGCGGATTGTTCGCTTCAGCCCTAAAAAGCGTTAGATGGGAATAGGGTGGCAACTGCGCCATTTTTCGCTCTTCCAATGCGCTAATTGCAAAGTGACGATAATCTTTGTGTAGCAATGCCTGTAGTAACCCGTGTTCAGGGTGATGAGTTTGTAAGATCACTTCTCCGGGTTTACTGGCGCGTCCTGCTCGACCTGCCACTTGAATAAAGAGCTGAGCCAAACGTTCAGCCGCTCGAAAATCACTGCTGTAGAGCGAACCGTCAATATCGAGTAAACCCACCAATGTTACATTGGGGAAGTGGTGCCCTTTGGCGAGCATTTGAGTGCCGATAAGAATTTGGAATTCACCTTTGCGAATCGATTCTAGCGCGGACTCTAAACTGCCTTTACGGCGGGTGCTGTCGCGATCAATTCGAATGGTTTTGTATTCTGGGAAAAGTTGCTCTAACTGTGTTTCAAGCTGCTCGGTGCCGACGCCAACGGTAACAAGCTGAGTGGACCCGCATCCATGACATTGATGGATGACAGGTTGCTGAGAGCCACAGTGATGACAGCGAACTTCACTGCTGTGCTGGTGGAAGGTGTAGTACGCATCGCAGCGTTTACATTCTGCAATCCAGCCACACTCATGGCACATCAAAGCTGGGGAGAAACCGCGTCGATTTAAAAACAGCATCACTTGGTTGCCCGCTTTAAGATGACGGCGCATTTCGGCAATCAGTGGTGCGGATAATCCACTTTCTAAATAGAGCCCTTTCACATCCAATACTTTATTGGTGGTTGGAAGGGCAACCCCTGCTCGTTGGCTTAAGGTTAGATGATGGTATTTACCACTGAGCGCATTATGCAGCGTTTCAAGTGCTGGCGTCGCGGTGCCAAGAATGATTGGGATCTGCGCTTTGTTCGCGCGCATAATGGCGACGTCACGGGCGTGGTAGCGTAGGCTGTCTTGTTGTTTGTAAGAGGCATCATGCTCTTCATCGACGATAATAATGCCAAGATCCGCAAAAGGCGTGAACAGAGCTGATCGAGTGCCAATGACAATGCCTGAAATATTATCGCGAGCAGAAAGCCAAGCGTTCAGACGTTCGGTGTCATTTAACCCTGAATGGATCACTTCAACCGGCACATTAAACCGTTTTTTAAAGCGGTTAATGGTTTGTGGGGTCAATCCAATCTCAGGAACCAGCACTAACGCTTGTTTTCCCTGTTCGAGGATGGGCTTAATCATATTCAGGTAGACTTCGGTCTTCCCCGAACCTGTCACCCCTTCTAATAAATAGCAGCCGAATTCGGTTTGGCTGTTGACGGTGGCGATCGCAATCGCTTGTTCTTCATTGAGCTTAGGTTTATCGCAATCGGCTTCAACCTGATGATTCCATGCCGTGATCTTTGGTTTTTTCTCTAATGATTCAATCCACCCTTTCTCTTGCAGGGTTTTCAGTACAGTGCTGCCCACTTCGTGATCGATAAACTCTTGGTGAGGGACATTGCCATTTTCGAGCATATGCATCACTTTCGCTTGCTTGACTGCACGACCAAACCCTTGCATGAGCTGATTTTTCCCTGATGCGGTCAGTTGCCATTCCACCAAGGTGGCAAAATCAGCGGCTTTCCCTTTACGTAACGCAGAAGGAAGCGCGTTGGTTAGGGTTTCACCTAGGGGATATTGGTAAAATTTGCTGCACCAGGTTAATAGGGTATACACCGACTCAGAGAAAACAGGTTGGTTATCTAAGACTTGCTTAATGCTTTTTAGCTGCTCGCGAGGGAAATCGGATTCATTGACCAGTGCTGTGACGATCCCGACTAATGTTTGACGACCAAAAGGCACAGAGACTCGCCCACCAATAATTGGAAATAGGTGGCTAGGAATAAGATAATCGAACTGCTTATCTAGGGGAACAGGCAGAGCGATTCGAGCTATTGATGGGCGCATAGGGTCATAAATTCGGCACAATGATGAGAAAACACAGTCTAATTTAATCAGTTATGAAATTCGAGCTATCTTATTCTTAAGTAGACTAATGAAAAGGCGATAAAAGTCGGTATGCTGGCGTTCTGCTTAGGTTAAAACCGATGTGAATGGTCTTTAATCGGAGAGATAAGCCGTAATAAAGGCGCGTAAAACATTTAACGGTGAAAAAACTATCAAATTGGTTGATCCTAGGCAGGGGATTCATTACTATACTGCGCCTTAACGTCATGGCTTATTTTACCTTTGAGTAATTTAGCGGTGGCAATAATTTTTTAAACTACGTGTGGTGTCCGGCTTAGATTCGGATGGCGACACGGCCTAACGAGGTTATCCCATGAAAACTGGAATCCACCCAGAATACAAAGCTGTAAGCGCAACTTGTTCTTGTGGCAACACATTTGAATTCAACTCTACTCTAGGTAAAGATTCAATCCACCTAGACGTATGTGACAAATGTCACCCATTCTACACTGGTAAGCAACGTATCGTAGATACAGGCGGCCGTGTTGATCGCTTCAACAAGCGTTTCGGTGCTCTTTCTAGCAAGTAATTCTATTACTTTTGCTACACCGAATGAAAAAAGGACGCCATGGCGTCCTTTTTTATTATCTGCATTTTAGTGACATCTTCTAATGACTGGTCGAATGAGTAGATGAATCTGGTTTTTTAATGAATCAGATCGCAATCCTATCTATGAAGATTGACTTACATCAATTAATATTAGCATTCGACTCCATCATCACATTACCTTTTCGGGGATACTGCACCTATGTCAGACGACAATCACCAAGAGCTCTCTTCAGAAGAACTATTTCGCCAACAAGCACTTGATTACCATGCCTTCCCAAAACCGGGGAAAATTGCTTTAGAGCTAACCACGCCAGCAGACTCAGCTGAAGATCTGGCACTGGCCTACAGCCCAGGTGTTGCAGAACCTGTACGTGAAATCGCCCAAAACGTAGAGAACGTTTATAAGTACACAGCGAAAGGTAACATGGTTGCGGTGATCTCAAACGGCACCGCGATCCTTGGTTTAGGTAACCTTGGTCCAATCGCATCAAAACCTGTGATGGAAGGTAAAGCGTTACTGTTTAAACGTTTTGCTGGCCTTGATTCTATCGATATCGAAGTAAAACACCGCACTATCGACGAATTTGTCGACACAGTTGCGAACATTGCAGACACATTCGGTGGTATTAACTTAGAAGATATCAAAGCACCAGACTGTTTTGAAATTGAGCGTCGCTTGATTGAACGTTGTGATGTGCCTGTATTCCATGATGACCAACACGGTACCGCGATTGTAACGGCAGCGGGCATGCTGAATGCGATCGAACTTCAAGGTAAGAAATTAGAAGAGTGTACGATCGTTTGTCTTGGTGCGGGTGCAGCAGCTGTCGCTTGTATGGAGCTACTGATTAAGTGTGGCGCGATGCGTGAAAAAATCTACATGCTTGACCGTAAAGGCGTGATCCACACTCGCCGTGATGACATCAACGAGTACAAACAGCGTTTTGCGAACAATACTGACAAACGCACGTTGGAAGATGTGATTGATGGTGCTGACCTATTCTTAGGCGTATCAGGTCCAAACCTTCTTCCGGCTGAAGCGCTGAAATTAATGGCCGACAAGCCTGTTGTGTTTGCATGTTCGAATCCAGATCCAGAGATCAAACCTGCATTAGCTCATGAAGTGCGTAATGACCTGATTATGGGTACTGGCCGTTCTGACTATCCAAACCAAGTGAACAATGTTCTATGTTTCCCATTCATTTTCCGTGGTGCGCTAGATGTACGTGCAAGCGTGATTAATGATGAGATGAAACTGGCGGCGGTAGAAGCGATTCGTCAACTTGCTAAAGAGCCTGTTCCTGCTGAAGTATTGAAAGCGGCGGGTGTGGATGCACTTGAGTTTGGCGTCGATTACATTATTCCTAAACCGATGGACCCACGTTTGTTACCACGCGTAGCAAAAGCCGTGGCTGTGGCGGCGGTTGAATCTGGTGTAGCTCGTATTGAGATGCCAGAAAACTATATGCAGTAAGAACGTAATATGCAGTAAATACGTAGAGTGCAGTAAGAACGCAATGCAGTAAATCTGTAAATACACGACGTAATAAATCTGCACGCTAGCGAGACACTAAAAAGCCGCCAAACATTATGTTTAGCGGCTTTTTTAATGAGGTTAAGTTGAGACAACGCCCAAACGAACCAATGACATCAGCAGTAAGCGGTTACTCTTCGTCGAATGTTTCGAATTCGATGCCCATTGCAGTCATTAATTCTTTTGCTTCGGTTGGGATCTCATCCGGACGATCTTTACGTAGATCTTCATCAGTAGGAAGAGGTTGCCCAGTATAAGCATGCAAGAAGGCTTCACAAAGAAGTTCACTGTTTGTTGCGTGGCGTAGGTTGTTAATCTGACGGCGAGTACGCTCATCAGTGAGTACCTTTAATACTTTTAATGGGATCGAAACGGTAATTTTTTTAACCTGTTCGCTCTTTTTTCCATGCTCTGCGTATGGACTAATGTATTCACCATTCCAGTCTGCCATTGCGCACCTTCATTGTTATTGTTAGTTGTTTAAAAATAATAGGAGGGGATTTTAGCGGGATTTACCGCCATAAGCAAAGACATATAGACGTCTAGATGTGTTGACGGCTTACGCTTATAAACGTAAAGTGACATAAAGTAACGAGAATAACAACTCTCTAACACAGTGCCTTGATATCAATCAAGGTGTTGTGAGCATCGAATTCGACTTGGAAAGGAAACACATATGAGCAGCCGGAAGCCCGCGACTATCGCCGTACGAACAGGGATTGAGTCAGATTCTCAGCATAATGCCGTTGTCCCACCGATTTATCTTTCGACCAATTATAGCTTCCCAGCCTTCGGTGAAGTGCCTAAATATGACTATACCCGTTCTGGTAATCCAAACCGAGGATTATTAGAAACGGCACTGTTTGAGTTGGAATCGGGAAAAGGGGCAGTGGTCACAAATTGCGGTACATCGGCGCTCAACCTTTGGGTTTCTGCTTTTTTAGGCTCTGATGATCTGATTGTCGCACCGCACGATTGCTATGGTGGTACTTATCGCCTATTTAATACACGAGCTCAAAAAGGGGACTTTAAGGTTCTTTTTGTTGATCAATCAGATTGTGCTGCGTTGGATGCTGCGATTGCTCTGAAGCCGAAATTATTACTGCTTGAAACGCCGTCAAATCCGCTCGTTCGTGTTATCGATATCGAAGAGACATGCATTAAAGCTAAGCAAGTCGAGACGCTAGTGGCTGTCGATAATACCTTTTTGACACCTGTGTACCAAAAGCCATTAGAACTCGGTGCAGATTTCGTTATTCACTCGACCACTAAGTTTATTAACGGCCACTCGGATGTGATTGGTGGTGTTGTGGTGACGAAAACAGAAGAACATGCAGAAGAGTTGGCGTGGTGGGGAAACTGCATTGGCGCAACAGGAACACCATTTGATAGTTACATGACGTTACGTGGCATACGCACTCTGGGCGCAAGAATGCGTGTGCATGAAGAGAGTTCGATAGCCATCCTTAGCGAACTTCAGAAGCAATCTTTAGTCGATGTTATCTATCACCCAAGCCTGCCTGATCATCCCGGACATGATATCGCGAAGAAGCAGCAGTCTGGTTTTGGGTCTATGCTGAGCTTTGAGTTTGCAGGCAGTTTTGAACAACTGAAATATTTTGTCGATCAACTCGAATTATTCTCTTTAGCGGAATCCTTAGGTGGCGTTGAGAGTTTGATTTGCCACCCAGCTTCGATGACTCACCGTGCGATGGGGGAGGAAGCCTTGGCGGAAGCTGGCATTTCACAGCATTTATTACGTTTATCGGTTGGGCTAGAAGATGCTGACGATTTGATTAACGATTTATCACAAGCTTTTGCGAAAGCGGAGCGATTTACGGACGATGGAGAGGCCGTTTAAATGAGTGTTATTCGTCAACTGCATAAATTTGGTGGCAGTAGCTTAGCTGATCCTGAGTGTTATCAGCGCGTGGTGAATATTCTTAAAGAGTATTCGGGAGCGGATGATTTAGTGGTGGTGTCAGCGGCAGGGAAAACCACCAACCGTCTTATCGAGTTTTTAGAAGCGCTGGATAAAGATGGGCGTTTGGCGCATGAGGCTTTACAGTCATTGCGTCAATTTCAGACTGAATTGATTGAAACCTTGCTGAGTGGAGAATCACAAACGGCTTTGCTTGCAACGTTGAATGCTGAATTTAGTGCGCTAGGGGAGTTAACCACTCCGCTTTCGGCAACCGACAAAGCGAATGTGTTAGGCCATGGTGAAGTATGGTCGGCTCGATTGTTAGCTGAACTATTGTGTCAGTACGATCTTGCGGCTGTAGCTCAAGATGCTCGTGAGTTTTTACGGGCAGAAGCGGGTACGCAGCCAGAAGTCGATCGCGCGCGCTCTTATCCGTTGTTGAAAGAAATTCTTGCCCAACATACACATCATCGAATCGTGATCACTGGATTCATGGCGCAAGATTCCGCTCATGAAACGGTCTTGCTTGGTCGAAATGGTTCGGATTACTCGGCAACTGTGATTGGTGCATTAGCGGAAGTGAGCTGTGTGACGATTTGGAGCGATGTGGCTGGCGTATACAGCGCTGACCCAAGGCTTGTCTCGGATGCCTGTCTTCTGCCTCTGCTGCGCTTAGATGAGGCGAGCGAGCTGGCTCGTCTTGCTGCACCAGTATTGCATAGTCGCACTTTACAACCTGTCGCGCAAAGTGCGATGGATTTAAGTTTACGCTGTAGCCATCAACCCGAATCGGGATCGACTCGAATTGAGCGAGTGTTAGCTTCAGGGCGCGGCGCTAAGATCATTACCTCGTTAGATGAGGTGTTGTTGATCCAACTGACTTTCACCCAAGGTCATGATTTTAAGCGAATTGAAACGGACGTATTGCAGAGCCTAACTCGGGCGCAACTTGAACCTTTGGCTTATGAAGTCCAATCGGATCAGCACTGTTTGCGTTTAGCGTACACAGCAGAGATTGCTGGTGGCGCTCTTAGCCATTTGCAAGATTGTGCGGTGGAAGCCGAAATCAAATTGAAAGAGGGTTACTCGCTGATCGCGGCCGTTGGTGCTGGCGTCACTAAAAATCCAAATCATTGCTACGGTTTCTATCAGCAGTTGAAACACTCCCCAGTCGAATTTGTGTCGGAGTCGCTATCTGGATTGAGTTTAGTGGCGGTTCTACGCCGCAGTGAAACACCACCTTTAGTAAAAGGCATTCATACTCAACTTTTCCAAGCTCAGAAACGAGTAGCATTGGTATTGTGTGGTAAAGGCAATATTGGTTCGAGTTGGTTATCTCTGTTTACCGAGCAGAAAAGTGAGCTAGAAAAACGCCGAGGCATGAGCTTTGATTTAGTGGGTGTGGTGGGAAGCCAAACGTATTGGTTTGATGATAAAGGGATAGACCCGACCACAATTGATGCCCGCTTTAATGACGAATCCATTGCAAATAACAGTCACGAATGGTTAGAGCGTTTAGGTGCGATTCAAAATTATGATGAAGCCGTGGTGTTAGATGTTACCGCGAGCCAAGAGTTGGCCGAGCAGTACTTGAATATCGCGCATCAAGGTATTCACTTAATTTCAGCCAATAAAGTGGCCGGTTCCGCTTCTGGTAAGTATTACCATCAAGTTCAAGATGCTTTTGCAAAAATTGGTCGTCATTGGCTGTATAACGCGACAGTAGGGGCGGGGCTTCCGATTAATCATACCGTTCGAGATTTGCGTGAGAGTGGCGATGAGATCATTGCGGTATCGGGTATTTTTTCGGGGACGCTTTCATGGTTATTCCAGCAATTCGACGGCAGTGTTCCCTTTAGTGAGTTGGTTGATCTCGCATGGCAACAAGGATTGACGGAACCCGATCCTCGGTCGGATTTAGATGGTTCAGATGTGATGCGTAAGTTAGTCATTCTAGCGCGAGAATCAGGGTTAGAGATTGAGCCTGAAAACGTAAAGGTTGAATCTCTGGTTCCAGCAGAGCTACAAGATCTGTCATTAGATGACTTCTTTGATCACGCATCTGTCTTGAGTGAAGAGTTAGCCGAGCGTTTAGAAAAAGCTCAGAAAGAGCATAAAGTGCTGCGTTATGTCGCTCGTTTGGAAAAGAATGGGAATGCGAGTGTGAGCGTCGAGGCGCTTGCGAAAGAGCATGCGCTAGCGAACTTACTCCCTTGTGACAATATCTTTGCGATTGAGAGTAAGTGGTACAAAGATAACCCTCTAGTCATTCGAGGCCCAGGTGCGGGAAGAGAAGTGACCGCTGGTGCTATTCAATCAGACCTAAATCGGATGTCTGCGCTGTTTTAAGTGGTGATCGACGTTGTTTAAGTAGTAAGTCGAGGGGGCTCTTCTTATCGCCTTCTAACATCATCTGTCGATACTGGATCAACAGGCCCTAACCAAAGGAGCGAAATCATTCGCTCCTTTGTTGTTTCTACGGGAGCTATTGGGTTTTGTATTAGGGCCTTTGTGTTTTCTGGCAGAGGGCTTTGTGTTTTTTACAGAGGTGAGGATCTTATGTTCTTTGCGGGTGAGCTTTGTGTTTTCCATTAATAATGAACTATCTTCACTTTGAACATGAGAAAAATTCATAATCATCCTGTTGACATTAAATCGTATTCATTCCATTCTGTGGACATATAGACGTCTAAACGTCATTTAAGGATTTAGATTATTGCGTGGCAAAGATGGCCACAGGGAGAGTTAAGATGGGATATACACACGCAGGCCATATCGACGCCTTAAATCAGAATATTGCCGAACTTTCTGACAACATCAATGTGTCATTTGAGTTTTTTCCACCAAGCAGTGAAAAAATGGAAGAAACCTTATGGAACTCTGTCCATCGATTAAAGACTCTTCAACCTAAATTTGTCTCAGTTACTTATGGTGCCAATTCTGGCGAGCGAGATCGTACTCACTCGATTATCAAAGAGATCAAAGATCAAACTGGATTGGTCGCAGCCCCTCACTTGACCTGTATTGATGCAAGTCGTGAAGAGTTAATCAATATTGCAGACGATTACTGGAACAATGGCATTAAAAGCATTGTGGCACTGCGTGGTGATATTCCTGCAGGTGGCGGTGCGCCTGACATGTACGCATCAGACTTAGTGAAACTGCTTAAATCTCAGCATGATTTTGATATCTCAGTTGCGGCTTTTCCTGAAGTTCACCCAGAGGCGAAAAGTGCTCAAGCGGATTTGATTAACTTAAAGCGTAAAGTGGATGCAGGTGCCGATCGTGCCATTACTCAATTCTTCTTTGATGTAGAGAGTTACTTACGTTTTCGTGACCGCTGCGTGGCGGCAGGCATTGATGCTGAAATTGTGCCGGGCATTCTACCTGTTTCCAACTTTAAGCAAGCATCACGCTTTGCTGCGATGAATAACGTAAAAGTACCAGGCTGGATGGCACAGCAGTTTAACGGTTTAGACGATGATCCTACGACACGACAACTCGTTGGTGCCAGTCAAGCGATTGATATGGTGAGAACACTAAGCCGAGAAGGGGTGAAAGATTTTCACTTTTATACTCTGAATCGAGCTGAAATGACCTATGCGCTTTGCCATACACTTGGCGTGCGTCCTGCTTAAGTTCACGTCCAAGCTAAAGTTCATGTCCAAGCTAAAGTTTACGTTTAGCTTAGGTTTACATCCAACTTAGGTCTACATCCAATTATAGCTTATAGGTACTGTTTTAGCGGATAGATATAGAGATAAAGATAGAAATAGAGACTAAAGCTGAAGGGAACAGAAATAGAAAAGGGTTAGTGCAAATGCATTAACCCTTTTTGGTATTTACTTCAATGAACTGATTTGAACTTACGCCATTGCGCCTAATTCAGCTATTACTTCATCAGCCCATGATACCCATGCTTCGCGAATAACAAGGTTACGGCGAAGTGTTAGACGCTCTAAACGAGCTTGCTTATCTAGAGACGCTGGTGTTGCGTAGTAAGCCGCTTCGATCTCTTTGTAATGCGCTACAAGTTTACGAGATTCTTCAACCAACTCTGTTAGTTGTGCATGATACGCTGTTGAAGGTTGTACAGCGCATGCCATCAGCTTAGCAGAGAACTCATCACGAACGGTTGGATGAGCGGTAGGTTGATCAAACCATGCACCAAGTGCACCACGACCAGCATCTGTGATTGAGTAAACTTTACGGTCGGGTTTACCTTCCTGCGGTTCTAAAACACATGTAACTAGCTCGTTCTGAGCCATTTTGTTTAGTTCACGGTAAACTTGTTGGTGGCTTGCTTTCCAAAAGTAACCGATGCTTGCAGAAAATTCTTTGGTGATATCGTAACCGGTTGCGTCGCGAGTACTTAAAACGGTTAAGATTACGTGTGGTAATGACATGTCTTCAATCCAAATGGTCAATAAACTAACAAATTCGCTTAAACTTCAAGAGTGCTTCTAATGGCACGTATTTGTAATTATGTTTAAGCGACTCCAACCTTATAAATAGTTGGTACTGTCACCTTGAAAAGCCGTTTATCACCTAGGTTGGTATGAGTACATACCAATAAGCTGCGGAAATATTTTGATTAGAGTGCTTTCGCAGCGGAGAGGTAGTATATCTAAATAATAAGCATAAAGTAGAATAGCCGGACAAAATAACCCAAAAAACTGACAAAATACTCAATAGTGGAATTTAAAAGAATAAAAGGCCGCACGTGGCGACCTTTTTGTCTCGTTTGTAGAGGTTTTAACTGCTATCCAGTGTTTCGCATTCCGGCTGCAATACCCGCAATTGTCACCATTAATGCCTCTTCGAGTTCAGGCTGTGGTGTTTCTGACTGACGAGTACGGTACAGCAGCTCGGCTTGAAGCATGTTCAATGGCTCAACGTAGATGTTACGTAAACGAATGGATTCTAATCCCCACGGGTCGCTTTGCATCAAGTTCTCGTTGTTCTCTACGTTCAATACCGCTTTGATATCTTTCTGCAGTTGCTCACGTAGACGATCACCCAGTGGAATGAGTGATTCATCCACTAAACGTTGGTCATAGTAACGAGAAATTTCGATGTTACATTTCGAGTAAACCATTTCCAGCATACCAAGACGAGTCGAGAAGAATGGCCATTCGCGGCACATATCTTCTAAAAGCGCTTGATGGCCTTTATCGATAGAGTATTGGATTGCTTCACCTGCGCCTAACCAAGCTGGTAATACTAAGCGGTTTTGGCTCCATGAGAAAATCCATGGGATGGCACGTAGGCTTTCAACGCCGCCTTTCGGGTTACGTTTTGCAGGGCGTGAACCTAGCGGTAATTTACCTAATTCTAACTCTGGTGTCGCAGAGCGGAAGTAAGGAACAAAATCAGGTTCACCACGAACGATATGACGATAAGCTTCGCATGACACTTCTGACAATACATCCATCAGATCGTACCATTCTTGTTTTGGCTCTGGTGGTGGCAGAAGATTCGCTTCTAAAATCGCACTCGCATAGATATTGAAACTGTTTACAGCAACATCAGGCAAACCAAGTTTGAAGCGGATCATTTCACCTTGTTCAGTCACACGTAAACCGCCTTTCAAGCTTTTTGGTGGCTGAGACAATAGTGCAGCATGCGCAGGAGCGCCGCCACGGCCAACCGTACCACCACGGCCATGGAATAAGGTCAGCTCGATATCCGCATCTTCACTGATTTTCACTAACGATTCCATCGCACGATATTGCGCCCAACCCGCAGACATGACACCAGCATCTTTAGCTGAATCAGAATAACCTATCATCACCATTTGGTGGTTTTGGATGAAACCGCGATACCAATCGATAGAGTAAAGTTGCTTCATGACCTCTTCAGAGTTATTCAAATCGTCAAGGGTTTCAAACAGTGGGCAAACATCCATGCGGAATTCACAGCCACTCTCTTGAAGAAGTAAATGCACGGCTAATACATCTGAAGCGGTACGAGCCATCGAGATCACATAAGCACCAAACGCTTCGCGTGATTGAGACGCAACGATTTGGCAAGTATCCAGAACCTCTTTTACCTGCTCTGATGGTTGCCAATCTCGTGGTAGTAATGGGCGTTTTGAACTTAGCTCGTTCACGAGGAACGAGATCTTGTCTTGTTCGCTCCAGTGCGCGTAATCACCAATGCCGAGGTAGCGAGTCAGTTCCGACAGTACATCTGAGTGGCGCGTGCTCTCTTGACGAATGTCTAGGCGAACGAGGTGAACCCCAAAGGCTTTGATGCGACGTAAGGTATCGAGTAGTGAACCTCCCGCAATCACATTCATGCCACACTCTTGCAGAGATTGGTAACACGCAAACAGCGGTTCCCATAGCTCATCAACGTGCTCAAGAATCGCTTTGTTTGGCACCTCTTTACCGTTAATTTTCGCTTCAAGCACTTCGATAGTGTCTTGCAGTAGTGTGCGGATGCGTTTCAAAATGGCACGGTAAGGTTCGTGCTCATCATTAGCTAATTGACGAACGGTATCATTGCACTTAGTCATTGATAGTTCGCTGATCAGCTCTTGAATATCGCCAAGATAAAGATCGGCGGCTTTCCAGCGAGATAGAAGTAGAACTTCACGCGTGATTGAGTGAGTCACAAATGGGTTACCATCGCGATCGCCACCCATCCATGATGAGAAATGCACAGGGCGAGCATCAATCGGTAGACCTTCGCCAAGATAACCCGTTACGCGCTCATCGAGTTCACGTAGGAATTCCGGTACCGCTTCCCACAGTGAATTTTCAACCACAGCAAAGCCCCATTTAGCTTCATCTAATGGTGTAGGTCGCTGCTTACGAATGACATCAGAGTGCCAACCTTGAGCGATTAATTGCTCTAAGCGACGTTCTGTTTTATGACGCTCTTTAGAAGAGAGATCGCTCAGTTCTAGTTTTGATAAACACTCATTGGTTTTGACCAGTTTATTGATCATGGTTCGACGAGTGATTTCTGTTGGGTGTGCGGTGAGTACGAGCTCAATATTTAAATCTCGAACCGCTTGCGCTGCATCTAACTTGCTAATTTTATTTTGAGTTAATTTTGAGAATAGCGAGTTAATGGCGTCGGGTTCACATACATGTTCTTCGCAGTGGCGTGAAATTGTATGGTATTGCTCTGCCATATTGGTCAGATTAAGAAATTGGTTAAAAGCGCGCGCTACTGGAGTCAGTTGCTCATTTGGCAGATTCTTGATCTCTTCAATAAGAGCGTCGCGATCGGCTTGATTCCCTGCTCGAGCGGATTTAGAAAGCTTACGGATAGTCTCTACTTTCTCTAGAATAATGTCACCATGAGCTTCTTGAATAGTGTTACCTAACAAGCGGCCCAACATGCTCACGTTGCTTTTGAGCGCGGCGTATTTTTCGTTCATTGTCATCCTGCCTCGTAAATTAATTACATCCATTGTTCCTTGTTAAGTACACAATCTAGCGAAAAGTGCTGTATGTAGTCAAATAAAGCAGACTAAGTTTGCAATTATTAACTGCAACGATGAAATGGGCTGGGAATTCTATTCATTTTCACTACCGAGGTGAAAATTTATTACATAATCGGGAGTTAGTAAGCTCAAAGTGAGATGAATCCACTCACTTTGGCTTAAAAATCGAAATTATATAGAAGCGAACAATGTCATTTAGAGGCGCATGGAAAGGTTTAGATACAATATTTATTCATCGCTTTAGACAAAATATTAATTGTAGGGTCAATAAAATCTAAACTAAGAAACTCGTCAGGTTGGTGCGCTTGATCAATAGAACCGGGGCCTAACACCAAGGTTGGGCACAACTGCTGAAGAAAAGGCGCTTCCGTGCAGTAGTTTACTGTAGCTGAGGGGGTGTCACAGATCGACTCAACGCCAGCGATAAATGGGTGATCATGTTGGCATTCATAACCGGGAATGGGTTCATGCAAAGGCGTGATATCAATTCGGCCTGACCATTTCGCTTCAACCTCTTTAAGCGCATCTCGCAGTAAGTTGTCTAATCCATCTAAACTGATCCCAGGCAGAGGGCGCACATCATAATGAAGTTCACAACAGCCACAAATTCGGTTGGCGCTGTCTCCTCCATGGATATGACCTAAATTGAGTGTTGGGCTTGGAATGGCAAATCCGGGGTGATGATACTCTTTGACCAACTTGTCACGCAGTTGCATTAAGGCAAACATCACTTCATGCATGATCTCGATAGCATTGACCCCTAACGCGGGATCGGAAGAGTGCCCTGAGCGCCCTGTGATTCGAATGGCATTGGCGACATGACCTTTATGGCCTCGGATAGGCACTAAGCTTGTGGGCTCACCGATGATGCAGTAATCCGGTTTGAAAGGGGCGCTTTCAGTAAAGTGGCGTGCGCCCAACATGGTGGTCTCTTCATCGCAGGTCGCAAGCACATAAAGAGGCTTTGTCTGTTTGCTCCAATCTACCTTCTTGACCGCTTCAATAATAAAAGCGAAGAAGCCTTTCATGTCAGCGGTACCTAAACCGTAAAAGCGATTATTCGATTCGGTGAGTTCGTGAGGGTTAAAGCTCCATTGCCCTTCATCAAAGGGAACCGTATCGCTGTGTCCTGCCAGTAGTAATCCACCTTCCCCTGCGCCTTTTTTTGCAATGAGGTTGTGCTTGCCGGGTTCAACTTCGATGACTTCGACTTCAAATCCAATGTCTTTTAGCCAAGTCGCCAATTTTTCAATGACTTTTGCATTTCCTTCGTCCCAGCTTGAATCGGTTGAACTGATCGAGGATGTCGAAATGAGGCCTCTGTAGACCTCTATAAAACTGGGTAATTGCATATTATCTTCACTTCTACTGTTGACAGAAATTATATAAGACGGTAAAACACATATTAAAGCATTATTACTGAATAAAAAATCAATAAAAGCTGAATTTTTTGTATTAATAATCAGTTTTAAGATCGTCGATTACCTTAAAAATTGGATGTGTTGAGATGTTGAAAACCACAATTATCGGAGCAAGCGGATATACCGGAGCAGAGCTTGCTTTGATGGTTAATAAACACCCAAAGCTTACGCTAGCAGGTTTATATGTTTCAGCCAATAGCGTTGATGCAAGAAAGCCAATAGCCGCTTTACATGGCAAGCTTTTGGGTTTGATTGATATGCCCGTTCAGCCTCTGCTTGATCCACAAGCGGTAGCGGCGGAGTCCGATGTGGTTTTTCTCGCGACTGCTCATGAAGTGAGTCACGATTTAGCACCTATATTTTTAGAACAAGGTTGCCAAGTTTTTGATTTATCTGGCGCGTTTAGGGTGAAAGGCGAACGTTTTTATCAGGATTTTTATGGTTTTGAGCATCAGTACCCACAGTGGTTAGACAGTGCAGCTTACGGGCTAGCCGAGTGGAATGAAGCGGAAATCAAACAGTCTCAGTTGATTGCGGTAGCGGGTTGTTATCCGACCGCTTCACAACTCGCAATTAAGCCATTGGTTGATGCTGGTTTAATTGATACGGCTCAGTGGCCTGTGATTAATGCAACCAGCGGTGTGACAGGTGCAGGGCGTAAAGCAAGTATGACCAATAGCTTTTGCGAAGTGAGTCTACAGCCTTACGGGATATTTAATCACCGTCATCAACCTGAAATTGCCAATCATTTGGGTTGTGATGTGATTTTTACTCCGCACCTTGGCAATTTTAAACGTGGGATCTTAGCGACGATCACCATGAAGTTAGCACAGGATGTGACTGGCGCGGATGTTCAGCAAGCATTTGAACAAGCGTATAAGGATAAACCTGTGGTTCGCTTGTTAGATAACATACCGAGAATTCAAGATGTAGAAAACACACCTTTCTGCGATATAGGTTGGAAGGTGCAAGGGCAACATATTATTGCGGTATCAGCGATAGATAATTTGCTAAAGGGAGCCTCTAGCCAGGCGATGCAATGTTTAAATATTCACTATGGTTTTAAACCATTAACAGCACTTGTTTAAGGAAGCACGATATGAGTCAAAACGAGCAGTCATTAGTAATTAAGTTAGGTGGTGCAGCCCTTTCATGCACAGAGACACTTAGCAAATTATTTGGTGCGATTTCCGCGTACCAGCGACGAGCTCAGCGACCTATCGTCATCGTTCATGGCGGTGGCTATTTGGTAGATGACTTAATGTCGAAGCTCAAGCTTGAGACGATGAAAGTCCAAGGTTTACGTGTAACACCTTACGATCAGATCCCTATGGTGGTAGGTGCGCTAGCCGGAACAGCAAATAAGCTGCTTCAAGGTCAGGCGGTAAAAGATGGAATTAATGCAGTAGGGTTAAGCTTAGCCGATGGCGGTCTATGTGTGGTGGAAGAGCTTAGCCCTGAATTGGGTGCCGTAGGTAAGGCAAAACCGGGTAATGCCAATGTATTACAAGCGGTGCTTTCTACGGGCGCATTACCGATCATCAGTTCTATTGGGCTTACGCCTGAAGGGCAGATGATGAATGTGAATGCTGACCAAGCCGCCGTTGCCGTTGCAGGCGCATTGGATGCAGAGCTTGTGTTTCTTTCTGATGTCAGTGGTGTGTTAGATGGTAAAGGCCATCTCATTTCGAGCTTGAATCATCAACAAGCTGACGCACTGATTACTGGCAAAGTAGTCACGGACGGAATGATTGTAAAAGTTGAGGCGGCGCTACAAGCAGCCAGTGATTTGGGACGACCAGTTGAAGTTGCAACATGGCGCTACCCAGAAAAACTAGCCCAACTATTTGCAGGTGAAAACATCGGAACTCAATTTTTACCCCGATGAGTTAGTTTTTAATTGTTAATAACAAACTAACCACCCAATCAAAGAATTATAGATTTTATAATAAATATGGATATACCCCGAGGAACTGACCGCCAAAGTGCAGCCCGGGCAATAGGAGTAAGAACATGAGCAAAGTTAACGTAAATAAAGTAGTAGTAGCGTATTCAGGCGGTCTAGACACATCTGTGATCATTCCATGGTTGAAAGAGAACTATGACTGTGAAGTGGTTGCATTCGTGGCAGATGTGGGTCAAGGCGATGAAGAGTTACAAGGCATTGAAGAGAAAGCCATCGCATCAGGCGCAAGTGCTTGTTATGTTGCCGATCTAAAAGAAGAGATGGTCGCCGATTATATTTTCCCAACGCTAAAAACAGGCGCTTACTACGAAGGTAAATACCTACTTGGTACGTCAATGGCGCGTCCAATTATTGCGAAAGCACAAGTTGAGTTAGCTCGTAAAGTGGGTGCTGATGCGTTGTGTCATGGTTGTACTGGTAAAGGTAATGACCAAGTTCGTTTTGAAGGCGCATTTGCGGCGCTTGCTCCCGAGCTTCATGTTATTGCCCCTTGGCGTGAGTGGGATCTTGTGAGCCGTGAAGAGTGTCTTGATTACCTTGCTGAGCGTAATATCCCTTGTACGGCTTCGCTGACAAAAATTTATTCTCGTGATGCTAACGCGTGGCATATCTCGACAGAAGGTGGCGTGCTTGAAAATACGTGGAATGCACCGGATGAAGATTGCTGGGCTTGGACCGTTGATCCAGAACAAGCGCCAAACGAATCTGAGTACGTGACTCTAAAAGTTGAGAACGGAGAAGTTGTAGCAGTTGATGGTGAGACGATGACGCCATACAACGCGCTGGTTTATCTCAACGAGAAAGGGGCGAAACACGGTATTGGTCGTATTGATATTGTAGAAAACCGTCTTGTTGGAATGAAATCTCGTGGTTGCTACGAAACTCCGGGTGGCACCATTATGATGGAAGCGTTGCGTGCAGTAGAGCAACTGGTGCTTGATAAAAGTGCATTCGAATTCCGTGAGGAGCTCGGTGTGAAAGCATCTCATCTTGTATATGATGGACGTTGGTTTACTCCGTTATGTAAATCAATTTTAGCGGCAACGGAAGAGCTAGCGAAAGACGTTAACGGTGAAGTGGTGATCAAGCTTTATAAAGGTCATGCAACGGTGACTCAGAAGCGTTCTGAAAACAGCTTGTACTGTGAAGAGTTTGCGACTTTTGGTGAAGATGAAGTGTATGACCAAAGCCATGCGGGTGGCTTCATCCGTCTTTACTCACTGTCTAGCCGTATCCGTGCGCTAAAACAGGCAAAAAAATAACGCGATACCTAGGTTAGATTAAATCGTTAGAACCTAGAAGCTATCTTCTAGGTTCTATTTGTATCTACGCGGTATGAATTTTATGGCTTCTCATCACACACTAAGCCTCAACCGCGGTAGAAAATATAAAGACGTAAACTCAATGGAGAAGAGCAATGGCATTATGGGGCGGAAGATTTACCCAAGCAGCAGATACTAGATTTAAAGATTTTAATGACTCACTTCGTTTTGATTACCGTTTGGCGGAAGAAGATATTGTTGGCTCTATCGCTTGGTCTAAAGCACTGCTTTCGGTCGATGTGCTGACCAAAGAAGAGCAGCAGTCTTTAGAATTCGCTTTAAATGAACTCAAGCATGAAGTTTTAGAAGATCCGACACAAATTTTACACTCTGATGCTGAAGATATTCATAGTTGGGTCGAACAGAAGCTCATTGGTAAGGTCGGTGATTTAGGTAAAAAACTTCATACTGGCCGTTCACGTAATGACCAAGTCGCGACGGATTTGAAATTATGGTGTCGTCAGCAAAGCCAGCAGTTGCTAATCACTTTGGATCGACTACAAGCTCAACTAGTGAATGTTGCTCAGCAGCATCAAGCGACCGTTCTGCCGGGTTATACTCACTTACAAAGAGCACAACCTGTGACATTCGCTCACTGGTGTCTTGCGTATGTTGAGATGTTTGACCGTGATTATTCTCGTCTGAGTGACGCGATGAAACGTTTGGACACGTGTCCACTCGGTTCAGGTGCGCTTGCGGGGACGGCTTACCCAATGGATCGTGAACAAGTTGCTCATGATTTAGGTTTCCGCCGAGCAACGCGTAACTCACTCGACTCGGTTTCAGATCGCGATCATGTGATGGAGCTTATGTCAGTTGCCTCTATCTCCATGTTGCACCTTTCTCGTCTGGCTGAAGATATGATTTTCTACAATTCAGGTGAATCTGGCTTTATTGAACTGGCCGATACGGTGACTTCCGGTTCATCTTTAATGCCACAGAAAAAGAACCCAGATGCGCTTGAGTTGATCCGTGGTAAAACAGGCCGAGTATATGGCTCATTAGCGGCAATGATGATGACAGTAAAAGCACTGCCATTGGCGTACAACAAAGACATGCAAGAAGATAAAGAAGGGCTGTTTGATGCGCTTGATACTTGGCATGACTGCATGGAAATGGCAGCACTCTGTTTTGATGGCATTCAAGTGAATGGTGAGCGTACGTTGGAAGCGGCGCAGCAAGGTTACGCGAACTCAACAGAGCTGGCGGACTACTTGGTGGCAAAAGGTATTCCTTTCCGTGAAGCGCACCATATCGTCGGCGTGACAGTCGTGGCGGCGATTGCAAAAGGCTGCGCACTAGAAGAGTTATCGATTGCCGAAATGAAAGAGTTTTCTGCTGTGATTGAGCAGGATGTGTATGAAATTTTGACCATTGAGTCATGCTTAGAAAAACGTTCGGCACTGGGTGGGGTATCACCTAAGCAAGTGGCTTATGCGGTTGAGCAAGCACAGAAGAAGATCGATCAAAGAGATCTTCCTAACGGTAACGCGTAAGGATTATTTTTACGATTTTTCTATTGTTAAAGTTTTGATTTTATAGATTTTTATTTAAAATTAGCAAGTGCTAACAAATAAATTTTATATTTTTTGAACTAACTGAAAAAGCGGCAGTCTTAATTGTACCACTGCTTTTTCTTAGAAGAATCTAAGAAGGCCCCTAACCAATTTGGATTAGGGGCTTTTTTCTATCTGCGATTTGGGTTTGGAATGGGACTTGAATCTGCACCTGAATAGAGAGCTAAGCTTTCGGCCTACCATGATCCTTTTACTTTTTATGCTTCCTTTCTCTCCAAGGAAAGATCACATACTTCATCCATAAATGGAGAAACAATAAAGCATTAAAAGCAAACCCCGCCATGATCAATGTGATTGATTCAATACTGGTGGGCGCCTCTTTAAATCCAAACCACCAGACAATCCAGCATAGAACGGACAGGACGGTGAGTTGATCCATACAGCGTTGGCAGCGTCCGATTTTTTTCCAAAACCAAGCGCTTCGGCAATCATTACAAGCCATGGGTTCCGCTCAAGTGAAAGTAAGAACTCAATTATATTCCGGCTTTACCCTGTTGTCTGTTTGTCTGCGCTTTTTTCTTATCTTGCTACCGAGTGGCTGCTTTTTAAGAATAAAAAAACGACGATACCAAAGCATCGTCGTTTTTATCTGACAGCAGAGTAGTTAAGCCCCTGCGGTGTTAAAGCATGATGTGATTAACCGTGAACGGAATTATTAACCGCGAACGGAGGTATTAACAACCAGGGCCACAATCTAAGCAATGTTTGATCATCTCTGGACCTAAATGCAGTTTGGCATTTAAATCACGCAGTGCAGTACGTACACCCTCTTCAATAACCGGGTGATAAAATGGCATATCTAGCATTTCAGATACGGTCATTTTGTTCTGATGCGCCCATGCTAATAGGTGAGCGAGGTGTTCTGCATTCGGTCCCATCATTTCAGCGCCTAAGAATCGGCCAGTCCCTTGTTCGCCATACACATGCAGCAAACCTTTATTACGCAGCATGACACGTGAACGACCTTGCCCTTCAAACGACACTTCACCAGTGGCAAAGCAGCCACAAGTCCCTAAGCGTGTGGTGATTTGTTTGTACGTTTCACCCACCATCGCAATTTGTGGATCAGAGAATACCGCTGAAATGGCTGAACGGCGTAGTCCCGCTCGAATATCAGGGAATCGTCCTGCATTATCGCCTGCAATACGACCTTGATCAGCCGCTTCGTGAAGCAGTGGCATTTGGTTACTTGCATCACCAGCAATAAAAATACTGCCGACGGAGGTTTGCAGTGTGTAATGATCGGCGGTTGGAACACCACGTTCGTCGAGTTCTATTCCTGTGTTTTCAATCGCCAACTTATCGGTATTTGGACGACGCCCAGTTGCTGCAAGCACGTAGTCAACAATGAAGGTTTCAAGTTCGCCGTCATGGTTGATGAACTGGATTTCAACCTTGTCATCACCTTCACCCGTTGGCGAAGGAATACGTTTCATGCTTTCGACTTTAACGTCAGCATCAAGGTAGAACTCCTCTTGGAAAGCTTTATTGGCGTAAGCCATCACTTCAGGATCGGTAATTGGACCGACTTGACCGCCTAGACCAAAGATTTTGGTTTTTACGCCAAGACGATGCAGAGCTTGACCAAGTTCTAAACCAATTACTCCTGGGCCAAATACGGCTACCGCTTGAGGCAGATCATCCCAGTCAAACACATCATCGTTAATCACTAAACGATCGCCAAGTTCATTCCAAACGCCAGGGTAGGCAGGTCGAGAACCTGTCGCAATAATAATACGCTTAGCGTTGACTTGCGTGTGGTCATCAACAATTAAGGTGGTGTTATCGACGAATTTTGCGTAGCCAGAGATTTTATCCTCAGCTGGGATCTCATCGACGCCTTCTAGTACGAAGCCAACGAAACGGTCTCGCTCACGTTTGACTCTGTCCATGACTTCTCGGCCGTTGATCACAACTTCACCTTGCGGATGAATTCCAAAGGCTGGTGCTTTCTCGATTTGATGAACGCTTTCTGCCGCGGCAATCAGTAGTTTAGAAGGCATGCAACCAACACGGGCGCAAGTTGTGCCGTATGGGCCACCTTCGATCATCACGACACTATCTGTGTGTGCTTTTGCTGCTCGGTAAGATCCAAGTCCTGCGGTACCACCACCAATGACGGCTACATCAACGTTTATCTGTTTCATAATGAGTTCTCTGGCTGTTTACTTAACTTCAATGGAATGTTTCGTGTTGGCTTACCATGATAAATCGATTTCTGGCGACCTCTTGAGGTGAGCCAGAAACCGATTCAAGTTGTAAGCAATGGTTTAAAGTTATTAAGCGTTATTTTGCTAGATGCGCTTCAAGCTCTTCGCTACCACCGATGTGTTTACCACCAATGAAGACTTGTGGAACGGTTGTGCGACCAGTGATTGCACGTAGGCTTACCGTTGTTGCGTCTTTGCCTAAAATAACTTCTTCATATTGAAGACCGTTATCAATCAGGTTTTGTTTCGCTTTCGCACAGAAAGGGCAGCCAGGTTTAGTAAATACCGTAATAGACTCTTGCTCTTTATGGTTTGGTGCAAGGTAGTTCAGCATGGTATCGGCATCAGATACTTTGAACGGGTCGCCAGGTTCGTTTGGTTCGATGAACATTTTTTCTACCACGCCATTTTTCACTAGCATGCTGTAACGCCATGAACGTTTGCCAAAGCCAATCTCGTTCTTGTCTACAAGTAAGCCCATGCCATCTGTGAACTCACCATTACCATCTGGAATGAAGGTGATGTTTTCTGCTTCTTGGTCTGCTTTCCACGCGTTCATTACAAACGTGTCGTTTACTGAAACACAGACAATTTCGTCAACGCCATGCTCTTTAAATACAGAAAATAGCTCGTTGTAACGTGGTAAGTGGCTTGATGAACATGTTGGAGTAAATGCACCCGGCAAGCTAAATAGAATGACGGTTTTATCTTTGAATAGCTCGTCGCTAGTCACATTTACCCAAGCGTCACCTTGGCGAGTTGGGAAAGTGACTTGTGGTACGTTTTGGCCTTCTTTAGATGCAAACATAATGTTTCCTTTTCAATTTTCTTTAATGAGTTTGGAACGTTTTATTTCATCGTTCCGTTTTGTTGAAGCTATTATTGAAGATTTGCTTTGATAGTTCTAATCGTTTGGTGCTATGGTTTTGATAGATATTTCCTATCAATTATGAATTCAAACAGGAAAACGGTTTTATGAACATTCGTGATTTCGAGTACCTAGTAGCTTTAGCCGAACATAAGCATTTTCGTAAAGCAGCAGAAGCGTGTTTTGTTAGCCAACCGACATTAAGTGGCCAGATAAAAAAATTGGAAGAGGAACTTGGCACAACATTGTTGGAAAGAAGCAGCCGTCGAGTTTTGTTTACGGATTCTGGTTTGCAGTTAGTGGAGCAAGCGAAAACCATCTTAAATGAAGTGAAAACGTTCAAAGAGTTGGCGAGTAGACAAGGCGATGCGATGTCAGGCCCGATGCATATTGGTTTTATTCCGACCGTGGGGCCTTACTTACTCCCTAAGATTGTGCCTCAGTTGAAAGAGCAGTTTCCAGAGTTAGAGCTGTATTTGCATGAAGCTCAAACTCATCAGCTTGTCCGTCAATTAGAAGAGGGGAAGTTAGATTGCTTGGTTCTGGCTTCTGTTGCTGAGACGGCTCCGTTTAAGGAGCTTGAGGTTTACAATGAACCATTGAGTATTGCGGTGCCTTGCGATCATGAATGGGCGGAATTAGATCAACTGGATATGTTGGCGTTGAATGGAAAAACGGTGCTGAGTTTAGGCGATGGTCACTGCCTAAGAGATCAGGCGCTAGGCTTCTGTTTTGCTGCAGGAGCAAAAGATGATGAACGTTTCAAAGCAACCAGTCTAGAGACGTTACGAAACATGGTGGCGGCAGGGGCGGGGATCACCTTACTTCCTCAGCTCTGCTTACCGAAGGAAAAAGTGAAAGATGGCGTGTGTTATTTAAAAGCCGTTAACCCTGAACCATCACGTAAAATTGTTCTCGCTTATCGTCCTGGATCGCCATTGAGAAAGCGTTTTGAGCAACTCTCTTCTGCAATTGAATCTTGCTTACCTGAATTTGAGTAAGCGGGGGCGATTTTTGGGTCGCCGTAAAAAGAACAAAGCCAGTGAGGTAAATCATCACTGGCTTTGATTGCTTGGTTATTTACTTACTAAGTACGTTTAACCTGTAATTAGAAAAGCGCTTCACTCTCTGTTGAGTCTGAAGTTGAGTAGATATTGTCACCCAAGTTCTCTTCCACATAATCCGTTGGCTCTGTGCCTTTTAAGAAGTACTCAAACATGGATGAGCCATCAAACTTGTTGGTTAACAGTCCGGTTTCGCGGTCGATTCTAACGCGAACAATGTTCTCAGGTAGCTGCTTGCGTAGTGCTGGCGTGTTTTCTAATGCCACTCGCATGAAGCTCACCCAAGCAGGTTGCGCTGTTTTAGCTCCCGCTTCACCGCCACTGATTTGATCTTTTCCAAGGTTCTTATTGGGTTTTGATTTTCCAAGTTTACGATTGTGGTTATCAAAACCGACCCAAGCGGTGGCAACAATGCCTGGGCCATAGCCGTTGTACCATGCATCTTTTGAGTCGTTGGTGGTTCCGGTTTTTCCGCCAATATCACGGCGTTTAAGCGGCTGAGCGCGCCAACCGGTTCCGTTCCAGCCCGTTCCTTCTCGCCAGTTACCACCCCCCCAAATGTTGCTGTACATCATTTCACGAACTAAGAACGCCGTTTGTTCAGAAATCACTTGTGGTGCGTATTTAGGTTGCTCTCCGTCAGGCAAGATATCTTGTTCATTGAACTCATTATCTTGTAGAGCGAGATCATTCGTGTCATTCGTATTGCTATCAGTTAAGCAATCTTGTCGGCATACGGTGGTTGGTGTCGCTTCAAAAATGACATCCCCATAAGGCCCTTCAAGACGATTAATGTAGAAAGGCTCAACGTAATAACCGCCGTTCGCGAAAACAGAGTAGCCTTGCGCCATTTTAACTGGGGTTAAACTGCCCGCGCCCAATGCAATGGTCTCTGAGCGAGGCACTTGGTCAATATCAAACCCAAAACGAGTGAGGTATTCACGAGTTTCATCTAAGCCAACATTACGTAATACTCGTACTGCCATGACGTTTTTCGATTGTGCTAAACCAATGCGTAAACGAGTTGGGCCAATGTACGTTGGTGGCGAGTTTTTTGGTCGCCATGCGGTGCCTTGGCTTTTGTCCCATTGGTTGATCGGCGCATCATTGACTAAAGAGGCAAGTGTGTATCCTTTGTCTATCGCGGCAGAGTAGATAAATGGCTTGATACTGGAGCCCACTTGTCGAACCGATTGAGTCGCTCGATTGAATTTGTTGTGTACAAAGTTAAAGCCACCGACTAAAGAGAGTACAGCGCCATTTTCTGGGTTCATTGCCACAAAGGCCGTATTCGCATTCGGCACTTGGCTTAAGCGCCATTCAACCATAGTGCTATCGGCGTTTTCTTCTGATGTTGGTTTCGAATCGGCTTGAGCTAACGTCACCGCTCGAACCCAAACTTGTTCACCTGTCGCTAGAATGTCAGTCGCGTTTTTTGGCGCAGGCCCCTGACGGTCGTCGGTCATGAATTTACGAGCCCAATTCATACCTTGCCAAGTGATCGTCTTTTCACCTCTGTTTTTGACCCAGATCGTTGCCGATTTCGGCTCGACCTTAGTCACGACAGCAGGAACCAATTCACCATAGGTTGGCTGTGACTTCAGTGATTTTTCTATTTGTTCAGTATCGAAAGCTGTTTGTTCTGGCGTCCAAAGAGTGCGCTCCGCCCCTCTATATCCATGGCGTTCATCGTAAGCGATAAGGTTATTAATCGCAGCCGTGTTGGCTGATTTTTGCAGTGTAGAATCAACGGTTGTATACACTTTCATTCCAGAGGTATAAGCCTCTTCACCGTAGCGTTCTACCATCCATGCTCGGGCAATTTCTGCCACATAAGGGGCACTGAGTTCAATTTCAGCACCATGGAATTTCGATGTGAGCACCTCTGCGCGAGCCGCTTGATACTGCTCTTGAGTGATGTATTGCTCATCTAGCATTCGCATTAATACAACATTACGACGATGAGTTGCACGCTCAACCGAATAGATAGGGTTCATTGTGGATGGCGCTTTTGGTAAACCTGAAATGAGAGCAATTTCACCAAGTGAAAGATCTTTTAGCTCTTTACCAAAATAGGTTTGCGCGGCAGCTCCTACACCATAAGAGCGGTGTCCGAGGTAAATTTTGTTGAGGTAAAGTTCCAGAATTTCTTGTTTGGAAAGCAACTGCTCAATGTGGACTGCGATAAAAATCTCTTTGATTTTACGCATGATCTTTTTCTCGTTAGTTAAGAAAAAGTTTCGAGCGAGTTGCTGGGTGATGGTACTGGCACCTTGTTTTGCGCTGCCAGATGCAATCACAGTGATCGCCGCACGGGTGATACCAATGGGGTCAAATCCAAAGTGATCATAATAACGACTATCTTCGGTCGCAATAATCGCCTCAATCAGCTCTGGTGGCATCTCTTCTAGTTTCAGAGGGATACGTCTTTTCTCACCAAATTGAGAGATCAATTTGCCATCTTGGCTGTAGACCTGCATCGGTGTTTGGAGTTTTACATCGCGTAATGTCGCAACGTCTGGCAACTCTGGTTTCACGTATAAGTAGAACCCAAAAATTGTACTCACTCCAAGAATGGTGCAAATAAATGAAAATATGAACAATCGCTTTATGAACTTCACCGGATAATCCCTGATTAGTTGAGGCTGCCGGGCTGTAAACCCTTGTACTCTAGGCTAAATATTTAGCTCTGGTGTTAATTAACGCTTATTTAACCAATATTCACAACCTTTTTGAGCTAAGTAATACACTGGAGCTAAGTTGTATGGGTAAATCATTAATTACTGGTATTGATATCGGGCATCACAGCATTAAAGCGGTAGTACTGAAATCAATGGGTGGACGTTATGCTCTGATGAGTTATCAAGAGTTGCCTATTACAGATGGTATTGTCGCTGATAACCACACCCTGAATTATCAGAAAATTGTAAAGAAATTAAACGAACTAAGAAAGGGGCTACCTCTATTTAGTCGTCAAGTCGCTATTTCGATCCCGGACAATGCCGTAATCAGCAAGGTGTTGCAAATCGACAGTGAGCTACAAGATAGAGAGCTCGAATTCGCGCTTTATCAAGCCTTTTCCCAGCAGTCTCCATTTCCGATTGAAGAGGTCAGTTTAGATTTTATCAAACTTGATGATAAACATAGGCTTAAAGTGGGCACTCTGCCAGCGTCAATCGATTCGGCCTCTCGAACACCACGAACTTCCCCTCATGCTTCGACCTCTCACGCTTCGATGACGAGCTATCAAGTGTACGCGACTCGTAAAGAGGTGGTAGCAAGCCGTGCTGAAGTAGTACTGAAGGCAGGAATGACACCTTATGTGGTGGACGTTCAGGCTCATAGCTTATTGCAAGTATGGCAGTTGCTCGCTCATCAACATCCAGATAAGAAAAATTGGATGCTGGTGGATGTCGGTTTAACACAGATCTCGCTGTGCAGCATTCCTGAGGGAAAATCGCCTTTCCATAAAGATATCGCTTATGGGACTCGCCACGCCAAATCTTTAGATGACAACCCATCACTTGATGCCGCTTCCGATCATAACGTAGACCGATTTTTCCAAGAAGTATTTGAGCGGATTCGGCGACAGCTTCAACTTTATGCATCGGTGAATAATCAGAAAACGGTGGAGGGTATCTGGCTGTCTGGAGGAGGGGCAAACATTCCCATGCTGTCGGAGCATTTGAGTCGAGAATTGAGCCTAGATTGTGAAATTTTAAACCTTTTTAGTCTGTTTGAGGATAAGACATCGAAACGGAAGGTGCTTAGGGCAGATAGCCAGGTATACAGCACAGCTGCGGGGTTGGCGGTGAGTGGGATTCAATGGATGGAGGCGGCTCATGTTAGACAGTAGTCATGCATTACATCGGGTAAACCTATTGCCGTGGAGGGAGGCAAAGCGCGCACAGCATCGTCGCCGGTTTTTCGGTTTAGTCATTCTAAGCTTTTTGCTGGCAGTTGGCATTCAGTGGGGTGGGGGCCTCTATTTCTCTGATCAAAAGAGCCAGCAACAAGCGCGGCTGACTTACCTTAAGCAATATATCGCCCAGTTAGATTCTAAAATTGATGCTCTGGATGTGGTGAAGCAGGAGCATGATTCGATCATGACGCGTTTAGACATGGTTGAAAAACTGCAGAGAGGGAGAAATAAAACGACGGAGTTCATGAACTTAATTGCTCAACTGATTCCTGAAGGGGTGTATGTCGATAAAATCAAAATGAATGGTCAGGATCTTGAGCTATCAGGGATCAGTGATAGCACCGCTCGCTTGGCAACGATGCTCGATAATTTAGAGCGTTCTTCATTGCTGGTCGATGTAGAGATGCACTCAATCGTATTGGGCAAAAAGCGTTTTGGGATCGATTTTCAAACCTTCAATGTGTCGTTCACTTTTAATTTGTCTGAGGAAAAGAAAGAGACAGAAACTGATGAGCTGGTGGCTTCGCAAGCTAAATTAGGAGGATCGCATGGTTAACTTCCAAGAGCTTGATATGGACGAAATCACTGAGTGGCCGCTGGTTGCTCAGTCACTGGTGCTTTTAGTGCTGATCCTTGTACTTCAAGGTGTCGGAGCGTGGTTCTATTGGGTGCCTCAAAATGAGGATTTACAACAACTAAAGCAGCAGGAACAAACGCTTAAATCTACCTTGCACATCAAGGCCAATAAAGTGGCTGTGTTGCCAATGTTGCAGTCTCAACTTACGGAGTTGACCAGTCGTTACGATTACCTGTTGCAACAGCTACCCGTGCAGAAAGAGCTAGCGAGCATGTTGGCATCGGTGAATGAGCTTGGGTTGGACCATGACTTAACCTTTACTCGAATCGATTGGGGTGAGAAGCAAAATCAGGATTTTCTGTATCGCTTACCGCTGAATATTGAGTTAACGGGTAGTTATCACGACATAGGTGACTTTGCTGAAGCGATTGCCAAACTGCCAAGGATCATCAGTTTTGATGACGTAGATTGGCAAAGGGTCAGTCAAGAGAGCAGTACTTTGCATTTTCGAGTTCGAGCCTATACCTACCAATTCAAACCGGAGGTGAAAAGTGAAGGCTAACCCTAACCCTATATGGGCACTCTGTGTGCTCCCTCTACTCATAATGGGTTGTAAGGCAAATCATGAGCCATTAGATGAATACGTCCAGCAAGTTGAGCGGCAAGTGCGTAAACAAGCCATTCAGCTTGAACCCGCGGCTCAATTATCCGTGCAGCCCTATACACAGCGAATGGGGCGAGAACCCTTCGTTCTACCCAAAGAAGCTGTGGTTCACACTCAGCCTAAGGTCAAGACGGATTGCTGGCAGCCCAGATCTCGCTCTAAGTCGGGTCGGTTGGAGCGTTATCCGATTGGAAAATTACGCCTAAAAGGAGTGATGGGATCTGGTGGTGCGATATCGGGTCTTGTGCAGACGCCATTAGGAAGCGTTGAGAAAGTCAAAAATGGGCAGTACATGGGCCTCAATAATGGCCAAGTGATTCAAGTGAATGCGAAGTACTTATTAATTAATGAGACGCTGCCTGATGGCTTGGGCTGCTGGTATAAGCGTCATGTTAAGTTGGCATTGAAGTAGCCTAGATTTGAAGCGGCTTAGATTTAAATGGCTTAGGTTTGAATAGCTTAAATTTGAAATAGTTTAGGTTTGAAATAGTTTTAGGATTGAGACGTAAATATGATGAATGGAATAGAGATATTAATGCGCTGGTTTATTCGAAGCGCCATCGTTGGTGCACTGTGCTTGGCCTCAACGGCAGGCGCAGCGGACCTGACACTCAACGAGCTACAAAATATTGACTTTAAACTGAATAAGGACAAAGAAGCAGTCATTATTGTTGAGTTAAGCTCACGCTCCATTGTGGTGGATGTGAAGAGAGGCTATTTGAATGGAGAGCAATCAAAGGTCGATGCTTTGAAAAGTACGCCTCAAGGGTTACAAGTTGAGCTGATTAATACTCAGGTATCGGATGAGCAGCTCAATATTATTGATGTAAAAGATTTCTCGACGATAGTAAATAATATCGAGGTATCGCGTAATAAACACAACACACAGCTCGACATTCGCGTATCGGAAGATTATCAGTACAGTTATGCGTTAAAAGATCGTTTTCTAGAAGTGACGGTGAGTCCTGTTATAGAGCCCGTACCCGAAAAGAAACAGAGTATTTTAGATAAAGAGGGGAAGTTGATTTCACTTAATTTCCAAGATATTGCAGTACGAAACGTATTGCAGCTGATTGCCGATTACAATGATTTTAATTTGGTGGTGTCAGATTCGGTATCTGGCAACTTAACGCTGCGTTTAGATTCAGTTTCATGGCAGCAAGCGCTTGATATTATTCTACAAGTTAAAGGGTTAGATAAAAGAGTCGAAGGTAGTGTCATTCTTGTCGCGCCTAAAGAAGAGTTGGATCTTCGTGAGCAGCGGGAACTAGAAAAGCTACGCATGAATGATGAACTTATTGAGCTTAAATCAGAAATCCTCACCATCAACTTTGCTAAAGCATCAGATATCGCTGAGATGATCATGGGGGAGGGGGAAATCACGATGCTGTCTGAGCGCGGGTCCCTTACGATTGACGAAAGAACCAATTCATTATTGATACGAGAGTTGCCAGAGAATATTGAAGTGATACGCAGCATTGTTACCTCACTAGATATTCCGGTGAAGCAAGTTCAAATTGAAGCTAGGATCGTGACCGTCAAAGAGGGCAACCTTGATGAACTTGGGGTTCGTTGGGGGTTCTCATCCACTAATGGGTCTACAACAATTGGTGGTTCGCTTGAAAGTAACTTAGGCGCTATCGGTATTTACGATGGAGGTGGCAGTGATGGCGGTAGCGATGGTGGTGATGAAGGCAGTGGCGGCGTCAGTATTGATGACTTTTTGAGTGTGAACCTTGCCGCCACATCGCCTAATGCTTCGAGTATTGCGTTCCAGGTGGCGAAATTAGGATCGGATACGCTGTTGGATTTAGAGCTTTCGGCATTGCAGCAAGAGTCAAAAGCCGAAATTATTTCTAGCCCTCGTTTAATCACCACCAATAAAAAACCAGCTTACATTGAACAAGGTACCGAAATTCCATATTTAGAAGCGGCGTCGAGTGGAGCGACATCGGTATCATTTAAAAAAGCGGTTCTAAGTTTAAAGGTGACGCCACAGATCACGCCCGATAATCGTTTGGTGCTCGATTTGAGTGTAACCCAGGATCGTCCGGGCCAAGTGGTGAAAACGGGAACGGGAGAGGCAATTGCCATTGATACACAGAGAATTGGAACTCAAGTTCTGGTTAATAATGGGGAAACTGTGGTTTTAGGGGGGATTTTTCAGCACAGCGTGGTCAATAGCGTCGATAAAGTTCCACTGCTTGGAGACTTGCCATTATTAGGGGCACTTTTCCGCCGAAGCTATGAAAACATTGGGAAAAGTGAGCTTTTAATTTTCGTTACACCTAAGGTTGTAGTGCAATAACTGCTAAAATTTACGCCATAGATCAAAATATAATTTGCATTAGTGGCATCATACCTTGATAATTTCGGGTCTTATCACGAGATATCTGTGAGGAATTGGTGCCACAGGCCTTTATTATTTCAGTTTTTATACTGAACACCTTGTGGCGATGTCATTGAATTAACGTTGTAAATTACTGCTAAACATGGCTGAGAAACGCAATATTTTTCTTGTTGGCCCGATGGGCGCCGGCAAAAGTACAATAGGTAGACACCTAGCATCCCAACTTCATATGGAGTTTTTGGACTCTGATACTGTAATCGAAGAGCGCACTGGCGCTGATATCGCTTGGGTATTCGATGTTGAGGGTGAGGAAGGTTTCCGTAAACGCGAAGAATCTGTAATCAACGATTTGACTCAAGAACAGGGTATTGTTCTTGCGACAGGTGGTGGTTCAGTGATGAGCAAAGAAAACCGTAACCGTCTATCTGCACGTGGTATCGTTGTATATCTTGAGACAACGATAGAAAAGCAACTTGCTCGCACTAACCGCGACAAGAAGCGTCCTTTACTTCAAACTGACAACCCACGCGAAGTTTTAGAAGACTTAGCAGTGGAACGCAATACACTTTATGATGAAGTGGCGGACTATACGGTTCGTACTGACGATCAAAGTGCAAAAGTGGTAGCCAACCAGATCGTAAAAATGCTAGAAGAACGTTAAGTTCATTTTTTGGAGATCAAACCATGGAACGGATTACGGTCAATCTAGCAGAGCGTAGCTACCCTATTTCTATTGGCGCCGGGTTATTTGACGACCCGGCGTACCTTTCTTATTTGTCGGCAAAACAAAAAGTCGTCGTGATCAGCAATGTGACCGTCGGGCCTTTGTATGCGGATAAAATCCTATCTTTACTTGAACACGTTGGATGCCAAGCCTCTCTGCTTGAACTTCCTGATGGTGAGCAGTACAAAAGTCTTGATACGTTTAATTCAGTGATGAGCTATTTGCTGGATGGCAACTATGGACGAGATGTTGTCGTGATCGCATTAGGTGGCGGAGTGATTGGTGATCTTGTGGGATTTTCGGCTGCGTGTTATCAGCGTGGTGTCGATTTCATTCAAATACCAACGACACTCTTGTCGCAAGTAGACTCTTCTGTTGGCGGAAAAACAGCCGTTAACCATCCTATGGGTAAAAATATGATTGGGGCTTTTTATCAACCTCAGTCTGTCATTATCGATATCAACTGCTTATCAACGTTACCTGAGCGTGAATTCGCAGCGGGCATGGCGGAAGTGATTAAATACGGCATTATTTATGATGGCGAATTCTTCTCATGGTTGGATGAGCATTTAGAGGATTTATATCGTCTGGATGAAGAGACACTGATTACGGCAATTGCACGTTGTTGCGAAATTAAAGCTGAAGTCGTTGCACAAGATGAAAAAGAGTCTGGAATCAGAGCGTTATTGAACCTAGGTCATACATTTGGTCATGCGATTGAAGCGGAACTAGGTTATGGTAATTGGCTGCATGGTGAAGCGGTTTCTTCAGGAACGGTCATGGCGGCGAAAACCGCGCAGTTACAAGGTCTTATTTCTCAGCAGCAGCTTGAACAAATCATCTCTATACTGAAGAAGGCGAAGTTACCAATACATACGCCAGAAAGCATGTCTTTTGATGATTTTATGAAACATATGATGCGAGACAAGAAAGTCCTTTCAGGGCAACTTCGCTTAGTTCTACCGACAGGAATCGGAAGTGCAAGTGTGGTCTCTGATGTTCCTGAGGCGATGATTCAGCAAGCAATCGATTTTTGCCGCAACATATAATAATGATGGACTCTTTGCTTTTCTCGCATCATCGGGGTGAGTGAACGTCCTTCTTGTTTGTGCTTTTATATCGCAATCAATCCATAATTGCGAATACCTAGCCAGTAGGGATGTTAGATGAGTTTGGCTCATGAAATGCGAGTATTAGAATTAGAATCTCAGATAGAGTTGCTAGAACGACTGCAGCTCTTGACGAACTTTGGTTCTAATTTGATTACCGTAGATGGTGGTAAAGGTTCAGGTAAATCTTGGTTAGCCCAACGTTATTTAGAAGCGTGGGCTCAAGATCAAAACCAATGTTTGTTACTTTGTCATCCGAGCCAAAATGATGAGCAACACCGTGCGATGTTGCTGAGTCAGTTAGTCTCTGATCCATTATTTAATCAACACGATCCTCTCGTTGATAGCTTACAACGCCTGTTAGATGGTGATGCTGTCGATGTGGTGATCGTGATTGATGATGCTCATTTGTTGAGTGAAATCTTAGTTTCTGAACTATGGTTATTGGTTTTAGAAGCGCAGCATAATAGCTTGTGGAATATCAATGTCGTCCTCTTTACAGAATCGAACTGTTTAGATCCTTTACTTACTCGCTTAAGTTATGGGCAAGAACATAAACCGATCGACATTGAAATTGATGCATTGTCAGCCAGGGAGGCCGAACAGTTTTTTGAATCATTAGTGGTACGTTATGTTGCTGATGATATGGAGAAACGAGTTCGTTCAGCATTCAAAAAAACAAAACCATTACCCGGTGAGTTAATGGCTTTGGGGGATCTGAAAGTGGAAAAAAGGATTATTATTCAGGCAATGGTGGGTTCGCCAGTTCGAATTGCGATGGTAGTCTTGTTGCTCATCATCATGATTGGGGGTGGTTATTGGTGGTTGTTAAGTCAGCCAATGCCAGAAGATCCTGAGCAAGCCATTGTACCCAATTTAGAGTTAACGGTCGTCTCAGAACCTGAGGCGAGCTTATCTGCATCGACGTCGTCTACATCGAGCTCGGTTAACCGCCTAAATCAAGAGGCTGAGGTGGATGACAACTACGCAGGGGCTGAAGATGATTCTTTAGCATTGCCGCCTAACGTCGTAAGTAAAACAGCAAGTGTTGGATTTACAGAGCCTTCTCAACAGAGAGTGGTGATCACATCAGATGTGGTTGATGCCCTGTTAGATGGTAAGTCCGATAGCATTGGTCGCGATGTGATTGAGACTGACGCCGCTGATACCAGCTCAGTTGATACTAGCGTAATTGATAATGCTGTCGCGGATGCTATGAAGAGATCACAACAAGCAGCAGAGCCTGTTGTTGACTCGACTGAAGCCGCAGACACGCAAAGTGCTATTGCAGACGCAACAGCCGCGATTGCAGTAAATGAAGAGCAAGCTGCTCCGAACAAAGTCATCACCTTCTCCTTTGCGAGAGATGAGCTGAAAGCCTTGTCACCACGCAGCTATACACTTCAGCTTGCCGCAATGAACTCTATGGAAGATGTTCAAGTATTTATTGAAGATAACAATATCCAGCAGCAAGTTCGTGTGTATCCAACCGCTCGTAATGGTCAAGATTGGTATATTGTGACCTATCAAGATTATCCAACCATTCAATTGGCTCGAGATGCGGTAGAAACGCTACCAAAAGCGCTTCAAAATCTTGGTCCTTGGGCTAAATCTATGAATCAAGTACATAGAGAGATAGAACGTGCGAAATAACACTGAGCTTCTTGGCAAAATATGTTACATTCCGCAGCCTTATTTTGTGGTTGGTAAGTAGAGCGGTAAATGAAAAAGCAGAGAGCATTTCTAAAATGGGCTGGTGGTAAATATGGCCTAGTTGAGGACATACAGCGTCATCTGCCGCCTGCACGTAAATTAGTCGAGCCTTTTGTTGGGGCTGGCTCCGTGTTTTTAAACACCGATTACGATCACTACCTTCTCGCCGATATTAACCCTGATCTGATTAATTTGTATAATCTGATTAAGGAGTCTCCTCAAGCTTACATTACGGAAGCAAAACGTTTTTTCACGCCTGAATATAATCGCAAAGAAGTATACCTAGACGTTCGAGCGCAATTTAATCAAACGGATGATATTTTTTATCGCTCGTTGGCTTTTCTGTATATGAACCGTTTTGGTTTCAATGGTCTATGTCGTTATAACAAAAAGGGTGGGTTTAATGTCCCATTTGGATCGTATAAAAAACCGTACTTCCCTGAAAAAGAACTGATCTTCTTTGCTGAGAAAGCGAAGAAAGCGACTTTTGTATGTGAAGGTTATTCAGAAACCTTTAGTCGAGCACGTAAAGGTTGTGTTGTGTATTGCGATCCGCCTTATGCTCCGCTGTCGACAACCGCTAACTTCACCTCATACGCAGGAAATGGTTTTTCGCTCGATGATCAAGCAGCGCTTGCTGATGTCGCAGAAAAAGCCGCATTTGAACGTGGGATCCCTGTGCTTATCTCCAATCACGACACAACGTTGACTCGACGTTTGTATCATGGTGCAGAGCTTAATGTGGTGAAAGTAAAGCGTACCATCAGCCGAAATGGTGGTAGCCGTAATAAAGTCGATGAATTATTGGCACTTTTTCATGATCAGCAGAATGCTTTAACCCAAGAGCCATCTAGCGAAAGCTAACATTTCTCCAACTATATGACCTCAAAGCTAGGATCTAAACGATTGCTTAGGTAGAATTGCGCCCGAAATTTGTCGCAACTCACTCACATTTTGTGAGCCAACTTATTAGCCTTAAGAGGTCAGGTATGAAAGATTTTCTCATTGCACCATCTATTCTCTCTGCAGATTTTGCTCGTCTTGGTCAAGATGTAGAAAAAGTACTCGCTGATGGTGCTGATGTTGTTCACTTTGATGTAATGGACAACCACTATGTACCTAACCTAACTTTTGGTGCGCCAATCTGTAAAGCACTTCGCGATTACGGTATTACAGCTCCAATTGATGTTCACCTAATGGTTAAGCCAGTGGATAGCATTGTTCCAGAGTTTGCAAAAGCAGGCGCAACGATGATCACTTTCCATGTGGAAGCGTCTGAGCATATCGATCGCACTCTTCAACTGATAAAAGAAAATGGCTGTAAAGCGGGTGTTGTCTTAAACCCTGCGACGCCACTTTCTTGCTTGGATTACATCATGGATAAAGTGGATATGATTCTACTGATGTCTGTGAATCCAGGTTTTGGTGGTCAATCTTTCATTCCAAACACGTTAGATAAGCTACGCGCCGTTCGTAAAATGATTGATGAGTCAGGCCGTGAAATCCGCTTAGAAATTGATGGCGGTGTTAAAGTAGATAACATCCGTGAAATTGCAGAAGCGGGTGCCGATATGTTTGTTGCGGGTTCTGCTATTTTTAATCGTCCTGATTACAAAGAAGTGATTGACGAAATGCGTGCAGAGCTTGCAAAAGTTAAGCGTTAATCGTAAAAATAGATGATGGTAATCGGACGACTTGTTTTGATTACCTTTGATATAAGGAGCGAACTGTCGCTCCTTTTTAGTTTTCCAACCAAAATACGACGCTAGGAAGCTCACCATGACCCTGAGTAACATTAAACTTATTGCCTTTGATTTAGACGGAACATTGCTTGATAGCGTGCCTGATTTAGCGGTCGCAGCGGATAAGGCGTGTCAGTCACTAGGTTTTCCTGCCGTTACAGAAGATCAAGTTCGTGATTATGTTGGCAATGGGGCGGATATTTTGATTGGCCGTGCGCTAAGCCAAAGCTTGGATATCAACCCAGAGTTGAGTGATGAACTAAAAGCGGATGCTCGTATCCGATTCGATGAGTTTTACGCACAAGGCGGGCATAAACTGAGTCATCTGTATTCAAACGTCCAACAAACATTGAAAACACTGCACCAAGCGGGCTTTATATTGGCGTTAGTCACCAATAAACCATCAGTCTTTGTGCCGGAGGTATTGGCGCAACATGATATCGGCAAGTACTTTACCGATGTCATCGGTGGCGATTCATTTCCGGTTCGTAAGCCAGACCCTATTGCATTGAATTGGTTACTTGAAAAACACAGCGTCAGTGCTGAACAGATGTTGATGGTTGGCGACTCAAAAAATGACATTTTAGCGGCTAAGAACGCGGGCTGTGCTTCATTTGGTTTGACGTATGGTTATAACCATGGCGAACCAATTTCAGCCTCAAACCCAGACTATATCGCTGATGATATTCAACAATTAGTCGATGTTGTTATGGTTTCTGCCTAAAGCGGCGAAAAGTTGACAACTTCGACTAGTAAAATACTCGCCAATGAGTACACTGCAAAGACCGTATATCATAAGTAAGTACGGTTTAATTTAATATAGAATTCATTTCAATTCTCAGTTTGAAAGTTAGTAATAAGGAATCACAACTATGAGCAAACCCATCGTATTAAGTGGTGTTCAACCGTCTGGTGAACTAAGTATCGGTAACTACTTGGGTGCTCTACGTCAATGGCAACAGATGCAAGACGACTATGATTGCCAATACTGTGTTGTTGATCTTCATGCGATCACCGTTCGCCAAGATCCTAAAGCGCTGCATGAAGCAACGTTAGATGCATTAGCAATTTGTCTCGCGGTTGGTGTTGATCCTAAGAAGAGCACGCTATTTGTTCAGTCTCACGTACCAGAGCATGCTCAGCTTGGTTGGCTTCTAAATTGCTACACTCAAATGGGAGAGCTGAGCCGTATGACTCAGTTCAAAGATAAATCAAAACGTTACGCTAATGACATTAATGCTGGCTTGTTCAACTACCCAGTATTAATGGCGGCAGATATTTTACTTTATGGTGCGCACCAAGTTCCTGTAGGCAGCGATCAGAAGCAGCATTTAGAATTGGCTCGTGATATCGCTAACCGTTTTAACAATTTATACGGAAGTGAAGAGCAAGGTATTTTCCAAGTGCCAGAACCGTACATTCCAACAGTGAATGCTCGGGTTATGAGCCTGCAAGATGCAACGAAGAAAATGTCTAAGTCGGATGATAATCGTAAGAACGTCATTACTTTGCTTGAAGACCCGAAATCGATTCAGAAGAAGATCAACAAAGCGCAGACAGATGCCGAAACTCCACCACGTATTGCACATGATTGGGAAAACAAAGCCGGTATTTCGAACCTAATGGGTCTGTACTCTGCGGCAACAGGTAAAACGTTCGAAGAGATCGAAGCTCAATACCAAGGCGTAGAGATGTACGGACCGTTTAAGAAGGATGTTGGTGCGGCATTAATTGAAATGCTCACTCCTATCCAGTCTGAATATCATCGTATCCGTGCCGATCGAGCTTACATGGATGAAGTGATGAAAGCTGGTGCTGAAAAAGCATCTGAACGCGCGGCAGTCACGCTGAAAAAAGCGTATGAAGCGGTCGGATTCGTTACTCGCCCATAGATTTAACGCTTTTTGAGTATTTATAAAAAACCACCTTACATTAGGTGGTTTTTTATTAGGTGTCGCTAAATTACTGATTATTCAAAGTTGTATGATTTATAAAACCGGGATCTAGATCAAGATAATGCAATCTGTTAAAGATAATTCTCATAATAATACCTATTTCTGTTGAAACGATATTTCTCGTCATAAAGTTGCATTCTCAAGCGTGATGTCAATCGCACAAAATATGGATGTGACTTCTTATTGTCATACTAAAGTGTGATATTCGACTTTCTCTCAGTATTTAGAGCCTTTACTCCGCGCGTGTTTATGTGTGCTGCCGTCAATTTGAAAGCTTGATTTGTCTATTCATGCCTTTTATTGATTTGTGCTCTCTATTGGTGAGGCGAACATCTAATAATCATACGAAATGAATATGAGTCAACAAGGACATTGATATGACCCAGAGAAATGCAATAGCGATTGCGTTGTCTTCGCTTTTTATTGCTTGCGGTGCAAACGCAGCAACCATCTATAAAAATGACAATGGTGATTTTCTAAAGCTTTACGGTGAAGTAGGCGTTGGTGGGCACATTGGTGCAGATTACGAGTACGGTGAGTTTTATAAAGACCAGAGTTTTATTGATGACTCTTTTGCCACAATGGGCGTAAAAGGCCTTAATGGAAAAATGCATTACCGCCTAGAGCTAGATTATGAGCGCGAAAACTGGAAATACGGTTCTGGCGATATGGTTCTAGCGATTGATAAAGTGTTCTTGGGTTATGACCTTTACCAAACTCAAGGTTACTCGCACTACATTGAAGCCGGTTTAACGGATACTGCATTTGATGATTACGATAAATGGGGTGACTTTACTTTCGATACTACGGTAGAGACGGGTGAAGCGGGCGACCAAGACATGACAGTGAAATACGAAGGTTTGTATTTTGATGTTATCAAAGTGGGCGCGTCATACAGTTACGACAGTGAGTCATCTTCAGGCTCTAAACTGGGTGAAGTGGTGAACGGCTACGTTGGCTACTTTGGCGAGCGTTTCTCTGCAGTTGTTGGAATGGAAGGTCGCGCAGGCTCTGACGGTGAATCTAAATACGGCGAACAGCGCTTAGTTGGTTTCGGTGCGCGTTTTGCTGCAACTGATCAAATTCATATCGGTGTGAATGCCTTCTTTGAAGATGAAGATGTCTCAACCACTGATGCTGTCTGTATTGCTAACTGTGCTGATAATGATGACGATAATGATGTAAACCAATACAACGAATTTGAAACTCAAGAAAACAAAGGTTACTTAGTCTCAGCTAAATACATCTTTACTCCACAGTGGGAATTCACAGCATCATACAACTTCGAAGAGTATGAAAAGTGGGCGATTGCTAATAAGAATGAGCAAGCGGCAAGTGGTGAAGATAAGTATAGCTGGGGCGATGAGCGCACTTGGGGAACCATTGGTGTGAACTACAAACCGACTAAATCAAGTGTCATTGCTTTAGAGATGAATACTGGTGAAGCAGCACAAGATGCTTACGCATACGCGCGCGTTTACTTCTAATTAAATCAGAGAGAATATGAAAATGAATAAAAAAATGACTCTACTCGCTGGTGCGATTAGCAGTGTATTAAGTGGTGCTGCACTGGCCGATATCAATGATATTGTGATTACAGAGTATGTTGAATCAAGTGTTGATGCATATGCAGTAAACAGTGCAGTTGAAATTACAAACTTTGGTTCTACTGATTTCACATTCACAGATCATGCTTTGTATTATAGTAAATACAAGAACAAAGTATTGAAACCAGATGACTCAACACCAGTATTGAGCGGCGTGGTGATTCCTGCTGGTAAATCAATCGTTGTTGTTGCAGATAACGCGACATCGGAACTTAAAGCAGCGGTAGCCGTTAATGGTGCGAATATTATCTATTCAGGTAGTTATAACGATGCTAGTGGCGGTACTGCTATTGGACACGATGCTCTAAACTTTAACGGCGATGATGCAGTTTGGATCGGTTCGGACACCGATGCCACGGTTATTCACGATATCATTGGTGTGGATGGAACTGAATGGGGCAAAGAAGTTACTTTCCGTCGAACAAATGATGCTAAAGCGCCAGATAAAACATACGAAGTTCTACATTGGGCGAATATGGGGTCTGATGTATACACTGATTTAGGTCTACCGACGTTAGAAACGCCACCGCCACCACCAACACCACCGACAGAAGTGACCTTAGCTGAAGTTCAAGGTAGCGGTATGTTCTCTCCTTTAATTGAAGAGGAGTTTGGAACCCCACTGAGTGAAGAGAAATTCTATCAAACAGAAGCGACTTACAAACTCACCGCTTATGTTGGTTACGCTCTACCAAGTGCAGGTAGTGGTCTTTCTAAAGGCTTTTTCCTATACGATAACGATGGCAACCCGCTAACCTCTGACGGTCTATTTGTTTTTTCAAGTACTTCACCTGAAGTCGGCAAAGAAGTGACAGTTGTAGGGCAGGTTCGTGAGTACTTCGGTCAAACTCAGCTTTCATTAACTGAAGATATCGTTGAAACGGGTAACAGCATTACGCCACCAAGCCCTGTAGAGCTCAAGCGTCTACCTGAAGATGGTGGCTCTTTTGCGAAAACTTTAGAGCGTCATGAAGGCATGTTAGTCAAACTTGTTGAAGACATGGATGATGTGAAAGCAGGCAACCAAGACATGCGCGTGACTCGTGCATTTGCGTTTGATTTTGAGCTTTACCATAAAGGTAAATTCCGTAATAACCTTGCTTTGGCGTATGAAGAGCCTAACTTCCACCCGAACCAAGAATATGTGGCGGGTAGCTTTGAGTCGCTCTCGAAGATTGAACAAAACCGCGACGCAACTCTGTTCTTAGAAAGCGAAAAAGCACCGAGTAACGGAAAGATTCCTTACTACACTGACTTTAGCTATGACAAGCCTATTCGTATTAATGATGGCATTAAGAATGTTGAAGGTGTTATTGCTTACACTTACGATGAATATCGTTTAGTTGTAAAAGATCCTGAAGCGGGTGGTTATCAGATGCAAACATCTGATATTACTCCAAACACACCACGTCCAGAGTCGAAGAAAAATAAGTATGGTGATGATACTGGCGAATATGACATTGTAGATGAGCAGTATGATGACGGCTTTACTATTAAGGTAGCGACACAAAACGTATTGAACCTTTTCAACTCTCCTTATGGCGGTAGTGATAATAAGTTTGGTGATAACCGTGGTGCTAAGACTGAAATTGAGTATGAACGTCAGAAAGCTAAAATTGTTGAAGCTATTTATGGTTTAGATGCTGATATTCTTGGTTTAATGGAAATTGAGAATAACGGCTTTGGTGACTTTGGCGCGCTCAAAACGTTACTTGCAGCGGTAAATGCTAAATATGATGAAGAAGATTACGCAAAGCGTGGTGATCAAAACTCAATCCATAACCGTTATGTCTTTGTAGGCTTTGATAATAATGGCGATACGATTCTTGATGAAAATGACACTATAGGTTCCGATGCAATCACATCGGGCGTAATTTACCGTCCGTCTAAAGTGTCGATTGTTGCTGGTCAAATTATTCAAATGCCAGAGCAGCACGCTCCGGTCGTTGAATATCCAGAAGGCGGCGCCCTTATTGATGATAAAGGCGAAGTTCGTGAAAGTGGTGACAACTATCAACGAAATTCAGTTGCTGCGACTTTCAATGTTCTTAATACCGGTAAAACACTAACGGTTGCGATTAATCACTTGAAATCTAAAGGATCTACATGTCATGAAGATTGGGTTGGTTGGGATGAGTGGGATAATTTTGACCCAGTAAATGATGATGTTCGTAACGATGATTACCAAGGTTCATGTGAGAACTTCCGTGTATCTGCTGCTTACCAGTTAGGTACAGAAATGGCGAAGATCGGTGGTGATCAAGTTATCCTTGGTGACATGAACTCTTACACCTACGAAGATCCGATGTTGGTGCTAACAGGTAACCCAACTAAGAAAGACATTTATGCTTCAAGCTATACGTTTGTAGGTAAAGATGTATTTGAGAAAAATGGTCAAAAAATCAATACCACATTTGGTTACTTGAACGCTGTTGATCTTAAAACGCCTGAAGGTAAAACCGCATGGAGTTACTCATACAACAATGAGATTGGCTCGTTGGATCACCTGTTAATTACGCCTTCATTGAAAGATCGTTTAGTCGATGCGGCTGATTGGCACATCAACGCGGCTGAGTCTTCATTGAACGATTACAGCAACTACAAAAAATCGTCAAACGAAACTGAAAACCCGTTTTATGAGCAAACACCAATTCGTTCATCAGACCACGATCCAGCAATGGTATCTCTAGGCTACAAATATGGTGAAGCTGGGATGCACATTGCAGTGAAGAGCAGCCGTGCAGATGTTCCTTATGCAATTAGTGTTATTCAATCTGAGTTACCAGATAACTTTGGTTCTCTGACTGATGAGGAAAAAGCTGAGATTACTGCGAAGCGTGATGCTGAACTGCCTATGAGTGGTGATGTTGCAGAGTTGACTATCTCACCAATGCCTAAAGGTGTTTCTTTACCTAAAGTGACCCTTACAAAAGATGGCAATCAAACCGTAATGTTTGACGTTGTTGGTCTTCCTACTGGTGACTTTACGTTTGGTATGAAGCTTACGCGTATTGAAATGGCAAGAGCTGCTGGTGATGTAACCGTCATTGATAGCAAATCGGTTGCCGTAACGGTTGAGAAGCGTGATTCAAGCAATGTTAAGCCTACGGCACCGTCTTACGATGGTTCAGGTGGTGCGTTTGGATTTGGCGCTCTATTGTCACTATTCGGCTTTGGTTTCTTACGCCGCCGTCGTCAGTAATCTGACTTAAGGGTTAGCGCTTTTTGCGCTAGCCCTTTTTATTACATGGATTTCGGTAATAAAACGTGACATTACCGATGTATGAAACTTGTTTACCCATGAGGTTTAACAATGAAAAAAAGTTTAATAGCGGCAGCGATTGGTGCTGTGATTGCACCGAGTGTATACGCAAATGTAGTTATCACAGAGGTCGTTGAAGGCTCTCAAAGCAATAAAGCGATTGAAATAGCCAATGTAGGTTCTTCTGCCATCACTTTAGATGGTTATAGCTTAATGATTGAATCGAATGGCGCTGGCGATTGGAAAAATCCATTTGATCTAGCAGGTATCACCCTTCAGTCTGGTGATACTTATGTTGTGGCTAATTCGAGTGCTTCGGATGAGTTAAAAGCGCTAGCGAATGACTTTGGTACTGTAACTTACTATAACGGAAATGACGCGATTTCATTGCAAAAAGATGGTGTTGTTGTCGATATTCTAGGAAACATTGATGGTGAGAAGTTTAACGAAAATGTCACTCTTAAACGTAAAGATATGTCACCGAGTACGACTTACGACGCCACTAAATTTGAAGTTTTAGCTACGGATGACTGGACCGATATAGGCAAAGTAGAGCTTGGTTCACCGGTTGAAAATATTCTTATCACTGAGGTTGTTGAAGGCGGGGCTAGTAACAAAGCAATTGAAATTGCGAACGTTGGTGATGCTGCAGTAACACTGACTGGTTATATATTAATGGTAGAGTTTAATGGTGCTGGAGAATGGAAAAACCCTTACGACCTTTCTTCAGTAACTCTAGAGCCAGGCCAAACGTATGTTATTGCTAATTCATCTTCTGTTCAAGATCTCTTAGATAAAGCTGATGATACTGGGGATATTACATACTTCAGTGGTGATGATTCACTCGCTCTATTTAAAGACGGTGAAATTATTGACATCTTAGGTTATGTAAATGATACCGATTACAATAAAGATGTAACCCTTAAACGAACAGACATGACGGCTAGCACTGCTTATGATCCGGCTAAGTTTGAAGAGCTTCCAAAAGATAACTGGACTGATATTGGCAATGTCGATCTTGGTGGTGGTACACCAGATCCTGACCCAGACCCAACACCAGATACATTAATCAGTGCGCTACAAGGCGACTCTTGGGCATCACCACATACAGACCCTGCAAATGATAAATTCATCTCAGATGACGTTTTCACGGTAGAAGGTGTGATCACCGCAATTCAAGCGGAAGCGCTTGATGCTGATGGTGCTGTTGGCTTCTTTATGCAAGATGAGACGCCAGATTCCGATCCAAACACCTCTGACGGTATTTTTGTTGTTGCTAGCGTAGCTGATCTTTCGGTTGGTGATAAAGTGACCGTTACTGGCCCGGTTGAAGAAAAATATGGTTGGACTCAAATTCCTGCAACTGCCGTTGTAAAAAATGGAACAGGTACGGTTTCTGCCACAGAAGTTCAGAGACTTGATAGTGATCCTGAGTTCGATTTTACCTTAGAGCGCCACGAAGGCATGCTCGTTAAGCTGACTTCAATTTCTGATATGAAAGTATCACGTAGCTACAGCATGGATGATGGCCCTAAACGCTTCAACATGGTGTTAGCACAAGGTAAAGCGAACGTTCATCCAAACCAAGCTTTCTTCCCTGGGACGCAAGAGGCGGATCAAGCGGCTGATTGTAACGATGATGCGCGTCTTGTTGTTGAATCTCTAGCGAAAGATACGGTTGGCACACCAGCTTGGTATCCTGATTTTGGTAATACAGATGTAGACCAAAATGGCTCAACGGAAGACTTTATCCGTGTAGGTGACCGTGCAAATAACCTTCAAGGTGTCGTAGGCTACTCGTACTCTGATTACCGTATTTTTGTTACAGAAGAAGCAAATAACGACACCTTTATGGCTCGTGGTAATAACCGAGATGTAGCGCCTGATTTGAAAGAAGGTGATATCCGCGTAGCAACATTCAATGCCAACCAATATTTCAATAGTGTTCAAGGCGGCGGTGAAACGAATGATTTCCTAGCACTTGATGCATCAGCAGGTGCACAAAGCTCAACTGAATTTGATCATCAAACTCAAAAGCTTGTGAAGGCTCTTACCCTATTAAATGCTGATATTGTTGGCTTGATGGAAATCGAGAACAATGGGTTTGGTGAAAGCTCTGCCATTTCTTACTTAGTCACTCAACTTAATGCAGAGTTAGAAGAAGAGCAGAAGTACAACATTGCAAGTGCTGAAGGCTTAACGAATGTTGGTGAACTTGCGACAAGCAGCTACGTTATCTTCCGTCCTAGTAAGGTTGGTCTTGAGTCATTAACTGTGATCCCTATGCCTGAGCAGCATTTAGAAGACGATACTGTGATTGCTCAGCATGATGCGGTTGTACCAGTATTTTCATTTAAAGATCGTGACGAAACGTTAACCCTTGCCGTTAGCCACTTCGCTGACCGTGGTGAAACTTGCTTAAGTGATGATGCTTTAGAGCGTCAAGGTGGTTGTGCTGACTTACGTGTATCGGCGGCAGACTATCTTGGTCAGCAACTGGCAGACATGAGTGGTGAAAAAATTATTCTTGGTAGCTTAAATGCTTACACTAAGGAAGATGCGATTACGGTTCTAACTGATCGCACTTCTGCTCCTGAAGATTACAAGATCACAGCAGCAGCCAATACTTTTGTCGGTGATACTCCTCTACATGGTGATGCAGGGGCTGATATTACCAAAACTTATGGCTATGAAAATGTATTAGCGATTGTTGATCCTAATAGCTTTAACGCTGTTCGTGGTGATGCGAATGGCAGCCTAGACTATATCCTGACATCTGCAGGATTGAAGTCTAAAGTGGTTGACGCAACTCACTGGAATATTAATGCTTCTGAATCTGAGTTACTTTCAGCGGGCTATGAAGTAGGACAGAAGTATTCTGATGCATTCCGCTCAGCGCAAAACGATCCGGTTGTACTGTCAATTGCATTCAATGGTAAACCACTAGATCCGGTGGACCCTGTTTACCCAGATCCGGATAAGCCGATTGCCCCTGGTACGCCAATTGAACTGCCTTCTGAGCCTATCAATGAACCTCGCACAGAAACGCCAGTTGCAAATGGTACCTTTAACTACTTTGTTGACTTAACCAATTACTCTAACTCTGCTTATTTGAAGGTGGGCGATGAGGTTTCTGTGAGCTTTAGTAATGCAGATTCGGGTTTTGTTGCGACATCTTCAAATGTACAAAAAGACACGCTTGATCAGTTTGAAATTGCACTAGGTTGGACTGAAGTAGCAATTTCTAGCCTCGAAGTTGGTGACTACACAGTAACAACGTCGGTAGAAGGAAGTGTACTCGAAACTAAGCAAATGTCTGTTACTCAAACTGCTAGTAGCGGCAGCAGTGGTGGTTCATTTGGATTCGGTGGCTTATTGAGTTTATTGGGCCTTGGTTTCCTACGTCGTCGTTTGAGCAAGTAACTTACTGCATTAAGGAGTAGGGGCTCTGTCGCCCCTAAAATAAAAGTATGAAAAAGACACTACTGACTTTACTTATTCCGTGTGCATTCGGTGCTAATGCAGCTTATGAACAGGCGCATGATCCTCATGTGGTAGGTGGGCTACCAACGCTAACCTGTGAAATGACGATTAAAGAGCCTGTTGAGCCACCAATTCCACCGGGTGAAATTCATAATCCAGATGGTTATTACGATAGTGCGCTTGATAAAACTGGCGATGAGCTGAAGCTTGCGCTGAATAATATTATCTCGACAGGTATTACTAAGCTTCCTTATACCGATAACTCATCACCAGATGCAATGGATGTTTGGAAAGCTTTGATGATCACGGATGAGGATCCAAATGATTCCAGTAATGTGATTTTAATGTACACCGGCCGTAGCCAGCTAAAAACTCTCAATAGTTCTAGTGATAACGGCGGTGATGCGTGGAACCGAGAGCATAGCTATCCAAAATCAAATGGTGGGTTTAACGATAATCGAGCCTCTGCCTATACCGATATTCATCACTTACGTCCTACAGATGCATCAATCAATAGTGAGCGTAGCAATCTAGAGTTTGATAATGGAGGCTCTCCTACATCAGAATCACCAGCAGCAGGAAACAAGAAAGATGGAGACTCGTTTGAGCCCCGTGATGCTGTGAAAGGTGACGTAGCTCGTATGATGTTCTACATGGCGACTCGCTACGAAGGTAAAGATACCAGTGATGTATCAAACCCGGATTTAGAGCTAGTATCAACGGTAAGTGGAAATGGTACTGCGCTAGGTAATGTATGTCGTCTGCTTGAATGGAATACCGCAGATCCAATTGATGATTTTGAATTTGAACGTAACAGCAAAATTCAAAAAATTCAGGGTAACCGTAACCCATTCGTCGATAATGCGCAGTGGGCTGAAGTTATTTTCCGTAAAGACTGTACTGAGTAATTGATATGTTTGTCATGGCTTAAAGTGTGACAATAGTAAGGCCAGCATCTGCTGGCCTTAATTTTGTCTATGTCATGGTTAAGGCTTGCCTTTCTTTCCCCTTGCTGCACAATACACGTTCTATTGTTCTCTTCGATACGGTTACGATTTACGTATGCTACTAATCATCGACAATTACGACTCATTTACCTACAACCTGTACCAATACTTCTGCGAGTTAGGTGCAGAAGTGAAAGTTGTGCGCAATGATGAAATCGATATTGCGGGTATTGAAGCGCTAGAACCGACCCATTTAGTGATCTCCCCTGGGCCTTGCACCCCGAATGACGCGGGTATATCACTGGAAGTAATCGAGCATTTTGCTGGGAAATTACCGATTATGGGGGTCTGTTTAGGGCATCAAGCGATTGCTCAAGTTTTCGGTGGTGAAGTCGTTCGAGCAAGACAAGTTATGCATGGTAAAACCTCTCCCATTAAACATACCGGAAAAAGTGTGTTTAAAACGCTTAATAATCCTTTGACCGTGACACGTTACCATTCCCTCGTGGTAAAAAACGGTACGTTGCCTGATTGTTTTGAACTGACAGCATGGACTGAGCTTGAAGATGGAAGTATGGATGAGATCATGGGCTATCAACATAAAACCCTCGCGATTGATGCGGTTCAGTTTCATCCGGAATCCATTAAAACAGAGCAAGGCCATCAATTACTGGCAAATTTCCTTTTACGATAGTCCTGTTTTTGGCTATTCATTACGCTCCAACACCTGACTCGGATCACTTTTCTTAACATTTTCTTCATCTATTTTATTGTGGATATTCTATGCAAGTTTATTCGCGCTATATCCCTCGATCCTCTTCTATGCCTTGTATTTCCTCATTTAATAATTACTAGCACGCAATTTATCCGGAAAAAAATTCATAAAACGATTTGATTGCTGCATAAGTAGTCACATATAGTGAGCTTTGAACTATTATTTCTGCAAGTAAAAGAACAATCTACTATTGAAATAGTTAATTAAATGTAAATACAATGCTGCATTAGTAGAAATGCCAAACAAAATATTCATCATAATGAAACCCTCATCGATTTCATAAAATGAGAGGCATCTACCTGGCATGCAGTATCTAAAGGAGTGCAATGACAATGGAAAATAAAGTAGAACGTAGTTTGTTTAACGAGGTGATGGTGCCTTGTTATAACCCAATGGAAATGATCCCTGTGAAAGGGGAAGGCGCGAGAATTTGGGATCAGCAAGGTAACGAGTATATCGATTTTGCTGGTGGTATTGCGGTGAGCTGCTTAGGTCATTGTCACCCTGCTATGGTGAACGCTGTAACAGAACAAGCAAACAAACTGTGGCATTTAAGTAATGTCATGACCAATGAACCAGCACTTCGTTTAGCTAAGAAGCTAACAGAAGTCAGCTTTGCAGATAAGGTCTTCTTTGCAAACTCAGGTGCAGAAGCAAACGAAGCAGCACTGAAACTGGCTCGTCGTTGGGCTGCTGATGTTCACGGTGAAGAAAAATCTGAAATTATCGCGTTCCAACAAGGCTTCCACGGTCGTACTTTCTTTACGGTCACTGTGGGCGGTCAAGCGGCGTATTCTGATGGCTTTGGTCCTAAGCCGGGTGATATCACTCACCTGCCTTACAATGACGTAGCCGCGCTAGAAGCGCATATTTCTAGCCGTACTTGTGCCGTGATGATGGAACCTCTCCAAGGGGAAGGCGGCATCATTTCTCCTACTTCAGAATTTGTTCAAACGGTTCGTGAGCTGTGTGATAAGCACAACGCACTACTGATTTTTGATGAAGTGCAAACAGGCAATGGTCGTACTGGCGATTTCTATGCTTATCAAGGTCTTGGTGTGACGCCTGATATTCTGAGTACTGCAAAATCTCTTGGTGGCGGCTTCCCGATTGGCGCAATGCTGACAACGGACAAACTGGCCCCTCATCTTAAAGTTGGGACTCATGGCTCTACTTATGGTGGTAACCCACTAGCGTGTGCCGTCGCAGAAGCGGTGGTTGATGTTGTTAGCCAACCTGAAACGCTTGCTGGCGTGAAAGAGCGTGAAGCACTGTTCCGCGCAGGTTTAGAGAAAATTAACGACAAATACAACATATTCAGCGAAGTTCGCGGTAAGGGCTTACTGCTTGGGGCGGCGCTGAATGATGAATGGCAAGGTCGAGCACGTGACGTACTCGTTGCAGCAGGCAAAGAAGGATTAATGGTATTGGTGGCGGGTCTTAATGTTGTTCGCTTCACGCCATCATTAGTCATCACAAAACAAGAAATAGAAGAAGGTTTAGCGAAACTAGATAAAGCGATCAGCACTCTAGTTTAATTTTCGTTAAAGCCTCATTTACACAGCCCAGTGGTAATAACTTAATGGAGTTATGTTGGGCTGTGTTGTTTGCATCTGGAGGGAATATTGATGCTGGTTGTTCGCCCAATAAAAAAATCAGACTACGATGCGCTGCACACATGCGCAGTAGAATCTGGACATGGATTTACATCTCTTCCTGTTAACGAAGAACTGTTAACAAATCGAATTACTCATTCTGAATACAGCTTCAGCAAAGAAAGCGTGACTGAACCTGGTGATGAAGGCTACCTAATGGTGGGCTTTGATACTGAAACTGGCGAAGTTGCGGGTACCACGGGTATTGAAGCCTCTATCGGTTGGGATGTCCCTTTTTACTCTTATCACATCAGTAAAGTGGTCCACTCATCGAATAAGCTCGGTGTGAATAATGTGGTTAAGCTTCTGACTTTTGGCAACAACTACACAGGATGCAGTGAAATTTGCACCTTGTTCTTACGCCCTGATTTTCGTAAAGGCTTGAATGGTCGTTTGATGTCTAAGAGCCGTTTTTTACTGATGGCTGAGCATCCACACCGTTTTTCAAAGACCATTTTTGCTGAAATGCGCGGTGTATCGGATGCTGATGGCAACTCTCCATTCTGGCAGTGGCTACAAGAGCACTTCTTCTCGATTGATTTTACTCTTGCAGATTACTTAACCGGAATTGGTAAGAAAGGCTTTATTGCCGATCTTATGCCGAAGTTGCCGATTTACATCAACTTGCTGAGCCAAGAAGCTCAAGATGTGATTGGTGTTGTACATGAAAATACTCGACCTGCATTGAAGTTACTTGAAAATGAAGGGTTCACCAATCGTGGGTACGTTGATATTTTCGATGCAGGCCCAACAGTAGAGTGTGATTTACGTAATATCGATTCAGTGCGAGATTCGATTCGTGCGAAAGTGGTGATTGCTGAACATTCAAGTTCACAAGCTTACTTGATGGGGAATACCTCGTTTGAAAACTTCCGAGCAGTGGCGGCGAAAGGTGCGTATGACCTAGCCAGCGAAAGTGTGATTCTATCCTCTGAGGTGGCGGAAGCGCTTGAAGTGAATGAAGGTGATTTTGTTCGGTTATTAGCGCAATAGATAAATGATTGTGCGATGTGATTAACAAGCTATCTCATTGTCATAGCCAGTCAACAAATCATTGGCTGGCTATGTCGATAGGAATTATTTAGAAGGAATTAAGATGACTCAATGGATCGCAGGTGAATGGGTTGCAGGACAAGGTGAAGCGATGACTTCACTCAGCCCTTTCAATAATGATGTCATTTGGCATGGTGATAGTGCCACTCCCGCTCAAGTTGAATCTGCGGTTAAATCCGCTCGCTTGGCATTTCAAAGTTGGAAGCATCTTTCATTTTCAGAGCGTGAACAGGTTGTACTAACGTTTGCTGAAAAAGTGAAAGAGAACAGCGAAGAGATCGCGCAGATCATCGCAAAAGAGACGGGTAAGCCAATTTGGGAAACGCGTACTGAAGCGGGTGCGATGGCGGGTAAAATTGCTATCTCAATTCGAGCGTACCACGAGCGAACGGGTGAAGCTTCTCGTGAAGCGGCAGGCAATCAAATAGTACTGCGCCACCGACCTTTAGGTGTTATGGCGGTATTTGGGCCTTATAACTTCCCAGGTCATTTGCCAAATGGTCATATTGTACCTGCGCTTCTTGCGGGTAATACCGTGGTCTTTAAGCCATCAGAACAGACACCTTGGACAGGTGAATTTGTGATGAAACTGTGGCAACAAGCGGGTTTGCCTGCTGGTGTCATTAACCTTGTACAAGGGGCAAAAGAGACGGGGATTGCGCTTGCTGATGCGAAAGGAATTGACGGTGTGCTCTTTACGGGCAGTGCGAATACCGGACATATCCTTCATCGCCAATTTGCAGGGCAACCAAGTAAAATGCTGGCGTTAGAGATGGGTGGTAACAACCCAATGGTCATCTCTGATAAATACGGCGATTTAGACGCGACGGTATACACCATTATCCAGTCGGCCTTCATCAGTGCAGGTCAGCGTTGTACCTGTGCACGTCGTTTGTATATCCCGTTTGGTAGCAAAGGGGATGCACTTCTTGAGAAGTTAATCAGTGCGACTCAAAAGATTCGAGTTGATCAACCGTTTGCTGAGCCAGCTCCGTTTATGGGCCCACAAATTTCAGAAGCGGCAGCGAAGTTTATTTTGGATGCTCAAGCGAACCTGCAATCGTTAGGTGGTGAAAGCCTAGTACTTGCGAAAGGCTTAGAGGCGGCGTTTGTGACTCCGGGTATTATCGATGTCACACAAATCGTCGAACTGCCGGATGAAGAGTATTTTGGCCCGTTACTACAGGTTATTCGTTACGAAAGCCTTGATGCGGCGGTTGAAATGGCAAACGATACTCGATTTGGCTTGTCTGCTGGACTGGTGTCAACTGACGATGGTGAATGGGATTACTTTGTGGATCACATTCGCGCGGGCATCGTGAACCGTAACCGCCAATTGACCGGAGCGAGTGGTGATGCGCCATTTGGTGGCCCTGGCGCTTCTGGTAATTTACGACCAAGTGCTTACTACGCTGCTGACTATTGTGCTTATCCAATGGCATCAATGGAAGGTGAAGAGACATTACTCCCTGCTACCTTTAGCCCTGGTCTAGAGCTTTAGGGCTACGGTAGGCGGAAACCTCAATTCAGTACTAAATGGTTATCGAATGCAGAGTGATACAGCATGAGATAACCTTTTTTCTACAGCAAACTCGGTCTACAGACCCTAATAAATACAACAAGGAGGCGTCATGACGCCAGATGTTTTATTTGAATCCCTATGGAAAGATTATATTCAACGCCTTTGCCCTTCTGCGGATAAGGTTCATCAATTGCTTCGCGAAGATGCTGAGCTGATTAATGATCACATCGCACTTCGAACGTTTAATGTTGCTCCTCTTGGGATTGAAACCTTAGCGAAGCCTTTTTTAGCATTAGGGTATAAAGAGTGTGGTGATTATCTATTTGAAAGCAAAAAGTTGGTTGCCAAGCATTATGAACATGATGATCCAAACCAGCCCAAAGTCTTTATTAGTGAGCTGAAAGTGGAAGAGTGCTCTGAAGCGTTACAAGCCATCGTCGCTAAACTGGTGGAACAAGTGGATGCTCAACAATTGAAGACTCAGGACTTTTTATACAGCGGCCGTCAATGGGAACTGAGCTTTGAAGATTACCAAACTCTAGCAAAAGAGAGTGAATACGCCTCTTGGTTAGCTGCTCATGGTTATGGTGCTAATCACTTTACAGTCAGTGTGAATCAATTAAATGACTTTAGTGAAGTTCAAGAGGTGAATGATCATCTCAGTAGCGTTGGGTTTGTTATCAATGGTTCTGGGGGGGAGGTTAAAGGCTCACCAGAAGTGCTATTGGAGCAATCATCGACCATGGCCGATCGCGTATTGGTCCAATTTACTGAGAGTGAACAAGTTGTCCCTGGCGGGTTTTACGAGTTTGCGAAACGTTACCCAATGAATGATGGTCAGTTGTACACGGGTTTTGTTGCTGCGTCAGCCGATAAGATCTTTGAGAGTACAAACGGCTAGATCATTAATACGAGCGCATGGCGTAACAATTAGCTAATAAAAAACCACCAATAGCGATATTGGTGGTTTTTAAATTTTATAGTGTTTTCAGTAACGCGAACTAGCGAGTACCGTAAACTACAATTGTCTTACCGTGAGCTGAAATCAAGTTCTGCTCTTCTAGCATCTTCAAGATACGACCAACCGTTTCACGAGAACAGCCAACGATTTGACCGATTTCTTGGCGAGTGATCTTAATTTGCATGCCATCAGGGTGAGTCATTGCATCAGGTTGTTTCGCTAGGTTTAGTAGCGTTTGTGCAATTCGGCCCGTTACATCTAGGAATGCTAAGTCACCTACTTTTTGGCTAGTAACTTGTAGACGGTTTGCCATTTGCGCTGAAAGACGCATTAGGATGTCTGGGTTTACTTGGATAAGTTGGCGGAATTTCTTGAAAGAAATCTCAGCAACTTCACAAGGAGATTTTGCTCGAACCCATGCTGTACGCTCTTGGTCTTCTTCAAAAAGACCTAGCTCACCAATGAAGTCACCTTGGTTAAGGTAAGACAAGATCATCTCTTTGCCTTCTTCATCTTTAATTAGTACCGCAACTGAACCTTTCACAATGTAATACAAAGTTTCGGCTTTTTCACCTGCGTGAATCAGCGTACTTTTTGATGGGTACTTATGAATATGACAGTGTGAAAGAAACCACTCTAATGTTGGGTCGGTTTGAGGTTTACCTAGAACCATAATATCTCACTTCCTCTGCAGGGTACGCTTGCTGCTTTCCATAATTAGCAAAGCCTAGTAGTAGGCAGTTCCGTTAGGATAAGAGCACTCTTGTTAGTGCTACAAGCTATCTTGTGTTTCGGTTAGGAATAGTATCCTTTTTCCTAATCCATTTCTTGATTTTAATCGTGTCATTGCCACGATCTTCTACGCAAAACTGTGCACATGATCACGGTATGAAAAGTAACCGAGATTTAAGCGTGATGACTAACCAATTTTTCCTGTTTCAATCAGCTGTTGCAGGATTGGTCTCACGATGAGTTCCATGGCAAAACTCATTTTCCCTCCCGGCACAACCAGGGTGTTATGGCGTGACATGAAGGAGCCATCAATCATGGCTAATAGGTACGGAAAATCAACATTTTTAATCCCACGTAGACGAATGACAACAAAGCTTTCATCTAAACTTGGGATGCCTTTTGCATTCAATGGGTTTGATGTATCAACGGTTGGCACTCGCTGAAAGTTGATATGAGTGCGAGAGAATTGAGGGGTAATATAATTCAAATAGTCATCCATTGAACGAACGATCGAATCCATTACCGCTTCTCTGGAGTGGCCACGATCTCGTGTATCGCGAACAAATTTCTGAATCCACTCTAGGTTGACTATTGGCACCATGCCAATCAATAAATCGACATGCTGTGAAACGTTGATGTCGCCATCTACGACCCCACCGTGCAATCCTTCATAGAACAACACATCAGAGTCAGATGAAATGTCCTGCCATGGGGTAAAAGTGCCGGGCATTTGGTTGTAGGGTACCGCTTCATCGAATGTATGAAGGTAACGCCTTACTTGGCCAACACCCTCATTGCCATACTCTCTGAAAAACTCAGCCAAAGCAGGAAAGTCATTCGCTTGAGGGCCGAAATAACTGATGTGTTTACCCTGTTCTCGGGCTTTGCGTATTTCCACATCCATCTCAGGGCGTGTAAAACGGTGGAAACTATCTCCTTCAACCCATGCCGCTTTGACATCCATCATATTGAACATCTTGCGGAAGGCTTCAGAAGTTGTTGTAGTACCAGCACCGGAAGAGCCAGTCACTGCGATTATTGGGTGTTTTGCGGACATGACAAACCTTGTCTTGAAGTAACGTACTTGTTAGCAATCGGTAACACTATAACACGTAAATGTGATCTGTCATGGTCTGCTATGCGGTTAAACTCGATTTCGAATCTGAATATCAACGGTTTCATGTAGCTCAGAAAATACGACGTTTGCCTCTCCGGACTTAAGTTGGATAATGACCTGATCCACTTTATCTTGCAGTGAAAACTCAAACTCGCCGTAATCGGTGCCTTCTCTAAGAACAAACTCTTTGATTAAGTTTTGTAACGTTTCAGGTTCGATCTCTTGCCACGGGATGATCATACATACCTCTGAATTTTTGGTTGGGAGTGGAATGCTAGGATATGAAGCGAGAGGCTTTATACCCAAGTTGATCCCAAAAACCAATACCGTATTTACATTTCACTCATTTATCTGGGATCGGGTGGATCCTAGCGTTTACATTATGATTGGTTCAGAAAGCTTTCGTAATACGCAGGAATGGCCTCTTCTAGCCAGAAAGTTGGTTTGAGCGCATGGCCAGTTAAAAAGCCGACATGACCACCTCGTTCAAATAATCGGTAGTCAATATTCTCAGGCAAAACAAAACGAGGGATCACCGCATCGGTCATAAATGGATCATCTTTGGCATGAATAAACTGAGTTGGAATGGTGATCTGTTTGATCTTATGGATCCCTGAACACTGCTGGTAATAGTCTTCGGCGTTTTTAAATCCATGAAGAGGTGCGGTGATCAAGTCATCGAAGTCGTACAAGCGAGAGACTTGTTTAATGCAATTGTCGGTTACCCCGAGCTCTTCACTCAGTAAATGCTGCTTTTTGAGTGCATTGTGCTTGAGTGAATTGAGTAGGTAGTTTCGATAAACCTTGGAAAAGCCTTGCTCAATACGCGAAGAGCAGGCAGCGAGATCAAGAGGAGCAGAAACGATGGTTGCGGCATCAAGAATAGGGTCATCTCTATAAGACGCCAAATAGTTGGTTAACATGTTTCCGCCCAATGAGATCCCAATGGCCACTTTGGGTTGGTTGGGAAATTGCTGCTGAATATAGTTTAAGAAAAGACGCGCATCTTCTGTTTCGCCAGAGTGATAGGCTCTTGCCAGTCGATTTGGTTTTCCACTGCATCCACGGAAATGCATCATGACTGAAATCCAGCCATCTTGAGCAAAAGCATTCATTAACCCGTTGGCGTATGGGCTATTGAAGCAACCTTCTAGTCCATGAAAAAGAATGAATACCGGTTTCGTTTTGGCTTGCTTAGTCGTCCAGTCTTCACTCCATGCAAGATCAAGAAAATCCCCATCAGGCGTATCAAGAGTTTGCCAAAGAGGATCAAATAGTGCTTTTTTTCGAATAAAGCGCGGCATCAATGTCTGCAGGTGAGGATTACTTAGCCCTTTAGCTGCTGTGAATATAGTCATAAATCAAACTCATTCATTGGGTTGGAGTGGAGTAGTGTTTGAAGCGCAATGAGCCCTTTCTTTAGTTGAGCTTGGTTGATTGGCGAGCTAAGTGCAAGCCTTACCGCAGGGGAAATACTGCCTGCTGGTGGGGAAAATAGTTCTCCAGATTTCACCACAACCCCCATTTCAGCGGCTTGAGCGACGAAATCACTCAATCGCCAGTGCTCTGGGAGTGGTAACCATAAATGGAAGCAATCTCGCTTATACACTGGCTGAAAAGGGGAGAGATATTCGAGGGCTATCGCTAGCCGTTGCTCCATTTCCTGACGAATAATATCAAGCGTTTTATCTGCATCCCCATTGGCGGTCATTTCACACGCTAAAGCGGTCAATAGAGGGCTCACCATCCAACTGTGATTTTGCAAGGTTGAAACCAAAGGTTGGTAGAGTTTCTTCGGGGCGTGTAAGTAGCCCACTCGCAATCCGGGGGCTAAGCATTTAGAAAAAGCGCCAATGTGAATCACCTGCTCAGGATCGAGATTCACCATTGGAGGGTAAACCTCAGCGGCAAGCAATCCGTTTACATCATCTTCAATGATCAATAGATCATACCGCTTACAGACTTCGAGTATGTCGAGTCGCCTCTGTTGAGACATGATGGCCGTCGTCGGGTTTTGAAAAGTTGGGGTAAGGTAGATAAAGCGTGCTTGATATTGTCGGCAAGCCGCTTCTAATTCCGCAGGTGTAATCCCTTGTTCATCCATTTCGACCCCTTTGACCGATAGCTGTTTTTGCCTCGCTAAACTGAGGAGGCCGGGATAAGTACTTTTTTCTACCAGTAAGGTGTCCCCTGCGCGCGTGAAAGCATCAATCACAATTTGAACAGCATGTTGAGCGCCTGAGCTAAATAGTAGCTGCTGTGGGGATAAGTGAACGCCTTTGCTATCGAGCCAGTGGCAAATCTGCTGCTTATGAGACTCTAATCCATGAGGTTTTTGGTACAGCATCAGTTGCTCAATCAGTTGGGGGGATTGCGAGAGGGTCGCCATTGCCTGATTAAGCATATTACTCCGCTCAATATTTGGCGGAATGTTATAGCCAAAATTGCACTCATCTGGATCTTCGGTGCTCTCTTCAAAACTCCAACTGCTCTTGTTTTTATCGGCAATAAAAGTTCCAGATCCTACTCTTGCTTCAACAAGCCCACGTCGTTCTGCTTCTGCATACGCACGAGTGATAGTGCCAACAGTCACTTGTAATTGGTCTGCAAGCTTGCGTTGAGTCGGTAACTTTTGATTGGCTTTGAGATCCCCATGATCAATTTGCTTAGAAAGCTGATCAGCGATCTGTTTGTACATCGGTGTTGTACTTTGCTTAGACAGCGTCATTTCTTGAATTGTCATGGTGACAATAAACCTTTTGCTAATAATAAAACGCATTGTTATGGTTATTGTGTGCAAAGTGAAACAAAAACTCAACAATTAGTTATCTAAACGGATAGTTGTATCGATACAATTTCAAGGGGTGTTCAATGGAGTGGCAATTTTTTCTATCCGTAGCATTATTTGCATTGGTGATGACAGGCACGCCAGGGCCAAATAATGTCATGTTGACCGCCTCTGGTGCTAATTTTGGCTATCGTCGGTCTATCCCTCACTTTATCGGTATTGGATTTGGCTTGATCAGTTTGATCTCCCTGAATGGCCTGGGGCTTGGCGTATTGTTTCAAACCTATCCTGAGATCCAAGATGCTTTGAAGATCCTCGGCAGTGCTTATTTACTCTACTTAGCGTGGAAAATCGCTTTTTCCAGCGCGATGAGCAAAGGGGAAGGTAAGGCAAACAAACCGATGACTTGTTGGGAGGCGATTCTATTTCAATATTTAAATCCTAAAGCTTGGATGATGTCGATTACAGCCGTTGGATCCTTTGCGTATTCGGGCAAGGATTACTGGTGGTCGATTGCTGCGATATCTATCATTTTTCTACTTGTTCAGGTACACACGTCATCGGTGTGGGTTGGGTTTGGTGCATTCATTAGGCGTTGGCTATCAACCCCGAAAGCATGGCAACGATTTAACCTCGGTATGGGGACTTTAACCGCGAGTTGTGTGGTGTTTATCTGGTAATAGTAATGTCACGGGTTATGGGTTATGGGTTATGGGTCTAGCTATTTGCGATTTTTGGCGCGGGTTCTGAAAAGGCGGGATAGAGTTGTTCACCGCCGAGTTGACGGCAGTAACGCAGAGTCAGTGGTTCACTGTAGTTATTGTGTAGGCGAAGTGCATTAATACAATCGACGAGATCAGACTGTTGTTGTCGTTCTAGCTGTAATTCAAATTGTAACGCTTCTCGGTAGAGTGAGTCAGGAGTGTGGGATTTGAGATGGCGACGAAGCTCTCGGTAACTATGAAGCAGTGACTCTGAACGGCCAAGGCACTCTTGTACCTTATGCCATTCACTTTCTTGGAAGGCAACCTGCTGTTCGTCGAGCCATTTGAGCAGTAGTAGCAGGTTCACATTCCCGTGGAATTGATTTTGGAGCGTTAAGCACGCTTCTTTAACTTCTCGCACACTGTAATATTGCAAGCTAAATTGCCATAAGCGTTCTAAGGTCAAAGATATGTTTACGTGCTCTTGGCTCATTCGATACTAAATTCCTTTTCCATGGACTCAAGGTCTTCTTGTCCAGACATCCATTCTAACTCTGTCTCTTCCAATTCCGATTTGCTTGATGCTTGTAGCGCGAGTACTTGAGTAAGTTTAGCTTTATTTTCTGCATCATAAAGTGATGTGTCTGATAATTGTAGTTCTGCTTCGCTTAACTGTTCGCCTAATTTATCCATTTTCGCTTCAAGCTTGGTTAAATTTTTGCGGATAGGGGCGGTCAGCTTTCTAAATTCAGCTTCACGACGTTTTTGATCTTTCTTTGATGCCGCACTGTTTGCGCCGTCTTTTGTTGGAGCGAGAGCTTGTGCTTCTTTTCGCTCTAGTTTTTGTTGATCGGTTAACCACTTGTAGTAATCAACTAAGTCACCATCAAAAGGCGCAACTTGACGATCATGAACTAAATACAGGTCATCGGTCGTGGCACGCAGTAAATACCTATCGTGGCTGACAATCACCATCGCACCTTCGAAGGTTTGCAGAGCCATGGTTAACGCTTGACGCATATCCAAATCAAGGTGGTTGGTTGGCTCATCGAGCAGTAGTAAGTTTGGTTTTTGCCAGACTAATAGTGCCAATACTAAACGGGCCTTTTCACCACCAGAAAATGGCGCGACTTTATCAAGGGCTTTTTCGCCATTGAAACCAAAGCTGCCGAGGTAATCTCGTAGTTGTTGTTCTGTATGTTGTGGCGCAATCTGCATCATATGTTGCAGTGGCGTCTCTTCTGGATGCAAGGTCTCAAGTTGGTGCTGAGCGAAATAGCCAATCTTCACACCTTGAGAGTAATTGAATTCGCCAGATTGCGCTTCAAGTTCACCAGAAAGTAATTTGATCAGCGTTGATTTACCCGCACCATTGCGACCCAATAAGCCAATCCGACTTCCCGGAACGAGGTTTAAACGAATCTTTTCGAGGATAAGGTTGTTGTCGTAACCCGCAGACACTTCATCCATCATCAAAATTGGGTTTGGCAGAGCGGATGGCTCTCTAAACTCAAAGCTGAACGGATTATCGAACTGCGCAGGTAGCACTTGTTCCATCTTCTCTAAGGCTTTGATTCGGCTCTGAGCTTGGCGAGCTTTCGACGCTTTGTAACGGAAACGGTCGATGTAGCTCTGCATGTGCGACATTTGTTTCTGCTGCTTCTGATACATGGATTGTTGCAAGATCAGCTTTTGAGCACGTTGCGTTTCAAATGACGAATAGTTGCCAGTGTATTCATTGAGTAACTGGTTTTCGACATGAATAATTCGGTTTACGATAGGGTCTAAGAAGTCTCTATCGTGAGAAATTAAGATCAAGGTACCAGGGTAACTCTGTAACCAACGCTCTAACCACATGACCGCATCCAAATCCAAGTGGTTGGTCGGTTCATCGAGTAACAGAAGGTCTGAACGGCAAAGCAGAGCTTGAGCTAAGTTCAAACGCATACGCCAACCACCAGAAAACTGAGTGAGATTCCAACTCATCTGCTCTTGACTAAAACCAAGGCCATCGAGTAGTTCTGCCGCGCGAGCATTAATGCTGTAACCACCAATCGTCTCTATTTTGCCATGCAGCTCTGCAACCAAAGTGCCGTTGTCGGCTTGTTCGGCTTCGAGCAATGCATTTTCGAGGCCGCGATATTCTCTGTCTCCATCAATCACATACTCTATGGCTTTACGCTCTAGAGCCGGAGTCTCTTGCGCTACCCATGCTAATTCCCAGTGGCTTGGTTGGTGGAAGGTACCAGCATCTATCGACAGCTCATCTTTCAATAGAGCGAATAGGGTGGATTTACCGCAACCGTTTTTGCCGACAAGGCCGACTTTATCGCCAGGGTGAATCGTAGCGGATGCTTGGTCGAGTAATGGTTTTCCGCCGCGAAGCAGTTGAATATCAGAGAAAGTAATCATAAAAATCGCATTGAGATTGGAGGTGATTAGGCGGTGAGCATAGTAGGATGAAACCAGATAAAAGTCGATCATTATACAAATTGGGTTATGATGCAGAAATCATATAACAATTTGATAACTAGCCTCAACTCTGGATAAGAAAGTCTAAAAGCTTATTAATTTTAAATGGTTAGTCGATTTATTTGCTCAGTGTTGCAATTTTAGATGCATAACAAGGCAAAATCACAAGTCAGTAGCTTGTCTATTGCGGTGATTTTAACGCGGTTAGGCGCGAAAAGAGCAGTACAGAGCGGCTTCAATTATCCTGAGTTGAGGCTAAGCACCCAAGGAAGAACGGTTAAAGAATGAGTGATACCCAACCTCAAGTTGCATCACCGCTTAAGATATTGGTGATATACGCGCACCCCGAGCCGCATAGTTCGATAGCCAATCAGGCCATGATCAAAGCGATTGAACCTTTGGGGCATGTTCGTGTGCACGATCTTTACGCCACCTATCCTGACTTCTTTATCGATGTTAATTTCGAACACCAGTTACTACTTGAGCATGATGTCATCGTGTTTCAGCATCCTCTTTATATGTATTCATGTCCTGCTTTATTAAAAGAGTGGTTTGATCGCGTTCTATCTAAAGGCTTTGCGTTTGGCCATGAATGCGCACTAGAGGGTAAATATTGGCGCAGTGTCATTACGACTGGCGGTCAAGAAGGCGCGTTTGGTGCGCAGGGTTACAACAAGTATCCACTGGAAGAGATTTTGCAGCCATTTGAGTTAACCGCATCACTGTGCCGTATGCACTGGTTAGATCCATTAGTGCTGCATTGGGCTCGAAACATTAATGACAAGGAGAGAGAGCACCACGCCGATAGATATCGCCACTGGCTACAAGATCCATTAGGCAAGCTTTCTGAACAACTATCAGCGACAGATGGAGATGCGGATGGCCAGTGAGTTTCTACAGAGTAGCGTGATTTTTCTTTCTGCCGCGGTGGTGGCGGTTCCACTTGCTCAGCGTTTAGGGCTTGGTTCTGTTCTGGGTTATTTATTAGCCGGAGTTGCTATTGGCCCTTGGGGATTAGGGTTAATTAGTGATGTGGAAGCCATTCTTCATTTCTCTGAATTTGGTGTGGTGCTGCTGCTGTTCTTAATTGGTTTGGAGTTGAACCCTAAAAAACTTTGGACGATGCGAGGGCCCATTCTCGGGCTTGGTGGCGCACAGGTCTGTATTACGACCTTATTGATTGCGGCTATCGCTTATATGTTCGGCTTAAGTTGGCAAACCAGTTTAGTGATTGGTATGGGATTAGCCTTGTCATCTACCGCCATTGCGCTACGTGTTATCGAAGAGCGTGAACTGAGTGGTAAAGAGGCGGGACAGTCTGGTTTTGCTGTGCTGCTTTTTCAAGATATCGCGGTGATCCCAATGCTGGCGATGCTCCCATTATTAGCAGGGAGTACCGGAGGCAGTTGGGCTGATATGCTGTGGATGCTCGGCGGAGTTTTTGGTCTATTGATTGGTGGACACTTTTTGCTGCGACCGTTGTTTCGGTATGTAGTGATGAGTGGCGTGCGTGAGTTGTTCACCGTCGCGGCGCTGTTATTGGTGATTGGCATTGCGGTATTGATGCAGAAGATTGGCCTATCGATGGCGCTCGGGACATTTTTAGCGGGTGTGCTATTGGCCGAGAGCGAATATCGTCATGAATTAGAGATAGCGATCGAGCCATTTAAAGGCTTGCTGTTGGGGTTGTTTTTTATCTCCGTAGGGATGGCGGTTAACTTAGGTCTGCTGGCAGAGAGTCCGCTGGCTATCTTGATTGCCGTCACCGCTTTAGTCGTATTTAAAGGCTTTGTGCTTTATGGATTGGCTCGTATTTTTGGCATTCAAACCAAAGCTCGAAGCCGAATGGCGATGATTTTAAGTCAAGGTGGTGAGTTCGCCTTTGTGATTTTTACTGCTGCCAGTGCGCAAGGTATTTTGTCGGGGGAGCAGGTCTCTTTCTTATTGGTTGTGGTGAGCTTATCTATGGTCACCACGCCATTAATGCTTAAACTACAAGACAGGTTTTTCGCTCGCGAACTTAATCAAATCAGTGAAGATGCGATGCAATCTGATGTGGTTGATCGTAGTCCAAGAGTGATCATCGCAGGCTTTGGTCGTTTTGGGCAGATTATTGGTCGGTTGATGTACGCCAATAAGATCCGTATTACCGTATTAGAAAGTGACGCGAGCCAAATTCATTTATTGCGTAAGTTTGGCTATAAAGTGTTTTATGGGGATGCGACTCAGTTGGATTTATTACGAGCTGCGGGGGCAGATAAAGCGGAAGCGATTGTGCTGTGTACTGACTCTCCTGATGAAATCATGAAAATTGTTGATATCTGCCGACAGCATTTTCCACGTCTAAAAATATTAGCTCGTGCACGTAGCCGTGTTGAAGCTTATCAATTAATGAATCATGGTGTTAATAATTACTCTCGTGAGACCTTTTTAGGGGCACTTGATTTAGGGCGACAGGCTCTTACTGAGTTGGGTATGCATCCTTATCAAGCAAAGCGAGCTGAAGCACATTTTAGAAAGCTAGATAACTCGATGCTTAAAGAGTTACTGCCTCAGCACAGTGAAGATAAAGAGCTCGCATTGCGATCGAAAGAAGCGCGGAAAGAGTTGGAAGAGATATTTGGTCATGAGATGGAGAACGATCGCCAGTCTCGTAACTATTGGGAATAGAAAAAGGAACTAGACGTGAAACAGAGAAAACGCTTTATTGCAGGAGCAAGTTGTCCAAATTGTAAAACGCAAGACACCCTTCGCTGGTGGATTGAAAACAATATTGAGTTGGTTGAGTGCGTCGAATGTGACTTCACTGAGCAGCGTAAGCCTAAATCTGTAGATAAAACTGAACATGCGACACAAGAAATGATCGGTATTTTTAAACCAGAATGATTGAGTTTCGCCAATTCATCCCCATAATGTGGGGATAAGTTCTTATGTGACCTTTATTTCGTCCTAAGAGCATGATCTTCTTTAGGCCTAGTTGTCACTATCTAGAGCTTTTATTCCCTTGGAGTACACATGAAAATTGAAAAGAACGTAGTAGTAAGCGTAGCGTATCAAGTTAAACTTGAAGACGGTGTGGTTGTCGATCAATCAACAGTTGAAGCACCGCTAGATTACCTTCACGGTCACAACAACCTAATTACTGGTCTTGAAAAAGAGTTAGACGGTAAAGTTGCAGGCGATAAATTCTCAGTGACAGTATCTCCAGAAGATGCTTACGGCGAACACAGCGATGACCTAGTACAACGCGTTCCTGCTGATGTATTCCAAGGTGTTGAAGAAATTGAAGTGGGTATGCGTTTCCTAGCGGATACTGACCAAGGTCCAATTCCTGTAGAAGTAACAGAAGTTGATGGCGACGAAGTTGTTGTTGATGGTAACCACATGCTTGCTGGCCAAACTCTAACGTTTGACGTTGAAGTTGTAGCGGTTCGTGAAGCAACGGCAGAAGAAGCTGAACACGGTCATGTACACCAAGAGGGCGGTTGTGGTGGCCACGGTCATGATCACGACCATGAAGGCGGTTGTTGTGGTGGCGAAGGCCATGATCACGACCACGGTGAGAAGAAAGAAGGCTGCTGCGGTGGCGGCGGTTGTGGTTCTCACTAATTCCGCATTGAAATGATTTCTAAAACCCTCCAGCTCGGAGGGTTTTTTTATGCCTTTAATTTAAGGCCCTTTCTGATCTGACAGGTTGACTAATGACAGGCTGGCACGGATATTAAGTGCTAATGAATAGTCTGCTGATACTGAGCGGAACGCTATATTTCTACATAAAAGGGTGTTTTATGCGTCAACCATTTTCTATCGCGATACATGGTGGTGCGGGTACGATTTTGCGTGAGCAGATGAGTGACGCGCTAAAGTTGGGTATTTTAACCACCTTAGAGAAATCGGTGAGAGCTGGCTATGATATTTTACAAACGGAAGGTGATGCGGCGGATGCGGTTGTCGCCGCGGTGAAAGTGATGGAGGATTGCCCACACTTTAATGCTGGTAAAGGTTCAGTGTTAACTCATCAAGAATTCATCGAGATGGACGCTTCAGTGATGCATGGGAAAAAGATGGATGCTGGAGCCGTTGCTGGGGTTCGCCATATAAGAAATCCGATTGAATTAGCCCGCGATGTGATGAGAAAAAGTGATCACGTGTTACTGATGGGCGAAGGGGCGGAGCAGTTTGCTTTCGATCAGGGCTACCAATATACCGAACAAGATTACTTCCTTACCGACCGTCGTTATGAGCAGCTTCAATCGATGAAAGAGAAAGGTTTGTTTGCGCTTTCAGAAGCCTCTTATGAGCACTCTTATGATCAACAGAAGCAGCAATTAGAATCGCCTCTGACAGGAAGCCAAACTGCTTCAGCGTATCCTGATGATAATAAATATGGCACCGTTGGAGCCGTCGCACTGGATCAGCAAGGTAACTTGGCGGCCGCAACGAGTACGGGCGGCGTCACCAATAAAAAATATGGTCGTGTTGGCGATTCACCCATAATAGGGGCGGGTACGGTTGCTGAAAACGGTAATGTCGCGGTCTCTACAACGGGGATGGGCGAATTTTTCTTACGTAAAATGGTGGCCGGAGATGTGGCTGCTCGTATGCGTTATTTGAAAGAAAATGTACACACGGCTTGTGAGAATATTATTCAGGGGGATCTAAAAGCGATGGGAGGAGAGGGCGGATTGATCGCGGTTGATGCGCAAGGGGATATCCACTTTGCAATGAATAGCTCAGGAATGTATCGCGCGAGTATTGATGTCGATGGGAACTTCAGTGTCAAAATTTACGCAGATGAATAGGACTTAGTTTTCCTTGTTGTTATCCCTACTGACTTTAGATGTAAGAAGCTTATCTAATAAAATAAGCTTCTTATTGAATCGAGAACTCAGGGAGTAAAGACAAGACTCATCACATTAATAGTGAGGTGGAGGTGTCTCTTCCGTTGGATCGGCTAAATTCGAAGAGTCCATATTTTTCACTTTTCCGACAACAAACTTCATCTGATCTTGCATACGAGTGATCAAAAATTGTTGTTGGCTTAAAGCATCGTTGAGTTCATCAATCGTCTGCTCTTGGAATGCCAGTTTGCACTCAAGATCATTGATGCGATCTTCGAGCTGTTGAATGTTTTTATCAGTCATGATTAATCGTCTAGTTTCCAAGCTTGAGCTATGCCAGCAGACGTGGCTGTTATCACACGTTGCTGTAAATCGAAGGCTGCATCATACACCACTGCGCGTGGAGGACGAGCATCTTTTAGCGGTTCGACTTCAAAACCATCAGTGCGTTTACCGCTTTTTGTATCCCAAACCATCACTCGGCCAGAGGGCGTTCCTGTAATGAGTTGCGAACCATCATCAGAAAATCGAGCGGCAGAAAAAATAAGCTGGCGTGATAAGCTACTTAGTGCTGACACCTTCTCACCGGTTTCTAAATTCCACACAAATGCACCATTTCCGCCATCAGAGGTAAAGGCAAGTTTGCCATCTCTCTGTAGCGCGACGCGATTCACGCGCTGCTCATGTTCAAAGGTGCGCAGCACTAAACCGGATTGGGTATCCCACAGGTAGGCTTTGTAATCGTTCCCTCCAGAAAGCGCAAAGCGACCATTCGGCGAAATCGCAACAGAATTAATTTTTTCTCTATGCGCAAGGAACTCTATGCGTCTTCCGGTGACTAAGTCCACATAAATAGCTTTACCATTTGATAAACCTAGTAGAACTTGGTCACCATTACTGGCGATATCAACATCGCGAATTAAACCATCAGAGATAGACCATAGCCCTTCAGATTGGCTCCAAGCCAAATCCCAAACGGCAAAGTTTATTTGACTGGCGGTAATCGCAAAACGGCCATTGTCAGAAATGCGAATACGAGATACGGTATTCGCTTGTGGATCTTGTTCGCCAAGTTGAGCCAGTTGCTTTCCTTCAACAAGATCCCAAAAGAGTAAATGGCTCTGTTTTGAATAGAGTAGCGCAAATCGACCATCACGACTGAGCGCGAAGCTGGTGGAGCCTTGAGGTTCAATTTCCCAACGCTGTTCATCTTTGCTCGAAAAAAAACACCCATTTAACATGGTGATGACAATGGCACATAGTATTGAGTGAGAAATTATTCGCATCAGCTCTCATAATCCAGTTTGTGTCTAAAGACATATAACTAGTATATTGGAACAACAATTTAATGCACCCATCTAAACATGAGATTTGTGCACCATAACAAATGGCTAGTCCATCTTTGGAGAAATAAATGAAATCGATTTTTAAAGTGTCGCTACTTGCAGCAACAGTAATGCTAGCAGTGGGTTGCCAAAAAGAAGAAGCACCAAAAGTAGAAACGGCACCAGCAGAGCAAGTTCAAGCAGAAGCCGGCAAAACCGTTCACTTTAAAACAGAAGATGATAAAGCGGCATACGCAATTGGCGTGTCATTCGCAAACTACTTGAGCACAAGTATTGATAAACCGAGTGAAATTGGTATCGATCTAAATAAAGAGTTGGTTCTTAAAGGTATCGAACACGTTTTTGCGGGTAACCCAGAAATGAGTGAAGAAGATACTCGTGCCGCGTTGGAATCTTTAGACAAGCGCGTTTCAGAAAAAATGCAAGCACAAGCTGCAGAAAAGTCAGCAGCAGCAAAGAAAGCGGGCGATGATTTCCGTGCGAACTTCGAAAAACAAGAAGGCGTAACGAAAACAGAATCAGGCTTGCTGTACCAAGTAATGTCAAAAGCTGAAGGTGAATCACCAAAAGATACCGATACTGTTGAAGTGCACTACAAAGGCACATTGATTGACGGTACTCAATTTGATAGCTCTTATGATCGTGGCCAACCAGCAACCTTCCCTCTTAACCGCGTAATTCCAGGTTGGACTGAAGGTGTTCAACTGATGCAAGTGGGTTCTAAATACAAGTTTGTTATCCCTTCAGAATTAGCGTACGGCGCACAAGATACGCCAACGATTCCAGCAAACTCAACACTGGTATTTGAAGTGGAATTATTGAGCATTGATAACGGAACTAAAACTGCAGTTCAGTAATATCTAAACACTATTTCTAATAAAGCCTGAAGCGATTCAGGCTTTTTTTATGCAGGAAGATAAAGGTTATAGCGCTAATTTTGTAAGAGATTAGTTGTTTTAAATCACTAGTTAGCCAGTTACATTGATGTGCAATTAAAATTTTCTGATAAACTTACATCAATTTGTTGATTTTTCGTTCTAAGGCTAATTTAAAGTGACAACCACAGAAACAGTAAATGCTGATATGTTGCTCGAAATGGAATCCGTTACCGTGATGCCATTTAGTGAGCATGACAAAATCATTCTTAAATCTTATGAAGCCGTGGTCGATGGAATTGCCAGTCTCATTGGGCCATTCTGTGAAATTGTTTTGCACTCTTTAGAAGATCTAAATACATCGGCGATTAAAATTGCCAACGGTGAAAATACAGGACGTCAAGTCGGATCACCCATCACCGATTTAGCGCTGAGAATGTTAAAGGATATTGAAGGCTCAAAACGCAACTTTTCTCGTTCATATTTCACCCGTGCAAAGGGTGGGGTGCTAATGAAATCTATCACAGTTGCAATACGTAACGGTGAAGAGCGAGTGATTGGTTTATTGTGTATTAACGTTAATTTAGACGCGCCATTCTCCCAAGTATTACAGTCGTTTATGCCAACACAAGAAGCGGAAGAAGCGGCGTCATCAGTTAACTTCGCAAGTGATGTTGAAGAGTTGGTTGACCAAACGGTTGAGCGCACAATTGAAGATATTAATGCCGATAAATCGGTATCGAATAATACTAAGAATCGCCAAATCGTAATGGAACTTTACGACAAAGGGATTTTTGATATTAAAGATGCTATCAACCGTGTCGCGGATCGCTTGAACATCTCAAAACATACCGTCTATTTGTATATTCGCCAGCGTAAAGTTGAAGATGGAGAGGCGTAATGGCCTCTGAAAATAAAGCGCAACAAGCGGCTGAAAAACTCACATATACACTGGTTGTTAATGGCTCAGTTTATGGGAGTCAATCCGCAAGAACGGCGTATCTGTTTGCTCAAGCATTGCTCGAAAAAGGGCACCATTTGGTCAGTGTCTTTTTTTATCAAGATGGTGTTAATAACGGCTCTCGCCTTACCGTGCCAGCGAATGATGAATTTGATCTCGTCAAACATTGGCAAGAGTTAGCTGAGCAACATTCAGTAAGGTTAGAGACTTGCGTAGCGGCGGCATTACGTCGTGGTATTGTCAGCGAGAACGAGTCTAAGCAACACGGTTTAGACTCCGACAACTTAGCCAGTCGTTTTAATCAAAGTGGCTTAGGCTCATTAGCAGAAGCATTATTGATGCAAGATAGAGTGGTACAATTTTGAAGTCGATTGCGTTTGTGTTTAAAAGCTCTCCTCATACGACAAGCAAAGGGCGCGAAGGCTTAGATGCTTTATTGGCGGCCTCTGCATACAGTGAGAACATCCATGTGTTTTTTATCGCAGAGGGCGTTGCTCAGCTTATTTTAAATCAGCAACCGGAAGTTATTTTAGGACGAGATTACATCAGCGCGTTCAAACTGATGGAATTATACGAGATTGAAAATATCTATGCCTGTCAGGAAAGTTATGAACATATGGGGTTGTTAAAAACGGCAACAATTTTAGAACCTGAGTGGTTATCCAAAAGTGAAATTACGGCCAAACTTCAGCGTTGTAATAAGATCCTTACCTTCTAGTTTTAAGAGATGAAATTATGCTTCATATCGTGAAAACCCCCCATCAAATACCTTCTGTTTTAGCGTATTTAGCTGATCAAGATGCCGTGATTTTGGTCGAAGATTCAATTTATGCGATTAATGAAGGTCATTTCTCGCATTTTTTGCTGAAAAATTGTCCAGCTTCAGTTTTTTTTCTTTCGAACGATGCATTGGCCAGAGGTTTGACTTTATCGATAAATGAATTTATTCAACATGTTGATTTTGAAGGGTTTGTTGAGCTAACTGTTGCGCATGAGCAATCAATGACATGGGAGTAATTCCAACTCTAATTTCTCGCACACTGCTAGATGGCTAAAATAAATGCGATCTTGATTGTATATTTCTTGACACACCCCTCACTGCTGAATAGAATTTTGCGTCCCTATTTATACTAAGTATCGATAGGGCTAGATTTTTCACAAAGCTTACTTTCAAGTAATTCAGGAGCTATTTAATGGCAACTATTAACCAGTTGGTACGCCAGCCTCGTGCAAAGCAAGTTGTTAAAAGCAACGTGCCAGCACTAGAAGCGTGCCCACAAAAACGTGGTGTATGTACTCGCGTATATACTACTACTCCAAAAAAACCGAACTCAGCATTACGTAAAGTATGTCGTGTTCGTCTAACTAACGGCTTTGAAGTTACTTCATACATCGGCGGCGAAGGTCACAACCTTCAAGAACACAGTGTTGTTCTTATCCGTGGTGGTCGTGTTAAAGATTTACCAGGTGTGCGTTACCACACTGTACGTGGCGCACTTGACTGTGCTGGCGTAAACGACCGTAAGAAAGGTCGTTCTAAGTATGGTGTTAAACGTCCTAAGTCTTAATGCGTCTTTTTTAAAAAGAAAGCGTTAAGTAAGGCCAAACACTATTTTATTTATTATTCTGAAAAGTTTTGGAAAAAACCTGAAGAAGACAACGGAGAATATCCATGCCACGTCGTCGCGTTATAGGCCAGCGTAAGATCCTTCCAGATCCTAAGTTCAAATCTGAGCTGCTGGCAAAATTCGTTAACATCCTTATGGTTGACGGAAAGAAATCTACTGCAGAGAAAATTGTTTACACTGCACTAGAAGTTATGGCTGAGAAATCTGGTAAAGATCACTTAGCTGTATTTGAAGAAGCTCTTGAAAATGTTCGTCCTGCGGTAGAAGTTAAATCTCGCCGTGTGGGTGGTTCAACTTACCAAGTACCTGTAGAAGTTCGTCCGGTTCGCCGTAACGCTCTTGCTATGCGTTGGGTAGTTGAAGCTGCGCGTAAGCGTGGTGAAAAATCTATGGCTCAACGCCTAGCTGCTGAAATGCTAGACGCGTCTGAGAACAAAGGTACTTCGGTTAAGAAACGTGAAGACGTTCACCGTATGGCTGATGCTAACAAAGCATTCGCACATTACCGCTGGTAATACCTTTTTAGTGCTGCGGGCTTGCCTGCAGCACTTCTTTATTTTCTAAGCTTTCCTTTTTAAAAACCATATTTAAAAAGAGATAGAAAATAGGGTTTATTCATATTTCTAAAGTGATTGTTAAATTACATTTTTAATATTAATAGTCCCTACATAATGAGGATACAATCGTGGCTCGTAAAACTCCTATTGAGCGCTACCGTAATATCGGTATCTGTGCGCACGTAGATGCAGGTAAAACAACCACAACTGAGCGTATTCTGTTCTATACTGGCCTTTCTCATAAAATCGGTGAAGTTCACGATGGTGCGGCTACCATGGACTGGATGGAGCAGGAGCAAGAACGTGGTATCACTATCACTTCAGCTGCGACTACTACATTCTGGCGTGGTATGGATGCGCAATTCCAAGATCATCGAATCAATATCATCGATACCCCAGGACACGTAGACTTTACCATTGAAGTAGAACGCTCATTACGCGTACTTGATGGTGCCGTTGTCGTTTTCTGTGGTTCATCTGGTGTAGAACCTCAATCTGAAACCGTATGGCGCCAAGCTGACAAATACAACGTTCCTCGTCTTGTGTTTGTTAACAAAATGGACCGTACCGGAGCAGATTTTCTGCGCGTAATAGAACAAATTAAAGAACGTCTTGGTGCTAATCCTGTTCCTATTCACCTAAATATTGGTGAGGAAGAGAATTTCAAAGGTGTAATCGACCTTATCAAGATGAAAGCGATCAACTGGAATGAAGCCGATCAAGGCATGACCTTCTCATACGAGGAGATTCCAGCTGATATGCAGGAATTGGCAGATGAGTGGCATAATAACCTTGTTGAAGCAGCTGCGGAAGCAACTGAAGAGCTAATGGATAAGTACCTTGAAGAAGGTGAATTAACAGAAGCTGAGATCAAGGAAGCGTTACGAATTCGTACTCTGAATAATGAAATCGTACTGGCCACTTGTGGTAGTGCATTCAAAAACAAAGGTGTACAAGCTGTTCTTGATGCTGTTGTTGAATATTTGCCTTCTCCAATTGATGTTCCAGCAATTCAAGGTTTGGATGAAGATGAAAATGAAGTTGAACGTCATGCAGACGACAATGAACCATTTTCAGCTCTTGCATTTAAAATTGCGACAGACCCATTTGTTGGCACTTTAACTTTCGTACGTGTTTATTCTGGAGTGGTTGAAAGTGGAAAAACCGCTTACAACTCGGTGAAGAAACAGCGTGAACGTTTAGGGCGCATTGTTCAAATGCATTCAAATAAACGTGAAGAAGTGAAAGAAGTGCGAGCAGGTGACATCGCGGCTATTATTGGCTTAAAAGATGTAACTACTGGTGAAACACTGTGTGATCAGAACCATAAGATTGTTCTTGAGCGCATGGAGTTCCCAGATCCAGTTATTCAGATCGTTGTAGAGCCAAGCTCTCAAGCTGATCAAGATAAAATGACTATTGCGTTAAGCAAACTTGCTGCAGAAGATCCCTCATTCCGCGTTGATATGGACGATGAAACGGGTCAAACCCTGATTTCAGGTATGGGTGAACTGCATTTGGATATCATCGTTGACCGCATGAAGCGCGAATTTAACGTGAACTGCAATGTTGGTAATCCACAAGTCGCTTACCGTGAAACTATCCGTGGCACAGCGAAAGCTGAAGGTAAATTTATCCGCGAACACGGTGGTAAAGGGCAATACGGTCACGTATGGCTGAAACTAGAACCGTCTGAAACGGGTGAAGGTTTTGTCTTCGTAAATGAAATTGCCAATGGTACAGTACCGAAAGAGTACATCAGCTCAGTATCGAAAGGTATTGAAGAGCAGATGAACAATGGTGTTCTTGCTGGTTATCCTGTATTGGATATTAAAGCGACACTGTATGATGGTTCTTACCATGAAGTAGATTCAAGTGAGATGGCGTTTACAATCGCTGCCTCTATGGCTTTCAGAACTGGCGCTCTCGAAGCTCAACCAGTTCTGCTTGAGCCTGTGATGAAAGTTGAAGTAACTACTCCAGAAGACTGGATGGGTGATGTTGTTGGCGATATTAACCGTCGCCGGGGCCTCATCGAAGGTATGGACGAGGGAACAGCTGGCCTGAAGATAATTCGTGCACAAGTTCCGTTGTCTGTCATGTTCGGTTACGCAACTGATTTACGTTCTGCGACACAAGGTCGTGCTTCTTACTCTATGGAGTTTAGTGAGTACGCCGAAGTGCCAAAAAATGTTGCAAATGCAATCATTGCAGAGCGTGGTTAAACAAGCAGGATGTATATTTCTCCAATTTTTTGAAGAATCCATACGTCCAAATATTGCGCTGACGAGAGTTGGCGCATAAAATAGCAAATTCTGGCGCGTCTCGATCAATAATGATCGTGGCGAATCATAACTAGGAAGGAACACGCTCGTGTCTAAAGAAAAATTTGAACGTACGAAACCGCACGTAAACGTTGGTACTATCGGCCACGTTGACCACGGTAAAACAACTCTAACTGCTGCTATCTGTACTACACTTTCAAAAGTGTACGGTGGTGAAGCTAAAGACTTCGCATCTATCGATAACGCTCCAGAAGAGCGTGAGCGCGGTATCACAATCGCAACTTCTCACGTTGAGTACGATACTCCAGAACGTCACTACGCACACGTAGATTGCCCAGGACACGCGGATTATGTTAAAAACATGATCACTGGTGCTGCGCAAATGGACGGTGGTATCCTAGTTGTTGCTGCGACAGATGGCCCTATGCCACAAACTCGTGAGCACATCCTACTTGGTCGTCAAGTTGGTATTCCTTACATCATCGTATTCATGAACAAATGTGACATGGTTGATGATGAAGAGCTTCTTGAGCTAGTAGAAATGGAAGTTCGTGAACTTCTTTCTGAATACGAATACCCTGGTGATGATCTTCCAGTAATTCAAGGTTCTGCTCTTGGCGCTCTAAACGGCGAAAAACAGTGGGAAGATAAAATCGTTGAGCTTGCAGAAGCTCTAGATTCTTACATTCCTCTTCCAGAGCGTGCTGTAGACCTTCCGTTCCTACTTCCTATTGAAGATGTATTCTCAATTCAAGGTCGTGGTACTGTTGTAACTGGTCGTATCGAGCGCGGTATCCTACGCGTAGGTGACGAAGTAGAAATCGTTGGTATCAAAGAAACTACAGTAACTACATGTACTGGTGTTGAAATGTTCCGTAAACTGCTTGACGAAGGTCGTGCAGGTGAGAACGTTGGTGCACTTCTACGTGGTACTAAGCGTGATGACGTTGAACGTGGCCAAGTACTTGCTGCTAAAGGTTCTATCAACCCACATACTAAGTTTGAGTCTGAAGTATACGTACTTTCTAAAGACGAAGGCGGCCGTCACACTCCTTTCTTCAAAGGTTACCGTCCACAGTTCTACTTCCGTACAACTGACGTAACAGGCGATATCACACTTCCAGAAGGTGTTGAAATGGTAATGCCTGGTGACAACGTTCAAATGACGGTTGAGCTAATCGCTCCAATCGCAATGGACGACGGTCTACGCTTCGCAATCCGTGAAGGTGGCCGTACAGTTGGTGCTGGTGTTGTTGCTAAAATCTTCGCTTAATTTCGAATGATTTTGCACTCTTATTATTAAGAGCCGCATTGATGAAAAAAGGAAGCTTCGGCTTCCTTTTTTATTGTTGGTAATGAATCCCCCTCTGAATTTTCCTCGATATAAAGCTTAAAATTCTTCTTCGATTATTTTTTCACCCAAACTATTGCATCCTAAACTGTGATCTGTATAATGCATCGCACTGGTTAAGCCAGTTGTGAACCAATAAGCATCGAGGAGCAAAACCTATTAGGTTTTGGTAATGTATACTCAGCTCATGTTCGCGGTTAATATTAATTAGTTTACTAATTATAGTTAGCTGACAATGTGTCCTAATTTTGGATACTACGGTTTCACATAAATCAATCGGCATTCACTCGTCTTAACGAGTTTGAGTGGCGATATTGTTTGTGTAATTTATTAAACTGGAGCTCTGTCTCATGCAGAACCAACGTATTCGTATCCGTCTAAAGGCGTTTGATTACAAGCTAATCGATCAGTCTACAGCGGAAATCGTTGAAACAGCAAAACGTACCGGCGCACAGGTTCGTGGTCCTATTCCACTACCTACTCGTAAAGAGCGTTTTACTATTCTTGTCTCTCCACACGTTAACAAAGATGCTCGTGACCAGTACGAAATCCGTACTCACAAGCGTTTGATCGATATCGTTGAGCCAACAGATAAAACTGTTGATGCTCTAATGCGTCTTGATCTAGCTGCTGGCGTTGATGTACAAATTAGCCTAGGTTAAGGGAGATTAGAATAATGATTGGTCTAGTCGGACGTAAAGTGGGTATGACCCGCGTATTTACCGAAGAAGGCGTTTCTATCCCAGTAACTGTTGTTGAGGTTGAAGCGAACCGTGTTTCTCAAGTTAAAACACTTGAAAACGACGGCTACGCAGCAATCCAAGTAACTGCTGGTACTAAGAAAGCTAACCGTGTATCTAAGCCAGAAGCTGGTCACTTTGCGAAAGCAGGTGTTGAAGCGGGCCGCGGTCTTTGGGAATTCCGTTTAGAAAACGGAGAAGAGTTTGAAGTTGGCGCTGAGCTAAACGTAGAACTTTTCAATGAAATTAAAAAAGTAGACGTTACTGGCACATCTAAAGGTAAAGGCTTCCAAGGCGTAGTTAAGCGTTGGAATTTCTCTACACAAGATATGACTCACGGTAACTCTTTGTCTCACCGTGCACCGGGTTCAATTGGCCAATGTCAAACTCCAGGTCGCGTGTTTAAAGGCAAAAAAATGGCAGGTCACATGGGAGCTGAGCGTGTAACGACTCAAAACCTAGAGATCGTACGTGTTGACGCTGAGCGTAATCTACTCCTTATTAAAGGTGCAGTACCAGGCTCAACAGGTGGCAACGTGATCGTCAAACCTGCTGTTAAAGCATAACGTCTAGGAGTAAGTAATGGAATTGATGGTTAAAGGTGCCGATGCACTAACTGTTTCCGAGACTACTTTCGGACGTGACTTTAACGAAGCTCTAGTACACCAAGTGGTTGTTGCATATGCAGCAGGTGCTCGTCAAGGTACTCGTGCTCAAAAGACTCGTTCTGAAGTATCTGGCGGCGGTGCTAAGCCATGGCGTCAAAAAGGTACTGGCCGCGCTCGTGCTGGTACAATTCGTAGCCCAATCTGGCGTTCAGGTGGTGTTACTTTTGCTGCGAAACCACAAGATCACAGCCAAAAAGTTAACAAGAAAATGTACCGCGGTGCTATGAAGAGCATTCTTTCTGAGCTAGTTCGTCAAGAGCGTTTAATCGTTGTTGATAACTTCTCTGTAGAAGCTCCAAAGACAAAAGAATTAGTAGCTAAGCTTAATGAACTTGAGCTAAGTGACGTTCTGATTGTAACTGGCGAAGTAGATGAGAATCTATTCTTAGCTGCTCGTAACCTATACAAAGTTGATGCACGTGACGTTGCTGGTATTGATCCAGTATCTCTAATTGCATTCAACAAGGTTCTAATGACTGCTGACGCAGTTAAGCAAGTTGAGGAGATGCTGGCATGATCACTGAAGAGCGTCTACTAAAAGTTCTACGTGCTCCACACATCTCTGAAAAAGCAACTATGGCAGCTGAAAAAGCGAACACTATCGTTTTTAAAGTAGCTAAAGATGCGACTAAGAAAGAGATCAAAGCAGCTGTAGAAAAGCTATTTGAAGTTGAAGTTAAGTCAGTAAATACTCTTGTTCTCAAGGGTAAGACCAAACGTCAAGGTATGCGTGAAGGCCGTCGTTCAGACGTTAAGAAAGCCTACGTTACTTTGAAAGAAGGTCAAGATCTTGACTTCGTTGGCGGTGCGGAATAACAGGAGTAGTTAAAAATGGCTATTGTTAAATGTAAGCCGACTTCCCCTGGTCGTCGTCACGTCGTTAAAGTTGTTAACGCTGACCTTCACAAGGGTAAGCCATACGCTCCACTTTTAGAGAAAAACTCTAAAAATGGTGGTCGTAACAACAACGGTCGTATTACAGTACGTCACATCGGTGGTGGTCATAAACATCATTACCGTTTAATTGACTTTAAACGTACTAAAGACGGTATTCCAGCGAAAGTTGAACGTCTAGAATACGATCCAAACCGTAGCGCTAACATCGCTCTAGTTCTGTACGCAGACGGTGAGCGTCGTTACATTATTGCACCAAAAGGTGTTCAAGCTGGTGATCAGATCCAATCTGGTGCGGATGCAGCAATTAAAGCAGGTAACACTCTGCCAATGCGCAACATCCCAGTAGGTTCTACTGTACACTGTGTTGAACTTAAACCTGGTAAAGGTGCACAACTAGCTCGTTCGGCTGGTGCTTATGCTCAAATCGTTGCTCGCGACGGTGCATACGTAACTATCCGTTTACGTTCTGGTGAAATGCGCAAAGTACTTTCTGAAGGCCGTGCAACTATCGGTGAAGTTGGTAACTCTGAGCATATGCTACGTGAACTTGGTAAAGCTGGTGCTAACCGCTGGCGCGGTGTTCGTCCTACCGTCCGCGGTGTGGTTATGAACCCAGTTGATCACCCACACGGTGGTGGTGAAGGTCGCACATCTGGCGGTCGTCACCCTGTATCACCTTGGGGTATGCCTACTAAAGGCTTCAAGACTCGTAAGAATAAATCTACTGACAAGTACATTGTACGTCGTCGTAATAAGTAATCTATAAAGAGGAATCGCCATGCCACGTTCTCTCAAGAAAGGTCCTTTCATTGACCTACACTTGCTGAAGAAGGTAGAGAAAGCGGTGGAAAGCGGAGACAAAAAGCCTATTAAGACTTGGTCCCGTCGCTCAATGATCATCCCAACAATGATTGGTTTGACCATCGCTGTCCATAATGGTCGTCAGCACGTACCAGTTTTCGTTACCGAAGAAATGATCGGTCACAAACTGGGCGAATTCGCACCAACTCGCACTTATCGCGGCCATGCTGCAGATAAGAAAGCTAAGAAGCGTTAAGGAGTAGATGATGGAAGCACTAGCTAAACATAACTTTGCTCGCATTTCGCCTCAGAAAGCTCGCTTAGTTGCAGACCAAATTCGCGGTAAATCTGTTGATCAGGCTCTAGAAATTTTAACATTCAGCAACAAAAAAGCTGCTGTGTTAATCAAGAAAGTTCTTGAATCAGCAATCGCCAACGCGGAACACAACGAAGGTGCAGATATTGATGATCTTAATGTCGCTAAAATCTTCGTAGATGAAGGCCCTATCATGAAGCGCATTATGCCTCGTGCTAAAGGTCGTGCGGATCGTATCTTGAAGCGTTCAAGCCACATCAGCATCGTTGTAGCTGATCGCTAGAGACTAGGAGAGTAAGCAATGGGTCAGAAAGTACATCCTAATGGTATTCGTCTTGGCATCGTCAAGCCTTGGAATGCTACATGGTTTGCTAATACCAAAGATTTCGCTGCCAACCTAGACGGCGACTTCAAGGTACGTCAGTTCCTAACTAAAGAACTGAAAAAAGCGTCTCTTTCACGTATCGTTATCGAACGTCCTGCTAAGAGTGTTCGTGTGACTATTCACACAGCTCGTCCAGGCGTTGTTATCGGTAAGAAAGGCGAAGACGTTGAGAAGCTACGCGCAGCTGTAGCTAAAATTGCAGGCGTACCAGCACAAATCAACATCGCTGAAGTACGTAAGCCTGAGCTAGACGGTCAACTTGTGGCTGATAGCATCGCATCTCAACTAGAACGTCGTGTGATGTTCCGTCGCGCTATGAAGCGTGCGGTACAGAATGCTATGCGTCTAGGCGCTAAAGGCATCAAAGTACAAGTAGGCGGCCGTTTAGGCGGTGCTGAAATTGCACGTTCTGAGTGGTATCGTGAAGGTCGTGTACCTCTACATACTCTACGTGCTGACATTGATTACGCAACTTCTTCGGCTCACACCCAATACGGTGTGATCGGCATTAAAGTTTGGATCTTCAAAGGTGAGATTCTAGACGGAATGCCTGCTGCTAACGCAGTAGAGCCAAAGGCTGATAAGCCTAAGAAGCAGCGTAAAGGCCGTAAGTAAGGAGTCGAGACATGCTACAACCTAAACGTACTAAGTTCCGCAAGGTTATGACAGGTCGCAACCGTGGTCTAGCTAAAGGTACTGATGTAAGCTTCGGCGAATTCGGTCTTAAAGCTATTGGCCGTGGTCGTCTGACTGCTCGTCAAATTGAAGCGGCACGTCGTGCAATGACACGTCACGTTAAGCGTCAAGGTCAAATCTGGATCCGTGTGTTCCCAGACAAACCAATCACAGAAAAACCACTTGAAGTTCGTCAAGGTAAGGGTAAAGGTAACGTTGAGTACTGGGTAGCCCAAATCCAACCTGGAAAGGTAATGTACGAGATGGGTGGTGTACCTGAAGAATTGGCACGTGAAGCGTTCCGCCTAGCGGCTCGTAAACTGCCTTTCAAAACTACCTTTGTAACTAAGCAGGTGATGTGATGAAAGCACAAGATCTACGCGAAAAAAACGTTGAAGAGCTAAATGCAGAGCTTTTGGGTTTGCTACGTGAACAGTTCAACTTGCGTATGCAAGCTGCTACTGGTCAACTACAGCAGACTCATACTCTAAAAACTGTTCGTCGTGATATCGCACGTGTGAAAACTGTTTTGACTGAGAAGGCAGACGCATAATGAGCGAACAAAGTCGTACACAACAAGGTCGTGTTATTAGCGATAAGATGGATAAATCTATCGTTGTTGCTATCGAGCGCGTGGTAAAACACCCAGTTTACGGTAAATACGTAAAGCGCACGACCAAAGTACACGCACATGATGAAAACAACGAATGTCGTCTAGGCGACTCAGTTGAAATTCATGAGTGTCGTCCACTGTCTAAGACTAAGTCTTGGGCATTGGTAAAAGTTATCGAAAAGGCGAAGATTTAATCTCGCTTATTCAATAACTTCCAAGCGGCTCCAAAATAATTTTGGGGCCGCTTGTTTTTTGTCTACCCAATCACAAAAAAGGGTGGTACAATTCGCGTCCCTTTTAAAGAGGCAGCCCGACCCGTGATGGGTCTAGTTTTAATATTTAGCGGAGCACTAACATGATCCAAATGCAAAGTACACTCGACGCTGCGGATAACTCCGGCGCTCGTAGAGTAATGTGTATTAAGGTTCTGGGTGGCTCTCACCGCCGTTATGCACATATCGGAGACATCATTAAAGTTACTGTTAAGGAAGCAATTCCTCGCGGTAAAGTTAAAAAAGGTGATGTTCTTAAGGCGGTTGTAGTGCGCACCCGTAAAGGCGTTCGTCGTCCAGACGGTTCTGTCATTCGCTTCGACCGTAATGCTTGCGTATTGTTGAACGACACTACTGAGCAACCAGTCGGTACACGTATCTTTGGGCCAGTGACTCGTGAACTTCGTAACTCGAAATTCATGAAGATTGTTTCACTAGCACCTGAAGTTCTGTAAGGAGCGTTACAAAATGGCAGCTAAAATCCGTCGTAATGACGAAGTAATCATTCTTGCTGGTAAAGATAAAGGCAAGAAAGGTAAGGTAACTAAGGTTCTGACAACTGGTAAAGTTATCGTTGAAGGTATCAACCTTGTGAAAAAGCACCAAAAGCCGGTTCCGGCTCTAGGTCAGCAAGGTGGCATCGTTGAACAAGAAGCAGCAATTGATGCTTCTAACGTTGCAATCTTTAACGCGGCTACTGGTAAAGCAGACCGTATCGGTTTCCGTATCGAAGATGGTAAGAAAGTTCGTTTCTTTAAATCTAACGGCGAAATCGTTTCTAACTAATAGAAGTAATTTGGAGTTCTACTATGGCGAAACTGCATGATTACTACAAGTCGTCTGTAGTCGCTGAACTTACCAAAGAGTTCAGCTACACAAGCGTCATGCAAGTCCCTAGGATTGATAAAATCACCCTAAACATGGGCGTTGGTGAAGCAATCAACGATAAGAAACTACTAGAAAATGCAGCATCTGATATGGCAACGATCTCTGGTCAAAAGCCGCTTATCACTAAAGCTCGCAAATCTGTAGCTGGTTTCAAAATTCGTGAAGGCTACCCAATCGGTTGTAAAGTAACCTTGCGTGGCGAGCGTATGTGGGAGTTCTTAGAGCGTTTAATCTCTATTGCTCTTCCACGTGTACGTGATTTCCGTGGTGTTAGCGCTAAGTCTTTTGACGGACGCGGTAACTACAGCATGGGCGTTCGCGAGCAAATCATCTTTCCGGAAATCGACTACGATAAAGTCGATCGTGTCCGCGGTCTTGATATTACTATCACGACGACTGCAGGCTCCGATGAGGAAGGCCGTGCTTTGCTGGCTGCCTTTAACTTCCCATTCCGTAAGTAAGGTGAAGGGTTACTGTTATGGCTAAACAATCAATGAAAGCACGTGAAGTTAAACGTGCGAAGCTAGTAGCTAAGTTCGCTGAAAAGCGTTCTGCGTTAAAAGCTCTTATTAGCGATGTAAACGCATCTGAAGAAGATCGTTGGAATGCAGTTCTTAAACTGCAAGCTCTTCCTCGTGATTCAAGTGCATCACGTCAGCGTAACCGTTGCAACCAAACTGGTCGCCCACACGGTTTCCTACGTAAATTCGGTCTAAGCCGTATTAAGGTTCGCGAAGCTTGCATGAAAGGCGAGATTCCGGGTCTTCGTAAGGCTAGCTGGTAATTGCCACTTAATCATTTGGAGTAAATCTTATGAGCATGCAAGATCCGATTTCGGATATGCTGACCCGCGTTCGTAACGGTCAATCAGCAAATAAAGTTGCTGTGAAAATGCCTTCTTCAAAGCTTAAAGTTGCAATTGCTGCATTACTTAAAGCTGAAGGTTATATCGCTGAATTCGCTGTTGAAGGCGAAGTAAAACCAGAGCTAGAAGTTACACTTAAGTACTTCCAAGCTAAACCTGTAATCGAGCAAATCCAACGTGTATCACGTCCTGGTCTTCGCGTCTATAAAAATAAAGACTCGTTACCGTCTGTGATGGGTGGTCTGGGTATTGCTGTAGTGTCCACTTCCAAGGGTCTGATGTCTGACCGTGCTGCTCGTAAAGCAGGTCTTGGTGGTGAAATCATCTGCTACGTAGCTTAATAGGAGTAGGATATGTCTCGTGTTGCTAAGGCACCTGTTGCAATTCCTGCCGGCGTAGAGTTGAAACTAAACGGCCAGGAAATCACTGTTAAAGGTGGTAAAGGTGAACTAACTCGCGTTCTAAACAACGCTGTAGTTATCTCACAGGAAGATAACACCATTACGTTCGGTCCACGCGAAGGCGTAGCTAACGCATGGGCACAAGCAGGCACAGCTCGTGCTCTTGTGAACAATATGGTTGTTGGTGTTACTGAAGGCTTTACTAAGAAGCTGACCCTTAAGGGTGTAGGTTACCGTGCTGCTATGAAAGGCAACGCTGTAGGCCTAACTTTGGGCTTCTCACACCCTGTAGAGCATGCTCTACCAGAAGGTGTTAAAGCTGAATGTCCAAGTCAAACTGAGATCGTTATTACTGGTTGTGATAAACAACTAGTAGGTCAAGTTGCGGCTGACATTCGTTCTTACCGTGAGCCTGAACCTTATAAAGGTAAAGGTGTTCGTTACGCAGATGAAAATGTGCGTACTAAAGAAGCTAAGAAGAAGTAAGGTAACACTATGGATAAGAAAGCATCTCGCATCCGTCGTGCTACACGTGCGCGTCGTAAGATTGCGGAACTGGGTGCAACTCGCCTAGTAGTACACCGTACTCCTCGTCACGTGTATGCTCAGGTTATTGCATCAAATGGCTCTGAGGTTATCGCTGCAGCTTCTACCGTAGAAAAAGCGATCCGTGAGCAAGTTAAGAATACTGGTAACGTAGACGCTGCTGCAGCTGTAGGTAAAGCTATTGCTGAGCGCGCAATCGAAAAAGGCATTTCAAATGTTGCTTTCGATCGTTCTGGTTTCCAATACCACGGTCGAGTAGCGGCGCTAGCAGATTCTGCTCGCGAAGCTGGTCTGAAATTCTAAGGTAGGGTTGGAAGATGGCTAAAGAACAACAACAAGCTAGTGATTTGCAAGAAAAACTAATCGCTGTTAACCGTGTTTCTAAAACGGTTAAAGGTGGTCGAATCATGAGCTTCACTGCACTAACAGTAGTTGGTGACGGTAATGGTCGCATTGGTTTCGGTTACGGCAAAGCTCGTGAAGTACCAGCTGCGATTCAAAAAGCAATGGAAAAAGCGCGTCGTAACATGGTTACTATCGCACTTAACGAAGGCACACTTCACCACGCGGTGAAAGGTCGTCATTCGGGCTCTAAGATCTACATGCAGCAAGCTGCAGAAGGTACAGGTATCATCGCCGGTGGCGCGATGCGTGCAGTACTTGAAGTTGTAGGTGTACGTAACGTATTAGCAAAAGCTTACGGTTCTACTAACCCAATCAACGTTGTTCGCGCAACGATTGCTGGTCTAGCAGACGTTAAGTCACCAGAAATGGTTGCAGCTAAACGTGGTCTAACCGTTAAAACAATTTCGGAGTAAGAACCATGGCTAATACTATTAAAGTGACTCAAACTAAGAGCTCAATTGGTCGCCTACCTAAGCACAAAGCGTGCTTGAAAGGTTTAGGCCTTCGTCGCATCAACCATACAGTAGAACTTGAAGATACACCGTGTATTCGCGGTATGATCAACAAGGTTTACTACATGGTTAAGATTGAGGAGTAATCAGAATGCGTTTGAATACTCTATCACCGGCTGCTGGCTCTAAACCTTCTAAGAAGCGTGTAGGTCGTGGTATCGGTTCTGGCCTTGGTAAAACAGGTGGCCGCGGCCACAAAGGTCAAAAATCACGCTCTGGCGGTTCTGTTCGTCCAGGTTTTGAAGGCGGTCAAATGCCTTTGAAACAGCGTCTACCTAAATTCGGTTTCACATCTCGTAAGAGTCTTGTGACTGCTGAAATTCGTCTAGCTGAGCTAGCGAATGTTACAGGTGACGTAGTTGACTTGAACAGCCTTAAAGCGGCTAACTTAGTAACTAAGAACATCGAATTTGTAAAAATCGTACTTTCTGGTGAACTAAGCAAAGCTGTGACTGTTAAAGGTCTACGCGTGACTAAAGGCGCTAAAGCTGCAATCGAAGCTGCAGGCGGTAAAATCGAGGAATAATCTCGAGGAACGAGGTACAGATGGCTAAGAAACCAGGACAAGATTTTCGTAGTGCTCAGAGCGGTTTAAGTGAATTAAAGTCGCGCTTGTTATTCGTAATATGTGCACTTTTAGTATTCCGAGCCGGTTCTTTTGTGCCGATTCCTGGTATTGACGCAGCTGTACTTGCCGATTTGTTCGAGCAGCAAAAAGGTACCATCGTAGAAATGTTTAACATGTTCTCCGGTGGTGCTCTTGAGCGTGCATCTATATTAGCATTGGGCATCATGCCGTATATTTCGGCATCTATTGTTGTCCAATTGCTAACTGTAGTTCATCCAGCGTTAGCGGAACTCAAAAAAGAGGGTGAAGCAGGCCGTCGTAAGATAAGCCAATATACGCGTTATGGCACGCTTGTACTTGCAACGTTCCAAGCTATAGGTATCGCAACAGGCCTACCAAACATGGTCGATAATCTGGTTGTTATCAACCAAACCATGTTTACGCTTATTGCTACCGTGAGTTTAGTAACTGGTACCATGTTTTTGATGTGGTTAGGTGAACAAATTACAGAGCGTGGAATCGGTAATGGTATTTCAATACTAATTTTTGCAGGTATTGTTGCAGGGTTGCCTTCGGCAATCGGACAAACAATTGAGCAAGCGCGTCAAGGTGAATTGCACGTACTTCTTCTATTGTTTATTGCGGTATTATCTTTTGCTGTTATCTACTTCGTAGTTTTCATGGAGCGTGGTCAACGTCGTATCGTCGTTAATTATGCAAAACGTCAACAAGGTCGTAAGGTATTCGCAGCACAAAGTTCTCACTTGCCACTTAAAATTAATATGGCAGGTGTAATACCAGCAATTTTTGCATCAAGTATTATCTTGTTCCCAGGAACATTGGCTCAATGGTTTGGTCAAAATGGTGAGAGCAGCGCATTCGGTTGGTTAACTGATGTGTCTTTGGCTCTTAGCCCTGGTCAACCGTTGTATGTAATGCTTTATGCTGCTGCAATTATTTTCTTCTGTTTCTTTTATACAGCGTTGGTGTTTAACCCACGTGAAACAGCGGATAACTTGAAGAAGTCAGGTGCATTCGTACCCGGCATCCGCCCAGGTGAGCAGACAGCGAAATATATCGATAAAGTGATGACTAGACTAACCTTAGCTGGTGCTCTATACATTACTTTTATATGTCTGATTCCTGAGTTCATGATGGTCGCTTGGAACGTACGTTTCTATTTTGGCGGCACATCACTACTTATCGTAGTGGTAGTTATCATGGATTTCATGGCACAGGTACAGACTCATCTGATGTCACAACAGTATGATTCTGTGTTGAAAAAAGCGAATCTGAAAGGTTACGGCCGTTAATTCGGTTGTAGAAGTTCAGTTCCAATTACGGAGTTTAGCAATGAAAGTTCGTGCTTCCGTTAAAAAAATCTGCCGTAACTGTAAAGTTATCAAGCGCAACGGTGTTGTGCGCGTAATTTGCAGTGAGCCAAAGCACAAACAGCGCCAAGGCTAATTAGCAGAAATTTTTACTTGAAATATAAGGGTTGGTCGAGTATATTCCTCGGCCTACCTTTTGCGTGCAAAAGAAGTAGTATGCCGCAGCGTATCCTCGACGGGCTTTGCTGCGGATAATTCTTTATTAAAGTACCTAGGAGTGAATAGTGGCCCGTATAGCAGGCATTAACATTCCTGATCAAAAACATGCTGTGATTGCACTTACTGCAATCTTCGGCATCGGTAAGACCCGTTCTCAAGCTATTTTAGCTGAAGTGGGTATTGCTGAGAATGTTAAGATCAGTGAACTAACTGAAGAGCAGATCGATCAACTGCGTGATGGTGTAGCTAAGTACACTGTAGAAGGTGATCTACGTCGTGAAGTATCGATGAACATCAAGCGTCTTATGGACCTTGGCTGTTACCGCGGTCTTCGTCATCGTCGCAGTCTACCACTACGTGGACAGCGTACTAAAACCAACGCTCGCACCCGTAAGGGTCCGCGCAAGCCGATCAAGAAATAGTCGGATAAGGTAGAGTACAATGGCAAAACAACCAACTCGCGCGCGTAAGCGCGTACGCAAGCAAGTCGCAGATGGCGTAGCGCACATCCATGCTTCTTTTAACAATACCATCGTAACCATCACTGACCGTCAAGGTAACGCACTAGCTTGGGCTACTGCAGGTGGTTCTGGTTTCCGCGGTTCTCGCAAATCTACTCCGTTCGCAGCACAAGTTGCAGCTGAACGTTGTGGTGAAATGGCTAAAGAATATGGCCTAAAGAACTTGGAAGTTATGGTTAAGGGTCCAGGTCCAGGTCGTGAATCTACTGTTCGCGCACTGAACGCTGCTGGTTTCCGTATCACAAACATTGTAGATGCGACTCCTATCCCTCATAACGGTTGTCGTCCACCTAAGAAACGTCGCGTATAACGTTCACGTTTCTAGGAATATTGGAGAAGAATCATGGCAAGATATTTGGGTCCTAAGCTGAAGCTTAGTCGTCGCGAAGGCACTGACTTATTCCTTAAGTCTGGTGTTCGTGCGATTGATACCAAGTGTAAAATTGATAACGCACCAGGTGTACACGGCGCTCGTCGCGGTCGTTTATCTGAGTACGGTGTTCAGCTTCGTGAGAAGCAAAAAGTACGTCGTATCTATGGCGTTCTAGAAAAACAATTCCGTAACTACTACAAAGAAGCTGCGCGTCTTAAAGGCAATACAGGTGCAAACCTACTTCAGCTTCTTGAAGGTCGTCTTGATAACGTAGTTTACCGTATGGGCTTTGGCGCTACTCGTGCTGAATCTCGTCAACTAGTTAGCCACAAAGCTATCCTAGTTAACGGTAAAGTTGTTAACGTTCCTTCTTTCAAAGTAGATGCTAATGACGTTGTGTCAATTCGTGAGAAAGCTAAACAGCAATCTCGCATTAAAGCAGCTCTAGAAGTTGCTGAACAACGTGAAAAAGCAACTTGGATTGAAGTCGATGCTGGCAAAATGGAAGGTACATTCAAGCGTATGCCTGAACGTTCTGACTTATCAGCTGACATCAACGAACACTTGATCGTCGAACTTTACTCTAAGTAAGGTTAAACTAAAGAGAGGACACAATGCAGGGTTCTGTAACAGAATTTCTTAAGCCACGTCTTGTTGACATCGAACAGATCAATACAACACATGCAAAAGTAACTCTTGAGCCATTAGAGCGTGGCTTTGGCCACACTCTAGGTAATGCGCTTCGCCGCATTCTACTATCTTCTATGCCGGGTTGTGCCGTAACAGAAGTAGAGATTGAAGGTGTACTACATGAGTACAGCACTAAAGAAGGCGTTCAAGAAGATGTTCTTGAAATCCTTCTAAACCTTAAAGGTTTGGCTGTGCTTGTTGCCGAAGGCAAAGATGAAGTGTTTATTACGCTTAACAAATCAGGCTCAGGCCCTGTTGTTGCAGGTGACATCACCCATGATGGTGATGTAGAGATCGCTAATCCTGAACACGTTATTTGTCATCTAACTGATGACAACGCTGAGATCGCTATGCGTATCAAAGTTGAACGTGGTCGTGGTTACGTTCCAGCTTCAGCTCGTATCCATACTGAAGAAGATGAGCGTCCAATCGGTCGTCTACTTGTTGATGCTACTTACAGCCCAGTCGATAAAATCGCCTATGCAGTAGAAGCAGCACGTGTAGAACAACGTACAGATTTAGACAAGCTCGTTATCGATATGGAAACGAACGGTACTCTAGAACCTGAGGAAGCGATTCGTCGCGCAGCTACTATTTTAGCTGAGCAACTCGACGCGTTCGTAGATCTTCGTGATGTACGTGTACCTGAGGAGAAGGAAGAGAAGCCGGAATTCGATCCAATCCTACTGCGTCCTGTAGACGATCTTGAACTAACAGTTCGCTCTGCTAACTGTTTGAAGGCAGAAGCGATTCACTACATCGGTGATCTAGTGCAGCGTACTGAGGTTGAGTTACTTAAAACTCCAAACCTTGGTAAGAAGTCTCTTACTGAAATTAAAGATGTTCTTGCTTCACGTGGACTGTCTCTGGGCATGCGCCTAGAAAACTGGCCACCAGCGTCTATTGCTGAAGATTAATCGTAAAAGTTAGAAGGATTAGGTCATGCGCCATCGTAAGAGTGGTCGTCAACTCAACCGCAACAGCAGTCATCGTAAAGCGATGTTCAGCAACATGGCTAGCTCTCTTGTTCGTCACGAAGTTATCAAAACTACCGTGCCTAAAGCAAAAGAACTACGTCGCGTAATTGAGCCTTTGATTACCCTAGCTAAGACAGACAGTGTTGCTAACCGTCGTCTTGCATTTGCACGCACTCGTGATAACGAAGTTGTTGCAAAATTGTTTAACGAACTTGGACCGCGTTTCGCGGCACGCCAAGGCGGTTACACTCGCATTCTTAAATGTGGTTTCCGTACTGGTGACAAAGCTCCAATGGCTTACATTGAGCTTGTAGATCGCCCAGCTGCTGAAGAAGCTGCTGAGTAATCAGTTCGATAAAATAAAAGCCGAGCATTTATGCTCGGCTTTTTTGTACCCCAAAGAAAAGTTATTACTGTCTAGGTCATTAAGGCTATTAGGTCATCTAAGCTATTTAGGTTTTCAGGCTATCTAGTAGCCGCCAACCAACAAATTGGTTAGCAATCAACACGTTCGACGTAACAACATGCTTCTTGTTGATATTTGAAGCGATAAGTTAATTTTACTCAGCCCAAAGCCCTGTTACTGATTCCAATAGACCTGATGTCGCCCCTTGTTTGGCAAGATAGTCGATAATGACAGGTGCAAATTGCGCAATCATTCCAGGATCTAAGCCTAAAGTGCTGAAAACATTTTTTACAGCATCGATGTTTCCAACCATACTCATTAATCCTGAGGTTCCCCCTGTTAATGCCGACATTCCTGGGATAAGGCTTGAAAGCTCACTCTTATCATCACTGCCTAAACTACTGTTAGCCAAAGCAAGAAGAGCACCAGCACCACCTGCTGCCTGTTCGTTTGAAATAGGGAGTTGAGAAGTCAGTAATGAGGTTAGAGGTGACTCTTCAGATGCCGAGTTTGTTTGTGTTAGTGTATTTGTGACCATCGAGGATAAATCCGTTGCTGGGTCATCATCTGATTTTGAGCCAAAGCCAAAAAAAGCGTAACTGGGTGCGGAGCATAGAGAGAAACATATTGCTGCAGTACATAAGCGTCTATTCATTTTGAACTCTTGTCGTCGATTGTTATTACTTTTATTTTAGACGAAAAAAAGCGACGCAATTGCGTCGCTTTGATTTTTTATTAATTCTAAGAATTAAAGAATAGCTAGAAGCTCAACTTCAAACACAAGAGCTGCAAAAGGAGGGATTGCAGCGCCAGCGCCACGCTCACCATATGCAAGATCTTGTGGGATGTATAGTTTCCACTTAGAGCCAACAGGCATCATTTGTAGAGCTTGTACCCAACCTTGGATTACGCCAGTTACTGGGAATTCTGCAGGTTGACCACGAGAAACAGAGCTGTCAAAAACAGTACCGTCAGTTAGCTCACCGTGGTAATGAACACGAACTTGCTTGTCAGAAGTTGGAATTTCGCCAGTACCTTCTGTAAGGATTTCGTATTGTAGACCAGACTCAAGAACCGTTACTTCTGAACGAAGAGCGTTGTCAGTTAGGAATGCTTCACCGTCTGCTGCTGCTACTTTAGCAAGCTCTTGACGTGCTGCTTCACCACGAGTGTGTAGCTCTTGCAGTGCGTTGTTGATTTCGTCAACTTCGATAGCTGGCATGTCACCAACTAGTGCTGTTGCGATACCAGCAGCGATAGCGTCAACGTTAAGACCTTCAAGACCAGAACCCGCTAGTTGTTGGCCCATTTGTAGACCGATGCCGTAGCTTGCTTTTTGCTCTACTGTTTCAAATTTTACTTCAGACATGAATGTCACTCTTTATTTGTACAAAGAAAAGAGAAAGGATACCAGTATTAAACCGAGGAGGAAACGCTAAAGCTTCTTTCGAACAGGAAAAGGCACACGATGTGACATTACTCAGGTTACTAAGTATCTTGTAATTATGCATTCATTCACTATGGGTCGAAATAGTGTAACAAGGTTAAGGAAATTGATGCTTTCCTCTATACTCAAGCGGCAATGCTTTTTATAATATTGGTTCAAAATAAAGGAGATGTGTAGCGATGAATCGTCGACACAAGAAAAAGCAGCAAGTTAATTATGTTGAACTGGCAAAAGCGAAATTAAGCGCTTTTGATGGAAAAATTGTGCTGGCTCGTCTTAAGAATTTTTGGCAGGGTTTACCGCGTCTACATCGCCGTATAATCAGCGTGTTGGCTCCTTTAATTTGTATTCTGGCTCTTTTACCTGCACCAAAGCCTAGTATTAAAAGTCCAGTAGTGAATGAACGTGTTGAGCTGAGTATTAATACTCAAAGTTTAAGCGAACAGCAAAGCACGGAACAATCCTCTTTAAAATCTGAATCATGGCGTGAATACACGGTTAAGAATGGCGACACCTTATCGCAAGTTTTCCGTAATAATTCATTGCCGATGACAGATTTAAATGCGCTGGTAAAAATAGAAGGTTCTGATAAGCCATTAAGCCAAATTAAGAAAGGGCAGTTAGTCCGTTTTAAATTGGCATCTGATGGTAATTTGGACATTCTACAATTGGAAAAAGGGAGTTCTTCAGTGATGTTTTTCCGTTTATCTGATGGTGGCTTCGGAAGAAGTAAATAGAAAAAATCACTTACTAGAACGGGGCGTGACAAGTTGCTGGCTTATCCATTTTTTCGGTATCAATGGTAATAAAATTAAGCAGATACCGATTACGGTCAGCCAATTAGGTATTTCATCAAACCACCATACTCCCAAGATCGCAACGAATATTAACCCTGAATATTCTGCAAGTGCAATTTGAGACGCTGGCGCTTTTTTATAGGCGACAACGGCTAGACCATTATAGGTCAAAATTAGAGACGCACTTAATATTACCCACCCAAGTTCAGCTACGCTTATCGGCTGCCAATTCAGCACTGCTAATACACCCGCCACGGGAATAGACATTAACGTCGTCCACATCAATGTGGTGATCACAGGTTGCTCTGCTGGTATTTTTCGGACTAATACATTAAATAATGCGAGTGTACATGCGGTGCCAAGAGCGAAAAAAGCAGCCCAATGAAACTCCGAAGGTCGAAGAACAATCATCACCCCAATGAAACCTACCACAGTACCAATCACTTTATTTAAGCGTGGCTTTTCGTCTAAAAGCCATACCGATAATGGCAACATCAACAGTGGTGCTGCATAGAAAACAGCGTTAGCCGTTGCGAGAGGGAGATAGGTAATGGCTACCATCATACAACCACTGCCAATCAAAACTAAGTGTGCTCGTATTGCCGTGACTCGGCGGTTATTCAGTACTCTTTTGGATTTCGATTGGCGAAGCCAAAAAGGAAGGATCAGCAAGAGTGACATTACTTGGCGGATGAAAATGTATTGGTATGGTGATATCCCTCCGTCCAACAATTTAACCGCAACATCAGATAACGAAGCGGTTAAATTTCCCAGAATCAGTAAGGTTACCGCCAAATTGGTTGGTGACACATTCGTGAAAGGGTTACCTAGCATTGAGGTTCTATTTTTCTAAGCGCATATCAATATGCGGAATGTCATCTTCCAAATAGGTCTCTGAGATACTTTGAAAACCATGCTGCAGATAAAAATTCTCTAGATGTTCTTGTGCGCCGATGTCGATGGTTTCGCCCGGCCATAGGTTTTCGCATTGTAATAACGCTTGCTTGACGAGTTGGTGACCTAAACCTGTACCACGAGCACTCTCTTTTGTTGCTACTCGGCCAATACTGACATTGTCATAGCTGATACCTGTTGGAAGGAGTCGAGCGCAAGCCACTAAGTTGCCGTTATCAAAGCCCATGAGGTGATGCACGCCATCCATGCAATCTTTACCATCTAGTTCAGGGTATGGGCAGGTTTGCTCAACAACAAAAATATTGATCCTGAGTTGAATGAGTTCATGAAGTTGAGAGGTTGTCAGTTGAGAGAACGTCGCCAGTTGCCAAGAGATCATATACACACCAAATTGCTTAATCGATAGCTACAATCTATCAAGTTCGTGGCTTTCTGACATTAACTTATGTTAACTCTTTTCTTTGATGCGAGCTTTAATTCGGCTTAAGCTGATGTGAGTGATACCAAGGTAAGCGGCAACTTGGTAATCGTTCAAGCGAGCTAATAAATCTGGATAGTGTTGGCAAAATAGCCCGTATCGCTCTTCTGGTGTGTACAGCAGCATGAAACGTTCCTTATTCTCCTTATGCATCAATTGAGTTTCAAGGAGCTTTAGATAGAGCGGATGAGACTCTTCTCGCCATGAGTGCAACGCCTGAGTTGGTAGGCATAGCAAACTGACAGGGGTTAAGGTCTCAAGCAAATATGGGGATGGCTGGTTCTTGATTAAGCTTTCAAACCCAATCATCCAATCTTGATCCCAATAAAATTCCTTACTGAATTGTTTACCTTGATCCGTTAAATAGCATGCATGACAGAGCCCTTCAATCAGGAAGTAAATTGAGTCAGCGACTTCCCCTTGGTTGACTAAAATATGTCGCGTAGGCAGTTCTAATGGCTTTGCTATTGAGAGTAGGTTGTCTATCTCGTTGGCATCAAATCCGTTTATTGATAGTTGATGATGCAGCTGTTCATGCATGAGAGTGTTCTTCCAGAGTATGCGCGTTATGGGGCCTATCATATACTGAAATACCTAGCCGTTGCGATGTTAGAGGAAACCATAGGTAGACCTTTAGTCATCTGACTGCCAATGCAACGTGTCATGGGTTGTGCTAACGGAAAATAGTGGCGAAATTAGGAAACATAAACAAAAAAACGCAGCTCAAAGTGAGCTGCGTTTGAAAGTAATACGCTTAGCGTTAATTTATTTCGCTAAATCTAGTTTGTAAACCGCAAAGCCAACTTCATCTGTCGCGACTTGTGTCATTGGGTATTGACCTTTGTCTTTGATAAATTGTGCGGCTTTTTCGCTTGGGGATGTTTCAAAGCGAATATCGAGTTTTACATCCGTCTTGATTGGTGCAAATGACCAGTTGTTGTCTGCACTTGGAATTACTTGGCCTTTCTCTTTGCTTACGCGTGAGATGTAGCTTGCTAGTACCGTACGGTTCTCATCTGGTGCATCAAACGCTACGAAATCACTACCAGTACCTGGGAACTTGTTGCTGTAAGCACGGTAGTTGTTTGTTGCAATGATGAACGGTTGCTTCATATCGATTGGTTTACCTTGGTAGGTTAGGCCAACAATACGTTGCGAATCAGCGTTAATGACTTTGCAGTTGCCGTCGTATTTCGCAGGTTGAGTAATATCGATTTGGTAGTTTACGCCATCGATAACATCAAAGTTATACGTACGGAAGTTGTCCCAATCGATCAGCGATTGTGATGCTGTGCTGTTAGGATCGATCTGCTTGAATTGACCAGCAGAACACTCAAGCCACTCTTTTACTTCGCTGCCTGTTACTTTCATTGCAACTAAAGTGTTTGGGTACAAGTAAAGATCCGCAGCGTTACGGAACGTTAGTTGGCCAGATTCCACTTCAGTAAAGTTAGCAGGATCGTTACCACGACCGCCGGCTTTAAATGGTGCCGCAGCTGATAGAACTGGCGTTCCGTCTAGGTTTGGGTCACCTTGGATAAAGCGTTCTACGTAATCTTTTTGTGCTAAGTTAACAATTTGAACAGTAGGATCATCTTGAACCAATGCAAGGAAGCTGTACATGACATCGCTTGCTTTACCGATTGGTTGGTTAACAAAGTCACGTGTACCATTGTGATCTTCTTCAAGTGCTTTCAAAATACCAGTATCGGCTTTTGCAAGAGACTGTTTAGTTTTCTTGTTGTAGATTGGACGAGCTTCAGATTGACCTGAAGTCACTTCCCAACCGCCGTCTTTTTTCTCTAACACAAGATCCATAACACCAACGTGGCTACCCCAACGACCTGGCATTACTGCCGCTACGCCATTCATGGTGCCTTTTTCGTTGTCGATGCCTTCAATACCATCAAACCCTTTACCTGGGAAAACCGCGTGCGCATGGCCAAAGGCAATCGCATCAATGCCTTCAACCTCTGATAAGTAGAAGCTTGAGTTTTCTTCACCGAGTTTATGAGGTTCTGTAGAGACACCTGAGTGTGGGATCGCAATAATAACGTCCGCACCTTCTTGCTTCATTTGAGGTACGTAAAGTTCAGCGGTCTGCTTAATATCTTTCGCGATCACTTTACCTTCAAGATTCTTCTTATCCCACACCATGATTTGTGGTGGAACAAAGCCAATGTAACCGACTTTAATTTCTTGAGCATTACCGTCTACATCTTTGAAAGTATGCGTTTTGATTAAGTAAGGCTTGAAGTAGTGCTCGCCAGTCTCTTTGTCATACACGTTAGCATTGACGTAAGGGAAGTTCGCATCGTTTAACGACTCTTTTAAGAAATCAAGACCGTAGTTAAATTCATGGTTACCAATGTTTGCGGCATCATAATCAAGTTGGTTCATCGCCTTGTAAACAGGGTGGATTTCACCAGGCTTAATCCCTTTTGCTGCTTGGTAATCACCCATTGGGCTACCTTGAAGAAGATCGCCATTGTCGACCAATACACTGTTGGTCACTTCATTTCGGGCTTCTTTTACTAAAGTAGCAGTGCGGCTAAGACCTGTTTTTTTCGTTGCTTTATCTTTGTAGTAGTCATAGTCCATTACGTTCGTGTGAATATCTGTTGTTTCAACGATACGTAGTTTAATTGTATCGGCCATTGCTGGGCCTGCCATTGCTAGCATGCCGCCAAGAATTGCAAGAGATAGAGGTTTCACTGCCACTTTCATTGTTTGCTCCAATATGAGGGGGAGATTAATAACGGGTCTAATGTAACAAAAGGCGCTGAAACAATGATGGATGCGGTTAATAAAGTGTGATGTGTCACGATTACTTAATAGCGTTCTGTCATGAATGTCTCAGCTTTGCTTGTTTTTTGTTCGCCCTGTTTGTTTTGTAAACCGCTATTAATGTAGAAAAGTTCACCTGAAAAATCTTCCCTTATCAGCTTTTCGAATAAAAAATGAAATTTTAGAATTTCCAGTAATATATATAGATGGACATAATAGGTGCATCAATGAAGCAAGGATCGCGATAAGGAAGCAGAAAGATGGACCAACAACGTTTAACCCACTTAAAACAGCTAGAAGCGGAGAGTATTCATATTATCCGCGAGGTTGCTGCTGAATTCGGCAATCCTGTCATGATGTATTCCATTGGAAAAGACTCCTCTGTGATGCTGCATCTGGCTCGAAAAGCGTTTTACCCGGGGAAAATTCCATTCCCACTACTGCATGTCGATACCAACTGGAAGTTTCGCGAAATGATTGAATTTCGTGATCGCACTGCCAAAAAGTATGGTTTTGATCTACTGGTGCATAAGAACCCTGAAGGGCTTGAGATGGGGATAAACCCATTTGTGCATGGCTCATCTAAACATACCGACATCATGAAAACTCAGGGCTTAAAGCAAGCGTTAAATCATTATGGATTTGATGCTGCTTTTGGTGGCGCTCGACGTGATGAAGAAAAATCGCGAGCTAAAGAACGCGTTTACTCTTTCCGAGATAAAAATCATACCTGGGATCCTAAAAGCCAGCGCCCTGAATTGTGGAAGACTTATAACGGCCAGGTGAATAAAGGGGAGAGCATACGCGTATTCCCGCTATCAAACTGGACGGAATTGGATATCTGGCAGTACATCTATTTAGAAAATATTGAAATTGTACCGCTGTATCTTGCTGAGAAGCGCCCTGTGGTTGATCGTGATGGCATGCTGATCATGGTTGATGATGAGCGTATGGATATTGGTGAAGATGAAGTGGTTGAAGAGAAAAGTGTGCGTTTTCGTACCCTTGGTTGCTACCCATTAACAGGTGCGATTGAGTCTGAGGCAAATACGCTTACGGGAATTATTGAAGAGATGTTGGTGGCAACGTCGAGTGAACGACAAGGGCGAGCGATCGACCACGATCAGTCAGGATCTATGGAACTGAAAAAACGCCAAGGTTACTTCTAAGGATCTAAGGAAAGAATAATGAATAGTGCAGTTGAAGCTGAACTCGCTGAGTTAGGCATTGAAGGTTATCTTAATCAACACCAATATAAATCGATGCTCAGATTTTTAACTTGTGGCTCGGTTGATGATGGGAAAAGTACCTTAATTGGACGTTTGCTCCATGATACGCAGCAGATCTATGAAGATCAGTTAGCGGCGGTTCACTCAGATAGCCAACGCGTTGGAACGACGGGTGAAAAGCCTGATTTGGCCCTCCTGGTTGATGGCTTGCAAGCTGAGCGTGAACAAGGGATCACCATTGATGTTGCTTATCGTTATTTCTCTACTGAGAAGCGTAAGTTCATTATCGCGGATACTCCTGGGCACGAGCAATATACGCGTAATATGGCAACCGGAGCTTCGACTTGTGATCTTGCAGTGATCTTGATTGATGCTCGAAAAGGCGTACTAGACCAAACTCGTCGCCACTCATTCATAGCTAACTTACTTGGCTTGAAACATTTTGTCGTCGCGGTCAATAAAATGGATCTTGTGGATTATTCACAACAGCGTTTCGAAGAGATCCGCGATCAATATTTATCGTTTGCTGAAAATTTGCAAGGCGATACCAATATTCAGATTCTTCCACTGTCTGCTTTAGAAGGTGAAAACGTTGCATCGGCGAGTCAAGAAATGTCATGGTTTGAAGGCCCAACTCTGTTAGAGGTTCTTGAGACTGTCGATATTGATCAAAGTCGCTCTGGTGGTGACTTCCGCTTCCCAGTGCAGTACGTCAATCGTCCTAACCTCGATTTTCGAGGTTTCTCTGGGACGATTGCTTCAGGTCAGATTGCTGTTGGCGACACGATCAAAGCACTTCCTTCAGGCAAGTTCTCTAAAGTGGCGAGCATTGTCACGTTTGATGGTGAACTACAATCTGCTCAAGCGGGGCTGGCGGTAACACTGACTCTTGAAGATGAGATTGATATTAGCCGAGGCGATCTAATCGTGTTGGAGAATGCTGAAATTGAAACAACGAACCATCTGTTAGCCGATGTGGTGTGGATGACTGAGCAACCGCTTAAACCGGGTCGTGAGTATGATATTAAAGTGGCAGGTAAAAAAACACTTGGCCAAGTTAGCTCTATTCGCCATCAATACGATATTAATAACCTCTCAACCCATACGGCAAGTGAATTGCCGCTCAATGGTATTGGCTTGTGTGAGTGGTCACTAACCGAATCTGTGGCGTTAGATAAATATCGTGAATGTGCGGATACTGGTGGCTTCATCATTATTGATCGCTTAACCAACGTTACGGTGGGAGCAGGGCTTATCCGTGAAGGTTTAGATAGCGTGGCGAAGGTTCAAGGTGACTTCTCTGCATTTGAAATCGAATTCAATGCATTAGTTCGTAAACATTTCCCGCACTGGGATGCGAAAGATTTGAGCCAACTACTTCGCAAGTAGAGATAAAAGTCAGCCAGTAGAGTTGTAAAAGTAGGGTGTGAGATTGACTAACAATCGAATGTCTCACTTGGGGTTATGTCTCTAATTCAAATAGGTGAATGTGTGGAAGTGAGTGATCACTTTCACACTCAGGGAAGCGTTTATGTGGGAACAAGGATTTGTGTTAGCAGTGCTGCTTGGCATCATCACTTGCCTACTGACAACTAAAATTAAACCTAGCATCATATTTGCCAGTGCTTCATTCATCGCTTTTTTAGCGGGGATGATAGAGCTGAAAAGTGTGGCTGAAAATTTCACGAATTCTTCATTATTAACGCTAGTTTTGCTTGTTTTGGCCTCCTGTGCATTAGAAAAAACTCGCCTTATCAGTTGGGTGAGCCGAATTATTTCTAATGGGAAGTTGGGTACAGTTGTGGCGAAGCTCGGCGTTTCAACGGCTTTACTCTCTTCGTTTACCAATAATACCGCAGTGGTGGTCTCGTTAATTAGTGCCATTAAGCGCAACCAGAAACATGCGCCATCAAAATTACTTATTCCCCTTTCCTATGCGGCTATTTTAGGGGGAACGTTAACGCTGATTGGCACTTCAACCAATTTGATCATCAACAGCTTTGTTGAAGATGTTGGATTACCTAGCCTCAGCTTTTTTGCTCCAACAATGATCGGACTTGCCGTGTTGTTTGGCGGTGTCTTGATCTTGATCCCTTTGAGCTATTTATTGCCTGATTATGACGATCAAAACCAAGATGACTTGCCTTATTTTCTTGAAGCGCGAGTAGAACCTGGTTCACCATTGGTGGGGCGTAGCGTGAGTGAAAATAACCTTAGAGCGTTACGTAAACTTTTTTTGGCTGAAGTGATCCGCGATGGCGAAACAAAAACCTCCATTGATCCAGACTTTGTACTCATGGCAAGAGATCGATTGCTGTTTTGTGGTGATGTTGAAAGTGTCGCCACTCTGCAAGAAATACAGGGGCTCACTCTATTTGGTCAGCATCACCTAAATGGACAGAGTTTTGTTGAAGTAGTGGTGAGCTCTTCGGCAAGCTTCTGCAATAAAACATTAAAAACCAGTCATTTTAGAGATAGGTTTGATGCAGTAGTTGTGGCAATTAGACGCGGACATGAACGGCTAGAAGGTGGACTAGGCAATATCACGTTAACCGCTGGGGATACCTTAGTTTTAGTTCCCGGAAAACGCTTTGAGTCGGAGAGACAAGCCCATCGACGTGAATTTGTATTGATTAATGATTTAGATTCGAGTGCAAAATTGGATCAAAGCAAGTCAACACTCGTATTGCTAGGTTTCGCTGCCGTGATTGGTTGCTCGCTATTGGGTTATGTTCCGATTATCAAAGGGTTATCGCTGTACCTACTGGCGATGATTGTGATGGGTATTATTCAGGTAGGTGAGATTCGTCGACGATTTCCCATTGATATTGTCGTTATTGTTGGCTCGGCTCTTTCTATTGCCCAGTTGATGATTTCCTCTGGTCTCTCTATGCGAATGGGGGAAATGTTCATGGAGGCATTCAATGGTTGGGGGGTATTTGGTGCTTTAGTGGCGACTTACTTTGTGACTTTGATTTTAACGGAGCTCGTAACCAATAACGCCGCTGCCGCTCTCTCTTTTCCTATTGGCTACAGTATGGCGATAGGATATGGCGTCGATCCCATGCCATTTATTATGGCGGTGTTGTTTGGTGCCAGCGCCAGTTTTATCTCCCCTTATGGCTATCAAACCAATTTATTGGTCTATAGCGTGGGCAATTATCAAATGAAAGATTATCTACGAATTGGAGTGCCGATTTCTATCGTTTACTCTGGATTGGTTTTAAGCCTGATCCCTTACTTTTTCCCATTTTGAATATATTTAAACAGTACCAAAGCATGGAAGGAATGGGCTGTTTTGGTACTTGACAAGGATTGACTATGACAACATCGACAGCTACATCAACAGCGCCACTAACAGTAAATAAAGATGAAAATATCGTTTGGCATCAACACTCGGTTGATAAAGCGTTCAGAGCTAAATTGAAGCATCAGAAACCGGTAGTACTTTGGTTTACGGGGTTATCTGGCGCTGGGAAATCAACCGTCGCAGGTGCTTTAGAGTCAAAACTGGCTCAGTTAGGTCACCACACCTATTTACTCGATGGGGATAATGTCCGCCATGGTTTGTGTGGCGATCTGGGCTTTTCTGATCAAGACCGCCGTGAAAATATTCGTCGTATTGGAGAGCTCGCTAAACTGATGGCCGATGCTGGATTGATTGTGCTTTCTGCGTTTATTTCGCCTCATCGTGCTGAGCGGCAGTTAGTGCGAGATTTATTACCTGAGGGGGAGTTTTTGGAAGTATTTGTTAACGTACCACTCGAAGTGTGCGAACAAAGGGACCCAAAAGGTTTATACAAAAAGGCGAGAGCAGGGCAAATTGCCAACTTTACTGGTATTGATTCTGTGTATGAAGCGCCATTGAAGCCTGAGATCGATCTTCCTGCTGGGGAACTATCGGTTGAGCAACTTGTTGAACTTTGTATTCAGGCGCTAAAGGATCGCGCGGTGATCTCATAAGGTGAATTAGGGGCGATGTTATGTCGCCCTTAATTCATATAAGTTCGAGTTTGATCTTAAACGGTGTGGTGAACGGTGCTTTTTACCTCGGTTTGAACGGTAAATTTTTGACTAAGCAGCCCCACCAGTTGATCGTAATACTGCATATTGGGTTTATTACCTAGCAGCTTGCATAATTCATTACCCGTCGGGCTGAAGCGGTAATAGACAAGCTTCACCCCTTTACCTAGCGGCTGCAAACTGATCTGTTTACCTTGATAGGTCAAGCTAAGTGCTGGATCAAACTCGATCTCCCCTGATTCCAATTCGGTACCAAGTAGTAGCCCAAGCTCAATCAATAGCAATAAACTAGAGTAGGGAATTTGGAAGCTACCTAAATTAATGGTGCTGGTGGTATCTCGTTTACCAAAGCTGAAGATCCCCGCATGCGATTTATACCCGAGCAGTAGCTTTCGGCTATTATCACTCCCAAAACTGCAGGCCAATGAAGCGGCTCTTTGTAAGTTTTGCGCCTCTTTCGGGGTCATGTCTTTGAGTATTTTCAATGCCTTCATCGACGTTGAACCTGGGTTGGTCACTTCTCTTTTGAGTACCTGTGCCCAGAGTCTTTGCATTGACGTGTTATGAATATCTTGAGCCATGTCGAAGAAGCGATACAACCAATCTTGATCCGGTTCTCCTGCGGTTTCATCTTTACATGATGCGTGGGTAATTTTTAGGATCTGTTCTAGGTTCTTTTGCCGCTGTTCTTTACGCTTCTTCTCTCGGACGAGTGCGCGTTCAATCAGTTTTTTTTCTGGTGCATCTTTTTGCAGCATCGCATCTAAGCTATAGCTTTGTGCAATGTTCATAACTCGACTTGCACTATCTTTTATGTATGACTTTTTTTCTTGATGCGTAGAGCTTTGAGTATTTGATTCATGCTCAATAACGATTGGTTTGTTTGTCTCTGCCATATTGGATACCGTTTCAAGGATGTGTATGCACCTAGATAAAATGTACCGCTTTAAAGGGTTTGGTGCTAGTCAAACCCTTTAAGGTGAGATCTGAACTAAGAAAATTTGACTATCACAAATGATAATAACTTGTTAAAATTGTTATCGTCAAAGTGAGGTCTTATGATGCAATTTAAACAGAATAAATGGAAGAAACAGCTGTCGATAACACTATTGCTGATAGTGTACGTCGCTGTATTAGTCTATTTATCTAAATATATTGTTTAGACTAGTCTTTTTTACTGGTTGATCATTTGTTAAAAATATTACATATCGTCATACGCTTCTATTGACGTACCCTCAATTAAGTATCCAGTTTCAGCCAAGTCATGGTTCATCGTTTCAGTTTTTAATGTCCCTTCTAGATAAATCACATCCCATAGGTCTTGAACGGGAGCCCCTTTAGGGAATTTTACATAAATGATTTGGTTCGGTGGTGGTGGTGGAACATGGATGCAAGCACCAAAATAGGGCACAAGTAAGAACTCCGTGACCTTATTTTCATCACCTTCTAGCGGAATCACAAATCCGGGTATCTTCACCTTGCTGCCATTTAATTCTGTTCTCACCGCTCCGAGTTTTGATTGGCTCATTGTTGTGCTTGAATGATCTACGGTTGGCATTCCAAACTCATCAAATTTGTTACGCTCGCTCTTGGGGATCAGATCTATCCAGTCTAGGGTCAAGACTTCATCACTACTCGGCATCTCAACGTTTTGGCTTTCAACCTTAGAGTTTGCAAAGCTAGGGCTGGTTACCCCTAAAAAGCAGAGCAGTATTAGTAGGTTTTTTCTCATTATTGTTTACCTTATCTATTTAAATTCGTATGGTCATGCCATCACTGAGAGATTGTTTATAAGCACGAAAAGCGGGAATGAAGCCGATAACTAAACCAGCCGTTTGGACTAATCCGAGTAGCAACCATTCATGATTGCTTATTCCATTAAGTGCGATGTTGATGCCATAGTGCTGCTGGATAATTGGGCCGATGACGGCAAGCAGGGCATACAGAGTGATGACTCCAGTGGTAATACCCACGAAAGTTAATACACTTGCTTCACTTATCAGTAGAGCAAATACATGCTTTGGCCTTGCCCCCATCGCTCTGAGAATGGCCATTTCTCGGCGTCTTTCTTGTAAGCTGGTCAGTAAGCTGCTTAGCATACCGAGTAAACCGGCAACAACTACAAATCCTGAAACAATCATTAACGCTTGTTCTGCTACCGACATCATTCCCCACAATTCATGCAGAGCAATACCGGGCATGATGGCGCTGAGTGGCTCTTTACGATAAGTATTGATTTGTCTCTGGAGCGAAAAAATCTGAATTTTTGACTTCAGCCCAAGCAGCATGGCCGTGATCTGCTGTGGTTGAAGCTTGAGTTGGTGAGCCTCTAATTGCGCTGCGGTTGGGTTGTTACCTAAATTGGCACCTGACTCCCATCCGACATGGATGGCTTCAATGGCAGGAAGTGAAACATGCACAGTTTTATCGACTGGGGTGCCTGTTGGAGCAAGGATACCGACCACTTTAAAAGGAAGGTTATCATGGCGACTAAATCCAACGTCGCTGATGCCATGAGCTAAGATGATCTCTGTCCCGATTTGATAACCAAGAGATTTAGCGACATCTGAACCAATCACAGTTTCGAATAATGATTTAAATTCAGCACCTTGGCTAAAAGTAAGTGGTTGCTTACTACCATATTTAAAATGCTCAAAATAGCTATGGTTGGTTCCCATGACACGAAATCCTTTATGAGTATCGCCTAATGAAATGGGAATCGCCCAATCGACAGAGCGGTGTTGGCTAAACTCTTGATAACTTTTCCAATCAATATTATTTGTCGCGTTGCCGATCCTAAATACAGAATAGAGCAGCAAATTTACCTGTCCAGAGCGACCACCTACGATAAGGTCGGTGCCTGAAATGGTGTTCGCAAAACTGCTTTTCGCTTGAGTTCTGACTCGCTCAACACCCATTAACAACACGACTGAAATCGCAACGGTTAAAATGGTAAGGATAGCCGTCGTTTTGCGGTTTAAGACGCTCTTCCATGCTAGGTGTGCGGTTGTTTTCATGAATCTAATCCCGCTTTGTTGATGGTTTTCAAGTTAATTGAACGTTGAAATAGTGGTTCTAAGGTTGGATCGTGGCTGACAAATATCAGTGTTGAATTTGCTCGTTCAACTTCTTCCATTAGAACGGTGATGAAAGCGCTACGATTATCATGATCAAGAGCGGAAGTCGGTTCATCTGCGATGATAATTTCAGGGTTACCAATCAAAGCTCTAGCTGCCGCAACCCGTTGTTGTTGTCCAATGCTCAGTTCGGTTACTGGTTTATGAATTAACGTGCTAGGTAGGTGTAATCTTTTGAGTAACTGTTCTGCTGCTTGCTTGATATCACCTTGGACTCTCTGCTTACGGAGAGTGGAAAATTGACAAGGAAGAATGACATTATCGAGAACCGATAAGTAAGGCAGTAAGTTGAACTGTTGAAATATATAACCAATATGCTCCGCTCTAAAATGATCTCGCAAACTCGGTTTCAACGTGCTTAAGTCGGTGTCTAAAATGGAGACTTCACCTTCTTGAGCTGTATTTATACCCGTCATTAACCCTAATAGTGTCGACTTACCGCATCCACTCGGGCCCTTAATAAAAAGGTGCTGTTTGGATTGGATCTCTAGAGATGGAATGAGTAACGTCGGTTCCATTTCCTCCTTCCAGCGAAAGCTGACATCTCTTAGTTTTACCACACTCTGCGTCGGTTGGTTTGAGTGATTATTCTCTATCATTGAGCTCCCCACTTGATAGTAAAATCAACATAAAGAGATAGCCAAGTAAGCACCTACTTACTTGGCTAGCTAATTAAAAGTTAAACTTGGTGTTCTTTGGTGAGAGTTCTAGTGCCGTTTGCTTAGTGTCAGTGAGCAAATTCACTTCAATCGACTCTGTACTTGGAAATGCATTGAACCAAGAGGTTTGGAATTCAGTTAACTTAGTGATGTCGCCGCATTGATAGTGGTATTCAACGGTAAATGAACCGTGTTGACCATGAGCTTCTGAATCGTGATCATGCTCATCATGGTGTTCTGCATCATCATGTTTGTCATGATGATCGTCATGTTTATCGTGGTGTTCTGCGTCATCATGTTTGTCTTGATGGTGATCATGCTCATCGTGATGTTCCGCGTGATCATCTTCGTCATGATGATTGTCTGAGAGCGTATGTTTTACCGATTTGAATTCCAGTTCACAGCTTGCATTACCAGAGAGAGAAATAAGCTGTTGTGGCTGTTCTAGTAGAGCTACGGCTTTTGCAAGAGCCTGTTTCTCTGCATCGGTTTCTGGTGGGTGTTCAAATCCAACGACATCGGCGCCCGGAGCGGATATTTCAAATAAAAGTTCTTGACCATCTTGGGCGATATTTAGCTCTACATGACCATGGACATGCGCTTCGTGATCACGAAAATCATCTTCGGCGTGCGCTGAAGAAACCTGTAAAGAGAGTGCGATAAGACCTGCGAGTGTTGTCCATTTTGTTTGCTGTTGCATGATGTGCCCTTTAATAACTTAAAATAGTGAAAATATTGATCATCGCCATGCGGGTACGTATCCAAAACCAAGCTCTTAAAACTAAGCTCTTAAAATTAAGTCATGGATGTGATCGTGAAATGCATAGCGGTATAGGAATAACTATTTTAGTGACGGAGGAGAACGTGCAAGGTAGGGGAAATAGAGTCGAGCCGTCGATCTCACATCTTCTGTATTAGGGAAGAGGAAAGGTGTAAGAGGTGTGAAAATGAGTGGTGAAGAATGTGATAACCCTTGCTGGGCAACGGAAAACAACTCGCATTGATGGTGCTGGTGGTGTGAAGACTCTAGATCAACTTGGTGTGCCGCAAATGCAACGTTAAGCCATAGCGTTAGCAAAATTGCTACTACGGTCGTTAGCTTACTCATTGACTGTCGACGTAACCACATAGTTCAAGTACGAGATGGAAAAAGGATATTGTTATACTATAACAATATCCTTAAATGGAAACCTATTTTTACTATTCGTTATTACAAACTGGCTTTAATGAGACCTAATACCTGTTGGACTTGAGTATCATCTAATGCACCTTCATGGGCGAATAAAATCTTGCCCTGCTTATCTTGCACAATAATGGCTGAGCTCTCTTCTGCTAACTCCCAAGCATTTGCAACACTGCCATTCTCATCCAGCACCATTGAAGACCATGGAAACTCTTGTTTACTCTCTTCCGCTGATGATTTCACAAATGATCCTGTCCCCCAAATGGCATCATCTTGGTTGATAATGGTGGTGGTTTGGTAGCTATCGGTTGGGAATTTGGCTGCTGTTAATGCGGCCATTAACGGTGAATTCATTTTTTTTGAACTGCTGCGCCCTGCAATGGCATGGATCACACGAACTTTGCCGAGCAGTTGTTCGTTGTTCCAAGCTTGGTAAGCCGTGTCATCGCCATTTAGGACGATTTCGCCATAAGAGCTGACGGCAATGTCAGGAACCGTTTTTCCTACTGTGAGGTTATGCGCCGATGTAAGCATAGGTGAGCAAGCAAGTATTAGAGTTAGGAGAGTCTTTTTGTTCATTATTTTTTTCCGTTTATGTATTTGCTCGGCAAGTATAAAACACATTTTTGTAACATGACGAATAATTGATAGCGACTTGATTCTTTTCAGAGAATAAAGCCAGTGCTATCTGATATAGATCCCATTTTTATGCGGTTTCTTTCATGTATCCATCATTGGCTATGATGGATCGCTTAAGCAGGAAAGCACACACCTGTGCCACCTAAACCACAATATCCTTCAGGGTTCTTTGCCAAATATTGTTGGTGATAGCTTTCTGCAAAATAGTACTGACCCGCAGGTAATATTTCAGTGGTTATGTGCGGCTGGCCTTGGTGATTTAACGCCTCTTGATAACGCAGCTTGGAGGCATTTGCTATATTGAGTTGCTCTTCACTAAAGCAGTAAATGGCGGAGCGATACTGAGTGCCAGAGTCATTACCTTGGCGCATCCCTTGAGTCGGATCATGACGCTCCCAAAAGTGCTCTAAAATATCCTCTAAGTGCGTTTTAGTGGTATCAAAGACAACGCGTACTACCTCGGTATGCCCAGTTAGCCCTGAGCAGACTTCATCATAAGTAGGATTCGGAGTGTAACCCCCAGCGTAACCAACAGACGTTGAAACGATGCCATCGAGAGACCAAAACAGTCGTTCCGCTCCCCAGAAACAACCCATACCGAATAGAATTTGTTGTTGCTCTGGCGCTAACGGAGCATCCAGTGCTGAGTGATTGACAAAATGCGCTTCAGTGATCGGCATTGCTTGAGAGCGTCCGGGAAGCGCATCGTTTACGTTGATCAGGGTTGTTTTTGAGAACATTACGGCATCCTTTTGTTTAATTTTATGTCAGTAGAATGAAATCTGGAGAGAAAAATAGAGGTTTTATTTATAGAAACAGACCGAAGAACCCTCTGTTTTATTACAGACTTAAAGAGAATTTAGCGTTATTATTTTAGTTAATTGATTTTACTTTTCATTAACGTGGTTCATCCAATTAAGCATGATAAGAAAAACATTACTAGTATTGATTAGCCTTTTGATTCTCTCAACGAATGCAATGGCGAATGTCTCTTTAGAGATTAAAGGTTTAAAAGGTGCGTTAGAAGATAATGTCGATGCGTATTTATCTTCAATTCCAGAAGAGGACTACTCCATTTCATTGCGCTTTCAATCTCGCATTGAAACCAGTGTTCGTGATGCCTTAAATGCTTTGGGTTACTACCATTCAACCATCAACTTTACCGTGCCTAAAGGGGATAAAAAGCTCATCGCGACGGTAGCGTTGGGAGAGCCCGTCACCATTTTTAGTAACGATATCGTGATTTCAGGAGAAGCGGAAAATGATCCTGATTTTTTGGCCTTGGTTGCGAATTCAAAGTTAAAGCTGGGTGCGGTATTAAACCATGGTGATTATGATGGCCTGAAATCAAGCATACGAAATCTGGCTTTGCAGAAAGGCTACTTCGATGCGGATTATAAGGTAAGTCGCTTAGAGGTGGTGCCGGAATTAAATCGCGCCTACGTAAAACTTCATTATGAAAGTGGTATTCGCTATCACTTTGGTTCTACCCAGATTAATGGCAGTCAGATAGAAGAGGTGCGAGTTCAATCGCTACAGCCTTATGAGACGGGAGAGCCTTACTTAGTGTCTAAAGTCGGCGCATTTAATCAATCCCTGTCGAACACCGATTGGTTTTCATCTGTCTTTGTCGAACCGGATCTCACCTCGTTAGGTAAAGGTCGAGATTTACCCATGAAGGTGTCGTTAGCCCCACAAGCTAAAAATCAAATTGAAACGGGTATTGGTTATTCAACCGATGTCGGTGTCCGCGGAACATTGAACTGGAAAAAACCGTGGGTTAATCGTTACGGACATAGTTTTGATAGCAGTTTGTCTTTGTCTGTGCCTGAACAAACCATTACAGCAGGCTATAAAATTCCACTTGAAGACGTGCTTCATGATTACTATCGCATCCAATATGGAATGAAAAATGTCGATACTCGAGATACGGTAAGTTTAGAATCGAATTTGGCAGTCGAAAGGCATTGGCTGCTGGATAATGGTTGGCACAGAACGCTATTTGTCCGTTACTTGATTGAAAATTATGAGCAAGGTTTGCAAGATGATGTTGGGCGATTCTTGCTATCTGGCATGTCGTTTTCACGCAGTCGTAGCCGAGGCGGAGTGATGCCGATGTGGGGTGATAAACAGAGTATTACTTTTGAATATGGCGATGATCAACTGCTATCGGAAACTCGTGTATTTAGGTTGCAAGGGCGTACGTCTTGGATCCGCGGGGTAGGTGAAAACCACCGAGGCTTACTTCGTTTAGAAGGGGGAGGTAACTTTGCGGATGAGTTTGATTCACTATCGCCTTCATTGCGTTTCTTTGCTGGTGGTGACAATAATTTGCGTGGCTATAAGTATGAATCTATTTCGCCAAAAGATGAAAGTAATGCTTTAACCGGGGCGAAATATATTGCGACCAGTACCTTAGAGTACCAATACCGAGTGGTGGGGAATTGGTGGGCAGCGACGTTTGTTGATTACGGTGATGCCTTCAACAATACACCAGATTGGAAAACAGGTGTGGGTGTCGGGGTTAGATGGGTTTCTCCTGTTGGCCCAGTTCGTCTTGATTTCGCATGGGGATTGGATGAAACGCCCGGTGACGAATTCCAAGTTCACTTTACCTTAGGGCCCGAATTATGATTAAGGTGATGTTTAAGTGGACAAAATGGCTTTCGATGAGCGCATTGAGTCTACTGCTGTTACTCACTCTTTTTATTGCCATATTACTGTTTACCAATTCAGGGCTAAAACTCACCATTTGGGGGGCACAAAAAGCGTTACCTCAACTCAGTGTTGAATCAACTGAGGGAGCTTTGTTTCCGAGGTTCAGTCTTAATAATGTCCGTTTTGTTGATGATAGCTTGCATATCGACGCTCAATTACAGCAACTGACTTTAGCCGTAAAGGCGCAATGCTTTTTTGACCCTTCACTATGTATTGATGAAATAGCACTTCAAGGGTTATCGCTGAATTTGTCTGAATTGCCTCCCTCGTCGTCGGAAGAGCCTTCGAAGGAGCCGTTAACCTCTATTGCCGTTCCTCTGCCAATTAACATTAAGCGTATTGAATTGCTTGATATTGATCTGAATATTTTAGGCAATAAAGTGGATTGGCAACACTTCTCTACGAGCCTGTCTATGCAGGGAGACAGACTCGCGATAGGCCGCACTCGCCTTGAGACGATTAATGTTCAATTAGCGAAAGGACCTGAAGATAAGCCTGTCGAGCCTAAGGCGGTGAGTGTAGAAGAGATAAAATCGGAAGTGGAAAAAACAGCGATCAAATTGCCAGAAGTTTGGATCCCATTGAAAGTGGATCTCAAACGGTTTGATCTTTCTAGTTTTACCTTGATCCAAGACTCGCCAGTCAATGTATCTCACCTAGGGTTGGAAGCAAAAGCAGGTGAGCACTCGGTCGTCCTCAAAACTCTTGAACTCGATATGCCGCAAATTAAAGCGAGTGCACAGGCAGAAGTGGAGTTAAAAGAAGATTACCCATTGAATTTAACTCTGGATGCTCTACTTAAAGAGACCGAACTAAAAGGGCAGAAACTCTCTTTAGAAGCTTCAGGAAGTGTAGGAGAACTGACCTTTTCGAGTCAGTTTTCTGGTGTGATTGATGCGCTATTGTCTGGTGACATTAAGCCACTTGAATCGACGTTACCTTTTGATCTTCGACTTTCTGAGGGGAAGGCTCAGTGGCCGCTATCTGGAAAGAGCGACTACCAAGTGACGATAGACCAGCTTAAAACGCAAGGTTCTTTAGAGGGTTATTCTTTACTGCTTGGTACTCAAATCTCTGGCAAAGACATCCCCGAAATGAAGGTCAACCTCAATGGCAAAGGAACACTGAGCGAGATCGATCTTGATTCGATTGCGATCAAAACACTTGGCGGTGACCTGGACGGTAAAGTGATGGCAAATTGGACATCACCCATCAATTGGAAAGCGGATTTGAGCTTTAGTGATATTAAGCCAGGTTTGCAATGGAAAGAGGCGGAAGGGGTCGTAAGCGGCAAGTTGGTAACCTCAGGTTCTTTAACGGCTGAGGGCGGCTGGAAGATAGAGTTACCGAGTTTGAATGTCGACGGAGTTTTACGAGATTATCCACTCAACATTGTAGGGCAGTTGAAAGCATCGGATGTGACAGGAAAAGGAGCGTTCAAAGTACAAACTGATGGGTTGGCGTTATCTCATGGTCCCAACTCGATTAACGCAAAAGGCTTGTTAGATAAAAACTGGCAGATGGACGTTCAGTTAAACTTCCCCAGTTTTGCTAAATCGCTTCCAGAACTCAGTGGCAACATGCAAGGTGATTTGAAATTACGTGGCGCGCTAAAAGAGCCTGAAATTGAACTGGATATCAATGTCGATAATGTTCAGTGGCAACAACAGATGGGTTTACAACACTTATCTCTATCTGGTCGTGTAAAACCATTACCGCAGCCGAAAGCAGACATCCAATTGCTTGCCCGTCATCTTTCCTATGAAGATAAGCTTGTCGATAGCGTTAAGTTGGATCTTTCGGGGACTCAGGATGCTCACCAACTCGTGCTCGATGTGGCTTCAAATATTGTCTCTACCAGCTTGGCACTTTCGGGTTCATTTAACGATAAGCCGAAAATGGAATGGAGTGGGGTGTTACAAAGGGTTCTCATGAGTAGCGAACAAGGGTCGTGGGAGCTCGACCATGCCGTGAAGTTAGGTTTTGATATCGACAATAAACAAGCTTCTGTGCAAGCGCATTGTTGGACACAATCAAAATCGAAAGTCTGCTTAACGAAAGATATGCAAGCTGGGGAATCGGGTGAGGCGAGTTTAGCTATTCAACAGTTTGATTTTGAGCAAGTAAAGCAATTTATCCCAGAAAAAACAGAGGTTGATGGGAAGGTGAATGCCACTGCCTGGGCGAAATGGGCTCCAGAGAAAGCACCAGAATTGACTGTCGAAGTGGAGATGCCAAAAGGTCAAGTGACTCAAACGTTAGAGCAACCGATCGTGGTCGGTTGGGATTCAATAGGTTTACAAATGGCACTAAAGGATAACCAACTGCAAGCCAAGTGGTTATTGGATATGACGGATAATGGTGATATTTCCGGTCATTTAGCGCTACCAGATGTTCAAGCGGAAGATAAGCTTGTGGATGCCGAGCTTAATTTATCTACCTTTAATCTTGATTTCCTTCAACCACTGGTCGGTGACTATAGTTTATTGAAAGCGAATCTAGAAACGAACCTTGCACTGAGCGGGCCATTAATGCATCCGCAAGTGAAGGGAAAACTCATCGTTGATGACATGGTATTAAAAGGGGATGTGTCGCCTATCGATGTCAATTCAGGTCGCCTTGCCATTGATTTCATGGGTTACCAAGCCAAGTTAGATGCCGATATTATTACCCCTGATGGCGACTTAAATATCGCAGGTACTGGAGACTGGCAAGATTTAAAAGATTGGCATACCAATATTCGAGTATTTGCCGAGCAGTTGAAGGTCGATATGCCGCCTATGGTGAAGGTTAAATTAGTACCGGATATGACGATTGATGTGAGCCCGAAGTTAGCGAAGATCACAGGAAGCATTGCTCTACCTTGGGGGCGAATTGTTGTAGAAGAGTTGCCACAAAGTGCGGTGGGTATATCAAAAGATCAGGTAATTTTGAATAAAGATCTACAACCAGTCGATGAAGCTACCCCTATTCCTTTTGATGTTGAAACGGACATCAATATTTCGATAGGTGATGATTTTCTACTCTCCGCATTTGGACTTGAAGGCGGTTTGATCGGTCAACTTAATGTGGCACAAAAAGATAAAGGTCCATTTGTGACTGGTGAGATCAATATAGCCAACGGGTCTTACCGATCTTTTGGGCAAGACTTATTGATAAAACAGGGCAAAATTTTGATGAATGGCCCGGTTGATGAGCCCTATGTGTCGATTAAAGCGATCCGTAACCCAGATAATACGCAAGATAAGGTGACTGCTGGTGTGAAAGTCTCTGGGCCTGCCAGTGAACCCGTTGTTGAGATTTTTTCAGATCCAGCAATGCCTCAAGCTAATGCCTTGTCATACCTTCTACGTGGACAAAACATTGATGGAGAATCTGGAGGTAACGCCATGACCACGACGTTAATTGGTTTAAGTTTAGCGAAGAGTGGGCAAATCGTAGGCGAGCTTGGCGAAGCCTTTGGTGTACAAGATTTACAGCTGGATACCGCAGGCTCAGGTGATGACTCACAAGTGACGGTAAGTGGTTATATTTTACCGGGTCTCCAAGTGAAATATGGCGTGGGTATTTTTAACTCGCTTGGTGAATTTACTGTGCGTTATCGTTTGATGCAGGATTTATATGTCGAAGCCGTTTCTGGGCTTGATAGCGCAGTGGATCTTCTTTATCAGTTTGAATTCAATTAAGTAATAAAGTGGTATGGGTATGACGCATCTCGTTTTTGTTTACGGCACATTACGTAAAAATGAATCGAACCATTTCTATCTAGATGATGCCGAATTTATCGGAAATTTTACAACACCACCAAACTTCGCCCTGTTTGACTTGGGGCGATACCCCGCAATTATTGAAGGAAAGCAATGTATCGTCGGTGAAGTTTATGCGATTAACGATGACATTTTAGAGCAGCTTGATCGTTTAGAAGATATCCCTATTGAGTATCGAAGAGAATCAATCAATACACCTTTTGGGTTGGCATGGGCCTACCTCTATCAAGATACTCGCCAGCTGCGTAAACCGATAGAATCAGGAGATTGGTGCCTGCGTTAAGTAAAAACTGATGGGCTGTTTTTCTCTTTAATTTTGCCTTTCTCTTTAAATAAAAAAGCGCTGAATTAATCAGCGCTTTGATGTCTACTTTTCGTTGATACTGACAGAAGATCAATCTATCAAAAGTTAGTCTTGGTTTAACTCAAGAAACTCTTCAACTTTGTTAACCATGCTTGGGGAGCCAACAAAGAAAGGCACACGTTCATGCAGTTCTGTTGGTTTTAGGTCCATGATGCGATTAACGCCATCAGATGCTAGACCGCCAGCTTGCTCCATGATGAAAGCGATTGGGTTGCACTCATACAGCAAACGTAGCTTACCTTTCGGATGGCTTTGTGTGCTTGGGTACATGTAAATTCCGCCCTTAAGCAGGTTGCGGTGAAAGTCTGCGACTAATGAACCAATGTAGCGAGAGGTGTATGGGCGACCATCTTCTGGCACATCTTCTTGGCAAAACTTAATATATTTTTTAACGCCTGTTGGGAAGCGAATATAGTTGCCTTCATTGATCGAATAGATCTTACCATTATCTGGGATCATCATGTTTTCATGAGATAGACAGAAAGTGCCTAGCGATGGATCGTAAGTGAAACCATTTACGCCTTTACCTGTGGTGTAAACCAACATGGTTGATGAACCGTAAATGACGTAACCTGCAGCCACTTGTTTGTTGCCTGGCTGTAAGAAATCTTCTTGAGTCGGTGGTGTTCCGATTGGAGATACTCGGCGATAAATCGAGAAAATAGTTCCAACAGATACGTTCACATCAATATTTGAAGAGCCGTCTAGCGGATCCATCAATACGACGTATTTAGCGTTTTTGTTTAGTTCTTTATTAAAAGCAACCGCTTCATCTTCTTCTTCACTGGCGACACCACAAACTTGATCGCGGGCTTCTAGCGCCGCTTTAAATTTATCGTTCGCGTAAAGATCGAGTTTTTGTTGCTCTTCACCTTGGACGTTTTCAGTGCCGACAGCACCAGTAATACTATCAACTAATCCTGCTTTATTAATTTCGCGGTTTACAATTTTAGCAGCAAGACGAATTGAAGATAAAAGAGACGAAAGATCACCGCTTGCGTGGGGGAAGTCAGCTTGCTTTGCAACAATAAACTCACCAAGGGTGCGTAAATCAGACATGTTATTTCCTTAACGTTCTCTGAATCATGTGGGGGATTTTTTTCGATGCGTAAGCGATTGCCTCTTGATGGACTTTACGACCTAAGCATCTAACAAATAGTGTAAATGTTGGATCTTATTAATGGTAATGAAGTAACCGACACAGATCTCACTTCAAATGTCGAGCTCAGAAGTTTTGCAAACAATCTCGCTTTTCCCCGTCTATTCATGGTAAGAAATGAGTTAGTTTCGTTTTGTCTATTTTTGGAAGAGAATTATGCATATTCATATCTTGGGTATTTGCGGTACCTTCATGGGTGGCGCTGCCATTTTAGCCCGTCAATTAGGCCACAAGGTCACTGGTTGCGATGCCAATGTTTATCCTCCAATGAGCACTTTGCTCGAATCTCAAGGTGTGGAAATAATCGAAGGGTTTGACCCTGCTCAATTGGAGCCCCGTCCAGATTTAGTGGTGATCGGTAATGCGATGAGCCGTGGTAATCCTTGTGTCGAATATGTATTAGACAACAACTTAAGGTACACCTCTGGGCCTCAATGGTTACAAGAGTTCTTATTGCATGATCGTTGGGTATTGGCTGTCTCTGGTACGCACGGAAAAACGACCACGTCGAGCATGTTGGCGTGGATCTTAGAAGATTGTGGTTACGCTCCGGGTTTTTTAGTCGGTGGTGTATTAGGTAACTTTGATCAATCAGCTCGCTTAGGCGAAAGCATGTTTTTTGTGGTTGAAGCGGATGAGTACGACAGTGCCTTTTTTGATAAGCGCTCTAAGTTTGTCCACTACCACCCAAGAACCTTAGTGATGAATAACTTAGAGTTTGATCATGCGGATATTTTTGATGATCTAGAGGCGATCAAGCGTCAATTCCACCACTTAGTGAGAACCGTTCCGAGCAATGGGCGTATTTTCTCACCAAAACAAGATGCTGCGATTCATGACGTACTTGATCGTGGTTGCTGGAGCGAACAAGAGAGCAGTGGCCTAGGCGGAGAGTGGCAAGCCGAGAAAATCGTTAACGACGGATCGGAATTTAATGTGCTTTTCCAAGGTGGGTTAGCCGGCCGTGTTAAGTGGGATCTTGTTGGCGATCATAATGTCGATAATGCCCTAATGGCGATTGCCGCGGCGAGACATGTCGGCGTTACCCCTGATCTTGCGTGCGAATCTTTGGCCAAGTTTATCAATACTAAACGCCGTTTAGAGCTAAAAGGGGAGATCAATGGAGTCACCGTATATGACGATTTTGCACACCACCCAACCGCGATTGAACTGACGTTGGGCGGCCTGCGTAACAAAGTGGGTGACAGTAAAATTATTGCGGTATTAGAGCCACGTTCAGCAACCATGAAGCGAGGCGTACACAAAGAAACACTCGCCGCCTCGTTAGCAAAAGCGGATTCCGTTTATCTATATCAACCGGATAATATCGCGTGGTCGGTTCAAGATGTGGCTGAGCAGTGCATTCAACCTGCTTTTACCAGCGCTGAGATGTCGGAGTTTGTGGCTAAAATTGCCGCTGAAGCTAAGCCGGGCGATCAAATTCTAGTGATGAGTAATGGTGGCTTTGAAGGGATACACGACAAGTTGATTGCTGCATTGTCTGTTTAATTCGTCTGCTCCTATTTGTTAAGCAGCATTTGTTAAGTAGCTATGATTGGTAGAGTAGGAATGACACTCTTATTGATGAAATAGCCGTAGGCGAGTATTCTTCGCCATCATTAAATTTACTCATGGATTCGCTTTTGGCTGATCCATATGAGTTTAGTATGGGATAGTTATGGCACCTTGTGACTCGAAAACCATCACCCTTGCATTCACTGGCGCGTCTGGTGCGCCTTACGGATTAAGATTGCTAGAGTGTTTACTTGCGGCGGATTATCACGTCTATTTATTGATCTCTTCGGCTGCGCGAGTGGTTATGGCGACAGAGCACGATCTCAAGCTTCCTAGTGGACCTGATGCTGCAAAAACAGCGCTAGTAAAGCATTTGAATTGCGATGCGGAAAAGCTAACCGTATGTGGCAAAGATGACTGGTTCTCTCCAGTTGCATCGGGTTCTGCGGCACCTAAAAAAATGGTGGTATGCCCTTGTTCAGCAGGAAGCGTGGCCGCGATTGCACATGGAATGTCTGATAATCTGATAGAAAGAGCAGCAGATGTGGTGATGAAAGAGCGTGGGCAACTGTTGTTGGTGGTGCGTGAAACCCCATTTTCAACTCTGCATTTAGAAAATATGCATAAGCTTTCGACCATGGGTGTCACTATCATGCCTGCGGCTCCAGGTTTTTATCATCAACCTAAAACCATTGAAGATCTCATCGATTTCATGGTGGCACGAGTGCTTGATCATCTTGGTATTGAACAAGGTTTAGTGCCTCGTTGGGGTTATGATCAGCGAGTTGTGAAGCCTGAATCTTGATCCTTATGGCTTATTGATCTAATTACCATTACAATTCGACTTACTCATCGGGGGGCCAGTCATTCATTTTGTGGATGATCAGCTGAGATCAAGCATCTGCTTGGGACCCGTAAACCTGAACCGGATAATGCCGGCGTAGGAATTGAGTTTGGAGCAACCTTTTCGTATTCCTCCCTCAAGTCCTGTGTCGTACCTACTACAAGGAAAGCGAACAGTGAAAACCACTCTAACCGCAGTAGCACTTGCTACCATCACCTCTTTTTCGGCGTCTGCCGCTGATAACACACTGACTATTTATACTTATGACTCTTTTGCATCAGAGTGGGGCCCGGGTCCGGCTGTTGAGAAAGCATTTGAATCTAAATGTGGTTGTGATGTGAATTTTGTCGCCCTTGATGATGGTGTGTCGATCTTAAATCGTCTGCGTCTTGAAGGCTCAAATACCAAAGCGGATATCGTATTGGGTTTGGACAACAACTTAATGGTAGAAGCGAAGAAAACCGGTTTATTGACCGAGCATCACGTTGATACCTCTTCTGTTGCTTTGCCAAAAGGTTGGACAGATACGACGTTTGTTCCTTATGACTTCGGTTACTTTGCCTTTGTATACAACACTGAGAAATTGGCCAATCCACCGAAAAGCTTGAAAGAGCTGGTGGAAGAACGTGATGACTTGAAAGTGATTTATCAAGACCCACGAACTTCAACTCCGGGCCAAGGTTTGATGCTGTGGATGAAGTCTGTTTATGGCGACAATGCGAGTGATGCATGGAAAAAATTGGCTAAGAAAACGGTCACAGTAACGAAAGGTTGGTCTGAAGCTTACTCGATGTTCTTAGAGGGCGAGTCTGATTTAGTGCTCTCTTATACGACCTCTCCGGCTTACCATATTATTGCTGAAAATGAGACGAAGTATGCGACAGCGGATTTTGCAGAAGGGCATTACACTCAAGTTGAAGTCGCGGCAAAAGTGAAGGGCTCGAACAATGAAAAGCTGGCGAATGAGTTCATGAATTTCATTTTAAGTGATGACTTCCAATCGGTCATGCCTACCGGGAACTGGATGTACCCAGTTACAAATGTCGCCTTGCCAAAAGGGTTTGAAACACTCTCTTTACCAAAGCAAGCATTAAGCTTCAGTGCAGAAGAGGTGGCTGAAATGCGTAAGCCTTGGATCCGTGAATGGCAACATGCGCTCACTTTTTAATACTAATTAGTCAATAGAATTAATGAATTCAGTTCCTAAAGTTGGATTATGGGTCGCGATAGTTATCGCGACCTTTGTTCTTTGTGCTCTGGCTGCACTTTTTCAGTATGCGCCTTCGCTAGAGCTTTCTAGTGTTTGGTCTGATCCCTATTATCGTCATGTGACCAAATTTAGCTTTTATCAAGCCGGGCTCTCAACGTTACTGAGTGTCGGTTTTGCTATTCCTGTGGCGCACGCTCTGTTTCGTCGCCAGTTTTTTGGTCGTTCATTATTACTCAAATTATTCGCGTCAACATTGGTGTTACCAGTGCTAGTGGGGGTATTTGGCTTATTGGCGATTTATGGAAATAGTGGTTTGCTTGCCAGCTTATTTGCGTGGTTTGAACATCAATTACCGTTTTCTATTTACGGCCTAAATGGCATTTTACTGGCGCATGTTTTTTTTAACCTGCCTTATGCTAGCCGTTTATTATTACAATCTTTAGATGCGGTTCCAGCCGAGCAACACAAGCTATGTGCTCACCTTGGAATGAGTCATTGGGATAAATTTAAGTGGGTTGAATGGCCTAGATTACGACAGCAACTTCCTCATGTGTGTGGCTTAGTGTTCATGCTCTGTTTTACTAGCTTTGCAACGGTGATGGCTCTAGGCGGCGGCCCCAAATCCACCACTATCGAACTGGCTATCTACCAAGCGATTAAGTTTGATTTTGATTTGCAATCTGGTGCGTTACTGGCGGTATGGCAAATGCTGTTATGTGGGGTGTTATCGATGTCAATTCAACGCTTATCAAAACCAATATCGGTATCCAATGGGCAGGTCAGTCGCAATACCTTTATGACCCGAGATTCGATGGCGGCTAAATGCTGGGATGGCTTTTGGATCATGGGTGTCTCAATGCTCGTATTACCTCCATTATTGATGGTGGTACTCAGTGGCATGAATGTGAAAGCGTTGTCGGTGTTGAGCGATATGAGCTTTTGGCTAGCCATGTTCTCTTCCCTTAAGATCGCCATCTTAGCCAGCGGGTTGTCATTGATCTCGGGGATGGCCATCCTATTGACGAGTCGAGCGTGGCGATTGCGTTCTCAAAGCTTGAAAGCCGATGGTATCGAACTGGTCGGGACGATTATTCTCGTGACGCCAGGGTTAGTCATTAGTACGGGGCTATTTTTACTATTGCGTAATGTCACGGACGTATTCAGCATTGCCCCGATGATTGTCATTGGCGTGAACAGTTTAATGGCATTGCCATATGTGATTAAAACTTTATCTCAGCCTATGCTGCATATTGCGCAGCAGTACCAATTATTATGCCCAAGTCTTGGAATGAGTGGGTTCTCACGTTTTCGCCTTGTGGAGTGGCGAGCATTACGCAAGCCTATCGCTAATGCATTTGCGCTGAGTTTTATGCTGTCTGTTGGCGATTTAAGTGCGATAGCTCTTTTTGGTAGCCAAGAATTTAGAACCTTACCTCTCTACCTTTTTCAGTTATTAGGCAGTTATCAAATGGAGGCTGCTGCCGTGGTCGCTTTGAGCTTATTACTGCTGTGCGTGGCGTGCTTCTCCATCATTGAACGTGCATTTCAAGTGACGCCTAAGGCGAAAAACTCCCGTCCACAGGCGGTTAAGGAATATTTATGATTCAGCTTTCAAATGTCCAATATGACTACCATCATGAAGGATTTGAATTTGACCTAATTGCGAAGCAAGGTTCTATTGTGGCGCTGATGGGGCCAAGTGGTGCTGGTAAATCAACGTTACTCAGTTTGGTTGCTGGTTTTATTGACCCAAGTGATGGGGATATTCGTGTTGATGGGTCGTCTGTTCTCGGACAAGAACCTTACTTGCGACCACTTGCGATGTTGTTTCAAGAACACAACTTGTTTGCTCACTTGTCCGTTCGAGAGAATATTGGCCTAGGGCTTCATCCGGGGCTTAAATTGACCGCAGATCAAGTGAAGCAAGTGAATGATGCCGCCCTGCAAGTTGGTGTCGCTGACATGTTAGATCGCTTGCCTGAGCACTTATCGGGAGGCCAAAGACAGCGTGTCGCACTGGCGCGTTGTTTTGTACAGCCTCATCGAGTTTGGTTGTTAGATGAACCGTTTTCGGCGTTGGACCCGATTCTTCGTGCCGAAATGCTCAATCTTGTTAAACGACTTGCCGCAGAAAGAGAGATTACGGTTGTGATGGTGACGCACCATATTAGTGATGCCAAAGCCATTGCCAGCCATTTTGCATTCTTAGCTCAAGGTAAGGTGATGTTGTGTGAGCCTATTGAAAACCTTAAGGCAACCCATGACAACAATATGTTGAGTGACTTTGTGAAAGCGGGGGAGTAGCAACCTGCCTTTCATTTCGCTTATTCGTCTTTATTGAGTCGAGGTGTTTTTTCTTCGCATTATGATTATGTTTCAGGCATAAAAAATGGCTGAACCTGTCAGCCATTTTATTGTATTCACTAAAGTGAAAGCGTATTAATCTTCACTTCCTTCATGTAGCTCTTTTAGAACTTGGAAGATTTCACGTGAAGATTTCGGTGCTTTTTTCGCAGCCTTCTCTTTGTTTGCTTGACGAGCAAGCTGACGTAGACGTTGGCGATCCGCCGATGGGTATGTTTCCATCACCTCTGCGATAGCACTGTCACCGTTCTCAATAATACGATCACGAGTCTGTTCAAGCTTGTGCAATGTAGCCGTCGCTTGTGAGTGCTTGTTACGAACTTTATCAAGAGCTGCTTGAATCGGTTCTGGATCGACGAAACGCATCAACTTGCCAATATATTGTAGCTGGCGACGTCGAGCTTCATTTTTAAAGCGTTGCGCGTCCTTGATTGCTTCAGCAAGATCTTCCGTCAGTGGAAATTTAGCCAGTACTGATGGTTTTAGCGAGATTAACTCTTCGCCTAAAACTTGCAGTGCTTCCATGTCTTCCTTCATCTCGGTTTTGCTGACCCAGATGATCTCTTCTTCTGGTTCCCAAGGCGCTTTTTGGTTTTTACGTGCCATGTTTGTATGCCTATATCACTATCTCAAACGAATATATCCCTATTTTAGCAAGAATCGTGGGGAGAAAGCGAAATTCTTGTTATCCTAATCAATATTGATAGCAAATAGTTAGATTGAATATGGATGTAAGACAGCAAGTCGCTCAACAACGCGTTGAGTTAGAAGCCGCAGTAGCAAAAGCTTTGGATATGGCAGCAGTCAGTGCTGATGCTGCAGAAGTCGCGATTACTAAGAGTACTGGACTTAGTGTTTCGACTCGTATGTGTGAAATCGAGAATGTTGAGTTTAATAGTGATGGTGCGCTAGGGATCACGGTTTATCGAGGTCAACGTAAAGGCAGTGCGTCTACATCCGATCTTAGCGAAAAAGCGATTCAACAGACGGTTGCAGCTGCACTTGATATTGCTCAGTACACTTCAGAAGACCCTTTTGCAGGCCCTGCACCTAAAGAATTGATGGTGAAAGAGATCCCAGATTTGGATCTGTTTCACCCTGATGAACCAAACCCTGATGCGGCGGCGGAAATTGCCATTGCAGCGGAACGCCAAGCTCTTGCTTACAGTGACAAAATTAAGCAAAGCGATGGTGCTAGCTACGACAGCCATTACGGTGTGAAGGTTTATGGTAATAGTCACGGGTTATTAGCCAGCTACGCTTCAAGTCGTCACAGCACAAGTTGTTGTGTGATTGGCGAAGGCAAAAATGGTGAGATGGAGCGAGATTACAGTTATACCCTTGCTCGTCACCGTGATGATTTGTGGACGCCTGAGAGAGTAGGCCAAGAAGCCGCTGAAAAGACGGTCAGCCGATTAGATGCGAAAAAGCTGTCAACAGGTCAATACCCAGTGATGTTTGCTGCTGATGTGGCGACAGGCTTAATGGGGCACCTTGTTGGCGCGATCAGTGGCGGCAGTCTATATCGCAAAGCGTCATTCTTACTGGATCACTTAGGTAAAGAGATATTACCGGATTGGTTTAATGTATGTGAGAAACCGCATGTATTAAGAGGTTTAGCTTCAAGCCCTTTCGATAGCGAAGGTGTATTTACCCAAGATCTCGATATTATTACCGATGGTGTACTCTCTACTTACTTATTGACGAGCTACGCTGCGCGTAAAATGGATATGACGCCAACGGGTCATGCTGGTGGCATCCATAACTGGTTTGTGAAATCGACAGGTCAAAACTTTGAGCAGATGCTAAAAGAGTTAGGCACGGGCTTGTTCGTTACTGAAGTAATGGGCCAAGGTGTAAATACCGTTACCGGTGATTACTCTCGTGGCGCAGCAGGTTTCTGGGTTGAAAATGGTGAGCTTCAGTTCCCTGTGTCTGAAATTACGATTGCGGGTAATCTGAAAGATATGTTCAAGCAGATTGTCGCAGTGGGTAATGATGTGGAGACACGCTCTCAAATCCAAACAGGTTCTATTCTACTCGAATCATTAAAAATTGCGGGTGAGTAACACGACTCTCGTGAGTGAGTGAAGATTAAAAAAAGGGGTTGATGCATGTGCATTAACCCCTTTTTTTGATTGGTATCTTATTTCAGTCGCATCATATCGAAATATTGACTGCGCTTAGATAAGTATTGTGGCTAACCCTAAGAATACCGATAGACCGACAACGTCTGTGACGGTTGTGAGCGCCATACCGCCGGCAAGTGCTGGGTCGATATTCATTTTCTTGAGGAAAATTGGAATCGTCACGCCTGCAATTCCTGCCATGAGCAAGTTCGTCATCATCGCGGCTGAAATAATACCGCCAAGCATCCAATTTCCTTTCCAAGCTACGACAATCCCACCGATGATCAGCGCCCAAAGAATGCCGTTTAAAAAGCCAATGGCGGCTTCTTTAAAAAGGAGTTCTCGTTTGTTACTGTCGCCGATATGACCGAGTGCTAAACCGCGAATCACTAGTGCAACGGTTTGATTCCCGGCAACACCACCCATTGATGGAACAATGGTCATTAATACCGCAATGGCGGCCATTTGGTCTAGGGTTGCTTCAAACATGTTGGAAACAGACGCAGCAGCAAGGGCGGCAAGGACATTTGCACCAAGCCATACACTACGACGTCGTGCTGATTTTACGACAGGAGCAAAGGTATCTTCGTCATCATCCATACCCGCCATACTCATCATCGAGTGTTCGGCATCTTCACGGATAATATCAACCACATCATCGATGGTGATACGGCCAACGAGGTGTTGGTTTTCATCAACGACAGGAGCCGATACCCAGTTACGTCGTTCAAACAGGCTGGCGACATCTGAGTCACTGGCATCAACCGAGATCGCTTCATCTGCATCATCCATCACCTCAGTAACAGGCACATCGGGTTGAGTTGTCAGCAGTGAAACTAATGATAAGTGGCCAATTAAACGCATTTCATCATCGATGACGTAGAGAGCATCCGTGGCTTCGGGTAATTCACCCTTCATACGTAGATAACGTAATACCACATCTACATCGACATCAGCACGAATCGTGATTACGTCGGTGTTCATGATCCCACCAGCGGTATCTTCTGGATAAGATAGAGCGGTTTCTACACGAGCACGATCAGCACTGTCCATTTGCGACAGTACTTCTTTTGAAACTTTATCCGGTAAGCTACGAAGTACGTAAGCGACATCATCGGTATCCATGCCTTCAGTTGCTTCTGCAAGCGTCTCTGGGGCCATTTTGGATACGAGGCCATCTTTTACATCTTCGTTTAATTCATCAAGGATCTCACCATAATCTTCAGGATCGGTGAGTTGCCAAAGTACTTCACGACCTTTACGTGGAGAAGCTTCCAGCAGGTGAGCAATATCTTCGGGTTCCATGTCCTGAAGTTGGCGGCGGACATGAACAAAACGGCCATTTTCTAGCGCTTCACTAACTTCTTGGAGGGTTTGGTGAGCTTGGTCGAATTCTAATTGCTCTGCCATGGTTTCCTCCTAACTCGTTAAACTGATAATGGTTGGAATAGTAACTTAATTTTATGCTCAAACCACCTCAAAATACTTGTTTCTGCAAGAATTTATTGGCTTTCGGTTCGAGCGAAGATAAGTCTGTTTAAAAATAGAGGTGATGTGGCTGAGATTCAATAATAAGTGCAGGAAAGATCTGTGAAAAATTATTCGCTTTCATCAAATTTATGTTCAATCAACTCACATACCGCATCAAGAGCTTGCTGAGCTTGACTGCCTTCACTATGAACGGTGATGTCTTGTCCTTGGGCGGACTCCAACATCAATAAACCCATTACGCTATCAGCGGTTGCGGTTTTATCTTCGTGATTATGAACGGTAATGATGGCATCAAAACTTTGCGCTAATTCAACCAGTTTTACTGCAGCTCGAGCGTGTAAACCGAGTCTGTTTTGAATAAGAACCGTCTTGCTGAGTTTCATGCTATTCCCTATTTATTTTTTTCTAATGAGGCATGACGAATTTGAACTTGATGACCTAACTCTGAAAAATATTCCCCAATTTGTTGGGTGATATAGACTGAGCGATGCTTTCCTCCGGTACAACCAATCGCAACCGTGAGGTAGCTGCGGTTGTTTTTCTCAAGCATAGGTAACCAGTTCTCAATAAACTTTTGGATCTGTTGCTTGAGTTCAATCACTTCGGAATGGCTTTCTAAAAACGACTTTATGGGTGCATCTAAACCGGTAAATTGGCGTAAATCAGGTTCCCAGTGTGGGTTCGGTAAGAAGCGAACATCAAACACATAGTCTGCATCGCTAGGTAAGCCATATTTAAAACCAAAAGATTGAAATACCATGACTAAATCTTGGCGTTCTCGTCCTTCAATACGCATTCGTATCGTTTCACTTAAATCATAAAGTGACTGGTTGGTGCTATCTAAAACTAAGTCAGCTTGCTCTTTTAAGGGAGAGAGTATCGCCTTCTCACGCTGAATTGCTTGGATCAGGGATGGCTTATCATCATTGAGCGACAGAGGGTGTATCCGACGCGTTTCACTATAACGTTTTAATAATGTCTCTTCATTGGCATCCAGAAACAATACGCTGACGTCATTGTGAGGCTTCAACTTTTCTAGCGTTTCGGAAACAAGAGTGGGCTCTTTTGGTAAGTTTCGAATGTCGATACTCACGGCAACATTCTGTTTGCCACTCTGTACTGAGGTTACAAACGCATCGAGTAAATTGACCGGAAGGTTATCAACGCAGTAATAACCAAGGTCTTCTAATACTCGTAATGCAACGCTTTTTCCCGCTCCAGATTGTCCACTTACTACAATTAAACGCACGGTGAATCCTGTTCGTTATTGGTTGAAGACGCTTGAGTCATGATGCTGTATAGCTCTTCGTCACTTTGAGCTTTACGTAACTGCTTTAATGTCTGTTTATCGTTTAAACGTTCTGCCATACACGAGAGAGTTTTTAGGTGCTCTTTACACTGTTCGTCAGGAACAAGAAGAGCAAAAAGAAGGTCGACAGGACGGTTATCAATGGCATCGAACTCAATCGGTTCTTGGCACTGAAGTAAGACAGCGATGGCTTTGTCACTTGAAAACATACGAGCATGGGGAATGGCGATCCCATTTCCGATGCCAGTACTGCCCATTTTTTCACGGCTGAGCATGCATTCAAAGAGTTCGTGGGAGTTTTGGCCCGTGTATTCAGCCGCAATCTGACTGATCAGTTCTAGGGCTCTTTTTTTACTAGTACATTGAACTGCACTTTTTGTGCAGTTCAATGAAAGTACTTCGCTTAATTGCATGGTTAGTGACTACTTAGCTTTTCTTTGTGTTTATTAAGTTGGCGAACGAGCTTATCAACAAGTGAGTCGATCGCGGCGTACATGTTTTCATCTTCAGCGGTAGCATGAATATCCCCAAGGTTAACATGGAGAGTCGCTTCAGCAATTTGAGTCACTTTTTCTACGCGTAATACTACGTGAACATTATTGATGTGATCAAAAAATCGCTCAAGTTTTTGAAACTTGGTTTGAACATAGTCTTGCATTGAATCGGTAAGATCAACGTGATGGCCTTTAATGGTGATTTGCATAGACTTTCCTTTTCAGTTATTGGCCTTAAAGCAGGCGTTTACGCTGACTTGAAGGGGCAATGCCTAATGATTCTCGGTACTTCGCTATCGTCCTTCTAGCAACCTGAATCCCTTGGTCAGCCAGTAGAGCCGCAATTTTGCTGTCGCTCAGAGGTTTTGCTGTGTTTTCTGCGGCAACTAATTTTTTAATTAGTGCACGTATTGCTGTTGATGAACATTCTCCACCATTGTCGGTACTCACATGGCTAGAGAAGAAATATTTCAGCTCAAAAATGCCTTTGGGTGTATGCATGAATTTTTGTGTGGTTACACGAGATATGGTGGATTCATGCATCTCTACTGACAGTGCTACATCATTGAGCACCATAGGTTTCATCGCTTCTTCACCATATTCAAAGAAATCGTGTTGATGTTCAACTATGCACCTTGCAACTTTGAGCAGCGTCTCGTTTCTGCTTTCTAGGCTTTTAATTAACCATTTCGCTTCTTGTAAGTTGCTTCGGATGTATTGGCTATCTGGGCTATTGCCTTTGCCTAATTGCGCATACTGTTGATTAACTTTTAGCTTAGGAACGCTATCTGGGTTAATGGTTACCACCCACTTGCCGTGATCTTTAAAGACAGAGACATCAGGCACGACATATTCGGTTTCGTCGGGGGTGATTTTACTTCCCGGCCTTGGATCTAACTGCTGGATAAGGTGCAGAACTTCACGTAGTTCCGCCTCTTTTAACTTGGTCTCTTTGATCACCAACTTATAGTCACGATTACCGAGTTGATCAATATGATTGGCCAATACGAGTTTGGCTTCATTGAGCCAAGGGGTATCTTCAGGGTAGGTGGCAAGTTGTAATAGTAAACAGTCTTGAAGGTTAAGTGAGCCAACGCCTAGCGGGTCAAACTGCTGAACTCTTTTCCTTACCGCTTCAATTTCGTCGAGTTCTATCTCTTCATTATCAAAGCTCTCTAAAATATCTTCACTAGAGGTGGTGAGGTAGCCATAATCATCAATCGCATCAATAATTGCGAGGGCAATGGTTCTATCTGTATCGCTAAATGGGGTTAAATCGAGTTGCCACAGTAAGTAATCTTGTAGGCTTTGGGTGGTTTCACCTTGATATACGGGCATGTCATCATCAAAAGCGATGCCTGTGCTGCCCGTATTCGCGCTGTAAACATCTTCCCAAGTGGTGTCTATTTCGAGTTCATTGCTGATTTCTGACTTCTCTATGAGATCTGAACTGTCAGGTAGTTCAGGTTCGCTGGTAGGTTCAGCACTGGTGGTCTCAGCGTTTAAGGATTCTGAAGCGTTGTTCGCCTCACTACTGCTTTTGTCATCAGTAGCGGCACTTTCATCATTTCCTTCTTCTATGTCGAGAAGTGGATTGGATTCTAGCGCTTCTTGGATCTCTTGTTGTAAATCCAATGTCGACAGTTGCAACAAACGGATCGCTTGTTGTAACTGAGGTGTCATTGCTAACTGTTGACCTAGCTTAAGTTGTAGTGAAGGTTTCATTCAGTATGGTTTACCTTATTATTCTAGTTTTTTCCGTTCTCTATTTAATCATAGACGGAATTGTTCACCGAGATAAACTTGTTTTACTTGCTCATTATTGAGGACGTCTTCAGGAGTGCCTTCCGCAATTAAGTGGCCTTGACTAACGATGTAAGCCTTTTCACAGACATCAAGCGTTTCTCTCACGTTATGATCGGTTATGAGTACGCCTAAGCCACGGTCTCGCAAGTGAACAATGATTTTCTTAATATCAATCACCGAGATGGGATCGACACCTGCAAAGGGTTCATCAAGTAAAATAAACTGTGGGTTAGCAGCAAGGGCACGTGCTATTTCAACTCGGCGGCGCTCACCACCAGAAAGTGCCATACCGTTACTAAGACGGATATGTTGAATATGAAACTCTTCTAAAAGATCTTCAAGCTTATCTTGTCGCTCTTCTCTCGTCAGTTCATTACGAGTTTGTAGGACGGCCATAATGTTATCTTCTACAGACAACTTACGGAAAATCGACGCTTCTTGAGGCAAGTAACCAATACCTAAGCGAGATCGACTGTGCATTGGCAGAATACTGATATCTTCACCATCGATACTGATGGTGCCCTCATCACGAGCAACTAAACCTACAATCATATAAAAAGAGGTGGTTTTACCTGCACCATTTGGCCCCAATAAACCAACGATCTGCCCTGAATTGACTTCAAGACTAACATCGGTGACCACTTTTCGTTTCTTATAGCTCTTGGCTAAATTTTCCGCTTTGAGTACAGACATAGTTACTTATTCGGCTGTTGAGTTGAAGGCTGTAATACCGTCGTTACGCGTTCATCTTGGTTACTGTCAGCAACCAGTTTTTGAGACTTAATTTGGTATTGAATGGAAGAGCCTTTGATGACATTCCCATCTTGGGAAAGCGTTGCTTCACCTGTCATCAGAAGTTCATCTGATGATAATTGATAATTAAGTTTCTCAGCTTCACCTGAGAGGGTTTTACCGTCATCGGTTAACTGAGAAAAAGAGGCTGGCGTACCCAATGCTTTGATCTGCTTAATTGAACCATCATCTGGATTTCGAGTGACGGTGATGGTATCGGCATTGATACTGATGCTACCTTGTTTCAATTTCACATCACCAATAAAAGTAACTTGGTTGCTTTTCATATCAAGCTGCTGGCTATCAGAGTCAATGTATACCGGCTGGTCGGTATCTGACGATAGCGCAAGTGCATTTGGTGCCGCGAAAGCAAACGCTAATAAGCTAAGGTGTAAGAGTTTCATATCTACCTTGAACATGGTTAAAGAGGGTGGCGTTATTGTGTTCGAAACTGCCTTTCATCGCTTGTCCTTCAGTTTTAAACTGAGGACCAATCAACAAGACACTGTTGTTGGCTTGAAAATTTCGGCTCACGAGTTCAATACGCAATTCATCTGTCGACATGCTTTTAAAGCTGGCGCCAGGCAATAAATTTTCTACAGACACATTATCATAAAGTGTCAGTACTTGCTCTTCATCGAGAACAGCTCGGCGAGCCGTAATTTTCCACTCCACTGTTTTTCCATCTCGGAAAACAGACAGTTTTGGGTTCTCAAAAATAGTCTCACCACTTTTTGCGTAGTGGTCTAAATTTGTCGATGTAATGCTGTGGCTACGAACGCCTTCTGAATTGAAGGATATATTCTCTAAGTTCTTACCGCTGAACATTGGAAGTTCTAAGTTAGGAGCAACTTGAACGGTTGTGCCTTGGCTCTTATCGAAAAGGTAATAAGTAGACCAAGAGGCAATAAATAGCAGTAAGATATAAAGAATACGAGACAAACTCATATACTTAAACCTTTATGGGTATCCAGCTCATCGCGTGCGTGCAAAATCAAATCACAGACTTCTCGAACTGCACCACGCCCACCATGAATGGTAGTGACGTAGTTAGCGCGTTGGACAAGAAGAGGGTGACCGTCTGCCACACAAACTTTGAGTGCAACCTGTTTCATTACTGGCCAATCGATAAGATCGTCACCAATATAACCTGTATGTTCAGGCGCAATGTTTAATTTTTCGCAAATGTCACGATACGCTTTTACTTTATCGTCTTGCCCTTGGTAAATCAGCGAGATACCTAACGCTTTCATTCTATTTTCGACAATTTGAGATTGGCGTCCTGTAATGATGGCTATTTCAATGCCAGCATTCATTAATGATTTCACGCCATACCCATCACGAGTATGAAAGGTTTTTAGCTCTTCGCCATTATTCCCCATGTAGACTAAACCATCAGAAAATACGCCATCGACATCACAGATAAGCAGTTTGATCTCTTTTGCAATATTGATGATGTCAGTGGCGACTGGGCCGTATAATGTTTCGGTCATTTGAGTCATTACATCACTCCAGCTTTCAATAGATCATGCATATTTAGTGCGCCAACAAGTTTGCCATTGTCGCATAGCATTAAGCCACTAATGCTTTTATCTTGCATTAAGTTCAGGCCTTCAACCGCGAGCATATTGGGTTCTGCAACCGTTGGATTCTGTGTCATCACTTCGCCAATGGTGGCGCTGTGGATATCAATGCGTTTGTCCAACGTTCGGCGTAAATCACCATCAGTGAACACTCCAACCATTTGGTCGTTATCATCCACAATGGCGGTCATACCTAATCCTTTTTGCGAAATTTCAAGTAAGGCATCTCGGATTAACGCGTTAGGTGTTACGACTGGCAGTTCATCACCAGTGTGCATAATGTCTTCTAATTTTAGCAGCAGTTTACGACCTAGAGCACCACCAGGGTGGGAAAGAGCGAAGTCTTCAGCGGTAAATCCTCTTGCTTGAAGCAGGGCGACAGCAAGCGCATCACCCATCACGAGTGTTGCTGTGGTGCTCGTTGTTGGTGCTAATCCTAATGGACATGCTTCTTCCGGCACCGTAATTCGTAAGTGCAGATCCGCCAGTTTCGCCATATTAGATTCGGCTTTGCCTGTCATGCTAATGATGCGAATGTTGAGGCGCTTTAACACAGGGAAAAGACTCAGAATTTCAGATGACTCGCCAGAATTTGAGATAGCAATGACGATATCGCCCGGTGATATCATACCTAAATCACCGTGTGCAGCTTCCCCCGGATGAACAAAGAAAGAGGATGTTCCTGTGCTCGCCAGGGTCGCGGCTATTTTCTTTCCGACATGGCCAGACTTACCCATCCCCATAACCACGACTTTGCCTTGGTTTTGTAAGATCTGCTCGCACGCTTGGCAAAATTGGTCATCAAAGTATTGCGATAACTGCTGTAGACCAGCAATTTCCGTTTGTAGCACTTGTTCTGCAACACTGCGATAGTCAAATGTAGTAGGCATTAATAACTCCGGAACTTGAGCGAATTAAGAGACTTTATCGTCGTGGAACGATGGCAAACACGGTTAAGCGGCCATGTTCATAAATAAATAACCTTGGTAAGTTAGGAAGCAGACTAGCAGAATGCCACCTTCAATACGGTTAATGCTGCGAGATTTTCCTAACGCCATCACAACAAGAAGAAGTGATAGGCCTAGCATGACCCAAAAATCTCGGCCCATTGCGTATTCGCTGAGGATTGACGGGTTCAACACGCCAGGGATCCCCATCACGGCAAGGATGTTAAATACGTTGGAACCAATAATATTACCGACGGCCATATCATCTTCGCCTTTCATGACACCTGCTAATGATGCCGCGAGTTCTGGAAGGCTTGTTCCAATCGCAATAATGGTGAGGCCGATAACCAAATCACTCATACCGAAAAATTTAGCAATAACGACAGCGTTGTCGACCAAAACATCCGCAGATAATGGGAGAACGATAAGACCAATAACGACCCACATCGCCGCTTTTTTGTTACTGACACCTTCTGGAATTTCTGACTCTTGATCTTCGATGAAGGCGTCGCCATTTTTTTTCTCATTGCGGCTGATCTGTAGCATGGCAATTAAAAATGTCGCGAAAAGAACAAACAGTAAGATGCCTTCGTGAAAACCTAAGTGGCTATCCCATAGAAGAGCACCAGCCAAAAGTGTCACGGCAATCATTAGCGGCAGTTCACGACGAATGACGCCTGAACTGATCGACATGGGTTTTATCAGAGCGGTAATGCCGAGAATTAAGGCAATGTTGGCTATATTAGAACCAAGCACATTACCCACCGCCGTATCGGTTTTTCCATCAAGAGCGGCGGTTGCTGAAACCATCATTTCTGGAGCGGAAGAGCCCATCGCTAGAATTGTCATGCCAATCACTAGTGGTGAGATCCCGACGTTTCTTGCAAGTGCAGCTGCACCAAAGACTAATTTGTCGGCACTCCAAACTAAAAAGATTAGACCTACAATAAGAAACGCAACGGCTTCAAGCATGATGATTCCCAAATATTAAAGTTAGATAACCGCTAATTTTGACCTGTTGGCTGCTAAAAGGGAAGATGAAGATAAGATAAATTGCTATTAATCTGTAAAATAATGAGTTTTATTGTCAGACTTATTATCTTGGCTCTAAATGACGTGAGTTGTCATTATTACGTAATTTAATCGAACAGTGCTTTTAATTCTATTTTTTAATGCTTATGATTACTAATTAATATCGGTGATTTTTGATAGCTACCCACTTTTGATAGCGAACAATATAGAGATACTATGCCTAGTTCCGATCTTGTAACGATTAATAATTTAACTTTTTCTCGTGGAAATCGTCTTATCTTCGATGACATCAGTTTACATGTTCCCGAAGGTAAAATAACGGCGATCATGGGGCCGTCTGGGATCGGAAAAACGACGCTTTTGCGTTTGATCGGCGGACAGTTGTTACCAGAACAAGGTCAAATATTGTTTGATGGTGATGACATTCCTCAGTTAAGCCGTCGAAAACTGTATCAAGCACGAAAAAAAATGAGCATGCTGTTTCAATCTGGAGCGCTGTTCACGGACTTAAATGTGTTTGATAACGTGGCGTTTCCGTTGCGTGAACATACGGAATTAAGTGAAGAGTTACTACGAACCATCGTGTTACTCAAACTTGAAGCGGTTGGCTTACGTGGTGCAGCCGAATTGATGCCAAGCGAGCTCTCGGGGGGGATGGCAAGAAGGGCGGCATTAGCCCGTTCGATTGCATTAGATCCTGATTTAATTATGTATGACGAACCTTTTGTCGGGCAAGACCCGATTACAATGGGTGTTCTTGTCAAATTAATCCGTAACCTAAACGATGCGCTAGGGCTTACCTCTATTGTTGTTTCTCATGATGTTCCAGAAGTGATGAGTATTGCGGATTGGGTTTATCTCTTGGCTGATGGGCGGATTATAGCGTGTGGTTCACCTGAAGAGTTACGCAATAACCCTGATCCTATGGTCCAACAATTTCTCCAAGGTGAAGCCGATGGTCCTGTTCCATTCCGCTTCCCTGCACAAAGTTTAGAAAAGGATCTGTTCTAAATGTTTGCAAATTACATTGCCAAAGTAGGGCGTCGAACCTTAGCGATATGCGAAGCTTGGGGGCGTGCGAGCCTTATGTTATTTGGCGCATTGGTAGGGCGACCTCGACCGATGCAAAATCTCCCTCTATTGATCAAGCAACTCTATCATGTTGGCGTTCAGTCACTCGCGATTATTGTGGTTTCTGGTCTATTTATCGGCATGGTTCTTAGCTTACAAGGTTACGTGATCTTAATTGACTATGGTGCGGAGGGTAGTTTAGGCCAAATGGTGGCTCTCTCTTTGCTACGTGAACTTGGCCCAGTGGTTACCGCTTTACTGTTTGCTGGTCGAGCAGGCTCAGCATTAACTGCGGAGATTGGCCTTATGAAAGCAACAGAACAGCTTTCAAGCTTAGAAATGATGGCTGTGGACCCGCTTAAGCGAGTGATCGCGCCTCGTCTATGGGCAGGGTTAATTTCAATGCCATTATTGGCGATGATTTTTATGGCCGTTGGTATTTGGGGCGGTCAACTTGTTGGTGTTGATTGGAAAGGCATCGATCACGGTAGTTTCTGGTCTGCGATGCAATCTTCAGTGGAGTTAGGACAAGATATCGGCAATAGCATGATTAAGTGTATGGTATTCGCCATTACGGTTACATGGATTGCACTGTTTAATGGCTACGATGCGATTCCGACATCGGAAGGGATCAGCCGAGCGACAACACGCACAGTTGTGCATTCATCTCTAGCAGTATTGGGGCTAGACTTTATACTTACAGCATTGATGTTTGGGAATTAATCATGCAACAAACTCGAAAATTAGAATTATGGGTTGGCAGTTTTGTCATTACAGGAATTTGCGCAATCTTGGTGATGATTTTTCAAGTCGCTGACGTTAAAGGTTTAGGTTCAAGTGATACTTATACCCTTAAAGCGGCATTTGATAACATCGGTAGCTTAAAAGTTCGTTCACCAGTGAAGGTTGGTGGTGTAGTGATTGGGCGCGTGAGTGACATTACTTTAGACACGGAAAGTTACTTACCCGTAGTTTCGTTATCTATTGATAGCCAATACGGCCCGTTTCCGGATACCTCTAGTGCACAAATTTTAACGTCAGGTCTTATTGGTGAGCAGTATATTGGCCTTGTTCCTGGCTTCGTTTTTGACGATGAAGAGATGTTGGTTGAAGGTAACTTTATTGAAGACACTAAATCAGCATTAGTCTTAGAAGATTTAATCGGCCAAGTTTTGTATAGCGTTGGCGGCTCTGATTCTGAAAGTAACTCTGACGATAAATAGTAGGTGCCTATGTTTAAACGAATTTTATTAATTGCCTCCGCATTTTTGTATTCATTACCGCTATTTGCCCAAGAGGTTGATCAAACTCAACCATACGCAATGATGAAGCAGGTAGCTGAGCAAGCATTTTCTCGTTTGAAAGCGGATCAGGCGATCATTCAAAACGACCCAGAACATTTGAAAGTGGTTGTAGAAGAAGAGTTAATGCCGTATGTCAATGAGCAGTATGCTTCTTTGAAACTACTTGGGCCTAATTTAAAAGCGGCGAAAAAAGAGAATCCAAAAGGGTACAAGAAAGATGTAAGAGTCTTTATTGATGCGTTTCGTGGTTATTTAGTCGCGTCTTACGCGCAAGTTCTGACTCAATATACAGATCAAGTGATTGAGTTTGCACCCGAATCTAAAATCAAACCGACTCAACGAATTGCAAGCGTAAGAGTTGATATTGTCGATGCTCCTCGACCGAACATCAAGCTTGAATTCAAGCTAAGAAAAGATAAGAAAACAGGTGAGTGGAAAGCATTTGATATGATCGCGGAAGGAATTAGCCTGTTATCGAGTAAGCAGTCAGAGTGGAACGGTAAAATTCGTCAAGATGGGATTGTCGCTGTCGCTCAAGAGCTAGAAAGATTAGCGAAACAACCGATTCGTTTTGAGAGTGCTAAATAATGACCCACTCACAATGGCAGCAACTGAGCGACGATAAATTTGCGCTAAGTGGTGACTTAGATAGAGATACAGTCCCCGCGTTATGGGAATATTTACGCGCTTGGAAAACGGCTCAAATTCAAGTAAATGTTGATTTATCGTCAGTTCAGCGTATTGATTCGTCTGGAATGGTGATGTTAATCCACTTAATAGAGCATGCAAAAAAACAAAATTGTCATATAATGCTCGGTTTCGTGCCAGAACAATTACGCACATTGTTCCAATTGAGCAATATACAGCCATTGATGGCTGAACATATCCAAAACTAGGCAGGGGTGATTTGTGGACAGCACAAAAGTACAACAATTATTAGAAGAAGCACTAGGCCTTCAAGAGATCAAAGTGAAAGGCGAAGGCAGTCACTTTGAAGTAATCGCAGTTGATGCTTGTTTCGATGGCATGAGCCGAGTAAAGAAGCAGCAATTAATTTATGGTCCGCTAACGGATTATATTCAACGTAATGACATTCACGCACTTTCAATCAAAGCGTTTACTCCAGAAGAGTGGGATCGCGATAAGAAATTGATGTCGCTGTAAGGTTTATTGATGGAAAAGTTTCGAGTTATTGGGTCTGATTCACCGTTAACAGGTGAAGTGACTATCTCTGGTGCTAAAAACGCAGCACTTCCTATTTTATTTGCATCTATCTTAGCGGAAGAGCCAGTTGAAGTGGCGAACGTGCCGCATCTTCGTGATATCGATACATCGATGGAACTGCTTAAGCGTTTAGGTGCAAAAGTGAGCCGTAATGGCAGCGTGCATGTCGATGGTAGTCAAATCAATGAATATTGTGCGCCATATGATTTAGTGAAAACGATGCGTGCTTCTATTTGGGCTTTAGGTCCTTTGGTCGCTCGTTTTGGTCAAGGTCAGGTTTCATTGCCTGGTGGTTGTGCGATTGGTGCTCGTCCTGTGGATCTCCATATTCATGGTTTAGAGCAATTAGGTGCAACGATTACGCTTGAAGATGGTTACGTTAAAGCTGAAGTTGATGGTCGTTTAAAAGGCGCTCACATTGTCATGGACAAAGTCAGTGTTGGCGCAACGATCACTATTATGTGCGCGGCGACCTTAGCAGAAGGTACGACAATTTTAGACAACGCAGCGCGTGAACCTGAAATTGTAGATACTGCTGACTTCTTAAATGCCATTGGCGCGAAAGTGTCTGGTGCAGGTACTGATACCATTACCATTGAAGGGGTTGAACGACTTGCTGGTGGTAAGCACTCAGTTGTTGCTGACCGTATTGAAACAGGGACCTTCCTTGTTGCTGCTGCGGTATCTGGTGGTAAGGTAGTATGTAAAAATACCCACCCACATTTACTTGAAGCCGTATTAGCAAAACTAGAAGAAGCGGGAGCGGTTGTTGAATCCGGTGATGACTGGATCAGCCTTGATATGACCGAACGTGAGTTAAAGTCTGTCAAAATTGTTACTGCACCTCACCCTGGTTTCCCTACCGATATGCAAGCTCAATTTACGCTGTTGAATATGATGGCGAAAGGCAATGGCATGATAACGGAAACGATCTTTGAAAATCGCTTCATGCACGTTCCTGAACTGCAACGTATGGGAGCAAAAGCGGAAATCGAAGGTAATACGGTTATTTGTGGTGACACTGAGTCGCTCAGTGGTGCTCAAGTGATGGCGACCGATTTACGAGCTTCTGCAAGTTTAGTGATTGCTGGTTGTATCGCAAATGGTGAGACGATTGTTGATCGTATTTATCATATTGATCGTGGATACGATAAGATCGAAGATAAGCTTTCGGCTCTTGGCGCCAATATTGAGCGTTTTCGAGAGTCAAGCTAACTGATCGCTTGCTTAGAAAGCCGGAATCCTAGGGTTTCGGCTTTTTTATTGAATTAATTTCTTCCTGTTCCATTTTATACGAATGGAACATGGGCGTTGTTTGGAGAACTAAAATGATTGCACTTTTACGCCTGTTGGCGGTTGTTGTTTTTGCTATCGTCATGTTTGTGTTTGGTTGTGGTTACTGCTTGTTTAGCCCACGCAACCCAAAGCATGTATTTAGATTTGGCCGTTACTTTGGCTATATGTCTAAAGTGTTTGGTATTAAATTGGAGCTGCGCCTTCCTGATGATGCCTACACGCGTGGCCAGCACGTTTACGTCGCTAACCACCAAAATACGTGGGATCTGTTTACAGTTTCTGCTGCGGTGACACCAAAAGTAGTTACGGTAGGAAAAAAGAGCTTAGTTTGGATGCCGCTATTTGGTCAGCTTTACTGGTTAACAGGTAACATTTTGATTGACCGTGCGAACCGCAGCAAAGCGGTAGGTACGATTGATCAAGTAGTCAACAGCATTAAAAATAGTGACGTTTCTATTTGGATGTTCCCAGAAGGGACTCGCTCACGTGGGCGTGGTTTGTTGCCATTTAAAACTGGGGCATTTCATGCTGCCGTTGGCGCTGAGGTGCCAATCGTACCGATTGTATGCAGCAGTACGGGGGGCGTAAAACTGAACCGTTGGAATAACGGTCACGTTATCGTTGAAATGCTTCCTCCAGTGAGTGTTGAAGGTTATAACAAGAGTAATATTCGAGAGCTTGCGAATACATGCCGTGAGCAAATGAAAGAGAAACTCGAGGCTTTAGATCAAGAAGTTGCTCTGCTTAATAAAAAGCAAACCGTTACAGATTAAGAATAACCTTAAGCAAAAAAAAGGGTTGAACTGGTGAGTTCAACCCTTTCTTGTTTCTATCGTATTGTAATACCAATCGTAGTAAATAACTGGTCATCCTAGCTTGTTAAAATACTCGATAACGGCGTTAAAAATTTTGATTGTAGAATAACTATTTATCGAAAATTTCTGCCTTGTTCTCAAGCATTTTTCCTGCGCTATTTATGACTATCTACTTACTGTGATTGGTATAACTCCCGGAAGGGTATTATTTACGAACGGCAATCGCTTCGATTTCGATACCCACATCTTTTGGCAAACGAGCCACTTCAACGCAAGAACGCGCTGGGTAATGTTCTACATTGTGTTCATCAAAGAACTTACCGTAAACTTCATTTACAGCACCGAAATCATTTAAGTCTTTTACGAATACCGTCATCTTAACGATGTCTGATACGGCTAAGCCAGATGCTGCAACGACAGCTTTTACATTGTCTAAAGATTGACGAGCTTGAACTGCGATGTCATCAGAAACCTCGCCTGTTGCTGGATCTACAGGGATTTGGCCTGAAGTCAGAACCATACTGCCTAGGTCAACACCTTGAATGTATGGACCGATTGCTGCAGGAGCTGATTCTGTATGAAGAACTTTAGTCATTATAATATTCCATCGATTGTTAGGGGAAACTAGGTGGTTAGTTTGCCTTCAAACCCCGAAGAGGTAAAGCGCAAAAGTCGCCACCTATTACGCTTGTGAAAACTTTAAATTCGAGAAAGCTTTCAATTCGTGAGAGCTTTAAATTTTTGAAAACTATAAGTTCGTGAGACTTAGTCCCCTAAGGTTGCAACCATGACAGCCTTGATGGTGTGCATACGGTTTTCAGCCTGATCAAAAACAATCGAGTAGTCTGATTCAAATACTTCATCAGTCACTTCTAAACCATTCATGGCGTACTTGTCGGAGACTTCTTTACCGACAGTCGTTTCATCATTATGAAATGCAGGTAGACAGTGCATGAATTTCACTTGAGGGTTGCCAGTCGCTTTAATTACATCCATGTTGATTTGATAGGGCGTCATTAATGCAACACGTTCATCCCATGCTTGTTCTGATTCTCCCATTGAGACCCAAACATCGGTATAGAGAAAGTCACAACCTTCCACGCCTTGTTTTACATCTTCTGTCAGAGTAATCGTCGCTCCAGTAAGTTCGGCGATTTGCTGACACTCTTTAATTAATGATTCGTCAGGCCAAAATGATCTTGGTGCGATTAAACGGATGTCCATCCCCATTTTTGCAGCGCCAACCAACAGTGAGTTGCCCATGTTATTACGAGCATCGCCAAGGTAGGCAAAAGTGGTTTGATGGAGCAACTTGCCGCGGCCATGTTCAAGCATGGTGAGGAAGTCGGCTAGAATCTGAGTCGGGTGAAACTCATTGGTGAGGCCATTCCAAACCGGAACGCCAGCATACTCACCAAGCTCTTCAACAATGTCTTGCCCAAACCCGCGGTACTCAATTCCATCATACATGCGCCCCAATACACGAGCGGTGTCTTTCATTGACTCTTTATGACCGATCTGAGAACCCGATGGACCTAGGTAAGAAACTTGAGCGCCTTGATCAAATGCGGCAACTTCAAAAGCACAACGAGTTCGCGTGGAAGCTTTCTCAAAAATCAGAGCGATATTTTTACCGCTTAAACGCTTCTGCTCAGTGCCAGCATATTTCGCTTTTTTAAGATCCATCGAGAGATCCAGTAGAAATTGGATCTCCTTAGGAGTGTAATCGAGCAGTTTCAAGAAATTACGGTTGCGCAAATTGAAAGCCATGTCTCATTCCTTAAGATAATGAATAGGGTAGAAAATACTTATACATATAAATGCCATAATTGTGAATAATTATTTATCGCAAAAATAGAAAAGGGCTGAAAAAATCAGCCCTTAGAAGTATCGATAGAGGTTTTAGAGATTAAGGTTTAGAGATTAGTTTTCATAGGTAGATAAACTAAATGCCATCACGCTCAATAGGGCAACTCATACAGCGAGCGCCACCACGACCACGTCCTAATTCATTACCAGGGATGGTAAGCACTTCGATTCCTGCTTTATCATACTTTTCATTGGTATAGACATTACGCTCATAACCGATGACGACCCCTGGTTTCACTGTGAGAACATTATTGGCATCATTCCATTGCTCACGCTCCGCTTCATAACTGTCCCCGCCAGTCGTGATGATCTTAAGTTGATCAATCCCTAAAGCCGACTCAATGGCGCTCATATAGCTATGCGACTCTTCCGCTTTCATTTCTCCATTCTGTTTAGGAGTTAAACGCCATGTATTCAAATCTTTACGAACGATTTCTGGATAAACGGAAAAAGTATCAATATCCATGTGAGTCATTACGGTATCTAAGTGCATGCATGAGCGATGTTTAGGTAAATCAATAGCGATCACTTCACTCGCTTGGCCTGTTTTGAAAAGGTTCTGCGCCATATTTTCAACGCCTTGTGGAGTGGTTCGCTCTGAAATACCAATCAGAACGGCACCATTACCGATCACCAGAACATCACCGCCTTCAATATTGGCATTATCGTAGTTCAAATGTTCATCATCGAAATACTTAATGAAGTCCTGCCCTGCAAATGTGGGGTGCCAGCGATAGATAGCACGCAAGTGATTCGTTTCACGTTGTCTTGCTGCTTTCATCATAGGGTTAAGGGAGACGCCACCATATACCCAACAAGATGTATCGCGAGTGAAGAGATGGTTAGGCAAAGGTTCAATCACAAAGTCGAGTGGGCGATGCATTTTAGGCAGCATTGAAGAGGATTGAATCGGCAACTCAGAGTAGGCTAGGCCACCAAGAAGTATCGTCGCTAAGTGTTCATTGTCCATACTTGCGAGGTAGATACGCAGCTCACGAGCAAACGTTGGCCCATAACGGAAATTAGAGATTTGGGTCTCCAGAAGCCACTCTCTTGCTTCTGCTACATCGAGAGTTTCGACTAAAAGATCATGCAACAGGAGAACGTCGACTCCTTGATTTCGAAGTGTATTGGCGAAAACATCATGCTCTTTCCCGGCAGCTTCAACTGCTAATACGTCATCGAAAAGAAGTTCATGACAGTTGGATGGGGTTAAGTGGGTGAGGGCGCGCTCCGGGCGATTTAGTAATACTCGTCTTAACTGACCGACTTCAGAGCCAACGTACAACTTACTCATTTTGTATCCTTACTATTAGTCCAGTGTGTAGTTATGGCAAGGTTATCGGCAATATGCAAATTGAACATAAGTGAAACATTCTGATGAAGTGGGCTTATTGTAATGCTTAGCTCTGATATATAGGAGTTTGGTGAATTTTGATACTGAAAGCTAACATTCGATCTTAACAATATGTTGTGAGTGAATATGCAATGAGAGATATAGAAAAGTGGCGGTCTCAGTAGCTTGATTGTGAATTTATATGCATTACGGATGCCATTTTTATCATTGGATTACGTTATTATGCACTCTTCTGATTTTGACTATATGCAATCAAGGATAATAAACAGGCGGTTTACTGAGCACTTCTCATTTTAAGCCATAAAAATATTGTTCTGAATTTCGTTATGCATAAAAAATGTTAATTTCCTGTATGTACCTTGTTCGTTTTTTTGCTTGCCATTAAATATTTAAATCTGATCCAGAAAAGATCGGTTCTAGGAGGGTTTGATAGTGGCTTTTAAGCTCGATCCATGACATATTTCATCGCTATAATATTTGATCCTTATAAGCACACATTCTGGAGCACAAACATGTCTCACGAAGATGAATATCTATCAGTTGAAGATTTAATTGAGATTCAAAAAGAAGATACACGCGACATCATTGAAGCCTTAATTGAAGACGGTAGTGATCCGGATGCGCTGTATGACATCGAGCACCACCTTTTTGCTGAAAACTTTGAAGTACTTGAAAAAGCAGTTGTTGAAGCATTCAAGATGGGTTTCGAAGTTCTTGAAGCAGAAGAGACGGAAGATGAAGATGGCAACAAGCTTCTTTGTTGTGATGCGACGATGCAATCTGTGTTAAAAGCGGATGTGATTGATGAGCAAGTGGTTAAGTTGGTTAACTTAGCTGAGAAGTTCGACATTATTTATGATGGCTGGGGTACTTACTATGAAGGTGAGGACGCTATCCATGAAGACGAAGAAGAAGATGACGAAGAGTAATCGTTAATTATCCTTTTGTTTACTAAAATGCCGGCTTATGAGTCGGCATTTTTTATTCCTCAAAAAGAGATGTCATTCTATCTACCCATTCTCTATAATGCAGACAAACTTGATCTAGCTCAATTTATATTATGCAATTACCTCTGGCTGGCTGGTGGCAAATCTCACCATTGACCGATCTCTCTGTACCTCAAAATGATATTACTTTCCCATCCGCATTAAGTGCGGTACTGCCTAGTGATTTAACAGAAGAGATGATCGCGGATCAAGAGTGGCACTTAATGCATGATATTGATGTAGACGAAACTATGATCTCGTTTCCTGCGGTTGAGCTTGTAATGGCTGGTGTCGATTATTTTGCGGAGGTTAGGTTGAATGGCGTGGCGCTGTTTGATTGCGATGCCACTCAAAACGTATATAAGAAAGACATTCGACCTTACTTACAGTTAGGGAGAAATCGCTTTGAAGTTCTCTTTTTAGAGCAAGAAGAAGATTTATTGCTTGAAGAAGATAAATTGGATATATGCACTTTAGGTGAGCAACAAGTGACGCCTTCTGATCGTCGTATCGGGATTTGGAAAGCGCCGTACTTACAATTTATTAAACACGTTCGCCTAGATCATATTACCACTGAGCAGATTTGGCATTACGGTGGCGGCTGTGAATTTAAAGTGGATGTTTACTATCAAACATTCGCCTCGGGCCTCATTTCTGCTTCGATCAAATTTAATGGTATGACTTACCATGTCCCACTTGATGTCAGAGCCGACCATGCGGGAGCTCTATTCCAGATTGAAGCCCCTAAATACATCGATTTAAATAACCCTAATTCTGACGATATGTATCAACTTGAAATCAAACTTGATGGGCAAGAATTGAAGCTTCAGGTGGGATTGAGCCAAGACTTATGCGTGACTCATTTTCCTGTGTTATCTGCGTGATGGCTCTTTTTTCAGGTGCTAATGATTCCATCTTCTAGTACTAATGACTTTGTTTTTTGGGGTTGATAGAAGCGTTTGTCAAAGCAAAGGATCTGCTTAGCTCATAAAGCTTTTAGCATTCGAATTTCACAAACCTCATGACCAGTATTCCCCATCGCTTGCTTAATATGCTCAAAACCTAATGATTCATAAAGTGCCACTGCAGCACTTAATTCTGCGGTGGTCTCTAGGTAACAGTACTTGTAGCCTTGTTTCTGAGCGAAGTTTAGCGCTTTGGTGACAAGCGTTTTCGCTAAACCTTTACCTCGGATTTGAGGTAAGAAATACATCTTTTGTAGTTCGCAAACCCCTTCCTCTCCAATTAAAGGAGCAACACCGCCGCCACCAACGACGGTCTCTCCTGCTTCTATTATCCAATATTGTGCATTGCTCGCGCAGTATACTTCACTCATGCAATCTAAAGTCGGATCGCCAACGGCATAGCCTTGCTCTTCGGTTAAACCGAACTCTGCAGAAACGGTGCGGATGACAGAGGCTATTGGTAAATTATCTGCTGGTGTTAAAGGACGCACCTTTAAACCTTTTTGTCGTTCCGTATTAAGCAGTGCTTGGTTATAGATGGTTAAGGCGCTTTCAAGTTGAGTTAATTGCTCGATTGGAAGTTGGTCAATCACTTGCTGGTAATGGTGATCTTGTTGCTGGTGTAATTGCTGCAATGTATGTAACCCCTGTTCAGTTAGGGTGGTCACTTGGCTACGCTTATCTTTTGGGTTGGTGATACTTTTGATGAAGCCTAACTTGCTTAGTCGGTTAAGAGTTCGACTCGCATTGGATTTATCGACATTTAAAAGCTTCGCCATTTGGTTCACGCTGCAAGGTGATCTTTCTAATTCAATGAGAGCATGAGCTTGAACGGGGGTAAGCGATACCTCTCCGCACTGGGTTTCTAGCATGCCCAATTGCCTGACAAGTTGGCGAGATAGATCTCTTAATGAGGCTGGGTTCATAATTATTACCTAAAAGTAGTTGCGTACTGCAACTTAATTTAGTTGCGAATGGCAACTATGTCAATAAGCATCATTTATTCATCATTAATGATTAATAAATCAATAGCTTAAATATATAAAAAGCACGCATGTGTCGTTATTTATAAATTGATTTAAACTATCTGTTTCTGTATTTTCTTGGTAGATGTGCGCAAAGACGTATATGAATTTTTACTACTGTCAGATGGAATCATAGAAAATGGACAAGAATGAGTTAGAAACCCAGGTTGCTTTTAGTGGTCAGGGTAAAGAGTATTTCGGGATTTGGATTGTTAATATCTTATTATCAATCATTACGCTGGGTATTTATTCTGCGTGGGCGAAGGTTCGTAATAAACGGTACTTTTATGGAAATACAGCGATTAGTGGTGATTGCTTTGAATATCACGGCAAACCGATACAAATATTGAAAGGTCGTATTATCGCAATGATCTGCGTTGTGGCTTGGGGTGTCAGCAATCAATTTTCGCCTCAAATTTCATTGGTACTATTGGTTGTTTTTTTTGCACTTCTGCCATTATTAGCTCGTAGTAATGCTCGTTTTGATGCTGCAATGACAAGCTTTCGCAATGTTCATTTTTCCTTTCAAGGCACGACTTCAGGAGCTTATTGGGCAATACTTGGACGCGGCCTCATTGTTATGGTTGGCTTCATCGCAGCGATTGCTGTAACCGTATTTGCTATGAAAGCGAGTATGATTGCTGGTGGTATTGCGATTCTATTATTGATGCCTGCTTATGTTTATCTTCAATCTTGGTCATTGGTCGGTATTGCTAATTATTTCTCGAATGGTTATTGCTATGGTGATCGTCAGTTTAAAGCAGACTACCAAAACAGTTTTTATTTTAAAGTGTATTTAAAGGGTATGATTGCTTGGACTTTAATATCGGTTGTTGCCGCTTTGGTATTCTTTAGTGTGGCAGGCTTTAATTTAATCAATAATCCAGACTCGCTTGCTGAAGTGGCTAATAGTGGTAGTTTGGCTTCAATGATTACAATTTTTTATTTTGGTTTCATTGTGATGAGTATGGCGATTGCTGCCTATATTCGGGTGACAATAAGAAATTATACGTTTTCAGAGTTAGTGCTTGATAGTAAAGAAGGTGAAGCGGATTCTGCACTAAGCTTTTCGTCGACGTTAACCGTTACAAGTTATATTTCATTGGTGGTAACGAACTTCTTACTTCAAGTATTTACTCTTGGCTTAGCTAGGCCGTGGGTTATGGTTCGAACGATGAGTTACTTATCAGAGAACACTTATGTTCAAGGGAATTTGGACCTATTACTGGTCAATGATCAAGCTTCAGATGTGAGTTCCGCTATTTCAGATGAGATCTCCCAAGCCTTTAATATCGACCTTGGTATTGGTTAAATGATATCAGGCGTTGCACACCCGCCTCGTAGCTCCGAACGCTGCGAGGCGACATTAGATGTTTCTCAACCCGATAAAGTTACTCTGAACCTTCCGGAAAGGAGCATCTCCGCATATTTAAACCGTGTAGATATTGTGCATGGAGTTGGAGCGTCCCCGACGAAGATTCGATTCCCTGATGGCTCGCAATTTATCGCAAGCAGTAATGAGGAGTTGAATCATTATTTGCAAAGTAAGGGACGAAATAGCCTCATTGGTAAGCTTGAGAAAAACATCACCGCTATTTTACTGAGTAGTTTAGCTTTAGTGCTCCTTACTGTCTCAATATTTACTCATGGCATCCCTTGGCTTACCCATCAGATTGTGGCTAACTTGCCTGATTCAGTTCCTCAATTGATTGAGAGACAGGTACTGGAATCTTTGGATGAGCAATTGTTTGAACACTCTACTCTTTCACAACAGCAACAGGTTCATATTCGCCAACGTTTTCATTCTCACCTTGAGCAGATGGATATTCATGACGAAGTACAATTAGTTTTTCGTTCTTCAGATGTTGGTGCAAATGCTTTTGCTCTCAGTGGTGGAACCATTGTTGTTTTGGATGACTTAGTGCGGTTAACGAAAACGGAGAAGCAGCTAGACAGTATTCTATTGCATGAATTAGGTCATATTAAGCATCAGCATGTGATGAAAGCATTAGTACGTTCTAGCTTGATCTCATCTGCGGTGGCGCTATTGACGGGTGAAAGCTCAGGTGTGATCGATAATTTTACGGGGTTAGGAGTGTTTGTCGCGAATAATGGGCAGTCTCAAGAAGCGGAGCGTGAAGCCGATGTTTTTGCCTCTGATGCAATGGTTGGGCTGTACGGCTCAAATCAAGCGATGGTAGATATGTTTGAGTTGCTAGGGAAGGAAGGACACATGGAGCTACCTACGTGGTTAAGTTCCCATCCTGAGTTGAATGAACGAATTGAGTCATTAAAAAGGGCGCATTAATGATTTGGTGCGAGATCGGCTCAGAAAAGAGTAGGGCTGAATTATTGTGATAAATAAAAAGGGCAGAAAAATCTGCCCTTTATACTTCATTGATTAATCAGGGAGTGAATTATAGCGCAGCAATAGTTTGCTTTTGTGCTTCTAACTTCACTAAAGTCTCTTTGTAACCTTCTAGCTTTTCACGCTCTTTAGCGATAACGACTTCTGGTGCTTTAGCAACGAAACCTTCGTTACCTAGTTTACCTTCGATACGTTTGATTTCGCCTTGAGTTTTTGCTACTTCTTTATCTAGACGAGCAAGCTCTGCATCTTTGTTGATAAGACCCGCCATTGGGATCATCAATTCAGATTTGCCAACCAGTTTAGTCGCACAAGCAGGAGTTACTTCGCCATCGGCTAGAACTTTAATGTCGTCTAACTTAGCAAGAGAGTTCAGAACGATCATGTTTGCTTCGATACGAGCAGCATCTTTCTCGTCTGCTACTTTGATCATTACTTCTAGGCCTTTGCTAGGTGCAATATCGTATTCCGCACGTAAGTTACGGATAGCAGTGATGAAGTTTTTCACCCATTCAATGTCTTCTACGATCTCAGCATTGAAGTTATCTTCATTAAACTGAGGAAGCGCTTGAGTCATGATTGTCTCACCTTCAACACCATCTACTAGTGGTTTAACACTCTGCCAGATAGATTCTGTGATGTAAGGAAGAACAGGGTGCGCAAGACGCAGAGTTTTCTCTAGAACCGTGATAAGCGTATAACGAGTCGCTTGTTGTTGAGCTTCAGTGCCTTTCCAAAGAACAGGTTTCGTTAGCTCTAAGTACCAGTCACAGAATTGGTTCCAGATGAATTCGTAAAGCGTGTTTGCTGCCATGTCTAGACGGTAGTTGTCTAGATGAGCGTTAAACTCTTTCGCTGCAACTTCAAACTGAGATTCAATCCATTTGTCTGCTAGAGAGAACTCCATGTTTGCACGGTTTTCAGCAGACAGTGACATGCCACAATCGTGCTCTTCTGTGTTCATCAGTACGTAACGGCTTGCGTTCCATAGCTTGTTACAGAAGTTACGGTAACCTTCAAGACGCTTCATGTCCCAGTTGATGTCACGACCTGTTGAAGCCATAGCCGCAAGAGTGAAACGTAGCGCGTCAGTACCGTATGGTTCGATACCGTTTTCGAAGGTTTTACGTGTTGCTTTTTCGATCTTAGCAGCCATCTTAGGTTGCATCATGTTGCCACAACGCTTCTCTACTAGCTCTTCAAGACCAATACCATCGATCATGTCGATAGGGTCAAGTACGTTACCTTTCGATTTCGACATCTTGTCGCCGTTTTCATCACGGATAAGACCCGTCATGTAAACTGTTTTGAAAGGTACTTGCGCATTGCCGTCTTCGTCTTTCACGAAGTGCATGGTCATCATGATCATACGAGCAACCCAGAAGAAGATAATATCAAAACCAGATACTAGAACTTCAGATGGGTGGAATGTTTTTAGTGCATCTGTGTTTTCAGGCCAGCCTTGCGTGCCGAACGTCCAAAGTGCAGAAGAGAACCAAGTATCGAGAACGTCGTCGTCTTGCTTAAGCACAACAACAGGCGCTAGGTTGTTCTTTTCACGAACTTCTTCTTCTGTACGACCTACGTAAACTTTACCTTCATTGTCGTACCATGCTGGGATGCGGTGACCCCACCAAAGTTGACGAGAGATACACCAGTCTTGCACGTCACGCATCCACGCAAAGTACATGTTTTCGTATTGCTTAGGAACGAATTGGATTTGACCATCTTCAACGGCTTTAACTGCAGGTTCTGCAAGCGGCGCTGTACGCACGTACCATTGGTCAGTCAGCATTGGTTCGATAACTACACCACCACGGTCGCCGTAAGGTACGGTTAGGTCGTGATCTTTGATCTCTTCAAGAAGACCAAGTTCTTCGAATTCAGCAACGATAGCTTTACGAGCAGCAAAGCGCTCCATGCCTTGGTATTTAGCAGGGATGTCTGTTGAGTAAACATCGCTTTCTTCGCCGTTGGTTGTGAATACTTCAGCAGCATCACGGATATCAGCGTTGAACGTTAGGATGTTGATCATTGGTAGGTTGTTGCGCTTACCAACTTCGTAATCGTTAAAATCGTGAGCAGGGGTGATTTTCACACAACCTGTACCCTTTTCCATGTCAGCGTGCTCATCGCCTACGATAGGGATAAGACGGTTAACAACAGGAAGTAGGATCTCTTTACCGATAAGATCTTTGTAGCGAGGATCTTCTGGGTTTACCGCTACGCCAGTGTCACCAAGCATGGTTTCTGGACGAGTAGTCGCGACAACGATGTAGTCTTTACCATCCGCGGTTTTAACACCGTTCGCTAGAGGGTAGCGGAAGTGCCACATGAAACCTTTTTTGTCTTTGTTTTCAACTTCAAGATCAGAAATCGCAGTGTGCAGTTTAGGATCCCAGTTTACTAGACGCTTACCACGGTAGATTAGGTCTTCTTCGTATAGACGAACGAAGACTTCTTGAGTCGCAGCAGATAAGCCGTCATCCATAGTGAAACGTTCACGGTCCCAGTCTACAGATGCACCTAGGCGACGAAGTTGCTTAGTGATCGTGCCACCAGATTCGCCTTTCCATTCCCAGATCTTGTCGATGAAAGCTTCACGGCCGTAGTCGTGTTTTGTTTTGCCTTCTTCAGCTGCGATCTTACGCTCTACAACCATTTGAGTTGCGATACCTGCGTGGTCAGTACCCACTTGCCAAAGCGTATTTTTACCTTTCATACGCTCTGCACGGATTAGAGTATCCATGATCGTATCTTGGAACGCGTGACCCATATGTAGGCTACCAGTGACGTTCGGTGGCGGGATCATGATGCTGTAAGCTTCTTTTGATGTGTCACCGTGTGGCTTAAAGTAGCCTTTCTCTTCCCAAGTCTTATACAGAGCTTGTTCGATTGATGTTGGGTTATATGTCTTTTCCATAGTGCTCTTAACGGATACTTTGATTATTTAAAACAGGTCAAACTTCATAACTAACGCTTCTCAGAATGTACTGAATCTCAGAGCTTATGCTTCTTAGCGCTTTAGCTCCTCAAAAATAACTGAGAGCGATTTAGGTATGATGTTTGACTATGGATATTCGATGTCGATGGTTTGCAATTGATACCCTGCCTGACGGTAAACTTTATACCTTTCACGAGCGAGTTGCTTAGCTTTTTCATCACAGGGAACGAAGTCTATCACTTGAGCAAAGGTTCGAGCAAAGGTTGTCTGATTATCAGCCAAATTTATTACCAATTGACGGTTCCAAGTGTGTTTTACACCGGTATAACCGATTTCAATATTGGTTGCATATTTAGGGCCTTCACCCACTAGGTTATGCGCCATGAAGTTTTCGGGTAGCACTTGCCAAAAATGTTCAGCTATTTGTTCGGCATGTTCTTTGTCATTGCAGTGCAAATAGACTTTTGCATTTTGCTGAACAAAATGACGAGTAAGAAAAAGCAAATATTGTGCAAAACCATCCTGATTAGCTTGGGGGCCATCAGCACTTACGATGTAAAATGTTGCTGTTTGCATAGTGTTTACTCACTTTTTCTTTATCTCGTTTATCTATATAAGTGTATAGCTGATTGAACTCACAATAATGCGAGCAACAAAAAAGGGCCCTGAGGCCCTTTTACTATTTTGAAGATTGCTCTTCAGTTTCTTGGCCACTTCGGTTCAATAAGAATTGGACAAGCATTGAGACCGGACGGCCCGTTGAGCCTTTCGCAGCACCTGACTTCCACGCAGTACCTGCGCTATCAATGTGTGCCCAGTTGTATTTCTTAGCAAATTTCGATAAGAAACAACCCGCAGTAATGGTGCCACCAGGACGACCACCAATGTTTGCCATGTCTGCAAATGGGCTTGATAGTTGCTCATGGTACTCATCGGTCATCGGTAGACGCCATGCTCGGTCGCTTGCTTGCTCTGATGCATTCACTAGCTCATGAGACAGTGGATTGTGATTAGAAAGCACAGCACTAATATGGTGACCAAGCGCCATCACACATGCGCCTGTTAGTGTCGCGACATCGACAACACAATCTGGTTCGAAACGTTCAACGTAAGTCAGTGCATCACAAAGAACCAAACGTCCTTCAGCATCGGTATTCAATACTTCAACGGTTTGGCCTGACATAGTGGTAAGGATGTCACCAGGACGGTAAGCATTGCTACCTGGCATATTTTCACAGCCCGCTAGAACGCCAACTACGTTGATTGGCAGGTTCAATTTAGCGAGGGCTTTCATGGTGCCGAATACCGAGGCTGCGCCACACATGTCGTATTTCATTTCATCCATAGCTTCACCTGGTTTAAGTGAAATACCACCTGAATCAAATGTTAAGCCTTTTCCGATCAGTACAATTGGTTTGGCATCTGGATCGGCTGCGCCTTTATATTCCATTACTGACATCAGAGATTCATTACGAGAACCTCGACCAACTGCTAGGTATGAGGTCATACCCAGTTTTTCCATCTCTTCTTCACCGATGATTTTTGTCGTTACCGTTTCAAAATCATCTGCAAGGCGTCTTGCTTGAGAAGCGAGGTAAGCAGGATTCGCAATATTTGGTGGCATGTTGCCAAGATCTTTCGACGCTTTTACGCCTGAAGAAATAGCAAGGCCATGAGTGATCGCTCTTTCACCAAGATTTAACTCACGACGAGTCGGTACATTGAATACTAACTTGCGAAGTGGGCGACGAGTTTCTGGCTTATTGCTTTTGAATTGATCGAAGGTGTAAAGACCATCTTTAGTTGCTTCAACCGCTTGACGTACTTTCCAGTAGGTATCACGGCCTTTAACGTGCAACTCTGTAAGGAAACAAACAGCTTCCATAGAACCTGTCTCATTAAGCGTGCTGATCGTCTTTTGAATTATTTCTTTGTATTGACGTTCACCAAGCTCGCGTTCTTTACCGCAACCGACAAGAAGTACACGTTCAGACAGAACTCCTGGTACTTGATGCAACAACAGCATTTGACCTGGTTTTCCTTCGAGATCACCACGGCGAAGTAGTGAACTAATATAGCCATCGCTGATTTTATCTAGCTGCTCAGCGACTGGAGAAAGGCGACGTGGTTCAAACACACCAACAACGATACATGCGCTGCGCTGTTTCTCTGGGCTGCCACTTTTTACACTGAACTCCATGCGTACTCCTACATCCTGAAGACAAATCGAACTAAATGTTAGATAATGATAGTTTACTTGCTGGATCCTGTATTCGAAAGGGCCCTAAATAAACCAATTAACACTTAGCTAAAATTAAAAAAATAAAAGGTTCAACGGGAAATTATAGTGATTCAATTAAAAAAACAAGTTTTGTATAGGTAATTTGAGCGTGATTATTGTTAGATATTTGATCCGCGAGACACTTAAGAGCCAGTTTGCGATTTTTTTCGTCCTGTTTTTAGTGTTTCTAAGCCAAAAATTTATTAGCGTTTTGGCCGACGCTACCGATGGCGATATTCCTGCGAGCCTTATTCTTTCGGTTGTTGGTTTGAATATGCCAGCAATGGGGCTGTTGATGCTCCCACTTAGTCTGTTTATTGGGATCTTGCTGACATTTGGTCGTTTGTACGCCGAAAGTGAAATTGTGGTCATGAACGCGACAGGAATTGGCAATAAGTTTTTAATTCAAGCGGCACTGTATTTGGCATTGATTACAGGCAGTATCGCTGCATTTAACTCGCTATGGCTTTCACCTTGGAGTCAGGATAAAGAAGCGCAGTTAATGGAACAAATCGCTGCGGAAAACAGTGTCGATTTATTAAAGAAAGGACATTTTCAGCGCACTCCGGATGGTTCGTCGGTCGTGTTTATTGACGATATAAAAAATAGTACATTATCGAATGTCTTTGTTGCTCAGTTATTGCCTAGAGATTCCATTTTACCAAGCGTTATGTTTTCGTCGTCAGGTGTTGTAAAAGAGCTGACAGATGGAAGGCAGATCATCTCGATGAGTGATGGTGTCCGATATGAAGGCGTACCGACAAGGCTTGATTATATGGTGACGAAATTTGAAGAATATGATGGGCTAATAGGGCAGCGAGAAGTGAAACGCAAAGGTCGAGATTGGGAAGCATTGCCAACATTTGAGCTTCTTACTCATCCAGACCCGAGTGCCAAAGCTGAGCTTCAATGGCGTATTTCCTTATTTATTTGTATACCATTATTGACCATGCTAGTTGTACCACTTTCTGCGGTTAATCCTCGTCAAGGTCGATTTGCTAAAATGGGGCCTGCTATCTTGATCTATTTAGCGTATTTCTTGTCGATTAGTGCGACTAAATCTGCTTTAGAAGATGGAAGTATTCCCGCTTCAATTGGATTGTGGCCCATTAATGCCGGGTTGTTAATTGTTGCTGTGGGAGCCAATTTGATGGATAGCATTCCCGTTCGTCGATTTAAAGATATCTTAAGAAAGAAGAGGCTTGCCTAGACTGTGTTTAAAATTCTTGATTTGTATATAGGCAGAACAATCATTGCAACCACTTCTTTGGTGTTAGTGACCTTCGTTGGTTTGTCTGGAATTATCAAATATGTAGATCAACTGCGAAAAGTCGGCAGAGGAAGTTATGATCTACTGGATGCGTTGTTCTTCGTTATATTGAGTATTCCACGCGACATTGAAATGTTTTTCCCAATGGCGGCTCTGCTTGGTGCCTTAATTGGGCTTGGAATGATGGCTTCGAGCTCTGAACTCGTGGTGATGCAAGCTGCTGGGTTTTCAAAATTGAACATTGGATCTTCTGTTTTGAAAACGGCGATTCCTTTGATGTTGGCGGTAATGCTACTAGGTCAGTGGGGCGCACCACAAGCACAAAAAATTGCTAGGGAAATGCGTGCTTTTGCTGTTTCTGGAGGAAGCATTGTCTCTGTTAGAAGTGGTGTTTGGGCTCGTGATGCCAATGATTTTATCTTTATAGGCAAAGTCGATGATGACAAGTTATGGGCTTTAAACATGTGGCGATTTAATGCTGACAAGCAGTTAGAGTCCATCATTTCAGCGGAAACGGTAAGCTATTTAAAAGATAATACGTGGTTGATGAAAGATGTTCAGATTACCAATATGATGAATGAAGTCGAAATTTCCAAACAACAATTACCTGAATATCGCTGGAAAACATCATTAGCACCAGACAAGCTTGCTGTGGTGACAGTTAAACCGGGTGAGTTGTCGTTGAGTGGCCTTTATGATTACGTTAATTACCTTAAAGAATCAGAGCAAGATTCATCTCGTTATGAATTAGCGCTATGGCGGAAAATAACGCAACCATTTTCAATCGCGGTTATGATGCTTATGGCTCTGTCATTTATTTTTGGTCCATTACGTAGTGTGACCATGGGGGCCAGAATTCTATCGGGTGTTATCGCCGGTTTTACTTTCTATATATCAAGTGAATTTTTCGGACCGTTAAGTCTGGTTTATAACATCCCACCAATGTTTGGTGCGATAGCTCCAAGTATCGTATTTTTGACCATCTCGATAATACTGCTCAGAAGAAAGCTATAGATATAAAAATGGAAGACATCGTGTCTTCCATTTTTTTGAACTTTAGTTTGCTTTCGGTAGCACGACAACTTCAGTTTTTGCCCAGATATCTTGGAAACCTCGCTTCTGGGGATCAAATGGAACCGCCAGATTTGCTAAACCGAAGCCGGAAGTTCCTAATCTTATTAAAGCTTGAGTGGTCGTTATCGGGCTATTATCCGAATTTTGTAAACGTAATTTCCATGCCCTCATCCCCAATGTTTGACCTGCACGAGTCCAAAAGAACACAAAAAAGTAGACCCAAACACTGACTAGGTAAATAGTATAAACATAGCTCCATACAGGATGCGTGGAGAGTAGGTCACTTGCATCGGTGTAAGTACCGTAATGCAATAGACCAGCAGCAACTAATGCTTCAAGGATGGCAATTACGATGCCCGCAGCCATCATCTCGATAGCAATAACAATTAAAGCATCATAAAGAAGAGCGCCTAATCGACGCATTAAACTGGCTGGTGGTAAATTATGTTGTGTACTCATTGCTCGTTTCTTATTTTGAAATATTGGCGTCAGAATATAGTCTTGAAGGCTCAGAGGGAAGAGAGATTACGCACAGCTTCGTCATTTATGGCGAAAATATCGTCAAACGATTTGTAATTCAATCTTTTGCACTTGCACAGGTAATCATCTTACGTATAATGCCAAACATCGAAAGGGCAATGCCCCAAGATAATGCCGGTATGGTGAAATTGGTATACACGACGGATTCAAAATCCGTTGCCTTCGGGCGTGGCGGTTCAAGTCCGCCTACCGGTACCATATTTAAATGATAAAGCCTCGACGAAAGTCGGGGCTTTGTTGTATCTAGGCTAATCAAAAGTTTACCTCAGTTTTCCTTTCCTGTAATCAGCTCTATTTCCCTTCCAATAGACTCTCTTTATCGACCTTGAATTTTCTTCCATGGTGCATCTATGGTTCATCGCATGCTGATTCTGTGCTCAAGGGAATCCTAGTAAATCCAACAAACTCCGGTTACTGCAAACTCGCAAGCCAGTATTGCCAATAGTTCTGAGCTACCAGAACCATGGTGACTTTACGGTGCTATGAATTATGTCAGCATGTTATCGCTGGTATTCATGTTAATGTGGCTACCGATGTATTGCTGAAAAATGGAATGCACAGTAAAGATCAACACGCCCTAGTGTTTTGGGCTATTTTGATGATCGCATCATGGTTAAAGCACAAGTATGAAAGCACTCCCCACACCCAACTCAGATTTCACGACTAAGGTGCCCTCAAGGTTCTCAACCATGGCAAGCGCTAGAGACAAACCAAGGCCATACCCCTCAACGTTGCTACGGCTGCTATCGATACGATAAAGCCGTTCAAAAATCAGGTCCTGATATTTCTGTTCAATGCCAACACCAGTATCTTGGATGCTTATCGCTACCTTATCCTCTTCACTTTGCTCGGCTTTGACCGTCACTCTTCCTTCGGGCTCGGTATACTTAATCGCGTTATCAACAAGGTTAACCAACACCTGAGTCAACTTGTCAGGATCTGACTGAATCACAAGACCATCAGCGCTCTCAACCACCAGCTCGATTTGTTTATCTTCTGCGACATCTTCATACCAGTTAGCTACATTAGCAATCACATCAGAGACCTGAGTTGGCACTTTCTGTGGTGTGCGTTTGCCCGTCAGTTCGTCATTCAGCTTCATCAAGGCGGTTAGCATATTGCTCGCCTGCATTGCGTGTTCAGAACAGTCCGCCAATGCATCTTTCATTGCTTGCTTATCGGCATTATTCAGCAATGCGGTTTGGGACGCTAAAGTAATGCGAGACAAAGGGGTTCGAATATCATGAGCAATCGCATCAACCGTCGTATTCAAGGTTGTCGTTACATGCTGAAGCTTTGCAACTGCGGTGTGAACGCTGGAACTGATCACGTTAAGCCCTTGCGGTATTTCAGATTCAGTTTCTGTCTTAGTGTCAGTGCTAGGGAACTCTAACTGCCCTTTTTTAAGCTTATCGAGCAGGTCGCCAAAGATAATGAGCGGCGACATCGCACTCTGGATAATGTTACGAGTAAATACCGCAGTCACCGCCACAAGTGCAAGCAACGCATACAAGGTCATTAGCCATTGATTGTAGGCGATAAAGTCTCTTGCTCGGTTATCCAAAACCAACCAGAAATCATACTGCTCCCCTTCAATAGATAATGACATGTAGGGACTAAAGATGAAGCTCTCTAACCATGAGCGATTCTCATCAATTTGATAACTGGAAAAAGGTTGTTCTGTTGATAGGTTTTGAGCACCAGTGATGAATGTTCCCTCAGATGAAATGCCCTTCTCAACTTTATAAGCCGCAATGTTGTTTTCGAGTAGCCGGTGAGGATTAGCCTCTAAAACATGAATCAGTCGCTCACTCGAATCGTAAGTTAAAATGCGCTGATACTCGGTCGACATAGACGTAAGGATCTTCTTCTCGGTTTGATAGAGATCGAAAAAGAAGATAGCCCCAACGATCAACTCCACCAGCAGCAAGCAGAGCAGTAAGGTCGACATAAAGCGAACCAACAAATGTCTCTGCGTTTTGGCAAGCGCCTGTTCAATACTACGACTTGAGGACATAGCCAACACCTCGAAGTGTGTGAATTAATGGCTTAGAAAAGCCCTTATCGACTTTGCTGCGAAGTCGGCACACTAGTACATCGACCACGTTAGTTTGCGGATCAAACTGATGCCCCCAAACATGCTCAAGAATTGCCGCTTTCGACATCACAACCTCTGGATTTTCGAGCAGTAACTTCATCAGCATAAACTCGCGCTGGTTGATGGTGATCGTTTGTTGATCTCTTTGTAGCGTGTGTTTAAGAAGGTCTAGACTCAGCGAGTCGTAATGCAGTTCCAATGCTTGAGGTGTAGGCTGTTTGCCTCGGCGCACCAAGGTTTGGCAACGAGCAAGCAGCTCAGGAAATGCAAAAGGCTTCACTAGATAATCATCAGCGCCCGACTGTAATCCTTGCACTCGCTCTTCCACTGAATGCTTAGCACTTAATATGATGACGGGCGTCGCGTAACCCTGTCCTCTGAGTTCAGCCAACACTTCGAATCCGTCTTTCTTGGGCAACATGATATCGAGAATGATCACGTCGTATTCTTCGGTTATGGCTTCATGCAATCCATCAACACCATCTGCTGAGTGCGTCACCGTTATTCCTTCTTGCTGAAAACCATTCACCAAAAATCTCGCGATATGAATGTCATCTTCAATCAATAGTATTTTCATTAACGTCCGTTTATCTGTTAGCCGTGGTCTGAATACACTCTATCAATATCCTTTCTCGAATATAACCAACATTGCAACTTTGTAATGTTCTAGAAAGCCAGTCGTAATCATGCATTCGTTAGTATGAACCTGTTGATTAAAAGTGGCTGGTTCATACCAAACAAGTCCCTAGAACCAAAATCCAATATTTAAAACCGAATTTTTTTGAAAACAAATTCTTTTGAAAACAAATACTTTAACGGAGTAAACATGAAAACGACAAAACTTACTGTACTAGCGGCAACTCTTGGTTTCCTTAGCCTTTCTCACAATGCAATGGCGGCAGAAACACAATCGGTCTCTTTCACTCAAATCTCATCAGAAGCGGCATTCAAGCTTGCCCATGAAGCCGTTAATCAATGTGAAACCGATGGCTACAAGGTTTCTGCGACTGTTGTTGATTTGTCGGGCAATGTGATTGCTCAATTACGTTCTGATGGCGCTGGCATTCATACACTTGATAGCTCACGCAAAAAAGCGTTCACCGTGGCGAGCATGAAACAGCCGTCAGGTAATCTGATGAAACTCATCGCCGACAAACCTATCATGCAACCTTTGCAGAATATGGACGACAACTTGTTGTTCCTAGCAGGTGGCGTTCCAGTACAGCTCAACAACACCATGATTGGTGCTATTGGTGTCGGCGGAGCTCCGGGTGGTCATTTAGATGTCGCATGTGCTGAAAAAGCAATCAAGAAGTCCTTCTAAAAAGTCCGTTTACTAGAGCGATGACGGATATTCCAGTAGCTAATGAGGGGCTCAATCTTCAAACCAGAACCGAATGTCAGTTCATCACAACAATACCTTTCATTATGAGCACCACCCTAGCTGGGGCCTGTACAGGTATTCGGACAGCCTTGTAGCCTGTCATTGACTAGGTGAATAAACTGAGGCTAGTAGCTGAAAAAGTTCAAAGTACAAATGGGATAGGGGGAAGCCGAACCATATAACTTCGTGTTGTATCGTTCGGCTTTTATTTTATCCTGAATCTCCGTAGCTAAAGACCTTTCAAATTTATATTACTGAAATGTAGGCATATAAATTAACGGAGGTTTGAATGAGTAAATTACAACGACTCATCACCACTTTCCTCAATAATCTTAAACCCAATCCCACTACAATTGCTAAATCTACCGATTACGAAGTTAATCTATCCACTATGAAAGACTCAGGTTTGCTTACTGGTGTTCGTTGCTTAGTCCGCCTACCGGTACCATATTTAAATGATAAAGCCTCGACGAAAGTCGGGGCTTAGTTGTTTCTTGGTTTGTCAAAAATCGCTTCGGTTCCCTTTTTCTTTGACTTCCCAACATAGTAATACAATTTGTATATTTAGCTTCTAAAACAGCGATATTTGGAATAGGTACTGAGCTAGCTGTTCTTGCTTATCATACTGGACGTAAACTATTGTCATTAAGATCGGCATAGAGGCGAGCTATGCTATTTATAGACGTGCCAATCGTCATTTGATTAACACTATGATCCATTTGATTCAGAAAGATATTTATGTATTCTATTGGCAGCATCTTTGAAATATGTATCTGTTTCAGAAAATATTTTTTGATAAGATTTACATAGATAATTGTGTTTGTTTTTTTCACCCTTGATATTAAGAATCCTATGTTTAGGGCACCCTCCATAGCACTGAGACTTGAACGAACATGAACTGCAGACACTTGTTAGTGTGTCTTTCTTAGCTCTTCCAAACTTAACCTGCTTCTTATCACTGACAATTTTATTGAGTGGTTTTGAATTGATGTTCCCAACATTGTAAGCTGGGTAAACAAAGTGGTCGCAAGAATATACATCCCCGTTAGCCTCTATGATGACATTTTTTCCACAAGTCTCGCTGAATACACACAGAGTTGATTTGATACCTAGTTTTTGACCTAGAAGCATTTCGAATGTTTGAACATGAATGTGGCCCACATCACTATTTTTCCATTCATCGAAGACATCTATTATGAATTGGGCATAACCTAGTTCAGGTAGAGAGTAGGGTGTTGTTTCTGCATTATTAGTTGGTGAGAATTTGTGTAGTGTATTGCAGCTATGAGCTTCTAATTCAACAATTGGTATAAATTGCATATTATTAGAACCTAGCTCTTTAAGTTGACGATACGTTTCTTTACCTCTATTCCAGTTAGCATCGTTAATTACGGTAAGTGTATTAAATTGAACGCCGTACTCTTGCATGAGTTTTATGGCATCCTTTACTTTATCAAAGGTCGGTCTGCCATTTGTGGAAATTCGGTACTTATCGTGAATCGAACGCTCGCCATCAATTGAAATACCAATCAAGAAATTTTCGCGATGAAAGAACTCAGCCCATTTCTTGTTCAGTGCAACTCCATTGGTTTGAAAGCTATTTGTTACTTCTTTGCTGTTCGCGTATTTCTTTTGAAATCGAACGGCGTTTTCAAAATACTCTAAACCAGCCAATGTAGGTTCACCGCCTTGCCATGCGAAATCAACAACAGGACCAGGGTGAGAGGTTAGATACTCTTTCACATATGCCTCTAACATATCTACTGACATCACATCACCATCACCGCTGTAATATTCTTCTTTTTCTAGATAAAAGCAGTAATCGCATTTCAGATTGCACCGATAGCTAACAGGCTTAGCCATGACATGAAAATTTATGTTGCTTGTAGTCATTATTATATTTCACTTTTCTATTGAACAATGTGTTTTGTATGAACAGAAACGCATTTTAGTTTTGTTGACTATAAGATAATGCGTCCGTTATTTCATTTGTTAAGGACAAAAGTGTGAATCAGAATATATCTGGCAAAACGTTGCAATTAACTACGTTACTTGCCGCATCAATGGCGGCGGGCACATCTGTCGCTAGTACATCCGTAGAGCCGACAGTCGAAACACAAAGTAAACCCAATGTGCTTCTGATAATGGTTGATGATTTAAAGCCAAACCTTGGTGTGTATGGGGACAATTATGCTATCTCGCCAAATATCGATGCATTTGCTAAACAAGGTATGCGTTTCGATATGGCTTATGCGAACCAAGCTGTTTGTATGCCTTCTCGTATAAATTTTATGTTAGGTTCTCGTTCTACATCTACGGGGGTATATAATTTTGCTACCCGGTTCCGTGCTCTTCTTCCTGATGCTGTCACGTTGCCGGAGCATTTTAAAAATAACGGATATAAAACTGAATCAATTGGTAAAGTTTTCCATATTGGACACGGCAATATTGATGACAAACAATCATGGTCAGAAAAAGGCTACCATGACAAAGTTATAGAATATGTTACTGATGAAAATAGAGCCCAAGGTTTAACTTCAGAAGAGGCTTTGTTTACAAACTGGGGGGGGCGTCTTGATGATCCAACTAAATATTCAGGTATTCCCGGAGAAACATGGTTACAAGATTTTTCAGTAGTGAGAGAGTTTGGAGAAACTCTACCAACTGGTTCTGCTTGGGAAGCCGCAGAAGGAGACGATGAAATCTATGCTGATGGGCGTGTTGCAAAAGTTGCATCTAAGCGTCTTGAGGAGCTTTCCGACGATGGAAAACCATTTATGCTAGCAGTAGGTTTTGCGCGTCCACATTTACCCCTTACAGCGCCAAAGAAATACTGGGATATGTTTGATCGGGAGGCATTGCCAGAAGCTGAATTTGTTGAAGCACCGAAAGGTGCACCTCGATTCGCTATAAAGCGTGGTGGCGAAATTATGTCTTTTACGGAGCCTAAAAATGCAGAGAAGCGCGGCTTAGTTAATGACAAAGAAGTAGCAAAAAAACTGGTGCATGGTTATTACGCTAGCGTTGCGTACATGGATGCTCAGGTCGGTAAAGTGCTGGCGAAATTAGAAGAAACCGGCTTAGACGAGAATACGATAGTTCTTCTTTGGGGAGATCATGGGTTCCATTTAGGGGATCACGGTTCTTGGACTAAGCACTCTAATTATGAACAAGCAACTCGTATCCCTGTAATTATTAAAGCACCAGGTGTTACTAAACAAAATACGTCTACCAGCCAGATTATGGAAACTGTAGATATCTACCCAACAATAGTTAAACTTGCTGGTCTTTACATGCCAGAAGATGCAGAGCAACAATTTGATGGGCAAGAGATGACACAAATACTTGCTGGCAAAGATGATCCTAGTCTTGATGATTATGCATACCATGTATGGCCACAATTAGGTGGGAAATATGTAGGTTATGCAATCCGAGATGAACAGTATCGAATGGTTCGTTGGCATATCAATAAGAGGAAGGGGGTTAAGTATAAATACGAACTTTATGACTTTAAAAATGATCCTCTTGAAACAGAGAATATTGCCAAGAAAAACCTAAAAATTGTTGAGCGACTAGAGAAAATCCTCGATGCTCAGTCAGAGCCTGTGCCCGTTAAATAAGTGTAACTTAAACATCTAAGGGCAAAGTTACTATTGTAATTTATATAACTGTAAGAACCTATGCTTTAGTTTATTCTTGAGCATGGTTCTTTTTATTTAACATTTAATTGGATCTAAACTTAGAATGTCAATTTTCGCCAAATAATCATTTAGATGCACATGAGGCGCCTTCAAATTAGATTTGCAATGATGATTTTGAAAATTAGATCATCTAATATTGTCGATAATGAATTTTTCAATGATGTTGTATAGATAGTGGCAAGTATAAAAATTACAGTGGATCGTATTCAGCCGGGGTTACATATTCGTCTTCCAGTTAAATGGAATGAGCACCCGTTTTTGTTTAATAGCTTTAAGGTTAAAAACCAAGAGCAAATCCAACTTATACGCCACCTCGGTATACAGCATGTCTATATAAATCCTAGCCAAAGCGATACAAAGCCTCTTCCACCAAATCAAAAGATTGAGAATTCATCCTCTTCTGATAAAGAGATCGATCTTGAAGCTCAAAAAATGTGGAAGGAGAAAGAGAAAAGAATTGAAAAGTTGAGCTCTTACCGACGAAGAGTGATCAATTGTGAAAAAGAGTTCGAGCGCTCTTTGGCAAGAATGCGTTCCGTGATGGTCAAAATTCGTAATCGACCAGCTGATGCAGTGGGAGAAGCGAGCTTATTAATAGAAGACATTGTTGATAAGTTGCTTTCTGATGATAGTGTGACTTTACATTTGATGAACGGAAAGAGTGAATTTGAAGATATCTATTTTCATGCATTAAACGTTGCCGTTATTTCGATGATGGTTGGCAGAGCTAAAGGTTATGGTTCTGCAAAAATAAAAGAGCTTTCCTTTGCTGCTTTATTCCATGACATGGGGAAAATTAAAATCCCAACAGCAATTCTTAGAAAGCAAACTCAGCTCACTGAGCCTGAAAAGAACTATTTAAAGTTACATACCAAATATGGGTTAGATTTAGCTAGCCATATAGATGACTTCCCTGAAAGTGCAAGATTGGTCATCGATCAACATCATGAAATGAATGATGGCTCTGGTTATCCTAATGGATTAAAAGAGGATAGCATTGATGAGCTTGCGCAAATCGTAGCTGTCGCGAATGCATTTGATAATCTTTGTCATCCTAATATACCGTCAGAGCAAAAAATCCCATATATAGCTTTATCTCATTTATATAAAAACTGTAAGCACCTTTATAGTAATGAAAATCTGAACATTTTAATCAAGTTCATGGGTGTTTTTCCGCCAGGAACTGTGGTTCAGCTTTCTAATGACATGATTGGGTTGGTGATATCTGTGAATTCAAAGAATATCCTTTATCCTAATGTTCTTATGTATGATGCAAATGTGCCAAGAACTCAAGCTCCTATTATTGAGCTCGCAGGGAAAGACCTGAAAATAGTAAATGCTATTTCACCAAATAAGCTGCCAGATAAAGTCCGTGAGTATTTGAACCCTCGTTCACGTATTTCCTACTTTTTTGATAGTGATGATTAGTTATCCACAGCTTTTTGTGTGTAAGTTGTGCTCAAGATGTGTTCGGGTTGTGGGGGATATCTAGGTCGGTTTTTTTTTGTTCAATCAGACCTTTTTTACAAGAAAAATGCTTATTTGCGCTTGCTAATGTGATTCCGAACCCTATAATGCGACCTCACTGACACGGCAGAGCCCACAAGGGTTCAAGCGCAATGTCAGTTAGGCTTCTAGCTTAAAAAGATAAATTTGAGAAAGTGTTTGACACTCTCGTTTATCCCGCTAGAATAGCCGCCTCTTCAAGGGAAGCTTAGCAACTTAAGAAGAGAAGCTCTTTAACAATTTAGACCTATCAATCTGTGTGGGCACTCGTTGATGATAATCACTAGTTTCGTACTGTTTGTTTTCGCTTTTTAAAGCGAAAGTAAATCAAGTCGAAACAAAAGATATCAATGAACTGAGTGACCAATACAAGTTCTTAGAACTTGGCACAGTCAATTCATTATCATTCTGTTGGAATGATAATAGCTTTAAAATCACATAGTAGTTTTGAAGTCAGTATTCATTGAGCCGCATCTTAGGATGCAAAAAACTTTAATTGAAGAGTTTGATCATGGCTCAGATTGAACGCTGGCGGCAGGCCTAACACATGCAAGTCGAGCGGAAACGAGAAGTAGCTTGCTACTTCGGCGTCGAGCGGCGGACGGGTGAGTAATGCCTAGGAAATTGCCCTGATGTGGGGGATAACCATTGGAAACGATGGCTAATACCGCATAATGCCTTCGGGCCAAAGAGGGGGACCTTCGGGCCTCTCGCGTCAGGATATGCCTAGGTGGGATTAGCTAGTTGGTGAGGTAATGGCTCACCAAGGCGACGATCCCTAGCTGGTCTGAGAGGATGATCAGCCACACTGGAACTGAGACACGGTCCAGACTCCTACGGGAGGCAGCAGTGGGGAATATTGCACAATGGGCGCAAGCCTGATGCAGCCATGCCGCGTGTATGAAGAAGGCCTTCGGGTTGTAAAGTACTTTCAGTCGTGAGGAAGGTGGTGTTGTTAATAGCAGCATCATTTGACGTTAGCGACAGAAGAAGCACCGGCTAACTCCGTGCCAGCAGCCGCGGTAATACGGAGGGTGCGAGCGTTAATCGGAATTACTGGGCGTAAAGCGCATGCAGGTGGTTCGTTAAGTCAGATGTGAAAGCCCGGGGCTCAACCTCGGAACTGCATTTGAAACTGGCGGACTAGAGTACTGTAGAGGGGGGTAGAATTTCAGGTGTAGCGGTGAAATGCGTAGAGATCTGAAGGAATACCAGTGGCGAAGGCGGCCCCCTGGACAGATACTGACACTCAGATGCGAAAGCGTGGGGAGCAAACAGGATTAGATACCCTGGTAGTCCACGCCGTAAACGATGTCTACTTGGAGGTTGTGGCCTTGAGCCGTGGCTTTCGGAGCTAACGCGTTAAGTAGACCGCCTGGGGAGTACGGTCGCAAGATTAAAACTCAAATGAATTGACGGGGGCCCGCACAAGCGGTGGAGCATGTGGTTTAATTCGATGCAACGCGAAGAACCTTACCTACTCTTGACATCCAGAGAAGCCAGCGGAGACGCAGGTGTGCCTTCGGGAACTCTGAGACAGGTGCTGCATGGCTGTCGTCAGCTCGTGTTGTGAAATGTTGGGTTAAGTCCCGCAACGAGCGCAACCCTTATCCTTGTTTGCCAGCGAGTAATGTCGGGAACTCCAGGGAGACTGCCGGTGATAAACCGGAGGAAGGTGGGGACGACGTCAAGTCATCATGGCCCTTACGAGTAGGGCTACACACGTGCTACAATGGCGCATACAGAGGGCAGCAAGCTAGCGATAGTGAGCGAATCCCAAAAAGTGCGTCGTAGTCCGGATTGGAGTCTGCAACTCGACTCCATGAAGTCGGAATCGCTAGTAATCGTAGATCAGAATGCTACGGTGAATACGTTCCCGGGCCTTGTACACACCGCCCGTCACACCATGGGAGTGGGCTGCAAAAGAAGTGGGTAGTTTAACCTTTCGAGGAGGACGCTCACCACTTTGTGGTTCATGACTGGGGTGAAGTCGTAACAAGGTAGCCCTAGGGGAACCTGGGGCTGGATCACCTCCTTATATACGAAGATTTTCACGATGAGTACCCACACAGATTGATTAGGTTTAAAAAGAAAAAGAGATGAAGAATTCCTAAGTTCTTCAAGGTTTGTTTCTACTTTTTAAAGTGGAGATAAATTAGCAGTGTCCCGTTCGTCTAGAGGCCTAGGACACCGCCCTTTCACGGCGGTAACAGGGGTTCGACTCCCCTACGGGATACCATCTTTAAGTGTTTTTGTTTGAAAATATTTAAAAATGGTTTCAAACACTTGGTGTTTAGAAACTCTTGCTCTTTAACAATTTGGAAAGCTGACTGATTTGATTACTTACGAGTAACTCAAATCAAATTTAAAAGTTCTCAATGTTTATCTTTATTGATAAACACACAAACACATTCAAGTGTCTTGTATTCGGAACAATGTTTACATTGTTCCATTATTGAGTCCGGCAAACAGTCATTGAGAATTAACCCTTCTTAATGACAACCAAAAACCTTGGTTAGTTGCTATACACAAGACCCTTTCGGGTTGTATGGTTAAGTGACTAAGCGTACACGGTGGATGCCTTGGCAGTCAGAGGCGATGAAGGACGTATTAACTTGCGATAAGCCCAGATTAGACAGTAAAAGTCTTTTGAGTCTGGGATTTCCGAATGGGGAAACCCACTAGCATAAGCTAGTATCGTTACGTGAATACATAGCGTAACGAGGCGAACTCGGGGAACTGAAACATCTAAGTACCCGAAGGAAGAGAAATCAACCGAGATTCCGAAAGTAGCGGCGAGCGAAATTGGATTAGCCCTTAAGCTTTTAATGATGCAGGTGAAGACTCTGGAAAGTGTCGCAGCAAAGGGTGATAGCCCCGTAACCGACGCATCATAATCAGTGAAATCGAGTAGGGCGGGACACGTGATATCCTGTCTGAATATGGGGGGACCATCCTCCAAGGCTAAATACTACTGACTGACCGATAGTGAACCAGTACCGTGAGGGAAAGGCGAAAAGAACCCCTGTGAGGGGAGTGAAATAGAACCTGAAACCGTGTACGTACAAGCAGTAGGAGCACCTTCGTGGTGTGACTGCGTACCTTTTGTATAATGGGTCAGCGACTTATATTCAGTGGCAAGGTTAACCGTTTAGGGGAGCCGTAGGGAAACCGAGTCTTAACTGGGCGACACAGTCTCTGGATATAGACCCGAAACCGAGTGATCTAGCCATGGGCAGGTTGAAGGTTGAGTAACATCAACTGGAGGACCGAACCGACTAATGTTGAAAAATTAGCGGATGACTTGTGGCTAGGGGTGAAAGGCCAATCAAACTCGGAGATAGCTGGTTCTCCCCGAAATCTATTTAGGTAGAGCCTCGGACGAATACTACTGGGGGTAGAGCACTGTTAAGGCTAGGGGGTCATCCCGACTTACCAACCCTTTGCAAACTCCGAATACCAGTAAGTACTATCCGGGAGACACACGGCGGGTGCTAACGTCCGTCGTGAAGAGGGAAACAACCCAGACCGCCAGCTAAGGTCCCAAATTATTACTAAGTGGGAAACGATGTGGGAAGGCTCAGACAGCCAGGATGTTGGCTTAGAAGCAGCCATCATTTAAAGAAAGCGTAATAGCTCACTGGTCGAGTCGGCCTGCGCGGAAGATGTAACGGGGCTAAGTAATAAACCGAAGCTGCGGCTGCACACTTAGGTGTGTGGGGTAGGGGAGCGTTCTGTAAGCGGTTGAAGGTGGTTCGTAAGGGCTGCTGGACGTATCAGAAGTGCGAATGCTGACATGAGTAACGATAATGGGAGTGAAAAACTCCCACGCCGGAAGACCAAGGGTTCCTGTCCAACGTTAATCGGGGCAGGGTAAGTCGACCCCTAAGGCGAGGCTGAAAAGCGTAGTCGATGGGAAACGGGTTAATATTCCCGTACTTCTTATAATTGCGATGGGGGGACGGAGAAGGCTAGGTGGGCCTGGCGACGGTTGTCCAGGTTCAAGTGCGTAGGCTAAGAGTTTAGGTAAATCCGGACTCTTGTTAGGCTGAGACACGATGTCGAGCACCTACGGGTGTGAAGTCATTGATGCCATACTTCCAGGAAAAGCCTCTAAGCTTCAGATTATAAGAAATCGTACCCCAAACCGACACAGGTGGTCGGGTAGAGAATACCAAGGCGCTTGAGAGAACTCGGGTGAAGGAACTAGGCAAAATGGTACCGTAACTTCGGGAGAAGGTACGCTCTTGGCGGTGAAGTCCCTTGCGGATGGAGCTACTAGGAGTCGCAGATACCAGGTGGCTGCAACTGTTTATTAAAAACACAGCACTGTGCAAAATCGTAAGATGACGTATACGGTGTGACGCCTGCCCGGTGCCGGAAGGTTAATTGATGGGGTTAGACTTCGGTCGAAGCTCTTGATCGAAGCCCCGGTAAACGGCGGCCGTAACTATAACGGTCCTAAGGTAGCGAAATTCCTTGTCGGGTAAGTTCCGACCTGCACGAATGGCGTAATGATGGCCACGCTGTCTCCACCCGAGACTCAGTGAAATTGAAATCGCTGTGAAGATGCAGTGTACCCGCGGCTAGACGGAAAGACCCCGTGAACCTTTACTACAGCTTGGCACTGAACATTGACCCTACATGTGTAGGATAGGTGGGAGACTTTGAAACCGCGTCGCCAGATGCGGTGGAGTCAACCTTGAAATACCACCCTTGTATGCTTGATGTTCTAACGTAGGTCCCTTATCGGGATTGCGGACAGTGCCTGGTGGGTAGTTTGACTGGGGCGGTCTCCTCCCAAAGAGTAACGGAGGAGCACGAAGGTGGGCTAAACACGGTTGGACATCGTGTGGTTAGTGCAATGGCATAAGCCCGCTTGACTGCGAGAATGACAATTCGAGCAGGTACGAAAGTAGGTCATAGTGATCCGGTGGTTCTGAATGGAAGGGCCATCGCTCAACGGATAAAAGGTACTCCGGGGATAACAGGCTGATACCGCCCAAGAGTTCATATCGACGGCGGTGTTTGGCACCTCGATGTCGGCTCATCACATCCTGGGGCTGAAGTCGGTCCCAAGGGTATGGCTGTTCGCCATTTAAAGTGGTACGCGAGCTGGGTTTAGAACGTCGTGAGACAGTTCGGTCCCTATCTGCCGTGGGCGTTGGAAGATTGAAGGGGGCTGCTCCTAGTACGAGAGGACCGGAGTGGACGAACCTCTGGTGTTCGGGTTGTCACGCCAGTGGCATTGCCCGGTAGCTAAGTTCGGAATCGATAAGCGCTGAAAGCATCTAAGCGCGAAGCGAGCCCTGAGATGAGTCTTCCCTGGCACTTTAAGTGCCCTAAAGGGTTGTTCAAGACTAGAACGTTGATAGGCAGGGTGTGTAAGTGCTGCGAGGCATTGAGCTAACCTGTACTAATTGCCCGTGAGGCTTAACCATACAACACCCAAGGGGTTTTGATGGACTCGATATATACAGACAAACTTGAATGAGTTTAGAGAACGAAAACAGCTTTCCGAATTATTTTACCTTTAGCTTTTTTAAAAGCTGAAAGTAGAAAAAGAATTTGCTTGGCGACCATAGCGTTGCGGACCCACCTGATCCCATGCCGAACTCAGAAGTGAAACGCAGTAGCGCCGATGGTAGTGTGGGGTTTCCCCATGTGAGAGTAGGACATCGCCAGGCTCCTATTTATTTTCACTTTTTTAAAAAGTGAAGACAAAAAGTTCGACTTATCTCGCTGAGATGAGTCAACATAGTTTTTTAAGTGATAACTTAGAATATTATGTTGACTTTCAAAGTAGAAAGCGTATTATACGCCTCCTGCTTAGGTGCTAAGGCACTGAAAGCAAAGCTCTTTAACAATTTAGACCTATCAATCTGTGTGGGCACTCGTTGATGATAATCACTAGTTTCGCTTTGTCGAAACAAAAGATATCAATGAACTGAGTGACCAATACAAGTTCTTAGAACTTGGCACAGTCAATTCATTATCATTCTGTTGGAATGATAATAGCTTTAAAATTACATAGTAGTTTTGAAGTCAGTATTCATTGAGCCGCATCTTAGGATGCAAAAAACTTTAATTGAAGAGTTTGATCATGGCTCAGATTGAACGCTGGCGGCAGGCCTAACACATGCAAGTCGAGCGGAAACGAGAAGTAGCTTGCTACTTCGGCGTCGAGCGGCGGACGGGTGAGTAATGCCTAGGAAATTGCCCTGATGTGGGGGATAACCATTGGAAACGATGGCTAATACCGCATAATGCCTTCGGGCCAAAGAGGGGGACCTTCGGGCCTCTCGCGTCAGGATATGCCTAGGTGGGATTAGCTAGTTGGTGAGGTAATGGCTCACCAAGGCGACGATCCCTAGCTGGTCTGAGAGGATGATCAGCCACACTGGAACTGAGACACGGTCCAGACTCCTACGGGAGGCAGCAGTGGGGAATATTGCACAATGGGCGCAAGCCTGATGCAGCCATGCCGCGTGTATGAAGAAGGCCTTCGGGTTGTAAAGTACTTTCAGTCGTGAGGAAGGTGGTGTTGTTAATAGCAGCATCATTTGACGTTAGCGACAGAAGAAGCACCGGCTAACTCCGTGCCAGCAGCCGCGGTAATACGGAGGGTGCGAGCGTTAATCGGAATTACTGGGCGTAAAGCGCATGCAGGTGGTTCGTTAAGTCAGATGTGAAAGCCCGGGGCTCAACCTCGGAACTGCATTTGAAACTGGCGGACTAGAGTACTGTAGAGGGGGGTAGAATTTCAGGTGTAGCGGTGAAATGCGTAGAGATCTGAAGGAATACCAGTGGCGAAGGCGGCCCCCTGGACAGATACTGACACTCAGATGCGAAAGCGTGGGGAGCAAACAGGATTAGATACCCTGGTAGTCCACGCCGTAAACGATGTCTACTTGGAGGTTGTGGCCTTGAGCCGTGGCTTTCGGAGCTAACGCGTTAAGTAGACCGCCTGGGGAGTACGGTCGCAAGATTAAAACTCAAATGAATTGACGGGGGCCCGCACAAGCGGTGGAGCATGTGGTTTAATTCGATGCAACGCGAAGAACCTTACCTACTCTTGACATCCAGAGAAGCCAGCGGAGACGCAGGTGTGCCTTCGGGAACTCTGAGACAGGTGCTGCATGGCTGTCGTCAGCTCGTGTTGTGAAATGTTGGGTTAAGTCCCGCAACGAGCGCAACCCTTATCCTTGTTTGCCAGCGAGTAATGTCGGGAACTCCAGGGAGACTGCCGGTGATAAACCGGAGGAAGGTGGGGACGACGTCAAGTCATCATGGCCCTTACGAGTAGGGCTACACACGTGCTACAATGGCGCATACAGAGGGCAGCAAGCTAGCGATAGTGAGCGAATCCCAAAAAGTGCGTCGTAGTCCGGATTGGAGTCTGCAACTCGACTCCATGAAGTCGGAATCGCTAGTAATCGTAGATCAGAATGCTACGGTGAATACGTTCCCGGGCCTTGTACACACCGCCCGTCACACCATGGGAGTGGGCTGCAAAAGAAGTGGGTAGTTTAACCTTTCGGGGAGGACGCTCACCACTTTGTGGTTCATGACTGGGGTGAAGTCGTAACAAGGTAGCCCTAGGGGAACCTGGGGCTGGATCACCTCCTTATATACGAAGATTTTCACGATGAGTACCCACACAGATTGATTAGGTTTAAAAAGTAAAAGAGACGATATTGGGTCTGTAGCTCAGCTGGTTAGAGCGCTCGCCTGATAAGCGGGAGGTCGGTGGTTCAAGTCCACTCAGACCCACCAATCCTTTTTAGGTTTGGAACAATATCGACAAACACAGATGGGGCTATAGCTCAGCTGGGAGAGCGCCTGCCTTGCACGCAGGAGGTCTGCGGTTCGATCCCGCATAGCTCCACCATCTTTAAGCACACTTCTTTGAAATATGAAGAATTAAGTGTTTTTAAAAATGGTTTCGAAAGAAATCAAGCTCTTTAACAATTTGGAAAGCTGACTGATTTGATTACTTACGAGTAATTCAAATCAAATTTAAAAGTTCTCAATGTTTATCTTCATTGATAAACACACAAACACATTCAAGTGTCTTGTATTCGGAACAATGTTTACATTGTTCCATTATTGAGTCCGGCAAACAGTGAATAGGAATTAACCCTTCTTATTCACAACCAAAAACCTTGGTTAGTTGCCATACACTAAGACCCTTTCGGGTTGTATGGTTAAGTGACTAAGCGTACACGGTGGATGCCTTGGCAGTCAGAGGCGATGAAGGACGTATTAACTTGCGATAAGCCCAGATTAGACAGTAAAAGTCTTTTGAGTCTGGGATTTCCGAATGGGGAAACCCACTAGCATAAGCTAGTATCGTTACGTGAATACATAGCGTAACGAGGCGAACTCGGGGAACTGAAACATCTAAGTACCCGAAGGAAGAGAAATCAACCGAGATTCCGAAAGTAGCGGCGAGCGAAATTGGATTAGCCCTTAAGCTTTTAATGATGCAGGTGAAGACTCTGGAAAGTGTCGCAGCAAAGGGTGATAGCCCCGTAACCGACGCATCATAATCAGTGAAATCGAGTAGGGCGGGACACGTGATATCCTGTCTGAATATGGGGGGACCATCCTCCAAGGCTAAATACTACTGACTGACCGATAGTGAACCAGTACCGTGAGGGAAAGGCGAAAAGAACCCCTGTGAGGGGAGTGAAATAGAACCTGAAACCGTGTACGTACAAGCAGTAGGAGCACCTTCGTGGTGTGACTGCGTACCTTTTGTATAATGGGTCAGCGACTTATATTCAGTGGCAAGGTTAACCGTTTAGGGGAGCCGTAGGGAAACCGAGTCTTAACTGGGCGACACAGTCTCTGGATATAGACCCGAAACCGAGTGATCTAGCCATGGGCAGGTTGAAGGTTGAGTAACATCAACTGGAGGACCGAACCGACTAATGTTGAAAAATTAGCGGATGACTTGTGGCTAGGGGTGAAAGGCCAATCAAACTCGGAGATAGCTGGTTCTCCCCGAAATCTATTTAGGTAGAGCCTCGGACGAATACTACTGGGGGTAGAGCACTGTTAAGGCTAGGGGGTCATCCCGACTTACCAACCCTTTGCAAACTCCGAATACCAGTAAGTACTATCCGGGAGACACACGGCGGGTGCTAACGTCCGTCGTGAAGAGGGAAACAACCCAGACCGCCAGCTAAGGTCCCAAATTATTACTAAGTGGGAAACGATGTGGGAAGGCTCAGACAGCCAGGATGTTGGCTTAGAAGCAGCCATCATTTAAAGAAAGCGTAATAGCTCACTGGTCGAGTCGGCCTGCGCGGAAGATGTAACGGGGCTAAGTAATAAACCGAAGCTGCGGCTGCACACTTAGGTGTGTGGGGTAGGGGAGCGTTCTGTAAGCGGTTGAAGGTGGTTCGTAAGGGCTGCTGGACGTATCAGAAGTGCGAATGCTGACATGAGTAACGATAATGGGAGTGAAAAACTCCCACGCCGGAAGACCAAGGGTTCCTGTCCAACGTTAATCGGGGCAGGGTAAGTCGACCCCTAAGGCGAGGCTGAAAAGCGTAGTCGATGGGAAACGGGTTAATATTCCCGTACTTCTTATAATTGCGATGGGGGGACGGAGAAGGCTAGGTGGGCCTGGCGACGGTTGTCCAGGTTCAAGTGCGTAGGCTAAGAGTTTAGGTAAATCCGGACTCTTGTTAGGCTGAGACACGATGTCGAGCACCTACGGGTGTGAAGTCATTGATGCCATACTTCCAGGAAAAGCCTCTAAGCTTCAGATTATAAGAAATCGTACCCCAAACCGACACAGGTGGTCGGGTAGAGAATACCAAGGCGCTTGAGAGAACTCGGGTGAAGGAACTAGGCAAAATGGTACCGTAACTTCGGGAGAAGGTACGCTCTTGGCGGTGAAGTCCCTTGCGGATGGAGCTACTAGGAGTCGCAGATACCAGGTGGCTGCAACTGTTTATTAAAAACACAGCACTGTGCAAAATCGTAAGATGACGTATACGGTGTGACGCCTGCCCGGTGCCGGAAGGTTAATTGATGGGGTTAGACTTCGGTCGAAGCTCTTGATCGAAGCCCCGGTAAACGGCGGCCGTAACTATAACGGTCCTAAGGTAGCGAAATTCCTTGTCGGGTAAGTTCCGACCTGCACGAATGGCGTAATGATGGCCACGCTGTCTCCACCCGAGACTCAGTGAAATTGAAATCGCTGTGAAGATGCAGTGTACCCGCGGCTAGACGGAAAGACCCCGTGAACCTTTACTACAGCTTGGCACTGAACATTGACCCTACATGTGTAGGATAGGTGGGAGACTTTGAAACCGCGTCGCCAGATGCGGTGGAGTCAACCTTGAAATACCACCCTTGTATGCTTGATGTTCTAACGTAGGTCCCTTATCGGGATTGCGGACAGTGCCTGGTGGGTAGTTTGACTGGGGCGGTCTCCTCCCAAAGAGTAACGGAGGAGCACGAAGGTGGGCTAAACACGGTTGGACATCGTGTGGTTAGTGCAATGGCATAAGCCCGCTTGACTGCGAGAATGACAATTCGAGCAGGTACGAAAGTAGGTCATAGTGATCCGGTGGTTCTGAATGGAAGGGCCATCGCTCAACGGATAAAAGGTACTCCGGGGATAACAGGCTGATACCGCCCAAGAGTTCATATCGACGGCGGTGTTTGGCACCTCGATGTCGGCTCATCACATCCTGGGGCTGAAGTCGGTCCCAAGGGTATGGCTGTTCGCCATTTAAAGTGGTACGCGAGCTGGGTTTAGAACGTCGTGAGACAGTTCGGTCCCTATCTGCCGTGGGCGTTGGAAGATTGAAGGGGGCTGCTCCTAGTACGAGAGGACCGGAGTGGACGAACCTCTGGTGTTCGGGTTGTCACGCCAGTGGCATTGCCCGGTAGCTAAGTTCGGAATCGATAAGCGCTGAAAGCATCTAAGCGCGAAGCGAGCCCTGAGATGAGTCTTCCCTGGCACTTTAAGTGCCCTAAAGGGTTGTTCAAGACTAGAACGTTGATAGGCAGGGTGTGTAAGTGCTGCGAGGCATTGAGCTAACCTGTACTAATTGCCCGTGAGGCTTAACCATACAACACCCAAGGGGTTTTGATGGACTCAATACCAATTTGTTTCCGCTTTTAAAAAGCAGAAGCAAAACAAGAAACACTTGAATGAGTTTAGAGACTTTTAATTGCTCTATTAAATAGAGAAACAGCTTTCCGAATTATTTACCTTTAGCTTTTTAAAAGCTGAAAGTAGAAAAAGAATTTGCTTGGCGACCATAGCGTTGCGGACCCACCTGATTCCATGCCGAACTCAGAAGTGAAACGCAGTAGCGCCGATGGTAGTGTGGGGCTTCCCCATGTGAGAGTAGGACATCGCCAGGCTTTAAATTAAATCTTTAGGTTGAGCGACCTGGAGATATGGACACTCACATAGTGAGTTGACCACTGCGGAGTGGTAGTTCAGTTGGTTAGAATACCGGCCTGTCACGCCGGGGGTCGCGGGTTCGAGTCCCGTCCACTCCGCCACTTATTTAGAGTTTCAGCTCTTTAAAACTGAGATAGGGGTGTAGCTCCAATTGGCAGAGCAGCGGATTCCAAATCCGCGTGTTGGGAGTTCGAATCTCTCCACCCCTGCCATATATCAAGCCTCAGCAGAAATGCTGGGGCTTTTTTGCATTTGAATCTGAGAGTTTCAATACTCTAGAAAAAGCAGCGGATTCAGCTCATTCACAAAATAGCGCGTGTTGGGAGTTCGAATCTCTCCACCCCTGCCATATATCAAGCCTCAGCAGAAATGCTGAGGCTTTTTTCGTATCTGTTTTCGGACCATATCCGGTCGAATGGATATCGGTGTCTCCATGGACTATAGAGCAATGTATTTATGGCACTGTGTACTTATACCAATCCGGAAAACTAGCTGATCAGCTCTATCCAGTCTCTACTGCACATTTTGGTCACGCGATCGCTGCACTCCAAAAAGCCATTCCAAGCACGACATACCTGAGAAACGATGTCGTTATAATCATTGAAACTTTGGTTTGCGAGATAGTGCTGTCTCAACCAACTCCAAACTTGTTCAATAGGGTTCAGCTCGGGAGAATAAGGGGGAAGTTTAATGATGCTGACATTATTAAATTCATTGCCAATGTCATCGCTATGCCAACTTGCGCCATCCATTATCACGACGGCATGGCGACTTTGTTCGGTGGCTTTCGATATCTGCTCTAGATGACTTATCATGATGTCTTTGTTAACCCAAGGAACGACAATGGCCTCACCCACTCCTTTTGCTGGGCAGACAGAGCCAAATAAATAAGCGTATTCAAATTGCTGTTGTTTAACGACTCTAGGCCTTGTGCCACGCTCCGCCCAAAGTCGAGTCGTTGTGTTCTGTTGACCAAACCTAGCTTCGTCTTGAAACCAGACATCTTTTAAGGGCGCATGACCAGGGATCTTAAGGATCGTTTCTATTTGGAATTTTTTTAAAATCGTCTTGGGCCTTCTGCGATTGCTTAGGGTGTTTTGAACGAGAAGTTATCCAAGAAAAACCCATATGCTCAAGCAGGTAATAGATCGAATGAGGATGGTAGTGTTTATCAAAATGCGTCACGATATAGTGATGGATATCACTCGCTATGAGACGGCCACCAGTAGGAGAGGTTGCTTCACTCTTTATGAATTGCCTGAGCTGATTTTGCTGGTCTGCAGTAAGGAATGCCGGCCTGCCTGATCTTGGTTTTTCCTGAAGGCCTTCTAGTCCTTCTTCCAAAAAAAGGCGAACCCATTTATTCACACTAGTACGACTGACTTGCAGGTCTTTCGCTATTTGAGTGCGGGATTTTCCTCGCTTAAAGTGCTCAAGAGCCAGTAATCGTATTTTCATTTGAATGGTTTTTTGTTGGCTCACAAGTTTTTTGAAATCAGTATTATCAAGGCTATCCATAGCAATTTCCCGTAAGATGGCGACGCCCTAATTAGATCATATTTTTTCTCTAATTGGTATTAGGCCAACAAATCGCAATACATAGTCTCTAAGGGGCTTATACCAATTCCGTTAATTTTATGATCTAATAAAGATTTTTAAAAGGCGTCCTTATGAAGCATGACTTCCCGGGTTTGATTAATTCCACTTCCAAGGCTCGACTTAGAATGCGTTATTTAGCTGTTTCTCATTTTGTTGACGGTAGAAGTCGCACTAAAATAGCTAAGTACCTTAAAGTTAGTAGAGTAAGCGTCAATTAATGGGTCAAAGCATATCTCGATAATGGTCTTGAAGGACTTCAAGATAAACCACATTCTGGTAGACCCCATCGCCTAACTGATGAGCAGAAATCACAAGTCAAAGAATATGTTATCGAACTCGCAGCTAATGAAAGTGGCAACCGCCTTCAAGCGAGAGACATTGGGCTTTATATAGAGAGCCATTTCGATACATCATATAAAAAGTCGGCGCTCTATTAGTTATTACATGACATAGGTCTGAGTTGGATCACTACTCGTTCTAAGCATTCTAAGCATTCTAAGCATTCTAAGCATCCTAAGCATCCTAAGCATCCTAAGCATCCTAAGCATCCTAAGCAATCAGTTGAAGCCCAAGAAGCTTTTAAAAAACTCCCAATCGAAACGATCCTTAAGATCCCTGGTCATGCGCCCTTAAAAGATGTCCAAATATGGTTTCAAGACGAGGCTAGATTTGGTCGACGTGATACAACTACGCGAATATGGGCAGAGAAAGGTACGCGCCCCAGAGTAGTACAACAACCGCAATTCGAGTATGCATACCTGTTCGGCGCAGTATGTGTTACGACAGGAGAAGCTGAAGCGATAGTGGTTCCCCTGAGCAATATGGAAGCAATGAAATAGCAACTCAGATTAATGTCTCAAGCCAAACGGGTTGGTAAGCATGCTGTTGTTATCATGGAGCAAGCTAGTTGGCATCAGAGCCATCTTGCCGATGAATCTGAGAACCTCACAGTTATCCATATCCCACCTTATTCTCCCAAGCTTAACCCTATAGAACAGGTATGGAGTTGGCTTCGCCAAATGAAGTAGCAAACAGGTGTTTCGAAAGCTATGACGATATCGTAGAGACACTATGCGGTGCATGGAATCGGTTTTGTGAGGATAAACGCAGAGTTATGTCATTCTGCTCTAGAGGTTGGACTAAACTGATAGGGTAATTAATGGGGTAGGTATAATTAATGAGGAGTCAGCATCGGTATCGTTGTCCTTAGAAGCTACTCTGACGCTATTCTTTTCGTAACGCTCAGTGGCCATTAGACAATGGCTAGCAGGCATGTTGACCATTTTAGTAATCTTACGATCCTTAATATCCCACTATACTCTCCAGACCTCAACCCAATGGATTGGTTCGCCAGAACAACCTTGTTAATAGGAGCTTCAAAATCTACAAGGTATGAATTGATTGTGTTTGTAAGGCTTAGAATGATCATTCTCAATGCGAAAGTAGAATAAAGACGCTCTGTTTTCGTTAGTGGATAAGTTTGAGTAGTAAATTAACGGCATTGGTACTATTCGCATTTAATATTTATGGTCTACTTCGAGCTTGGAAATAGCGGTTATATCACTATAACGGCCTCTATGGCTTGTGGCTAATTTAGGTTATATAACTTGGTCTATTATGAAAAAAATCGTTGCTAGGCTCATACAGAGGCGTATGAGTGATGTTCAAGTGTGAAGTGTTGCAGCTATTTTCTTTAGGCGAAAAAAAACCACTTCATGAGAAGTGGTTTCTTAAATGTGGCTCCCTTTGCTGGACTTGAACCAGCGACATACGGATTAACAGTCCGGCGTTCTACCAACTGAACTAAAAGGGAACAGGTTTGTTTTATAGCAACAACGCTTATGATTTTTCAATCATGAAAAATGGTGCCGACTACCGGAGTCGAACTGGTGACCTACTGATTACAAGTCAGTTGCTCTACCTACTGAGCTAAGTCGGCACTAATTTCTTTTCGCTATCGTTTGTTACTAACGCTAGCTACTTAATGTGGCTCCCTTTGCTGGACTTGAACCAGCGACATACGGATTAACAGTCCGGCGTTCTACCAACTGAACTAAAAGGGAACAGGTTGTATCTAATTAAGAATGGTGCCGACTACCGGAGTCGAACTGGTGACCTACTGATTACAAGTCAGTTGCTCTACCTACTGAGCTAAGTCGGCACATTGTATTCTTAATTTATTCTATGCTCGTATTTTGATTTTTCAATCTAACACCAACAAAATGAATGTGGTGCCCGGAGGCGGAATCGAACCACCGACACGAGGATTTTCAATCCTCTGCTCTACCGACTGAGCTATCCGGGCAACGAGGTGTATTAAAAGGCTTTTCACGTTCTAGGTCAACATTAAATTGCAAAAAAAATGTTGTTTGCTGATTTTCTATACTTAATGGGCTGTTTGTAGGCATTTTGGTCATTAAATGCATAGTGAATATGAGGTAAGAAGGGGAGGGTTACTGAGTTATTTATGCTTAAATACAGTAAACAAACAAGTAAAGAGTGCGTAATAGTTCACTTTTAATTGTGATTATCGAGCGCTTTAGTATGTCTATCTTATTAGTGTTCATTTTTGAATTGTAGACTATAGAAAATCACCCAAGCTACCGTCTTAATTAATGAGCAATGTTTTGATGTTTGCTTTCGTAAGGAGTGAATATTTTAAATAGAAATATTGGCTGCGGATAAGTGATTTTGGTGACGGAGGATTACGTAAGTGGCGAGAGCTGCATACTCAGAGCTTTATTAGTAAAGGGATAGCATCGATAGAGAAGGCGAGGGCCTATTGGGATCAATTTAGTTCAGATATGAAAAAAGCCAAGTCTTTCGACTTGGCTTTTAAAAATGGCTCCCCTTGCAAGACTTGAACTTGCGACATACGGATTAACAGTCCGCCGTTCTACCAACTGAACTAAAGGGGAATTATCTGTGTCAGCATTTTCATGCTAAGCACCAAATAATGGTGCCTCGAGGCGGAATCGAACCACCGACACGAGGATTTTCAATCCTCTGCTCTACCGACTGAGCTATCGAGGCAAAAGAATGGTGCCGACTACCGGAGTCGAACTGGTGACCTACTGATTACAAGTCAGTTGCTCTACCTACTGAGCTAAGTCGGCACACTAAATTCTTTGCTTTCTTACTGATGTTTCTTGTTACTACAATTGACACCAATAATATAAATCATGGTGCCCGGAGGCGGAATCGAACCACCGACACGAGGATTTTCAATCCTCTGCTCTACCGACTGAGCTATCCGGGCAACGGGGCGCTATTAAACTGATTTTCTGCCTTACCGTCAATAACTTTTTTAAAATAAATCGAAATTAGTTGTTGTTCGCTCTCTTTTTAAGCGAGTGTGCTATTTAGGTTCCACCAGAGTTAAATTCTTTCTTGTATTTCGTTACTTTTTCTAAGTACCTGCGTGATTCTTTGTTTGGATGCTTTTTGGTTAACGCCCAGTAAACTTGATTAGGTTGCAGTGAATTGAGATCGTTCATCGCTCGTTTTCTGTTTTTGCTGAACGTATTGAGAACGCCACCGGTTCCACCGTTGTAAGCTGAGATCATGCTGTACTCTAAAGAGATGGGATGATTAACGCTCTTAAGGTAACGGTTTTTTAAGATATAAAAATACGCGGTTCCGGTATCAATATTGGTCTCAGGGTTAAATAAATACTCAGGCGAAGGTTGGCCTGATTTATTTTTGACTAGCTTAAATACATCTCTACCTGCCGTTTTGGGTACTACTTGCATAAGACCATACGCATTGGCCCAGCTAACCGCATAGGGATTGAAGCTGCTTTCTGTTTTTATAATGGCGTAAATCAAATCTTCTGGAATGTCATATTTTCTAGAGGCGCGACGGACAATATCTTCGTATTTGTAGCTTCTCTTATCTGCATGATCAGCCACCATTGGGATTTCAACATAGTAAGCTTTTTTGAAATCGACGTTCTTTACTTTGAGGTTATTGGCAATAAGGTAATCAGCATATTTGTTGGCTCGCCATGACCATTGAATAGGTTTTTTTTCTTGATCGACAACCTGCTTATAAAGAAAAGGTTGCCCTTCGAGCTTGATATTTTTCGATGAGAACAGGTCTACATTAGCAGGATCGTCAGGTGTAAGAAGAGTGGTAACAATCGCATTTTTTAGGTGTTGTTTAGGATCGGTAGGCGAAACCGTTTCAACAATAATTTGACCTTTGCTGAAATTAACCTCTGATCGACTGAGGTAATTGTCTATATATTTCACATAGTTACTTTTTCCAGCGATCTTTATCCCTTTGCTTCCCCAGCGTTTTTCTATGTTACCTGAGAAGCTGTTGATCAGAGCATCTAGTGCTCCAGTATCTTTCTCAAATTGACCTGGTAATTCAGCAAGGTTGCCTGCAAAACGGTTAGTGGGTTCATAATTGACATCATATAAACCTTCGATGAATTCTCGGCTGCAACCAACAAGTGACATTGAAATAAAGAAATAGACTAGCTTTTTCATACGCTCCTCAAATAAAAATGACACCATGCCATAGCGTGAAAACTAGGCAATGATGTCATTATTCACATCAGATAGAAACTGAATTACTCACTCGGTGGAGTATAACCTTCGATTACGACTTCTTTTCCTTCAAAGAGAAAGTTAACCATTTCAGTTTCAAGAAGTTTTCGATGTTCAGGATCCATCATATTGAGTTTCTTTTCATTAATCAGCATCGTTTGCTTACTCTGCCATTGCGCCCAAGCTTCTTTTGAAATGCTGTCAAAAATGCGTTTACCTAAGTCGCCAGGGTAAAGTTGAAAATCCAACCCGTCAGCTTCTTTGTTTAGTCGAGCACAAAATACAGTGCGGCTCATGGTGACTCCTTAATTTATTGATGGGTATTTAATTCAAAAGGTAGGCTTTCTAATAACTGCTTTACGGGAGCGGCTAAGCCAATTTCTTCAGGTTGAGACAAGTTATACCAGAGACCTTTAGTCCCTTCCATTATCAAATTTGGTTGTTTATCTAATTTTACTAATACAGGCGTGATATCTAAGTGGTAGTGGCTGAACGTATGTCTAAACGCAATCATTGTCTTGACCGAATCGGTTTCATTGTCTTTGATTGAGCGAAGATCTAACTGATGTTCGATCTCCGCGTTTTCATTTTGAGGGAAACAGAACAGTCCTCCCCAGATACCAGTTTGAGGGCGTTGTTCGAGCCATACTTGATTGTCGTGGTATAGAATCACAAACCACGTTTCTTTTATTGGCTTTTCTTTCTTAGGCTTCTTGCCTGGGAAATCGAGCTGTCTATCGAGTTTCTTAGCTTCACACATGCTTTCAATTGGGCACAACGTACATTTAGGCTTGCTACGAGTACAAACTATCGCCCCCATGTCCATCATCGCTTGGTTGTACTTATCAACGTTTTTGCTTGGAGTATGTGTCTCTGCGTGTTCCCAAAGCTGGCTCTCGACTCTCTTTTGCCCGGGCCAACCTTCTACTGCGAAGCTTCTCGCCAAGGTGCGCTTGACGTTGCCATCAAGGATCGCATGGGGGAGTTTATGAACCGAAGACAGCACTGCTGCGGCAGTAGATCGTCCAATGCCTGGTAGCGCGTTCATCTCTTCTATAGAAAATGGAAATTCACCACCATATTGCTCGGCAACAATCTTGGCGGCCTTGTGCAAGTTACGAGCACGGGCGTAATAGCCCAATCCAGTCCATAAGTGCAACACTTCATCTTGTTCAGCATTGGCTAAATCAATGACTGTCGGAAAACGTTCAAGAAAACGCTCATAATAGGGGATAACCGTGGTTACTTGAGTTTGTTGGAGCATGATCTCCGATAGCCAAACGGTGTAAGCTGTTTTATTTTGTTGCCATGGAAGGTTCTTCCTACCGTAGGCGTCATACCATTTCAAAATGGCGTTTGCGAATGGGGTCACGACAAGCTCGATGTTTTACTTTTATTAGGTCTAAAATTGCACCACAATTAACACTGGATGTAAAACAGACAAATTGTATGGGTATTTATCGATAGAAAGACTTGCACCAGAGGCAATTCTTTGGATAATCCCCGCTTTGATTAATCAATGTGCAGGCAAAAACCAATGAGTGAAGTGACCACTAACGAATATACTGAAGATGGCAAACTGGTTCGAAAGATCCGTAGTTTTGTTCGTCGCGAAGGCCGCTTAACAAAAGGCCAAGAGAACGCGATGAATGAATGTTGGCCAACAATGGGTATCGATTACAACCCAGAACTTCTTAACTGGAAAGAAGTATTTGGCAACGATAACCCAGTTGTACTAGAGATTGGCTTCGGTATGGGTGCATCACTGGTTGAAATGGCAAAGAACGCGCCTGAGAAAAACTTCTTGGGTATCGAAGTTCATAGCCCGGGTGTTGGTGCATGTTTAGGTACTGCTCGTGATGCGGGTGTCACCAACTTACGCGTAATGTGCCACGATGCAGTAGAAGTATTCGAACACATGATCCCAGATAGCAGCCTGCATACTCTGCAACTGTTTTTCCCTGACCCATGGCACAAAGCTCGTCACCACAAACGTCGTATCGTTAAGGCTGAGTTCGCAGAGATGGTTCGCGGTAAGCTTCAACTTGAGTCTGGTATTTTCCACATGGCGACTGACTGGGAAAATTACGCAGAGCATATGATTGATGTGATGAAGGTTGCGCCTGGTTTTGAAAACATCGCGGCGGAAGGCGATTACATCCCTCGTCCTAATGAGCGTCCTTTAACTAAATTTGAAGCACGCGGTCACAGACTTGGTCACGGTGTTTGGGATATTAAATACAAGCGCGTAAAGTAGCGCTATCGAGTAATCAATACTCGGGCTTGTAGTCCAGAATTAGAAAGCCAACATGATTGAATATGTTGGCTTTTTTGCCCTTTGAACTCTACAAATTAATAAAAATAATAGGTCGAAGATGAAGCCGACAGAACAATTGTTGACGGATATTCTAGAAGAAGTTCGTCCATTGATTGGCAAAGGGAAAGTTGCTGATTATATTCCTGCTCTTGCAAAAGTATCGAACCAGAAACTGGCAATGGCGGTCTATACCAATGATGGTGAAGTGATTAAGTCTGGTGATGCTGATGAAGCTTTTTCGATTCAATCTATTTCGAAAGCACTTAGCTTAACGCTGGCGATGGTGCTTTATAAGCCAGAAGAGATCTGGGATCGTGTTGGAAAGGAGCCTTCTGGTCAGGCATTCAATTCGATGATCCAGCTTGAGATGGAGCAAGGTATTCCTCGCAACCCATTTATTAATGCAGGTGCTATCGTGGTGGCAGACTTGCTCAGTAGTCGCCTCTCTGCCCCGAGACAACGTTTATTAGAGTTTGCACGCCAACTGTCGGGTGATACTCATATTGTTTATGACAAGGTCGTAGCGGCTTCAGAAATGATGCATAGCGATAGAAATGCAGCCATCGCTTACTTAATGCGTGCTTTTAGTAATTTTGATAATGACGTCATTCCTGTGTTGAATAACTATTTCCATGCCTGCGCACTAAAAATGAGTTGTGTGGATTTGGCAAAAACCTTCAGCTACCTTGCTAATAAAGGCGTTTCGGTACAAACCAGCAAACAGATAGTTACGCCAACACAGACCAAACAGTTAAACGCGCTTTTGGCTACCTGTGGGCTTTATGATGGAGCTGGGGAATTTGCATATCGAGTTGGTATGCCAGGGAAGTCAGGTGTTGGTGGCGGGATTATTGCGATCGTTCCAGGAGAAATGACCATTGCTGTCTGGTCTCCAGAGCTCGATCCGTCAGGAAACTCTTTGGCTGGCACTCAAGCATTAGAGCTATTTTCTGAAAAAATTGGGCGTTCGATTTTTTAATGTTAGTAGAGATGTTCCCTAGCAAAACCAAAAGAGAACAAGGTACTTATTTCATTTAGAAAGAGTACCTTGAATCAAATCGTCTCTTAATACTTACTCTTCTGCCATAAACGCTTCTAGAAGGTCGTTAAGGAATAATTTTCCTTTTTCAGTGATCTGCCAATGAGTCTCTGATTGGCTCAAGAACTCTTTATCAAGCGCCCAATTAATCGTTGGTTGAATGCTTGCTAAACTTAATCCCGTAGTGTTAATGAAATCCTGTTTAGGGCAAGCTTCGAGCAATCTAAAGCGGTTCATGAAAAATTCAAATGGACGATCTTCCTTGGGTACTTCAAATTCGTCTGATAGATATGGCTTCACCATGTTCTGATATGCGGCTAAGTAGCCTCTAGGGTGCTTAACTTTGGTGGTACGAGTGATGCGCCCATCTGCAAAACTCAGTTTACCATGAGAGCCACAGCCAATACCTAGGTAGTCACCAAAGCGCCAATAGTTGAGGTTATGTTGACACTGGTATCCCGGTTTGCTGTAGCCGGAGATTTCATATTGCACATAGCCCGCATCATTGAGCTTTTGATGTCCACGTTCGAAGATATCCCACAAATCATCATCATCAGGTAGAGTCGGTGGCTTAAAGTGGAACATCGTATTCGGCTCAATGGTGAGTTGATACCAAGATAAATGCGGCGGATTAAGCTCTATAGCTTTGTCGAGATCTAGGAGTGCTTGCTCAATAGTTTGATTGGGTAAACCGTGCATCAAATCGAGATTAAAGCTTTTCAAACCAATCTTATGTGCCAGATGAGCGGCATTGATTGCTTCATCTTTTCCGTGAATTCGACCTAAGCGTTCTAGTTTCTCTTGCTCAAAGCTCTGTACCCCAATGGAGATGCGCGTAACGCCTGCTTTCTCATAACCAGCAAATCGATCTGCTTCAATAGTCCCCGGGTTGGCTTCCATTGTAATTTCAATATCAGATTTAAAGGTAATGCGCTGTTCTATGCCTTGTAACAAGCGCTGAATCTCTTCTGGCGATATGAGACTTGGAGTCCCACCGCCAATAAAGATGGAGTGCAGAGGGCGTGGGTTGTCGTTGAGTTGATAGCGATTGATGTCGGTATCGAGATCTTCTAGCAACGCATCAATGTATTCACGTTCAGGAATTTTTGATTTCAATGCATGCGAATTAAAGTCACAGTAAGGGCATTTTTGAACGCACCATGGGATGTGAACATAAAGACTTAATGCTGGTGGAATCAAAACCGCCGAATTGGAATCTATTGCCGCTGGGTTGGTCATTATTGATTTTTCTCTAATGCTGAGAATAAAGTTTTCAATGCTTTACCACGATGCGAAAGTTGCTTCTTACGTGTTGATTCTAGCTCGGCAGATGCGCATTGATCCTCTGGTACCCAGAAAATAGGGTCATAACCAAAGCCGTTTTCACCGTGAGCTTCTTCAAGAATACTTCCTTCCCATTTGCCGTGACAAACAATCGGGGTTGGATCGTTTTCATGGCGCATCAGAACGAGTACACAGTGAAAGCGTGCGCTACGTTGCTCAGTTGGAACGCCTTTCATTTCATTAAGCAGTTTTTCAAGGTTCTGTTGATCCGTTGCGTTCTCGCCAGCAAAACGAGCTGAATAGATTCCAGGCGCACCTTTCAGGAAATCGACCTCTAAACCTGAGTCATCAGCAATCGCAGGTAGGCCCGTTGCCTTTGCTGCATGGCGAGCTTTGATGATGGCATTCTCAATAAATGTCGTGCCAGTTTCTTCGGCTTCTGAAACGTTGAATTCGCTTTGTGAGAAAACCTCAAAGCCAAATTCAGACAGAAGATCTGCCATTTCACGTACCTTGCCTTGATTTCCAGTCGCTAATACTAATTTTTTCATAATGTTTTTCGTCTGTGTATTCGATAAAAATTGAAGGTTTACTCTTCAACGTAAAATTTTTGGCTGAAACGTAAAGGGCCAGAACCCACGTTTCCAGCGTCAATATCAATCGTAAAGGTTAGATTATCTTCATGAGATATCGGAAATTCTGCAAGGTAATAAATAGCGTCACCCTCTTTGATTTCTTTAAATGATAGCGTCTTGATTTGCCCGATTAGGTTTTTGACCGAACCGTTCACTTTTGCTTGAGTCGCTGGCTTGCCAAGGGATGATTTGTCGAGCACGCTAATGTTTAAGATTGCAGAGTATCCATTACGCTTTAGCTCATAACTGCGAGCTACCTTTGGCGTTAAAAATGTCGAGTTGAATGCGACATAATGCACTTCTGCATCTTTAATGTTTTTGAACTGACCAGCCCAACTTGGGAAGGCGAGTAGGCTTAAAAGGGCTACCGTGATCCATTTGCTCATGATGTTCTCCTTACTCATTATTTGCTCTTAATAAAATGATAAAAAGCCATCATAGGATGGCTTGAATATCAGTAGGTATTTGGCTTGGTTCGCATATTCGTATCTGCTTGTGCCGTCCTAATTCGCCTTTCTCTATGACAACTAAGCCTTTGGCTACTTTGAATTGCTTCGCAAGGTACTTTGTCAGGTGGGCGTTGGCTTTACCATCGACTGGCGGAGCGGTGATCGCTATCTTTAGCTCCTCGCCATGTAACCCAACAATTTTATCTCTACTTGCTTTAGGCTGGATATAGAGCCGTAGCAAAATATCCTGCCCATCTTTCCAAGCCGCTAATGACATTATAGTTGGAACCAGACAGGGCCAATAATGTCGCCCATTAAGAAGTTAGCAAACTGAAGGCCAATAAATAGCACAAGCACGCTAAGATCAAATCCACCCATAGCAGGTAAAATACGGCGAATTGGCGCTAGCATTGGTTCTGTTAATTGATGGAATACATACTCTATTGGGCTACGACCTTGGCTTACCCAGCTTAATATTGCGCGGATAAGTAGAACCCAGAAAATCAAACCACCTGCCGCTTTCAATAGTGATAATAAACCTAAGAATAGGAAATCGAGACTAAAACTAAACGCACCGTTAGACGCGATTAATACGAGTGCGACAAATTTAACCACACACAATACATAAGCAAAGATGACCGTAGCTAAATCAAGACTACCAATAGATGGAATAATGCGTCTTAGTGGTGCAACCACCGGTTGAGTGGCCTTCACGATAAATTGCGAGAATGGGTTATAGAAATCAGCCCGTGATGCTTGTAACCAAATACGTAAAATCACCACCATGATGTATAAATCAAAAACGGTTGATATTAGAAAACTCATTGAATTCATAAATAGCCCTTAAAACAGATAACTCGTAAAGATACGAGATTGATTAAAACAGTTTTTCCATCTCTTCAGCTCTAGATACTGCGGCTTGCATCGCTTTAGCAACTGTATCTGAAAGTTGATGTTCGTTAAATGTGCGTAGTGCTTCGGCCGTGGTTCCGCCTTTTGATGTCACTTGTTCTCTTAGTGTAGAGAGTTCCGTTTCAGGATTCGCGACAACCATTTCAGCAGCACCTAAAGCCGACTGTTGGACTAAGAGTCTGGCGGTCTCTTTATCAAATCCTTGCTCAATCGCTTCAGCTTGCATTGCTTCCATAAAGAGGAAGAAATAGGCGGGAGCACTGCCAGCCGCGGCAATGATATTGTTGATACCTGATTCTTGTTCTACCCAGCATACCTCACCAACGGCACTCATTAGATCTGAAGCAAACATTTTATTTGATTCATCCACGTTGCTAGAGGCGTATAAACCACTCATGCCTTTGCCGAGCAGTGATGGAGTATTTGGCATCACACGTACAAGGTTTAGTTCCGTTGCAAGCATCTCATTGAGTCTTGTCGCTGAAATACCAGCCGCGATAGAAATTACCAGTTTATTACCATAATTGATCGCTTGAAGTGGTTTGCATACTTCTTCCATCATTTGTGGTTTTACTGATAATACGACAACATCAGCTTGAGATGCGGCTGCAAAGTTGTCGTCTGTGGTTAGGATTTTGTAATCTTGCTCTAGCGGTTTTCGTCTGGTTTCAGACGGTGCTGTCGCGGTAATATGATCGGCAGGGTAGCCACTTGCTACTAATCCAGCAATGATTGAGCGAGCCATATTACCAGCTCCGATAAATGCAATTTTCTTATGATCCATCTATTAAAATCCTAATGTTATATCGTGCAAGCTTAGCGGTAGTCACGAGCGCCAAATAGTGCGGTGCCAATTCTTACCATTGTGCTGCCTGCTTCAATGGCGGCGTCCATATCTCCGCTCATACCCATAGAGAGTGTATCTAAGCCGGAATACTGCTCTGCCAACTTATCGTTAATTTGTGTGAGTTGATTAAATGCAGCCAGTTGAGATTGGTGATCGGTCACATTGGCAGGAATTGACATCAACCCTCTTAACGTGAGGTTTGGCAAAGAAGAAATCAACTCCGCGATCTCAAATATTTCTTGCTCTGATGCGCCTGATTTAGATGCTTCACCACTGGTGTTCACTTGAATTAGCACTTGCAGTGGTGGTAAACCTTCTGGGCGCTGATCGCTCAACCTCTGGGCTATTTTTGCGCGAGATACGGTGTGAACCCAGTGAAAGTTTTCTGCAATTGGTTTGGTTTTATTGGACTGGATTGGACCAATAAAGTGCCATTCAAAATTTAAATTAGAATGTTGTTCGGAAAAATGTTTTACTTTATCAACACCTTCTTGCACATAGTTTTCACCAAACCGGACTTGTCCCGCTTGAGCAGCCTCGAGGATTGCCTCTAATGGTTTAGTCTTACTTACGGCTAAAAGTTGCACAGACTCTGGAGCTCGTCCACACTTTTGCTCACAGCTTCGAATCTGTGAGGTGATATGTTTAATGTTTTGTTGAATACTATTCATAGTCGACTTTACTAAGGAAAATAAATGGATATCTCTGAATTACTGGATTTTAGTGTAAAGCATAACGCATCAGATCTACATCTTTCTGCAGGTGTTCCTCCTATGGTACGTATAGATGGCGAAGTAAGAAAGCTTGGAGTGCCAGCTTTTAGCCATGCAGATGTACATCGTTTGGTTTTTGAGATCATGAACGATGCTCAACGTAGCGAGTATGAAGAAAAACTGGAGGTCGATTTCTCATTTGAACTTCCTCAAGTTGGACGTTTTCGTGTGAATGCTTTCAATCAAGCACGCGGCTGCGCAGCTGTATTTCGTACTATTCCAGTGGAGATCCCAACATTAGAGCAGTTGGATGCACCGGAAATATTTGAAAAAATAGCTAATTATGAGAAAGGTTTAGTTTTGGTTACTGGGCCTACTGGTTCTGGTAAATCGACAACCTTGGCGGCCATGGTCGATTATGTGAATCGTCACCATAATAAGCATATCTTAACCATTGAAGATCCGATCGAGTTCGTTCACACCAATAACAAAAGCTTAGTGAATCAGCGTGAAGTCCATCGTGATACTCACAGTTTTAAAAATGCTTTACGTTCAGCTTTGCGTGAAGACCCTGATGTGATCTTAGTGGGGGAGTTGCGAGACCAAGAGACGATCAGCTTAGCGTTAACCGCAGCCGAAACAGGACACTTAGTTTTTGGTACGTTGCACACCAGCTCTGCGGCGAAAACTATTGACCGTATTATTGATGTCTTCCCAGGTAGCGATAAAGATATGGTTCGTTCGATGATGTCTGAGTCATTACGTGCGGTGATTGCTCAAAAACTCTTAAAACGCATTGGTGGTGGGCGAGTTGCGTGTCATGAAATTATGATGGCAACCCCTGCAATTCGTAACTTGATCCGTGAAGATAAAGTCGCGCAAATGTACTCCATCATTCAAACCGGCGCCGCTCATGGCATGCAAACCATGGAGCAAAATTCGAAACAGCTCATTGCTCAAGGTTTGGTTGAGTTGGAAGAAGTGCAGAAAAAAATTGAAATAGAAACCTCACTGTTTTAAATAATTGACCTCCCCATTTAGCGTTAGAAGAGACGAGTACAATCATGGAATTAAATCAAATCCTCGCGGGGATGAATGAAGAAAAAGCATCGGATCTTTATATTACTGTCGGTGCTCCTATTCTCTTTCGTATTGATGGGGAGCTAAGACCACAAGGTGAAAAGCTATCAGAAGATCAGGTAACAAGCTTGCTTGATGCGATGATGGATGCCGATCGTCAGAATGAGTTTCGCCAATCCCGTGAATCAAATTTTGCGATTATGAGAGATTTTGGGCGTTTTCGTGTGAGTGCTTTTTTCCAGCGAGAACTGCCAGGCGCGGTGATTCGCCGTATTGAAACGGTGATCCCGACGTTTGAGCAATTGAAATTGCCCGTGGTATTACAAGACCTTGCGATTGCAAAACGTGGATTAGTGCTGGTGGTTGGTGCGACTGGTTCGGGTAAATCGACATCAATGGCCGCGATGACAGGCTATCGCAATAGCAATCGGTCGGGTCATATTTTGACGGTAGAAGATCCGATTGAATTCGTGCATGAACATCAGCGTTGTATTGTGACCCAGCGTGAAGTCGGTTTAGACACGGATAGCTATGAAGTGGCGTTGAAAAACTCACTGCGTCAGGCTCCAGATATGATCTTAATTGGTGAAATTCGTAACCGAGAAACCATGGAATACGCGATGACGTTTGCTGAAACCGGGCATCTTTGTATGGCGACTCTGCACGCGAATAACGCTAACCAAGCCTTAGAACGCATTTTGCACTTAGTACCGAAAGAGCAAAAAGAGCAGTTCCTATTCGATCTTTCTATGAACTTAAAAGGCATTGTGGCTCAGCAATTGATTCGTGATAAAAACGGAAAAGGTCGTCATGGGGTATTTGAGATCTTGCTTAATAGTCCAAGGATCTCAGATTTGATCCGTCGAGGCGATCTACATGAATTAAAAGCGACAATGGCGAAATCTCAAGAGATTGGAATGCAAACCTTTGATCAATCACTGTATAAGTTAGTCGTGGAAGGGAAGATCAATGAGGAAGATGCACTTCATAGTGCTGATTCAGCGAACGATCTACGTTTAATGCTGAAAACACAGTCCAAAACAGATTCTGACAGTAGCAGCTTAAGTGGCATAAAAATCGAAATGGATTAATGGTTAAGGGCGGGGATTTGCTGTAGTCATTGAATTCAATTAAATAAGTTCTAGTGGGGAAATCCGCTAGAACTTATTTTTTACTGATGAGTTTTATCCAAAGAGTGAGGGTTACTCACCCCATTGAGCTTCAAACCAACTCTCTAGAATAACAACCGCAGATTGGCAGTCGATATTGCCTTTGCTTAACGCTTTGTATCCACCCATCTCAAATAGTTCTTCACGAGCTGTCGTGGTTGAAAGTCGTTCATCATGCAGTTCGACTGTATAACCGAACCGGCCATGAATTCGATTGGCAAATTTCTTCGCTCTAGCGGTGATCACTTCGAGGTCTTTGCCATTTAAATCAGTCGGAAGCCCGACCACGATAAGATCTGGTTGCCACTCTTTCAGCATTTTTTCGATATCATCCCAGTTAGGGATACCATCTTTAGCTTTAAAGGCTTTTAATGGGTTTGCGGTGCCTGTAATTTCTTGTCCAATGGCACTACCAATGCTTTTTGTGCCGTAATCGAAAGCGATAATTGAACGTGATTTTGTGTTGCTCATGCGTGTCCTGCTTGGGATGACAGTTGAGCAGCATCAATGCCGAGCATTTGCACTGCTTTTTGCCATCGTTCGTTAATAGGTGTTTCAAAAATGACGCTTGGATCGGCTTCAATAGTTAGCCATGAATTATCCGCAAGTTCGACTTCTAATTGACCCGGTTCCCAACCTGAGTAGCCCAAAGCAACTAAGTAGTTATTTGGCTCAGCTTCGGTTCCCAATACATTAAGAATGTCTTTAGAAGTTGTGACCGAGATTTTCTCCGTCATTTGAATGCTTGATTCATAGCTATCTTTGGGTTCGTGTAAAATAAACCCGCGATCTTCAGATACTGGCCCACCATTAAGTACTGGTTTCTCTAAACTCTCTACGTTTAATTGTGGGTGGATGTTATCCACATCAACTTGTTTCAACATTTTCCCTACAGTGACATCGATAGGAGCATTAATGATTAACCCCATTGCTCCCTCTTCATTATGTTCGCACAAGTAGATCACCGTACGTTTAAAGTAGGGGTCTTGCATTCCGGGCATTGCCACAAGAAAGTGATTGGTTAGGTCCATAACGATTCCTGTATCAAAGGGAAGAGAGTTAGGCAGTATATGTACTGCCTAAATTGAGTTATGCGTTAATTCGGCGTTCAATGGCATCCATTAATTTACCTGTAATTGAGATATCAAAAGCGGCTTCGATCTCTTTAATACAAGTAGGACTTGTGACATTAATTTCAGTCAATTTATCGCCAATAACATCTAAGCCAACAAAAATTAAGCCTTTCTCTTTTAACGTTGGAGCGACTGCTTGTGCAATCTTAAGGTCGGTTTCACTCAGTGGGCGTGCTTCACCTCTACCGCCTGCTGCTAAATTCCCACGAGTTTCCCCTTTAGCTGGAATTCTTGCTAAGCAGTATGGCATTGGCTCACCATCGACGACTAAAATACGCTTATCACCGTTGCTGATATCAGGAACAAAGGTTTGCGCCATGCAGTAGTTTTGTCCATGGTTCGTCAGTGTTTCAATGATCACTGATACGTTTGGATCGCCCGCTTTTACACGGAAAATGGACGCACCACCCATTCCATCTAGCGGTTTAAGGATCACATCGCCGTGCTCTTCTCTAAATGCTTTAATCTTCTCTGCTTTACGCGTCACTATGGTGGTCGGCGTTAGTTCAGGGAACCATGCGGTGAACAACTTCTCATTACAATCACGTAGGCTTTGTGGTTTGTTGACAATGAGAGCACCATTTTCTTCAGCACGTTCAAGAATGTAAGTCGCGTAAATGTATTCAGTATCAAAAGGAGGATCTTTACGCATTAGCACGGCATCAAGATCAGATAAAGCGATGGTTTGCTCTGACTTAAATTCGTACCAATCGTTTGGATCTTCTTTTAGCTCAACGACTTTTGTATCAGCAATGGCGACGCCTTGATCTAAGTGTAGATCATCCATCTCCATATAGTGAATTTCATAGCCGCGACGCTGTGCTTCAAGCATCATGGCAAAGCTAGAGTCTTTTTTGATATTAATGGATGAAATAGGATCCATTACGATGCCAAGTTTGATCATTGTTATTCTCCAGTTAGCCTAGATCGCCGAAACGAACTTGTAAGGCTGTGATAGCGGTAAGCGCGGCAGTTTCGGTACGAAGTACTCGTGGGCCAAGCAAAGTTTCTTCAAATTTGTATTGTTCTGTCATGCTGATCTCTTCAGCTGATAAGCCGCCTTCTGGGCCGATAAGCAGACGAACTTTCTCTACAGGTTCAGGAAGTGTATTGATTGAATATTTTGCTCTAGGATGAAGGTTTAACTTTAGAGCATCGCTATTTTCAGCACACCAAGCTTCAAGTTGCATGATTGGGCGAATGGTTGGGACGATATTACGCCCTGATTGTTCGCAAGCTGCGATAGCAATTTTCTGCCATTGAGCCAGTTTCTTCTCAAATCGTTTCGTGTCAAGTTTTACGCCACAACGTTCCGAGATCAGTGGAGTAATGGTATTAACACCAAGTTCAACCGACTTTTGAATGGTGAATTCCATTTTATCACCACGTGATACCACTTGACCTAAATGTAGGTTGAGAGGGGATTCTGAGCTGCGTTCAACACGGCTAGTGACTTCTACATCAACATGTTTTTTGCTTACTTGAGTGATAACTGCAGGAAATTCAGCGTTACTTCCATCAAATAAAAGTACCTCTTGGCCTTCCTTCATTCGTAATACGCGGCCAATATGACCCGCGGCATCTTCACAAAGTGCAATTGTGCCTAGCCCATGGATGAGTTCTGGGTGATAAATTCGAGGGACTCTCATTATGATAAACCTATAAATGCTTTATTTTTGGATACAATATCTCAGCCTAACATGGATGCTAGTCAGTGAAAAAACAAGTATCTCTTTATAATTTAGAATGAGTTCTTATGGCTTTACACCATAAGAACGAGGTGAATTTATTGACAAGCTTGGACAACAAAAGGATTGTGATTTTTTTGGATTTTAGAGATGCGCTTATCTCGTTCACATTCCCATTCATCTGGCGGGAAACTCTTATTCCACGCTGTCATCAATTGAGTTTGTTGCTTTGACAGCTTAAAGCCATACTCTTGACTCATGTATAAGTAAGTTCGAGCAATCGATCCTTTTGCTCTGTCAGGTGGCATCACTTTACGCTGCTTAAAGTTAATTTGCATTTCACATTGCCCATAACTTACGCCATTAAGGCCATTCCACTGGCTAAAGTTATAGTTAGAACGATCACCGTTCACTTCACCAATAGCAGGGGTAAGGTTGTGAAGATCGGCTTCCATTGATTTGAATGTCTTGTCATTTTTGGTGCAATTCTTTCGTCCACCAGTTTGCCAACACTGGCGCTGGTGGCCAAACTGCCATGCTGGAACGACATGCTCCCACTCGATTCGGCTGGCTCTTTTTTGTTGCTTACGAACTTGGTATCCGCATGCCTTTAAATCAGGGACCCCTTTCTTTTTATTTTTCCAAGTAATATCGCATCCACAGTAGAAGCTGGTTGGGTGATCTAAATAGATCTTAACCGCTTCTCTTTTGGCTTTTGAAAATGAAGAGGGAGGGGCAGATAGAGCGATGGAAGGGATTAGCCCTACAGCTGCGATCATTAATACGAGAGTTTTCATAATAAAAGACTGGTAAAAGTATGATAAATACCAGTCTACCACTCAAATGATAAAAGTCTCTATTACATAATTCTCATTAGGGTTCATGCAGAGAAAATATGGACCTCAGATAAATAACGATATTTTTGTCGCATTAACTGAGCTGTTTACCGCTATAGGTGAGCGTCTGTTTACACTGCTGACAACGGTACGTTGCTTGGTTTCGAATGACTTTATTGTGTCGGCGTATCGTTAAAGGGTAACTGGAACAGCCGCATTGATACTCGAAAGTCTTGCCTTGCACAGAGGTGACAGTAAAAGAGTGAGTTGTGTTGGCGGGGATATTAAATACGGAATTCATCACGCCTTGCCACTCTTTCCCGTGCGGGCGAACTCGACCATAGACTTGATAAGTGATGAGGTGGGCGACCTCGTGGGGAATCACTTCATCTAGAAACGCTTGTTGGTTCTCTTTGAAAAGAATCGGGTTAATACGAATTTCATTAAGTTGAAGGTAGGCTTTTCCTGCGGCTTTTCCTCTTAATTGAAAGCTTATTTTTGGCATAGTAAAAGGTTGCTGGAAGGCTTTGCTCGCAATGCTAATACACTCGGCTAATTTCTTCGTTGCTGAGTAAGTGAGTTCGTTGTGTTGCAAAATATTCCCCATAAAAAAAGGCCTTAGCGCCGAAGCTAAGGCCAAATACTATCATCTTTGGGGTTTAATACTGGAGACCTATAGATGATGTTTTTTCTTAATTGTCGCGTGATAGGCATGCCATGTTCCATATCCTAAAATAGGCATAGTAAATAGCATTCCAAAACCGTAGGTGGCAAAGCCGATAAGGATGCCGCCACAAATAATCGCAGCCCATACGATCATCGCTGGTATATTGGATTTGACCGCATTGAAGCTAGAGAAAATGGCACTCATCATATCCACTCGGCGTTCCATCATTAGCGGGATAGAAAATGCAGAGATACTGAAAACGACACTGGCGAGTACAAAGCCAACTGCAGACCCAATAATGAGGAAAGGAGCAAACTCAGCAATTGGCGCACCTTGAACTGAAGGGTATAGCGCATAAAGTAGTGCGGCGATACGCATCCAGAAAATCATGGCAACGGCGAGTAATATTGCAAATGCCCATTGAGCGGTTGAATTTCGACGGATGGCTTTCATGGAGTGAAATAGACTTGCATCGTGCCCTTTTTCTCGCTCCCAACTGGCATCATAAAGCCCAAGAGCTAAGAATGGCCCAATGAGCATATAGACAACTAAACTCGGCATCACCACAAGATGGGTCCCTTGCCATTGTACTAATTGAACAATCGCAATCGCGGCAGCCATAAAACATAAGCCGTAAAACGCGCTAATGATGGGCATTCGAATAAAGTCATGCAAGCCAAGAGATAACCAATGAAAGGGGGCGGAAACACTGAGTTGGTTACATGGAATGGTACGAGCATATTCGCTGTTCTTGACGTGATGCTTTTTATTTTCAAAGTCTGAGTTATGTACTGTTCGAGGCATAAATCCTCCCTGATTTAAGACGAATCTTAGTTAATTGAATCAATGACTATGATTTTTTAAGCGTCTATTTTTCAGCTAACGTCTAATAAACTGATAATGATAACGACTTAAGTTTCTCATTAACTATTGTCACTGATACTGCAAAATACAAATTTTAGACGGGATAAAGATGGGTTTATTTTTTGGGGCTGGAGCTATGTAGCAAAGGGATGTGTTGCTTATGCGGAATTTTACTCAAAGATTCTGATAGTTATAATTAGACCTACATATAACAAGGTTTAATCTGGTTCCGTAAATAAAAAAGCTCCCATTTAATAATGAGAGCTTTCTATTAGTTAACTGATAACGATTTGTTAGCAGAAACTAGTTGTTACCAGACGCTAAGGTGTGAATGCTTATTTCAGACCTGCGAATGCTGCAAGCGTGTCTGCTTTATCCGTTGCTTCCCATGGGAATTCTTCACGACCAAAGTGGCCGTATGCTGCCGTCTTCTTGTAGATAGGCTGAAGAAGGTTAAGCATTTCTTGTAGACCGTATGGGCGTAGGTCGAAGTGTTGACGAACCGCTTCAATGATGATGTCGTGAGATACTTTTTCAGTACCGAACGTTTCAACCATGATTGATGTTGGATCTGCAACACCGATCGCGTATGAAAGTTGGATTTCACAACGGTCAGCCATGCCTGCCGCTACGATGTTTTTCGCTACGTAACGTGCTGCGTATGCTGCTGAACGGTCAACTTTTGATGGATCTTTACCAGAGAATGCACCGCCACCGTGACGAGCTGCGCCGCCGTAGGTATCTACGATGATCTTACGACCTGTTAGACCACAGTCACCCATTGGGCCACCGATAACGAAACGACCTGTTGGGTTAATGAAGAAGTTTGTATCTTTATTTAACCATTCAGTTGGAAGCACTGGCTTGATGATCTCTTCCATAACGGCTTCACGAAGGTCCGCTGTTGTTACTGAATCACAATGTTGAGTAGAAAGAACGACAGCATCGATACCGACAATCTTACCTTGGTCATACTGGAAGGTTACTTGAGATTTCGCATCTGGGCGAAGGAAGTCCAGTTTGCCGCTCTTACGTACTTCAGCTTGTTTTTGAACAAGTAGGTGAGAGTAAGTAATTGGAGCAGGCATAAGGATTGGTGTTTCGTTTGTTGCGTAACCAAACATGATGCCTTGGTCGCCAGCGCCTTGATCTTTAGGATCCGCTTTATCAACACCTTGGTTGATGTCTGGAGACTGTTTACCAATCGTGTTTAGTACTGCACAAGAGTTAGCATCGAAGCCCATATCTGAATGCACGTAACCAATTTCACGTACTGTTTCACGAGTGATCTCTTCGATATCAACCCACGCTGAAGTGGTTACTTCACCGCCAACCATAACCATGCCAGTTTTAACGTAAGTTTCACAAGCTACGCGCGCTTTTGGGTCTTGCTCTAAAATTGCATCTAGAACCGCATCTGAGATTTGGTCTGCAATTTTATCTGGATGACCTTCTGATACAGATTCAGAGGTGAACAGGTGCTTAGCCATGAGAGCTCCACTTTCAATTAGTTAGGTTGAGAGTATTAACAACTCACAACGAATAAATAGGGTATATTTTGTAGGTGTTTCTACATCTAGACGGCTATTCTAAATTTCATAGCTATAATTACAAGTTATTTCTGCACTATCTTATTACTTCAAATTATGGACGGTAGAAAAAAACACCAAACCAATCGTTTGCTTTTTATAGGCGCTAAATGCCTGTCAATTAGAACAAATGTAAAAAAAGAGTCGAAAAGTGCAATAAAACCATCAGTAAAACGTTTGCAGTAGGGTAGGTGCTTTGAGACAATACGCGCCGCTGGATCCGTGTGATGGTTCAGCCCCCTAATTTATTTTTTACTCGCTTATGTATTCAGGAGCAGACATGCCTTCTCGTAAAGATCTAGCCAATGCAATCCGTGCACTCAGCATGGACGGTGTTCAACAAGCAAATTCAGGCCACCCAGGCGCACCTATGGGTATGGCTGACATCGCTGAAGTTCTTTGGCGTGGTCACTTGAACCACAACCCACAAAACCCTGAGTGGGCAGATCGCGACCGTTTTATTCTTTCTAACGGCCACGGTTCAATGCTTATTTACTCTCTGCTTCACCTTGCAGGTTACGAGTTATCGATTGAAGATCTTAAAAACTTCCGTCAGCTACACTCTAAAACGCCAGGTCACCCAGAGTACGGTTACGCTCCAGGTATCGAAACAACAACGGGTCCTCTAGGCCAAGGCATTACTAATGCTGTTGGTATGGCGATGGCTGAAAAAGCACTGGCTGCACAATTCAACAAAGAAGGCCACGACATCGTTGATCACTTCACTTATGCGTTCATGGGTGATGGTTGTCTGATGGAAGGTATCTCTCACGAAGCATGTTCTTTAGCGGGTACGCTTGGTCTTGGTAAGCTGGTTGCTTTCTGGGATGACAACGGTATCTCTATCGATGGCGAAGTTGAAGGTTGGTTCTCTGACGATACTCCTAAGCGTTTTGAAGCTTACGGCTGGCACGTAATTCCAGCAGTAGATGGTCACGATGCTGACGCAATCAATGCTGCAATTGAAGCGGCTAAAGCGGATCCTCGTCCTACTCTTATTTGTACTAAGACTGTGATCGGTTTTGGTTCTCCAAATAAAGCGGGCACGCACGACTGTCACGGTGCTCCACTAGGTGCTGACGAAATTGCAGCAACTAAGAAAGCTCTTGGTTGGGAACACGGTGCATTTGAAATTCCAGCAGATATTGCAGCGGAATGGAACGCACAAGAAGCAGGCGCAGCAAAAGAAGCGGCTTGGAATGCGAAATTTGACGCTTACGCAGCGGCATACCCTGAACTAGCGGCTGAATTTAAGCGTCGTACTGCTGGTGATTTACCTGCTGAGTGGGAAGAAAAAGCAAATGCAATTATTGCTGACCTTCAAGCTAACCCAGCAAATATCGCTTCACGTAAAGCCTCTCAAAATGCTCTAGAAGCGTTTGGTCAAATGCTTCCAGAATTCATGGGCGGCTCTGCTGACCTTGCGCCTTCTAACCTAACAATGTGGTCTGGTTCTAAGTCTTTAACGGCTGATGATTTTGCTGGTAACTACATTCACTACGGTGTGCGTGAGTTTGGTATGACAGCAATCATGAACGGTATTGCTCTGCACGGTGGTTTCGTACCATACGGTGCAACATTCCTAATGTTCATGGAATACGCTCGTAACGCAATGCGTATGGCTGCGCTGATGAAAGTGCAAAACATTCAAGTTTACACCCATGACTCTATCGGTCTTGGCGAAGATGGCCCAACTCACCAACCTGTTGAGCAGATCGCTTCTCTACGTCTAACTCCAAATATGAGCACATGGCGTCCATGTGACCAAGTCGAATCTGCGGTTTCTTGGAAACTTGCAATTGAACGTAAAGATGGCCCTTCAGCGCTTATTTTCTCACGTCAAAACCTTGCACAACAAGATCGTGACGCAGAGCAACTAGCAAATATTGCTAAGGGTGGTTACATCCTAAAAGATTGCGCTGGTCAACCTGAGCTTATTCTTATCGCGACTGGTTCAGAAGTTGAACTAGCAGTAGACGCTGCCGCTCAACTGACGGCTGAAGGTAAATCTGTACGCGTTGTTTCAATGCCATCAACAGATACATTTGATAAGCAAGACGCAGCGTACCGTGAAGCAGTTCTACCATCATCGGTAACTAAACGTATTGCAGTTGAAGCTGGTATTGCTGATTTCTGGCATAAATACGTTGGTTTCGGTGGCAAGATCATCGGTATGACAACGTTCGGCGAATCAGCTCCTGCTGGTGAACTGTTCAAAATGTTCGGTTTCACTACTGAAAACGTAGTAAACACAGCAAAAGAACTGCTTGCTTAATTAAGCGGTTTGGTTCGGTGTCATGTACCGAATCAAATAGTGTAGCTTGAGTGATTAGAATCTAAAGCCCTCTCTTTTATTAGAGAGGGCTTTTTTATTGGTTCTTAGTCTAGGTGATCTATTTTTTAATGGTTCACTATTAGGGACGTTATGTAAATAAGATGCAGTGAAAGCTTGTCTGCTATAAACTGACGCCTCGGTTATTAAGGATGAGAAAGCAATGATACGAATCGCCATTAATGGATTTGGCCGAATTGGCCGCAATGTGCTTCGCGCGGTTTACGAAAGCGGGAAGAGCCAACAGATTAAAGTGGTTGCGGTGAATGAACTGGCTCAACCGGATGCAATGGCTCACTTGCTTCAATACGATACCAGCCATGGTCGCTTTGGTAAGAAAATCACCCACGATCAAGAACATATTTATGTTCACCATAATAGTGATGAATTTGATTCTATCCGTCTCCTTCACCTATCAGAAATCAATCTGCTTCCTTGGCGAGATTTAGATGTCGACATCGTACTCGACTGTACTGGTGTGTATGGTTCGAAAGCTGATGGCTTAGAGCATATTGCCGCGGGCGCTAAAAAAGTCCTATTTTCACACCCTGGTGACAACGATTTAGACAATACTATTATTTATGGTGTGAACCATGACACCCTGAAAGATGAACATCGCGTTGTTTCAAGTGGCTCCTGTACAACAAATTGCATCGTGCCGATCATTAAAGTATTAGATGATGCATTTGGTATTGATTCAGGAACAATTACCACGATTCACTCCTCAATGAATGATCAACAAGTGATTGATGCTTATCATTCTGATTTGCGCCGAACTCGTGCGGCTAGCCAATCCATCATTCCTGTTGATACAAAATTGCATTTAGGTATCGAAAGGATTTTTCCGAAATTTTCTAACAAATTCGAAGCTATTTCTGTCAGAGTGCCCACAGTCAACGTTACTGCAATGGATTTAAGTGTCACAATTAATACAAATGTGAAAGTTAATGACGTAAATCAAACCATTGTTAACGCATCTCAGTGTACATTACATGACATTGTTGACTATACTGAAGCACCTCTAGTTTCAATCGACTTTAATCATGATCCTCACAGCGCCATTGTCGATGGTTCACAGACTAGGGTGAGTAACGGGCAGTTAGTTAAAATGCTTGTTTGGTGCGACAACGAGTGGGGCTTTGCTAATCGGATGCTGGATACCGTTTTAGTAATGAAATCACCAAAGCGTTAATTTTTAATAACATTATGGTGATGAAGGGAGAAAATTTATTTCAACACTTGAAATAAATATGAGGTACCCCCATAAAATAACCAGTTTGAAGAATTATTAGGCTTGGCAGGGTTGCCGAGTTTCCAAAAAACTTTATTAATTTAAATTTGAGAGGACAAACAATGTCTGTAATCAAGATGACTGACCTGGAACTTGCAGGTAAACGCATTTTCATCCGTGCTGACCTAAACGTACCAGTAAAAGACGGTAAAGTAACTTCAGATGCACGTATCCTTGCATCACTACCAACTATCAAATTGTGCCTAGAAGCTGGCGCGAAAGTAATGGTTACTTCTCACCTTGGTCGTCCTACTGAAGGCGAATACAACGAAGAGTTCTCTCTAGCTCCTGTTGTAAACTACTTAAACGATGCACTAGATTGTGACGTTAAACTAGCAAAAGACTACCTAGATGGTCTTGAACTAAATGCTGGTGAGTTAGTTGTTCTTGAAAACGTTCGTTTTAACAAAGGCGAAAAGAAGAACGAAGAAGAGCTTTCTAAAAAATACGCAGCACTATGTGACATTTTCGTAATGGACGCATTCGGTACTGCTCACCGTGCACAAGCATCAACTCACGGTGTTGGTACAAACGCTCCTGTAGCATGTGCTGGTCCTCTTCTAGCTGCTGAACTTGAAGCACTAGGTAAAGCTATGGACAACCCAGCTCGTCCACTAGTTGCTATCGTTGGTGGTTCTAAAGTATCTACTAAACTAACGGTTCTAGAGTCTCTATCTAAAATTGCTGACCAACTTGTTGTTGGTGGTGGTATCGCGAACACGTTCATCGCTGCTGAAGGCCACAACGTAGGTAAGTCTCTATACGAAGCTGACCTGGTTGACACTGCTAAGAAGCTAATGAAAGAGTGTGCTATCCCAGTAGCGACTGACGTTGCATGTGCTAAAGCATTCGACGAAAACGCTGAAGCTGAAATCAAGCACGTTTCTGAAGTTCAAGACGACGACATGATCTTCGACCTTGGCCCAGATTCAACTGCTGCTCTTGCTGAAATCATCGGCAACGCAAAAACTATCCTTTGGAACGGCCCTGTAGGCGTATTCGAATTCAAAAACTTCGAAGCGGGTACTGCTGGTATCTCTAAAGCAATCGCTGAGTCTGCAGGTTTCTCTGTAGCTGGTGGTGGTGACACGCTAGCGGCTATCGACAAGTTCGGTATCAAAGCTGACGTTTCTTACATCTCTACTGGCGGTGGTGCTTTCCTTGAGTTTGTTGAAGGAAAAGTACTTCCTGCAGTTGCAATGCTTGAAGAGCGTGCAAAAGCATAATTGATTTAGAAAGGCGAGATGAGAATCTCGCCTTTTAACGTTTGCGGCACATCACAGTTTTTTGCTAGAATAGCGAAAGTTGTGAGCAAACGATTGCAAATTTTTAACTTAAGTTTTTTATCTTAAAACGAATAGAATAATAGGACTATTTCCATGTCTAAGATCTTCGATTTTGTAAAACCTGGTGTGATTTCTGGCGACGACGTACAGAAAGTATTTGAAGCAGCAAAAGCAAACAAATTTGCTCTTCCAGCGGTAAACGTAATTAACACTGATACGATCAATGCTGTTCTTGAAGCTGCTGCTAAAGTTAAAGCGCCAGTTGTTGTTCAGTTCTCTAACGGCGGTGCTGGTTTCTTCGCTGGTAAAGGCGTTAAACTTGAAGGTCAAGGTGCACAAATTCTTGGCGCAGTTGCTGGTGCAAAATACGTTCATGCAGTTGCTGAATCTTACGGTGTTCCAGTTATTCTACATACTGACCACGCTGCTAAGAAACTTCTTCCATGGATCGACGGTCTACTAGACGCTGGTGAAGAGTTCTTCGCACAAACTGGTAAACCACTATTCTCTTCTCACATGCTAGACCTTTCTGAAGAGTCTCTAGAAGAGAACATCGAAACATGTGCTAAGTACCTAGAGCGTATGGCTAAAATGAACATGACAATCGAGATCGAACTTGGTTGTACTGGTGGTGAAGAAGACGGCGTTGATAACTCTGATATGGACGCATCTGAGCTTTACACTTCTCCAGAAGACGTAGCATACGCATACGAGAAACTAATGGCTGTTAGCCCACGTTTCACTATCGCTGCTTCTTTCGGTAACGTACACGGTGTTTACCAAGCAGGTAACGTTGTTCTTACTCCAACTATCCTACGTGATTCTCAAGCATACTGTGCAGAGAAATTTGGTATTGCACCTAATGCTCTTAACTTCGTATTCCACGGTGGTTCTGGTTCTTCAGAAGCTGAAATCCAAGAGTCTATTGGCTACGGTGTTATCAAAATGAACATCGATACTGATACTCAGTGGGCATCATGGAACGGTATCCGTACTTACGAAGCTGAAAACCGTGAATTCCTACAAGGTCAAATCGGTAACCCAACTGGCGAAGCTGCGCCAAACAAGAAGTACTACGATCCACGCGTATGGCTACGTGCTGGTCAGTCTTCTATGGTTACTCGTCTAGAGAAAGCATTTGCTGACCTTAACGCTGTAGACGTACTATAATTCATTTGAATTAGTACTCTTCTAAGTTTTAAAAACCCGCTCATAGAGCGGGTTTTTTATGCCTGCTCATTGGTTTGAATGCTTTTTGTACAACGGTATTTACTGGAATTCCCAATAGTGAGAAAAGAGGGGGAGTAATTGATATTAAATTACTTTTATTCCCACTGATTATATAAATTGCCAAAGTTGATGTATCATGCGATAACGCTGTTTTATTCAGTTGTATGCACGGAAGCGGCAAGTGAGTCGTTGTAGAGTCATTTTTGTTCAATACTTTAGAGGGTACTATTATGGCGAGTGAGTCATCTATTATCGAAACACCGATTGTTGATACACTTTCTCAAGCAGAGCAGTGGTTATCAAATAACTCAGAGCTATTAATTCAGTATGGTGTGAATATCTTTTCAGCACTAGCGATCCTATTCATTGGTAATATGATTGTGAAAGCTGTTGCTGGAAGCGTGGCAAAAGTTTTACAGAAGAAAAATATGGACAAAGCTGTCGTTGAATTTATTCACGCGTTGGTCCGTTATACGCTATTTGTAATCGTACTGATTGCTGCTCTAGGTCGAATTGGTGTTCAAACGGCTTCTGTAGTTGCGGTGATTGGTGCTGCTGGTTTAGCTATTGGTTTAGCACTACAAGGTTCACTGTCTAACTTTGCGGCAGGCGTACTTATCGTTGCATTCCGTCCGTTTAAATCGGGTGATTATGTTGAAATTGGTGGAGTTGCAGGTGCGGTGGAGTCTATTCAGATTTTCCAAACTATTTTGACAACACCTGATAATAAGATGGTTGTTGTGCCTAACGGAGCTGTGATTGGTAGCCCTATAACCAACTACTCACGTCACGACACTCGTCGTATTGACCATGTGATTGGTGTTTCTTACAGTGCTGATCTGCAAAAAACGAAAGAAGTCATTACCAAGATCCTTGAATCTGATGAGCGAATTCTAAAAGAGCCGGGTATTCAAGTTGGCGTGTTAGCTTTAGCTGACTCTTCAGTAAACTTTGTGGTTCGTCCATGGGTTAAAACGTCTGACTACTGGAATGTGTATTTTGACTCATTACAAGCCATCAAAGAAGGCTTGGATAAAGAAGGGATTGAGATCCCATTCCCTCAAATGGATGTTCATATGAACAAAGTGGATTAATCACTACATTCTCTTTTTAAAAGCGCAATAGAAATATTGCGCTTTTTTATTGCTATCGGCTCATCAAACGGGTGCTTATTTAAACTTTAATACTTGTGCCCAAAATACTATATGTGGTGAACCGTATTCTCTATGGCTTGCAATAGAATCGGTAAATCTTTCCCTGCAAAACCTAATGTGAGTTCAGGATGTCCTGGGGTATACAAGATTTCATCATGAGTAAATAGAGTCGAGTCCACGAGAACTGGGATGCTCTGTGGTAAAGCAAAGGGGCAAACGGCTCCAGGTACGCAGCCCGTTTGTTCTGTCATTTCAATATCATCACATATCGAGACTCGCTTCCCCAGCACCTTCTTTATTGCTTTACTGTCTAGGCGTTTGTCTTTTTCAGTTAGGTAAAGTGCGAAACCGCCCCCTTTAACCTTTAGAAACAAGCTTTTGCTGTGTGTTCCTGTCCATCCTAATTTTTTTGCAACCATTTCATCAGTCGCAAAATCAAGAATAGGCTCATGCTCCCATTGAGTGTATGTCACCTCAGTTTTGGAAAGTAACTGAATGTTAGTTTGATAAATTTTTTCTAATGTATTCATTACTGATTTGCCTAGATATATTGAGCCCACAGCCCTTTTGCCAATAAAAATGCAATAACAAACATCATGGATGCTACAGCGATATCAATGAATTTCTTAACCTTTGGTTTAGATAGGGTCGGGCCTAATTTAGCGGCTCCAATGGATAATGTATAAAACCAAACAAATGAAGCCATAATAGTACCAATGGCAAATGATACTCTATCACTACCTTCGAACTGCCCACCAATGGATCCTAAAATAACAACCGTATCTAAATACAGATGTGGGTTTAGTACTGTTACCGCAAGAGCTCCTAGCACCACGGCTCTCTTGCCTCTCTCTAGAGTATCAAGCTTTGACCCTGAATGTTTCGAAAGTGCAAAGGCGCTTTTTAGTGATAACAAACCATAGAAGATTAAGAACGCAATGCCTCCTAGCGTGACTGTTGTGAGAAGTATTTCATTCTGAGACAAAATAGCACCGCCACCAAATATCCCCAATGATATGAACACGACATCTAGTAAACTGCATATCGTGGCAGTCGTGAGATGGTGGTTGCGTTTGATGCCTTGGTTCAATACATAAGCATTTTGAGCCCCGATAGGAATAATCATACTCGCCCCTAACCCAAAACCTTGTAGCAAAATCCAGATATTCACGTGAAACCTCAAAGAAAGTGAAGACAGTTAAATCAAGGGTTAGAGGGTAAATCGAAAATCATCATAAGTATAATTAATGATTTTAATCTATCATAAGTATCTCTAATTAATTGAGTTATGCGAGAAAGGGAAGGTGTGATGAGAGGGTTAGACTATAAGTGGGTAGAAGCGTTAGATGCAGTGGTCGCTCAGCGAAGCTTTGAACGTGCAGCAGAAAGTTTGCATATTTCTCAATCCGCAGTATCCCAAAGAATTAAACAGCTAGAGAAGTGGTTAGCTCAGCCAGTATTAGTGAGAGGGCAACCGCCCAGACCCACGCCAGCAGGAATGAAATTATTAGGTCTATATCGACGAGTATGCTTATTAGAGCAAGATCTGATCCCTAGTATTACGAATGAAGATAGCGGAAAAGCATTGGCGGTTTCATTGGCTACGAATGCGGATACGCTTGCGACTTGGTTATTGCCAAGCTTAATCGATTTGGTGGATCAAAAACGAATCGAACTTAATCTTATTGTGGATGATGAAGGGCGAACCATAGATAAATTACGCAGTGGTGAAGTTGTTGCTGCAATTAGTTTAGATTCTCAGCCTATAGCAGGGTGTGATGCTGATTACCTTGGGCGGATGGACTATTTATGTGTTGCCAGCCCAAGCTTTCGCGCTCGCTATTTCAACCAAGGTGTCACCCGAGAGTCATTGATTGCAGCTCCTGCTGTTGTATTTGATCAACACGATGAAATGCATGAACGATTTATTTATCAGCACTTTAACTTACCTTATGGCAGTGTGCTGAAGCATACCGTCCGTAGTTCTGAAGCTTTTGTGAAATTGGCGAGCGCAGGTGTTGCCTATTGCTTAATACCCAAAGTTCAAATCCAAGAAGAATTGGATAAAGGAGTACTTGTTGATGTCACTCCTGGCTTCATGTTGTCGCATCAAATGTATTGGCACCATTGGCAGCTAGAAAGTGGGGTGCTTAAAGAGTTATCTGAAGCTGTGATTGCGTATGCTCGGGAGTTTCTTCCGCAGTAATCTTTTTATCATCAATTACTGTGATTAAACGCTATTTCGATGATTTTTAACACAGTCAAAGTTCTGTAAAAACGTCTTGAAAAGATAGGGTGTGCAGTAAATTACGCCTATGATGTAAAAAAGTTTAACCACAAAGGCACATTGAATGAAATTAGTACCAAGTTTAATGATCACACTGTCTAGTCTGATTAGCATGAGTTCTTTTGCGAATACGCCTGATTTTGCTCATATCTCAACGACAGGATACGGTGAAGTTGTCGCGACTCCAGATATGGCAACATTTTCTGTCAAGGTTGTCGAATCAACAATGACAGCGGAACAAGCAAAACAAGCCGTCGATAATGTGGTTGAATCTTTTCTTGCTCGCTTGAAAGAAGCGGGCGTAAAAGCGACGGATATTAATAGCTCTAATTTGTATCTAGCACCACAATACCACTATCCAAAAGAAGGTAAGCCAGAGCTTGTCGGCTATCGAGCGTCTAGAAATGTGACCGTCCAAGTCTCTCAACTTGCTAATTTAAATCAGTATTTGGATATCGCTTTGGGCGAAGGTATCAATCAAGTCGATAACATTAAGTTAAAAGTGAAAGATGAAGCACGCTATAAGGCAGAAGCTCGCTTGGCGGCAATTAATGATGCTTCTGACAAGGCTAAATCTTTAGCTGAAGGGTTTAAGCGTGATTTAGGCTCCGTATGGCAAATTAACTATAATCGCCCGCAATCTCAGCCTATGTTGATGCGTTCAATGGCTATGGATGGTGGTGCAGAATCAAATAGCTATCAAGATGCAACGTTGATTATCAGAGATAGTGTAGATGTAATTTATAGTCTTGGTGAATAAGTAGACCTACTCTATAGATTTGATTGATTTTTTTAGGTATTTTCCTTTTGTACTAATGATTTAAAATTATAAAAAGGAATGGAACGTGGTAAAGAAAGCTTTAATATTAGCATTTTTAATTTCGCTTGTTGGTTGTAAATCCTTATCATATGTAGCTGAAAAGCCATCAGCTGATCCAACAGAAATTGAATTACTTCAACAACAACTTTCAGAGTATGAGCATATTTCTGTCACTGATGAAGGCGTAATTACATATTTGCAATGGGTTGAGCCTGGTTATCGTTGGAAAGTGAGTGTGATACAAGAGTTCGGTTATCAAATTTCTTGTGTTGATTTACGTCCATACTTACAAAAAGGTTTTATTACTGAGATCAAATTTAATGGTATTGGTGGTTCAACAGAGCAATATGATCTATACCGTTGCGATCGTGAGTCTTCGACGAATTAATGAATAAAGGCATCTCATTGAGATGCCTTTTTCGTTTGTATAGCTTTAATTAGTGCAATAAACGAGCTCGAATTGTCCCTTCGATCTCTTTCAGTTTCAGCAAGGCTTCTTCTGAACGATCAGCTTCAACATCGATCACAACGTAGCCCATATCTGCCGTAGTCTGTAGATATTGACCCGCAATGTTGATCCCTTCTTCTGCAAAAATCGTATTGATCTGGGTTAGCACTCCTGGACGGTTCTCATGGATATGTAATAGACGAGATGCGCCAGTATGCAATGGGAGAGATACTTCTGGGAAGTTTACGCTAGATAGCGTTGAACCATTATCAGAGTACTTAGCAAGCTTGCCTGCGACTTCTACACCAATATTCTCTTGAGCTTCCTGAGTTGAACCACCCACGTGAGGCGTTAAGATCACATTGTCGAATTTCATCAATGGAGATTCAAATGGGTCGTTGTTGGTTTTAGGCTCTGTTGGAAAAACATCAATAGCGGCACCAGCAAGATGGCCAGACTCTAACGCATGGCATAAGGCTGGAATTTCAACGACGGTTCCGCGTGCCGCATTAATAAAGATAGAGCCAGGTTTCATTCGAGCAAACTCATCTGGACCCATCATATCTTTTGTTTCAGCGGTTTCTGGAACGTGCAGAGAGATAACATCACACTTATTAAGCAAGTCGCTCATGGTGTGCACTTGAGTCGCATTTCCTAGCGATAGTTTGTTTTCGATATCATAGAAATAGACACGCATACCGAGGTTTTCAGCAATAATGCCCAGCTGAGTACCAATATGGCCATAACCGATGATCCCTAAACGCTTACCACGAGCTTCATTTGAGTTCTCAGCACTTTTTTTCCAAATGCCACGGTGAGCAAGTGCATTCTTTTCAGGAATACCACGTAGTAATAGTAGGATTTGGCCAAGAACAAGTTCTGCAACGCTTCGAGTGTTAGAGAATGGAGCATTGAATACCGGAACGCCACGTTTAGCGGCAGCTTTAAGATCTACTTGGTTAGTACCAATACAGAAGCAACCGATAGCAACGAGCTTTTCTGCCGCATCAATGACTTCTTGGCTTATGTTTGTGCGGGAGCGAAGGCCGATGAAGTGTGCATCTTTTACTGCTTCAAGTAATTGGTCATCAGAAAGTGAGCCTTTGTGGTACTCAATGTTGGTGTAGCCTGCGGCTTGAAGCACTTCAACTGAAGAAGGGTGGAGGCCTTCAAGCAGTAAAATTTTAATCTTATCTTTTTCCAGTGATACTTTGGCCATTATTCTCGTCCTTTAAAATGGAAAGGTGGGCAAATACGGCGCACGTGCTACAAAAAGGTTGAAAGGGGAAAAAATCAACAGTTTTATATAGAGACAAACATCTTCCCTGTGCGTCTTCTGTCCAATAAAGTAGCAAAAAAAAATTGTTTTGGGTAAGAAAATTACGGAATAAGGCATAATTTTATATATAGGAAATAAAAAAGCAGCACCGAATGGCGCTGCTTGTAATCAAATAACGAAAATTCGATTATTCTTCTATTTTGGCACCTTCAGGAGTACCTGTGATAACAACGTCTGCACCACGATGAGCAAATAGGCCATTAGTTACAACGCCAGCGATGCCATTGATTGTCTCTTCAAGCTTCTTCGCATCTGTAATTTTTAGTCCGTGAACATCTAAAATTACATTACCATTGTCAGTAATTACGCCTTCTCGGTAAGCGGGATCGCCACCAAGTTTTACTAGCTCACGACCCACGTAAGAGCGAGCCATCGGAATAACTTCAACTGGTAGTGGAAAGTTTCCTAGAACATCAACCGCTTTTGTTCCGTCAACAATGCAGATGAACTTGTCAGAGATTGCCGCAACAATTTTCTCACGAGTTAGAGCAGCACCACCACCTTTGATCATGTCACGAGTAGGGTTGATTTCATCAGCGCCATCAACATAAACATCAAGTTTTGCTACGTCATTACACTCAAATACTTCAATGCCTAGTTTTTGTAATTTTTCGGTAGAAGCAATAGAGCTTGAAACGGCACCTTTAATGTCATCTTTCATTGTGCCTAAAGCATCGATGAAGTGATCCACGGTAGAACCTGTACCTACGCCTACAATACTTCCTGATTCAACGTACTTAAGTGCTGCCCAACCTGCCGCTTTTTTCATTTCATCTTGAGTCATGCCTATCTCCTGAATTGATAACCTATTAATCTAAATAGAAGTTGTTAACTTTGCGGCGCGATTATAGCGAGTTATGTTTACTTTTCCCATTGCCAAGTTTTCGTTGGAGTCACGATCTTAGGCAAAGGTATATCCCAAATCTCTGTTGGAAGGCGATCGACGTGTTGGCAATCATGCGCGATTCCAATAGGCCGAGCACCGATCCCAGTGTTAAACCATTTCGATAATGTTCGGTCATAATAGCCCCCACCCATACCTAATCGGTGTCCTGTGGTATCAAAACCGACTAAAGGGGTACAGACAAGATCAAGTTCAGATACCGGCTTTATCAGTATTTGATTGAGTTTTGGCTCGACGATGCCGTACTTGTTATAAGTCATTGGTGTGTCGTTGGTGTAATGAAGAAACAGTAGGTGCCCAGGAGAAAAAGGGTGTAACACGGGCAAATAAACGTGCTTACCTAAATCCCAGAGAGATTGAATGAGTGGTTTGGTATCTATCTCGCCATCAGCAGAAATATACAACGCAATATGTTGAGCGGTCTGAAAATCAGGAAGAGATAAGCATTGATTAGTAATATCTAAACTTGCTTCATACTGTTGTTCACTGGAAAGTGCATTGCGTTTTTGGCGGATTAACTGACGAAATTCATTTCGAGTTAGTATTTTCATGAAGAGATTACCCCAAAGTGCCGTTGAGAATTGTGGCCCTTGAACCAGCGAGTTCAAGGCGGATCAGCAATGATTACCGTAGGCTTCTCGGTACAAGCCGAGCATGCTCAATAGCACTCAAGTACTAACCCTTAGGGATTGCTTATCGGCTCGGGGACTTAAATCCTCTGACAAACACTCCAGGGTAAATTTGGGCTTATAAAAAGCTATTGCGGTCCATGCTTAACATTACGTAATACACCTTCAAGCGATGTAGTGAGCTTTTCCATGCGCTCTGTTATTGCATTTTTTTCATCGTTGGCTTCAAATTGCTTAGTTTGTAATTCATAACAAACATTCAATGCCGCAATTGTGAGAAGTTGAACCTCATTGGTAACTTTAGTTCGCTCTGCCATCTCTTTCAATCGATTATCAAGATCGTTAGCTGCTTGGGTCAATGCCTCTTCTTGTCCTGGTGGACAATTAACTCGAGTCAGTTTTCCTAAAATTTCAACTTCTACCGCTTGACTACTCATGATGGATGAACTCTTTGCGCTATCTTAAATGGGCTTCTCAGCAACCACCGAGGATGAAACTATAGGTAAAGCGCAATTAAGATTCAAGCTTTTCAGAAAGTCTATGTCGAAATGAGAGCTCGACGACACAGTAAATCGGCAGATTGAGCAAATGCTGTTCATATTTCCGGATATCATCATTTCGAGATGTGGGGTGAAATGGTAGGATTAAACAAACTTTAAGACTTAGTAGATATTGAAATGAGCAAAATAACACTTCCAGATTACTTAAAAGCGGCCACTGAGCTTCAAGGCGCAAGTTTAGCCGTTAACCCAGCAGAGATGCATGGCCTGCTAACCGGAATGTTAAGCGGTGGGTTGAATTTATCCGATAAGAGTTGGCAACCACTGATTTTTGATTATACCAATGATGGTATGGGTTGGCCGGATCGCGCTCTTGTTATTGCTGAGTCAACATTGAAAGCAACAATTGATGAGATCACCGGAACGGATTTAGACCTGACTCTACTGCTGCCTGATGACGGTGCCGATGCGAGCCTGTTTGATCTTGCTGATGGCGTTTCGGATTGGATCAATCACTTTATTTCGGGTCTTGGTTTAGCGGGAGCCCCATTAAATAAAGCCTCGGTTCATGCGAAAGAGGCCCTTTCTGATCTTGAAGAGATGGCAAAACTGGGTATTGATGAAGATGATGATCTTGAAGAGCAGGCTCAACTTCTCGAACAGGTGATTGAGCATGTGAAGGCATGTGTACTAACTATCCATGCTGAGTTTGGTGTGAAACCAACACAAGAGTCAGCCCCAACGATCCATTAATTGGAATGTTACGATGAAGCAATTTGATGTAGTTATTGCTGGTGGTGCAATGGCGGGCGCAACATTGGCGCTTGCATTAAATAAATTAAGCGATGAAAAGCTATCTATTGCCGTTGTCGAACCTTTTGTTGTCGATCACCAAGCGCATCCAGGTTTTGATTCGCGTTCGATTGCTTTGTCTTATGGCACGGTAAAAATATTAGAAAAGCTAGGATTGTGGGCGTCAGTCTCAAGTGTTGCCACTGCGATTCAACATATTCATGTCTCTGATCGCTCTCATGCAGGCATGACGAATATTACCAGTGAAGAGTTACAGGTTGATGCTTTAGGCTATGTGGTTGAATTAGCTCATGTCGGGCAGATATATCAACAAAAAATGCAGCAAGCCGATAATATTACCTTACTCTGCCCGAACTCGGTGAAACGGGTCGAGCGCGATCAAGATAATGTGACGATCCAATTAGATGATGACTCATTGATTCAAGCGAGATTGTTGGTTGCGGCTGATGGCGCTATTTCGGCATGTTGTGAGCAGATCGGCTTAGCGTTAACCGAGCATGACTTCGAGCAAGTCGCGGTTATCGCCAATATTTCGGTGAGTGAGCGTCATCAAGGCCGTGCGTTTGAGCGTTTTACCGCTAATGGGCCGGTGGCACTGTTACCGATGAGTGATAACCGAATGTCATTAGTTTGGTGCTTGCCTCCTGAAGACGCTCAACACATATTGCATTTAGACGATGAACACTTTCTTGAGTCGCTTCAACAAGCATTTGGTTGGCGTTTAGGCAAGCTAACGAAGGTGGGACAACGAGCAAGTTACCCACTATTGCTGCGTTATCGAGAGCAAAATACGTCACACCGTTTTGCTATTGTAGGTAATGCCGCTCAAACTTTACATCCTATTGCTGGGCAGGGGTTCAATCTTGGCATCCGAGATGTCGCTAGCCTAGCAGAAGAGGTGGTGACTCATATCGACGATCCTGGTCAATTTAAAGGATTGATGCAATTTAGCCAGCGACGAGAGAGTGATCGAAAGATAACGGTGGCACTGACATCGTCACTTGTTCATCTGTTTTCTAATGATGCATTAACACTTCGAATTGGACGTAATTTAGGGTTGATGGCAATGGAGAACTGCTCTCCACTGAAAGCGCCATTACTGCGTCGTACACTGGGTCTAGTAGAAAGATAATAAGGTAAGTAGAAACAATGATGCAAAGTGTCGATATCGCCATTGTAGGCGGTGGAATGGTAGGACTGGCTCTTGCCGCAGCGTTAAAAGATAGTGAATTGCGAATAGCCGTAATAGAAGGTAAAGCGCCAAATTCAGAGTTGGCAGACTTACCCGATGTTCGTGTTTCTGCTCTTAGTCGCTCTAGTGAAACGATTTTACGTAACTTGGGTGCTTGGCAAGGCATTATACAGCGTCGCTCTTCTCCTTATCAGGCGATGGAAGTGTGGGAGCAGGATAGCTTTGCGCGCATCGAGTTCAGTGCAAATCAGTTATCTCAACCGAATCTAGGCCACATTGTAGAAAACCGAGTGATTCAACTGGCACTGTTAGAACAAGTCCAGCAGCAGAGTAACGTTTCACTGTTTATGCCTGCGACGTGTCAATCTATGGCGATAGGTGAAAGTGAAGCTTGGTTAACATTAGATAATGGCCAAGCATTGACGGCGAAATTAGTCGTTGGTGCCGATGGTGCAAATTCTTGGGTTCGTCAGCAGCAAGATATTCCCTTAACGCATTGGGATTATGGACATAGCGCTGTCGTCGCCAATATTAAGACAAAAGATGCCCATGACACGGTAGCAAGACAGATATTTACTCCCCAAGGCCCACTGGCATTTCTGCCACTTGAGTCTAGTCATATGAGTTCTATTGTGTGGTCTACCGACCCTAGCCGTGCTGAGCGATTAATTGCAATGTCTGAACACGAGTTCAATAAGGCATTAACCGCAGAATTTGATGCAAAGCTTGGGTTGTGTGAAGTGGTAGGTATTCGTGCTGCTTTTCCTCTTAAGATGCGCTATGCGCGTGATTTTGTGGTTGAGCGTGTCGCCCTTGTCGGAGATGCCGCTCACACCATTCATCCACTTGCAGGACAAGGTGTTAACTTAGGTCTGCTCGATGCGGCAAGTTTGGCTCAAGAGATCAAGCATTTATGGGCGTTAGGTGAGGATGTTGGCACTAAACGCAACTTGCGAGGCTACGAGCGTTGGCGTAAAGCAGAAGCGGCAAAAATGATCGCTTCTATGCAAGGGTTTAAAGATCTGTTTGAAGGAAGTAACCCAGCCAAGAAATTGTTCCGAGGTATTGGAATGAAGTTGGTGGGGCAATTGCCAGGCGCAAAAGATGAAATAATGAAACGAGCGCTAGGGTTGAAAGGGAATTTACCAGAGTTGGCAAAGCACCCTAAGCTAGTGGTACCTAAGCACTAATCACGAACAGGATTCTCGTGGGCTTATGAATGACAAAGGGTTGATACATCTGTATCAACCCTTTTAAATATTTATTCGAGAAAAGAGCGTTAAGCGTAGGCGCAGCGTAGCTTCATTATCTCTTGATTGATTTCATTAACCGTTTTGAAATGACGTTGTTCTGCTTGTTCAGGCAAGATAAGCTTTCCGTTGTTAAACTCAAATTTACCTACTCCATATATATAGATCCTTCCTTTAAATAGTCGACTAACATGTTTAGCAATCATCCCTGGAGTATAGCGCTTAAACAGTCTCATATTTTATTCCTTTTTATTTTCCTAGCCCTGCGAATTATAGATAGTCTTCGGATATTTATTGTGACAAGACCGAAGATAAGTGCAGTGTTATGTTCTTATATTGGATATTTGTGCTGCTGTAGGCAGTTTTTTGGATTTATATCTAATTCAGTGTGATGTTACCCTAAAATAATATTAACCAAATGAACTGCCTCTCTCTTTTTAGGTAGGAGTATTAAGCCGCACTATTATGACGTTTTAAAGAATAGCGTGAATTTTACTGAAAGTGTTAATTTTATGTTAATTCAAGCAAAAAAAAGCCCGCATTGAGCGCGGGCGAATAGTCACAGATGCATTACACAAAAGTGGATGTACTGATTGACTCAGTGGATTCACTTTGATGGCTAAACTCTTGGCTATGTCCAACCAGATTTAGTCAACACAAGGAGGTTACAATAAAATTCACAATGTGACTATTTATGTTAATTAATTGACTTAAAATTCATCGTTAATATGTGTTACTTATGATCTAAACCAAAGCAAGCAATGTAATAAGTTGTTTATTACATATTTTTTATAGCCAGCGTCACATTAAGATTCTTTGCAAATATCAGCAAAAATAGGCTGACAGAGATCAACGAGCGTTTGTCTGTCGAGTGCAATCCCTGCCATCGTGCTACCACTGCTGATGGTCACTTCTGAATGCTGAAGAATTTTATGATCAAATATAATAGGCATTGATCGTTTTAGTAATAGCGGGGTAACGGTGCCAATTTGATAGCCAGTGATCTTCTCTACATCCGCTAGACTCACGCAAGTCATACGCTTGCATTGCAATATTGCTCGAACTTTCTTGGGATCAATGGCTTGATCTCCTGGTGCACATGCTAAAGCAAGCTGATGATTCATATCTCGCAGTAGAATAGACTTCACCATTTGTTCGGGTTGAATACCGCGTTGTTGTGCGGCATCTTCGATATTGATGGCTGGTGTTTGGTGAGGCAACAAACGAAACGGTATCTGTTGCATCTCCAAGAATTGCATTAAGTTAGTTGAGATCATGATAATTCGCAGGCCTTATTCATCATCTAAAGAGTAGGGTAGTGCTTCAATTGCCCACTGACTTGTTGGCTGATCTTTAAGGCGTAGCTGTACGTCATCATCTAAATTATTTGGCAATACGATAAGACCAATAGCGACACCATTATCGAATTGATAGTGCTTCATTAGCGTCCCCGCGCTTCGCCAGTTATCGCCCACCGCGCGTTCTAGCTCAATAGGTGTATCAACGGGAAGTGGGTGGCTTGTCGTGCCGCTGACAATAAACATCGCACGCTTATTGATGCCACGGTATTTGGCTCTAGCGACTGTCTCTTGTCCTGTGTAGCACCCCTTTGAAAAGCTAATACCATTCAGGGCTTGTAAGTTTAAAGCTTGTGGAATGTGTTCATTCTGGTTGGTTTGAGTGATTTGAGGTTGTGCGTGCTCAATATCAAAACGCGTCCATACTGATTCGTCAACATTCACCGCTTCAATGGTGTCGATGATCTGCTTTGCGCGCTCTTGGTTCACTAACAGAACCCAGCGGTTCTTATCAATTTTGACTGCGCTACCGCCATCAATGTCACGAACATCATCTTGGGTTGCATTTAGGCTTTTCATATATTGTTCAGCGTTTTCACCAATGAGACCGAGAACTACATCTTCGCCCTGTTCGATATCGACCTTAGAGAAAATGGCGTATTTTTTAATTTCAGTCAGCTCGATATCAATCGCAGATTTTTGTTGCAGTAGCGCATAGCCGCCGTTGTGATGAAATAGGCGAAAGATGCTCCACACTTTTCCTTTTGCGTCGCAATGTGCGCCGAGAGTTGATTGTGTCGCAGTTAAAGAAACAACATCACAGGTCACTTGCCCTTGAAGGTAGGATTTTTTATCGTCACCAATCATGGTGATAGTACCAAGTTGATCTAAGACTGAAATCATTAAGCTTGGCAGTGCTGCATCTCTATTTTGAGATATAGGTGCGAAATCGTTGAGCGAGTTCATATGATCATTACCTAAATATGGTTGAATTCCCTTTATGTTAATCTTGTTAGGATTTTTTGTCAGCATTGATAGGGACTGTGACTCACTTAGTGGTTGAATTTATGTGGGCTTGGTACACTTCGAGTAAATAACCATAAGGTGAGGATAAGCAATGTACACCGCAGAACAAAAAGCACGCATCAAATGGGGCTGCCGTCGAGGAATGCTTGAATTAGACGTCGTAATCATGCCTTTTTTTGAAGAATGTTTTGATACTCTTCAAGAACAAGAACAGCGTGATTTTGTTTCATTATTGGAGTGCGATGATCCTGATTTATTTACTTGGATCATGGGTCACTCTCGTAGCGAAAACCTAGGTCATGCTTGTATGGTTGATAAAATTGTCGCGCATAACCTCAGTAAAGTGCGCTAAGCTCCAAATTTTCCGCTCTAAAATTGCTCATGTATTGACGATTGCGATCGTGCTTTCTATTACATGGGCAATCATTTTTTCTCCCATACCTTTAGTCGTGAGTGTTTTCATCGGCTCTAAGTTATTTATCTACTGGTTTCATCAGCAAATTCTTCCTACCGCTATTTTGGGATCCGTGACGATTCACGGTCGCACTTCTTTTGATTGGCAGGAGGAAAACTATTCGATCAGAGGCGTTAACCTTCTGTTCGCTTGGTGGTTTATTGCTTTAAAAGATAATCGAGGGTCTGGGTATTTAATTTGGCGAGATGGTTGCAGTAACATAGATTATCGACATTTACTGGTAGTGCTTAAAAACGCGCACAGAAGCCGTTAAATCGATCGTAACGAGATGTACAAAGAGAGACGTTATGGAATAGATAAATGAAAGGGAGCATGCATGCTCCCTTAAATTATGGACAATTAACGTTTTGGAACAAGGATTGTTGGGCCACTATCTTCAGCCAATTCTGGGTAATCCAGAGTATAGTGAAGACCACGGCTCTCCTTACGTTGCATTGCGCATTTTACCATCAGTTCAGCGACTTGCAGTAGGTTACGTAATTCCAGTAAGTTGTTTGATACACGGAAGTTACTGTAATACTCATGAGTCTCTTGTTGTAGCAACTGAATACGACGAAGTGCACGTTCAAGACGTTTGTCAGTCCGTACAATGCCCATGTAATCCCACATAAATAGGCGTAGCTCATGCCAGTTATGTTGAATGATTACCTCTTCATCTGAATCTCCGACTTTGCTTTCATCCCATGGTGGCAATGATGGAGGAAGTTCAGCTTGTTGGATATTTTCAATGATATCTTTCGCTGCTGCCCAGGCGTATACCACACATTCAAGCAGAGAGTTCGATGCCATGCGATTTGCACCGTGAAGACCTGTGTAACTGACTTCACCAATGGCATAAAGCTGACTAATATCCGTTTGCCCTTGTTTACCTACCATGACGCCACCACAGGTATAATGAGCGGCAGGAACGATTGGGATGGGCTCTTTGGTCATATCAATACCCAAGTCCATCAAGCGAGTATGGATCATTGGGAAGTGCGCCGTAATGAACTCTTCAGGCTTATGACTGATGTCGACGTACATGCAATCTGCGCCTAAACGCTTCATCTCAAAGTCTATCGCTCTTGCAACAACATCACGCGGAGCAAGTTCGCCACGCTCATCAAAATCAGGCATGAAACGAGTGCCATCTGGGCGTTTCAGGTATGCGCCTTCGCCTCGTAAAGCTTCTGTTAGCAAGAAATTACGAGCTTCTGGGTGGAATAAACAAGTTGGGTGGAATTGGTTGAATTCAAGGTTTGCAACACGACAACCCGCACGCCAAGCCATGGCAATCCCATCGCCAGAGGAAACGTCAGGGTTTGAGGTATATTGGTATACTTTTGATGCACCGCCAGTCGCGAGAACGACAAATTTAGCTCGAACCGTTTCAACATGCTCTTGATTTCGGTTCCATATATAAGCACCTACTATTTTGTCTTTATCACCACCGATTTTATCTTCAGTGATAAGATCCAAAGCGTTATGGCGCTCTAAAACAGTAATGTTGGGGTGGTTATGAACATTGTCCTGAAGAGAGGTTTGCATCGCCATGCCTGTCGCATCAGCAGCATGAAGAATACGACGGTGGCTATGTCCACCTTCTCTTGTTAGGTGGTAGCGAGGTGCTTCATCGGTATCATTTTCAACTCGATCAAATGGCACACCGCCATCAATCAACCATTGCACACATTCCTTTGCATTTTCAGCGATAAATTTAACGGTATCTTCTTCGCACAATCCAGCGCCTGCAATTTGCGTATCTTGTACGTGAGACTCAATACTGTCTGATTCATCAAATACAGCGGCAATACCACCTTGAGCGTAGTAAGTTGCGCCTTCACTACGAGGGCCTTTACTTAATACGATTACTTTTCCATATTCAGCGACACGTAACGCTAACGACAAACCTGCCGCGCCACTTCCTACCACTAATACATCACATTGATGTTCACGGTTTACGTTCATAAAACTATTAAAATCCCGATCTATAGTAGAGTTTCCTACTCTTATCCAACTGCATTGGTAACGTATTTTAGCTCAGAATCTGTCGCTATCAATGCAATACTTTGTAAATGCCATTGCTTTTCGCTAATGTGGCCCTCAAATGCCTTGAGAATTATTATTTTTAGATTACATCACATAACGAAGTATTAATGACAAATATTTTAGAATCATTTGAACTTTCTAAAATAACTTTAGTCACAATAGTGCTCGTGTAAGCGGTGGAGTCAATACTACATTCTGCATAATTAGAGCCCATATCTGAGAAGGTATAGGGCAGAACAATAGGAGTACACGCTCGAATGAACGAGCAGCTGACCGACCAGGTATTGATAGAGCGAGTTCAGAGCGGAGATAAGCAAGCCTTTAATCTTTTGGTGATTAAGTACCAAAATAAAGTGTGCAATCTTATTTCTCGGTATGTGAATAATTCTGGTGATGTACCAGATGTCGCACAAGAAGCATTCATTAAAGCTTATCGTGCCATTCCAAACTTCCGAGGAGAAAGTGCGTTCTACACTTGGTTATATCGTATTGCTGTGAATACCGCTAAAAATCACATTGTTGCCCAAAGTCGTAGACCGCCGGCGAGTGATGTTGATGCTGAAGACGCTGAATACTACGAAACGGGTAATGCATTAAAAGAAATTTCGAACCCTGAGAACTTAACGCTGTCCAAAGAATTGAAGCAGGTAGTTTTCAGTGCAATCGAAGCGTTACCTGAAGATTTAAAGACTGCAATGACGTTACGAGAGCTAGAAGGCTTGAGTTACGAAGAAATTGCAGAAGTGATGGATTGTCCCGTAGGAACAGTACGTTCGCGTATTTTCCGTGCTCGTGAAGCGGTGGAAAAGAAAATTAACCCTCTTTTACAGCGCTAATAGTAGTAATTAATATGGTGAAAATAATGGCTGACAAAGAAAAGCTTTCGGCACTCATGGATGGAGAGTCAATCGATACTGCTCTAATTGCAGAGACTGAGATTGATCAAGAAAGCCAGCAAACTTGGCAGAACTATCACTTAATCGGTGATGTGATGCGTGGTGATACCCCCAATAATTTGGAGTGGAACATAGCAGACGGCGTGATGGCTGCTTTGGATAATGAGCCAGCGCATACTAAACTAGATAATGTAACGGATTTGCATACAGCCAAAATTGAATCACAACCAACACCTATGCAGGCGAAAAGACAATTGCCAGCGTGGTTGGCTCAATTTGGTCAGGTCGCAATGGCGGCATGTGTATCCATGGTCGTTATTTTAGGCGTCCAGCAATATAGTGGTAGTGAATCAAACCAAGCTAACGTTGCTCAGATCCCAGTGCTACAAACGGTTCCTTTTTCAGGAAGTGTTGAACCTGTGAGTCTGACTCGTGAGTCTGTACATAAAGGCCCAAGCGAAGCGAATGTACAAGAACAACGTCGTCGCATTAACGCTTTGTTGCAAGATTATGAGTTACAATTGAGATTAAACAGTGATACATCCGTCGTTGATGAACACCAAGAATCGGTAATTGAATGAAAAAAATTCTAATCAGTGCATTGACGCTGGCTAGTTTGATGATCCCTCAAGCCTTTGCAGAAGAGAAACCTGCGGAGGCTTTATTACATCAGATGAGCGAAGCGAGTTTGCATCTTAATTATGAGCTTTCTTATATCTTAATTAAGAAAAATAGCATTGAGCCGTTGCTCTATCGTCATGCGAACAGTGACCAGCAATTGGCGCACTTAGTTTATTTAAGTGGTCCCGTTCGAGAAGTGATTCGCCGTGGCAATGAAGTGAGTTATGTCGAGCCAGGCATTGACCCTTTTACCATTGAATCTGGGAAAATGGTCGCGCCAGTTATGCCGATGTTAATGAGCAATATTGATGAGCTAAATCAGTATTACGACTACGTAAAAGTGGGACGAGCACGTGAGGCTGGTGCTGCGGCTCAAGTGCTACGAATTGTTCCAAAAGATGGCTTGAGATACTCCTACGTGTTATGGGTTGATGAAAAAAGCAAGCTACCATTACGTGCAGACTTGATTGACCGTGATGGCGAGGTGTTGGAACAATACCGAACGATTTCGTATGCAGTGAACAGTAAAATAGCCGATGTCATGAGCGGCTTGCAGCAAGCGCAATTACCAGAAGTGCTTTCTCTTCCTAAAGGGAATGTAAAGCAGAGTGATTGGAAAGTAAGTTGGGTGCCTGATGGCTTTCAGGCTAAAGATATGAATCGCTATCGAATGGCAACAACGGGTCGTATGGTTGAGAGCCAAATGTACAGCGATGGTCTATTTAATTTTTCAATCTATGTCGCAGACAAAGATGATAACTCGCTAAAAGGCCAGTTAGTTCGCCAAGGTCGTCGGACATTACATAGCTTCCTCAACGGTTCTCACGAAATTACCGTGGTTGGTGATATTCCGCCTGCAACGGCAAAGCGTATTGCTGAGTCAGTGACACTCCCGGCAATGACAAGTATTGCATCAGAGAAAAAAAGCCAATGATGACAGCATTAGCAACGATAACGGATGTTCACTCTACGCCTAATGGTTATCAGGTGGCGTTAAGTTGTGAGCAAACGACAAGTTGCAGCAGTTGCTCATCTCAAAAAAGTTGTGGCACGGGCATTGTGTCAAAGGCGGTGGGTAATAAAGCATTAAGTTGGGAATTGACCACCAAGGACCTAGTGCATGAAGGGCAAGTGGTTGAAATTGGCTTTCCGGAAAAAAATTTACTCCAATCTGCTGCTATCGTGTATCTAGTTCCACTATTCATGTTGATGGTTGGGGCTGCTGTAGGCCAGTTGCTTATCGCACCCACATTGCAACTTGGAGAAGGGGGGGTGATCCTGACTTCAGCGCTTTTTGCATACGCTGGTTTGTGGTTATCTAAACGTCTCTCAAAACCGATAGCCGAGCAATCTCAACAAGAAGTGATTCTTATCCGAGTGCTTGGCGAGCCAATTACCTAATATATGGTGCGTAGTGTGCCGAAATTGGGTAGAATCTGCCAACTTGATTGAAATGCCGTCAGCGTACGGCTTTCTTATTCTTCCATTTATAAAGAGCTAAGTCACACCAAGCCTATGAAGCACATTCGTAATTTTTCCATTATTGCCCATATCGACCACGGTAAATCGACCCTTTCTGACCGCTTAATCCAAGTTTGTGGCGGATTAAGTGAACGCGAAATGGACGCGCAAGTTCTCGATTCAATGGATCTAGAACGTGAACGTGGTATCACAATTAAAGCGCAAAGTGTGACGCTGGACTATAAAGCTCAAGATGGTGAAACTTACCAGCTTAACTTTATCGATACTCCAGGACACGTCGACTTTTCGTATGAAGTTTCTCGTTCATTAGCGGCCTGTGAAGGTGCGCTATTGGTTGTGGACGCAGGCCAAGGGGTTGAAGCTCAAACTCTTGCAAACTGTTATACCGCAATTGAAATGGATCTAGAAGTTGTGCCAATCCTTAATAAGATTGATTTACCAGCCGCAGATCCTGAACGTGTAGCGGAAGAGATTGAAGAAATTGTTGGTATCGACGCGATGGAAGCAACGCGTTGTTCTGCCAAAACAGGTCTAGGTGTTGACGAGGTTCTTGAAACCATCGTAAAACAAATTCCTGCGCCAGAAGGCGACCCAGATGGTGCGACTCAAGCGCTGATCATTGACTCATGGTTTGATAACTACTTAGGTGTTGTCTCTTTGGTTCGAATCAAAAATGGTTCACTGAAGAAAAATGACAAAATCAAAGTAATGAGTACAGGCCAAGTTTGGGGTGTTGACCGTATCGGTATCTTCACACCAAAACAGATCGATACTGATGTCTTGAACACTGGCGAAGTGGGTTGGGTGGTTTGTGGTATTAAAGACATTCTTGGCGCACCTGTAGGTGATACGCTAACACACGCTAAAGGCGGGAGTGAAGAACGTCTACCAGGCTTCCAAAAAGTAAAACCACAAGTATATGCGGGCCTATTCCCTGTCTCTTCTGATGACTACGAAAACTTCCGTGATGCTCTAGGCAAATTAAGCCTGAACGATGCATCACTGTTCTATGAACCAGAAAGTTCAGCAGCACTTGGTTTCGGTTTCCGTTGTGGCTTCTTAGGAATGCTGCACATGGAAATCATTCAAGAGCGTTTAGAACGTGAGTATGACTTAGACCTGATCACAACGGCTCCAACTGTAGTGTACGAAGTCGTGCTAAATAACGGTGATCTACTGTATGTAGATAGTCCGTCAAAACTTCCGGCGACCAATGATCTTGAAGAGATCCGTGAACCTATTGCACGCTGTAATATCTTAGTGCCGTCTGACTACCTAGGAAACGTAATCAGCCTATGTGTTGAGAAGCGTGGCGTACAGGTTGATATGGTTTACCACGGTAACCAAGTCGCACTTACGTACGATATTCCAATGTCTGAAGTTGTTTTAGATTTCTTTGACCGTTTGAAGTCGACCTCTCGAGGTTACGCATCACTAGATTATAACTTCCAACGTTATGAAGTTTCTAACATGGTTCGTGTTGATGTACTGATTAACGGTGATCGAGTTGATGCGCTTGCGATCATTACTCACCACGACAATGCGCAGAGTCGCGGTCGTCTATTGGTTGAGAAGATGAAAGAATTCATCCCTCGCCAAATGTTCGATATTGCGATTCAAGCTGCCATTGGTGCACATATCATCGCTCGTTCAACCGTGAAGCAGTTACGTAAAAACGTAATCGCGAAATGTTACGGTGGCGATATCAGCCGTAAGAAAAAACTGTTGAAGAAACAGAAAGAAGGTAAGAAGCGTATGAAGCAGATCGGCAACGTCGAACTGCCTCAAGAAGCATTCCTTGCGATTCTTCACGTTGGTAAAGACTAATTATTAGCGCTTTAGTCACTTGTTATGCAAGTTAAGCTGTAGTGCAATTTAAGTGAAAGAGTTTCGGCTCTTTCACTTTTGTATTTTTTAGATAAGGGAAGTCAATGGCTAATACATTTTCACTGATTCTTGTAATAGTAACGCTTGTTACTGGTCTTGTTTGGACGCTAGAGAAATTAGTATGGGGCAAGAAACGTCAGCAAAAAGTGGCTGATGTTGAGGCTCAAACTAATGGTATTGATGAAGCTGTAGCCGCGAAAGTCGCTCAACAACCGTGGTGGATTGAAAATAGTGTTTCTATCTTCCCGGTGATCGCTTTCGTATTAGTATTGCGCTCTTTTATCTTTGAACCGTTTCAAATCCCATCAGGATCAATGATGCCAACGTTATTGGTTGGAGATTTCATCTTAGTGGAAAAATACGCTTACGGAATTAAAGACCCCGTTTGGCGTACTCAGTTAGTTGAAACAGGCAAGCCTGAACGTGGTGATACCGTGGTATTCAAATACCCACCACAGCCAAATATCGATTACATTAAGCGTGTTGTTGGTATGCCGGGTGATACGGTACGTTACAGCAGTGATAAAGAAGTGTGCATTCAACCGCAAGGTGAGCGCAGTTGTGCGCCTGTAAAATTGAGCAACGTGGTTGAAAGTGAGTTTATCCAAAATGGGATTCCTCTGGTTCAACTCGATGAGCAGTTAAGCGAACAAGGACACCAAATTTTAATTAACCCATTACGTCGTGATCGCGTTGAAGCGTATCAGCCTCGTGGTGGTGTCAATGAGTGGATCGTTCCACAAGGTCAGTACTTTGTTATGGGTGATAACCGTGATAACAGTGCTGATAGCCGTTACTGGGGTTTTGTCCCTGAAGCGAACTTAGTCGGCAAAGCGGTCGCAATTTGGATCAGCTTTGAATTTGAACGTAGTGCAGACAGCGTGTTGCCTGCATGGATTCCAACTGGTGTGCGTTTTAACCGCATCGGTGGTCTTCATTAATCGTTACATTTAACCAATCGAGAAAGTATGAATTCTCCAATTGCTAAACTAGAGAGAAGGCTCGGCTATCAGTTTAATGATGCTGAGCTTATGAACCTGGCGCTGACTCACCGTAGCGCTAATGGTAAACACAATGAACGTCTTGAGTTTCTGGGCGATTCAATTTTAAGTTTTGTCGTTGCTGATGAACTTTATCACCGCTTTCCTAAGGTGAATGAAGGGGACATGAGCCGTATGCGTGCAACACTTGTACGTGGCCATACATTGGCAGAACTAGGTCGAGAGTTTGATCTAGGAGATTATTTAAAATTAGGTCCAGGTGAGTTGAAAAGTGGCGGTTTCCGTCGTGATTCTATCCTTGCGGATGCTGTGGAAGCGATCATCGGCGCTATCTATTTAGATAGTGATGTCGAAGTGATTCGTGGCGTAGTATTAAGCTGGTATAAAACTCGCCTAGATTCAATTGAGCCTGGTGTGTCACAAAAAGATCCAAAAACTCGCTTACAAGAGTTTTTGCAAGGTAGAAGAAAGTCGCTACCTGTCTATACAGTGACTAATATTAAAGGTGAAGCACACAACCAAGAATTTACGGTTTCGTGTGATGTGGCAGGTGTGGATAAACCTGTTATCGGTAAAGGCACCAGCCGCCGCAAGGCAGAGCAAGCGGCCGCTGAAACAGCACTAGAGCAACTGACCAATGTCTGATAACAATGAATTCGATATTGATGCTTATTTCGCATCAGAGAAAGTAGAACCAAGCTTACCGGAAAACCAACATTGTGGTTTTATCGCTATCGTTGGACGCCCAAACGTAGGTAAATCGACACTTTTGAACCATATTTTAGGACAAAAGATCTCGATTACCTCGCGTAAACCTCAAACCACTCGTCACCGTATCATGGGTGTTGAGACTGAAGGGGATTACCAAGCGATTTACGTCGATACTCCAGGTCTTCATATCGAAGAGAAGCGAGCGATTAACCGATTGATGAACCGTGCGGCGAACAGCTCTCTGAGTGATGTGAACCTGGTTTTCTTCCTAGTCGACGGTACTCATTGGACTGATGACGACGAGATGGTACTTAACAAACTGAAGAAGACTGATTTCCCAGTTGTGTTATGCATCAATAAAGTCGATAACGTTCAAGACCGTAACGATGTTATGCATCACATGCAGGCGGTTTCTGAAAAGATGGACTTCCTTGATGTTGTGCCAATTTCTGCAAAGAATGGTAAGAACATTGATGTGTTGCGTAAGCATGTACATGAACATCTACCAAAAGCAACGCATCACTTCCCAGAAGAGTATGTGACAGACCGTTCTCAACGTTTTATGGCGTCAGAAATTATCCGTGAAAAGCTAATGCGCTTCACGGGTGATGAGCTACCATATTCGGTGACGGTAGAGATCGAACGCTTTGATTACAATCCTGATAACGACGGATTCCATATCAATGCATTGATCTTAGTTGAACGAACTGGTCAGAAAAAAATGGTGATTGGTAAAGCTGGCGAAAAGATCAAAACCATTGGTCGCGAAGCTCGTCTGGATATGGAAGAACTATTCGGGCGTAAAGTTTACCTAGAAACTTGGGTTAAAGTTAAATCTGGCTGGGCTGATGATGAACGAGCATTGCGTAGCTTAGGTTATATCGACGATTTGTAATCCTGATTAGGATGCTTAGCCGTTAACAAGAGAGAGTGTATACTCTCTCTTTTCATATCTGAAAGAAGGTAATGTGAGTGAGTGATGGATTTCAGCGCTGCTTCGTATTGAACCGCCGACCTTACAGTGAAACCAGCTTAATTCTTGATGTATTCAGTGAAGAGTATGGACGAGTCACACTGTTGTCAAAAGGTGCCCGAAGCAAACGTTCCAACTTGAAAGGAGCCTTGCAAGCGTTCACGCCATTACTTTTAAAATGGTCAGGTAATGGTTCAATGAAAACGTTGCGCCAAGCCGAACCCATCAGTTTAGGCTTACCTCTATCTGGTATTAACCTGTTTTCGGCCATGTATGTAAATGAGCTAATTGGGCGCGTACTGAGGCAAGAAGAGCCGTTTCCTGCGCTGTTTCATGATTACCTATTTGCACTGACTGAGCTTGCTCACAACGATAACCCAGAACCCGCCTTACGCCGATTTGAACTCGCGTTGCTTTCTGCAATGGGGTATGGCGTCGATTTTTTGCATTGCGCAGGTTCTGGAGAAGATGTTGATCCTGATATGACTTATCGCTATCGGGAGCAGAAAGGTTTCATCGCGAGTGTTCGCAGAGATAACCTCACCTTCATGGGAAATGAGTTGATTGCAATCAGTGAAAGACGCTTCCTCACGAAAGAGCAGTTAAAAGCAGCAAAGCGCTTTACACGCATAGCATTAAAGCCGTATCTTGGCGGCAAACCATTAAAAAGTCGGGAACTGTTTATTTCCAGAACAGCCATTCCCAGAGCACGGAGTATTGGAAAATGAGCTCAATCCTTTTAGGCGTCAATATCGATCACATCGCAACATTACGTAACGCTCGTGGTACAAAATACCCAGATCCTGTTCATGCAGCTGAGATTGCTGAACGAGCAGGCGCAGACGGCATCACTATTCATTTACGAGAAGATCGCCGCCATATTCTAGATCGCGATGTACGTATTTTGAGAGAAACACTGCAAACGCGTATGAACCTTGAAATGGCTGTGACCGATGAAATGGTCGAAATCGCGCTGCAAACTAAACCTGAGTACGTCTGTTTAGTGCCAGAAAAACGTGAAGAGTTGACAACTGAAGGTGGCTTAAACGTTGTTGGTCAGCTTGAGAAAATTAAAGCCGCTACTGAAAAATTGACGGCGGCCGGCATTAAAGTGTCTCTATTTATTGATGCTGACCGAGAGCAGATTGATGCGGCAAAAGCGTGTGGAGCGCCATTTATTGAGCTTCATACTGGCCATTATGCCGATGCAGAAACTGAAAACGATCAGCAAGATGAGCTGAAAAAGATTGCTGCAGGTGCAAGCTACGCAGATGATCTTGGGATTACCGTGAACGCAGGGCATGGTTTGACTTACCACAATGTAGGCCCAATTGCGGCGTTACCAGAAATTTATGAATTGAATATTGGCCACTCGATTATGGGGCGCGCCGTGTTTGATGGTTTACAAAAAGCCGTTACTGATATGAAAATTGCCATGCAAGTCGCGCGTAACTCATAGAGTATTGAGTCATTAAAATAAACTGTTTTAGGGTGATGTGATCATGGCTATTGTTGGATTAGGAACCGATATTGCTGAAATAGAGCGAGTCGAAAAAGCCTTAGCTCGAAGTGGGGATGCCTTTGCACAACGTATTCTTGCTGAATCTGAGTATCAAACCTTTCAACAACTAAAACAGCAAGGCCGCTTTCTAGCTAAACGTTTCGCAGCGAAAGAAGCGGCTTCAAAAGCCCTAGGAACAGGGATTGCTCATGGGGTGACATTTCATGACTTTATCATCTCAAATAATGAGCATGGCAAGCCGATACTCACTTTGCAAAACAAAGCATTAGAGATCGCCCAAGCTCAGCAAGTCACATCAAGCCATCTCTCTATTTCAGATGAACGCCACTATGCGGTGGCGACAGTTGTATTTGAATCATAACGCCATTTTTTTGTTTACGTCTCTGTGATGTAAAGGTTCGCGGTGGCTTTGACTTTATCCATCTCATCTTGTAATTCAAATAACTCAGGCTCTATATCCTCAACGCTAGAGCCTGAACGTAGGGCTTTCTCAATCGTGGCACAAATACTCTTTAACCGTGGAACGCCACTGTAAGAGCAGCTACCATGCAGCTTATGAACCACATGAATTAGTTCATCCATATCATATTTTTCTTCTTCAATGGCTTGCTCAACAACCACGTAAACCTCGGGAATGAAATCGACCAGCATCTTAAGCATATCTTTGGCAAGATCAGGCTTATTCGCCGCTTGTTTGAGTGCGATTTGCCAGTCAATGATCATGTCTTTATGCTCAGGCTTGGTATCCGAGTGTAGGCTAGGCTCCGATTGAGGTAAGGAAAGCTTGTCTACTTCGGTGTGCTGAGTCAGTGGGCTCCAATGCACAAGAACTTGCTGTAATACATGCTCTTCAATTGGTTTGGTGAGGTAATCATCCATTCCTGCCTCAAGGAGTCTATCTCTCTCCCCACTCATCGCGTGCGCGGTGACTGCGATCACTGGGGTGTTGGCATTTAAAGCGGTTTTCTTTATTTGGGAGCATGCGGTAACACCATCCATCTGTGGCATTTGAATGTCCATTAAGATGATATCAAACTTCTGACGCTCTGCTTCTTTAACCGCCTTTAGGCCATTCGAACATGAGATGACGCTATCTACTCGCTCTTCTAATAGTGCGGTAATCAGCTTTAAGTTTGCGGGATTATCATCAACCGCCATCACTTTGAGTGGTACTTTCTCTTCGTATTGCGTCTCTACTGGAGCAGCAATAAGCGTCGGTGATTGGTGAGTAATTAAGGTCTGTAGCAACTTCTTACGAGATATCGGTTTAGTAATACAGTGAATGTCGTAGGTTTTCATTAGCTGCTCAGCCAGCGCCAATTCTGTACTTGGTGTCCCCACAATGACATTCGGAGACATAGCAAATGCTCGACGGATCCACGAATCAAGTAGCTCTTTTTCATGAGTTTGGTTTGGAGACAGATTCAACAATACATAATCATACGGTTCTGAGTTATCAGGCATCACCGAGCGGTAAGTAATGATCAAGCCTTCTTGTGTCAATGATTGCTGAGTAATGGACGCCGCTTGCATGTTAGGTTCGATAAGCAATAAACGTTTTTGGGCAAGACAATCGGTATCCAGCAAGTCCGTCATTGGCATATCGGTAATATTCAAACGGAGCGTGAACCAGAAAGTTGAGCCTTGATGCAATCTACTGGTTAGACTGATCTCACCGCCCATTTGCCCCACTAATTTTTGAGTGATAACCAGACCAAGACCAGTACCACCATATCGACGTGAAATGCTGGCATCTGCCTGACTGAATGCTTGGAAAAGTTGCGCTTGTTGTCTTTCTGAAATGCCAATACCGGTATCTCTGACCGTAAATTGAAGCTCTACCGCATCTTCATTCTGAGAACGAAGTTCAACGCCAATATCGATGTTGCCACGCTCAGTGAATTTAATCGAGTTACCGACGAGGTTGGTCAAGATCTGTTGAATTCGAAGTGGATCGCCAATGACGCCTGCTGGGATTTTAGGATCAACTTTGAGAGTGAGCTCTAAGCCTTTTTCATGTGCGCTGGTGGCTTGAAGGTTCACCACCTGCTCCAAACTCTCTTGGAACTCAAATGGGATGTTTTCTAATGCTAGTTTGCCCGCTTCAAGTTTCGAGAAATCCAAAATATCATTAATAATATTCAGTAGATTATTCGCTGAACGTTCAATGGTTTGAAGATAATCGATCTGCCCATTAGAGAGTTGCGTCTTGAGCATTTGGCGAGTAAATCCAATCACACCATTGAGTGGCGTTCTTAGCTCATGCGACATATTCGCAAGGAACTCAGATTTTACACGAGCCGCTTCTTGAGCGCGTTTCTTCGCAATATCCAACTCCACGTTTTGAATCTCTAACTGCTCCAATGTTTCACGTAAATCTGAGGTCGCTTGATCGATACTGTGCTGCATCTCGACATGATATTCAGATAGTGAAACCGCCATGGCGTTGATACCATTTTTGAGCGAGTCCAGTTCGCCATGCATTTTCCCTTCAATCCTGACATCAAGATGACCACGACGAATGCGGTCTACCATATTCTTCATGTAAGTTATGGGGCGAGTGACATCGTGCATCAAACGAAAAGCGAAAAAACCAGAAAGCCCTAAGCCCATAATGAGCACAAGACCCGCTGAAAATATCTCTTGATACTGTTGTAAGCGAAGTGAAGATAGGTCGAGCTCTATAGCAATATAACCCAAAGCTTGATCCGTATTTGGTTGCCCATGATTGATCAGTTGAGTTTCAGAGATGATCGGAGTGCGTAAGATTAGGGTATTATCAAACAGTTCAGAAGAGCCTAACGCAGGAATGGGTTCATCTTTCGAGAACATCAAACTTTCAAAGCTGGGGTGGAAGTTAGAGGTCACGAAGAGTTCGTGTTGGTCATCAAAAACGGCAATACTACGGACGATTTCAGAGTTTTTTCGGTGCGCATAACTGATGAGTCGCCTTACCGATTCGCGATTTTGTTCCGCCATCCCCTGCTCACTTGCAATGGCGAGTGGCTCAATGATACTCGTGCCTGTGGTGATCACTTGAGTTTCAAGGTCGTGATAGCGGTTAAATGAGAAGAAAGCACTTAAAAGCAGACCAATAATTAAGGTCGGAGCGAGAGTTAGTGTAATAACGCGGGCACGTAAGCCGTATCTAGTCATGTTCTCTGATTACATTACTGTCTGGATATGGGAAAATGAACCCTTCAAGAATAGTGGGCTCATCGAATTATCGATTAGCTTAATCAAGTCGGCCCAGTTCGACAATCATTCCAGAGTAGAATAGTGACTCTGAGTTAAAATAATTTACTTAATAAATATTGCAGGCATAGAGCATGGCGCGTTTTTTTCAACCAAAAAAGAAAACTCAATTAGAGACCAAACATCAGTCAATTTTGGTGGAACGAATGGATCACCAAGGTGCGGGAATCGCGTTCCAAAAAAATAAGCCACTGTTTATTGATGGTGCACTGCCTGGTGAAGAAGTCTTAGTGCAGTTAACTGAAAGTAAAAGTAAGTACTCACGTGCCAAGTTGATTAAAGTGTTAACGCCAAGCGAACAGCGCATGAAACCTTTTTGTCCGCATTTTAATGAGTGTGGAGGCTGTAACTTCCAGCATCTAGATTATGTTGCTCAAAGCGAGCATAAAAGCCAATCGCTTCATCAGTTAATGAACAAGTTTGTCGATCAAAATACGGACTTAGCACCTGCGATCATAGGAGAAGCGCGAGGGTATCGCCGCCGCGCTCGTATGAGTTTATTTGTTGATAAGAAAACTCGCCAGCTACAGTTTGGGTTCCGTAAAAAACAGAGCAAGCTTATCGTCAATGTGACCGATTGTGCGGTGTTAGAACCAAGCTTGAATCAGTTGCTGCCAAAAATTAAGCATATACTGTCAGGTTTTTCATCACCCGCCACCCTGGGGCATGTTGAATTGGTTTTAAGTGATAAAGGCCCTGTTATTGTATTGCGCCACCTTAAGCCTCTCTCTGAGCAAGAGAATAGCCAATTGCTTGAGTTTGCCAAACAGAATTCGGCAACGCTTTACTTGATGCCAGAAACAGACCAGTTACATCTGGTTTATGGTGAAGAGCCGTCTTACAGCGAAACAGGCGTTAAGGTGCCTTTCTCGCCGAATGACTTTATTCAGGTGAATAAAAACGTAAACCAGAAAATGGTTGAGCAAGCACTTGAATGGCTAGATCCGCAAAGCGATGAGCGTATTCTTGATCTTTTCTGTGGAGTAGGGAACTTTAGCTTACCTATCGCCAAGCGAGCTCAATTTGTTGTTGGGGTGGAAGGGGTTGAAGAGATGGTGCAGCGAGCGGCAAGCAATGCGGTTGTTAACCAGATAACCAATACCGCTTTTTACCAAGCAAACTTAGAAGATGATCTTAGCCATCAAGGTTGGGCGAGTGAGAAATTTGATAAAGTATTGCTTGATCCTGCACGCGCTGGAGCGAGTGGGATCGTGGATCAACTTTCGAAGCTTGGAGCGAAGAGTATTGTGTACGTATCTTGTAATCCTGCTACCCTTGCAAGAGATAGCAAAAGCCTGTTAGAACAGGGTTATCAATTACAAAAATTAGGTATGCTGGACATGTTTCCGCATACGATCCATTTAGAATCTATGGCATTATTTACAAAGAATAAGAAATAAACAGTCAGTTGAGTAGCCAGAACTAATTGAGGAACAATTAGTCTGATATTTAGATATATAAGAACCAAATACTAGGAATAAATAGATGGTTGCCGTACGAAGCGCGCATTTAAAGCCGAGTGAAAAGTTTGAGTTAGACAATTGGATTTCTAGCCTTGAGCAAGATAGCAAAACATCAAAAAAATTAACCGATGTGTATAAGCAGTGTGAAAGCCTGCTTGGTGATGTCGAAAACGGAAGTTTGTTGCTGTGGCGTGGGCGAGAGATGATCGAAATATTGATCACCTTGTCGATGGATAAGCCAACGTTAGTGGCTGCGCAGTTATTTCCGATTGTCTCTAGTGGGTTATTTGAAAGGCAACAGCTTGAAGAAGCGTACGGTAAGGAAATCGTAAAGCTGATTGATGGCGTTGATGAAATGGCAGCCATCGGTCAATTAAATGTGACGTATGAAAATGCGGAAGGGTCTGGTCAAGTCGATAACGTTCGTCGAATGTTACTGGCGATGGTGGATGATTTCCGTTGCGTGATCATTAAGCTAGCAGAGCGTATCTGTAATCTTCGAGAAGTAAAAGACGAGCCTGATGCGGTGCGTCGCGCGGCAGCAAAAGAGTGTGCCAATATTTATGCGCCTCTCGCGAATCGTCTGGGTATTGGTCAGCTTAAGTGGGAAATTGAAGATTACGCTTTCCGCTACCAACAGCCTGAAACCTATAAGCAAATCGCTAAACAATTATCTGAGCGTCGCATCGTCCGCGAGCAGTATATTGAAGACTTCGTGACGGATCTTTCTTCTGAGATGAAAGGTTATCAAATTAATGCTGAAGTGAGCGGTCGACCAAAACACATCTACAGTATTTGGCGCAAGATGCAGAAGAAAAGCTTAGCTTTTGATGAGCTTTTCGATGTTCGAGCAGTGCGTATCATCGCGGATAAACTGCAAGATTGTTATGCGGCACTTGGTGTGGTTCATACTAAATATAAGCACCTACCAAGCGAATTTGATGATTACGTCGCGAACCCTAAACCAAATGGTTACCAATCGATTCATACCGTGGTGCTTGGCCCGGAAGGGAAAACCATCGAGATCCAGATCCGTACTACGCAAATGCATGACGATTCTGAACTCGGGGTGGCGGCGCACTGGAAATACAAAGAAGGCGCATCGGCAGGTCGTAGCGGCTATGATGAAAAAATCACATGGCTTCGTAAGCTAATTGACTGGCAAGAAGAGATGTCAGATTCTGGCGAAATGCTTGATGAATTGCGCAGCCAAGTGTTTGATGATCGTGTTTATGCCTTTACTCCGCGTGGTGATGTCGTCGACTTACCTATGGGAGCAACCCCTCTCGATTTTGCATACCACATTCACTCTGAAGTGGGACACCGTTGCATCGGTACCAAAGTCGCAGGACGAATTGTTCCGTTTACTCATAAGTTGAGTATGGGCGATCAAGTTGAAATCGTAACTCAAAAAGAGCCGAACCCATCACGAGACTGGTTGAATCCGTCTTTAGGTTTTGTTCATTCAGGTCGAGCAAGAGCGAAGATCAATGCTTGGTTCCGTAAGCAAGGTCGAGAGAAGAATCTTGAGGCCGGACGTGAGATCCTTGAAGTTGAACTTGCGAAAGTAGGGGCAACTCTTAAAGATGCCCAACGTTATGCACTGAAGCGATTTAACGTCAATACTAACGATGAACTGTATGCGGGTATTGGCAGCGGTGATCTACGCATTAATCAGGTTATTAACCATATTAATGCGTTAGTAAATAAGCCTACGGCTGAAGAAGAAGATCAAAAAGCGTTAGAAAAACTGCAAGAGTCAGAAAACAAACCCGCTCAACAGAGTCGACCGAAAAAAGATGCGGTTGTCGTTGAAGGGGTTGATAACCTAATGACTCACTTAGCGCGCTGTTGTCAGCCAATTCCTGGTGATGTCATTAAAGGTTATATCACCCAAGGGCGCGGTATCTCAGTGCATCGAGCAGACTGTGAGCAACTTGGAGAGCTGAGTTTACATGCGCCTGAACGGATCATCGATACCGTTTGGGGAAGTGGGTTCGTTGGCTCTTACATTCTGACGTTAAGAGTGGAGGCGCTTGAGCGTAGTGGTTTACTGAAAGACATTACCTCGCTGTTAGCGAATGAAAAAATAAAAATTACGACAATGAAAAGCCGCACAGACTACAAACGCCAAATGTCAGTGATGGATTTTGACTTAGAACTCACCAATGTTGATGTTCTAAGCCGAGTCATCGTGCGTTTAGAGCAATTGAAAGATGTGATGTCGGTGAAGCGTCTAGGTTAACGTAACGGCATCATTGAAGGCTTTAAATATAATCAGCACCGCCTATATGGCGGTGTTTTTCTAACTAAAAACTAAGGTGCTAGCATGGCTCAATCCATTGAACAGTTATTAGAAATAATGTCTCAGTTGCGAGACCCGGAAAGTGGGTGTCCATGGGATCGCAAACAAACGTTTGAAACCATTGTGCCGCATACAATTGAAGAAACGTATGAAGTTGTGGATGCGATTAATAATAAAGATTGGTCAAATTTGAAAGAAGAACTGGGCGATTTATTGTTTCAAGTTATCTTTTATAGTCAGATCGCTAAAGAACAACAACTGTTTGATTTTAATGATGTTGTAGATGGTGTTAATGAGAAACTAACTCGTCGTCACCCGCATGTGTTTTCGGATAAAACATTCTCAAGTGATGAAGAACTGAATGCAAATTGGGAAGCTGAAAAAATCAAAGAAAAATCACAATTAGGCAAAACAGAAAAAAGTATTCTAGACTCAATACCAAAATCGTTACCTGCATTATCACGAGCTAATAAAATTCAAAAAAAATGTGCTCAATATGGGTTCGATTGGGACACGATTGGCCCTGTCGCTGATAAAGTTCTAGAAGAGGTGGATGAAGTGCTGGAAGAAGCGCTTCAAGTCACCCCAAATGAAGATTTAGTCGAAGAAGAATTAGGCGATCTGCTATTTGCAACTGTGAACTTGGTCCGCCATTTAGGAAAAAATCCAGAATCGGCGTTAAGCAAAGCAAATTTAAAATTTGAACGTCGCTTTCATGGAATTGAAAAAAAAGTACAAAATCAAGGTAAGGAATTAGGCGACTTTTCACTGCCGGAGCTAGACAGGATGTGGGATGAAGTGAAGATCGAAGAAAAAACAAAATAGAAACTTTCTAACGGAATTGATTTGAAGCAAAAAAATAAAATTTCGACTGTGATAAGTTTCACGTTGTGGCGATAAAGGGCTTCTGGTATATTTTCATCCCGTCCAGAAGTAGTCCATTTCCCTCATTCAACCAATTTCAGGTTAAACATGACAACAAATTACATTTTTGTTACTGGCGGGGTTGTATCCTCTCTAGGTAAAGGTATTGCAGCGGCATCGCTTGCAGCTATTTTAGAAGCTCGTGGTCTTAAAGTGACTATGATGAAGCTTGACCCTTACATCAACGTTGATCCGGGCACAATGAGCCCAACTCAGCATGGTGAAGTGTTTGTCACGGAAGATGGCGCTGAAACTGACCTTGACCTTGGTCACTACGAGCGTTTCATTCGTACCAAAATGACCAAGCGTAACAACTTCACAGCAGGTCGTGTTTACGCCGACGTTCTACGTAAAGAGCGCCGTGGCGATTACCTTGGTGCAACGATTCAGGTAATTCCTCACATTACTAACTCGATCAAAGAGCGTGTAATCTCAGGTGCTGAAGGTCATGATATTGCCCTTGTAGAAGTGGGTGGCACTGTTGGTGATATCGAATCACTACCGTTTATGGAAGCGATTCGTCAACTAGCAGTAGAGCTAGGCCGTGAACGTGCAATGTTCATGCACCTAACGCTTGTACCTTACCTAGGCGCTGCGGGCGAGCTTAAAACTAAGCCGACTCAACACTCAGTGAAAGAACTACTGTCTATCGGTATCCAGCCAGATATCCTAGTTTGTCGTTCAGATCGTGTTATCCCAGCAAACGAACGTAAGAAAATTGCTCTTTTCTGTAATGTACAAGAGAAAGCAGTTATCTCAATGAAAGATGTAGATTCAATCTACAAGATCCCACAACTTATTAAAGCGCAAGGTACTGATGATCTTGTTTGTAAGCGCTTTGGTATTGATGCTCCAGAAGCTGATCTTTCTGAGTGGGAACAAGTAATTTATGAAGAAGCGAACCCTACTGGTGAAGTGACTATCGGTATGGTTGGTAAATACATTGAATTACCAGACGCATACAAGTCAGTAAACGAAGCATTAAAACATGCGGGCTTGAAAAATCGCTTAAGCGTCACAATTAAATATGTAGATTCACAAGATGTAGAATCTAAAGGTACAGAAGTACTTGAGGGTCTAGATGCAATTTTAGTTCCTGGTGGCTTTGGTGATCGTGGTATCGAAGGTAAGATCCTTGCCGCTCAGTACGCACGTGAAAACAAAGTTCCATACTTAGGTATTTGTCTAGGTATGCAAGTTGCTCTTATCGAATACGCACGTAACGTAGCGAATATGGAAGGTGCACACTCTTCTGAATTTAGCAAAGAAACTAAATTCCCTGTTGTTGGTCTGATTACAGAATGGACTGATGGCGAAGGTAAAGTAGAAGAGCGAACTGAAACTTCAGATCTTGGTGGCACGATGCGCCTTGGTTCTCAGCTATGTCACCTTGCAAAAGGCACAAAAGCTTACGAACTATACGGCAGCGCGACTATCCATGAACGTCACCGTCACCGTTACGAAGTGAACAACAATCTTCGTCCGCAAATTGAAAAAGCTGGTCTAAAAGTATCTGGCTTATCTGCAGACAAGAAGTTGGTAGAAGTAATTGAGAACCCTAACCACCCATGGTTTGTTGCAGCTCAATTCCACCCAGAATTCACATCAACACCTCGTGATGGTCACCCATTATTTGCAGGTTTTGTGAAAGCAGCTGGTGAATTCCAGCGTGGTGAGTTAGAAAAGTAAGAACAAGAATACAGGTAGTGGCGTAAGTTGTGCGGCTACCTTTTAAATTTGACATTTATATTCAACGAGAAGGAAACATTCAATGTCTAAGATCGTTAAAGTTCTAGGTCGTGAAATCATCGATTCACGTGGTAACCCAACAGTAGAAGCTGAAGTTCACCTAGAAGGTGGTTTCGTAGGTATGGCAGCTGCACCATCAGGCGCATCAACTGGTTCTCGCGAAGCTCTTGAACTACGTGACGGCGACAAATCACGTTTCCTAGGTAAAGGTGTTCTTAAAGCAATTGAAGCTGTAAACGGCCCAATCGCTGAAGCTCTAATCGGTAAAGACGCGAAAGCTCAAGCTGACGTTGACCAAATCATGCTTGACCTAGACGGTACTGAAAACAAGTCTAAGTTTGGCGCTAACGCTATCCTAGCTGTTTCTCTAGCGAACGCTAAAGCGGCTGCTGCTGCTAAAGGCATGCCTTTATACGAGCACATCGCTGAACTAAACGGTACTGCTGGTCAGTTCTCTATGCCTCTACCAATGATGAACATCATCAACGGTGGTGAGCACGCTGATAACAACGTTGACATCCAAGAGTTCATGATCCAACCAGTTGGCGCAAAAACTCTTAAAGAAGCTCTACGTATCGGTGCTGAAGTATTCCACAACCTAGCTAAAGTACTTAAAGCTAAAGGCCTAAGCACTGCTGTTGGTGATGAAGGTGGTTTCGCTCCTAACCTTGAGTCTAACGCTGCTGCACTAGCTGCAATCAAAGAAGCTGTAGAAGCTGCTGGTTACGTTCTAGGTAAAGACGTTACTCTAGCGATGGACTGTGCTGCATCTGAGTTCTTCGACAAAGAAGCTGGCAACTACAACATGAAAGGCGAAGGCAAAATCTTCACTTCAGAAGAGTTCAACTTCTACCTACAAGACCTTGCTAACCAATACCCAATCGTATCTATCGAAGACGGTCTTGACGAATCAGATTGGGCTGGCTTCAAGCACCAAACTGAACTTCTAGGCGACAAACTTCAAATCGTTGGTGACGATCTATTCGTTACAAACACTAAGATTCTTGCTGAAGGTATCGAGAAAGGCGTAGCTAACTCTATCCTTATCAAGTTCAACCAAATCGGTTCTCTAACAGAGACTCTAGCTGCAATCAAGATGGCTAAAGACGCTGGCTACACTGCAGTAATCTCTCACCGTTCTGGCGAAACTGAAGATGCAACTATCGCTGATCTAGCGGTAGGTACAGCTGCAGGTCAAATCAAAACTGGTTCTATGAGCCGTTCTGACCGTGTTGCTAAGTACAACCAACTAATCCGTATCGAAGAAGCTCTAGGTTCTAAAGCACCTTTCAACGGTCTTAAAGAAGTTAAAGGTCAATAATATCTAAGTTTATCTTAGTTAATTATTAACTTAATACTTTAAAAACGTCTCCATTCATGGAGGCGTTTTTTTATATCTGAAACATTCACATATCCCACCTCATCGCTTCAATACCTCGCCCATAGACCCCTATTATGGTATATATGTGGATTAGAAATTTATTCCCCCGACTTGATTAATACGATTGGAACTATGCGACTATTTTCCTTGTTATTGGTGATACTTTTAGGCTGGTTGCAATATACGTTGTGGCTGGGAAAAAATGGTATTTCTGATTACTACAGCGTCCATAATGAAATTGACGTTCAGCAACAAGTAAATACAAAATTACAAGCTCGTAATAATGAGATGTTTGCCGAAATCGATGACCTCAGACAAGGACTTGATGCGGTTGAAGAGCGTGCGCGTAATGAGCTAGGTATGATCAAAGAGGGAGAAACCTTCTATCGTCTGATCGATGAGGATCTTCAATAGATGATGAGTTATACCCAACCTGTTGTTGCGATTGTGCCTGCTGCTGGTGTTGGTAGCCGTATGAAAGCGGATCGACCTAAGCAATATTTGATACTGCATGGCAAAACCATTTTGGAGCATACCGTTGAAACGCTACTTCAGCATGATCTGATACCGCGAGTCGTAGTGGCAATTAGCGATGATGATCCCTATTTCCCTGAATTATCTTTAGCTGATAATCCTAATGTCATTCGGGTTTCAGGAGGCCAAGAGCGGGCTGATTCTGTTTTGTCTGGACTGAACTACTTGTCAGAGAATCGTCCTAGCGACTGGGTGATGGTGCATGATGCCGCTCGTCCCTGCCTTCAAATTTCGGATATTGATAACCTGATTCAACAATCGGTTGAACATCCTGTTGGTGGTATTTTGGCTGCGCCAGTTCGAGATACCATGAAACGCGGGAATTCTCAGAGTAATATTGATCACACAGTAGAAAGACAAAATTTGTGGCATGCGCTAACGCCGCAGATGTTCAAAACTGAGCAACTCACCACTGCATTATCAACCGCCTTAGAGCAAGGTGCGAATATTACCGACGAAGCATCCGCTTTAGAACTTTTAGGTTTTACACCTAAATTAGTGATTGGTCGTGCCGATAACTTTAAAATCACTCAACCCGAAGATCTCGCGCTTGCTGACTTCTACTTAAGCAAAAATAAGGAACAACAATGATTCGTATAGGCCATGGCTTTGATGTCCATAAATTTGGTGGTGAAGGCCCTGTTATTATTGGTGGCGTATCTATCCCTTATGAGCAGGGGTTGATCGCTCATTCAGACGGTGATGTTGCCTTACACGCATTATCTGATGCGCTACTTGGTGCTATTGCTGCAGGCGATATCGGTCGTCATTTTCCTGATACGGATGACAAATGGAAAGGTGCTAATAGCCGCGAATTATTGAAAGATGTTTATCGCCGCGTGCAAGAGTGTGGTTATATGCTTGGTAATGCCGATATTACCATTATTGCTCAAGCGCCTAAGATGGCTCCTCATATAGAGTCAATGTGCCAAGCCATCGCAGAAGATTTACAAACAGAACTACAGAACATCAATGTGAAAGCGACAACAACGGAGCGCCTTGGTTTTACCGGACGCAAAGAAGGCATCGCTTGTGAAGCGGTTGTTGTGATTACGAAAGCTTAGTTTAATTATCCACTTAATTTAAAGAATTGATATGTCAGACATTTTATCTTCAATGGCTTACCTTAATGGTAAACCAACAGCAAAAGCAAAACTCAAAGCAAAAGACGAACATTTTGTAGTACGCGAAAACCTGGGTTTTGAATTTACAGGATCTGGCGAGCACTTAATGGTGCGAATTCGTAAGACAGGTGAAAACACCAGTTTTGTTGTTAATGAATTAGCGAAAGCGTGCGGTGTGCAATCTAAAAATGTCAGCTGGGCGGGTTTGAAAGATCGTCATGCGGTGACAGAGCAATGGTTGAGTGTTCATCTGCCTAAAGGTGACACGCCCGATTTTTCGGCATTTTTGGCTGAGCATCCAAGCATTGAGATCCTCGCGACTGACCGTCATAACAAAAAGTTACGTCCAGGCGATCTTGTCGGAAACGATTTTGAAATTACTCTGTCTGAAGTATCAGATGTGGAAGATGTAGTTAAACGCATGCTACAGGTTCAAAAGTGTGGCGTACCTAATTATTTTGGCGCACAGCGTTTTGGTAACCAAGGTAATAACTTAGTTGAAGCGCGTCGTTGGGGCAAAGAGAATGTCCGTACGCGTAACCAGAATAAACGCAGTTTGTATTTGTCTGCGGCGCGTTCATGGATTTTTAATCTGATCGTGTCTGAACGTATTGAACAATCAGTCTTCAACCAAGTGTTGAATGGTGATCTTCTGGTATCAAATGAAAGACCACTATTGGTTACGGCAGAGAATGCTGATCAATGTAAAGATAAGTTCAATGCAGGAGAAGTCTTTATCAGTGCCGCTCTTGCAGGTGACAATGCCTTGCCTACTCAGGAAGAGGTACTCGCATTAGAGCAAGTTCACCTCGATGCAGAACCTGATTTGATGGCACTTATCCGCGGTAACCGCATGCGTCACGATCGTCGTGAAATTGCACTTAAGCCGCAAAACCTCTCGTGGGAAATAGAAGAAGATAACGTGACTCTTCGTTTCTCACTCGATGCGGGATGCTTTGCTACAGCAATCGTTCGTGAGTTGATAGAAGAGATCCCAGTTGAGCGTCAATACTAACACTTTGATGCTTTTACGATAAAATAGTAAATACAAAACGAAAAATGAACACAGTGCAGAAAAGGGAAGGTCAATGAAAATACTACTTAGCAATGATGATGGCGTACATGCTAAGGGAATTCATGCATTAGCAGAGGTATTGTCTGATCTCGCGGAAATTATCATTGTTGCTCCGGATCGTAATCGATCTGGAGCCTCGAATTCATTAACACTGGAGCAACCGCTGAGAGTGCAAGAGATTGTGACCAATACCTATTCAGTTCAAGGGACTCCGACAGACTGTGTTCACTTTGCTCTGAATGAATTACTGAAAGATGACCTGCCAGATTTAGTGTTATCAGGCATTAATCATGGCGCTAATTTAGGTGATGATGTTCTTTATTCCGGGACGGTTGCGGCGGCAATGGAGGGGCACTTTCTTGGGGTTCAATCCATCGCATTCTCTTTGGCTGGAAAGGAGCATTTCGCTACTGCAGCAAAAGTAGCTAGGCAATTGGTTGAGCAGCATATCGCCGCTCCGATTCCCACCAATCGCTTGCTGAATGTGAATATCCCTGATGTTGGCTTTGAACAACTACTTGGAACTCAGGTCACTCGTCTTGGTGCTCGTCATCATGCAGAGGCGATGATTCGACAAAAAGATCCGCGTGGACATGATATTTATTGGCTTGGACCTCCAGGAAAAGAGCAAGATGCGGGCGAAGGTACTGATTTTCATGCGATAGAAAATCACTATATATCGATTACACCATTACAAGTAGATCTCACTGCTCATGAGTCATTGCGTAGCATGGATACGTGGTTAAAGGGGGAGGTGAAATGAGTCACCCTCAAGCAAATCGATTGGTTGAATTTTTGATTACACATGGTATTCAGGACCAAGCAGTATTAAATGCTATTGGTGTTTTGCCAAGAGAGAGCTTTGTTTCTCAAGCAATGATACATCAAGCTTATGATAACAATGCATTACCCATTGGGCACGGTCAGACGATCTCTCAGCCATACATAGTTGCGAAGATGACTGAGTTGCTAGAACTAAAGCGAGATAGCCAAGTACTCGAAGTAGGGACAGGATCGGGTTATCAGACCGCAGTGCTGGCACAGTTGGTCAATCATGTCTATTCCGTTGAGCGAATAAAGTCACTTCAATGGGATGCCAAAAGGCGTCTTAAGCAATTGGATATTTATAACGTATCAACTAAACATGCGGATGGGTGGCAAGGATGGGCTGCGAAAGGCCCTTTTGATGCAATCATTGTAACCGCAGCACCAGAGAGTATTCCTCAGGCACTATTATCTCAACTAAAAGATGGTGGACGAATGCTAATCCCAGTTGGTGGCGATGAACAGCAGCTACTGAAAATTGTGAGATCGGGTGATGAGTATCACTCTTCAACGATAGAAATGGTGCGTTTTGTACCACTTATTGCTGGTGATTTAGCCTAAGAATGAAGAGTCTTATTCGAAGTGTCATTTACTTTATTATATGCGGTGTTCTGTTAGGGTGCGCCGCACAAACTCCTGCGCCTGTTACTGGGTTAAGTAAAGATTACAGTTCGATTGGGCGCGGTAGTTACAAAGGCAGTTTCTATGAAGTAAAAAAAGGCGATACGCTCTATTTTATTGCTTATATCACTAATAAAGATGTGAAAGATCTTATCCACAATAACAACTTATCTTCACCTTATACCATACACCCTGGACAAAAGTTAAAACTCTGGCGACCAGCTTATGTTGCTCCAAGTTACGGCAAAGCTGTCGCCGTAGCTGCTGTGACTGCTGGTGCTGTAGCGACCAAAAGCGCAGTCAGTACTCCTGTTAAGGCCTCAACACCAACAGCATCATCAAAACCCGTTAAAGCACAAAAGACGGTTAAAAAATACCCACCAAAGAAGGTTGAACAATCTAAACCAAAGGAGTATGTTGGTTCTAAAGGTAAACAAACTGTTAAAAAGGTTAACACGCCAGTGGTAGCTAAAAACAGTAAAGTTTCCAAATGGTTATGGCCAACGAAAGGGAGAGTAATTAAAAACTTTTCAGCTGGAGATCAAGGAAATAAAGGGATTGATATTGCAGGTAAACGTGGTCAATCCATCGTTGCAACAGCGAAAGGTACAGTGGTCTATTCGGGTAATGCGCTAAGAGGTTATGGCAATCTGGTGATTGTGAAACATAACGATAAATATTTAAGTGCATACGCGCACAACGACCAATTACACGTCAAGGAAGGACAGAGTGTAAAAGCGGGCCAGAAGATAGCAACAATGGGCAGTTCTGGAGCAAGTAGTGTGAGATTACACTTTGAAATTCGCTATCAAGGTAAGTCGGTTAATCCGAAACGATACTTACCGTAATTTATTGTTCGGTATGGTTTTACCGTAGCAAAAATGAAGAAGTAGCAATTTAGCGGCATATTTAGTGGTCATGTCTTGCTAACTCGCCAGGGGAGGCGTTATGGGTATAAGCAATGCAGCAAAAAAAGTTGAAGAATTTGGTCTAAATAATAAAGCGATGGATGCGCAAAAAATTAAACCAACCTCAGCCAAGAAGGCAGAGGCGAAAGAGGAATTTGAAGTTTCCTCGAAAAGCCTAGATGCCACGCAACTCTATCTCGGAGAAATTGGTTTTTCTCCACTCCTAGCAGCAGAAGAAGAAGTTTTATACGCCCGACGTGCACTACGCGGTGATGAAGCCGCTCGTAAACGTATGATCGAAAGTAACCTTCGTCTTGTTGTGAAAATATCTCGTCGCTATAGCAACCGTGGTTTAGCACTACTTGACCTTATTGAAGAGGGTAACTTAGGCTTGATCCGCGCCGTTGAAAAATTTGATCCGGAACGTGGCTTCCGTTTCTCTACCTATGCAACATGGTGGATCAGACAAACGATCGAACGTGCGTTGATGAACCAAACTCGTACTATTCGTCTTCCTATTCACGTCGTTAAAGAGCTAAACATCTATCTGCGAACCGCTCGTGAACTGTCACAAAAGCTTGATCATGAGCCGACAGCAGAAGAGATCGCAAACCAGCTTGATAAACCTGTCGATGATGTAAGCAAGATGCTGCGCCTCAATGAGCGTGTCAGTTCTGTTGATACTCCCATTGGTGGTGATGGTGAAAAGGCACTTCTGGATATTATCCCTGACATACATAATTCTGACCCGGAAGTTTCCACTCAAGATGATGATATTAAATCGTCATTGATTGACTGGTTAGATGAACTGAATCCAAAACAGAAAGAAGTGTTAGCTCGTCGTTTTGGGTTACTAGGCTATGAGCCATCCACTTTAGAAGAGGTGGGACGTGAAATTTGTTTAACTCGCGAACGAGTGCGTCAGATCCAAGTAGAAGGTCTACGTCGTTTACGTGAGATCCTGATTAAACAAGGTCTGAGCATGGAAAACCTATTCAATATCGAAACAGATTAACACTCTTCTAAATCAATCTTGTTCAGATAAAGAAAAGGCTAGAAGATCATATATTCTAGCCTTTTTACATTATTGAACCCATTTAGAACACGATGATCCTATTGCCGTTAGAGAGCCTATTGTCGTTAGATATCTTATCGCAGCTAAATTAGCTTCTTAAGACGATAAAGTTCTTCTAACGCTTGGCGAGGGGTCAGTTCATCGGGATCGATGTTGGCTAACGCCTCTTCTACTTCGCTTGGTTCTGGAATTAAACTCAGCTGATTAGCAATATCAACTTTGCTTGATTTAGCACTCTCGGGCTGGTTACCTAACATTTCTAACTGCGTTAATTTCGCTCTCGCATTTTTGATCACGGTTTTAGGAACACCCGCTAAGCCAGCCACTGCCAAACCGTAAGATTTGCTTGCGGCACCTTCTTGAACCGCATGCATGAACGCGATGCTATCTCCGTGCTCTACAGCATCTAGGTGAACGTTCGCTAAATGAGGCAAGAGTTTTGGAAGTTCGGTCAACTCAAAATAGTGAGTTGCGAATAATGTCATGGCACCGATTTGACTCGCGAGCCACTCTGCACTCGCCCATGCTAAAGATAAGCCATCGTAAGTGCTGGTGCCTCGACCAATTTCATCCATCAGCACTAAGCTATTTGGGGTTGAGTTGTGCAGAATATTTGCAGTCTCAGTCATCTCAACCATAAAGGTAGAGCGGCCAGATGCAAGATCATCAGACGCACCAATTCGAGTGAAGATACGGTCGATTGAGCCAATTTCAGCGGCTTCTGCGGGAACATAAGCTCCAATGTGAGCCATCAACGCAATCAGTGCGGTTTGACGCATATAGGTCGATTTACCGCCCATATTTGGCCCCGTTACAATCAGCATTTTTCGCTCTGAGTGTAATTCGATTGGGTTTGCGATGAAGGGTTCAGTCATGACTTGTTCAACAACGGGATGACGACCTGCTTGAATGTGGATCCCCGGTTTCTCTTTTAAGGTTGGACGGCAGTAATCCAGACTTTCCGCTCGCTCTGCTAAGTTCTGCAGTACATCGAGTTGAGAAATCGCAGCGGATAAATTTTGTAGCTGTTCTAGGCTTGGCAGCAGAAGATCGAATAGCTCATCCCAAAGCTTTTTCTCAATAGAAAGTGCTTTAGATTTTGAGCTGAGCACTTTGTCTTCATGTTCTTTGAGCTCAGGAATGATGTAGCGTTCTGCATTTTTTAAGGTTTGCCTACGAACGTAATGAGCGGGTGCTAAATGGCTTTGACCACGGCTTATCTGAATAAAGAAACCGTGTACATTGTTGTAGCCGACTTTTAAAGTATCGATGCCGTGGCGCTCACGTTCATCAGCTTCCAATTTTTCAAGATACTCTGTCGCGCCATCTGCCAGTTTTCGCCATTCATCAAGATCTTCATCATAGCCTGCTGCGATGACGCCACCATCTCGGATCACAACGGGCGGGTTCTCTTTGATTGCGCGCTCTAGCAACTCGCAAACAGACTCTAAAGGGGCCGCTTCTTGTGATAGCTTAATGAGGTGAGGATTTTGTAACGACTGCAAGTTAGCTTCTAGTTCTGGTAGTTGCTGCATCGCATGTCTCAACCTCGCCATATCTCTTGGGCGAGCAGAACGTAGTGCCAAACGAGCCAAAATACGCTCAATATCACCAATCTGTTTTAAGATCGGTTGCAAGTCTGCATATAAGCCTTGTTCTTTGATTTCACCAATAGAATCTAAGCGTTGATCGAGAGTGCCCAGATTTCGCATTGGTTGATGTAGCCAGCGTTTAAGCATTCGGCTACCCATTGGTGTTGCGGTGTGATCGAGAACTTCCGCGAGCGTATTATCGAAACCGCCAGAAAGGTTTTGAGTGATCTCAAGATTACGACGTGTAGCCGCATCTAAGATCACCGAGTGATCTTGGCGATCGAAAGTAAGCGCACGAATGTGTGGCAGAGCGGTTTTTTGAGTGTCTTTGACGTATTGGATCAAGCAACCAGCCGCGCATAATCCCAAGTGAGCATTTTCTACTCCGAAGCCGACTAAATCACGAGTGCCAAATTGCTGGTTCAATTGCTGTTTAGCAGTATCTAATTCAAATTCCCACACGGGGCGACGACGATTACCGTTGCGGTTAGCCATTAAATCAACGGCTTCAAAATCTTCAGGGAATAGAAGTTCACGAGGCGAAGTTCGTTGCAGTTCAGCAGCCATGGCCTCCGCAGTTTCAGGCTCAGTTAGCTGAAAACGACCTGAAGTAATATCTAAAGTCGCATAGCCGAACTTTCCATTTTGTTGGTAAATGGCGGCAATTAAGTTATCGATACGCTCAGAAAGTAACGCTTCATCAGTGACGGTTCCGGGGGTGACAATTCGAACGACTTTTCGCTCAACAGGGCCTTTACTGGTCGCAGGGTCTCCAACTTGTTCGCATATCGCAACGGATTCACCTTGCTGAACTAATTTAGCTAAGTAACCTTCAATCGAATGAAATGGCACACCAGCCATTGGAATTGGCTCACCAGCTGAAGCTCCACGTTTCGTCAGTGAGATCTCTAACAGCTGCGAAGCACGTTTGGCATCATCATAAAAAAGTTCGTAGAAATCACCCATGCGATAGAATAATAAGATCTCAGGGTTTTCTGCTTTCAATTTTAGATACTGTTGCATCATCGGAGTGTGTTTTTGATCGACTTTCACGGGCCACTTCTTTAGTTTAGTTCTGTTGAGGCTTAGGATACGTGAATCGAATCCGAGCGAAAAGATGAAATAAGGTTTTACACCATGGAATCTATTAGATTATTAAGCCAAAGAGTCGGCAAATTGCTGTTAGCACATCATCAAGTGATGACAACGGCGGAATCATGTACTGGTGGGGGCGTTGCGACTGCAATAACAGATGTTGCGGGCAGTTCGTCGTGGTTTGATCGAGCGTTCGTGACTTACAGTAACGAAGCAAAAATGGAAATGCTTGGCGTACTTTCTGACATTCTTGATGCCTATGGTGCGGTGAGTGAGCCTGTTGTCATTGAAATGGTAAAAGGCGCTCTTCTAAATTCTAATGCAACGATTGGTGTTTCAATTAGCGGTATTGCAGGGCCTGGTGGTGGAACTGAGGATAAGCCTGTTGGTACCGTCTGCTTTGCATGGGCAGATAAAGAGCAATGGCAAAACGTAGAAACGTGTCATTTTATTGGAGACCGAGATCAAGTTCGCAAGCTGGCTATTGAGCATGCGCTGATCGTTATGCAAAATCATTTACGAGAAAAGTCGTCTTAGAGTTCATCATCTCTTTGAGAGCTTGATCGGTTAGTTTGAACTAAAACAAAATTATTTTCATACAGGTATAGACACTGTATGAATCAACAGTATAATAAAAATCAATTACTGACACCTAGATAACCCTGAGTGTCTTACCAGATTAAAACACTGCCACTGAATGTGGATCGCGTGGAGAAAGTGATGGACGATAATAAGAAAAAGGCACTATCAGCAGCATTGGGCCAAATTGAGAAACAATTCGGTAAAGGCTCAATCATGCGTTTAGGCGACAACCGCACAATGGACGTAGAGACAATCTCTACAGGTTCATTAGCGTTAGATATCGCTTTGGGTGCTGGTGGTTTACCTATGGGACGTATCGTAGAAGTATACGGTCCTGAGAGTTCAGGTAAGACTACTCTAACATTAGAGCTTATCGCTGCTGCGCAACGTGTTGGAAAAACGTGTGCATTTATCGATGCTGAACACGCTCTTGATCCTATCTATGCGAAAAAGCTAGGTGTTGATATTGATGCATTGCTTGTTTCACAACCAGATACTGGTGAGCAAGCATTAGAGATCTGTGATGCACTTGCGCGTTCTGGTGCAATTGATGTATTGGTTGTCGATTCTGTTGCTGCACTAACACCTAAAGCTGAAATTGAAGGCGAAATGGGCGATAGCCACATGGGTCTTCAAGCGCGTATGCTTTCTCAAGCAATGCGTAAACTAACGGGTAACTTAAAACAGTCTAACTGTATGTGTATCTTCATTAACCAAATTCGTATGAAGATTGGTGTTATGTTTGGTAACCCAGAAACCACAACGGGTGGTAACGCGCTTAAATTCTACGCATCAGTTCGTCTTGATATTCGTCGTACAGGCGCAATTAAAGAAGGCGATGAAGTTGTGGGTAATGAAACTCGCATTAAAGTTGTTAAAAACAAGATTGCAGCACCGTTCAAACAAGCGGAAACTCAAATTCTTTACGGAAAAGGTTTTAACCGTGAAGGTGAGCTGATTGATTTAGGTGTTAAAAATAAATTAGTTGAGAAAGCGGGTGCATGGTACAGCTACCAAGGTGATAAAATTGGCCAAGGTAAAGCGAATTCGGGTAAGTACTTACGTGAGAACCCAGAAGTTGCACTTGAAATCGATACTAAACTACGAGATCTACTGTTAACACCAGTTGTCGTGGAAGAAGAGACAGGGACTGAGTCACCTGAAAATGAAGAGTTATAGAGTGTTCGCTCTTTAATTGTTAATGATATCAAAGCCCTGCAATGCAGGGCTTTGTTGTATTTGAAAAGAATAAAAGCAGACTTTAAACATCGACTTTATAGTGTGATTGCAGCTTTTCATATTCATCGCTTAGTGCTTTTTTATTGAATCTCTTAAAGCACCCTGCCTATTTCTCACCACAACGCATAATCTTTTGCTCGCCTAGTCATTTCAATTTACAATATGGAAAAATACTAACTCGAATATTTCAGGAAGAGCTGCATGTACATGAGCACCGATGAGGTACGCCGCGCGTTCCTTAAGTTCTTTGAAAGCAAAGGACACCAAATTGTAGATAGTTCATCATTAGTTCCAGCTAATGACCCTACGTTACTATTTACCAATGCTGGTATGAACCAGTTCAAAGATTGTTTCTTAGGACTTGAAAAACGTAGCTACACTCGTGCGACAACCTCTCAGCGTTGTGTTCGTGCTGGTGGTAAGCATAACGATCTCGAAAATGTTGGTTTTACCGCTCGTCACCACACCTTTTTTGAAATGCTGGGCAATTTTAGTTTTGGTGATTACTTTAAGCGTGACGCGATTAAATTCGCATGGGAATTTCTAACCGAAGTTCTTCAGCTTCCTGCTGAGCGTCTACTTGTCACTGTATACGAAACCGATGATGAAGCATTCGATATCTGGAATAAAGAGATGGGCATCCCTGCTGATCGCATTGTTCGTATCGGAGATAAAAAAGGTGGAAAACCGTTTGAGTCAGATAACTTCTGGCAAATGGGTGACACTGGGCCTTGTGGTCCATGTTCTGAGATCTTCTATGATCACGGCGAACATATTTGGGGTGGCCGCCCAGGTACTCCAGAAGAAGATGGTGACCGATTCATTGAAATTTGGAACAACGTTTTCATGCAGTTCAACCGTCAAGCTGATGGAACAATGGAAGCATTGCCAAAACCATCAGTCGATACAGGTATGGGCATTGAGCGTATTTCTGCAATTATGCAGGGCGTACACTCAAACTATGAAATTGATGTATTCCAAACATTAATTAAAGCAGCGGCTGAAATTACAGGGCATGAAGACCTGTCAAATCAATCGCTACGAGTAGTCGCTGACCATATTCGTTCATGTGCGTTCTTGATTGTTGATGGCGTAATGCCTTCAAATGAAGGCCGTGGCTATGTCCTACGTCGTATCATTCGTCGTGCCGTTCGTCATGGTAATAAGCTTGGTGCACAAGGTTCATTCTTCCACAAACTTGTTGGTCCATTGGCTGAAGTAATGGGCACAGCAGGCGAAGAGTTGAAGAAACAACAAGAGCTAGTTGAGAAAGTGTTACGCATTGAAGAAGAGAACTTTAGCCGCACTCTTGAGCGTGGCATGGTGATTCTTAACGAAGCTTTAGACTCCCTTGATGGCAAAGTTCTAGACGGTGATACCGTATTTAAACTTTATGATACTTATGGTTTCCCTGCTGATCTGACTAACGATGTTGCACGTGAACGTGAATTTACGATTGATGAAGCTGGCTTTGAAAAAGCGATGGAAGCTCAACGTCAACGTGCACGTGAAGCAGGTCAGTTTAATACAGATTACAATGCGTCAATAAAAGTGGATAGCAATACTGAGTTCTGCGGTTACACAGCGACTCAAGGTGACAGCAAGATTGTTGCTATGTTCGTAGATGCTGATGAAGTTGAAACATTAAGTGCAGGTGATAAGGCGATTGTCATTCTGGACCAAACCCCATTTTATGCAGAATCAGGCGGTCAATGTGGTGATGCGGGTACACTTAACACTCAATCTGGCGTATTTAAAGTTGTTGATACACAGAAGCTAGGAAATGCTATTGCTCATCATGGTGAGTTGGTTGAAGGCGTTCTAGCAAAAGAAGATAACGTGTCAGCTAATGTGAATGCAGAGCGTCGTGTTGCGATCTCTCTTAATCACTCAGCAACTCACTTATTACATGAAGCGTTACGCCAAATATTGGGTGATCACGTTGCACAAAAAGGTTCACTAGTTAAAGCGGATAACCTTCGTTTTGACTTCTCAAACCTTGAAGCAGTAACGCCAGCAGAGCTTAAAGAAGTAGAACGCTTAGTGAATGCTCAGATTCGTCGTAACCATACTATTGAAACCAATATTATGGATATTGAATCCGCGAAAGCAAAAGGTGCGATGGCGCTATTCGGCGAAAAATACGATGCAGAAGTTCGCGTACTCTCTATGGGAGATTTCTCTACTGAGCTTTGTGGTGGTATTCATGCGAATAATACTGGTGATATCGGCCTATTTAAGATTACCTCTGAAGGCGGCATCGCGGCTGGTATTCGTCGTATTGAAGCGGTTACTGGCGATTCTGCTTTAGACTTTATTGACTCTCAAAACAAAGCTTATGAAGCGAAAATTGCAGAGTCAGCACAAAAAGCGAAATCTTTGGAAAAAGAAATGCAGTTGCTGAAAGATAAAATGGCAGCAGCAGAAAGTGCCAATATTATGGGCAAAGTGACCGATATTTGCGGTGTGAAAGTGCTAGTTGCTGCTCTTGAAGGCGCGGATAACAAGAACCTTCGTACAATGTTAGACAATACTAAAAATCAGATTGGTAGCGGTATTATTCTTATTGCTAACGTTGCTGATAATAAAGTGGGTTTAATTGCTGGTGTGACGAAAGACCTGACTAGCAAAGTAAAAGCGGGTGATTTAGTTAAAATGGTTGCAGAGCAAGTTGGCGGTAAAGGTGGTGGTCGACCTGATATGGCGCAAGCGGGCGGTACAGACGTAGAAGCCTTACCAGAAGCATTGCAATCTGTTCAAGCTTGGTTAGAAGAGCGTTTATAATTACATTTAACCTCTAAAGTTAATGCCCAATCAAAGATAATTTGATTGGGCATAATTTATTGAGATTAACCAAGTGGTCTAATTGTCGAAGTTAGACTACTTGGTTAATTTTTTTGAACTAAATCTACTATCGATTTAGATGTGTTAATTCATGCGACTGCGGTCCTAGGAAGGTGAAGGCTGGTGAAAAAGCCCATAATTGTGCAAAAATTTGGTGGAACATCTGTAGGCTCTATAGAGAGAATGCATGTGGTGGCAGAACATATCATTAAAGCAAAAAATGATGGTAACCATGTCGTGGTTGTCGTTTCTGCTATGTCAGGTGAGACAAATCGTTTAATAAATTTAGCTCTAGAAGTTGATGACGTGCCTAATGCAAGAGAGCTAGATGTATTACTTTCAGCTGGTGAGCAAATGTCGATGGCTCTACTTGCTATGATCCTGAGTAAATTAGGGTATAGCACGACATCATTGACAGGATCTCAAGCTAAAATATTGACTGATAATCATCATAATAACGCGGCAATTAAACATATTGATACCGGACCTATTACTGAGCTTTTGAACGATGAACAGATCGTGATAGTTGCAGGCTTCCAAGGTATTAATTCCAAAGGGGATATCACTACACTCGGAAGAGGTGGGTCTGATACTAGTGCAGTTACTCTGGCTGGTGCGCTTGAGGCACAAGAGTGTCAAATATTTACAGATGTCGATGGCATTTATACATGTGATCCGCGAGTGGTAAAAAATGCTCGTAAAATTGACTGTATCGACTTTCCTGCAATGAAAGAGATGGCTCGAAAAGGTGCGAAAGTTCTTCATCTTCCATCTGTCTTATACGCTCATCAGTATAACGTGCCACTTAGGGTTCTTTCTACGTTTGAGGTTAACGACGGTAGTTTAGTTAGTGGAGACTCTTCTGAACGCTTAATTTCAGGGCTGGCATTAGAACACAGTTTGGTCATGATCCACGTTGAGCATTCGACGAGTGAAGCATTACAAAAGCAGTGTCAGATGCTGGGTATTGAAATATGGAGTGTGATCCAGGAAACAGATTGGACAGGAGTGGTCATTAAACAAGATGCTTACGCCAAGTTAGGGCTAGTTTTTGATGAGAAAATCCGTAATAGTGAAGCGGTAAGCTTGCTCACAGTTGTTGGTACTCAAGCGCAAAGAGTGTTGTCGGCGTCGATCGAGTTACTATTAGATCATGGAATCGATGTTCATCATCATTTTACAGAGCAGCGATCATTAATGCTGGTTTTGTGTCCAACTGTAGTTGAGAAAGCGGCTAACATACTTCATGATGCATATATAACGGAGCACGAAACCGAACTATTTCAGCAAAATCAGATGCATTTTGGTTAAATAAACAAATAGACAGTTTACGAAAATATAACTTTTGTTGATAATGGTTTCGTAGCAAGATAATTCAGAGATTACTCAAGGAGCAAAGAATGCTAATTTTGACTCGCCGTGTTGGCGAAACACTGATGATTGGTGATGAAGTGACAGTTACTGTGCTAGGTGTAAAAGGTAACCAAGTACGTATCGGTGTTAATGCACCGAAAGAAGTATCTGTTCACCGTGAAGAAATCTACATGCGCATTCAAGCAGAGAAAGGTAACGGCAACGTTACAACAGGCAACTACTAATTGGGTAGTGTTTGAGAAAAGGCTGGCAAATTTGCTGGCCTTTTTTGTGCGCGTAATTAAGTAGATAAGAACGAGAAACTTTCAAATGAAACCTACCTCGCAATTTGTCGATGTTTTTTCAGTTACACTGCTATTCGAGGCGTCAATCTCGACTTTAACGTGCGATTTTTCAACGCTTTGATTAAATAGGCAACGGTTGAGGTTTTTTTTGCAGTTTTTGCCAAGAAAATGTTTGACATATTTTTGGTAAATCGTAATATGTGCCTCCTCAAGACGGTGAGGTGGCCGAGAGGCTGAAGGCGCTCCCCTGCTAAGGGAGTATACGGTTTGTAGCCGTATCGAGGGTTCGAATCCCTCCTTCACCGCCATTCTTGAGACGTTGACTTACTTAGGTAAAGAAACAATTAGTGCGCGCGTAGCTCAGCTGGATAGAGTACCTGGCTACGAACCAGGCGGTCGGAGGTTCGAATCCTCCCGCGCGCACCATTATCTCCTTTGCAAGAGATAAAACAGTGAATATACAACGGTGAGGTGGCCGAGAGGCTGAAGGCGCTCCCCTGCTAAGGGAGTATACGGTTTGTAGCCGTATCGAGGGTTCGAATCCCTCCTTCACCGCCATTCATTGTATGCCCTTAGGGCTTTTTTTGTTTCGTAAGAAATGGAATGTGATAAGCTTCACAATAATTCTTTAGCAGGAATTACAGTGCGCGCGTAGCTCAGCTGGATAGAGTACCTGGCTACGAACCAGGCGGTCGGAGGTTCGAATCCTCCCGCGCGCACCATTATTACTCTCGTAAGAGAGACAAGCAGTGATTGATACAATCATTGTGTAACACCGATTTAGTGCGCGCGTAGCTCAGCTGGATAGAGTACCTGGCTACGAACCAGGCGGTCGGAGGTTCGAATCCTCCCGCGCGCACCATTATTACTCTCGTAAGAGAGGCAAGCAGTGATTGAAACAGTCATTGTGTAACACCAATTTAGTGCGCGCGTAGCTCAGCTGGATAGAGTACCTGGCTACGAACCAGGCGGTCGGAGGTTCGAATCCTCCCGCGCGCACCATTATTACTCTCGTAAGAGAGGCAAGCAGTGATTGATACAATCATTGTGTAGCACCGATTTAGTGCGCGCGTAGCTCAGCTGGATAGAGTACCTGGCTACGAACCAGGCGGTCGGAGGTTCGAATCCTCCCGCGCGCACCATTATTACTCTCGTAAGAGAGGCAAGCAGTGATTGATACAATCATTGTGTAACACCGATTTAGTGCGCGCGTAGCTCAGCTGGATAGAGTACCTGGCTACGAACCAGGCGGTCGGAGGTTCGAATCCTCCCGCGCGCACCATTATTACTCTCGTAAGAGAGGCAAGCAGTGATTGAAACAGTCATTGTGTAACACCGATTTAGTGCGCGCGTAGCTCAGCTGGATAGAGTACCTGGCTACGAACCAGGCGGTCGGAGGTTCGAATCCTCCCGCGCGCACCATTATTTCTCTTTTAGAGATTAAAAAAGCCTCGCAATGCGAGGCTTTTTTGTATTTAACATTTCTATTACTTCTTGTTAACTTGAATAATACAACCAATTGTTTTTATTAGTTAATCTCAGAAATTTTAACCTCATCTCACTATTGACCCCATTTCTTCAGTAATCTGGCAATATTCACTAGTTTTTTAGTCTAAAAAAGGCCATAAGATCAGATTTATGTGATTTGAGTGTACAAATATTCATCTGATTTGTGCTTTATATAGAACTCTTCCTTAAACAAAATTGACAAAGTTTTACCAATCGAGATAATCCTTTTGTCGGGATTTATAATCGTGGAGTCCTGCACATGTCAGGATGACGAAGAAAGGAAGCAACATGACACATATTGGAAGCCTGCTAGTAGATGCTGCAACCCTGATGGTTACGGGGATGTCGGTCGTCTTTATTTTCCTCACCATTCTAGTTTACGTAGTTCGGTTGATGTCCAAACTGGTACCAGAAGAAGTACCAGCACCGATCACACCTACCACTCAAAATAAAAAAGTTACATCAGAATCCTCTGCTATCAGCCCAAGTGTAGTAGCCGCGATTTCGGCTGCGGTACATCAATACCGTACCTCTACAGCTAAATAGCATTTGTAAGTATTAAAAGGAGTTAATGAGCATGTCTAAACCACTAGCGATCACAGATGTGGTACTTCGTGATGCCCACCAGTCACTATTTGCTACGCGTATGCGTATTGAAGATATGCTGCCTATTGCAGCAGAGCTGGATAAAGTTGGTTATTGGTCTCTTGAAACATGGGGTGGAGCGACGTTTGATTCGTGTATTCGATTTTTAGGGGAAGATCCTTGGGAACGTTTACGTGAATTAAAGAAAGCAATGCCAAATACACCAATGCAAATGCTATTACGAGGACAGAATTTACTCGGATATCGCCATTACGCAGATGATGTTGTTGAGAAATTTGTTGAGCGTGCGCATATCAATGGTATGGACGTATTTCGTATCTTCGATGCGATGAATGATGTGCGTAACTTTGAAACGGCTGTTAAGGCCACAATTAAAGTGGGTGGCCATGCGCAAGGTACACTCTCTTACACAACCAGCCCGGTTCATAATTCAGATACTTGGGTTGATCTGGCTAAGCGTTTAGAAGATCTTGGTTGCCACTCTCTATGCATTAAAGATATGTCAGGCTTACTGAAACCTTATGAAGCCGAAGAGTTGATAACACGTATTAAAGCGTCATGTGATGTTCCTTTGGCTCTTCATAGCCATGCTACGACAGGTTTATCAACGGCGACGGCTGTTAAAGCGGTAGAAGCGGGCATTGATATTTTAGATACGGCTATTTCATCAATGAGCTGTACTTATGGGCATACACCAACTGAAACCGTTGTTGCGATGCTTGAAGGTACAGAGCGTGATACAAATCTTAAACTTGAACAAATAGAGCCAATTGCGACATATTTTCGTGATGTTCGTAAAAAGTATGCGAAGTGGGAAGGGCAGATGAAAGGGGTGGACTCTCGCATCCTGATCGCTCAAGTACCTGGTGGCATGCTAACCAATATGGAAGGGCAGCTAAAAGAGCAAGGTGCAGCGGATCGTCTTGATGAAGTTCTGGAAGAGATCCCACGTGTACGTAAAGATTTAGGCTACATTCCTTTGGTGACACCGACGTCGCAAATTGTAGGGACTCAATCAGTAATTAACGTACTGACAGGTGAAAGATATAAGAGTATTACCAAAGAGACAGCTGGTGTTCTTAAAGGTGAATATGGAACGGCTCCAGCGCCCGTGAATGCCGAGTTACAAGCGAAAGTTCTCAATGGCGCAGAAGCGATCACTTGCCGACCTGCTGACTTGTTGGTTGACGAACTCGATACTTTAACAACAGACCTACTCAGCAAAGCGAAATCAGAAGGCATATCTTTAGCCGAAGATACCGTTGATGATGTCCTGACTTATGCGTTATTCCCTCAAGTTGGACTTAAATTCCTTAAAAACCGCCGTAACCCTGAAGCGTTTGAACCTGCTCCAACATTAGAATCAGCACAGGCTGCGACGGCTCCTGTTGCCGCGCCTGCATCTGTTGGTTCAGTGGAAACTTATAGCGTTAAAGTTGATGGTCAAGTTTACGATGTCGAAGTGGGTCCTCAAGGGCAATTGTCATCAGTCACTCCAGCAAAATCAGCAGCCCCTGCGGCTCCTGCTCCAGCAAGTGATAGTGAAGTTGTTCCAGCGCCTTTAGCGGGAAATATCTTCAAAGTGAATGTGCAAGCGGGTGCTGAAGTTGCTGAAGGCGACGTACTGCTATTGCTTGAAGCGATGAAGATGGAGACTGAAGTTAGAGCAGCTCGTGGTGGCATTGTTCAAGACTTACACGTTAAAGAGGGCGATGCTGTAGCTGTCGGTTCTCCACTACTAAGCTTGGCATAAGGGAGTACCATGGACGGATTAAAGATCTTATGGTCGGAAACAGGGATCGCAAACTTCGAATTTGGCCAGGTTTGCATGATGCTTGTTGGCTGTATTCTGCTCTTTTTAGCTATCAAGAAAGGATTTGAGCCTTTACTACTATTGCCTATTGGTTTTGGTGCAGTATTAGCCAATATACCTAATGCCGGTTTTACTGATCCGGGTGGGTTACTTTACTACGTTTACCATGTTGGAATTGAAACGGGTGTCTTCCCGCTACTGATCTTCATGGGCGTAGGAGCTATGACGGATTTTGGTGCGTTGATCGCCAACCCTAAAACCCTATGGCTTGGAGCCGCAGCACAGTTTGGTATCTTCTCGACCCTATTTGGGGCGATATTACTTAACTATGTACCAGGAATGGAATTTTCGATGGCAGATGCATCATCGATTGCCATCATTGGTGGCGCAGATGGCCCAACCGCAATCTTTTTAGCAAGTAAGCTATCACCTGATTTGCTCGGAGCTATTGCGGTGGCAGCATATAGCTACATGGCGTTAGTACCGATTATTCAGCCTCCAATTATGAAAGCGTTAACCACGCCTGAAGAGCGTAAGATTAAAATGGCTCAACTGCGTCATGTTGGGAAAATGGAGAAAACTATATTCCCACTCGCCGTTTTGATTATGACGATCTTATTCTTACCTTCAGCAACGCCATTAGTTGGTATGTTCTGTTTGGGTAACTTAATGCGAGAAGCCGGTGTGGTGGATCGTCTATCCAAGACCGCCCAAAATGAGCTAATCAATATTGTGACAATATTTTTAGGCCTAGGTGTTGGTTCTAAACTGCAAGCTGATAAGTTCTTAAACTTTGAAACTTTAGGTATTTTAGCATTAGGGGCGGTTGCCTTTAGTATTGGTACGGCTGCGGGTGTACTGATGGCTAAATTACTCAATAAATACTCGAAAGAGGACATTAATCCATTGATTGGTGCGGCGGGTGTTTCTGCGGTACCAATGGCGGCAAGGGTAGTAAATAAGGTTGGTTTAGAAGCTAACCCACAAAACTTCCTATTAATGCATGCTATGGGGCCAAATGTCGCGGGTGTGTTAGGCTCTGCGGTAGCGGCTGGTATTTTGCTTGCACTAGCGGGTTAAAATAGACGCTAATGCTTAACCTATAAGTATGAAATGGTTTATAGTCAAAGGGATGCAATTGCATCCCTTTTTATTACCTATTTTTTTCGGTGTGTGCACAACTTGCTGTTAAGTGCGATAAACACCCATCAAAGTACAATAGCAGTATGTACTCAATCCAAGATTAGGGACTTTCTATGGAAAATAAGCAAATCGTAATCACTGAATTTGGCTCCGCGGAGACCTTAGCAGTGGCAACCTCACCGGTCCCAGTACCAAAAGCTGATGAAGTGTTAATTAAGGTTGCTTTTTCTGGTGTGAACCCTATTGACGTCAAAACTCGAGCCGGTCTTGGTTGGGCTGCTGCACAAAATAAAGATAACCTCCCTTGGGTTCCTGGATATGACATTTCAGGGAAAGTCGTCGCCTGTGGAGCAGCGTCTACCCGATTTTCTATCAATGATAATGTTGCCGGCTTTATTGGCTTTCCTCTTCAAGGGGGAGGCTATAGCCAATATATCTGTGTGGCCGAAACGGATTTGTGTGCAGTGCCGGATGCGATCACCTTGGAAGCTGCCGCAGCACTGCCTTTAGCGGGACAAACTGCTGCGCAGGCCATCAATAATGCGGAAGTTAAAGAGGGCGATAGAGTACTTATTTTAGCTGGTGCTGGCGGGGTCGGGCATCTTGCAGTGCAAATTGCGGTTGCAGCCAAAGCTGAGGTATACACCACTTGCAGTGAAGCGAATTTAGATTACCTTGCGAATCTAGGGGCCCACGCGGTTAATTACCAATTTGCACCAGCTTCAGAGCGTGTATCTGATGTCGATGTTCTGATTGATCTCGTTGGAGGAGATATCGCCTTAGATGCACTTAAATGCCTAAAAGATGGCGCGCGAGTTGTGACCGTTCCAACCCTGTCAGCAGAGCTTATTTGTGAGAAAGCTAAGCTTCTAGGTTTTACTGCCAATGGCATGTTGGTTAAACCTGATATTGAACAACTTGATGCGTTGATGTACATGGTCAGCGTCGGGTTATTAAAAACTGAAATCCATAAAATTTATCCATTGGAACAAGCCCAAGACGCTCACCTCCAAATTGAAACTGGTCATACTCGCGGTAAGGTGCTGTTGGGTATGCAGTGCTAGAGCTTTTTAACGCACTGTTTGAAGATATTGCATTATGGTTTTCAGATTCAGCATTATGGGTGCTTTTTTTTAGTGGCTTTTTGAGTGCAACCTTGTTGCCTGGTGGTTCAGAAGCAAGCGTGATTGCCACACTTAGCCTGAATCAATTTTCAGTTTTAAGCATCATATTGATAGCGACCACAGGCAATACGCTTGGGGGGTTAACCAATTATTGGATCGGTATTTGGCTTCCTAATCGAACTGAGCAGGATAAACATGGTCATAAAGCATTAGCTTGGTTAAAAAAATATGGCTATTGGACGATGCTTTTAAGTTGGCTTCCCATTATAGGCGATCCGTTATGCCTTGCTGCTGGTTGGTTAAGGATGAAGTTTTGGCCATGCATGATTTTAGTTTTTATCGGTAAAGCATTGCGTTACGGTGTTTTATCGGCTGTTTTTTTAGAGCTTTTTTAATGTATTTATCATCGTATATCGTTATTTGATTTATAGATTTTTTCTGTTGCTCTCAGTATTTCACCGATGATATTTTTGCTATCAATTTTTAAGGAGAACCAATGAAAAAAGTTTGTCTTGGTGCTTTATCCCTCATCGCCCTCTATGGCTGCTCATCTCAAGTACCAGTATCGGTTCCTTTCTTCTCATCATTGCCTAAAGGCGTCACTCTTGTTGAAGAGGTCGACTCTAGCGCTGATAAGGTCATGATCCCATATTCAAAATATCGATTAGATAATGGGTTAACCGTTATCTTATCGCCTGATGATTCTGATCCTCTTGTTCATGTCGATGTGACTTATCATGTTGGTTCCGCTCGTGAAGAGATTGGTAAATCTGGCTTTGCGCATTTTTTTGAGCATATGATGTTTCAAGGATCTGAGCATGTGGGTGATCAGCAACACTTTAAGATCATTACTGAAGCCGGTGGAACACTTAATGGCACCACCAATCGTGATCGAACAAACTACTTCGAAACCGTGCCTTCGAACCAGCTAGAAAAAATGTTGTGGCTTGAATCGGATCGGATGGGTTTTCTATTAAATGCGGTTTCTCAGAAGAAGTTTGAGATACAAAGAGATACCGTAAAAAATGAACGTGCGCAGAGTTACGATAACCGTCCATATGGTTTGATGTGGGAGAAAATGGGAGAAGCGCTTTATCCCGAAGGCCACCCATATTCCTGGCAGACTATCGGCTATATTGAAGACTTAGATCGAGTTGATGTGAATGATCTTAAAGCATTCTTCTTGCGTTGGTATGGCCCCAATAATGCGGTAATTACCATTGGTGGTGATATCGATGTTGATCAAACGTTAGAGTGGGTGAATCAATATTTTGGGTCGATTCCATCAGGACCTGATGTTGAAAACGCACCGAAAGCGCCCGCAGTATTGAACGCAGATCGATACATCACATTAGAAGACCGAATTCGTCAGCCGATGGTTCTTATCGGTTGGCCTACCACTTATCGCGGAGACTCCAGCGAATCTTCAGTGAATGCACTGGCAAACGTGTTAGGCAGCGGCACCAATAGCTACTTATATCAAAACCTAATAAAGACGCAAAAAGCGGTAGATGCAGGTGCATTTCAAGATTGTGCAGAATTAGCCTGTACCCTTTACGTCTATGCCATGGGTGACTCTGGAGATAAAGGCGATCTTACCCATTTATATTCAGAAGTAATGGCTACACTTGAGCAGTTTGAAGCGCAAGGTGTTGAGCAAGAAAGACTTGATCAAATAACAGGTAGTGCAGAAGCGAATGCCGTTTTTGCATTGCAGAGTGTACGTGGGAAAGTGTCACAATTAGCGTCAAACCAAACATTTTATGGTCAGCCAGATCGATTAGAGTCTAAACTAAATCAGATTCGATCTGTCTCTCCTGAGTCGGTAGAAAAAGCCTACGATGATTTCATCAAAGGTAAAGCGAAAGTAACGTTAAGCGTTATTCCTAAGGGAGAACAAAAGCTAGCTGTCAGAAAAGCAACCTTTACCACTCCTGATCGAACACTTCCTGAATATAAGAAAGTGACCGATGATCAACTTGTTTACCGTCGTGCAGTCGATGAGTTTGATCGCTCACAAATCCCCGAAGTTGCTCAAGCGGTAAAAGCTGAAATGCCGAGCCTATATAAGCTCCATTACACCAATGGTACTGAGTTACTTGGAACCGTGAGCAATGAAACGCCAACCGTACAATTGCAAATCCAACTTCCAGCAGGAGAGCGATATGTTCCACGAGGAAAAGAGGGGTTAGCAAATTTCACTGCCGCTATGATGGAAGAGGGGACTCAAGCTCACTCCATTGAAGCCCTTCAAGCACAATTGGATAGATTAGGTAGTACGATTAATATTAGTGCTGGCGCTTATACAACCAAGATCACCGTTTCATCTCTGAAGCAAAATTTATCGGAAACATTAGCGATTGTGGAAGAGCAACTCTTTACGCCTGCCTTTGAGCTAGACGATTTTGAGCGACTAAAAATGCAGATGTTAGAAGGTGTGGTTTATCAACACCAACAACCGAGCTGGATGGCTTCACAAGCGACGAGACAAGTGCTCTTCGGTGACTCTATCTTTGCACGCTCAAGTGATGGTACTGAGCAATCGATCAAATCAATCACGCTACAAGATATTAAAAACTTCTACCGAGATAACTACACGCCACAAGGTGCTCATATTATTGTTGTGGGAGATGTATCCAAACGTGAGATCAAAAAAGAGCTCTCTTTTATCGAAAGTTGGGAAGCTGAGGCAGCTCCGTTGCTGAGGCCACAAATTGTCAAGCCACTAACAGAGCAGAAACTTTATCTTGTTGATAAGCCGGGCGCTCCTCAAAGCATCGTTCGTATGGTGAGAAAAGGGCTGCCATTTGATGCCACTGGTGAGTTGTACTTAAGTCAATTGGCAAATTTTAACTTAGGCGGTAATTTCAATAGTCGCATAAATCAAAATTTACGTGAAGATAAAGGTTATACCTATGGTGCTGGTAGCTACTTTGCAAGTAATAGGGAGACCGGGGCCATCGTCTTTAATGCTCAAGTTCGTGCGGATGTGACGGTAGCATCTATTATTGAACTGCAAAATGAGTTACAAGAAATCAGTATTAGTGGACTGACCCAAGATGAAGTTGATTTTATGCGCTTGGCGGTAGGACAGCAGGACGCTTTGAAGTACGAAACGCCAGCTCAAAAAGCAATGTTGTTGAGTAACATCTTAGCATTTAGCTTAGACGAAGATTACTTACAGCAGCGCAACGACATTGTAGAAATGGTGGATAAAGAGACGTTGAACAATTTAGCCCGCAAATGGTTTGATCCAAACGACTACCAATTTATAGTGGTAGGAGATGCCAAAACCCTCAAACCTGAGCTAGAAAAATTGGATATTCCTGTCGTAGAGCTTGAAATTATCCATTAGAGCACACATTAAATAGGGAGAGGCCATATGTCTCTCTCGAAGCCTCTTTTACATGGGCCAACGAATTATAATGGTTCGAATAAGAACGATATAAGATAAGTGAACTGAATTTTGACTGATTTTGCTGCGCGACTTAAAAAAGTTGCAGATAATCCCGTTGTGTTTTCACAATTTGGCCGTGGTGTAGAGCGTGAAACATTACGTTATGGAAAAGATGGTCGTTTAGCATTAACGCCTCATCCGAAAAGCTTAGGTTCAGCGTTAACAAACGAATGGATCACCACTGACTTTTCTGAATCTTTACTGGAATTTATAACGCCAGTATCGAATGACGTGAACACACTATTGGCACAGCTTAAAGATGTGCATCACTTTACCCAAACCAAATTAGATAATGAGAAGTTGTGGCCTCTTTCCATGCCTTGCTATGTAGGCGACGAAGAGGATATTCAATTAGCTCAATATGGCTCATCAAATACAGGCAAAATGAAAACCTTATATCGTGAAGGTTTGAAACGCCGTTATGGCAGCCTGATGCAAATCATATCTGGTGTGCATTTTAACTTCTCATTCCCTGAATCATTTTGGGATGCATTATATGGTGAGCAGGTACAAAGCGATCGCGAAGCATCGAAGTCAGACGCTTACTTTGGATTAATTCGTAATTATTACCGCTTTGGTTGGTTGATCCCTTACTTCTTTGGCGCTTCACCTGCTTTGTGCTCTTCGTTTATTCAAGGGCGAGAAAGTAACTTGCCGTTTGAAAACATAGGCAAAACACTTTACTTACCGCAAGCAACATCATTGCGTTTAAGTGATTTGGGCTACACCAATAATGCACAAAGCTCATTGAAAATTGGCTTTAATGGTTTAGACCAATACTTGGAAGGGTTGAATCAAGCGATTCATACTCCTTCTGATGAATTTGCAGAAATCGGCATCAAAGTCGAAGGCGAACATCGCCAGTTGAACAGTAATGTTCTGCAAATTGAGAATGAATTGTATGCACCTATTCGTCCTAAGCGTGTTGCTAAGAGCGGTGAAAAACCGTCAGAAGCACTAGCCAGAGCTGGCGTTGAATACATTGAGGTTCGGTCTTTAGATGTGAACCCATTTAGCTCCATCGGCATCACAGACGATCAAGTGAGGTTTTTGGACCTGTTTTTAACTTGGAGCGTACTGTCAGACTCCGAAGAGATGAACAACTGCGAGTTAGAGTGCTGGCGTGACAATTGGAATAAAGTCATTTTAGAAGGTCGTAAGCCTGGTTTAGAGCTTCAAATTGGCTGTCATGGCGAAAAACTCACGCTACAGCAGTGGGCTAAGCGCGTGTTTGTTGATTTAATGGATATCGCAAAGCTGATGGATTCTGAGTTAGGTGGAACAGATTATCAAGATGTTTGCCATAAGCTATCAGGCTGGATTGATGAACCAGAACTTACCATTTCAGGTCAACTTTTAGAGAAGACGAAAGAGATGGGGGGGCTAGGTAATCTTGGTTGCGAACTAGGAAAAGCGTTCCGTGACGAGCACCTTCAGCATCAGTTTAAACATTATTCTGCGGAGTTAATGGAGCAAGAAGTGCAGCGTTCTATTGTTGCTCAAAAAGAGATTGAACAGTCGGATACCGCGAGTTTTGATGCATTTTTAAGTGATTATTTCTCATACCTGAATAGTGATGACAAATAATCGATAATAGCCAAGGATGTCATGTGTTTCGTTCAATTTTGATCGCAGTATTTGTTTTTACATTAGCGGGTTGTGCAACACCACCACCGAAAAAACAAAGTAACCTTTGTGAAATTTTTCGTGAAAACCCAAGCTGGTATGATGATGCTTTAGAGATGGAAGATGAGTGGGGTACTCCGATTAACGTCGCCATGGCATTCGTTAAACAAGAGAGTAGTTTTCGCCATGATGCGAGGCCTCCGAAAGACTATATTTTAGGTTTCATCCCGTGGGGTCGAGTGAGCAGTGCTTATGGCTATGCGCAAGCTCAGGACCCGGCGTGGGAAGACTTTCAGAAGGCAACGAATCATGGTGGTTCGAGAACGAATTTTGATGACTCATTAATGTTTGTTGGTTGGTATACAAGCGAGACTCAGCGTCAGCTAGGGATATCAAAGTGGGACCCTTATAATCAATATTTGGCTTACCATGAAGGCCGTGGTGGCTTCAAACGTAAAAGTTATCAAGGTAAACCTACACTGAAAAAAATCGCTCGAAAAGTTGAGCAGCAAGCAAAGAATTATGGTGGGCAGCTAAAACAGTGCCGACAAGAGCTAGAAGACAATCGCAGCTGGTTTTTTTAACTGGCTTGTTAGAGTAAATTGCAAGGAGATGAGCAATGCCGTTACTGGATAGTTTTACTGTCGATCATACCCGTATGAATGCGCCAGCGGTACGAGTAGCCAAGAAGATGCAAACCCCAAAAGGCGATACTATTACGGTGTTTGATTTGCGTTTTACGGCTCCAAATAAGGATATTTTGTCTGAACGAGGTATTCATACCTTAGAGCATTTATATGCTGGGTTCATGCGTGCACATTTAAACGATGAGTCGATCGAGATTATTGATATTTCACCGATGGGCTGTCGTACCGGTTTTTACATGTGCTTAATTGGTACACCTTCTGAAGAGCAAGTCGCAACTGCTTGGCTTGCCGCAATGAAAGATGTACTCAAAGTCGAGAGCCAAAATAAAATCCCAGAGCTAAATGAGTACCAGTGTGGAACGGCAAGCATGCACTCGCTGGAACAGGCTCAAGATATCGCTCAAGCCATCATTGATGCTGGAATTGAGGTGAATAAAAATGATGAATTGGCTCTACCTGAGTCTATGTTACAAGAGCTTAAAATAGATTAATTTTTTATCTCGAATAGACAGAGCATTAAAAAAGGGGTGATACATTCGTATCACCCCTTTTTGTGGACTCATATAAATATGGCTCTGCTAAGCAGATTCTTCAAGTGAAGGAAAAACACGGACCAATTTAATGCGATTCTCTTCGAGTTCAACGATTTCCATTGGGTGGTTAGAGACCTGCACACTTAAGTGGCTTTCAGGAATATCTTCTAAATGTTCCAATATCAACCCGTTTAATGTTCTTGGTCCATCGGTAGGTAATGTCCATTTTAGCCCTTTGTTGATATCTCGAATATTGGCACTACCTTCAATTAAGAAACTGCCATCATTCTGTGGCGTGATCTCTTCCGATAAACTAGGCGCAATGGATGTTGTAAACTCACCGACAATCTCTTCTAAAATATCTTCTAAAGTGATTAAGCCATTAATGTCACCATACTCGTCGACAATCAGACCAATTCGCTCTTTATTGCGTTGGAATTTTAGAATTTGGACATTCAGTGGTGTCGCTTCCGGAATGTAATACACCTCATCGGCTGCTCGTAATAACGTTTCTTTGTTGAATTCATTTTTTTCAAGCATCAGACGGTACGCTTCACGTAGGCGAAGCATACCCACCACTTCATCTATTTGGTCTCGGTATAGCACTATGCGACCATGAGGTGAGTGAGTGAGTTGCCTAACGATCGATTTCCAGTCATCGTTAATATCGATACCAGTAATCTCATTACGCGGCACCATAATGTCATTCACCGTGACATGCTCTAAATCTAAGATAGACACCAACATATCTTGGTGACGGCGTGGAATAAGATTCCCCGCTTCATTCACGACGGTTCTTAATTCTTCAGAGCTTAGGTGATCTTTCGCGCCATGTTTAACTTTTATCCCAAGCACTCGGATAAAGCCGTTAGTAATAAAGTTGACTAAAATGACGAGGGGCGACAGAAGTTTCATTAAGATGCCAAGCAGGATACTACTCGCATATGACACTTTTTCTGGATAAAGTGCTGCTAACGTTTTTGGTGTCACCTCAGCAAAAACGAGTACGACCATAGTCAACGCACCAGTCGCAATGGCAACCCCAAGATCCCCATACAGCCTCATGCCAATGATCGTGGCAATCGCTGAGGCTAAAATATTGACAAGGTTGTTACCGATTAAGATTAGGCCAATAAGACGATCAGGTCGGCTCAATAGCTTTTCTACACGTTTCGCCCCTTTATGACCAGTACTGGCTAAATGCTTTAGGCGGTAACGATTCAGAGACATCATCCCAGTTTCTGAACCTGAAAAATAACCTGAAATAACAATGAGACACGCGAGTAGCGCAAATAAGATACCCGTAGATATGTCGTCCAAAACTATTTTATTCCTTTTTATATAGCTGCTTAATTAATGACCGAAGATGGTCGTGATGTCAATTTTTTATGAATGTCGATTTTTTGATAAAACAAAGGTGCAATCAATGCACCTTCATTCAATGATATTAGGCACCGTAATGCACTAGTTTAAAATGATTTCTCGCACGAATCGGCTACCAAAATAGGCAAGAGTTAGCAAAGTGGCACCAGCAACGGCAAACCAAGTGACTTTCCTTCCGCGCCATCCTTTATGGTAGTGACCCCATAAAAGTACAGAGTAAATAATCCAAGCAATAAAAGAGAGAATACCTTTATGCGCTTTCCCTTGAGCAAACATATCTTGTACGAACACAAAACCAGTGATTAAGGTTCCGGTTAATAATGCTGTTCCAATTAAAATGATCTTGAAAAGTTGCCTTTCAACCATCATTAAAGGGGGAAGGTTTGGATTAATAGACAGTGCTTTCTTATTTTTCAGTTTGTAATCTAACCAGGCTAATTGAAGTGCATATAAAGCACCAATGGTTAGAGTTGAATAAGAAAATAGAGCAAAAGAGATATGAATCAGTAGTTTTGGATCATTTTCAAGGTGGGTAACAAAGGTGCTTGGTAAAAATGTGGCGGCACTTAAATTGATAGCAGCAAAACTATAAACCACAGGTAATAAGAACCACAGGCGGGTTTTTAGCATGGCAGCACTCATGACCACTGAGATAATAAAGCTTATCAAAGAGGCAACGTTGAGAATACTTAAGTTCTGTCCTGAGCCATTCAGAATCAGATCGCCGAGTAACCAAGCATGAAAAAGCAACGCCAAAGAAGCGCTAACTAATACCGTTTTTGCTCGGATCCCGGTTTGATGTGCAAGGCCCGGTACGATCATCGCGATTGCCATCACGTAGAGAATCGCTGCAACTATAGCAATTAAGCTGTCCATGTTTCCTACAAAAATGATTGTCTAATGAAGGAATTATACCCTGCATCCGTCTATGGGGCTATGGGCTAAACCAATAGAATTGATTCTGAGCAAGTTCTCAGTTCCTAACACTACTTAAAAAGAAGCCTTCAGCAACGGGTATGACTCTTTTCATGGCTAAGGTATACTAAACGTAATACATCGCATTAATGAGCGAAGAGATAGATATGTTTGAGAATTTAACTGATCGATTATCGAAGACGCTGAAGAACATCAGCGGTAAAGGTCGACTGACCGAAGATAATATTAAAGAAACACTACGTGAAGTCCGCATGGCGCTTCTTGAGGCAGACGTTGCCCTTCCTGTTATTCGTGATTTCGTAAAGCGCGTAAAAGAGGGCGCGGTTGGAGTAGAGGTTTCTAAATCGCTCACTCCGGGTCAAGAGTTCATAAAAATAGTTCAGTCAGAGCTTGAAGCTGTGATGGGCGAATCTAATGAAGCGTTAGATTTAGCCGCTCAGCCACCAGCCGTCATTTTAATGGCAGGCTTACAAGGTGCAGGTAAAACCACCAGTGTGGCTAAGCTGTCGAAGTTACTGACAGAAAGAGATAAGAAGAAAGTGCTTGTGGTTTCTGCCGATGTATATCGTCCGGCAGCGATCAAACAACTTGAAACACTTGCGGGTGAAGTGGGTGTTGATTTCTTCCCATCATCGGCAGATCAAAAACCATTGGTTATTGCTAATGCTGCTATTGATCATGCGAAGAAGAAATTCTATGACGTACTAATTGTCGATACCGCAGGTCGCCTTGCTATCGATGAAGATATGATGTCAGAGATTCAAGATCTGCATACAGCCATCACTCCGGTAGAAACTCTATTTGTTGTTGATGCAATGACCGGTCAAGATGCGGCAAACACCGCGAAAGCCTTTGGTGATGCTCTTCCTCTTACTGGTGTGATTCTGACTAAAGTCGATGGTGATGCGCGTGGTGGTGCTGCTTTATCGGTGCGTCATATCACAGGTAAACCGATTAAATTCTTAGGTGTCGGTGAAAAAACTGATGCTTTAGAACCATTCCACCCTGAGCGTGTTGCATCACGTATTCTTGGAATGGGTGACGTATTATCACTGATCGAAGACTTACAGCGTAATGTCGATACAGAAAAAGCTGAAAAGTTAGCGAAGAAGTTTAAAGAAAAGAAAGGCTTTGATTTAGAAGATTTCCGTGAACAGCTTGGTCAGATGCAAAATATGGGCGGCATGATGGGGATGATGGATAAGCTCCCTGGAATGAGTAACCTGCCAGATAACATCAAAGATAAAGTTGATGACAAAATGTTTAAGCAGATGGAAGCGATCATTAGCTCTATGACAATGAAAGAGCGCCTGCACCCTGAATTGATCAAAGGATCGCGTAAAAAACGTATTGCGGCAGGTTCTGGTACTCAAGTGCAAGATGTTAACCGTCTACTTAAACAGTTCACTCAAATGCAGAAAATGATGAAAAAAATGCAGAAGGGTGGAATGAAAGGAATGATGCGCAACATGCAAGGCATGATGGGCGGCATGGGAGGAATGGGTGGTATGGGCGGCTTCGGAAGATAATTCTGTCGCCTAATTTATCAATCTGTTAGCTCTGTCACAGAAAGTTTACGAACTCGATAGTGGCGAAAAAATAACTAAAGCCCTTGCATTGACTCTGAATAAGAGTAAAATTCCGGGGCTTTAATTTGGCACGAGACCCCAAGCTATTTCGTTAAGAAAATGGTTATTGGGGTTAATTTTATTTTTAAGAAAGCAAAGAGGACGATATGGTTACCATTCGTTTGGCACGTCACGGCGCGAAGAAGCGTCCATTTTATCAAATCGTAGTAGCGGACAGCCGTAATTCTGTAACTGGCCGTTTCATCGAGAAAGTAGGTTTCTTTAACCCTACTGCAACTGGCCAAGAAGAAGGCCTACGTTTAGATCTAGATCGCGTTAACCACTGGGTTGGTCAAGGTGCATCTCTATCTGACCGTGTTGCTAAGCTAGTTAAAGACGCTAAAAAAGCGGCTTAATTCTTTATTTATAGAGAAATAGCTTATGTCGATGAAGGATAAAGAATCAATGAGTGAGCAAAACGAAAGAATTGTGGTGGGTAAACTTGGGTCTACTTACGGCATTCGTGGCTGGCTTAAAGTATTCTCCTACACAGACAATGCTGAAAGTATTTTTGATTATGCTCCTTGGTATTTAAACCAAAAGGGCAAATGGGTTGAGTACAAAGTAGAAAGCTGGAAACGTCATGGTCAAGGCTATGTATGTAAACTAGCAGGGTTAGAAGTTCGTGAAGAAGCGCAACTGATGACTAATTTCGAAATTGCTATTGACCCAGCCTCATTACCAGAGTTGTCAGAAGAAGAATTCTACTGGCGTGAATTGTTTGGTATGCAAGTCGTAACCACTAAGGGATATTCTCTTGGTGAGGTCACTGACCTATTAGAGACGGGCTCCAACGATGTTCTTGTAGTGAAAGCTAATCTTAAAGATGCTTTTGGCCAAAAGGAACGGTTAATCCCGTACCTTGAAGAGCAAGTGATCAAAAATGTTGATCGCGAAGCTCGCCGGATCGAAGTTGACTGGGATCCTGGTTTCTAACTCCTTATAACGTATAGAGCGAGAGAACACATGTGGGTTGGCATTATTAGCCTATTTCCTGAAATGTTCCGTTCAGTTACCGACTTCGGAGTAACAGGTCAAGCGGTAAAAAAAGGTCTTTTGTCTATTGAGACTTGGAATCCTCGTGATTTCACTCATGACAAACATCGCACTGTTGATGACAGACCTTACGGTGGTGGTCCTGGCATGTTAATGATGGTTCAGCCTTTGCGCGATGCTATCCAAACAGCTAAGAAATCATCTCCGGGAAAGACGAAAGTGATTTACCTTTCTCCTCAAGGTCGAAAACTCGACCAACAGGGAGTTGAAGAATTGGCAACAAGTGAGAACTTGCTTCTTATTTGTGGTCGATACGAAGGGGTAGATGAGCGCATTATTCAATCCGAAGTTGACGAAGAATGGTCAATTGGTGATTTTGTAATGACAGGGGGCGAACTGCCTGCCATGACGTTAATTGACTCTGTATCTCGGTTTATTCCAGGGGTATTAGGGGATTTTGCTTCAGCAGAAGAGGATTCTTTTGCAAATGGTTTGTTAGATTGTCCACATTACACGCGTCCTGAAGTGTTGGATGGAGCAGAAGTACCAGTGGTACTGAAATCCGGAAATCACCAAGACATTCGTCGCTGGCGATTGAAACAATCGTTAGGCCGTACTTGGCTTAGAAGACCAGAGCTTCTGGAAAACCTAGCTCTGACTGACGAACAGGAACAATTACTGGCTGAATTCGTAAAAGAGCAACGTCTCTCAACGAAAAGCAAGCAGTAACCTATTAAATTTAGTATCAGTTTATTCTAGGGTATTTACAAATGAGTAATATCATCAACGCTCTTGAGCAAGAGCAAATGAAATCAGACCTTCCTAAATTCGCACCAGGTGATACTGTTGTAGTTAAGGTTAAGGTAAAAGAAGGTGACCGTGAGCGTCTACAAGCGTTCGAAGGTGTTGTGATCGCTATTCGTAACCGTGGTCTACACTCTGCATTTACAGTTCGTAAAATCTCGAACGGTGAAGGCGTAGAGCGTACATTCCAAACTCACTCACCAATTGTTGACGGCATCGAAGTTAAACGCCGTGGTGCAGTACGTCGTGCCAAGTTGTACTACCTACGTGAGCGTTCTGGTAAGTCTGCTCGTATTAGAGAGAAACTTGCTAAGAAGTAATTCTTTTTGCATTCTCATAATAAAAGCGGAGCCTCATGGCTCCGCTTTTTTGTTTCTGAATCATGGCATTTATTGGGTGATGCTAGCTAAATCGATAAGTTGCCATCCAGTGGATTAATAAGGATCTTCAGACCAGCCATCAGAATCGGACATATCTGGTGCGCCTGGAATTGAATTTTCTTCGTCCGCCCACTCTCCAAAATCAATCATTTGACACTGTTTGCTACAGAAAGGACGATGAGGACTTTGCTCTCCCCATTCTACGTCAGCTTCACATTGGGGGCATTTTACGATGGTTGGTTTGTTCGACATCTTTCTTCCTGATCTGAGAGTTTAGTATTTAACTCTAACTACAAATTGCTAACTCAAATTCTACGTCTTGAGTGCCTGCTTGACCAGTTTCAAATGACATAAACTTAATCGCGAAACGGTTCTTGTGGCCAGAAATCATTGGATAGACACCATAATCGAGCGGAATAGACAGGCGCAGGATATTGGCTTCTTCAGCATCACTTTGGAAAAAACCACTACGAGCAATTTGCGGTTTAAAATGACCAGTCTCACGGGTTAGCTTTAACCACAAGCTGAGCGCGTCGGAAAGAGGTCGCAATGTACTCGTCCAAAGCTTTGCGTCTCTGGTTTTTTTATCTAAAGGAAGGTGAAGCCAGTAATGCAGTGCCGGAAGATCAAAACAGCACGAACCACCCGGAAGGTTAAAGCGTTGGCGAATTGCACTGAGGAAGCGTTCTTCTTTTAGAGATTGCCCAAAGCGTTCAGCTGCCATCAAGTTGCGATGGATACTATCCACCTCTTTTAAAACGCTGAGTAACATTTCTTGATCAACACCATCGACGTTTAACCAGCTTTTGTAAGTTTGACGCTGCTTCTCAATATCTTTTGCAAGCTCACTTTTCAGTTGGATTTGCTCAAATATTTCAAGCAGATCGAAAAGAGAACGGAAAAACAATTGGTACTGTTGACCATCCTCAAATGTAGAAGACAGGTGCAGTTGCCTGAGGAGAGATTCTACTCTCAGGTAAATACGAGTCTTTTCATTTAATGGGTGTTCAAATCTGTGGGTGGTCATCTAACTAAGCCTTAGGTCTGTTCCGTTCTATTTTGACTGATTTTCTCTACAAATAGCCAGATACTTTTGGTGTAATTCTGTGACTTGAGACAAAATTCCCCCGTTTTTCGTATCATTTTTAACCACGTCATCAGCGAATTGCAATCGTTGCTGCCTGGTCGCTTGTGATTTCAAGATAGATTCAGCTTGCTGGAGTGACACATTGTCTCTTGAAATGGTTCGCTCTAGCTGGGTCTGTTCACTTACATCGACCACTAGGATACGATCTACCATTGACTGAAGCTTGTTTTCGATGAGCAGTGGAGCAACAAGTAATGCATAAGGGGAGGTGACTTGATTTAAATCCGCTAGCATCTTTTCGCGGATCATGGGATGCAGCAATTCATTCAACCAAGCTTTATCATTGGGATCGGAAAAAATCCGTTCTCTTAATCTCGCTCGGTTTAATTCGCCATTATCGAAGAGAACGTCGTAACCAAAATGTTGAGTGATCTTTTCAATACCAACAGTCCCGGGCTCAACAACTTGACGAGCGACGATATCCGCATCGACAACATCAATATTAAATTGAGAGTGAAAAAGATTGGATACCGTTGTTTTACCGCTGGCGATCCCACCGGTTAAACCAATAATTAGAGCCATATTAACCCCCTAAGATGGATGTGAGATACCAATCCATGATGTTACTGCCCCATAGCAAGCTGATCCAACCTGCGATGGCTAAATAAGGGCCAAACGGAAAAGCTTTGTCGATACCTTGCTTCTGCAGTCGAAGTTGGATTAGACCGAAAAATAGCCCGACTAGGGATGAGAGTAAAATAATGAGAGGAAGGTGCTGCCAGCCTAACCAAGCGCCAAGGGCTGCGAGAAGCTTAAAGTCACCATAACCCATCCCTTCCTTGCCTGTGAGCAGCTTAAACCCCCAGTAAACTGACCATAAGCAGAGGTAACCTGCCATCGCGCCTATGATAGCGTCTTGCAGCGATACAGGGCTGATTTGAAAAACGGATAGAGCGATACCCGCCCACATGAGTGGCAGGGTTAGTTGGTCTGGAAGCAGCATAGTATCAAGGTCAATAAACGTGGCTGCAATTAATACAAAAGTGAAAAACAGTAAAGCGACCGTAAAATAACTGAAACCAAAGTGACTAGCCACAGCAAAACTCATTAACGCAGTAAGAGTTTCAACCGCAGGGTAACGAGCGCTAATTGGATTTTCACAGTGGTGGCATTTCCCTTTTAGGAATAACCAACTTATGACAGGTATGTTGTCGATCAAACGTAATTGAGTTTTGCATTTCGGGCATGTCGAACGTGGAACACTTAAGTTAAATACGCCTTCAGGTTTCGGAAGATTATATTCAGGAAAGGATTCAGCACACTCTTGTTTCCATTCGCGCTCCATCATGAGAGGCAAGCGATGAATGACAACATTTAGAAAGCTACCAATGATTAAGCCAAAAATAGTTGCGAGAATAGGAAAAACCCACGGGTAGTACTCAAAAATTTCCATTTAGGATCTCAAATAGGGTGTTGTATAGGGTAAGCGTGTGGATGGGGCTAACGTATGTTCTTTTGTTCACGATTATTCATCCAAGTTGGTATATCTTATCCTATAACACTCATTAAGTTAAAGATTGGTAGGTACATCGCGACCACGAGACCTCCAATTAATGTCCCTAAGAAAACGATGATCAATGGTTCTAATATTTTTCCGAGATTATCAACCGTATTGTCGACTTCAAATTCATAAATGGTCGCCACTTTGTTCAGCATATCGTCGAGTTTTCCAGATTCCTCTCCAATCATCACCATTTGCAGTACCATTTCAGGAAATGCATTGGTATTACGCATCGCAATGTACATTGGAACCCCTGACGACGTTTCTTGATGGACTTGATGAATAGCGGTTTCAAAATGAACATTACCTGCGGTTTTCGCGGTAGTTTGCAAACTTGATAGGATAGGGATTCCGGCACTGAAACTAGTCGATAGCGTTCGACTGAATTTGGCGAGAGAGGCTTTCATTACCACGCTGCCTATGATCGGAAATTTGAGCCCCCAGCGAGAGGTCATTAAGCGAAACGAAAATAGACGTTTACGCATACTTTTTATGACAATAACAGCGCCGACAGTGAATACTACGATATATAGGCTATAAGCTTGCATCCAATGGGAAAGTCGCATCACTTGTTGGGTAAACCATGGAAGATCGGCCCCAAAACCAGAGAACATGGTTTCAAATTCAGGGATCACCATTGTTAACATCAAATACGATACGCTTAACGCGACGAACATGACCATTGTCGGGTAGATAAGCGCTTTAATAACTTTGGAACGCAGTTGTTCGCTTTTTTCTCTATAAGTGGCTAAACGTTCAAAGACTTCCGCCAAGCTTCCCGCTTGCTCACCCGTTGCAACAAGGTCTGTATAGAGTCTATCGAAGTGGTGACTGCTGGTTCTCATTACTTTTGATATTGGCGTTCCTGCCTCAACGCCCTTACTTATCTGCAGGAGAATCGATTTCATTTCCGCTTTTCGGTGATTGTCTGCCACGAGTTTGAGCGCTTGGACAATCGGCACCCCTGTAGTGAGCATGGTGGCAAGTTGGCGAGTAAGAAGAGTAATATCTCTTGGTTTGACTCGATGAGCTAATCGCGTGAGTAGAGAAACACTGCCGCGCTTTAGCTTTTTTACCTGAATATGTTGCTCTTTGAGTTTATCTCTTACTTCAAGCTCACTGAGGGCTAGCATCTGTCCTGATGTTTTTTTTCCTAAGCTATTGATGCCTTTCCAACGAAAATTTTTGAGTGGTATTGGTTTATTGTGTTTCATGGCTATTCCAATTTTCAGTGGTCTCGTATTTAGCGATTGATGGGGCGTTGGTCTCTATACCATGACCGCTCAATACAGAAGTTATGGTCGTGATAGAAAACCGGCTGAGCCTTCTTTTTCAGTGGTGCTCGTTTAATCAAAAGTAGAGCACTCGTTGTAATTCACGATAGCTAGTGATGCCTTGTTTTAATTTTTCTATCCCTGAGTTGTGTAAATTCTGCATTCCGTTCTTCTGCGCTAATTGCTCAATTTGATTAATGCTGGCTCCTTTAATAAGAGCTTCAGAAAGATCTGAGTTAAACTCCATCACTTCATAAATACCCACTCGACCAGAGTAACCGCCAGTGCATTCGCTACAACCTTTAGGATTTGCTCGATAGATACGATCTTCAGCACTTATTTCAAGGTGTAGAGGTGTATTGGTATCCGGTTGACGGCAATGCTCGCACAGCCTTCGAGCCAGACGCTGAGCAATGATTAAACTTAAAGATGAGGCGAGATTGAATGCTTCAATGCCCATATTAGTAAGCCGTACTACGGTCTCTGCGGCAGAGTTGGTGTGAAGCGTGGAAAGCACCAAGTGGCCAGTTTGCGCTGCTTTCACCGCTATTTCGGCGGTTTCTAAATCACGGATCTCCCCAACCATGACCACATCGGGATCTTGACGGAGAAAAGATCGCAGAGCTTCAGCAAAACCAAAGCCAATTTTCGGTTTGACTTGAACTTGGTTGATCCCCGATAAATTGATCTCTACAGGATCTTCCGCCGTCGAAATGTTCACTTCGCTGGTATTTAGAATTCTGAGTCCAGTATAGAGTGACACCGTTTTTCCACTTCCTGTTGGGCCGGTCATTAAAATCATGCCTTGTGGCTTTTTTAAGGCGTTAAGGTAGAGTTGTTTTTGTTCTGAATTATAGCCAAGCGTGTCGATATCGAGGTTGGCTGCACTGCTATCGAGCAGCCGTAATACGATCTTTTCCCCCCATAATGTTGGCAAGCTAGAGACACGGAGATCGAGGGCGTTATCTTGATTCAACCTGAGCTTGATCCGCCCATCTTGAGGCAAGCGTCGTTCTGAAATATCGAGTTTGGCGAGAATTTTTAATCGTGCTGAAAGCCTCCGGCTTAAATGACTGGCGGGTTGTTGAGTTTCAACCAAAATGCCATCGCAACGCAGACGAATGCGATAGTTGTCTTCGTAAGGTTCAAAGTGAATATCGGAGGCTTTCTTACGGACGGCATCTAATAACACTTGATTGATAAAACGGCTAACAGGGGAGTCATCTTGGCTAAGATCTTCAATATTTTCGATCTCATCTTCACTGACCTCAATTAAGTTAGCTAGCTCTTCTTGGCTGATCTCTTTCTGTGTTTGTTGAGCGCCTTGGATCGAATGTCCATACAAGCGTCGAATCGCCCCTTGCAGTGTTTTAAAGTTCGCGAGTACTAACTCAACTTGGTGACCCGTCGCAAAACGAAAATCATCTTCGATTAATAAATGAGTGGGGTCAGATACGGCAATGGTGAGCACATGGGCATGACTGGAAATAGGCAACGCTTGATGGCGGGTGATCAGTTCACGCAACCCAAGTTTTTGGCACAGGTCATGGTAGTCATAATGGTCAAGGTTGGTTTCAGGTAAATCAAAGATAGCGCTTAGGTGCTCGGTTAGGGTGTTGGCCGAAAAAAGGCCAAGATCAAACAATGCCTCCGGTACCGAAAGGCCAGAAGCATTCATATGTTCAACCAGTGTTTGTTCTTGCGTCAGGCTAAGCAGGTTAGCCTGACGTAGAATAGCGGGGAGGTTGGTGAACAATTATGAGCAACCATCTACAGCTGGAATATTTGCAGATTTAGCACATTCCCAACCAGTTGATTTTCTTTCAAAGATCAATGTTTCGTTATTAATAGAACTATCTGTACCAAATTTGAATTGGATTTTGTTATCGGCTAATACGCTTAGTGTTCCTAAGTTGTTTGCTACATCTTTGGTACCTAGAGTGGCTAAGGTAGTGGCTGCAGCTAGAACCCCATTTTCTTGATAAATCATTTCTGCAGGGGTTACAAGAGCTTTAATTGTTGCAAGACCAGAAGATACCTCTGATTTTTTTACATAATCACTGTAGGCTGGAATTGCTATCGCTGCCAACACCCCAATAATCGCCACTACAATCATCAATTCAATTAGGGTAAAACCTTTCTGTATTTTCTTGTTACTGTGTTTCATCTTGTTCTCCAAATTTCAGTCTATATTGGTGAAAATCACTAATATTTGATGAACCAGAGAATAGGAGCTTGATGGCGAATTGAATATGCGGTGAGAGAGGGGGCGCGAGTGAGATAATGAAATTCACTTAATGATTTCATTAAAGATGCAAAATTGTGAGAGTGAGTTAATAGAAAGGCATATTGTTTACTATGTTATCAATACAAAAAAGGCCGAATTAACGACCTTTTTTGTTTTATATCATCATGTTAAATTATTTATGACTGGAAGCGCATTGAAAGATCCATTGCTTTTAAATGCTTCGTTAATGCCCCTACCGAAATATAATCTACGCCGGTTTCTGCAAACTCACGGATGGTTTCAAGTGTTACATTGCCTGAGTTTTCTAAAGCAGCACGGCCAGCGTTGAGTTTTACGGCTTCACGCATCATATCGGTAGTGAAATTATCCAACATGATAATATCAGCGCCCGCTTCAATGGCGTGTTTCAATTCTTCAAGGCTTTCTGTTTCGATCTCAACAGGTTTGCCAGGGTTTAGTTGTTTCGCTGTCGCTACCGCTTTTTCAATACCACCACAGGCGATAATATGATTCTCTTTGATCAGGTAAGCGTCAAACACTCCAATGCGGTGATTAAAACCGCCACCACAGGCTACGGCATATTTTAGTGCACTGCGAAGGCCGGGAATTGTCTTACGTGTATCGAGTAGTCGGCAACTCGTACCTTCAATCTGTTTCGCATACTCAGCCACTGTTGTTGCACAGCCAGAAAGTGTTTGAATAAAGTTCATCGCATTACGCTCGCCAGTCAATAACGCACGTGACGGGCCTGATAAGGTGCAGAGTGTTTGGTTTGGTTCAACTTTATCGCCATCTTGAACATGCCACTCAATCGTGACTTGACCACCAAGTTGCTTAAACACTTCATCAGCCCAAGCTTTACCACAGAATACACCGTGCTCACGAGTAATAATGGTCGCTACGTTTTGTGCATCTTCAGGGATTAAACTTGCGGTAATATCAGCGGCTGGATCTAAGGTTCCACCAAGGTCCTCTCTGATGGTATCGACGACAGAGCGAGTGATTTCTAGAGGAAGTTGCTGCTTTAAGTAGTCAAGTCGTTCTTGGCTGTTATGTGTGTTTTTCATCGCAAATCTAATATGGGAGTCGAATAGGAATGAGAATGATACTCTTGCTGAGGATGAAATTCAGCCATTAATCTCGCTTTTCATTGTCTGAAATGTAAAATCTAAGCGATCCCAGAAAAGTAGCCAAGGAATAACAGTGATGATTGATGAAAATGGTTGGTATCAATCGGCTCGTCATGTGCCATCTCCTTTTTATAATGAACGCCCTGATCCGTCAGATATTTCTCTGCTGGTGGTTCACAATATCAGTTTACCACCAGGGGAGTTTGGTGGGCCTTATATCGAACAGTTTTTTATGGGTAAACTTGATGCAAACGAACATCCTTTCTTCGCTGTGATTCATAACATGCAGGTGTCTGCTCATTGTCTTATTCGCAGAGACGGTGAAATCGTGCAATTTGTGCCCTTTACTGCTCGAGCATGGCACGCTGGACAATCCAGCTTTTCAGGACGGACAGGATGCAATGATTATTCGATTGGCATTGAGCTTGAAGGTACTGATTACGAGGCTTATACCGATAATCAATATCAAGCGTTGCAACAGTTATCCGAAACTCTGATGATATCTTATCCAAGCATTACTCTTCCCCGAATTACCGGACATCAATACATTGCGCCCTTAAGGAAAACGGATCCCGGTTTATGTTTTGATTGGCGACGGTTTCGAAAAAGCCTACAAGCAGTTTGAAAATATGTAAGATAAATGTTGGAATTTATCTTTTCTCTTTAGATTGTGAACTTGCGCGAATTTCGCTGTTTTTTGAGAAGCCGCGCATTTTTTCTAGATTTTCATTTTATTTAAAACTTTCGAGGTATTTTTACCTCTTTATGAGTATTTGTTAATTGATAAAAAACTCATAATTGTACCAATGAGGAAAATTCCCCCTCCTTTTTATTCATATTTCATCACAAATGAATCTAATAAGACGAATACCACCTAGCACGTTACCTCCCCACTCGTATCTTTTCTGTAAATGGTAAGACCAATTCCTTTATTGTTTTAAAGTTAATTTGTTAAATTGCAGTTAATCTGTGCTGTGTTCTATGATTTAGGTCAATTTTCAACTGGACAGTGTCGTTTTAATTATGTTAATTTCTTGCCCAACTTGAAATTGGTATTACCAATTGACTGCATAGAGTAGAAGAACAATAAATATGGCTTATCAAAGGATTCGTCAGCCTAAACTTTCTGATGTTATTGAGCAGGAACTAGAAAGGCTGATAGTGGAAGGAACACTGGCTCCAGGGCAGCAACTGCCACCAGAGCGCGAGCTGGCTAAACAGTTCGACGTGTCTCGTCCTTCGATCCGTGAAGCGATACAGCGCTTAGAAGCCAAACGACTGTTAACACGCCGTCAAGGTGGTGGAACATTTGTGAGTGAAGGTATCTGGAAAAGCTTTTCTGATCCTTTACTTGATTTATTGTCGAATCATTCTGAAACTCAACTTGATGTGTTGGAATCACGTCATGCGATGGAAGGAATATCCGCTTATTTTGCAGCCTTACGTGGTACTGATGAAGATTTTGCTCGCATTCAAGCGTGCCAGGAACAAATACATGCAGCGCAAGATAAAGCTGATGTAGAACAAGAATCTGCTGCGGTAATGGCATTTTTAGTAGCGCTTACAGAAGCGGCCCATAATGTGGTTTTGCTGCATATTGTTCGAAGCCTTGCACCTTTGCTTGAGCAAAACGTTTTACAAAATTTAAAGCTATTACATCGCCGCAAAGACGTGGTGGATAGAGTGAGTATACACAGGGCTAATATTGTTGATGCGATCGTTTCTGGACAGCCTGAGAAGGCGCGAGAAATGTCACACTCCCATTTAGCTTACATTGAAGAAACATTGTTGGATTTGACAAAAGAGGAGTCGCGACGCGAACGATCTTTACGTCGAATTCAACAGGGTGGTGATTCGTAATTAAGCGAATCACTGCGTGTTTAGTAGAATCCAACTAACAAAAAGGATAGACCGCCATGTCTGACATGAAGCATGACGTTGATGCACTGGAAACTCAAGATTGGCTAGAAGCGCTTGAGTCAGTAGTACGCGAAGAAGGCGTAGAACGTGCACAATATTTACTAGAGCAAGTTCTAGATAAAGCACGTTTAGATGGTGTTGATATGCCAACAGGTATTAACACTAACTACATCAACACCATTCCAGCAACACAAGAGCCAGCTTACCCAGGTGATGTGACTCTTGAGCGTCGTATTCGTTCGATCATTCGTTGGAATGCCATCATGATCGTATTGCGTGCTTCGAAAAAAGATTTGGACTTGGGCGGCCACATGGCGTCTTACCAATCTGCTGCGGCGTTCTATGAAGTTTGTTTTAACCACTTCTTCCGCGCTCCAAACGAGACAGATGGCGGCGATCTAGTTTACTACCAAGGTCACATCTCTCCTGGTATCTACTCTCGTGCATTCGTTGAAGGTCGTCTGACTGAAGAGCAGTTAGATAACTTCCGTCAAGAAGTTGATGGTAAAGGTATCCCTTCTTACCCGCACCCTAAGTTGATGCCTGAATTCTGGCAGTTCCCTACAGTATCTATGGGTCTTGGCCCTATTTCTGCTATCTATCAAGCTCGCTTCCTTAAGTATCTTGAAGGTCGTGGCATGAAAGAGACTGGCGCTCAACGTGTTTACGCTTTCCTAGGTGATGGCGAAATGGATGAGCCAGAATCACGTGGTGCGATCTCTTTCGCTGCTCGTGAAAAACTGGATAACCTATGTTTCCTAATCAACTGTAACCTACAGCGTTTAGATGGCCCTGTAATGGGTAACGGTAGCATTATCCAAGAACTTGAAGGCCTATTTAAAGGCGCAGGTTGGAACGTTGTTAAAGTTATCTGGGGCAGCAACTGGGATTCTCTACTAGCTAAAGACACATCTGGTAAGCTTCTTCAGTTAATGAATGAAACTATCGATGGTGACTACCAAACATTTAAATCTAAAGATGGCGCTTATGTACGTGAGCACTTCTTTGGTAAGTACCCTGAAACAGCTGCACTCGTTGCAGACATGACTGATGATGAAATCTTCGCGCTTAAGCGTGGTGGTCATGATTCTTCTAAACTGTTCGCTGCATTCAACAATGCAAAAGAGACAGGTGGTAAGCCGACTGTAATCCTAGCTAAAACGGTAAAAGGTTACGGCATGGGTGATGCAGCTGAAGGCAAAAACATTGCACACGGTGTTAAGAAAATGGACATGACTCATGTTCAACACCTACGTGATCGTTTAGGTCTAGAAGACATTCTTTCTGATGAGAAAATCAAAGAGCTTCCTTACCTGAAACTGGAAGAAGGTTCTGCTGAATACGAGTACATGCATGCACGTCGTAATGCACTGCACGGTTACACGCCTAAGCGTCTACCTAAGTTTACTCAAGAATTTAAAGTGCCTGAGCTTGATGCATTTGCCCCTCTACTTGGTGAGCAAAAGCGTGATATCTCAACCACAATGGCTTATGTACGTACGCTAAACATCCTTCTTAAAGATAAGAACATTGGTAAGAACATCGTTCCTATCATTTGTGATGAAGCACGTACCTTCGGCATGGAAGGTCTATTCCGTCAGGTTGGTATCTACAACCCGCACGGTCAAGACTACACGCCTGAAGATAAAGGCATCGTTTCTTACTACAAAGAAGCAACGTCTGGTCAAGTTCTTCAAGAAGGTATCAATGAGCTAGGTTCTATGGCTTCATGGGTTGCTGCTGCAACTTCATACAGCACGAACGATCTACCAATGATCCCGTTCTACATCTACTACTCAATGTTCGGTTTCCAACGTATTGGTGACATGGCATGGCTAGCTGGTGACCAACAAGCTCGTGGTTTCCTACTGGGTGCTACTGCAGGCCGTACAACGCTAAACGGCGAAGGTCTACAGCATGAAGATGGTCACTCGCACATCATGGCGAACACAGTTCCTAACTGTATCTCTTACGACCCAACGTTTGCTTACGAGCTAGCGGTAATCATGCAAGACGGTATCCGTCGCATGTACGGTGAGAACCAAGAGAACGTCTACTACTACCTAACCGTAATGAACGAGAACTACGCAATGCCAGCAATGCCAGAAGGCGCTGAAGAAGGCATTCGTAAAGGTATCTACAAGCTTGAGTCTTACGCTGGTTCGAAGTCTAAAGTTCAGCTAATGAGCTCTGGTACTATCATGAACGAAGCGCGTAAAGCAGCACAAATCCTGAGCGAAGAGTATGGCGTAGCATCTGACGTATTCTCTGTAACGTCTTTCAACGAACTGACTCGTGACGGTCAAGCGGTTGAGCGTGACAACATGCTTCACCCTGAAGCTGAAGAGAAAGTACCGTACATCACAACGGTTCTTGGTAACGAGCCTGCAATCGCAGTAACGGATTACATGAAGAACTACGCTGAGCAAGTACGTGCGTACATGCCAACTGAGTCTTACAAAGTACTTGGTACAGATGGTTTCGGTCGTTCAGATAGCCGTGAAAACCTACGTCGTCACTTTGAAGTAAATGCAGGCTACGTTGTAGTTGCAGCACTAACTGAACTGGCTAAACGTGGTGATATCGAGAAATCAGTAGTTGCTGAAGCAATTGCTAAATTCGGCATCGACGCAGACAAAATTAACCCGCAATACGCATAAGACTGGCATTAAGGTAGGTAAATACAATGACAATCGAAATTAATGTACCAGACATCGGTGCTGACGAGGTTGAAGTAACTGAGATTCTTGTAAACGTTGGCGACAAGGTTGAAGAAGAGCAGTCACTGATCACTGTTGAAGGCGACAAAGCTTCAATGGAAGTTCCTGCGTCTCAAGCGGGTATCGTTAAAGAAATCAAGATTTCAGAAGGTGATTCTGTTTCTACTGGTTCTCTAATTATGCTGTTCGTTGAAGAAAGTGGCGAAGCGGAAGGTGCAGCAGCACCGGCTGCTCCAGCAGTTGAAGCCGCTCCTGTAGCTGCGCCTGCTGCATCAGTTGCTGAGCTTAAAGAAGTTCACGTTCCTGACATTGGCGGCGATGAAGTTGAAGTAACTGAAATTATGGTTGCTGTCGGCGACGCAGTAGAAGAAGAGCAATCTCTTCTTACTGTTGAAGGTGATAAGGCTTCAATGGAAGTTCCTGCACCATTCGCTGGTATCGTTAAAGAAATCAAGATCGCTTCTGGTGATTCAGTATCTACTGGCTCTCTAGTAATGATTTTCTCTGTAGAAACAGGCGAAGTGGCTGGCTCAGCACCAACACCGGCTCCTGCGGCGGCACCAGTTGCAGCGGCTCCAGCAGCATCTGCTGAAAAAGAAGTGAACGTTCCTGATATCGGTGGTGACGAAGTAGAAGTTACTGAAATCATGGTAGCAGTTGGCGATACAGTAGAAGAAGAGCAATCTCTAATTACTGTTGAAGGCGACAAAGCTTCAATGGAAGTTCCTGCACCGTTCGCGGGTACAGTGAAAGAGATCAAGATTGCAGCGGGCGATACAGTGTCAACTGGCTCTTTAATCATGACGTTTGTTGTTGAAGGGGCTGCACCTGTTGCTCCTCAAGCGGCGGCTCCAGCAGCTCAAGCGCCTTCAGCACCAGCGGCTCCTGCTGCTAAAGTTGAAGCACCAACTGCGGGTGATTTCCAAGAGAACAATGATTACGCACATGCTTCACCAGTCGTTCGTCGTTTAGCGCGTGAATTTGGCGTTAACCTAACTAAAGTTAAAGGTACTGGCCGTAAGAGCCGTATCTTGAAAGAAGATGTACAAAGCTTTGTGAAGGAAGCGCTGAAGCGTCTTGAATCTGGTGCTGCGGCTTCAGCGAAAGGCGGTGACGGTTCTGCTCTTGGTCTTCTTCCTTGGCCAAAAGTTGACTTCAGCAAGTTCGGCGAGACTGAAGTTCAGAAGCTTTCTAAAATTAAGAAGATCTCTGGTGCTAACCTACATCGTAACTGGGTAATGATCCCTCACGTTACACAGTGGGACAATGCTGATATCACTGAGCTAGAAGCATTCCGTAAAGAACAGAATGCAATCGAAGCGAAGAAAGATACAGGCATGAAGATCACACCACTTGTGTTCATCATGAAAGCTGTTGCTAAAGCATTAGAAGCATTCCCAGCGTTTAACTCTTCTATTTCTGAAGATGGTGAAAGTATCATCCTTAAGAAATACGTAAACGTAGGTATCGCGGTTGATACGCCTAATGGCCTAGTTGTTCCAGTCTTTAAAGATGTGAACAAAAAAGGTATTTACGAGCTATCTGAAGAGCTAATGGCTATTTCGAAGAAAGCACGTGCAGGTAAGCTTACTGCTGCTGATATGCAAGGCGGTTGTTTCACAATCTCAAGCCTTGGCGGTATTGGTGGCACAGCATTTACACCAATCGTAAATGCGCCAGAAGTGGGTATCCTTGGTGTATCTAAATCTGAAATCAAACCAGTATGGAATGGTAAAGATTTTGAACCTCGCTTACAGCTTCCTCTTTCTCTGTCGTACGATCACCGAGTGATCGATGGCGCAGAAGGTGCGCGATTCATTACTTTCTTAAATAGTGCATTGTCAGACATTCGTCGCCTAGTACTTTAGAAAGCAATTATTAAGGTGACTTTCGGGTCACCTTAATTTTTAACACACAGAATTAGTAGACAATATTCATCATCGTTTTTCTATAAATCAGAATTTCATGAGATGAATTGTTGTCTAGCTCACAGGCTAACCTAATCTTGCTTTCACACTGTTAACATCTCTGTAAAATATGTACCGTTTGAAAGCGACATTCTATTTTAGGTTTACCCATTCAGCCTGTTAGGGATAATGACTACAAGAGGTCACAATGAGCAAAGAAATTAAAGCCCAAGTTGTTGTACTTGGTTCAGGTCCTGCTGGTTATTCAGCGGCATTCCGTTGTGCAGATTTAGGTCTAGAAACGGTATTAGTTGAACGCTACAACACGCTTGGTGGTGTATGTTTGAATGTGGGTTGTATCCCATCAAAAGCATTGCTTCATGTATCTAAAGTTATCGAAGAAGCAAAAGCGATGGCTGATCACGGTGTTGTATTTGGTGAGCCTCAAACTGATATTAACAAGATCCGTATTTGGAAAGATAAAGTTGTCACTCAACTGACTGGCGGTCTTGGCGGTATGGCTAAGATGCGTGATGTTACAGTTGTTAATGGTTTCGGTAAATTCACAGGTCCTAACAGCATTCTTGTTGAAGGCGAAGGCGAGCCAACAACGGTTAACTTTGACAACGCTATCATTGCAGCGGGTTCTCGCCCAATCAAGTTACCGTTTATTCCTCATGAAGACCCACGCATTTGGGACTCTACGGATGCACTTGAACTGAAAGAAGTACCTGAAAAGCTACTTATCATGGGCGGTGGTATCATCGGTCTTGAAATGGGTACGGTATATCACTCTCTAGGTTCTAAAGTTGAAGTTGTAGAGATGTTCGATCAAGTTATCCCTGCTGCGGATAAAGACATCGTTAAAGTTTACACTAAGCGTATTAAGAACAAATTTAAGCTGATGTTACAAACTAAAGTAACAGCAGTTGAAGCGAAAGAAGATGGTATTTACGTTTCGATGGAAGGCAAAAAAGCACCAGCAGAAGCTGAGCGTTACGATGCCGTTCTTGTTGCTATCGGCCGTGTACCAAATGGTAAACTGATCGATGCTGAAAAAGCGGGTATCGAAGTTGATGAACGTGGTTTCATTAACGTAGATAAGCAAATGCGTACAAACGTAGATCACATCCATGCTATCGGTGATGTGGTTGGTCAACCAATGCTTGCTCATAAAGGTGTGCATGAAGGCCACGTTGCTGCTGAAGTTATTTCAGGCAAGAAGCACTACTTCGACCCTAAAGTAATCCCATCAATTGCGTACACTGAGCCAGAAGTCGCTTGGGTAGGTAAGACAGAGAAAGAAGCGAAAGAAGAAGGCCTTAACTATGAAGTTGCCTCTTTCCCTTGGGCTGCATCAGGCCGTGCGATTGCATCTGACTGCGCTGATGGTATGACTAAGCTTATTTTTGATAAAGAGACTCACCGTGTCATTGGTGGTGCTATCGTCGGTACTAACGGTGGTGAACTTCTTGGTGAAATCGGTCTTGCTATCGAGATGGGTTGTGATGCAGAAGACATCGCACTTACTATCCACGCTCACCCAACTCTACATGAGTCTGTGGGTCTAGCTGCGGAAGTATTTGAAGGTTCAATCACTGACCTACCAAACAAAAAAGCAGTTAAGAAGAAGTAAGTTGTACATTAGCATTATTCGCTAAATCACTTCGAGATAAGAGCTTTTAAAAGAATAAAAACCGCTGATAAGTCAGCGGTTTTTTTTGTGTCTAAAATTTATCAGCGTGATATTTGTCGTAATGAAGCTATGAAGCTATGAAGCTATGAAGCTATGAAGTACAAAGTACAAAAGACCACGGATTAAAAAAGGCCGATATAAATATCAGCCTTTCCATTTATTTATTCTGGATTACACGGCGGTTTTATCCGCTGGTAACGCGAATAAATTAGTGATTTTCACGCTTGTAAATACATAACATGTCTAGATAGCTCGTAAGCAAGGCTTGTATGCTCTCTAGGTCTGGGTTTCGATTCGCTTGCACAAATAGCGAGTAGCATACGCCGTGGAACAAATTAGCCAAATGCTCTGGCTCATGTTGATCACAGACTTCGCCACGCTCTATCGCTTTAGCAAACATATTTTGAACGAGCAGTTGGCTGGTTCTATTTGTTGTAACAAACAGAGGCCATACTTCGTCACGTGTTGATGCGCTCCATTCAAACCACACTTTTAACCAGTAGCAATCATTGATCACTAAACTCACCATTTCAGAGGTGATGTTATGCAAGTTTTCTTTTGCGTGTAGATCGAGATCGATGGTGTCAGATAGGAAGTTCGAGAATTGACGAACCACATGGTTTAACACTTCATCGACTAAATCTTCTCTAGTCGGGAAGTAGTTAAATACAGTGGCAACAGAGACTTGGGCGATTTCTGCAATATCTGCATGACCACCACGTCCTATGCCACGACGAGCGAATACTTCTAACGCAATTTCCATCAGCTGATGTTTGCGTCGTTGAGGAGAAAGCCTTGTTCTTGGTCTCTTAGCTATTGAGTCCATTTTATTTTCCTTGCCGTGAGTTGTTTCTAATTGATTATTATATTTATTGCTTAAAGCGGTATGAGTGTAATGGTGCATATGAAATAGGTCAATAACTAATGGCGAATTAGTAGACAATTATATCAGTAATGAGAAAAGCAATGGTTTGCGTATGAAATTTATTCTAATCATCGCAGCAAGGTTAAACATTTAACTATGAGGCGTAGCAGTGTTAAGATAAGCGCGAGTTTATGGAGCTACATGATTTTTGCTATAAAATCGATGTAGTTAACACCCTACAAATCGAGATTGGTATGAAACATACAGTTGAAGTTATGATTCCAGAACAAGAAGTTCAGGAACGAGTGCGTGTATTAGGTCAGCAAATTACTGAACACTATCAAGGCAGCGAAGATTTAGTCATGGTTGGTCTGCTACGTGGTTCATTTGTCTTCATGGCTGATTTAGCTCGTGCCATTGACATAACACACCAAGTGGATTTCATGACCGCATCTAGCTACGGCAATACAATGTCGAGTTCGCGTGATGTGCGTATCTTGAAAGATCTAGATGATGATATTAAAGGCAAAGATGTTTTGCTGGTGGAAGACATCATCGATACGGGTAACACGTTAAACAAGGTTTGCGAAATTTTATCACTGCGTGAACCTAAATCGATTCAGATCTGTACTTTGCTCGATAAACCATCGCGTCGTGAAGTGCATGTGGATGTTAAATGGATCGGTTTTGAAATCCCAGATGAGTTTGTCGTTGGTGTGGGAATCGATTACGCACAGAAATATCGTCACCTACCGTACATCGGCAAAGTTGTACCTCAGGAATAGAATTTTCAGACGTTGATATAATAAAATGCCCGCTTAAGTTAGCGGGCATTTTTAATTTTATGAGTTTTAATCATCAATACTGGTTAGTAGCTCTTTTGAGCTGAGTATTTTCTTAATCGCAGCATGGTACGAGGTTTCTAGGCTTTCCCTACTGGAGCAGCGCATACCAATATCTTCTAACTTGCCATCTCCGATACCATAGACTACGCCATGGACTTGAATATCTTGACCCTGCTCCCACGCATTTTGAAGTACAGTCGAGTTACCCAAGTTATACACTTGCTCTGCAACATTAATTTCGCATAGCTTATCTGCCCAACGTTCTCGAGGCATTTCAGCAAGAAAACTACGGTGCTTTAAATACAGGTCTCGGATATGAAGCAACCAGTTGTTGATTAAACCAAGTTGAGGGTTATCAATGGCCGCATTTACTCCGCCACAACCATAGTGACCGCACACAATGATGTGATTCACTTTAAGAACATCAACCGCATACTGCACGACAGAAAGACAATTCAAATCGGTATGAATTACTTGGTTCGCTACGTTTCGGTGGACAAAAAGTTCCCCAGAATGAAGCCCTGTTAAACGTTCTGCTGGAACTCGACTATCTGAGCAACCTATCCAAAGAAATCCTGGATTTTGGCCGTCCTCTAGTTTTGCAAAATACTCTGGCTGGTTGGATCTGATCGACTCTGACCATTTTGAGTTATTTTCAAAAAGTTGTTTAATTTCTGGCATCTTACTTCCCTTAATGATCTTTCATCACTATACACAATGTTACAAATTCGGTCGTGTAAAAAATCAGTTAAAACGTACTCATCTGACGTGTTCTAGAGGCAAAAATCATTAACTTAGCGCTGATCCTAACTTTCAGTTATAACTCATGATGACGGAGATAATGAGAGTGCTCAATTATCGATGTGAGATTTGTTAAGCTTATATTCATCCCCGTTTTCTATTGGCAGGAGCCATATTTTGTTTGGAAGTCGTTTTAAAGATATGAATTTTAAGGGAGACATGTTCGGTGGTGTCACGACTGCCATCATTTCACTTCCTTTGGCATTAGCGTTTGGTGTTGCTTCTGGGGCAGGAGCCGAGGCCGGGTTGTGGGGCGCGATTATGGTGGGGTTATTCGCTGCACTTTTTGGTGGCTCATCAAGCTTAATCTCCGAACCAACAGGTCCAATGACGGTGATCATGACGGCGGTCATGACCAGTATGATGGCTCGCTATCCTGAAACCGGTATGGCGATGACATTTACTGTGGTGATGATGGCTGGCGCTTTTCAAATTTTAATAGGTACTTTAAAGTTAGGAAAATATATAACTTTGATGCCATATAGTGTCATTTCCGGCTTTATGTCGGGAATTGGTGTAATACTGATCATCCTCCAACTCTCCCCACTGTTAGGGCACCCAGCCCCATCCGGTGGCGTAATGGGAACATTGAATGCCTTGCCTGAAACACTCTCCAACATTCAGTTTGGAGAGTTATTCTTGGGCATTTTGACTCTGCTTATTCTGTTCTTATTGCCGGATAAATATCGTAAATATATGCCCGCTCAGCTTGTGGCGCTGATTGTGGTCACTTTACTGTCGGTCATCATTTTTGATACTGACAGTATTCGTCGAATCGGTGAAATTCCAGCGGGTTTACCATCTCTTGTTATTCCAACGGTAAACGCTGAAATGTTCACTGCGATGGTCATTGATGCGTTGGTATTAGGGACTCTAGGTTGTATTGATACGCTGCTAACGGCTGTTATTGGAGATTCTCTAACTCGTAAAGATCATGATTCAGATAAGGAACTGAGAGGCCAAGGTTTAGCCAATATGTTGTCTGGTTTGTTTGGTGCATTACCGGGCGCAGGGGCTACGATGGGAACGGTGACCAATATCCAAGTGGGTGCGCGTTCGCCTCTTTCTGGAGTGATCCGAGCTTTAGTCTTAGCCTTAGTTGTATTAGTGGCAGGCTCACTCACTGAACCGATTCCAATGGCAGTTTTGGCGGGAATTGCAGTATACGTTGGCTTCAATATATTGGATTGGAGTTTCATCCAGCGCGCTCATAAAGTCAGCCTACAAGGCATGGCGATTATGTATGGGGTAATGCTTCTGACGGTATTTGTCGATTTAATCGCGGCGGTTGGTTTGGGCGTTTTCATTTCTAACATCATCATTATTGAGCGATTAAGCCGTGAACAGGCGAGAAAAGTAAAGGCCATCAGTGATGCTGATGACAATGATGTCCCGTTAACTGACAGCGAAAGATCCTTGCTTGATCAAGCGAATGGAAAGGTGTTGTTCTTTTACCTCTCTGGCCCAATGATTTTCAGCGTTTCGAAAGCGATTTCACGCCAACACAATAGTATTGATGACTATGACGCGATGATTTTAGATTTAAGCGATGTGCCAATGATCGACGTAACGGTGGGTCTTGCGTTAGAAAATGCCATAAAAGATGCGTTGGATACGAACTGTGAGGTCTATTTACTTTGCCCTAATGAAAGCACGTTAGAGCAATTAGAGAAGTTTCATGTTTTGGATTTAGTGCCAGAACATAATAGTTTCAAGTTCAGGTATGAAGCGTTGAATGCAGCACTCGAATATGTCGGTGTTAATGATAACTGATTATTAGAGGATCGATAGAACGTAGTAGAGGTGCTAAGCCGTTGAATAGTTAAAGTTCAGCGGCTTTTTTGTGACGAAATTTCGCGCGGCATCAATTGATAAGATTCATTAATTAATAAGAGTCGGTGAGGTTTCATTGCTTTAATCGTCATTCGACGATAGACTGTCGGCCATAATCAATTACCTGCTTAGCTTGAAGGGTAAAAGCAATGTACGCATTAGAAATAGAACAGTTACGCAAGACTTACGCTGGCGGCTTCGAAGCTTTAAAAGGCGTCAGCTTAAGTGTTAAAAAAGGTGATTTTTACGCCTTGTTAGGCCCCAATGGTGCGGGTAAATCGACGACTATTGGCATTATCTCGTCTCTTGTTAACAAGACATCAGGTAAGGTTAAGGTATTCGGATACAACATTGATACTGATCTTGAGTTGGCAAAACAGAACTTAGGGTTGGTGCCACAAGAGTTCAACTTTAATCCATTTGAAACGGTAGAACAGATCGTTCTACAGCAAGCGGGTTATTACGGTGTACCAAAAGCATTGGCGAAAGAACGAGCTAAAAAGTACCTATCTCAGTTAGATTTGTGGGAAAAGCGCGGCGAACGTGCTCGTAACCTATCGGGTGGTATGAAGCGTCGTCTGATGATCGCTCGCGCTCTAATGCATGAGCCACAGTTGCTGATTCTTGATGAACCAACCGCGGGTGTTGATATTGAACTGCGTCGCTCTATGTGGGAGTTCCTTCAAGGTATTAATGAGAAGTTGGGCATTACGATTATCCTGACTACTCACTACTTGGAAGAAGCGGAGATGCTATGTCGCAATATCGGCATCATTAATCGTGGTGAGCTGATTGAGAATACCAGCATGAAATCACTGCTTGGCAAACTGAGTGTTGAGACCTTCATTTTGGATTTAGAAGAAGGAACTCCAGAACCTAAGCTCGATGGAGTAAATAGCCAGGTGATGGTTAATGGCTCTTTAGAAATCGAAATTGATAAGAATTTAGGCTTAAACGCTATTTTTGCTCAACTAAGTGAACAGGGCGTAAAAGTGCTCTCGATGCGTAATAAAGCGAACCGTTTAGAGGAGTTATTTGTGAGTATTGTTCGTGAGGGGGGGCAATAATATGTACAGCTTATATTGGACCGCTTTTTGTAGCTTATTAACGAAAGAGGTGAACCGATTCACTCGTATTTGGGTGCAAACTTTGGTTCCGCCAGCAATCACTATGACACTCTACTTCATCATTTTCGGTAACCTGATTGGTGCTCGAATCGGTGAAATGAATGGCTTTAGCTATATGGAATACATCGTCCCTGGTTTGATCATGATGTCGGTGATCACCAACTCGTATTCGAATGTCGCCTCCTCATTTTTTAGTGCTAAGTTCCAAAAAAACATCGAAGAACTACTGGTGGCCCCGGTTCCAAACTATGTCATTATCGCAGGTTTCGTGATGGGGGGAGTCGTACGAGGTTTACTTGTTGGTACGATCGTAACATTCGTTTCACTGTTTTTTGTCGATCTACAAGTTGATCACTGGGGTGTCATCATTGCGACGGTTTTCTTAACGTCGATTGTGTTTGCGCTTGGTGGATTAATTAATGCGGTATTTGCACGAACGTTTGATGATATCTCGATTATTCCAACCTTTATTCTGACACCGTTGACATACTTGGGTGGGGTTTTCTACTCAATCAGTCTGCTGCCTGAATTCTGGCAAGGCGTGTCTAAATTGAACCCGATAGTCTACATGGTTAATGCATTCAGATATGGCTTCTTGGGTGTTTCAGATGTAGGTATTGTGACGTCTTTTACGGTTCTGGGTGTGTTTATTGTGGCTCTTTATGCAGTGGCTCACTACTTAGTGACAAAAGGCATTGGTTTACGCAGTTAAGCTTACGTAATTAAGAAAAGTAATATCTTAGCCAGTAGCTTTAAATTAAAAAGGCGCAATCATTCGTGATTGCGCCTTTTTATTAGGTGAACAGTTAATAATAAACGACTACTCTGCTTTTTCTTCTGTGGTTTCCGGCTCTTTTACTTCCGCAGCTAGATCCAAAACTTGGTTATCAATTAAACGAGCTTGACCTAAGAATGCGGACATTAAAATTACCGCTTGGCTGCTTTCCGCTGATACCGCTTGTAGAGTGCTCGCATCACGAATGAAGATTTCATCTGGTTGTAAGCCTGCGGCACGTAGTTGATCGCTCGCATCTTCAATCACAGAAGCGTAATCATCACGGCCACCACGGATAGCACTGCTTATCCAGCGCATGGTTCTCGCTAACACAGGAGCTCGCTGGCGCTGATCAATGGTCAGTAAGCCATTACGTGAGCTAAGCGCTAAGCCGTCCATTTCACGGACTGTTGGTACACCAATAATTTTGATATCTAACGCAAGGTCAATCGTCATTTGACGTATCACAGCAAGCTGTTGGTAATCTTTTTCGCCAAAGCAAGCGACATCGGGTTGAACGATGTTGAATAGCTTCGTCACTATGGTGGAAACACCACGGAAATGACCCGGACGAGAAACACCTTCCAGCATTTGTGATAAGCCAGGCACTTCAACAGAGGTCTGTTTATCCAAACCGCCTGGGTACATGATCTCTGGCGTCGGAGTAAAGACGAGATCGACCGCTTCGCCGTTAAGTTTGCTTAAATCGTCCTCTAACGTGCGTGGGTAGTTTGTTAAATCGTCTGCACGTTCGAACTGCATAGGATTCACAAAAATACTCACGATGACGATATCGGCATGTTCACGAGCTTTGCGCACTAAGGTAAGATGCCCTTCATGCAAGTTGCCCATAGTGGGAACAAAAGCAATGGTTCGTCCATCACGCTTCAACTGTTTGATCTGTTCGCGTAAAGCGGTTATTTCAGCAAAAGTTTGCATAGTCTTTCCTAAGCGATGGTGTGTGCGTCATCAGGGAAAGTCCCTTGTTGCACATCAGCAATGTACTTCGCGACAGCTTTACGCATGTCTCCAGTTTCAGCCAAGAAATCTTTAGAGAATTTTGGCATATAGTTCGCTGAAATCCCGAACATATCGTGCATTACCAAAATCTGACCATCGGTGACGTTGCCAGCACCAATGCCGATAACAGGTACATTACACGCTTTGGTAATGCGTTCAGCAAGTGATGCAGGAACGCATTCTAGTAATACGATTTGGGCTCCAGCATTCTGCAATGCTAAGGCATCAGATACCATTTTATCTGCTTGTTCTTGGTCACGACCTTGGATCTTGTAGCCACCAAAAATATTGACAGATTGAGGCGTTAAACCGAGGTGAGCACAAACAGGGACAGCGCGTTCTGTTAGTTTCTCTACGGTTTCAACTAACCATCGACCACCTTCAATCTTAACCATGTTAGCGCCAGCTCTCATCAAGGTTGCTGCGTTCTCGCAAGCTTGTTCAGGTGTCGCGTAGCTCATGAATGGCATGTCTGACATTAATAGACAGTTAGGGCTACCAGCTCGAACCATTTTAGTATGGTAAGCAATATCTTCAACCGTCACTGGCAAAGTATCATTCTTACCTTGCAGTACCATTCCTAAAGAGTCGCCAACCAATAATACTGGCATCTCTTGGCTTTCAAACAGTTGAGCAAAGCTTGCATCATAGGCTGTTGATGTCGCAAACTTGCGGCCTTCTTGCTTGCATTTGATTAGATCATTAATGGTGATTTTTTTCATTGATTATCCTTATCAGTGTTTGGCTGTAAACGGAGTGCTATAACCTTCCGTTATGAACGCCAAATACTGAGTCCATTTTGGTCAACGACTGTTAATAGATCGGCAAGTCGCTCGCCATCAGGGAGTTGTAAACTTGGTGCGATTTCAGCAAGCGGGTAGAGCACGAATTCACGCTCTTTCATTCCATAATGCGGAACGACTAGACGCTCGGAATCGATCACCTCATTGCCGTATAAGATAATATCGAGATCTAAGGTTCTTGGACCCCAGCGCTCATCTTTACGGACACGCCCTTGTTCTAGCTCAATCGCTTGTGTGCAGTCGAGCAGTTCAAGTGGCGTTAATTCGGTTTGAATTTCAACAACAGCATTGATGTAATCTGGTTGGTCTTGCGGCCCCATGGGTGTGCTACTGTATAGCATAGAGGCTTTCACTAACTCAGATTTAGGCAGTAACCTTAGCGCATCAATCGCACGGTTTGCTTGAGATACCGGATCGGTAAGGTTGCTGCCTACAGCAATGTACGTTGTGATCATTCTGCTGATTTCGCTTTTTTATTGCGGTAATTCTTACGACGACGAGTTTGGCCTGAGCGATTCGGTGCTCCATCGACTTCGTTTGCCATCGCTTGACGCATATTACGGCCCGCTTTTTGGTAGGTGTCCCACCATTTTGCTAGCTTCTCAGTTTCGCCTTGTTCAACTTCACCACGCATTTCTAAGAAATCATAGCCAGCACGGAACTTATTCAGCTCCATAAGGCGAGAAGCGCGTTTGCCATTGCGACGAGGAAGACGCAATTGAAGCTGCCAAATCTCGCGAATGGTAGCGGTATGACGACGAGGAATGGCTATTGAGCGCACTTGCTTATCAAGTATCAGGTTGCTTGCTTCCATTACGGCATCGTAATGGGCCATACCTTGCTCTGCGACTAGCTTGTCTGCCAGTTTGTTCATTGGGTACCACAAAATAGCGGCAAACATGAATGCTGGGTTAATACGCTTACCATCTTCAATTCTAAGATCAGTCGAATCAAGCACCAGATCAAGCATCATCTCTGTCGGTGATGAGTAATCTTCAGTGAACTCTTCGGCAATCGATGGGAACATCTGTTGGAATAGGTTGTACTCACGCATTAAGTGGTACGTCTCTAAACCGTATCCTGATTGAAGTAGCTTTAATGACTCTTCAAATAGGCGAGCTGAAGGAATATCTTGCAGAAGATGAGCGAGTTCCTCGATAGGAGCGCCAGTATCTTCTTCGATATCAAAATCGAGTTTTGCCGCAAAGCGAATAGCGCGCAGCATGCGTACTGGATCTTCACGGTAACGAGTTTCTGGATGACCAATCAGGCGAATCAGCTTGTCTTCAAGGTCTTCAATACCGTCAGCATAATCATGGATGCTGTAATCAGCAATATTGTAGTACATCGCGTTGATGGTGAAATCACGGCGCTCGGCATCTTCATCGACGCTGCCGTACACGTTATCACGCAGTAGCATGCCTTCAGTCGACTGAGCTGAAACATTTTTACTTGGTTCTTGATGATGCCCACGGAAGGTTGCAACTTCAATGATATCGCGACCAAACATGATGTGAGCAAGTCTAAAGCGACGTCCAATAAGACGGCAGTTTCTAAAGAGGTGCTTGATCTGTTCTGGGGTCGCATTGGTCGCGATGTCGAAATCTTTAGGCTGTTCTGCCAGTAAAAGATCGCGTACACCTCCGCCAACTAAAAATGCATCAAAACCGGCACCGTTTAGTCGATAGAGAACTTTTAGAGCATTATCGCTGATCTGCTTACGTGAAATATTGTGCTCTTGGCGAGTGATAATATTCAGGGCTAAATCTCCGTTTTCGCGTTCGTTGCGAATAGTAATGTCGTTTTTATTCATTAACTTATCGAAAAAGTTGGTATCGCCAACTTTGCCTTTATTCTGTTCTAAATGGCGTTATGCTCATTATTTGCGGCTAATCATAGCCTAGCTGACGCCATTTGAGAATCTTGGTGTGATCTCGATCTGCGAAGGTAGTTGCTTTAAGTGCCAATTTTGGCAGCCCCAACGAATAATTTCATCGATGCTTGCGCTTTGCATTTCTTGGTTTATTTCAAACCCTAAAAATGACATGGCATTCAGTAATGTTGCTTTCGGATTTCGCACATCTATTGCGGTGGCATGATTTTGTTTCGATAGCTTATTCCCATTTCCATCCATCGCAAGAGGTAAATGAAGATAGCTTACCGGTTCATGACCTAAGGTTCGGTACAGACTAATTTGACGACCAGTCGGCTCTATCAGATCGGCGCCACGAACGACTTGCGTGATACCTTGGTCAATGTCATCGAGTACAACCGCTAGATTATACGCGTAGAGGCCATCACGACGTTTAATGATGAAGTCTTCTTCCGCTAGCGCTTTAGGGATGGTTATCTCTGCATGACGCTGGTCTAAGAAGCGCTCAACAGGGTGTGCCATTTTTAAGCGTATCGAACAATTGTCTGTAGAGGTAAGCTGTTTATCTCGGCAAGTACCGTTATAGAATCCGCCGCTCTGTTTAATCTGCTTACGTGAGCATTGGCAATAATAGGCTTGTTTGCTGCTTAGCCATTTATCGATTTGATCTTGGTAAAGATCATGCCTTTTACTTTGGTAAACCACATCACCATCCCAATAGAGGTGATAAGCTTCCAGTGCAGATAAGATTAATTTAGATGCGCCCACCATTTCTCGTGGTGGATCTAAATCTTCCATTCTGACTAACCATTGCCCACCCATAGACTTTGCTTGGAAATAGCTTCCCAGCGCCGCAATTAAGGATCCAAAATGCAGAGGTCCTGAAGGCGAAGGGGCAAATCTTCCAATGTAAGGCGAGGTGTTGATAGGTGATGATGTATTGTTGGTCATAGCGATCAAGTTGGCATTGGTTAATCAAAAAAGGGAGCCTAAGCTCCCTTTTAAAACAAAGTAAGGCGATTAGCCCTGCATCTGTTTTTCTTTAATTTCTGCAAGCGTTTTACAGTCGATACATAGATCAGCTGTTGGGCGAGCTTCAAGACGGCGTACACCAATCTCGATACCACATGAATCACAGAAACCGAAGTCTTCATCTTCGATCTTAACCAGCGTCTTTTCAATCTTCTTGATTAGACGACGTTCACGATCGCGGTTACGTAATTCTAAGCTGAACTCTTCTTCTTGAGAAGCACGGTCAACGGGATCGGGGAAGTTTGCTGCTTCATCCTGCATATGGTGAACAGTACGATCAACTTCTTCCCTGAGCTGGTTGCGCCACGCTTCTAAAATTTTAGTAAAATGAAGCGTTTGTTCAGGTGACATGTACTCTTCACCTGGTATTTCTTTATACGGTTCAACACCTGCAATGGCTAGGATGCCTAGCGCTTTTTTCTTTGATTCTGGCATGCAGCATCTCCTACTTACACCTAGTCAACTGCTTAGCAGTTAATTTGAGGCGGGTATCTATAGCAGAAAGCAGTTGTGGTGGCAAATCCTGAGTTATAAATTTATCTTCATTGTGAAGATAACATCACTTTTACTGCTTATTGATAAATTCAATAGCAGAAACTAGCTTTATCTCAGAATCGTTCAGTTCCGCTTTGTAACAGAGAACTTCCACTCCGGCATTTCTTGCTTCAATGAGTAATTGTGAATATTTGGCGTCTATATGGTGTGCCGCAGAGACTTTTTCAATCCCTGAATGTAAAACAGTGAATAAAAGTACGGCTTTACTTCCAGTATTGACCATTTCTGTGAGTTCACGTAAATGTTTCTGCCCACGAGTCGTTACTGTGTCGGGAAAATAGCCTTGCCCAATCGTGTCACCGTTATGAGTCTCATCGAGCAGAGTGACGCTTTTCACTTCTATATAGCACTTTGGTTTATTTTCTGCTGTTAGCAATATATCAATTCTGCTGTTTTCATTGCCATATTTCACCTCTGTTTTCAGTTCGTCGTACCCTAATAATTCCGAAATGACATTGTTATTGATGGCTTCAACCGCGAGTTGATTGGCTCTTGCTGTATTGATACAGATGAAATGCCCCTGAGAGGTTTCAGAAAGCTCCCAGCTATTGGGGTATTTTCGTTTTGGGTTATCAGAGGTGGAATACCAAACCTTATCTCCAGGCGTCGCGCAACCGGTCATTGCTCCAGTATTGGCACAATGGATGGTTCGTTCGCTTCCATCGTCGAGTTTTATATCCGCAAGGAAACGTTTGTATCTTTTTATTAGCGTGGCGCTTTCTAATCGTGGGTTAAAGTGCATTCTCATACTGTTTTTATGTACAATGATGGTCTCATTAAATCATAAGGGTTGACCATTGTCACAACTGCCTATTGAAGCTGTGATGCCCGAGTTACTTGCCGGCGTCCAAAGTCATCATCAACTGATCTTAAAAGCGGCTCCCGGTGCCGGGAAGTCGACACATTTCCCTCTCCAACTGCTTAAAACTGGTGGGCTTGCTGGCAAGATCATCATGCTGGAACCAAGGCGTTTAGCGGCTCGTAATATTGCTCAGTATCTATCAAAGCAGTTCGGTGAAACGGTTGGGCAGTCGGTGGGCTATCGAGTTCGTGGTGAAAGCAAAGTGAGCTCACAGACAAAGCTAGAGATTGTCACCGAAGGGATTATGACCCGAATGATCCAGAGCGATCCGGAACTGTCGGGTGTGAGTTTACTGATTTTTGATGAGTTCCATGAACGCAGCATTCATGCGGATACAGCGCTGGCATTAAGTTTAGAGATCCAAGAGGCTTTGCGAGATGATCTGAAAATTGTGGTGATGTCTGCAACGTTAGATCAGCAGGCTTTGCAATCTTTGCTGCCCGAAGCTTGTTATGTGGAATCTCAGGGGCGCTCTTTTCCTGTGGAGTATCGCTACTCTGCGCTTGGGGTTAATGAGTATCTTGTGCCTGCGATGGCGAAAAGAATTGAACACTTGATCACGACAGAAGAGGGCTCCTTACTCGCTTTTCTTCCCGGAGTCGGTGCGATCAAACAGCTAGAAGTGTCGCTAACCAGTTTGCTTCCAGATGTTGATATTTGTCCTTTGTATGGCCAATTGAATTTTACCCAACAGCAACGTGCGATTGCAGCAAGTGAGAATGGGCGACGCAAAGTGGTGCTTGCAACCAATATTGCGGAAACCTCTTTAACCATTGAAGGGATCCGTCTTGTTGTGGATTCGGGTTTAGAGCGAGTGGCTAAGTTTGATCTCAAAACGGGGATCACCAAGTTAGAGCAAATTAAAATCGCTCAATCTTCCGCAGAGCAACGAGCAGGGCGTGCGGGGCGCTTAGAAAAGGGGATTTGCTTGCGTCTGTATAGTGAAACCCAATTGGCTCAGCAACCTTATGTGCCAGAGCCTGAAATATTACACGCGGATCTCTCTTCACTCGTTCTAGAGCTCGCGCAGTGGGGAACCGTGAATGTAGATGAATTATCATGGTTAGATAAGCCACCAGCAACCGCTCTAAAACAGGCGACCACGCTGCTTTCTTCGTTAAATATATTAGGGGAGAATGCTCAGTTAACGACATTTGGTAAGCGCGCTCATGAGCTAGGGTTAGATCCTCGAATTGCCAGTATGTTGGTGCATGTGAGCCAGCATCAAAGTGATATGTTGCACTGCGCGATTTTAGTGGCTGCGTTATTAGAAGAACCTGAACGTAATGTGGCAAACTTGCAGCATTCCCTTCATCGTTTTAAGCAATCCAACCACTCAAAAATGAAGGTTATCACTCAGCGTGTGAGTGTTTTAGCTAGAAAGCTTAATGTGAGTTTTGATGTGAAAAAAGTCGATGAACGGCAAGTTGGCATCATTTTAAGCTTAGCCTTTCCTGATCGTATAGGTCAGCGACGCTCCGCACAATCAGGCCGTTTTATATTATCCAATGGGCATGGTGGTGCGATGGATGAGTCTCAGTCGCTAGCGGATGTGGATTATCTTATCGCGATTGATCTGATGCGCTCTGCTCAAGAGGCGAGTCAGATTTTTCTTGCGGCAGAAGTCGACATCATTGCCCTTGAAGCGCATTTCCCATTTTTGTTTGTGTCTCACGAAGTTGTAGATTGGGATGAAAAACGTGGTCGCTTAATGGCTGAACAACGAACGACTTTAGGAAAGTTAGTCGTTCGACGCAAAGAGATGAGTCAGCCCGATCAAAGTAAAATGAGCGAAGCTCTGCTCAATTATGTCCGCAGAAAAGGGTTGGAGTGTTTGAACTGGGATGAAAACAGCATCGCGTTATTAAAACGTATTCGTTGTGCTATTGAGTGGCTACCAGAACAGGATTGGCCCGCGATGGATGATGAGAGTTTATTATCCGATCTTGAATTATGGCTAGCGCCTTACATGAGCGCTATTACGTCGATCAAACAGCTGAATAAGATGTCGTTAGTGCCCGCATTATTAGCACGCTTAGGCTGGCCTTTGAATCAATCGATAGATGAGTGGCTGCCGACTCATTATCAAATGCCAACGGGAAATCGAAAAGTAATTCGTTACCAAACGGGAAATGAACCCATCATTTCAGTGCGAATTCAGGAAGTTTTTGGTGAGCATGATTCACCAATGATTGCTCAAGGCAGAAAAAAAATCGTACTAGAGTTACTATCGCCTGCACAAAGGCCATTGCAAGTGACACAAGATCTCGCAGGGTTTTGGAGTGGAAGCTACAAAGAGGTTCAAAAAGAGATGAAGGGGCGCTACCCGAAGCATCCTTGGCCTGATGATCCGGCAAACCATGTGGCAACGACTAAAACCAAACGACAGTTGAATAAATAATGTTAATGAACTCTCTAAAAAAGTCAGCAGTAGATAAACCGTTGGTCAATAAGCGCTCAGCAGAAAAAAAAGAGACCACGAAAAAGAAACCAGCTGGTGGAAAAAAAGCCACGACGACAAAAAAAGCGGCTGTAAAACCGAAAAAACGAACCACAACCAAGCGTAAAAAGGCAGCGAAAGAGAAACGTAGCTGGTTACGAATTTTGTGGGGCGTGAGTTGGAAAAGCGGTATTGCGGTCATCGCGTTATTGATTTTTATTGGCGTGTATCTTGATTCCGTTGTGAAGCAGAGATTTGAAGGTCAGCTATTTGATTTGCCTACGGTGGTTTATGCGAGAGTGTTGAACTTGGCTCCGGGTCAAGAGGTGGCGCTTAAGCAAGTTCAAAATGAGTTGGATGTGCTCAATTATCGTAAGGTTCGTCAACCTCGTCATCCAGGTGATTACTCCTCTTCGTCCACCAAAATAGAGGTGATTCGTAGGCCATTCGAATTTACAGATGGGCCGGAGCCGGATCGTCACGTCATGTTACATTTTGATAAGACGAGCCTTACGCGCATTCAATCGTTAGAACAAGATCAGGACATGGGCTACTTGCGCATTGAGCCGAAGATGCTTGGGATGCTAGAAAAAGGCAAAGACGAACAACGACTATTCTTACGCCGTGAGCAGTTCCCCGAAGTAATGGTAGACGCATTGCTCGTGACAGAAGATCGCTATTTTTATCAGCATGAAGGGGTTTCGCCTGTTGCGATTGCCCGTGCTCTGGTGGCGAATATCAAAGCGGGTCGTACGGTTCAAGGGGGAAGTACATTAACTCAACAACTTGCCAAAAACTTATTTCTATCAAGAGAAAAAACATTATGGCGAAAAGTAAGAGAAGCGTATATCGCATTGATTTTGGACTACCGTTATAGCAAAGACCGAATCTTAGAAGCGTACTTGAATGAAGTCTATTTAGGACAAAGTGGTGGCGAAGCGATTCATGGTTTTGGGCTGGCTTCGAGGCTCTATTTCGGACAACCGATTCAAGAGTTGCGTATCGATCAATTAGCCTTACTGGTTGGGATGGTGAAAGGTCCTTCCTATTACAACCCTGTCCGCTACCCTGAACGCGCTAAGAAACGTCGCGACTTAGTACTTCGCCTTATGATGCAGCAAGATACTCTCACGGCCAGTCAGTATGAAGAAGCCGCTCGCAGGCCGCTTGATATTCAAGATAATCCACGTATTGCTAGCCGCCAGCCCGCCTATTTCCAACAACTGAAAATAGAGTTAAATGAATCTTTGGGAACACGGTTCCATTCGGATTCAGGGTTGCGTGTGTTCACGTCACTTGATCCTGTCTCTCAAGTAAAATTAGAGCAGGCGATTGGTCGAAAAGTACCTGAACTCGCTAAAAGAGCGGGCAAAGAGTTAGAGGCCGCTGCGATTGCGGTAGATCGCCATTCCGGCGAGATCCGCGCCATGGTCGGCGGAAAACGTACGGGATATGATGGCTTTAACCGAGCTTTAAATGCCAGCCGTCCAATCGGTTCACTTGTAAAACCAGCCATATACTTAACAGCGCTTGAACAGCCTGATAAGTATTCACTGGCTTCGACGTTAATGGATTCTCCTCTCAGCTTAAAAGGCAGCAAAGGGAGTGTTTGGTCCCCGCGTAATTTCGATCGTAAGTTCCGTGGTGAAGTGCCACTCTATCAAGCATTAGCAAAATCTCTGAATGTACCAACGGTAAGGTTAGGCATGCAGTTGGGGATAAAAGAGGTATCAAAAACATTAGTCAAATTGGGGGTGGATAACAGCGAAATTCGCCCCGTTCCATCGATGTTTTTAGGTTCATTTTCATTGACGCCTTACCAAGTGGCGCAGATGTACCAAACACTGACCAATTCAGGTAAGAAAGCGCCACTTTCTGCATTGCGTTCTGTGGTTAATTTAGATGGCGATGTGTTGTATCAAACACTTCCAAGAGTATCGCAAGCGGTTGATCAGCAAGCCGCTTGGCTGACGACTTACGCGATGAAAAAAGGTGTGTCACAGGGGACGGGGCGCTTCCTTCAGAATCAATTCGCTTGGGCGGCGCTGGCTGGAAAAACAGGAACGAGTAACGACAGCCGAGACAGTTGGTTTGTTGGCGTTGATGGGCGTGAAGTCACGACCATCTGGTTAGGGCGTGATGACAATAAACCTACGACACTAACGGGCTCTAGCGGTGCATTGCGTGTATACGCTGATTACCTGCAACACCGCATTCCTGAAAAACTACGGTTGCCTTGGCCGAAGGGTATCGCTACTTTAGGCTTCTCTCCGACGTCATCTGGCGGTTTAGAGCTTGATTGTGGTAGTGATTTTAAGCTGCCTGTTTGGGACAGTGAAGGTCAATTAAAACAAGGGTGTGAAAATCGACCACAACAATGGCTTAAAAAATTATTCCAGTGGTAGGTTAAGGTTTATTTGGGGAAGTTCTTCGTATTAGTGCCCTTTGGTATAAGGGCTATTTTTCATAAGAGCTATTTTTAATAAGAACTGTCTCTCATAAGAACTATTTTGCATTAAAGCTTTTTCGCATAGGTAAGTAAAAACGTACTTTTATATAAGGATTTTGGAATGGCGCGTCAGTACAATTTAGGATTCCTATTAATATTGAGCAGTTTACTGCCAGCCTCTAGTGCATGGGCATTAGACGTTTCTGAAAAGGAAGCATCGCGCCCTAAGGTTGCTGTTGTATTAGCAGGCGGTGGTGCGAAGGGAGCGGCTCATATTGGTGTATTGAAAGCACTTGAAGAGATGCAAATCCCTGTTGATTACATTACAGGAACCAGCATGGGAGCCTATGTAGGCGGCTTGTACGCGATGGGAATGAGTGCAGATGAAATTGAAAGCTTTGTCTATACCATTAATTGGAATTCTGGATATCGAGACCGTGTGGACCGTAGCCAACGTCGTGTACGAGATAAAGAGTATGAAGATAGATATCAACTCACAACCGACATAGGATTACGTTGGGGAGAAGTTCGAGCACCAAAAGGGGTAGTGCAAGGGCAAAATATGTTACGTATTTTGAGGGAAACGACAGGTAACTTGCCGCCGTTTGACTCATTTGATGATCTTGTGATCCCTTATCGTTCTGTCTCTACCGATATCATAGAACTACAACAAGTGATCATGAAAGACGGCTATTTGGTCGATGCCATGATGTCGAGTATGTCGGTTCCTGGTGCGCTGCCTCCGTATGAAGTCAATGGACAGATGCTTGTCGATGGTGGCGTCACCAATAATATGCCTGTCGACGTTGCTCGTGCAATGGGGGCTGATATTGTTATCGCGGTTGATATTAGTACGGATTATAAAGGGGAGGATGATTTTACGACGTTTTTAACCGCTGCGGATCAGCTTTCCAATTATCTAGTTCGTCGTAGCACTCACAAGCAAGCTGAAACGCTGACTGATGATGATTTTTATATCCAACCAGATGTTGGGGATATGGAGACCACTGAATTTGATAAAATGCCGGACGCTTACCAAAAGGGTTATTTAGAAACTCTCAAAGTGAAAGATAAATTAGCGGCGTTATCGCTTTCAAATCGAAACTATCAAATTTATATCGATCATATACAAGATCGCAGAAAGACGTTGCAATTTGGTGATGAAACCGTTGTCGATGAGATAGTGGTGAACAATGAGACTCACTACAGTGACAAGCTTCTCGCTAACCGTTTAGATTTAAAGCCAGGACGGATTCTGAAAACGGGTGAGATAGAGAAAAGTGTTCAAGATCTTTATGCATTAGACCGATTTGAATTGATCACTTACCGTTACGATCAAGTCGATGGTGTGAATCAAGTTATCTTTGATGTTGATGAAAAGTCCTGGGGCCCAAATTACGTCAATTTCAGATTTTTCCTTGAGGATGATTTCGCAACTAAAAGCCAGTATTCGATCGGACTTTCCAGTAACTTTACCGATATTAACTCTCATGGTGCAGAGCTACGAACCAACCTAGAGATGGGGACAGACAAACGAATTGAAGCCGAATTTTTTTCACCGATTCTTTCTGGGCAAAAGCTTTTTACGTCTACCAAACTGATATATAGCAATCAAAACCGAAATATCCCTTTGGACGGTTTTGATGACATGACTTTAGAAGGTTCTCGTGATTATTTGCCTGTCACCTTTCAAGAGGTGGTTGGAGAATTTGAGCTAGGATATCAAGCTGCGTTATGGCAAGAGTTTACCATCGGTGCTCGCTATACCGATGGCTCGGCGGAATATTCGACATTACCCTCTCTTGGCGATTTCACGTTTACCCGAATGGGTGGGTTTGTCAGTTATCGATTGGACACATTAGATCACTATAGTTTACCAACAAAAGGGCTATATATTGATCTTGAATACTTGATTTCACATGATGATACCAATGGTTACGTTGACGACTCTTCAGAAGATATCACCGATACGGTTTATGAAATATCGGCTGAATTGCAAGCCGCAAGAAGCTATGAACGACATACTTTGGTCGCAAAAGCGGAATATGGTGTCGTAGAAAGTAAAAACTCACTAGTACCGATCGATCCTCGGGAGTTAGGCGGTTTCTTAAATTTATCGGGTATCTCAAGAAATAGCCTCATCGGACAGAACAAAGCTTTTGCAAGCCTAGTGTATCGTTACCGCTGGTTTGACAATGACTTCGGTCTGTTTGAATCCCCAGTCTACTTAGGGGCGTCGATCGAAAGAGGAGGCGTTTGGACGGATAATTCACTGAAGCTAAATGAAGCTCCTATGTATAACGCCGCGTCTATTTTTGCTGGCATCGATTCACCTATTGGGCCTGTGATGTTTGCTTATGGACGCACAGAAGAGGATTTCGACTCGGTGTATCTGATCATCGGAACGCCGTCTAAATAACCATTACCAGAAGTGCAAATTTGACGACTTAATAGGCCGAAATTATAAAACTTTAGTCTTAAGTTGCTATGTTGGTCAAAATGATAAGATTTTAATTTATCGTTAAATTTGCTATTCTCCCCACCACCGTTTGGTCTCTCTGGTGTTGTACATCAATGTGATTAGAGTGATGGACAATGGCAAAGGAGAGCCAAGTTTCCAAGGATGTTCACTCCCTTTTTCTTTAATAAAAAGAGTAAATAATGAGGGAGGAACCGCAATGAGAGGAAAAAGTCGTGCTTGAAGCCTATCGTAAACACGTCGCAGAGCGTGCTGCTGAAGGAGTCGTTCCGAGACCACTAGATGCTGAGCAAGTAGCCGCATTAATTGAACTGGTAAAGAATCCGCCACAAGGTGAAGAAGCGTTCCTTCTTGACCTACTAGAAAACCGTATTCCACCGGGTGTAGATGAAGCTGCTTATGTTAAAGCTGGTTTCCTTACGGCCATCACTAAAGGTGAAGTCGTTTCTCCACTAGTAAGTAAAGCAAAAGCGGCAGAACTGCTTGGCACTATGCAAGGCGGTTACAACATCGAATCTCTAGTCTCTCTACTAGACGATGCCGAACTTGCTCCAATCGCTGTTAAAGCACTGTCCCACACTCTACTGATGTTTGACGCGTTCTACGACGTAGAAGAGAAAGCGAAAGCAGGCAATGCTTCAGCGCAGCAAGTACTCCAATCTTGGGCTGATGCTGAATGGTTTACGTCAAAAGAGAAAGTCGCAGAAAAAATCACGGTTAAAGTATTTAAAGTCACTGGTGAAACCAACACCGATGACCTATCGCCTGCGCCTGATGCATGGTCACGCCCTGATATTCCAGTGCACGCAAAAGCGATGCTGAAAATGGAACGTGAAGGCATTAATCCTGACGAACAGGGTAGCGTTGGTCCTATTACTCAAATTGAAGAAATGCAAAAAGATGGCATTCCACTGGCTTATGTTGGTGATGTTGTTGGTACAGGTTCTTCACGTAAATCGGCAACGAACTCAGTACTTTGGTTTATGGGTGAAGATATCCCATTCGTACCAAATAAGCGTACTGGCGGTGTTTGTCTTGGTGGTAAAATTGCTCCAATCTTCTACAACACAATGGAAGACTCAGGCGCGCTACCAATTGAACTGAACGTACAAGACATGAACATGGGTGATGTTATTGATATCTACCCGTATGAAGGTGTTGTTCACAAGAACGGTTCTGTGATTTCAAACTTTGAATTAAGTAAGGTACTTCTAGATGAAGTGCGTGCTGGTGGTCGTATTCCACTGATCATCGGTCGAGGCTTAACTGGTCGTGCTCGTGACGCTCTAGGTCTAGCTGAAACCGATTTGTTTGCTAAACCAATCGACCCATCTGCATCTGATAAAGGCTACACGCTAGCTCAGAAGATGGTTGGCAAAGCATGTGGCGTTGAAGGTGTACGTGCTGGCCAGTACTGTGAACCTAAAATGACAACCGTAGGCTCGCAAGATACAACAGGCCCTATGACTCGTGATGAGCTTAAAGACCTTGCTTGTCTTGGCTTCTCAGCAGACCTTGTTATGCAGTCTTTCTGTCACACATCTGCATACCCGAAACCAGTCGATGTAAACACTCACCATACGCTGCCTGATTTCATTATGAACCGTGCGGGTGTTTCACTGCGTCCTGGTGATGGTGTTATTCACTCGTGGCTAAACCGCATGCTTCTTCCTGATACTGTTGGTACTGGTGGTGACTCGCATACTCGTTTCCCATTAGGTATTTCATTCCCTGCGGGCTCTGGCTTAGTAGCATTTGCTGCGGCAACAGGCGTTATGCCTCTTGATATGCCTGAATCTATCTTGGTTCGTTTTAAAGGCGAAATGCAGCCGGGTATCACGCTACGTGACCTAGTACATGCCATTCCTCTTTACGGTATTAAGCAAGGTCTACTAACGGTAGAGAAAGCAGGTAAGATCAATGAATTCTCTGGTCGTGTACTAGAAATTGAAGGTGTTGAGCACCTATCTGTTGAGCAAGCATTTGAGCTTTCTGATGCATCTGCTGAGCGTTCGGCTGCAGGTTGTACAGTGAAGCTGTCTCAAGAGTCTATCGATGAGTACTTGAACTCGAATATCGTTATGCTTAAGTGGATGATTGCTGAAGGTTACGGTGATGTTCGTACGATTGAGCGTCGTATTACGGCAATGGAAGAGTGGTTAGCGAACCCTGAGTTGCTCTCTGCTGATTCTGATGCTGAATACGCTCATGTTATTGAGATTGATCTTGCTGATATCGATCAGCCAATTCTATGTGCACCAAACGATCCAGATGATGCTCGTCTTCTTTCTGACGTTCAAGGTACTGAGATTCAAGAAGTGTTCATCGGCTCTTGTATGACGAATATCGGTCACTTCCGTGCGGCAGGTAAGATGCTTGAAGAGTTCAATGGTTCTCTAAACACTCGCCTATGGGTGGCTCCGCCAACTAAGATGGATAAAGACCAACTGACAGAAGAGGGCTATTACGGCATCTTCGGTCGTGCTGGGGTGCGTATTGAAACTCCGGGTTGTTCTTTATGTATGGGTAACCAAGCACGTGTTGCTGATGCTTCTACGGTTATGTCGACGTCTACTCGTAACTTCCCGAACCGTTTGGGTACGGGGGCGAACGTTTATCTCGCTTCTGCTGAGCTTTCTGCTGTTGGTGCGATTCTAGGTCGAATTCCAACTAAAGAAGAGTACCTGGAGTACGCTGAGAAGATTAATGCGACCGCTGCGGATACATACCGTTATCTGAATTTCCATAAAATGGGTCAGTACACGGAAAAAGCAGACACTGTTATTTTCCAAGAACCAGCCTAGTTCCTCGTTATATTTGTAGCTGCAGCGTTGTTGACTGCGTACGTTTACCCTAATCACATAGAGCTTCTATGCTCATAGGGATGAACGTACTTGTCGCCTAGCTGCAACTCCAACTATTTAGAGGAACCCAAATGATAGGGCGTCTACTTCGGTAGGCGTTTTTTTATGTCTGTATGTTAGGTGATGAGTGACTCGATCTCTTGGTGACTTCACTATATACTCTCGCCTCATTTTTTACCCTGTCTGTGATTAGCGCGTGGAGCCTTTATGGAATTCGAATTTACAAGAAACACTTTAATGGGTGAGTACTACGTAAAGTGCAGCATGGGGCATGAGATTATTGGTCGTTGGTTGCAAGAAGAGATTGGAACCAATAGACAGAAGATTGATCAAGTCTGTGCGTTACTTGATGAGGCTCAACTGCGAACGTCGAAAGAACAAAAATTATTAGGGACAGAAATTAGCCTCGTCATTTGTGAAGATGAAGTAACCGTTCAAGAAAATAGTTTAGATCATGATGCTGAGTTGGAAGAGCAGCATAGCGAATATGATTATTATAACTGTGAAAGTACCGCAAGTTGTGGCCTAGAAGATTTTGAGTTATTGATTGAACGTTGGAAAGATTTTATTGGTTATGTCTAGGATAAATTAAGTTTTGCACCGCTTTGGAGCTATAGCGGATTGCGCATTATATTTGGGAAAGAGCTGCACCGAACTGGTGCGGCTCTTTTTTTATATATCGATGAAAATGCACCTAATTGTTATTTATCAATGAGTTATTGATTTGGCATGCAACTTGATTATTAGAAAGTGTCAAAGGAATAATTTTCGAGGGAACGATATGAAATTGATTAATGCGATAGTGAAACCATTCAAGCTAGATGATGTGCGTGAAGCGTTGGCGGAGGCTGGAATCGAAGGAATGACGGTTTCTGAAGTAAAAGGCTTTGGTCGTCAAAAGGGTCATACAGAGCTTTATCGTGGTGCGGAATATCAAGTGGATTTCTTACCAAAAGTGAAATTAGAAATCGCCACTCAAGCTGAGAATGTGGATCGAGTGGTTGAAGCGATTACCAAGGCTGCTCATACAGGAAAAATCGGTGATGGTAAGATTTTTGTGTATGACCTAAGCCAAGCTGTGCGAATTCGTACTGGTGAAATGGATGCTGAAGCACTTTAAAGAATGACAAGGATTGGAGACTTTAATATGGAACTTACAACAACAGTAACGGAACTACGTTACGCACTCGACACTTTTTTCTTCCTCATTTCAGGTGCGTTAGTCATGTGGATGGCAGCAGGCTTCGCGATGTTAGAAGCTGGCCTAGTTCGTTCAAAGAACACCACAGAAATTTTAACTAAGAACATTTGTTTGTACGCGATTGCTTGTACCACTTTCTTAGTCGTTGGCTACAACATTATGTATGTAGATAACGGTGAAGGCGGCTGGTTACCCTCCTTTGGTACTCTAATTGGCACGCAAGGCGAAGGCGCAGACCACTCTCTAGAGTCTGATTTCTTCTTCCAGGTTGTATTCGTGGCAACCGCTATGTCTGTGGTATCGGGTGCCGTTGCTGAACGTATGAAGCTTTGGTCATTCCTCATCTTCTCTGTGGTACTGACAGCGTTTATCTACCCAATGGAAGGTTACTGGACTTGGGGTGGTGGTTTCTTATCTGAGGCTGGTTTCAGTGACTTCGCAGGTTCAGGTATCGTACACATGGCTGGTGCTGCTGCGGCGTTAGCGGGCGTTTTACTACTGGGTGCTCGTAAAGGTAAATATGGTAAGAACGGTGAAATTTACCCGATTCCTGGTTCAAACATGCCACTTGCAACGTTAGGTACCTTTATTCTTTGGTTCGGTTGGTTCGGTTTTAATGGCGGCTCTCAATTGATGGTTTCAGATTTCGAGAACGCGACAGCTGTGGGGCAAATCTTCTTAAACACGAACGCAGCAGCGGCTGCTGGCGCGATTGCAGCACTACTAGTATGTAAAACCACTTGGGGTAAAGCAGACTTAACAATGGTATTGAATGGTGCGTTAGCAGGTCTAGTGGCAATCACAGCAGATCCTCTTTCACCGTCGCCACTCTATGCGGTTGCGATTGGTGTTGGCGCGGGTGCATTAGTAGTATTTAGTATTATCGCTCTTGATAAAGTGAAAGTTGATGATCCGGTTGGCGCGATTTCAGTGCATGGCGTATGTGGTTTCTTTGGCTTGATGGTAGTTCCGTTTAGCAATGCTGATGCGTCATTCGGTACTCAGTTGTTAGGTGCTGCAGTTATCTTTGCATGGGTATTTGGTGCGAGTTTAGCAGTATGGGCCGTGTTGAAAGCCACAATGGGAATTCGTGTGACAGAAGACGAAGAGCAAGAAGGAATGGATATGCACGATTGTGGAGTAGGGGCTTATCCTGAGTTTGTGACTGTGAAATAGAGATCACAATTTCAGCTATTGTTTCGTAGTTAATAACAAACCTGTCATTAATTGGCAGGTTTTTTTGTCACAGATCATTGTATTCTAAATAAAGATGAATATAATAACACGACTGATAAACGTTATCATTACGAAACTCAAGGAACTCGATGATGAAAAAACTGCTAACTCTTTCAGCGCTCGCTTGTAGCGTATTAACATCAACTGCAATGGCTGCTGAAGAAGTAAACGTCTACTCTTACCGTCAACCTTTCTTAGTTGAGCCTATGTTTAAAGAATTCACTAAAGAAACGGGCATCAAGGTAAATGTGAAGTTTGCTAAAAAGGGCCTAGCAGAAAAGTTAGCTCAAGAAGGTGAATACAGCCCAGCGGACGTTGTATTAACTACGGATATCAGCCGTCTTGCTGAATTGACGAACAAGAACCTTGTTCAAGCAGTAGAAAGCAAAATTATCGAAGCGAACGTTCCTGCGCAATATCAAGATAAAGAAAATGAATGGTTTGCTCTGACACTGCGTACACGTAATGTTTACTCATCACGTGACCGTGTTGGTAAATTAGGTCAAGAATTTAACTACTCAGATCTAGTTAATCCTGAATTCAAAGGCAAGATTTGTACACGTAGTGGTAAGCACCCATACAATGTCTCTTTAGTTTCATCAATGATTGCTCATAAAGGTGAAGCTGAAACAAAAGCATGGCTTGAGGGTGTGAAAGCAAACTTAGCTCGTAAGCCTCAAGGAAACGACCGCGCACAAGTAAAAGCGATTAAAGAAGGTCTATGTGACGTTTCTTTAGGTAATAGTTACTACCTAGGTAAGATGGTTAACGATAAAGATCAAAAAGCATGGGCAGATTCAGTTTATATTAACTTCCCAGGCCAAGCTGCTCAAGGCACGCACGTTAATATCAGCGGTATGGCTCTTGCTAAATTTGCACCAAACAAAGACAACGCAGTTAAGCTAATGGAATTCCTAACGGGTGATATAGCTCAGCAGATGTATGCAGAAGTGAACTATGAGTACCCTGTAAAAGTGGGCGTTAAGCGTTCTGAACTTGTAGCTTCATGGGGTGATTTCAATGCCGATAAGCTATCTTTAGATGATATCGCATCACACCATGCCGACGCGATTAAACTTCTAGATGAAGTGAAATTTGACCTTTAATTGAAACTAAGGGTATAACAGTACCCTTATTTTTAAAGGAGTATGAGATGTATTTGCCATGGTAAATATGTCTCATAGCCTTGATGTAATTAGGCAATGAAAGAAAAAAACTCTTTATGGAAAACCAGTAGTGGGAGCCTTGCTCTATTACTGGTTTTGCCGATCTTAGCGATCTTCTATACCGCTGTTGGTGAAACTGACGATGTGTTTTCTCATCTGATGTCCACAGTGATGCCCACCTATACTTATAATACCGTCATGCTCGTTGTGGGGGTGATGTTCCTTTCTCTCATTTTTGGTATTCCAAGTGCTTGGATCATGGCGATGTGCCGTATCCCAAGCGAAAAATGGTTGCAGTGGGCACTTGTACTGCCGCTGGCGATGCCGGGTTATATTATTGGCTATATCTTTACGGATTGGTTTGATTTTGCCGGCCCAATACAAGTCTGGTTGCGGGACATTACAGGTTGGGGCCCCGGAGAGTACTGGTTCCCTGATATTCGAACATTGGCTGGGGCAACAGTTGTCCTTTCGTTAGTGTTATATCCTTACGTCTACCTACTATGCCGTGCCGCTTTTATGGAGCAAAGCATCTCTTTGTTGCAGTCAGCAAGGTTGCTTAAATGCTCTCCTTGGGAAAGCTTTCGTCGAATTTCATTACCTCTCGTTCGCCCATCTATAGCTGTTGCCCTTTCGTTAGTCGCAATGGAAACCTTAGGGGATTTTGGTACGGTGAGTTATTTTGCGGTCAGCACGCTCACGACAGCGGTATATGATACTTGGCTTGGGTATTCAAATTTAACTGCTGCGGCTAAAATTTCTGCCTTAATGTTAGTGATCGTCATTATTCTATTAAGTGCTGAGCGGTATAGCCGTCGTAAGCAAAAATTGTTTCAGAATCAATTTAGCAGCCATGATGACTTTCGTTATGAATTACAAGGTTGGAAGAAGTGGCTAGCCCTAGTATGGTGCTGGGGATTAGTTGGCGTTGCTTTCATTTTTCCACTGATGCAACTGATCATTTATGCGTACAAATATTTTGCTCAAAGCTGGACGCCGGAGTTTCGTGAATACGCGATAAACAGTTTGCAAGTTTCTCTTTCAGCTGCGTTTTTTGGTGTGTTAGTCGCATTGGTTGTGAATTTTTACCATCGCCTAAGTCCAAACCGTATTAGTCTCGGATTTATGCGTTTCTCTTCTCTGGGCTATGCTGTCCCTGGAACAGTGCTGGCGATAGGGGTTATGGTAACCGTGTTGGTGATGGATCACTCAATCAATGATTTCGCTAAATACATGGAGTGGGGACGACCTGGGCTTATTTTTTCTGGTTCAATGTTCGCTTTGATTTTTGCTCTTGTTGTGCGCTTTTCAGCGGTGGCTATCGGCAGTATTGAAAGTAGCCTCAATAAAGTATCCCCTTCACTTGATATGGCATCAAGAACAATGGGATGTAACGCCAACCAAATGTTACGTCGGGTGCATTTCCCACTGATCAAGCGTGGAGCATTGATTGCGGGTTTATTAGTGTTTATTGAATCAATGAAAGAGCTTAATGCTGCTCTGTTATTGCGTCCTTTTAACTTTGAAACGTTGGCCACCTATGTGTACAACTACGCATCAGACGAGCACTTAGAGCTTGCTGCTTTGCCTGCGGTATTATTGGTCTTAGTGGGGTTAATTCCTCTTGTTATTGTTAACCGTTCTTTGGAGAAAACTCACTAATGAGCTGTGCATTATCGATTCAAAACTTAACCTGTAAATATGACTCTCAAACAATATTAGAGTCGTTATCTTTGGATGTTGAGCATGGTGAAATTGTTTGTCTTTTAGGGGCGAGTGGCTGTGGCAAAACGACCTTACTAAAAGCGATTGCAGGCTTGCTTCCACTAAGTAGTGGCGTGATGAGTTTAAACTGTTTGACGATTGATGACGGTGAAAACTGGCTGCCTCCGGAGCAGCGTAATATCGGTATGATCTTTCAAGACTATGCGCTTTTCCCTCATTTGACGGTGGCTGATAATATTGCGTTTGGCTTGCGAGATCTCTCATCTGAGTCTCGACGCGAAAAGATCGAAGAGATGTTGAGTTTAGTTCACCTCGACGGTTACGGTGATCGATACCCACATCAGTTGTCTGGTGGACAGCAACAGCGTGTGGCGATTGCTCGTTCGTTAGCTTACAAACCCGATCTATTGTTGCTTGATGAACCGTTTTCCAATATTGATACTCAAGTCCGTCATGAGCTAATTAGTCAGATCCGTAAGATTTTTAAAAAGCAGGGTGTCACCGCAATTTTTGTGACTCACTCTAGAGAGGAAGCGTTCGCTTTTGCTGATAAAATGGCGGTGATGAATCATGGTGTCATTGAACAGTACGGCACGGCTTCGGAGTTGTACTATCAACCTTCAAGTAAGTTTGTGGCAGATTTTCTTGGTGGCGGAAGCTATGTGTCTGCAACACGAATCTCTTTGACCGAGTTTCAAACGGCACTGGGTGTCGTTGAAGCTCAAATCAAAACAGAGGTCGCAATTAATGCTGAATGTGAGTTGTTACTTCGCCCGCAACATATCCAAATTACAGCGACGGAAGAGAGTTCTGTCTTTGTGTTAGAACAGCACTTCATGGGTGATCATTGCCGTTATGTTATTGAAGCAAATGGTAATCGGTTACTCGCAAGTTCAACTGAGGCATTAGTGATAGGACAAGCGGTCTCTGTGCATGTGGATATGAATGGCGTGTTAGCTTTTTAGCTAAAAGGCTAGTTCTTCAAATGCGATTACTTAAAATTAGATCACTTCAAATGCGATTGCTTTAAATATAATTAGTTTGAATATAATGAGTTTAAATGTAATGGCTCCAACATGATTAGCTCAAACATGATTAGCCAAATACTATTAGCCGAAATGTTATTGCCTAGATAGAAAAAGGCCCAGCGCATTCACGCTGGGCAAGTGCTCTTCACCTATAGGGAGCTCATTGAGCAGGTGTACAAGTGAGAACTCCTACAAAGCGAGGAAGTCTTTTACTTGTTGAAGAACACGTTCTGCAGTGTCTTTATCTGCCATTTCAGAAAAAATTCTTAGCAGTGGTTCTGTTCCAGAGAAGCGAGCAATGACCCAACCTCCGTTTTTAAAGTAAACTTTTGCGCCATCTTCATAGCTCACTTTTTCTATTTCGAACTCAAAATCTGGCAGCTTTTTCTCAATATAAATCTTGTCATACAGCACCTCTTTTTGAGCGGGTTTGAACGTACAGTCGCCCTCGGCGGTGTAGGCGTAACCGTACTTGCTGTAGATCTCATCAAGCAGTTCCGATAATTTTTTCCCGGTAGAGCTGATCATTTCGACAAGCAAGCTTGATGCAAAGACGCCATCTTTGCCTTTAATGTGACCTCGAATCGTTAAACCACCAGAACTCTCGCCACCAAGAAGTGAGTCATCGGCTTCCATTTGTGAACTGATGTGCTTAAAGCCCACTGGAACCTCAAAGCATTTTTCATCATGATCTGCGGCAATTTTATCAAGTAAGTGAGTTGTGGCGATATTTCTGACCACAGACCCTTTCCATCCTTTGTACTCAAGCAAGTAGTAATACAGCAGCATCAGGACTTCATTAGGATGAATAAAGTGACCTTTTTCATCAATGATACCTAAACGGTCTGCATCACCATCGGTACCGATTCCAATGTCGTAACCTTCCGCTGCCACTAGGTGCTTTAAACGATAAAGGGTCGAGGCATTAGGAGAAGGCATCAAGCCTCCAAAGTCAGGGTTTTTGCCATCGTTAATCACATCGACATCACAGCGGCCATTGATCAGAACGGTTTGTAATGCATTTTTCGCAACTCCAAACATTGGGTCAATCAATACTCTAAGGTTCGCTTTTTTGATTGATTCGATATCGATAAAGTCGATGATTGAGTCAACAAATTCATTCATCGGGTTGATGATTTCAATGGCTTTATCGTTGATAGCTTGTTCAAAATCGACGGATTCCACATCACTCAATTCTAAATTAGCTATCTGGTCTTCAATTTTTTGAGTAATAATTTCGTCAGCATCGCGCCCACCTTCAATGAAGATTTTTATACCGTTGTAATCGGCAGGATTATGTGAAGCCGTAATACAAGCTGAGTAGGCACAGCCCATCTCTTTCGCTTTAAACATTACGATTGGCGTTGGGACAAATCGATTAATGAAGCAGACTTTAATGCCATTTGCGGCGAGTACCTCAGCAAACCAACTTGCGGCTTTATCCGATAAAAATCGACGGTCATAGCCGATAATAAACCCTTTATCTGCCACTTGTTCATTCAACATGATATTGGCAACAGATTGAGCAACAAGACGAACATTGTCTTTCGTGAACTCTTCACCAATAAAGGCGCGCCAGCCACCTGTACCAAACTTGATCATAGTAGACATCCTATCTCTCTCACGCTCTAACGAGCAAAAATTAAAAGTAGGGGGATGATTCTCCCCCTAAAAATTAGCCTAGTATTACGACAACGTGGTTAACGCTCCCTTGTGGCTGTGCTGGAATTGCACCTTCGACCACCTCGCCATTTAGCGTGATGGTTTTTACGCCTTTGCTCACTGAGTCTGGATTTTGTACTTCGATGTTATAAACCGCATCGCGCCATTCACGGCGAACTTCAAAACCAGGCCATGCATTTGGCACACACGGGTCAATCACAAGGCCATCAAAACCAAGGCGAACACCAAGCATAAAGTTGGTCACGGCGAAGTAAGCCCAACCTGACGTTCCGGTTAGCCATGGGTGGTTTGCTCGCCCGTGATCTTGGTGATCACGTCCCATGATGAACTGTACGTATGAGTAAGGTTCAGCGTAGCGAGTTTCAATCATGTCGTTTTGATTGTATGGGTTTAGAGCGTCATAGAACTTCATCGCTTGATCTCCGCGACCAAGCTTGGCTTCTGCAACCCATGCCCACGGGTTAGGGTGGGAGAAAATCGCGCCGTTCTCTTTTACACCTTGATAAACACGGGTAACAAAACCAATATCATCGTTGGGGGTGGAGAATGAAGGTGAGTTAAGGTGCAGGCCATATTCTGAGTAGAGGTGTTCATCGACAGAATTCATTGCGATTTCACCGCGCTCTTGAGATACGGCACCAGACAGTACTGCCAGAGTGTTCGACTCTAGATGGATACGGCCTTCGGTCTGTTGTGCGGTACCAATTTTGTCGCCATCTTTGGTTAGACCGCGTATATACCAACCCCCTTCATCATCCCATAAGTGGGTTTCACAAGCTTGGCGTACGCCCTCTGCCATTGTGGTGTATGCATCTACATCGTCATTACGGCCAAGATATTTTGCTAGGTCGATAAATTCTTGTAGTGCCCAGTAGTGAAGGAAAGAGACCATCGATGACTCACCGCCACCTAGGTTCAGACAGTCATTCCAGTCGGCACGCAAACCTTTACAGATACCTGTATTACCGACGTATTGTGCCGAGAAGTCTAGCGCCGCTTTCATATGATCATAGACTGTTGCGATGCCACCATCAGCGTATGGGATCTCTTCATCAAAGAAACTCTCTTCGCCTGTTTCCATCACGTATTTACAGATAGTTGGAACGATCCATAGGTGATCATCAGAACAGGTATCGTCAATACCATGGATCTTATCTTCATCACTTGGCGTCGGGACAACTGTTGGTGATTTCGATGGCTCCACGTCAGCTTTCTCAGGATCAAACCAATCAGGATCAAATAGGTGTAAACCGTAACCCGCTTTTACTTGGCCTCTTAATAGATCAACTAAACGCTTACGTGTCATGCTTGGGTTTGAGTGGGGAACAGAGATTGCGTCTTGAGCCGTGTCACGATAACCAAGGCCAGTACGTCCTCCAACCTCGATAAAAGAGGCAAAGCGCGACCAAACAACACAGGTTTCCGCTTGATAAAGCGTCCATGTGTTGATCATGGTATCCAAGCCTTCATTTGGTGATTTCACTTGGAATTTATTACAACGTTGTTCCCAGTGATCTTTAATGCCAGCAAATGCCGCATCGATATTGGCTGGATCTTGATACTTTTTACGAAGTTTTGCGCCATTCCCTTTGCCTAAACCTAGAATGTAAGCAAAGCGAATCTCTTCTCCGGGCTGAATTACGAACTGTTTATGCAGTGAACCACAGTGGTTGTAACAAGTTTGTGCGCTGTTTGAGCACTTACCTTGTTCAACTGCAATGGGGTTCGCTTCATCACGGTAAGCGCCTAAGAAGTTATCACGCTGGCCATCGTAGCTATCTGGAGAGAATGTAGAGGCTAAATAGTAGAAGCCTTCAAAATCATTGGTGTTGTAGTAAAGATCGTATTCAATCACTCCATCTTTATATTCAGTGCCAGCAGAGTAGAGTGACATCTGGTGATTTTGATTGTCTGATTGAATATGACTAAATGAGAACTCCACAAATGAGAATGCACTGATGGTACGCGGCTTATCGCTGGTGTTTTTTAAGACCACATCCCAAACTTCCGCATCTTCACCTTTTGGTACAAATAGTGTTTTAGTTGCTTGAATACCGTTGTAATCACATTTGAACTTTGAATATGACAAACCATGACGAACTTCATAACTTGCTTCATCTAAGCTTTTTGCAACGGGTTGCCATGAAATTGACCAGTAATCGCCAGTTTCATCATCGCGGAGGTAAACATAGTGTCCTGGACGATCAAATGATGCGTTTGGACGAAACTTAGTGACGCGATTGTGTTCTGGTGAGTTATAGAACGAATACCCCCCAGCATTGTGTGAAATAACGGTACAAAATTTCTCGGTCCCTAAATAATTTGTCCAAGGTGCAGGTACGTCAGGTCGTGTAATGACGTATTCACGATTTTCATTATCGAAATAGCCGTATTTCATGATCTTTTCCTTTTTAACAAGCTGCAATGGGTAATGGGCAGCTAAAAATTCACAATTAGTATCGTTCTAGAATCTTTTTCTAGACGTCGTTAGTTTTTCCAAGGGGAGCGGAAGTTCACACCTTGCTTTGAGAGCAAAGGCAAATGTCCTTTTAATCGAGATAGATAACAGTGCCAATCTCGGTTTGGTTTTTCTGTCCAGCACGCTTCTGCCATTGCCGTTAAACGGGGGAAAACCATGTAGTCCATGCGAGACTGGTTATTGATGATTTCAGACCATAAAGCGCATTGAATACCTAAAATCCGTTTCCTTATCGGGTCCGACTCTGGAATCTCAGCGAGAGGCTCATAGTGGTAAGCTTGAAGGAGCGGGATCACGCAGGCCCAATCCACACCTGGTTCTTCTGGCGCATAGTCTTGTGTCATGTCGAGATAGGTGTATTGCGCGGGTTGCAATACGACATCAAAGCCTTGTCTTGCGCAATTTACTGCCGCTTCTTCACTCAACCATGAGTAGATAACCGTGTCTTTACTGACTTTGTTGCCATGCTGAGCTTCTTCCCATCCGACCATGCGTTTGCCTAAAGCTTTGAGTTTTTTCTCGGCATAGCGGAAGAGATGCCCTTGTAACTCTTTGGTATCTTGATAGCCATGCTCTTGCATTAAGTCTTGGCATTTTTGACTCTGAGTCCAAACGCCATTAGGTACTTCATCGGCTCCCATATGAATGAAAGTCGCTGGGAATAATTGCGCTACTTCTTCAATAACGGCATCTAAAAATTGATATGTGCCTTCAAGTGCAGGGTTAAGCACATTGTCTGAATAGTGCTGAATGCTGCGATAAGCGGTGGTGTCGTCTGTATCGACTAATAATTCAGGTAATGATTTAATCGCCGCGCGACAGTGACCGGGAATATCAATTTCTGGAATGACAGTGATTCCGCGCATCTCAGCATAGGCGATGACATCTTTGATCTCTTGTTGCGTGTAGAACCCACCATACCGAGTTGCTAGGTTTGTATATTGCGGTTCGATTCTTTCATTTACTCCGCGCCATGCTCCAATCTCAGTTAATTGTGGGAATGCTTTAATTTCGATTCGCCATCCTTCGTCATCCGTTAGGTGCCAATGGAAGGTGTTGAATTTGTAATGAGCAAGGTGGTTGATTAAGCGTTTTACTTGATCAACTGGATGAAAATGTCGCGCGCAGTCGAGCATCATGCCACGGTAACGAAAGCGTGGTGAGTCAGATATTTTGCAGTAAGGTACAGAGAGCCCTTGGCCGTCGCTATCACGAGTTATGAGTTGTAATAGTGTTGCGCAAGCATGTGTGAATCCAAGCGGAGTGCCTGACTCTAATCGAATGCCTTGACGATCAACATTCAGTACGTACTGACCTTCGTCTAAAGTCGGGTTACTTCTAAATAAAACATCGCCTTTACCAATCGCTTTGAAATGATACTCGAACAAGTGCTCTAGCTCTTCCTGTAACCAAGTTGCAGCATGATCGGCATGCGATGCTTTTAGGGTTATCTGGCTATCACTTGAGAGTCGGTAATATCCATCAAAAAAGTTGGATTTATTGGGCTGTGGGATCAGCGCGACTTTGCTGGCTTCTACTTGAGGAATATCTTCCCGTTCCCGATAAGGTGAAGCGAGAACGATAGGGGTGATCACTACAGGAAGCAGCTCTTTATTCTCAGTGTTGTGGCTATTTGAACGATTGATTTGAATAAAAGCGTCATTGAACCCATCAGTCAAAAAGCGGAATGGGGCGGTTTGTACACTAAATTCACAATAGAAATGATGGTTAGCTTTGAGAGTCGCGACATCGGGCGTGACTGAACAGTAACAACCGATTTGCTCTAGTACACCTTGCGACAAACTATCAACTTGAATAAATCGGTCAAAAGCAAAATGCAGAGACCAATCTGTTAGATCTTGATCGCTTAAATTGTGTAGTGTTAATCCAAATCGGCAGTTCTGTTTCTGTTCTGAAAGAACCGCTAAATCAATACGATAATCCATACTTACTCCTAAGATTTCATCGTTTATCAATACAAATTATGTTCGGGTTTTCCCGCGAACATAATTGCACCTTCAATCGCATCGAATTGAGGCTCAACGATCCATTGCTGAACCGGAGGAGAAAGCCATTTCACAATCCGTTCAGCAATACTTCCCATTAAACAGATACGCGTAGCACCGCGTCTATTTAATGCCATTAAAAACATCTCTATGTCTGTTGCCGTTTGTTGCAACATCTCTAGTGCGAGTGGATCTGCTTGAAGGGCAAATTCAAAAATCGCAGGAGAAAACTGTCCATAATCTCGAGGAATCGCTTGTTTTGACCAAGCTACAATGTCATCAATACTATTATTGAAGTGCGCCATCACATGTTCTGATAGTGGTGTCTTTTCACGAATACTATCTTCAGCGAGTAACACCTGCTGGATAAGGTGGAGGCCCATGACCGCGCCACCGCCTTGATCTGAAATTGGGAATTCGCGCCCGCCAACAACATGCTGCTGTCCATCTTGTAGATAGATGCCACATGAACCTGTCCCTGCAATCATGATGGCGCCGTTGTCACCGTTATGCGCACCAATACAAGCACCATAAGCGTCAGTGTTGAGTGTGACGCTGGCAAAAGGGTGGTGCTGTTCCATGAACGCTTTCCATGCTGATTTTTGTTCGGCACCCGCAAGGGCAAGCCCAACATGCATTTGTGAAAAGTTGGATTCGGATAACCCACCTTGCAGGGCTGCTTCTTTGATTGCTTGAAGAATAGAAGCCATGGCCACATCAACGCCGAGTAAAATATTGGCACTGCCACTTTTAGCTTCGCCAATTAAACTCCCCGCAGAGTTACGGATCCGCGCGCGACATGAAGTACCACCGCCATCAATACCAACATAGTAAAAGCTCATTATGATAGTTCCTCTGATTGTGAAGATGAGGTGTGATTAAATTGCGTCATAATTGCCAGTAGGTACCAAGCGCCATGAGGGATCCATTGTTCGCCCCAGCGCCAGTTCTGTAGCATGTCGTCTTTTTGACCGAGAGGATTAAAAGCAATGTCTTCTTCGTTATCAAAACCAGCAGTTATGCCGTTACAAATACCACCCTTAGCATTAAAGAAGCCCAATTGAGGGAGGTAGTCAGGGTTATTTTTTCCATGACCATCCAGCATCGACATATCGTAAGGGTTAAGGCCGACAATCCAGTTCAATGCGTTTTGAGCAAATTGCGTTAATTGTGTTTTTAGATCATGGCAATCCAAATGCTCTTGAGCGAGGTAAGCCATAGATGCAAGTGAACCTAAGCGAGCATTCTCACCTTGCCACCAGTAACCAGATTCATTGTCGTGAGCCACAAAAAAAGCATCTCGTTTGGCACTGTTTACTGATTTAACATATTGGCGAGGGTAACCAAAAGGATTGGTCACTTTGCTCGTGATGTTTATTTCAAAATGACAAGCGTTTTGAATCACTTTTTTGATTGGTTGGCTGAACATCACTTGAGTTTCGATTGTTAAGTATTCGCATAGGGCGATAACCGGTAAACCAGCCTCTGCGGCATGAAAATAAGGTCGAGAACCATCATTGTTGGCAGACCAGAAGTGTTGATTATTTTCGTCCGACTGTTGACGTTGGCTTAACCGCTGAGCCCAATCTCTGGATTCGACAAGGTATTTACTATCATTAGTTGCTCGGAAAAGCTCGACACTAGCGAGCAGGGCACAGTACTCATCAATAATGTTTTCGACGCCATCGTCTATGTAGCGAGTGTTGAACTCTTTTAGGTGCCAGTAGCCTTTTTCGGCGGTTTCTTGGTAAGTTTGTTGAGTATATTCACCATGAATATCTAAAGAAGACGCAGCGGCAAGAGCGGCAATGGAGACTCCGCCACCTTGTCTAAAACCTGCTTGGTAGGCACTGTTTTTATGACCAGCTTGAGTGGTGTATGAACAGATTTCTCGTTGGGAAATGTCTTTGCTCCACTTATCAAAAACAGTAGTGAAAAAGAAACCATCAGAGTGCTGCATACGAACAAGAAAATCAGCACCAAACAGAGCCTCTTCCTTAAGGCGGGTGCGCGAAAATGCAGCAAACTCTGAGTGTTTCGATAAAAGTGTATTACCTTTTAGCATGTTCCAAACCACCATTGGAATTTGCTGCGGGTTTAAGTAGTTCGCGTATGACAGATGGCTTAAATACTTACTCACATCGCCGGAAGCGTCGTACCAACCACCGTGCACATCAACGGTTTCATTCGAGTTATAAAGTGGGGCATTATGATCTTGTTGATCAAAGGTGCCACCACAGCGTTGAGACTTAAAGTAGTGTAATAAATCAGAAAAAGTACGCTGCATAAGAACGCTAGTCCCAATTTCAAATACTTCAGAACGGATGTGATCAAATTTTAAATAGTAACGACCAGGGCGAGTATGAATTGAGAAATCTAAGTGATAGAACTGACCTTGGTGCCATTCTGCGACTTGGCCATGTTGAAGTAAATGGTAACTCGCTACCGTTGTATGATTATCAGCACAAACCAATAAAGCGATATCATTAGATAAGCGCTCCTTTTTAGTAAGCAAAATAGCCTGTTTAGGACCATTTGCTTCATAGCCAATATGGTTAGTCAGTAGCAGCATTTAAAACTCCGTACATTATTATTTTTGTTATTGTTTGTGTATGACATTCATTTTATTTTTGGTTGGAGCAACTCCTGAGGCAGTTCAAGAGCCGCTCCTGATTGATCATCTGTGAATCAATGTTTGCGATTAACTTTCGTGTAAGTAACAGCGAGTAAAGTGATTCGGACCTAATTGAGTAACACTCGGTAACTGCTCTCTACACTTATCCATTGCATGAGCACAGCGTCCAGCAAAAGGACAACCGATGGAGTTTGGTGTCCATAGTGGGATCTCGCCTTTATTCCCTTTTAACTTGGTATGGATAGATTTTTTAGGATCTGGTACCGCAGAAACAAGAAGTTGGGTATAGGGATGTTGAGGATTAGCAATGACTTCATCAGTATCACCCCATTCAACCATATGGCCGACATACATGACCGAAAGGTCTTCCGCGATATAACGAGCCGTGGCGATATCGTGAGTGATATAAAGTAGAGACATCTGTTTCTCGAACTTCATCTCTTCCATTAAGTTCAACACACCCGCACGAATCGAAACATCAAGCATTGAGGTTGGTTCATCAGCGAGTACCACTTCCGCCCCAACGGCAATATTTCGGGCTAAATTGACACGCTGACGTTGGCCTCCTGAAAGTTGGTGCGGGTATTTTTCCGCCGTCTCTTTCGGTGGGATCAAGCCAACTTGTTCTAGAAGATCATATACACGCTCTTCTAGCTCTTTTTTGTTACCTGGGGTGATCTTTTTATGGATCAACAGTGGTCGCGCAATGTGGTGAAAAATATTGTGCGTAGGGTTCAATGAGCCAAATGGGTCTTGCCATACCATTTGAACCCCTTCGCGGTAGTGCATTAAATCTTTTCGGCTAGTGATCTCTTGAATGTCACGGCCTTTATATTCGATGTTGCCGCCAGATGGTGCGTACATTTTCGCAATCATTTTTGCAGTGGTCGATTTACCTGAACCAGATTCTCCCACAACGGCCAAACCACGGCTTTTATACATCTTGAACGATACGTCGTTGATCGCTCGCATCATTGGTTGTTGAAGGGCATTACTACTAATAGGGAAGTCTTTAATGACGTTTTTGCCTTCCACGAGCAGTTGACCAAAATCGTTACTCATAATTGTCTCCAGAAATTCTTTTATTACTGCCAATCGCTATTTTGCTACTGCAAGAGGATTGAATTTAAACTTTTGTCTGAGCAATTGAGTCACCGTAAAGGTGGCAGTTGGATAAACGGCCATGCTCAATTTGACGTAATGTTGTCGGCACTTTTGTGCACGCTTCATGAACGCGATTACAGCGAGATTGAAAACGACAACCCTGTGGGATCTCTAGTAAGTTCAGTGGATTACCAGGAATGCCTGCTAGTTTAGTTTTAGGTCCAGTAAGTGGAGGGAAAGAACTTCCTAGCCCTTTGGTATAAGGGTGGTAAGGACTTTCTAGAATCTCTTTTGAAGGGGCAACTTCAATGAGTTCTCCAGAGTACATAATGCCAATTCGATCTGAGAACTCGACCATCAAAGAGAGGTCATGAGTAATAAATAGAATTGAGAATCCGAATTCTTCTTTTAGCGCATAAATTTTTTGTAGAATTTCACGTTGAACAACCACATCAAGAGCGGTTGTTGGCTCATCCATGATGATCATTTTTGGGTTAAGTGCGAGAGCGATAGCTATCACCAATCGCTGACGCATGCCACCTGAGAATTGGTGAGGATAATCCGTGAGACGGCTAGGGTGAATATCAACAATTTCAAGTAGTCCTTGAGCGCGTTTAACCGCTTGTTCACGAGTCATATTGGTATGACGCATGATCACATCGCAAAATTGCTCTTCCATTGGTAGTACAGGGTTCAAAGCATTCATTGCGCTTTGGAACACCATTGACATCTCACTCCAACGGAATGATTGCATGCGTTCGTCACTGTACTCTAGGATGTTTTCGCCATTGAATATCACTTCCCCACCAGTAATGAATGCAGGCGGCTTATGTAAGCGCATTAGCGAAAACGCGACAGTGGATTTACCACAGCCAGACTCACCAGCAAGACCAAATACTTCACCTGGAGCAAGGTCAAAACTCACGTTGTTACATGCGCGGACATCGCCCGCGTCTGTGATGTAATCGACGCATAAATTGCGGATTGAAATTAGTGGTTCAGACATGATTATTTATCTCCGCTCCAAAGTGCATTTTGTGGTGGTAAAACAGGTGCTCGTTCAGATTTGTCTTGTTTAGCAAGCTTTTTCCAACGCTTCATACCTTTGTGTGAACGCAGTTGTGGGTTTGCGATTTCATCAACAGCAAAGTTAAGTAGAGCTAAGCCTGTGACCAGTAAAGTAATCGCAACACATGGAGCAATGAGTTCCCACCAAGCGCCGATAAGCATTGATGATGAAGTTTGTACGTTGTAAAGCATGATGCCCCAGCTAATAGTGTTTGGATCACCCAGACCAAGGAATGATATGGTCGCTTCCATCATGATGGCGTACATCACGGAGCCGATGAAGCTCGCACCAACAATTGAAATTAGGTTTGGCAAAATCTCAACAAAGATGATGCGGAAAGAGGATTCACCTAATACTTCGGCGGCTTTAACAAACTCTTTTTCACGTAAAGCTAAGGTTTGAGAACGAACGACACGTGCGCCCCATGCCCAGGAGGTACAACCGATAATCAATGCTATGGTTAATGGCCCTGCCTCCCCAATGAATGCTGCAACCACAAAGAGAAGTGGATATTGAGGGATAACCAGCATGATGTTCATTGCCGCGGTTAATACATCATCGACTTTGCCTCCGAAGTAACCCGCTGATACACCGATAATGGTTGCTAGGAAACACACGGTTAAACCAGCACCAAAACCAACAGCAAGAGAGACGCGTGCTCCGTATACCACTTGAGACCAAATATCACGACCCATTCGAGAGGTTCCCATGACATGATCCGCTTTCTTAGACATGATCAGTGTGCGGCGATCGTCGGCTAAGTTTTCAGCAACCCATCCATCAGGGTTAGATTGAGCAGACTTTACGACAAAGCTTGGGTACTCATGAGGGTTACCTGTTCGCTTGTCTGGTGCGTGTTTAGTGATCAACGGTGCTGCCAGTGCTATGAATAGGAATACACTTAAAATGGATACTCCAATCAGGGCCATAGGGTTGCCCCCAATTAATTTAATAATGCCTTTCATGATTATTTACCTCCCTTACGTAGACGAGGGTCTAAGACAACGTAAAGCATGTCTGCTAGTAGGTTAAAGAACAGCATAAACAACGTCATAATAAGTAATTGACCTTGTAGTACTTGGTAATCACGAGCGGTGATGGCATTGAAAAGTACGCTGCCTAACCCTGGGTAGTTAAAGATAATTTCAATGATTAACTGCCCACCGATGGCCATACCTAGAGACATAGAGAGAGCGGTAACACTTGGAAGCATTGCGTTACGAGCTGCGTAGTTAAATACCACGCGGTTCTCACTAAGACCTTTACCTTTTGCCATGGTGATATAGTCTTCAGCAAGTAGGTTAATCATGTTGTTACGCATGTTGACGAGAAAGCCACCCACTTGAACGATAGAGGCACAAACTAGAGGTAGAAATGCATGGTAAGCAACGTCTTTAATGAATGCCCAGCTTGTCCAATCAGGAATGGTTCCTGCTGTGTAGGCGTAGCCTGTAGGGAACCACTTTAAACCGATGGCAAAAGTGAACATGGCTAGCATGGCTATAACTACTTGTGGAACGGCTTGAACAATGAGCGTACCTGGCGTGATAAATGTGTCGTACCGGCTACCACGACGCCATGCAGCAAAAATACCCAGTACAGAACCTAAAGAGAACGATAAGATTACAGCTGTACCCGCTAGGAATAGAGACCAGCCAAATGCACCACCTAATAAGGTATTTACTGACAGCGGATAGAATTGGATTGAAGTACCAAGCTCCCAGCTGAGAATGTTTTTCATATAGGCAAAGTATTGCATCCAAATAGGACCATCAACGAAGCCTAATAGTTGTTTCATTGCTTCAATACGTTCAGGTGTTACTTGAACAGAAGCGTTCGCAAACATCATGGTAACTGGGTCACCAGGCATTGCTCGTGGAATAATAAAATTCAAAGTAGCTGCGACTAACAGCGCGATAAAATAAAATGACAAACGTCTTAAAAAATAACCCATAACTTACACCTTACTCACCCAAGTATTTTATCCCTGCTCTTGGTTTCAGGTCGTCCCTAGCGAAATTTGGAACGAAAAATCCCCTGACGACGAGCGTCATACTTTCAATTGAGAGTGTGGGGATTTATAAGCGGTGTACGGAAGCACACCGCAAGGATTGAACGATTACTTATTTCACTGGTTTTAGGTCCAGTACGTGAAGTAGACGCTCTGGGATACCAGCCCAAATGTTTGGACGGCCCTTAGGATTTTCTTCATTCCACCAACCAGTAAAGCGAGTTGTGTTGTATTGGTACATGTAAGCACCAGACATCACAGGAATCGTTACTTGGTCAGAAGCGATGATTTTCTGAATGCCATGAGCAATATCTAGCTGCTCATTTTTATCCGCTGTTTTGTAGAAGCTGTTTAACAGGCCATCTAGCTTGCTGTTTGTGTAGTAGTGCATCGCGAAACGAGGCATACCATCACCAGACTGAAGTGCTGAGTTGTATGCACTGTTCCAGTAAGTGTAAGGATCCGCACCGTGGAAGTAGTTTGTGTATGCTACGTCGTACGTACCTTCAAGCATCGCTTGGTTGTATACTGAGAAATCAGGCGTACGAGCTTTCGCTTTGATGCCGATTTCATTCAGTTGCTCTACTGCTAGTTGAACGGTGTTGTTAAAATCAGTCCAGCCATTTGGCGACTGAATCATCAGCTCGAAAGATTTACCTGTTGGAGTATCAACAAAACCATCTTTGTTTACATCTTTGAAGCCAGCTTTAGCAAGAAGTTGCTTAGCGCCTTCAGCGTTGTATGTGTTAAAGCCTTTGTATTTATTGTGAGTCTTTTCATCAGACCATGCTTCGAATGCGTAGCCTAGGCCAGATGCGAAGTCATTTACGGTACCGCCACCGTAGAATGCGATGTCGATGATAGTTTGACGATCAAGTGCCATAGAGAATGCACGACGGAAATCAACGTTGTTCAGTGCTTCATTTTTCGCTGCATCTGGGTTTTTGAAGTTAACCACAAATGCTTGAGTGCCTGAAGGCGGGTACCAGTAGTGGTGCTTAGGACTTGCTGCTGCGTAAGTACGGTCAATGTCTGGAACGAACGATGAAGTCCAGTCCATTTCAGAGTTGACTACTTTTCCTAAGAATTGGTCGTTATTGGCAATTTGTGGAACACGTAGACAGTCAACATCTAGGTTGTCTGCATCCCAGTAGTTCGGGTTAGCACACTGGATGTATAGTTGAGCTGTGAAAGTGTCAATTTCTGTAAATGGACCTGAACCAACAGGGTTTTCATTGGTGAAACTTGCTGGATCTTTGATGTCTTTCCATACGTGTTTAGGAACTACTGGTACTTTAGCAATTTCGTAAGGAACGTTTGAGTTCGCTTCTTTTAGACGGAAACGTACTTGGTAGTCATTGAGTTTTTCTACACTAGAAACCCAAGAGTTGATGCCGCTTTGGTCTAGCTCTGGTTTCTCTTTTACTAAGTTGAAAGAGAAGATAACATCGTTTGCAGTAAATGCTTCACCGTCAGACCATTTTACGCCTTTACGGATATCAAAGACGACGCTCATTAGGTCGTCAGACATTTTGAAGTTTTCTGCCAAACGGAATACCGGAGTATTGCCGTGCATTTCGTTAAACACAACAAGAGGCTCATACAAGAAGTCTGTTGTTGTATGAAGGTTCGTTGCACCTAGGTACGGGTTGAAGTTACGTACGAAAGTCGTAAATTCCTTCGGGTGGATAGTCAGTTCACTGCGTTCAGCGGCTGTCGCTACTGAGGCGAAACCTGTAGTAGCTGTCGCAATAATGGCTGTTGCAAGTGCTGTTTTTTTAATATTGGCAAGCATAGCTGTTCCTTACTATTTGCTTTCATTTCACTAATGGATTGGAATGTCATCAATTGATTAACACTCTCCAAGACCTACCTCTTTTTTACCTCCTGTTATAAAGGAGCATGTTTGAAAAAGATTGGCCTGTAGGTCTAAGACGTAACTAGAAGACACTTTATCGAGTGAATAATCAAATACCATTCCCGTTAAAAACGTCAAATCAGCAATCAACTCCGTCATAAACGTTAAAAATTCATTGTTTGTTTAATAATGAAGCGATTTTTCGCGGTTGATCTGACTCGCAAATCCATTTTTGAATACTTATAAAGTTAGTGGTTACTTACCTTTTAGGGTTTTAAATGTAATGTTTTAACCTTTGGGTTAATTAACGTAGATCTCGGTCACGCAGTGGTTCTACGTTAATTTATCGCGTGAATTTAAATCTGCCGTTCTGTTGTGATTAAGTTCGCAAAGTGAGATAACTGATGATGTTCTATGGAAACTATCGGTGATTTTTGTATCAATTTGGTCGGAATTATTGTGGCTTATGGTTCTTTTTTTATGAAGAGAAACAACCAACTTTCATAAGAGTAAAAATGGGAGGGTAGGTCATTGTCGAGTGTTAAAGATAAAAAAAACCTGCATGTTTAATGCAGGCTTTATTCCTAAATAGAGCGAGTTAACTCGTTAACAGCTTCTGTAGTTTATCGCGTAGCACTTCAATATGAGCTCGTTCTGGGCTCTGCTCTTTGCAATGTTCTAATATAAACTCAATTGAGCTTAATACCGTTCGCCAGCGAGGCGTTTTCGGCAGGGTTTCGACTCGTAGGTATTTGTCCAAGGTGCGGGTTTGTAGAGTGCTTCTGTCTAAATAGACGCGCCATAGACCACTCTGTTCGGCGAATGCAAATTTAGACTGATCGGTGACTCTCTCCCAGTAGTCGAGTGCGTTGGTCATTGCATCCACTAAGATTTCACGCATTAAATCTTGCTTGTTCATTCCTTCACCCACAGCTTTATCCGCAAGGCGAGTAAATTCACCGCCAAGCTCTTTAAGTTGCTGAAGTTTATTTTTATCGCCTTCAAAAGCGTAACTTGATAGTGCTTCTACTGCTGTCTCTAGGTTATTGATACGTGCCGCATTAACACCGCCCCCAATGTTAAATATATACATGGCATGCAAACCGGAGCCTTTTGCTAATTTAAGAATATCAGTAGAGATATGCTGTCGAATGTCTTCAACGTAGATATCGACGTCTCCACAATAATGCTCTTGCGTCACATTAAGGTATTTTGGAGCAATGATTTCATCGGCCATTGAGCGTTTAAGTTGTTCTTGAGAGCGTCTAAATAGCTTCGATGCCGCGTCATTGGCAAAGCGAATACGCATGTCATCTCGAATGCAGATAATAGCTTCTGGAGCTGATTCTAGTTGTTCAAGCAAGCGGCCTTGAGTTTCTAGTAAGTTCGCTTCGACCATTGCGCGGTGTTTTAACTCTAACTGTAATTGATCATTTTCAATTCGGCGGAGCTCGGCTTTGCTGGCCGTTAAATGGGCAATAATTCGAGCAGCAAGCTCCTGTTTGTTGAAAGGTTTAGACAAATAATCATTAGCACCAGCTTGGAAGCCTCGAATGCGGTCCTCCGTTTGGTTTAGGGCGGTTAACATTAAAATAGGAAGCTCGGCATGATCGTACTCTTCTCTTAATTTTTCGCACACCTGGTAGCCACTCATTCCTGGCATCATGACATCTAATAGTAATAACTCAGGCTTCTCCTGTTTAATCAGTTCAATAGTTTCTGGCCCATCATTAGCGGTGCGAACACGATAGCCTTCAAGGCGTAAGAAACTATCGAGGACATGTAAGTTAACAGGCTCATCGTCGGCGACAATAAGCAGAGGTCCATCGCTATTTTCAGGCAGTGCGGTACTTTCACCCTCTATGACATCAAAGGCATCGGGAGCCTTAAAGTGGTTGAGCGATGTCATGTTATAAGATGAGGCAATCTCTTCTTCATTCGCGATGGGCAGAGTGAAACTAAATGTGGTCCCTACCATAGGTTGGCTACTCACATACAGAGCCCCACCCATTAACTCAATGAGTTGACGAGTGATGGATAGCCCTAAACCGGCACCTTGACGATAGCGTCCAGCATCTTGACCTGCTTGAATTAAGGGTTCAAAAATATGCTCTAAATGCTCTGCAGGAATGCCTTGGCCTGTATCGACCACTTGCACTCGAACTGAGTCATCGACAATGTTGGCAGAGATAACAATCTTGCCTTCAGAGGTGTACTTGATGGCATTGCCAATTAAATTATATAGGATTTGTTCCAATCGCTGAGGGTCCGCAGAAACGAAAGCAACGTTGGTGGTGATTTGGTTAATGATGCGAATGGGTTTATTGCCGAGTAAGTGATTGGACAGTTCCAACACCAAACGGGTCGCACTAGAAATATCGACAGCAGATTTTTGAATGTCCAAGCTGCCGTAGCGCATTTTATGGTAGTCCAGTAGGTCGTCGACTAATGTCGCAAGTCGCTGACCACTGTTAATAATAATGTCGAGCTGATATTTCTGATGGGCAGGGATCGGTCCATTCGCACCTGAAATGAGAGCTTCGGCAATGCCCACCATTCCGTGCAATGGTGTTCGTAATTCATGTGAAGTGGTTGCTAAGAATTCATCTTTGAGTTTATTTGCCAGTTGTAGATCGTCATTTTGTTTTTGGATCAACTTCAGGTTTTGCTCAAGTTCCTTGTTTTGACTTTCAATGAGTTGAATTTTTTCTCGAATGGAACGTTGCATACGGGAGAAGCTGATCGCTAAACGTCCAATTTCATCTTTACGGTCGGTATTGATGACATTCTCATCGAGATCTCCCGCGGACACTTTTTCTGCTGCCCAGGTGAGCTTTAAAAGTGGGGAAGTGATGAAGTTGGATAAATAGTGAGAGGCGATAAAAACTAAAATAATCGCGGTCAGCATGACAAGCACGAAGAGTTTTTCGAGCTGCTGAATTCGGGCGTAAGCTTCATTTTCAGGCAGTTCAACCACCAGTGCCCAAGTACTACTTTTCAGTGCGATAGGAGCATAAGCGGCAATGGTGCTTTCGCCCTTAGCATTGATATAGCTACCGACCCCCGTGATTCCGCTTAACGCCTTATCAACAACTTTTAAACTGGTGTTGATGTCGTCTTGGCTATGCGCGAGGGTTCTGGGTAGGTGATCACTGCCAACCAATAGGGTTTGCATTGAGGAGGTTTTATTAATATCCGTGATTAACTTTGTAATGCCATTGCTTGGTAGGCGCAACATTGCGTAGCTGTGTAGGTACCCTTGCTGAACAATTGGCGCACCTAACCACGCTACCTGTTTTCCGTTCTCAATTAAAAAGTCCGACATAATCACAGGGGTGTAATCTTCATTGCTCTTGCGTTTAGATTGCACTTCATCAGCCAGTTTTTTAAAGGTAATACCAAGGTTTGAGTCTTTATAGTGACCTGTCAGTAAATTGGTGCCGTAGTTATCATGTTTATAGGTGGAATAGGCGACATTACCTTCAAGATCTACTAATAGAATGTCATCAAAATCCGCACGTTTAAGCAATTCTAGATAAGCAGAGTGATAGCGTTTATGAAGTAGGCGATAACGTTCGCTTCCAACATAGCTGCTGGATTCTGGAAGGATTGACGTTTTTATTTGGTTGCCTGAACCTTTGATATATCGTTGCTGAGCATGGGCTCTCGCTTGATCGATATCCATCCCTAAGCGTTGAAAAGCGTTCACTAAGCCATAAAAACGCCCACCACTGGCATAGGCGAGTTCTGAACGAACAAAGCCCATCACTTCTGATTCTTGAGCTTGTAGATAATCAATGACTTGCTGTTGTTTTGTATCTCGAACCGATAAGAGGTGTGAGGTGTTTTGCTCTTGAAGATCGGTGCTGTGAGATTGGAGAAAAAAGACCGCAATCACAGTTAAAGGTGTGATACTTAAAACAAGAAAAGCCATCATTAAAGTATTCTGAAGGCGCTTGAATTTTTGCTTTCGATAGAACCTAAACATAAATAAGGCGTTAATTTCCGTGGCGGTTTTGACAACATTGACGAGGTAATCAAAACAGAGTGAAGGATTAAAGGGTTTCTAATCTAACGAAATTAACGAGTTTTTTTACTTTGACAAGTAAGTGTGATGCAAAGCGTGTTCAAAGACGCATTTTTTGCTTAATGAAACGGAAAATAGAGAAAATAGAGCACAGATTTTATTCTGTACTCTATCAATTAGCTATTTCGACGCGTGGTAAATCGCAAATTTGGTGGTCTTATTTATCGTCGCGCAATTACTAAAAGCTTGCTCGATAATCGGGATGTATTTGAGGAAACTATTCGCCACAATAAACAGCTGACCTTTACGTGTCATGCGGGTTGGAGCTTTCGCTAGCAGTGTTTCCGTTGCGCTGTAGCTGGTATCTAAACCTGAATGAAAAGGGGGATTACTGATGATAAATTGGTAGTCATCGCTACAATCTGAATAGACATCAGAAGCAAAAACACGACCTTGTAATCCGTTAGCTTCCAGAGTCGCTTGGCTTGAGGCAACGGCTAATGCGCTAATGTCACAGAGTTCTAATTCAATATCTGGATTTTGGCTTGCCATCACTGCACTGAGAACCCCTGCGCCGCAACCAAAATCTAGAACTTTACCAGAAAGTGTTGGTAGGCTATCAAGCAGTAATTTACTGCCAATATCAAATTCACCATGACTAAATACACCAGGTAAACTTTTTACGGTTAACGTCTGTTCTGCGTATTGGACGGTGTAGGTTTTGAACCAATCTTGTAGTGCAAAAGTGGCTACTTGTTCGGTGCATTGTCCCCAATAGAACGAACAACGGCGAGCTGAATCGTATTTTTTCACAGGCCCATAAGCTTGGAACATTTTTTCGATACTTTTTACGCCAGAGCGGTTTTCGCCAACAACGACGATCTCGGTATCTGTACCTAGCTTCGCCAATAACATGGCAAGAAGGTATTCCGCTTCCGCTTTGGCTTTTGGCCAATACAATAAAATCATATCGGCTGGAGTTTCTGCCGTAAATTCAGCACCAAAATATCGAGAGATAGATGAGTGAGCTTCTAACTGGCGGTAATAGCCATAATGAGTTGTGAATACACTCACCGATGCGCAGTGCTTTTCTAACTCGATAGGAAACAGATCTTCGACTTCGCCAGCAACAAGTACATGCTTTCCTTCAAAGTAGGCAAGCTGACGTTGGGCGATTTGACTCGGTGTTGTATAAACAGACATGATGAACTCAATTAATGGCAAGCGAAAATACGAAAGGGCAGATTCTCGCATAATCTGCCCTTTGCTTGAAGATATTTTAATGCTCTTCAGCACTCTCTCGTGGATAGAGAGAGTGTGAATTAATTATTGTCTTGTTTATCTAAGAAGTCTTTAAATTCTTCTTCATAGATATTAAACAGCACCATAGTGATAGCGAAAATAATAGGGCCATAGATAAGACCAATTAAGCCAAATAGTTGGATCCCGCCCAGTAATGAGAAGAAAATCATCAGGGTATTCATCCCCGCGCTGCCTTGCATTAAGAATGGTCTCAATAGATTGTCAATAGAACCGACAATCGCAACGCTCCATACCGTTAAGAAGATCGCCCAAGTGGTATCTCCGGTTAAAAATAGGTAAATTGCCGCAGGGATCCAAATTAAGGCCGTTCCTACGACAGGAATGAAAGAGGCAAATCCCATCATGGTTCCCCAGAAAAGTCCTGGGAACCCTGCGATCCACATACCTATCCCGCCAGCAAGGCCTTGTGCTATGGCAGTAAGAAAAGATCCCATCACTGCGGATTTTGACACTTGTTCGATTTCCGAGAGTAGTTTGTCTTCTTGGCTGCGAGATAAAGGCAAGATATGGCGGATCGCACTGATGATCTTGTCGTGATCGCGAAGCAAAAAGAACAGCACAAATAGCATCAAGAAGAAATCCATTAGGAAGTTGGTGGCATCCCCAAGAATTCTCGCACTAATGGCAACCAAATTTGAACCAAATGATGTGGCGAATTCCCCAACTTTTTGGGCAATAGATTGTGGTTCAATAGTGTCAAAAGGAAGATACTCATTGATAAAAGCAAGAGCCTTGACTACTAATGGGTGAGCAAAGAGCTCTTGAATACCACCATGAGATACCCACTGATAAGTATTGTGTGAGAAGGATGAGCCCTGCTGAACAATAGCTGCAAAAACCGCCAGCAATGGAATAACGATTATAAAGGTGAGGATGACACAGGATAATAGGGAAACAATATTGGCTTTATTAGGCAGTTTTTTCTCTAGCCAATTATGAATAGGGAACATCAACAGTGAAATGATAAAGGCCATGACAATCGAATTGACATAAGGCTCTATCAATAAATAACAGGCATAAGCCGCTGCGAGGAGCGCCACAACGATAACCCAATGGCTAGATGTAATTTTGATTTTATCCTGCAAAATTAAGTCTCTAAAGTAGTCTTGATTAAGTTTATAATGACGTTAAAGCAGAAAGTGATCAATCAGGAGTTTTATTTATGGGCTGTTGTGGGAAAGATAGTGGTTGTAGCAAGAAAGCGCCTAAACGTAAAGTTCCATGGTTTTCGTTGCTTCTTGTGGGGTTATTGATACTTGTTGCTGTAAATTGGCAATAAAGAAAGTTGGTAATAAGTAGAAAGGCTGAGTTCAGCCTTTCTACTGCTCAATATTAAGTTATTCTGCTTCTTTTGCGATAATAGCAAAACAGCGGTCTGCCGCTTCTAGTGTGGCTTCAATTTCTTTAGAGCCATGAGCTAGCGAAGTAAAGCTTGCTTCAAAAGCTGATGGTGCAAGGTAAACACCGTGCTCTAACATCAGGTGGAAGAAGCGTTTAAAGCGTTCAACATCGCATTTTGTCACGTCATCAAAACAAGTCACACTCTGTTGATCCGTGAAGAAGAAACCAAACATACCGCCTACATAGTTTACGAGTAGAGGGATACCATGCTCGTCTGCTCGTTGTTTTAACCCCAAAGCGATTTGCTCTGTTTTAGAAGCAAGGCGTTGTGCATGACCGTCTTCTTTTAGAATAGTTAAACATGCGAAACCAGCGGCCATTGCAACAGGGTTGCCTGACAATGTACCCGCTTGGTATACAGGACCTGTCGGTGCGATATATTGCATTACTTCTTTACGACCACCGAAAGCACCCACTGGCATGCCGCCACCAATGACTTTACCAAGAGTCGTTAAATCAGGTTTGATGTTGTAATGCGCTTGAGCACAGCCTTGAGCCACGCGGAAGCCTGTCATTACTTCATCAAAAATCAGTAACGCACCTTCTTGATCACAAATTTCACGCAGACCTTCATGGAAGCCTTCAACTGGCGGGATGCAGTTCATGTTACCGGCAACAGGTTCAACAATGATGCACGAGATTTCACCTTTATTCGCAGCAAACAGTTCGCGAACCGATTCAAGGTCATTAAACGTAGCGGTTAATGTGTATTTTGCAAAATCAGCAGGTACGCCTGGTGAGCTTGGTTGGCCAAGTGTTAATGCGCCAGAGCCCGCTTTTACTAGTAGGCTGTCTGCATGGCCGTGGTAACAACCTTCAAACTTAAGAATTTTATCTCGGCCTGTAAAGCCACGAGCCAAACGGATAGCACTCATTGTTGCTTCAGTACCTGAGCTCACCATGCGCACTTGTTCCATTGACGGAACCATTTCAGAAACCAATTCAGCCATGTTGATTTCCATTTCGGTTGGAGCTCCGAAACTTAAACCACGTTGAGCCGCACTAATCACAGCTTCACGAATAACAGCATGGTTGTGGCCAAGAATCATTGGACCCCAAGACCCAACATAGTCAATATATGCTTTACCATCAGCATCAAAAATTAACGGACCGTCAGCACGTTCTACGAAAATTGGCGAGCCACCAACACCGTTAAATGCACGAACTGGTGAATTTACACCACCTGGAATGGTGTGTTGTGCTTTTTGATACAGCTCTGATGATTTGGTCATGATATATCCTCTTTTGATTGTTCGGACCAATTGTCACGCATTGTACCTATCACACTCCGAACTAGAAATGTTTTGGCCAAATTTCTGACATTTTTCACGCTTAATCAAAATATTTGAGGGGTAGATAGGAAATGAAAGGGCTAGAAATGCGGAATAGTATCGGTGAATACTTGAACGAAACAGTCAGGTATTAGATAATCGCGGTATTATTAAAAAAGATACACCTGTTAACATGAGTTTTTACGATACTCAATTTAACGGGTCATTACACGAGAGAGGTTGTCGTGAGCGAAGTAAATGTACCACTGTCTTTTTCAGACGCAGCAGCAACACGCGTAAACACTTTAATTGCGGAAGAAGAGAACCCAGCATTAAAATTACGCGTTTATATTACTGGTGGTGGTTGTAGCGGCTTCCAATACGGTTTCACTTTTGATGAAAACGTAAATGAAGGTGACACGACCATTGTAAATAGCGGCGTTACTTTAGTTGTCGATCCTATGAGCCTTCAATATTTAATTGGTGGCGTTGTGGATTACACTGAAGGCCTTGAAGGGGCTCGCTTTTTTGTGAATAACCCTAATGCAACAACCACTTGTGGCTGTGGTGCATCATTTAGCGTCTAGTGAGTTTTGTTATACCCGTATTGACGATATCTATCGTGGGTAAAGTGAAACGCTTCACAGCAAATGAAGTCTTAAGCAGTTACTTTATAGAATAACTGTATAAATTTTACGTTAAGGATGTTGCGTGAAATTTTGAGCGGTAATACTGATACCAGAAATGTAGATAGCTGGTGTTGGTATTGACGCTTTAGACCTTATTAAAAAGGACTTCATATGCTGAATTTCCGTGCTGGTGGCTTTTTTACCCAGCGACCTTGGCTCATCTCATTTCTACTCCTTCTTTTTCTCTCCATTTGGCTTGGCCTTGGTGCATTGCGTGCTCAAGAAGCTCCGAGCAATAATAAATCTCAAACCATCCCATTGGCGAAAGTGGTCTATCAAACTTTCAACGCGCAAGCGACCGATAAAAAGATCGATCTGTACGGTCGTACGGCTCCAGATCGACAAGCGACTTTAGGTGCTGAAATTGCAGGGAAGGTGACGCAGGTTAAAATCAAAAAAGGTGATGCTGTTAAAAAAGGCCAAGCCATTGTTCAAATAGATAAAGGCGATCTAGCCATTCAGCTTGAACGAGCGAATGCCGTGTTACGTTTAAAGCAGAAAGAATTTAAAGCAGCAGATTCACTTAAAAGTCGTGGTTTACAAGGTGAAGTTGCCTATACCTCTGCACAAGCTTCTTTAACGGAAGCTAAAGCGGCAGTGAGTAATGCGAAACTCGCCTTAAGTAACACATTAATTCGAGCCCCTTTTAGTGGTGTGGTTGAAGCATTGAATATCGAAGTCGGAGATTTTGTTGGTGTAGGCGATCCTGTTGCAACATTGATCGATTTAGATCCACTGGTGATAAAAGCCGATGTGAGTGAACGACATATCCAAAGCCTTCAAGCTCAGCAAGATGCAAGAATAAAGCTGCTTGATGGTTCGACTGTTGCTGGCAAGCTTCGCTATATTTCTCGTATGTCTTCAGAATCAACTAACACTTTTCCTATCGAAATAGCCATCGCCAATACGGATAAGAAAATCCCAGCAGGGATAAGTGCAGAGGTGACCTTGAGCCTAGAATCTCAACTTGCCATTAAAATTACGCCTGCAATGCTCGCTTTGGATGATGTAGGCAACTTAGGCGTTAAAACTCTGCAACAAGATATGGTTCACTTTGTGCCAATCCAATTGGTTAAAGCTGAACAGGATGGTGTGTGGTTAACGGGGCTTGGAGAGAAGGTTGATATCATTACGATAGGGCAAGGTTTTGTGCGTGATGGTGATTCTGTGATTGCGATTGAATTCTCAGAACAACAAAACTAGGAGGCTCTATGTATTCGATTATTGATGCCGCCTTATCTCGGGCAAGAACCATGTTAACGCTGTTGGTGCTGATTTTGATTGCTGGAATTGGTACTTATATAGCTATTCCTAAAGAGTCTAGTCCCGATATAACCATACCTATTATTTATGTATCAGTAGGGCATCAAGGTATTTCGCCAGATGATGCTGAACGCCTTCTAGTTCGTCCAATAGAGCAAGAGTTACGCTCTATTGAAGGTGTTAAAGAGATGACCGCCACCGCTTCAGAAGGGCATGCTTCGGTCGTTCTTGAATTTAACGTTGGTGTCGACCTAAGTAAAGCGATGGCGGATGTTCGAGATGCGGTCGATCTTGCGAAACCTAAACTTCCCGCAGACAGTGATGAACCTACTGTAAATGAAGTGACATTAGCGTCAGAGCAGCCCATCTTATCGGTTGTCCTTTATGGAACGGTACCAGAAAGAACCATTGTCCAGTTAGCAAGGCAGTTAAGCGATAAACTGGAGAGTTACCGCCAAATACTAGAAGTCGATATAGCAGGGGATCGTGACGATATCGTTGAGATTATTGTTGACCCTCTATTGATGGAGAGCTACGGGCTTGACCAAGGAGACATTTACAATCTTATCGCGTTGAATAACCGAGTCGTTGCCGCCGGGTTTGTTGATACGGGTTATGGCCGTTTCTCGGTAAAAGTCCCTTCAGTGTTCGATTCTTTAAAAGATGTCCTAGAACTGCCAATCAAGGTTGACGGTAAACAGGTGATTACGTTTAGTGATGTGGCGACCGTGAGACGTGCTTTTCGCGATCCAGAAAGTTTTGCTCGACTGGATGGTAAATCAGCGGTGGTGCTTGATATTAAAAAGCGCGCTGGCGAAAATATCATAGAGACGGTTGAGTTAGTCAAAGCAGTGATGGTTGAAGCGCAGAAGCTTGACCAATGGCCTAGTAACCTTTTGGTTAAATACACCTGGGATGAATCTAAAGATGTCGAGATCATGCTCAATGATCTGCAGAATAATATTCTATCTGCCATCATCTTAGTGGTTATCGTCATCATTGCGATTTTAGGTGTTCGAACCGCGCTGCTTGTTGGTATCTCTATCCCTGGCTCATTCCTAACTGGTTTACTCGTACTGTCTGTTTTTGGGTTAACCGTTAATATCGTGGTGCTTTTCTCTTTGATCATGGCCGTTGGAATGCTGGTGGATGGCGCCATTGTGGTGACCGAATTTGCAGACAGAAGAATGCAAGAAGGCACGCCAAAGAGAGAAGCTTACCAAGATGCGGCGAAACGAATGGCTTGGCCAATCACTGCATCAACGGCAACGACACTGGCCGCATTTGCACCACTGCTTTTCTGGCCTGATATTACGGGTGAGTTCATGAAGTTCTTGCCATTGACATTAATTGCCACCTTATCGGCATCTCTTGTGATGGCGCTGCTATTTATTCCGGTGTTAGGCAGTTTGATTGGGAAGCCACAGCATGTCTCGACAAAAAATAAAGAGAAAATGTTAGCTTTACATAATGGTGATTTTTCGAAAGCTACGGGTCTGACCAAACTCTATTACCACACGTTATCAATTGCTATTAAGCACCCTCTGAAAATCTTACTGTGTTCAATATTGCTTGCGGTGAGTGTCGGGTTTACCTATTCAAAAGCAGGTTTAGGCGCGGAGTTTTTCCCTGAAGTGGATCCTCCTTTCTTTACGGTGAAAGTGCGATCTTATGGTGATCTCTCTATTGATGAGAAAGATGTGATCATGAGTCGAATTGAACAGGTGATGTTAGATCATGAGGAGTTTGAGAGCGTTTATACCCGAACGGGAGGGGATGATGAAATTGGACAAATTCAGATCACCCCTGTGGACTGGCAATATCGACGCCGTGTGAAGGACATTATTGATGAGTTAAAACAGACAACTAATCAATTCGCGGGCGTTGAAATAGAGTATAAATTCCCTGATGCAGGCCCTCCGGTAGAAAATGACTTAGTGATAGAGATGTTTGCGCGAATTCCTGATTCATTAGATGGTGCGGCTAAGTTAGTTCGCCATTGGGCTGATAATAACCCGGCCCTTACAAACATCAGTGATACCTCAAGTAAAGAGGGAATTGATTGGAAAATTGATATTCGTAGAGGGGATGCCGCTCGTTTCTCTGCTGATGCGACATTAGTGGGAAATACCGTTCAGTTCGTCACTAATGGGCTCAAGATTGGAGATTATCTTCCTGATGATGCAACAGAAGAAGTCGATATCTTAGTGCGCTTCCCTGAAGATAAGCGGGATATAGGACGCTTTGACCAATTAAGAATAAAGACGCCTGCCGGTCTTGTTCCTATTACCAATTTCGCTCAAATCGTGCCAGATCATAAGCAGGACACCATCAAAAGAACCGATGGCCAGCGAGTGATCAGTATTATGGCGGATATGGAAGAAGGTTATAACCTTGCCCTTGAACTACCCAAAATTCAGCAAGCTCTCACCGAGTTGAATTTGCCTAGCGGTGTTGAATTTAAAATTCGTGGCCAGAATGAAGAACAAGAACATTCATCTGAATTTTTACAGAGCGCCTTCATGGTTGCATTGGCGGTGATGGGGTTGATTCTAATTACCCAGTTCAACAGTTTCTATCAGGCGTTACTGATCTTGAGTGCGGTGTTGTTCTCTACTGTCGGTGTGTTTATAGGGTTGCTGATCTTCCAACGTCCGTTTGGCATTGTGATGTCAGGTATTGGCGTGATTGCGCTTGCTGGGATTGTGGTTAACAACAATATTGTATTGATTGATACCTTTAACCAGTTGATCAAGCGTGGACTAAGCAAACAAGATGCCATTTTACGTACTGGTGTTCAGCGTTTAAGGCCCGTGATGCTGACGACCGTTACGACCATATTGGGACTGATGCCAATGGTACTGGAAATGAATATTGATCTGATTAATCAAAAGATCGAATTTGGTGCTCCGAGTACGCAGTGGTGGTCACAGTTGGCGACGTCTATTGCCGGTGGATTAGCGTTTGCTACCGTTTTGACTCTCGTGTTAACCCCATGCTTATTGATGCTAGGGCGAGATAAATCCAAGGCGGCAGTAACAGAGCCTAAAAAGTTAGCAGAACTGAAGCCTGACGACGCTTAAATAGTTAGAGCTTAAAGAGAGAAAGTTGAATCTGAGAGCACCAAGAAAGAGCATTAATGAGCTCTCTTAAAGAGGTAGAGAGACAGAGGTAAAAAGATAGAGAGTGGCGAGATGTCTATTCACCACTCTCTATTGATCATGATTTCATAACAATTATTGTCTATGCCTATTACTGTTTAGCGAGCAATTGACCGTATCGTTCAAGTTTATTCAATCGAATATTCGCGTTGGCAATAAAGGTTGCTTTCGCTTTGCCTGTTAGCGATTTTGATTGCGGTAGTTTAACCGTGCGTGCGTTCTTATGTACGCCATTTACTAGAAATTCATAATGTAGGTGCGGGCCTGTCACTCGTCCGGTTCCACCTAGTGTCCCTACCGTTTGCCCCTGTTTCACTCGTTGGCCTGTTTTTACCATGCGACGTTTCATGTGCAGGTATTTGGTGATGTAGGTATTGCTATGGCGAATGAAAACGTAATTACCGTTATATTTGTTGTAGCTAGACTTTTGCACGATACCATCACCAGCAGCCCAAATAGGCGTTCCTACTGGAGCTGCATAATCCGTACCTCTGTGAGCACGAACTTTTCCTGTCACTGGGTGTTTACGACGAGGATTAAAGTTTGAGGTAACACGACGGAAATCAATAGGAGAGCGTAGAAATGCTTTTTTCATAGCACGCCCTTTCTCGTCGTAATAGTTGCCCGTTTTATCATCAAGGATGGCGGTAAAGGTATCCCCTTGGTTGGTAAATATCGCGGCCATTATTTTACCTCTGCCGATCACTTCACCTTCCACCACTTTTTCTTGATAGAGCATTTTAAAGCTATCGTTCTCTCGGATGTCTAAGGCGAAGTCAATATCCCAGCCAAATATGCCAGCCAATTCCATGATTTGGTTCGCGGTTAATCCTGATGAAATGCCAGCATTCCAGAAGTTGGATGTGATTTCTGCTTCCGCATAATTGTACTGGTAATTGATCTCTTTCTTATCGAATTCAGATTGAAACCCAGAGTCAGTCCGAGTGACTTTGAATGTTTCAAATGCGCTGATATTGCGTTTGAGCTGTACCATCTCATTGTTTTCATCAAAACCGAAAATGAGCTTGTCGCCTGGTTTCAATTTGGTGAGTTGAGTTTTGATATCTTTATTGGTTGAAACGAGGTTATAGAGTAAACGTGCGGATAACCCAATGCGTTTGAAAAGAACAGAAGCACTCTCACCGGATTGAACTTTGTGCGTTTCCCATTTTAGCACTGTCGTAGGCAATATGTCCTGACCAGGGGAAAGCGCCTCTGCATTAATCGCCAAAGGATAATGTCGTCCTAGTTCTAGGCGGCTTTCATCTGTTCTTAGATCGCTAGCATCGGGTAATAAAAACAGCGCAACAAAAATAATGGCGCTAAAAAAGACAATTAATGTCTTATGAATCCAAGGTAGGCGGGTAAAAATCGACAACATGTTCAGGTTCGTTCTGTATTTTTTGTGAAAATAGACAACGGAATAGTTTAACTGGTTTCAAAAAACATCTCTATTCAGTAATATGTCTGGATAACATATTTTGCCAAATCTGTGGGAGCAACCAACAATGGCGAGTTTTGAAGCAGCACTTGCTGAAATTAAACGCGGTGTAGAAGAGCTAATACCGGAAGAAGAACTAATTGCAAAGCTGAAAGAGGATCGTCCTCTTCGTATTAAGCTAGGTGCCGATCCAACTGCACCCGATATCCACCTTGGTCACACAGTTATTTTTAATAAACTGCGTCACTTTCAAGATCTCGGCCATGAAGTTACTTTCCTTATTGGTGATTTCACAGCAATGGTTGGAGACCCGTCAGGTAAAAATACGACGCGTCCACCACTTAGCCGTGAAGATGTATTGAGAAATGCTGAAACGTATAAAGAACAAGTATTTAAAATTCTCGATCCGGCACGTACTAAAATTCAGTTCAACTCTGAATGGTTATCTGAATTAGGTGCTGAAGGTATGATCCGTTTAGCATCGAACCAAACCGTTGCTCGTATGCTTGAACGTGATGACTTTAAAAAGCGTTATGCTGGTGGTCAGCCAATCGCTATTCATGAATTTATGTATCCTTTACTGCAAGGTTACGATTCTGTTGCGATGGAAACGGACGTTGAGCTTGGTGGTACCGATCAGAAGTTCAATCTACTGATGGGTCGTGAACTACAAAAAGCACACGGACAAAAGCCTCAAGCTGTATTGATGATGCCGCTATTGGTAGGTTTAGATGGCGTTAAGAAGATGTCTAAATCGGCACATAACTACATCGGCATTAGCGAAGCGCCAAGCGAAATGTTTGGTAAAATCATGTCTATTTCAGATGACTTGATGTGGAGCTACTACGAACTCCTTTCTTTCCGCCCACTTGAAGAAGTTGCGGAATTGAAAGCAGGCGTTGATGCAGGTAAGAACCCACGTGATGTGAAAGTTCTATTGGCTAAAGAGATCATCGCTCGTTTCCACTCAGAAGCCGATGCTGATGCAGCAGAGCAAGAGTTTGTGAACCGTTTCGCGAAGAATCAAATACCTGAAGATATGCCTGAGTTTGAATTCGAAGCAGGTATGCCAATTGCTAACGTATTAAAAGAGTCGGCTTTAGTGAACTCGACTTCAGATGCGATGCGTATGATCAAGCAAGGCGCAGCTAAGATTGATGGCGCTAAAATTGAAGATAATAAACTCGTTCCTGAAGTTGGAACGGCGGTTTACCAAGTTGGTAAGCGTAAATTTGCTCGTATTACGATCAAATAATAGTGGTTATCAATAGTAGAACGTAATTCAAAAAGGCATCGTGATGATGCCTTTTTTTATACTTAAAAAACGAAGTAAATGTGATGCTTTACTCATCTAATTCATGGGCTTGGTTTGTTTTTTTTGTTAGAATACCGCCGCTGCCAGTAAGGCAGTATCTTTGGAGATTTTTATGAACCATACCGACCATCCTCCCAGTTGCTGGGTAAAAAGCGCTAAGGGAGCAAAATAACCCGTTTCGGTATCGGTGATCTTCACTCCTACCCAACGGTAGGGGACTATTCCTGTCAAACTGAATGAGCATGACTCTATTGCTTATTTTTAATGACACTGTATCCAGTTTTCCCAATCTATTTTCTCTTATATGTACTTTTGTATAGGTATCTTGCAGTGCGCTTGAGCTATACAGATGGTCGTTACCAATGCCAATCGGGAGATTCGCCATGACGGTAATGAACAACATTTTTCAACACCACAATACTCATTTTTCGAATGCGGAGATCAGCGCTGCGACGAATGCGTTTTTACAATATGAACAGTCACACCAGATCCACTTATTGACGGTGATGTCGATTGAAGAAGCCGTGGGGGTTTTGAATCACTGCACGGTTGGGTATGTGCAGGAGTTACTCTCACTGTTAGAGCTGGAAGGTTATGACAAACGAGCGCGTCATTATGCTCACCAATTGGGTTTCATTCGTTCAGAAGCGGAGACCACTCAGGGGTATTTGGCGACGAGTGTGCTGGAGCACGTTAAACAGCGAGTCGGTTGGATCGTTATTCTGGCTTTGTTCGGTATCATCTCTGGGCTGATTATCGCTCAGTATGAAAACACATTAAGCCAATTGATGTTGCTCGCGATTTATATGCCAGTTATCGCTGCCGCCGGTGGTAATACTGGCACGCAAGCGGCGACATTGGTGATACGGGCGTTAGCGACTGGAGATCTTAAGAAAAGGCAGTGGATATCTGTTCTTTGGAAAGAGAGCCGGGTAGCGATATGCCTAGCGATTGCGATTTCAGCAGTGATGATGGGGCGCATACTATTATTTGGCGATGCTCAATCAACAGGGGGATTTGATATCCATTTGATTGCTTTTGCTATTGCAGTCGCTCTGTTTATCCAAGTGACGATATCAACGACCTTAGGAGGGCTATTGCCAATATTAGCCAGAGTCATCAAGCTTGATCCTGCGGTCCTAGTTAGCCCTGTACTTGCCTCGATCGTTGATATTTCAGGTATGTGGATCTACTTTACCGTGGTGAATTACTTTTTAGGTTTAGCCTGACTTGCTTTTAAAACATCACGATAAAATTCTTGTTCGAATAATGTGATAGGAGCGGTGACTGGTTTGCCATCGCCGCTCTTACTTGGGAAGTAGTCACTCACAAATTGAATAAACATCGTTTCAGGTTGACCATTTTTATTTAAACCGTATCCCGCCATATTGTAAGTACCGTATAAAGAACCACTTTTAGCGATAAGTTGATCTGAAATTGGGTTTTTTCTCATGCTAGAGCGATATTTCAAGGTTCCATTCTTTCCAGCGACAGGCATCAGTTTTATCAAGTTAAGTTGCTGATCATTTTCCCAGATATAGTGCAGAACATGAGACATGTCTGATGCGGTTATGCGGTTATTTCTTGATAACCCAGAACCATCAACCAGTTGTGCATCTGTTAAGTCTATACCCGCTTTTGCAAACAGTATTTGCTTGATCGCTTGTGTGCCATTACCAAAACTGCCCGGTTGGACAAAAAAGTGCGCACCTAGCGTTTTTGTTAAATTGTCTGCGATTAAGTTATTCGATTTTTTTAGCATGATATCGAGTAACTGTGGGAGCTTTTCTGAACGGTGCTCAGCGATGAATTCACTCGAACCTTTATTCGCAGGAGCGCCAATGAAAATATCTCCGCTGATTGTCATGTTTAATTCATGCAAAATCTGAGTGATTAAAGCTTGTGTATAGAGTTCGGGTTGCTGAAGAGCAAATTTCAAAGGCAGAGGCTTTGTACGCGACACTAAGCAGCCGGAAAGTGCATAACGATTATTGTCGAAGGTTTGCAGTTCCAAATCACACTGCGTCGCATTTTGTCCTGCTTTAGATACCGTGGTGGCATTTGAAGAAACGGTGATCGGTTGATGTTGTGGGACGTGAACGCGCGTTGAGCCATTAGTTTGAGTATAGATTGATGCCTGAATACAGTTGCCATCGAGAGTAATTGCGGTAGATGGTGCACTGTAGCAGACTCCTAAAATATCCCAAGGCCAGCCTACCGCACGCGGGTATCCAGTAAATGCTGAATTATCTAACCAGAGGTTACCGTCTATCGAATGAGTCCCCATCTGCTTTAGCCGGATGAATAACTGCTTTAGATGAGCTCTTGTGAGTGTTGGATCACCAGAGAAGCGAATAATCAGATCTCGGCCGCTTCTTTCAAGAGTGGTCGGAAAATAGAAATCATCACCTAGCTCTAACTTGGTCGCGAGAGCCGTTAATAGTTTTAAAGTGCTGGCTGGAGGATAGAGTGAAGATGAGTCTTGCTTTATGACTGCGTTATCTGAAGACAATGATTGAATGATTAAACTGCTACGGCTGCCATTTGGCAAATGAGAAGTAGGTGAATATGCGAGAGAGAATTGAGAAAACAGTAAACAACAAACAAGCAATAGCGAACGCATAATAAAAACTTCTAGAAAAGGAGTAGTTATGAGTATACATACATAAAAAAACGCCTGCTAGAGAGCAGGCGTTTAAATTCATTTTGTATCTGAGACTAATTTAGAATCAGGTTAGACTTAGAAGTCGTAACGTAGACCTAAAGCTAGTTCATCTTCAGCATCCATAGATGTTGCAGAACCGTTACCAGCACCAACTTCACCTAGCTTGTCGCCTTTAGAGATTAGGTTGAAGTTGTAAGATACGTAGCCACGGAAGTTAGGCTTGAAGAAGTAAGTTGCATCTACAGCAATGTTATCTGCTGATGTTTCGCCATCAGTTTCTGCATTGTTGTAAGTAGAAGAGAATACAGTTTGACCCATAGTGTAAGCTGCTGCTAGCTCGTAACCTGTGTAGTCTGCATCTTTCTTGTCTTTTTCACCGTCAGTGAATACACCAGCGAAGTATAGATCACCCATTGTGTAAGATGCTGCTAGCATGTATTCGTTTTGGTCTGCTTGGTCCGCGTAACCACCACCAAGTGCTAGGCCAGTTTCGCCGATAGTGTAGATACCAGATAGAGAGTAACCATCTTCACCGTTGTCGCCGTATTCGCCAGGGTTAGTTGTTGTGCCTTCAACACGGTCAGCAAAACGGTAGCTTGCTTTAACATCTAGAGCGTTGAAAGAACCTTTGTACGAGATCATGTTGTCTGTACGGTCAGCAGCCGCAAGTTTGTCTGCTGCAGAGTTACCGTGGTAAGCCATGATATCAGTGAAATCTGTGATTACACCAAGAGCACCGTCGTTTTTACCGTAAGTTACTTCACCAAATTCACCACCGATACCAGCGTAAGCGTAACGGTTATCTAGGCTATCAACAGAAACGTCATTACCATTAGTGTCTGTTACTGTTGCTGGGTCAGTTACGAATTCACCTTCGTAGAAACCAACGCCGTATAGGCCATCTTGGATTTCAACTTTACCTAGGAAGTTAAGACGAACACGTGATTTGTCTTCAACTTTGCCATCTTTCATAGATAGACGAGCTTCAGCACGGCCACCCATTTCTAGAGAAGTACCATCTTGATTGTAGAGTTCAGATGCGTTTGCGCCAGTAGCGATTGCAGCAGCAGCTACAGAAAGTGCAATTAATGTCTTTTTCATTGTTATAAGTCCTAAATTTACTGTCCATAAATTATGCGAGAGGAAGTTCCCGCTCGAGTACTCTCTATTTGCTTAAATCTGATTCGCTATATCTGCGATGTACGAAGCAAGCTCAAGTAATCTGTGGTTACTTTTTACCCCTAAAGTTCATCAGCTCGTTAGTAAAATGATATAAATGAAAGTTATGAACACTGTTTTATTGCTTTTCTATATTCGTAAGCTGTTGTTTTATATTGTTTATGTCGAATGTTATTTTGGCGGGGATTTGCGTTTTTTTTAGCTTTTTTTATATTGGTATGCCCAATTTCTATCGATTTAGCTATTTTTGATAGCCACGAAAAATTAATTCCTGTGAGTCGAATGGTAGTTTCATGCTTGGAAAAATTAATTAAGATGATTTAGCTCTTGAGTTTGTTTAAACTAATAGCATGTTAGTTAATCCCTACTTTAGCTGTTGTGCTAAGAGGGTTTTTTTGTCCAAAGAAAACTTTGGCATAGAGGTTACGTAATGGAAAAGGTTCCAATGACCCTTCGTGGTGAAAGTAAACTGCGAGAAGAATTAGAAAGATTGTTGAAGCTGCGTCCTATTATTTCAGCTGCAATTGGCGAAGCTCGTGAGCTTGGCGATTTAAAGGAGAATGCTGAATATCATGCTGCTCGTGAAGAGCAAGGTATCTGTGAAGCTCAAATTCGTGATATTGAATATAAGCTATCTGTTGCTCAGATCATTGATGTGACTAAAATGGAAAATACCGGAAAAATTATTTTTGGTACTACCGTTACTTTGATCGATGTTGATACCGACGCAGAAGTGAAATATCAAATTGTTTCTGAAGATGAAGCGGATATTAAATCTGGCAGAATTTCTGTTAAATCACCAATTGCACGCGGATTAGTGGGCAAAATGGAGGGGGATGAAGTGATTATCTCGACTCCTGGTGGCGATAAAGACTTTGAAATTGATAAAGTAGAATATATTTAATTTTCAATTTTAGCGTTGAAAACTAAAAAGGCCGCAATGCGGCCTTTTTCTATTTCGTAACAAAGTTTGCAATTAATGCGAACTGTTATTTACGAGGGATCTCGATTTTACGCTCAGGTGTCTGGCGGAATAGTACTAATGTTTTACCAATAGTTTGTACTTTTTCTGCGCTTGTTTCACGAACAATAGCGTCAATAATCAATTGCTTAGTTTCGCGATCTTCTGATGCGACTTTGATTTTGATCAGTTCATGGTGATTCAGAGCAAGATCGATTTCCGCTAGAACAGCCTCAGTTAGTCCATTTGCGCCCATTAGCACAACAGGTTTTAAACTGTGAGCTAGGCCTTTTAGGTGCTGCTTTTGTTTGGTGCTTAGGTTCATTATGCGGCCAATTTTCTTTATTATAAGGGTTGAAAAAACCTATTTTAGCGCCATCTAATCCCGAAGACTATAATTTATTAGGCATTGATGTCGACCAACGAGTTAGGAATCTAATGAGTAAACAGAAACACTCGGCCAGTTCAGGCCGCTGGTTGAAAGAACATTTTGATGATAAGTATGTGAATGAAGCCAAAAAAAGAGGCTATCGTTCACGTGCAATTTTCAAAATTGAAGAGATTCAGAATAAAGATAAATTGCTGAAACCAGGTATGACAGTGGTGGATTTAGGTGCTGCACCTGGAGGTTGGTCACAATATGCAACAGAAATTGTTGGCGAGGAAGGACAAGTCATTGCTTGTGATATTCTCCCAATGGATTCTATTGCGGGAGTGGCTTTTCTGCAAGGTGATTTCCGTGAAGATGCGGTATTAGAGGCCTTGCTAGAAAGAATTCAGCCTGACATGGTAGATGTTGTGATGTCTGATATGGCTCCGAACATGGCTGGAAATCTTTCGGTAGATCAGCCAAGAGGTATGTATTTGGTTGAATTAGCGTTGGATATGTGTCGACAAGTTCTAGCCCCAAATGGTAGCTTTGTAGTTAAAGTATTCCAAGGTGAAGGATTTGATCAGTACACCAAGGAAATACGCAATATGTTCAAAGCAGTTAAAATAAGAAAACCAGATTCTTCGAGAGCTCGCTCCCGTGAAGTCTATATCGTAGCCACTGGTTACAAAGGTTAACGATTTGCTTGCAAAAGCAAAACTTAACACTATAGCTACAGGTTACAAACTGTAGTACCCTACCTTTAATTACAATTAGTTATCGCGAGGCTTACACCTTGAGTGACATGGCAAAAAATTTAATCCTGTGGCTAGTAATCGCAGTCGTCTTAATGTCGGTATTTCAGAGCTTTGGCCCTGGTGAAAGTAACGGTAGAGCGGTTGATTACACCACATTTGTACAAGAAGTTGGCCAAGGCCAAGTACAAGAAGCACAATTTAATGACAGTCAAATAACCTATGTTCGTCGTAGTGGTGGTGCTAAGTTTGTTACTTACATGCCCGTTTATGACAGCAAGCTTCTTGACGACTTAATTAATCAGAAAGTGAAAGTACAAGGTACTCCGCCAGAAGAGCAGAGCTTACTAAGTACTATCTTTATCTCTTGGTTCCCAATGATCTTGCTTATCGGTGTATGGATATTCTTCATGCGTCAAATGCAAGGCGGCGGTGGCGGCAAAGGCGCGATGTCTTTCGGTAAGAGTAAAGCTCGCATGATGAGCGAAGAGCAGATCAAAACATTGTTCTCTGACGTTGCTGGCTGTGATGAAGCAAAAGAAGATGTAAAAGAGCTAGTTGATTACCTTCGTGACCCAAGCCGTTTCCAAAAGCTAGGTGGTAAGATCCCTACCGGTATCTTGTTAGTTGGTCCTCCTGGTACGGGTAAAACGCTACTTGCTAAAGCGATTGCTGGTGAAGCAAAAGTACCGTTCTTTACTATTTCAGGTTCTGACTTTGTTGAAATGTTTGTTGGTGTTGGTGCATCTCGTGTGCGTGACATGTTTGAACAAGCGAAGAAAGCAGCACCTTGTATTATCTTTATTGATGAGATCGATGCTGTAGGTCGTCAACGTGGCGCAGGTGTTGGTGGTGGACACGATGAACGTGAACAAACACTAAACCAAATGCTTGTTGAAATGGATGGATTTGAAGGTAACGAAGGTATTATCGTTATCGCTGCAACCAACCGTCCTGATGTACTAGACCCTGCATTGCTTCGTCCTGGTCGTTTTGACCGTCAAGTGGTTGTTGGACTTCCTGATGTTCGAGGTCGTGAGCAAATCTTGAAAGTACACATGCGTAAAGTTCCACTAGCGGGCGATGTTGAGCCATCACTAATTGCACGTGGTACTCCAGGTTTCTCTGGTGCCGACCTTGCAAACTTAGTCAATGAAGCTGCTCTATTTGCTGCTCGTGGTAATAAACGTAACGTTTCTATGGTTGAGTTCGAACTTGCCAAAGATAAAATCATGATGGGTGCTGAGCGCCGTTCAATGGTGTTGTCTGAAGAAACGAAAGAATCGACGGCTTACCATGAAGCTGGGCACGCAATTGTTGGTCGTTTAGTTCCTGAACACGATCCAGTGTATAAGGTATCTATTATTCCTCGTGGTCGAGCGTTAGGTGTGACGATGTACCTACCTGAGCAAGATCGTGTGAGTATGAATCGCCAACATCTAGAATCAATGATTTCTAGTTTGTACGGTGGTCGTCTAGCTGAAGAGTTGATTTACGGTAAAGACAAAGTCTCTACTGGCGCATCAAATGATATCGAACGTGCAACTGATATTGCTCGTAAGATGGTGACTCAGTGGGGCTTCTCTGAAAAACTTGGTCCTCTGCTTTATGCAGAAGATGAAGGTGAGGTGTTCTTAGGCCGTAGCGTAACTCAAACGAAACATGTTTCGAATGACACGGCTAAACTGATTGATGACGAAGTTCGAATTATCATTGATCGTAACTACGACCGAGCTAGAAAAATTCTTGAGAAAAATATGGATATCATGCATTCAATGAAAGATGCATTGGTGAAATATGAGACGATTGATGCTGGCCAAATTGATGACTTAATGGAACGCAAAGACGATATTCGCGAACCAGCAGGTTGGGCTGATCAAGTTAACGGTAGTGAATCTGCTAAGAGCGAAGCAAAAGCTGAAGTAAAATCAGCGGCTGAAACTCAAGACACAGAACCGAAACCGGACGTTGAAACGAAAGATAAAGATTCAGAATAATTGAATTATGATATTAAGCCCTGAGGAAACTCAGGGCTTTTCTGTTTCTATCGTTTAGCGATAATGAGCATGAGTATATCGAAGAGCGATATGTGTTTTCTTGGGGTATAACCAACGATGATTTTAAAAGCAAATAATAAACAGCTTCACCTCGATCGCCCACATGTGATGGGGATTCTCAATGTTACCCCTGACTCTTTCTCTGATGGTGGAAAGTATCATTTGTTAGATAAAGCGCTGATTCAAGCTCAGCGCATGATTGATGCTGGCGTAAGCATCATTGATATCGGTGGGGAATCAACAAGGCCTGGAGCCCCGGATGTTACGTTGGAAGATGAGTTGAACCGAGTCATTCCTGCCATTAAAGCGATCCGAGAAATATCCGATGTTTGGATCTCTATCGATACCAGTAAAGCTGAGGTGATGCAGCAAGCGATTGCCGCTGGGGCAGATCTAATTAATGACGTTCGGGCACTTCAAGAGCCGGGAGCGTTAGAAGTGGCAGCAAAGGCGCAAGTTCCTGTTTGTCTTATGCATATGCAAGGGCAGCCGCGCACCATGCAAATCACACCGTCGTACCAAGACTTGTTGGTTGATGTAACGTCATTCTTACAAGAGAGAATCGCGGCGTGTGAAGCGGTAGGAATTCAGAAAGAACAGCTGATTTTAGATCCTGGATTTGGCTTTGGGAAAACAATCGATCATAATTACCAACTTCTTGCGCATTTAGATCAATTTCATGCTCTTGGTTTGCCGATTCTTGCGGGGATGTCACGTAAATCAATGGTATTTAAGTTACTCGATAAAGCGCCTGCGGAATGCATGGTCGCAAGCGTAACATGTGCAACGATTGCTGCTTTAAAAGGAGCTCAAATTATTCGAGTCCACGATGTTGAAGAGACAATAGAAGCGATGAAAATTGTCAACGCAACTACTCGAAATTTATAATTGAGCCAAATAATAATTTAAGGAATAAACATGTCAAACAGACGTTACTTCGGCACAGATGGTGTCCGGGGGAAAGTTGGTCAATATCCGATTACCCCTGATTTTGTATTAAAACTTGGTTGGGCTGCTGGTCGAGTGCTAGCAAAACAAGGCACGAAGAAAGTCATTATTGGTAAAGATACTCGAATTTCAGGTTACATGCTTGAATCTGCATTGGAAGCTGGTTTAGCGGCTGCGGGTTTGCAAGCGACGTTTACTGGACCAATGCCAACACCAGCTGTTGCGTATTTAACACAAACTTTCCGAGCGGAAGCGGGGATTGTCATTTCTGCATCACACAACCCTTTTTACGATAACGGTATTAAGTTCTTCTCTTCAGAAGGAACAAAGTTATCAGATGAGATAGAGTTAGCGATCGAAGCTGAGTTAGATAAAGATATTGAGTGTGTAGAATCAGCAGATCTAGGTAAAGCGGTCCGTCTTAATGATGCCGCAGGTCGTTATATCGAATTTTGTAAAAGTACATTCCCAAGTCATTTAAGTCTTGCGGGCATGAAAATCGTAATTGACTGTGCGCATGGAGCGACATACCACATTGCGCCAAGCGTATTCAAAGAGCTTGGTGCTGATGTAATCGCTATGGGTGTTGAGCCGACTGGTACTAACATTAACCATGAAGTCGGAGCCACCGATGTTCGTGCACTGCAAAAACGTGTAGTCGAAGAGAAAGCAGCTCTTGGGCTTGCATTTGATGGTGATGGTGACCGTATCATCATGGTGGATGAATTAGGTAATAAAGTCGATGGCGACCAAATTGCTTATATCATTGCTCGTGATGCACTACGTCGCGGTGAACTAAAAGGTGGTGTTGTCGGTACGCTGATGACAAACCTTGGCATGGAGAACGGACTTAAACAGCTTGGTATTCCATTTGTACGAGCGGCGGTAGGCGACCGTTACGTCATGGAACAATTGTTGCTTAAAGGCTGGAAAATCGGTGCTGAGAACTCAGGTCACGTTATCTTGCTCGATAAAGTGACCACAGGCGATGCTATTGTTGCTGCTCTACAAGTGTTAGCTTCTGTTATCGACAGTGAAATGACATTAAATGAGTTGGCTCAAGGCATGACACTGTATCCACAGGTTCTTATCAATGTTCGCTTTAGTGGTGATTCTAATCCGTTAGATGCGGAAGCAGTAAAACAGTCTGTTTTAGATGTTGAAGCCGAACTTGGTGAAAAAGGACGCGTATTATTACGCAAGTCTGGAACCGAGCCATTATTGCGTGTAATGGTTGAAGGTGAAGATGCTGATTTAGTGCAGAGATCTGCTGATAACATTGCAGAGGCAGTCAAAGCAAGCTGTTAGGCTCAAATGACGAAAGTGCAGGTTCCTTGTCATGGTTGGATAGGGAACTTGGCATTGTTTGTCCTTTTTTTGACCGTTTAAACTTGAAGTTGACGTTTTTTAGCAATTTCTTCTTGTCAGTTAAGCATCCTTTCGCTAGTATTGCTCGGCCTTCAGTTAGGAGGTCGTTAGCTTTGTTTTAAAATTTAATGATTTAAAGCAGTGCTGGCTCAACTATTCGGAACATAGGTGGAAAAATGTTTTCAGTTCTACTTGTGATTTACCTGTTGGCAGCGGTTGGTGTAATTGGCCTCGTGTTGATTCAACAAGGTAAAGGCGCAGATATGGGAGCCTCATTCGGTGCTGGCGCTTCAAACACAGTGTTTGGTGCTGGTGGCTCAGGTAATTTTTTAACCCGAATGACAGCAATTTTTGCAACAGTATTTTTTGTTCTTAGCTTAGTGCTTGGTAATATGTCTACACATAAAACTGAGTCTCAGTGGATTGACCCTACTCAAGGTCAAGTTATCCAACAAGCTGATGACACAATGAGCGAAGTTCCAGCTAAATCTAGCGACGAAATTCCTCAATAACTTTTTTTCGAAAAAGTTCTTTGATGCCGAGATGGTGAAATTGGTAGACACGCTAGCATGAGGTGCTAGTGCCTTAGGGTGTGAGGGTTCGAGTCCCTCTCTCGGCACCATATTTACAAACTTGTAAAAACCTTAATTGAGAGTGTATAATCTCATTAAGTCGGACGCGGGATGGAGCAGTTTGGTAGCTCGTCGGGCTCATAACCCGAAGGTCGTCGGTTCAAATCCGGCTCCCGCAACCATTTTTGATTATTCTTTAATGATTGATTTGGTCGCAAGTTTGCGCAGTGTGAACCTCACTGCGAGTTAAGTGTAAAAGTCCTCTGAGACTATATACTTAACACATCAGGGTCCAGCAACATAAACCTCGATTTTCGGGGTTTTTTGTTATCTGTACTTTTCGATTTTCGAAATTGTATGGGTAGTTTGCTTGGGATTTAAATTGGGCTCTGAGCCCTTTTTTTGTTTCTGGAGTGGTTAAATGACTGGTTTAGAAAGACAACTTACTGAGATGCTAGATGCGCCAGTGGCTGCATTAGGCTATGAGTTAGTTGGATTGGAATTTATTCGTGCTGGTGAGCACTCAACACTACGTATCTACATTGACCATGAAAATGGAATTTTTGTAGAAGATTGTGCTGAAGTTAGCCGTCAAGTAAGTGCAGTGTTAGATGTTGAAGATCCTATTTCTGTGGCGTATAACCTAGAAGTATCTTCACCAGGTTTAGAAAGACCACTATTCAATGCAAATCATTACCAACAATTTATTGGTCATGAGGCAAGCATCGTATTAAAAATGGCCGTTGCTAACCGCCGCAAGTGGAAAGGTACGATCAATGCAGTTGAAGGTGAGACCATCACTGTAACTGTTGACGGGCAAGAAGAACATTTTGCATTGAGCAATATTTCTAAAGCTAACCTAATCCCTAAATTTTAGTTCTCCTAGAGAGAAGAGCTTAAGAGGCTAGATTAATGAACAAAGAAATTTTAGCGGTAGTTGAGGCTGTTTCTAATGAGAAAGCACTTCCTCGTGAGCGTATCTTTGAAGCACTAGAGATCGCATTGGCTACAGCCACTAAGAAAAAACACGCTTTAGAAATTGAAGCGCGTGTTGAAATTGACCGTAAGAGCGGTAATTTTGAAACTTTCCGTCGCTGGGAAGTGGTAGCAGAAGTTGAATTCCCTACAAAAGAGATTTCAATTGAAGCGGCACAGTATGAAGATGAAACCCTAGAGCTTGGCGGTTTTGTTGAAGACGAAATTGAGTCAGTAACGTTTGACCGTATTACTACTCAAACAGCAAAACAAGTTATCGTACAAAAAGTACGTGAAGCTGAGCGTGCTCAAATCGTTGAACAGTTTATTGATAACGAGGGTGACTTAGTTACTGGCGTTGTGAAAAAAGTTAACCGCGATACAGTTGTTCTGGATCTTGGTAACCAAGCAGAAGCGGTAATTTTACGAGATGACCAACTTCCTCGTGAAAACTTCCGTCCAGGTGACCGTGTTCGTGGTTTACTATATGCAGTTAAGCCAGATGCTCGTGGTTTCCAACTGTTCGTAACTCGTTCAAAACCTGAAATGCTAGTTGAATTATTCCGCGTAGAAGTGCCTGAAATTGGTGAAGAGCTAATTGAACTGAAAGGTGCTGCTCGTGATCCTGGTTCACGCGCGAAAATTGCAGTGAAAACTAACGATAAACGTATTGATCCAATCGGTGCGTGTGTTGGTATGCGTGGCGCTCGTGTTCAAGCTGTTTCTGGCGACTTAGGTGGCGAACGTATTGATATCGTTATGTGGGATGATAATCCTGCGCAATTCGTTATCAACGCAATGGCTCCAGCTGACGTAGCATCAATCATTGTTGATGAAGATTCGCACTCAATGGATATTGCTGTTGAAGCCGATAACCTAGCTCAAGCTATTGGCCGTAGTGGTCAAAACGTACGTCTAGCTTCACAACTTACTGGTTGGGAACTTAACGTAATGACAGTTGCTGATCTAGAGAAGAAGCACCAAGAAGAATCAGTAGCTGCTATTGAAAGCTTCATGAAGCACCTTGATATCGAACAAGATTTTGCAGAAATGCTTGTTGAAGAAGGTTTCTCAACACTTGAAGAAGTGGCTTACGTACCAGTACATGAACTATTAGAAGTTGATGGTCTGGACGAAGGTATTGTTGAAGAGCTACGTGGCCGAGCAAAAGATGCTCTAACTACATTAGCCCTTGCTCAAGAAGAGACATTCGATGGTGTTGAGCCAGCAGAAGATCTATTAGGTCTTGAAGGTCTTGAGCGCGAGATGGCATTCAAATTGGCAGCAAAAGGTGTAGTAACACTTGAAGACCTTGCTGACCAAGGTGTAGACGAACTTGAAGGTATCGAAGATCTAACAGAAGAACGCGCAGGTGAGCTAATCATGGCTGCACGTAACATTTGTTGGTTCGGCGACGAAGCATAATTCAGCAAGGAGAGAGCGGTATGACAGATTTAACAGTTAAAGCACTGAGTGAAGAAATTGGTACTCCAGTTGACCGCTTATTAGAACAACTTGCTGATGCTGGAATGAAAAAAGCAGGTAATGACCAAGTTTCTGATACAGAGAAGCAACAACTTCTCATGCATCTTAAGAAAGAACATGGTGATACTTCTGGTGAAACAGAACCGACTCGCTTAACACTCCAGCGTAAAACTCGTAGTACACTAAGTGTTGCTGCTAGTGGCGGCAAGAGCAAGGATGTTCAAGTAGAAGTACGTAAGAAGCGTACTTACGTAAAACGCAGCGCTATCGAAGACGATGCAAAACGTGAAGCTGAGGATGCGGCTAATCGTGAAGCTGAAGAGCTAGCAAAACGCGAAGCTGAAGAGCTAGCACAACGTGAAGCTGCAAACAAAGCACAACGCGACGCTGAAAATAAAGCAAAACGTGAAGCGGAAGCAAAACGTGAAGCGGAAGAAAAAGCGAAACGCGTACAAGCTGAAAAGGCTAAAAAAGACATGAACGCAAAGAATTCTGATGTAAACACGCAAGCAAAAAAAGAAGCTGATGATCTAAAACGTCGTCAGGAAGAAGAAGCGCAGCGTAAAGCTGAGCAAGAAGCAGCGAAGCTAGTTGAAGAAGCTCGCAAGCTTGCGGAAGAGAACCAAGAACGCTGGTCTGAAGAAGAGAAGAAGAAGAAAGAACTTGAGAAATCTGCGGATTATCATATTACGACTTCGACTTATGCTCGTGAAGCAGAAGATGCTGCCGACCAAAAAGAAGAGAAAGCACCTCGCCGTCGTAAGAAGAAAGCGCCAGCGGATGCGAACAAACGCGGTGGTCGTAATAACCAACGTGGCGGTCGTAACAACCGCAGAGATCAAATGGCTAAGCCTACATCAATGCAACACGGCTTTGATAAGAGCGCAGCTGTTGCTAAGCAAGATGTTGTTATTGGCGAAACTGTTGTTGTTTCTGAACTGGCAAACAAAATGTCAGTAAAAGCAACTGAAGTTATTAAGGTAATGATGAAGATGGGCGCTATGGCGACTATCAACCAAGTTATCGACCAAGAAACGGCTTCTCTTGTTGCCGAAGAAATGGGCCACAAAGTTATTCTTCGTAAAGAGAATGAACTAGAAGAAGCAGTACTGTCTGATCGTGATAACGATGCTGCTCTAGAAGGTCGTGCTCCTGTTGTTACTATCATGGGTCACGTTGACCACGGTAAAACATCTACACTGGATTACATCCGTCGTGCACACGTTGCTGACGCGGAAGCTGGCGGTATTACACAGCACATTGGTGCATACCACGTTGAAACTGACAACGGTATGATCACTTTCCTTGATACTCCTGGACACGCGGCGTTTACTGCTATGCGTGCTCGTGGTGCTCAAGCGACAGATATCGTAGTACTTGTAGTTGCTGCCGATGATGGTGTTATGCCACAAACAATCGAAGCTATCCAACACGCAAAAGCGGCTGGTGTACCTCTGATTGTTGCGGTAAACAAAATCGATAAAGAAGGCGCTAACCCTGATAACGTTAAAAATGAGCTTGCTCAATACGACGTTATTCCTGAGGAGTGGGGCGGCGAGAACATCTTTGTACATATCTCTGCTAAGCAAGGTACAAACATCGATGGTCTTCTAGAGTCTATTCTTCTTCAATCTGAAGTACTTGAATTAACTGCGGTTAAAGAAGGTATGGCATCAGGTGTTGTTGTTGAATCTCGTCTAGATAAAGGCCGTGGCCCAGTTGCTACTGTTCTTGTTCAATCTGGTACTCTAAACAAAGGCGATATCGTTCTTTGTGGTCAAGAGTACGGCCGTGTTCGTGCAATGCGCGATGAAAATGGTCAAGAGATCTCTGAAGCGGGTCCATCTATCCCAGTAGAAATTCTAGGTCTTTCTGGCGTTCCTGCATCTGGTGACGAAGCGACAGTTGTACGTGATGAGCGTAAAGCTCGTGAAGTTGCAAACTACCGTCAAGGTAAATTCCGTGATGTTAAACTTGCACGTCAACAGAAAGCGAAACTAGAAAACATGTTTGCGAACATGGAAGCTGGTGAAGTTGCTGAATGTAACGTTGTACTTAAAGCGGATGTTCAAGGTTCTGTTGAAGCAATTGCTGATTCACTACGTAAACTATCAACTGACGAAGTTAAAGTTAACATCGTAGGTTCTGGTGTTGGTGGTATTACTGAAACTGATGCAACGCTAGCAGCGGCTTCAAACGCAATCATCTTAGGCTTCAACGTACGTGCTGATGCAACGGCTCGTCGTACTGTTGAAAATGAAAACCTAGACTTGCGTTACTACTCAATCATTTACCAACTGATTGACGAAGTGAAACAAGCAATGGGCGGCATGCTTGCACCTGAGTTCAAACAAGAAATCATCGGTCTTGCACAAGTACGTGACGTATTTAAATCGCCTAAACTTGGTGCGATTGCTGGTTGTATGGTTACTGAAGGTACAATTAAGCGTAGCAACCCAATTCGTGTACTACGTGAAAATGTTGTTATCTACGAAGGTGAGCTAGAGTCACTACGTCGCTTTAAAGACGATGTTCAAGAAGTTAAGAATGGCTACGAATGTGGTATCGGCGTTAAGAACTACAATGATGTTCGCGTTGGTGACCAAATCGAAGTATTCGAAATCGTTGAAATTCAACGTACTCTCGACTAATTGACAAAGTTATTAACTTGCCAAAAAGGTAAGTGATACGGTTGTTGAATACACCATGGGGGGCTGATAGCCCCCCATTCTTTCTATAGTGAGAAAAGAAATGTCAAAAGAATTTAGCCGCACACAACGTGTGTCGCAACAACTACAAAAAGAGCTCGCTCTTATCCTTCAACGTGAAGTGCGTGATTCACGCATTGGTATGGTTACCATTTCAGATGTTGAAGTATCACGTGATCTTGCTTACGCAAAAGTATTCGTTACTTTCTTATGTGTGGGTGAGCAAACACCAGAATCAAGCTTAGCAGCACTTAAAGAGCATGAAGTTCCTGTTCGAATGATGCTAGGTAAGCGTATTCGCCATCGTTTAACACCTGAAGTTCGCTTTACTTACGACAACACGCTTGTTGAAGGTATGCGTATGTCTAACTTAGTAAGCGAAGTTCTAAGTGAAGATAAGCGCAAGCAAGTTGAATCAGGTCGTGAAGACGAAGCTGAACAGAAAGATGAATCTGAGCAGAAAGGTGAAGAGTAATGGCTCGTCGTCGTAAAGGTCGTCCAATTAATGGTGTGATCCTTTTGGATAAACCAACTGGAATTTCATCTAATGATGCGCTGCAGAAAGTAAAGCGTATTTATTTTGCTGAGAAAGCGGGCCATACCGGCGCACTTGATCCTCTTGCGACGGGCATGTTGCCTATCTGTCTTGGTGAGGCGACGAAGTTTTCTCAGTTTCTTTTAGATTCTGATAAACGCTACGTGGTGATCGCTAAGCTTGGTGAGCGTACCAATACCTCTGATTCTGATGGTGAAGTGGTAGAAACTCGTGATGTAAACGTGACTCAAGAGCAACTTGAGAGCTGTATCGAGACCTTCAAAGGTGAAACTGATCAGATACCATCAATGTTCTCTGCATTGAAATATCAAGGTAAGCCTTTATATGAATATGCGCGTGCAGGTATCGAGGTTCCGCGTGAATCTCGTAAGATCACAGTCTACTCAATTGAGTTGCTTCGTTTTGAAGGTGATGAAGTTGAGATGGAAGTGCATTGCTCGAAAGGGACATATATCCGTACGATTACGGATGACCTTGGGGAGATGCTAGGTTGTGGTGCCCACGTTAAGTATTTGCGTCGTACTGGTGTTGCAAAATATCCTTACGAGAAAATGGTGACTCTTGAGCAGTTAAATGAACTGTTAGAGCAAGCGAAAGAGCAAGACATCGCACCGAAAGAGCTACTTGATCCACTGCTAATGCCAATGGATACTGCGGTTGAAGACTTACCAGAAGTGAACATGAATGCAGAGCTGACAGATCTCGTTCAGCACGGTATGCAAGTTCAAGTCTCAGGCGCACCTTCGGAAGGTGTTGTACGAATGACGAGCGGTGAAGAGAAACTCTTTATTGGGGTTGCTGAAATTGATGATGATGGCCGTGTCGCACCTAAGCGCTTGGTTGTTTTCAGAGAAGAAGAGCCGCAAGCATAGACTGCGCTTAAATTGATATTTTAAAACCGAGGTCATTTGGCTTCGGTTTTTTTATATGCTGCTTTTGCTTAGATTGATTTGAGGGGGAAGAGAATCGTAAATTGCACGTTATTTGCTTCCAAATATCTTGTGTTTAAACTTTAGCCCCCGTATAATCCGCCCCTCGCGTAGCAGCTGAATCAGAGATTGGCTGTTACAAATTATAAACTTACTCTTATCAGGAGAGAATTATGTCTCTGAATGCAGAAACTAAAGCAGCAATCGTTGCAGAATACGCACAATGTGAAAACGATACTGGTTCACCAGAAGTACAAGTAGCACTACTTACTGCTTCTATCAACCACCTTCAAGGTCACTTCAAAACGCACATCCACGACCACCACAGCCGTCGCGGTCTGCTACGTATGGTTTCTAGCCGTCGTAAACTTCTTGACTACTTGAAAGGCAAAAACCTTACTCGTTACCAAGATCTTATCAAGCGTCTAGGTCTACGTCGCTAATAGCGATGTCTACAAAGACAGTTTGAAGAAAGGGGAGCGTTTATCGCTCCTTTTTTTGTGCCTGAAACCCCAGTATTTTTTACCGCTTGAAATACCTCTCTAATTAAAAATAGTTTATACTATGCCTCGTTGAAATAACGTTATGTTGTTTCACATATTAATCTAACTCATCGCTTTACAGTCACCGAAGTCGACCAATTGGTCGCGACTATTACAAATTATCTTTTTCGAAGTCAATTTGTACTAGTCGCGATTAGTATTGCTTTGAGTATTCATTTAATCATTCTAAATCTCATATGAGTTTAGAGTAAGGAAATCAAATGTTCGCGAATCCAGTCGTAAAATCATTTCAGTACGGTAACCACACCGTAACTCTAGAAACAGGCGTAATGGCACGCCAAGCTACCGCTGCTGTAATGGCAACAATGGACGATACTTCAGTATTCGTTTCTGTAGTAGCAAAAAAAGAAGCAGTAGCAGGTCAAGATTTCTTCCCGCTAACAGTTAACTACCAAGAGCGTACTTACGCTGCTGGTAAAATTCCTGGTGGTTTCTTCAAGCGTGAAGGTCGTCCTTCTGAAGCTGAAACACTAACCGCTCGTCTTATTGACCGTCCAATTCGTCCACTTTTCCCAAGTGCGTTTAAAAACGAAGTTCAAGTTATCGCTACGGTTGTTTCTATCAACCCTGACGTAAACCCAGACATGATCACTATGATCGCAACGTCTGCTGCACTTTCTATCGCTGGTGTTCCATTCAATGGTCCTATCGGTGCTGCACGTGTTGGTCACATCGACGGTCAACTAGTACTTAACCCTTCAAACACAGAGCTTGAAAACTCTAAACTGGACCTAGTTGTGTCTGGTACTGAAGGCGCTGTTCTAATGGTTGAATCTGAAGCGGATAACCTATCTGAAGAAGAAATGCTTTCTGCTGTTGTTTACGGTCACGACCAACAACAAGTTGTTATTAAAGCAATCAACGAGTTCGCTGCTGAAGTAGCGACGCCATCTTGGGATTGGACTGCTCCAGAAGTAAACGCAGAGCTTAAAGCTAAAGTTGCTGAACTTGCAGAAACTCGTCTTTCTGAAGCGTACCAAATCACTGAAAAAATGGCACGTTACGAGCAAGTTGGCGCAATCAAAACTGAAGCAGTTGAAGCGCTTCTAGCTCAAGATGAAGAACTAAATGAACGTGAAATTCGCGGCATGCTTGGTTCTCTAGAGAAAAACGTAGTACGTAGCCGCATCATTGCTGGTAACCCACGTATTGATGGTCGTGAAAAAGACATGGTTCGTGCGTTAGACGTACGTACTGGTGTTCTTCCACGTACTCACGGTTCTTCTCTATTTACTCGTGGTGAAACTCAAGCGCTTGTTACGGCAACACTTGGTACACAACGTGATGCTCAAATCATCGATAGCCTAATGGGTGAGAAGAAAGATCACTTCCTTCTACACTACAACTTCCCTCCATACTGTGTAGGCGAAACTGGTTTTGTTGGTTCTCCTAAGCGTCGTGAAATTGGTCACGGTAAGCTAGCGAAACGTGGTATCCAAGCAGTTATGCCTTCAATTGAAGAATTCCCATACACAGTACGTGTTGTATCGGAAATCACTGAATCTAACGGTTCATCTTCAATGGCTTCTGTATGTGGTACTTCTCTAGCACTTATGGATGCTGGTGTTCCAATCAAAGCATCTGTTGCTGGTATCGCGATGGGTCTTGTTAAAGAAGGCGATGATTTCGTTGTTCTTTCTGACATCCTTGGCGACGAAGATCACCTAGGTGACATGGACTTTAAAGTTGCGGGTACTAACGACGGTATTACTGCTCTTCAAATGGATATCAAAATTGAAGGTATCACTAAAGAGATCATGCAGATCGCTCTAAACCAAGCACAAGGTGCGCGTAAGCACATCCTTACTGTAATGGACGAAGCAATCTCTGGCGCTCGTGAAGATATCTCTGAGTTTGCTCCACGTATCCACACAATGAAAATCAACACTGATAAGATCCGTGATGTTATCGGTAAAGGCGGTGCGGTTATTCGCGCTCTTTGTGAAGAAACTGGCACAACTATCGAAATCGAAGATGACGGTACAGTTAAAATTGCTGCAACTTCTGGCGAACAAGCTGAAGACGCAATCAACCGCATTAAGTCTCTGACTGCTGAAGTTGAAGTGGGTACTATCTACACGGGTAAAGTTGCTCGTCTAGCTGATTTCGGTGCATTCGTAACGATTCTTCCTGGTAAAGATGGTCTAGTACACATCTCTCAAATCGCTGACAAGCGTATCGAGAAAGTGTCTGACTACCTAACTGAAGGTCAAGAAGTTCAAGTTAAAGTTCTTGAAATCGACCGTCAAGGCCGTGTACGTCTAAGCATGAAAGAAGCAGTAGAACAGCCTGCAGCTGAAGAAAACGCTGCACCTGAAGCTTAATTGCTTAAGGTGATGAGCTTAGGGTTTATTAGCCTATAAGTCTCAAAGCATGTTATAAAGGGGAGCGATATCGCTCCCCTTTTTCATGCGGGTTTAACAGGAGTATCTATTTGTGAAATGGTTTCAAACCGCTAGTCTATGCATAATGCTGGTATTGACTGGATGTTCATCAACAACAAAGCAGTCAAGTCAGTGGATCTATCCACCGATGGCAGTGCCTCTTCAATCGACAATTAAGCAAGAAGTACAAATTGCTCGTTTGACTCAATTGTTGCAGCGTTCTGATCTTAAAGATGAAGTTCGCGCCAAGATGTTTTATGAACGGGGGAATTACTACGATAGCGTTGGGTTGCGAGATCTTGCTCGTTTAGACTTTAATCAATCTCTAGCATTAGAGCCTGCTCAGCCTGACATCTTCAACCTATTGGGAGTGTACTTTACTCAAGTTGGTGAGTTTGATGCCGCATATGAAGCTTTTGATTCAACGTTAGAGCTTGATCCCTCTAACTCTTATGCTGAAAGAAACCGAGCGATTGCACTCTATTATGGTGATCGTATTGATTTAGCATTTGAAGATATGACCAAGCATTATCAGGATGATCCCAGCGATCCATTTCGTGCCTTGTGGTTGTATATAATTCAATACGAACTTGACCCTATTGAAGCGCAACAAGCGCTATTAGCACGCTATGAATCGAAAGATGAAAGCTGGGGCTGGGTGTTAGTGGCATTGACTCTGGATAAAATTACGGAAGAGCAAGCATTCAAAGCCGTGCTAACAAGTAGCCGTGACAACACACTGCTAGCGCAACGACTCACCGAAGTCTATTTTTATTTGGGTAAGCGTTATCAGCTAGTCGGTGACTATGCTAATGCCGTCTCTCTCTATAAGTTAGCCCTGTCATTTAATGTGTTTGAGTATGTGGAGCATCGTTACTCATTTTTAGAGCTTGGACGGATTTTTGAAGAGGTGAAAGCTCAGCGTTTAGCCGAAACCAACGCTAAAAAAATGAGTGAAAGTTCAGAGAAAAGCGAAGTAGTAACGCAATAGCCGCATAATAATTGAAAGAAAACCGTCCACGAGGCGGTTTTTTTTGCTTTTAAAACACTCAAATAGTAAACTAGTTAGCCTTGCTAACTAAAATGAGCGATACATGAGTTTAAATCACCACCTAGAAGAGCTAGAGCGATTTTCAGCGAAAATTTGGAGAGTGCACAGTAAGGAAGATCCGATTGCTCAGCTCAGTTTCAATGAGTATGACTACCTCAAAGTCATTCAAGCTGCCCCTGAACTGATTCGCTTGACCGATTTAGCAGCCGAGATGCAAGTCACGAAACCATCGGCAACGAATATGGTGAAACGATTAGAGCGTAAAGGGCTAGTGGAGCGGAAACCATGCCCCGAAGATGCCCGTTCTAAACGGGTTGGCCTAACGCCTTTAGCTACTGACAACCTTTCGTTGGAAAGTAAAGTCTATGAATTAATGTCGGATCGTTTGATGAAGGGTCTGACGGAAATTGAAGCTCAGCAGTTAAATGAGCTTCTGAAAAAAGCGTTGAAATAAGATTGAATTTACCCATTTAGTTAGCCTTGATAACTAAATTTATGGATGACTAAGTTTACAGATAACTAAATGCACAAATAGCTAATGAAAAAGAGATTATGACAAATTCTATTTATCGCCAGTTTTGGCGCTATACCATTCCTACCGTTGCTGCGATGCTCGTCAATGGGTTGTACCAAGTTGTTGATGGTATTTTTATTGGTCGCTACATGGGCGCTGAAGGGCTTGCTGGTATTAATGTCGCTTGGCCTGTTATTGGGTGCATTCTTGGTCTCGGAATGATGATTGGGGTCGGGACTGGTGCGTTATCATCGATCAAACAAGGTGAGCAAAACAGCGAAAGCGCAAAACAAGTACTGGCGACTGGCTTGATTTTATTGGCAGGTTTAGCACCAGTGGTATCCATCTTACTGTGGTACTTTTCAGATGCTTTCCTATTAGTGCAAGGAGCGGAAGGGCGCGTATTAGAGCTTGGTTTGCAGTATTTACATGTTTTGATTTTTGCGAGTGTCTTCTCGTTAGGTTCTATTGCACTGCCATTTTTATTGCGTAATGACGATAGCCCTAACCTTGCTACGGTATTGATGATCATTGGTGCTGTCATCAATATCGCTCTTGATTACGTTTTTATTGTGTGGCTCAAATGGGAGTTAACTGGAGCGGCGTTGGCGACAGGCATTGCTCAAATGATCGTAACAGTATTAGGAGTAGGATACTTTTTCTCTTCTCGAGCAAAACTGCGGCTCACTAGGCGCTGTTTAGTATTACGTTTGAACTATGTACCTCAACTGTTTGCTATCGGTGTTTCAAGCTTTTTTATGTACGCATACGGGTCTATGATGGTGGCGTTACATAATGCACTATTTACTCAGTACGGTAATACGTTGATCATTGGATCATATGCGATTTTGGGATATATCGTAACGGTTTACTACTTAACAGTAGAGGGGATTGCTAATGGGATGCAACCGCTGGTTAGCTATAATCACGGTGCTAAAAATAACCATAATATTAAGCAGTTACTTAACGTTGCGATGATAACGTCTATTGTGGGCGGAGTGCTGTTTATTATTCTATTAAATATCTTCCCTTATGAAGCGATATCGGTTTTTAACTCACAAGATTCGGAGTTGATTGATAATGCCGTGCTAGGGATCCGTTTACATTTATTCGCTCTATTCTTAGATGGTTTTCTTGTGGTTGCAGGTGCTTATTACCAAGCGATAAACCGTGGTGGGAAAGCAATGTTTGTGACTGTAGGTAACATGCTAATTCAACTGCCATTTTTGTATTTATTGCCAAAAATGATTGGACTGACGGGGGTGTGGATTGCTTACCCTCTATCCAATATAGCATTGAGTATTGTGGTTATTATCATGATGGTTAAAGATATTAAAAGGCTATCTAGTCAACAAGATATAGAGTCCAACCACCAAGTACTGGCGAATTGATGCAATAATGTATGCGGCTGGTTGATTGCTGGATATAAAAAGAGCGACATTCTAGTCGCTCTTTTTATCGTTTTAGTCTATCTGTTTGACTTCTAAACCCGCAAGTTGATGCCAGTAACCATTACACTGATGGCTCTGAATTATCTTGGGTTGCGTACCAGATTCATTCGCTCTGAAGCGATCGACTTCTGAGAACGTATCAAGACCGAGAGGGCTCAGGCGAACCACATCGACTAATCCTTGCATACTAGGTAAATCATTAATCAAGTTATAACAGTAACCAGATTGAGTTTGAATGCCATTCAAGTTAAATACTGATTGTCCTTCTTGGCTATCAACTTGAAGCCCTGTTGGGTATTTGATGCAGCATGTCTCGCAATCATCTTTGGCTTTGTTCTCGGCTCTAGCGGTAAAGCAGCGAGCAGAATAAGCCAGAGGTAGGTAGCCATGGCTAAAGACTTCGACTTCAAACTTATTACGAATGTTCAAAGACTCACACTGAGTCATTACATTGCTTAACCATTCACGAGATAGTTCAACAGGCATGCACCAACGAGTCATCCCCTGTTTAAGGAAAAGGTTCAGTGTTTGAGCGTTGTAAGCATTAACCGCAGGGCCAACAACGAAAGGCACTTTGTGTTCGTAGGCAAGCTGAATAGCAGAAACATCGTTGGCCTCTATCGCAAAGTCACCATTATCGATGTATTTCTTTAAAATGCTGACTTCGCTCGGCGCTTCAAGAAGTGCCATGGTAGACAGAACAACTTGCTTGCCAGATGCCGACAGCTCTTTTGCAATCTCAAACCAGTTTTTTAGCTTCATTTCACGGCGTTTTGAGCACACCGATTCTCCTAAATAGATGATATCGGCTGAACTGGATTGTGCCTGCGCGTAAAAATCTTCTACATTCTGTTTTGGCCAAAAATAAAGTAATGGACCAAGGGCGTATTTCATCGTGTTATCCATTGTTTATTCTCTACTGCCATTTACGGTGGTAAGCACCAAGAGTGGTCTGGGTGCCTTCAGAAACGTTCGCTAATGTTGCATTCCACGCTTGCTCAACTTGGTAACCTTCTGGGTCTGCAAGGTAGCGATCAATGGCAGCGCGCCAAGTTCGTGTGACTTGTTCAACATAAGCGGGACTACGTTGGCGTCCTTCAATTTTCACTGAAGCCACATTTGCGGCAAATAGCTCTGGAAGCATTGAGAGGGTGTTCAAACTGGTTGGTTCTTCAAGAGCGTGATAACGTTTTCTTTCACCGTCAATATCCGCTTCAAAACGGCCTTTGCACAATGTTGGGTAACCTGCGTTTTCACCGGCTGAATACTTATCTATTAAGATCTCATTAAGGCGAGACTCAAGACCGCCATCGGTTTCTTGCCAGCGAACATATTTAGCGGGAGAACAGGCTCCAACGGTGTTTGGAGATTCGCCTGTCATGTATGAAGAGAGGTAACAACGGCCTTCAGACATAATGCACAAACTACCGAATGCAAATACTTCTAACTCGACATCACTGGTGATATTTCGAGATAACTGTTTGACTTGATGAATCGATAGCACGCGAGGTAATACAACGCGCTTTACATTGAAATTTTGATGGTAAAAATCGACAGCAGCAACGTTGGTGGCTGATGCTTGTACGGATAAATGCAGTTCTAAATCAGGGTATTTATTTGCTGCATAATCGAGTACGGCTATATCAGCAACGATCAGTGCATCGACACCTAAGTCTGCGGCGTTATCGACGGCGTTGGTCCAACGTTCAAAACCATTTGGATGGGCAAACGTATTAAGCGCCACATGGATTTTTTTATTGTGATCGTGAACATATTGCACGGCGCGATCGAGCTTCTTGCCCGTAAAATTTAAACCAGCAAAATGACGAGCATTGGTGTCATCTTTAAAACCAATGTATACGGCATCAGCACCGCAATCGATGGCTGTTTTTAAAGCAGGAAGGTTACCTGCCGGACATAGGAGTTCCATTTGCTCACTACCAGATATCTAAATAAGAGTACCCGCATTTTATGAAGAAATATGAATGGCAAATTTGATGTGAGGCAGGTTTACGTGAATAAAGTCGTATTTACCCCATAAGGATTACTTACAGGGCTAATTTTTGTGTCGGCGATTTTGGGCAAATAGCTCTTCGACTTCTTGTTTCGGTTGAGGTCGATGAAAGTGGAAGCCTTGAATTGAGTTGCAATTAAGATTTGAGAGTAGCGTTGCTTGCTGATGAGTTTCAACACCTTCTGCTACCACGGTTAAATTGAGTGACTTACCCAAATTAATGATATTTTCAATTACCGTGATCTGCTTGGGTAGCGTATCAATATCAGTGATGAAAGCACGATCAATTTTGAGCTCATCAAGAGGGAATCTAGCCAAATAGGAGAGTGATGAATAGCCAGTACCAAAATCATCAATTGATAAGGCGAAGCCCAGTTTTTTGATCGCATTTAGCATTTGAAGAGTGTGGTCGCTATCACTCATTACGGCGCTTTCTGTTAGCTCAAATGTAATGCAACTTGGATCTAACTCTGTGGTTCTGAGTAACTTCTCCATGTAATCGATCAATTTCGGATTACCAAATTGCTCTGGAGATAGGTTAATCGCCACTCTGCCAGGTAGAATACCTTGAAGCTTCCAGCGTTTTACTGTGGTAAATACATCGCGCATCACAACTCGGCCAAGGTGCTCAATTAAACCTGCTCGTTCTGCTACAGGGATAAAGGCGGCCGGGCTGATGTAGCCTTCAACAGGGTGTTTCCAGCGAACTAGAGCTTCAGCGCCATTGATGCTGAAATCGCGTGCATTCACTTTAGGTTGGTACCAAACTTCTAATCCGTTTTGTTGCAGTGCTTTTTGCAGTTCAATCTCTAGCCAAAGCCTCATTCGAGCTTCTTTGTTCATCTGGTCATTAAACTTAATGAGTCGATTACGGCCGCGATCTTTTGCCTCATACATTGCGGTATCGGCATTTTGCAATAAGATCCGAGCATCGTTGCCATCTTGTGGAGAGGCAACGCTGCCAATAGAACAGGCTAAACGCTTGCTGAAGTGGTGCAGATCGAAGGGCTGATTAATAATGGATATAATGCGTTCAGAAAGTGATTCAGCCATACGATTATTTTCAGGTTCAGGCAGAATAATCCCAAACTCATCACCACCTAAATGCCCCAGAACCGCTTGTTTAGGCAGTAATCGTTTTAACCTTGAAGAGACCTCTTTGATGACTTTATCACCAATGTGGTGACCTAGAGAGTCATTGATGTTTTTAAAGTTATCAATATCAAGATACAGCATCACAAGTGGTGTTTTGGTGTGGATGAACTGCTCTAAACGCTTGGTAAAGCCAAAACGGTTATAAAGATTGGTCAGTGAATCGATATGAGCATCTTCATTGACGGTGCTAGACAGTGGTTTTGGTGCGTCTTCGGCATCTTGAATTAATACGATTTGTGAAGCGCTACCTAAAATGAGAGTCGAGTCTGCATTGAGTTGGAGTTTTCTCTCAAACCCGCAACGAGATCCTGTTAAGCAGACAAACGGTTTCTCTGAAAGCAGTGAGCCTAATTTCGTATTAAAGACGGTTTTTGTATTAACATCGATAAATAGGCGCCCGAGCTCTTCACCTAATAACTCGTTCGCTGAATTGAAACCGAGCAATCGTGCTGCGGCTGGGTTCGCGGACAAAATGCAGTCATCTTCAACTAACAAAAGCCCATCGGGGAGTAGCTGAGTTAACTTAGAAAATTTATTTTCGGACTCTTCGAGGGAGCGAATGAGGATCTGTTTTTCAGACGTATCAGTAGCATGAAAGATTACATGGTCGATTTTCTTGTCATTATGAACGGGAGACAATGAAAAATGCAGACTGGTCTCTAAATCCGTCTCATTGAGAGTAATTTCGGCTTCAATGACTTCTCCAGCAAACGCTCTTTCATAGTAAGGCTGTAAGTGCTGGTAAAACTGCTCTCCGAGGATCTGTGAATCACTCATACCAACCAGTTCGGTTTGGCTAAGTCCTGAAATATCGCAATAGCGATCATTGACCATGCAGTAGTTGTGCTGATCATCCAATATGGCAAAAAAGAACGGACTGTTTGACGTTAGTTTTGCGAACCAATGTTGTAACTGCTGGGATGACATCAATTTACTACCGATTCTCCACTGGGCTTATTTTTTACACAATGAGTGAAATATTCGTAATACACTAACTATAACTGTGATTCTATCGATGTGAAACATGTCAACGCGATGTTTCTTGACTCATAACAGGAATCCATTCAATCTCATCCATTATGATGAGATATTCTTCTTACAAAGTAACGGATAAATAGCGTGATTAACAAGATTCGCACCCAACTAGTTCAAAACGCAGCATCAATTTTGCGATCTCCAGTCCACTTATTGCCTCAAACTGTACAAAAAAAAGCCTTGCTAGAAGGGTTGAAAACGGTTTTTCACGAAGCGCTTGAAGACGGTGATTTTGAGTTCCTTGAAGATAAATGGTTAAAAGTATCAATTAAGGATATGAACCTTAGTTGGCATATCAGTTACCAAGATGAAAAACTTGTAGTATCAGAGACTTCAGAGCAAGAAGATGTCAGTTTTAGTGGCAACTTGAATGATCTTATTCTAATTGTAGGACGAAAAGAGGATCCCGATACGCTCTTTTTCCAACGTCGATTAAGCATTGAAGGGGATACAGAATTAGGCCTAGAAGTTAAGAATTTAATGGATAGCGTGGATCTGGAGTTGTTACCTAAACCGCTGCAATTATTTGTAAATCAATTAGCTGATTTTGTGCATAAGGGCGTACAATCACCGTCTACACAAAATGAGGTTATAAATGCTTATTCGAACTGAAGCTCCAGCAGATATATTAACGATTGATCGTTTAGTTAAATCTGCATTTGAGACTGAAGCTGAAGCCAACTTGGTGATGAAGCTTCGTGAAAATAGCCGTTTGACGTTATCTTTAGTGGCGTGTTCTGATGATGGAGAGATTATCGGCCATGTCATGTTCAGCCCGGTCCAGGTTGATGGTGAAGATCACAACTGGCAAGGGCTTGCTCCTTTGTGTGTTAAAAGTGAATATCAAAATCAAGGAATTGCTACCTCTTTGATTAAGGAAGCATTTGTATCTCTAGTTGATTTTGGTTATCCAGGGTGCGTTGTTTTGGGAGACCCAGCTTTTTATCAAAAATTTGGTTTTAAAAATGCCGATATATTCAACTTTAACTGCATTTGGGATGTGCCTGAGGGGGCGTTTCAGGCCATTGAACTCGTGGATGGTTGTTTTCAAAATCATTCAGGTTTAATTGAATATAGCCCTGAATTTTCTGAGTTGTAGGGCTCAACGCCGTCGTTCAGTTAGATTAAGAAATAAAGGAGCGATATCGTTCCTTTGTTTTTTATGCCATCAGCGTTATGCTTGTTGAGAACGCCTTATCCTGATTATCATGTTGTGCTTCTTATAAGTACTTAACGTCTCTGAATTGATAGATATTTTTAGCCATGGGCCTGATTAAATCGCTATGTATCAACTGATTACGCAATCCCAATTATTTATGCAATCACAGCAACTTATGCAACCCCAACCTATGCAATGTCAACAACTTTCTCAATATCAACAACTTACGGAATCTAAACAACAAAGCCAATTTCGACAAGCTTGCTACTTACAAGAAATGGGCATAAGCCAGTGGGTTTTGGCTGACCCTAAAATGTTTGAAGGCTATCAGCCTGTAGATTTAGAACTTCCTGACTCATGCAAGTTATTACTTATCTCACCGATGCCACCAAGTGGAGAGATCGTGACGATGTTTGAGCGCGTTTTAAAAAGTATTCATTTACGGCTTGATCAGGCGTTGTTCATTCAACCGTCACAACTATCTCAACTAGGTGAAAATCAACTTGAATGGGTATGGTTTGCTGGCTGCGAGACTTCTGACGAAGTTCAGGTTAAAAAAGTACTTAACTCACCTTTGTTATCTGAAATAGATGGCAATGTTCAACACCGACGAGATTTATGGCAGCAGATCTGTTCTTATGACTAATCAATTAATCAAACTTCGACCTGAACATCTCAATGATGTTTGGAATATCGAACAAAGTGCACATTCTCACCCTTGGGCGCAATCTAATATTAATGATCTCGACAGCCGAGGTGGAAATCATCATGGTTTGTGGGTGAATGAAGAGTTGGTGGGGTACTTTTACTCGCAAAATATTGTGGGTGAAGTGACATTACTGAATATCGCGATAGCACCTGATAAGCAGGGTAAAGGTTACGGGCGTATCTTGATGGAGGCATTCATTAAGGCGTGTGAAGAATCTAACGCTGAAAGCATCTGGCTTGAAGTTCGAGAAAGTAACCTCAAAGCGTTTCAGTTATACGAGTCGCTCGGTTTTAATGAGGTCGATAGGCGCTATAACTACTACCCAAGCGCTAATGGAAAAGAAGACGCGATTATCATGAGTTATTTATTCTTCTCTTTTTAGCGAGCTCTAGGCTCTTCATTGAGAAAACCGCTAATACTAAACATCGTCTTAGTTCGACGATAACTTAATTGAATGGGTTTGCTGCTTATTATGTCGAGTAATAAGCAGCAAGTCTTCAAGATATCGTTAACTTGTTTTAACTAAAGCGGCTTGGTTAACCGCGGTTTCAATATTATAAGGGCTGTTTTTTAGCTTGATGGCGATCTCTTTTGCTGGCAGTGGTTTATCAAATAAGTAACCTTGGAACTGTGTACAGCCCAGATCTTTAAGCGAATTGAGCTCAAGGACTTCTTCAACACCTTCAGCAATGACTTCTAGATTCAACCGTCTTGCGGTCATAATGATGGTATCAACAAGGGCTTGATCGCTTTCATCTAAATGCAGTTGAGTCACAAAAGATCGATCTATTTTTAAAACATCGACCGCTAAGTGTTTAAGATAGCGCAATGAAGAGTAACCAGTCCCAAAGTCATCTATCGATATTTGTATATCTCGCTCTTTCAATTCGGCCATTTTCTTGATGGCGCCTTCAATGTTCTCTAGCAGCAAACTCTCTGTTATCTCTAATTCGATATGTTGACCACTAATCCCTGCTTGCGCTAGAGCATCGAAGATATGATCGACAAATGATTCTTGTGAGAATTGGAGCGGACTGATGTTGATGGCTAGGCGCTTAAATGTTGGAGGAAGAACCCCTTCTTTTTTCCATGCGGCGTATTGGTAACAAGCCTGCTCAATGATCCAGTCGCCAATTTGTAAAATTTGCCCTGTCTCTTCGGCAATCGGCATGAATATCCCGGGAGGGAGTACCCCTTTTTCTGGGTGATTCCAACGAATGAGTGCTTCTACGCCAATGATCTGCTGATGTTGATTGACTTGCGGTTGGTAGTAAAGCTCCAGTTGATGCTTGTTTAGCGCCTCATGTAGCCCTTTCTCAATCTCCAAAAAGGATTCTACCTGCGCCTGCATCTCTGGCTCATAGAACATGTAATTGTTTCTACCCGCGACTTTCGCTCGGTATAGCGCAGTGTCGGCTTGCCTTAACACATCAATACTGGTGCTATCGACGGAAGGGAAAACCGATATTCCGATACTCACGGTACAATAGAGTTGATGATCGTCGATTGAGTACGGGTTGGAGATCAGAGAAAGTAACTGTTTGGCGACATTGGTTGCTTCTTTTGAAGTGAGGTCAGGGACTAAGATGGCAAATTCATCACCACCAATTCTCGCCGCAACGTAGCCGGGCTTTAGCCAAGCATCAATACGAAGTGCAATGGCTTTGATTAAATGATCCCCAATCGTATGACCTAATGAGTCATTGATGGTTTTGAAGCGGTCTAAATCAAGATAAAACAGTACGCCGCTGGTACGCGTTTTTGCGGAATCGGTAATGGTTGAGCTTAGAGTTTGAAGTAACAAGCTACGATTCGCTAATCCTGTTAATGAATCATAGTATGCGAGTTGATTGAGCTTGCCTTCTGCTTTTTCTCTGTCTTGCCATAAATCATGGAATGACGTCGCGAGGCGGCTCAGCTCATCATTTCTGTCTTTTGTTGGTAGCGGTTGAGCCTTGTTTTTATCCTGCAGAGATTGAACCCATTCAATGAGAGTTACGATAGGTTTCGACAATTTATAGTAGAAAAAAATCAGTAGGATAATGGTTAGAAGTACGTTTCGGATCAAATCGAAAAGTAAGATTCGTGAGGATTTTGCGATGAAGTCTTGTGCGATGCTCGTGCCATTAATTGAGAAACTAAGTGAGCCGACGATAACCTCAGAGTTTGGCTGATGTAATGCCGTTATGTAATGGGTTGAGGTCGGGGTTAAATAATCAGACAAGAGTTCCGAAAGGCTACCCTGGCTGACGACTTGTTTATCTTTGATTGTGAGAATATCGCCAAAATCGTCAATAATTTTTACATTAAAAATGGCAGGATCCATCATAAGGCTGGATGCCACTTGTTCTGCTAAGAGATGATTTAAGTGGTAGGCGGCTTGGCTTGCGTTAGAGTAGTTCTGGAGCAATTTGAATTGGTAGTGCTCTTCGATGCGTTGTTGCTCTTGGTGCAAATCGACTAAAATGTAATAGAAACTAAAAAACAGCCCCAAAACGACTGAGACTAAAAAGACGGTTTTTGCTTGTTTAAATGCCAGAGAATGTACTTTTTTTGCTTTCAAGGTATACCCAACTCAATCTCATCACTTATTAAGTTATAGCTCAATTTCATCTATATTTTTATAGGTTATTTGTTTTCTTGAAGATTTTGTTATCTAGGGCATGATACCACGTGGTTTACCGCTTTTTATTGTGAATGCAGACAAATTTGCCCCGAACGCAAATATAGGGGAAAATACGCGCAAAATTGATTCATATCGCTAATCCAGAGTGCAATCTGCCCTGATGGATACATGTTAGCCCAAAGAAGATTACATTAATGTCAAATACTCCGTTTATCGGTGAAGTGTCTAAACGTAGAACCTTCGCTATTATCTCGCACCCGGATGCGGGTAAAACCACTATTACTGAAAAAGTACTCTTATTCGGAAACGCTATTCAAAAAGCGGGTACGGTAAAAGGTCGTGGCTCTAACCAACACGCTAAATCCGACTGGATGGAGATGGAAAAAGAGCGTGGTATTTCGGTTACTACCTCTGTGATGCAGTTTCCTTACAACGACTGCCTCGTTAACCTACTTGATACTCCTGGACACGAAGATTTCTCGGAAGATACTTACCGTACACTGACTGCTGTTGATTCATGCTTGATGGTTATTGATGCCGCTAAAGGTGTCGAAGATCGTACGCGTAAATTAATGGAAGTTACTCGCCTACGTGATACGCCTATCGTGACGTTCATGAACAAATTGGACCGCGATGTTCGTGATCCAATGGAAGTGTTAGATGAAGTCGAAAGCGAATTAGGCATGGCTTGTGCACCTATCTCATGGCCTATCGGTTGTGGTAAAGAGTTTAAAGGTGTGTATCACATTCATCGTGATGAGACGATCTTATATGAATCAGGCCACGGTCATGAGATCCAAGAGGTTCGTATCATTAAAGGTCTAGATAACCCTGAGCTTGATATTGCTGTCGGTGAAGATCTTGCTGCAAGTGTACGTGATGAATTAGAACTTGTTATTGGAGCATGTCCTGAGTTTGATCACGAGCTTTTCCTTGCTGGTGAGTTAACGCCAGTTTACTTCGGTACGGCATTAGGTAACTTTGGTGTTGACCATATGTTGGATGGCCTAACTAAATGGGCACCTGCCCCACAAACTCGCAAAGCAAATGAGCGTGATGTTGTGGCAACCGAGGAAAAATTCTCTGGTTTTGTATTTAAAATTCAAGCGAATATGGATCCAAAACACCGTGACCGTATTGCTTTCATGCGTATCGTATCGGGAACTTACAACCAAGGTATGAAGATGAACCATGTTCGTACCGGTAAAAATGTCAGTATTTCAGATGCGGTAACCTTCATGGCGGGCGATCGTACTCGTGCTGAAACGGCGTATGCGGGCGATATTATTGGCTTACATAACCATGGCACGATTCAAATCGGTGATACTTTCACGCAAGGCGAAAACTTGAAGTTTGCAGGTATTCCGAATTTCGCCCCTGAATTGTTCCGTCGTATTCGCTTAAGAGATCCTCTAAAGCAGAAACAGCTATTGAAAGGTTTAGTTCAACTTTCGGAAGAGGGCGCGGTACAGGTATTTCGTCCACTGCAAAATAACGATCTTATTGTGGGCGCGGTTGGTGTTCTTCAGTTTGATGTTGTTGTGGCTCGTTTGAAAGCGGAATATAACGTTGAAGCTATCTACGAAGGTGTCAACGTTGCAACAGCGCGTTGGATTGAGTGTAGTGATGCGAAGATGCTTGAAGAGTTTAAGCGTAAGAACCAAAGTAATTTAGCATTGGATGGTGGCGATAACCTATCTTATGTTGCTCCAACGATGGTGAACCTTAACCTTGCGTCAGAACGTTTCCCTGACGTTCAGTTCAGAGCGACTCGTGAACACTAATCTGATTTGATCGATAGTTAGCGATAATTATTGGTTCGAACATGTAAAACGCCTATTGTTAAATCAATAGGCGTTTTTTATGCGTTCAATCTAATCTTTTGTACTTTGGCATTTATTTCTATTCATACGCTCTGATTACCGAGTTCTTATGACTGAGCCTTTATAGCTGAGCCTGTATAACTGAGTGCCAAATAACCATGCTACACGGAGAAGTAATATGATCAAATGGCTACGAGGGTGGGTGGCTCGTTATGATCTTTGGTGTCAATCTATGGGATTAACTCCAGAGCAAAGGCGCAGTTGTGTTCCATATAAAGAAGAGCCAAAACGTGAAAATAATGAAGAATCAATGAAAAGAGAGTCAACGAATGAATGATTCGATTCGGCTATTTGACACTCACTGCCACTTTGATTTTGAACCCTTCCGACAGCATTTTAGTGATGAACTTGAAGCGGCTAAAAACCAAGGCGTAGAGAAAATTCTCATTCCGTCAATTGGAATGAAGAATTGGGCAGAGATTCAGCGCTTATCTATACAACATGATGAGATCAGCTATGCCTTAGGTTTTCATCCTTACTTTTTGAATGACTATTTAATAGAAGATATAGATGAGTTAGAGAGAGAGTTACAGGTGTCACCGATAAAATGCGTGGCGATAGGAGAGTGCGGTTTAGATTTCGCCATTGATATTGATCATCAACAGCAAGAAGCGTTCTTTATCCGTCAAATTCAGCTGGCGAACTTAATGAAATTACCACTTATTCTCCATTGTCGAAAAGCTCACAATAGAATGATTCAGCTACTGAAGATCCATAGACCAGGGAAAGGAGGGGTACTGCACGGCTTTTCTGGAAGCTATCAGCAAGCGATGGATTTTGTCGCGTTAGGATTCTATATCGGCGTTGGCGGTGTCATCACATACCCACGAGCGAATAAAACTAGGCAAGCGATTGCATGCTTACCATTAACCTCACTGGTACTAGAAACGGATGCTCCAGATATGCCAATAAATGGGTGCCAAGGCCGTGCAAACCACCCTAAAAACGTGATTAACATTTTTGATGAGTTGGTTTTGATTAGAAAAGAGACAGAGCAAACGGTTGCCTCTCAAGTGTGGGAAAATAGCCATTCTCTCTTTGCTATGTGTGAATAAAATCGAAACAAAATGTTCCCTTGATGAGAAAGTTATCACTTATTGGTGATCTTTGTCACATATGCGGGTGAATGACTTATGAATCTTATAAGAAAGTGTGAGGTCGGCATTACTTTATTTCTGAGGGCGTGAGTATAATTGCCCCCGCTTTTTAGTTCCATTTTGTTACACGCCAATACACAACTTATAAGGAAGTCATAAACTATGAGCCTGTTTATGAGCCTAGTCGGCATGGTAGTTTTAATTGCAATTGCAGTCCTACTATCAGATAACCGCAAAGCTATCAATATCAGAACAGTGGGTGGTGCTTTTGCTATCCAATTTATTATCGGTGCATTCGTTCTTTATGTACCTTGGGGTCGCGATCTTCTAGCAGGTTTCTCTGCTGGTGTTGCAAACGTGATCGATTACGGTAAAGACGGTACAGGTTTCCTATTTGGTAGCCTAGTTAACTTCTCAGTTGACGGTATCGGATTCATCTTCGCGTTCCAAGTTCTACCAACGCTGATTTTCTTCTCTGCACTTATCTCTGTACTTTACTACATTGGTGCGATGCAAATAGTAATCAAAGTTCTTGGTGGCGGTCTGCAAAAAGCATTAGGTACGTCTCGTGCGGAATCTATGTCTGCTGCGGCTAACATCTTCGTTGGTCAAACTGAAGCACCTCTTGTTGTGCGTCCGTTTGTTCCAAAAATGACACAGTCTGAACTATTCGCAGTAATGTGTGGTGGTCTAGCTTCTGTTGCTGGTGGTGTACTTGCTGGTTACGCTTCAATGGGTGTTCCACTAGAGTACCTTGTAGCGGCATCATTCATGGCTGCACCTGGTGGTCTACTGTTTGCTAAAATCATCAAGCCTGAAACTGACACTCCAGATGAGAACCTAGGTACTGACATCGACGGTGGCGACGACAAGCCTGCTAACGTTATCGATGCAGCTGCTGGCGGTGCTTCTGTTGGTCTTCAACTTGCTCTTAACGTTGGTGCAATGCTACTAGCATTCATCGGTCTAATCGCGCTAATCAACGGTATGTTGGGCGGCATCGGTGGTTGGATTGGTATGCCTGAGCTAACTCTAGAACTTATTCTAGGTTGGATCTTCGCACCTCTAGCATTCGTTATCGGTGTTCCATGGGAAGAAGCGACAATCGCTGGTACTTTCATTGGTCAGAAAACGGTAGTTAACGAATTCGTTGCATACCTAAACTTTGTTCCTTACGTTGGCGATAACGCTCAACTAGTAGCAGAGACTGGTAAAGTAATGTCTGAGAAAACTCAAGCAATTATCTCGTTCGCTCTATGTGGTTTCGCAAACCTTTCTTCTATTGCGATTCTACTAGGTGGTCTAGGTGGTATTGCTCCTAACCGTCGTCACGACATCGCTAAGATGGGTGTGAAAGCGGTAGCAGCAGGTACTCTATCTAACCTAATGGCTGCAACAATTGCTGGTTTCTTCATTACACTTATGGCTTTTTAAGTCCATATAGTTTAGTTAATCAATAACTATATAGACGCCATTTAAATAGAGCCCCGTAGCAAGAAATTGCTGCGGGGCTTTTTTTTTGTAAAAACGGAAGAAGAGAGCCACACCTATTTGACAGAATTAGGAAGCGTTTGTTTTCTACAGATTTGGTTAAATAGGGGGCTTTTCTAAAGTATTTTGAGATACAAACCGTTTGCGTTCTAAGGAGCACTACATTTTTTTATAGAAATCTATAATGTATAAACCATAGAGATAGGATTCTCTTGTTGGCTTAAGCGCTTTAATTAGCCTAGGAATATAGCTAAACTTATACATGTTAGACACAACATGACTGAATTGTTGTGCCATAGACCAAACTGGTACTGTGCGGTGACAAGGATAGCAATTGATAATACGGGGTGTGTTATCAAGTCTTCAGGGAACCAAGTCCGTTCATTTGTGACTACTGAGCAAAATTATTATTCCTATCTATACTAGGTAGGGGCAAGGTAGTTGACTATTTGAATATATTGATCGGAGATAGAAATGAGCGATTTAAAAGCAGCAGCTCTACGTGCACTAAAACTTATGGACCTAACTACGTTGAATGACGACGACACTGATGCAAAAGTGATTTCGTTATGTCATGACGCGAAAACTGCAGTGGGTAACACCGCAGCAATCTGTATCTACCCTCGTTTTATTCCTATTGCTAAGAAAACGCTACGCGAGCAAGGTACACCAGAAGTACGTATTGCAACGGTAACAAACTTCCCACACGGTAACGATGATATCGCTATCGCGGTTGCGGAAACAAAAGCTGCTGTTGCTTACGGTGCAGACGAAGTTGACGTAGTATTCCCATACCGTGCCCTAATGGCTGGTAACGAAGAAGTCGGCTTTGAGCTTGTTAAGCAATGTAAAGAAGCATGTGGTGATATCACGCTTAAAGTGATCATCGAAACAGGTGAACTAAAAGAAGAAGCATTAATCAAGAAAGCATCTAAAATCTGTATCGAAGCAGGTGCTAACTTCATTAAAACTTCAACAGGTAAAGTGCCTGAAAATGCGACACCAGAATACGCACGCATGATGCTAGAAGTTATTCGTGACATGGGCGTAGCAAAAACAGTTGGTTTCAAACCTGCTGGTGGTGTTCGTACTGCTGAAGATGCTGCGCTATACCTAGGTATGGCTGATGAGCTTCTTGGTGGTGAGTGGGCTGATAACATGCACTACCGTTTTGGTGCTTCAAGCCTACTAACAAACCTACTGAATACATTAGAAGTGACGGACGAAACTGCAGATCCTGCAGCTTACTAATCCTTAATTCTAACTAAGATGGAGTGAGTGATGAATCATTGTCACTCCATCTTGTCTCTTATCCTACAAACCCAAAACTCTAGCAAAGAGTCGGGGAGGCACTAATGTATTTACCACAAGAAATCATCCGTAAAAAACGCGACAACGAAGTTCTTACTACTGAAGAAATCAACTTCTTCATTCAAGGAGTTGCAAAGAATACTGTATCTGAAGGCCAAATCGCTGCATTCGCAATGGCGATCTTTTTCAATGAAATGACGATGCCAGAACGTATCGCACTTACCTGTGCAATGCGTGATTCAGGCATGGTTATCGATTGGTCTCACATGAATTTTGGTGGTCCAATTGTCGATAAACACTCTACTGGTGGTGTTGGTGACGTAACTTCTCTAATGCTTGGCCCTATGGTGGCAGCATGTGGTGGTTTTGTACCAATGATCTCTGGCCGAGGCCTTGGTCACACTGGTGGTACTCTTGATAAACTAGAATCAATTCCTGGTTACAATATCACACCAACTAACGACGTATTTGGACAAGTAACCAAAGACGCGGGTGTGGCTATTATTGGTCAAACTGGTGATCTAGCCCCTGCTGATAAACGTGTTTACGCGACTCGTGATATTACTGCGACGGTTGATAACATCTCACTTATCACAGCTTCAATTCTTTCTAAGAAATTGGCTGCAGGCCTTGATTCGCTAGTAATGGATGTAAAAGTAGGTTCAGGCGCATTCATGCCAACTTATGAAGCATCTGAAGATCTCGCTCGTTCTATTGTTGCTGTTGCAAATGGTGCAGGCACCAAAACAACGGCGATTCTAACGGATATGAACCAAGTATTAGCGTCTTCTGCAGGTAATGCTGTTGAAGTTCGTGAAGCGGTTCAATTCTTGACTGGCGAATACCGTAACTCTCGTCTTCTGAACATCACTTTAGCATCATGTGCTGAAATGTTAGTGCTGGGCAATCTTGCGAAAGATTCAGATGAAGCTCGCGCTAAGTTGATGGAAGTTCTGGATAACGGAAAAGCGGCAGAGTGCTTTGGTAAAATGGTTGCAGGCCTTGGTGGCCCAGCAGACTTCGTAGAAAACTACGATAACTACCTAGAGAAAGCAGAAATTATTAAACCAGTGTACGCACTTGAAAGTGGCATTGTTTCAGCAATGGATACGCGTGCAATTGGTATGGCTGTTGTAGGAATGGGCGGCGGTCGTCGCGTGGCTACAGACAGCATCGATTATGCAGTAGGCTTTGATGGGTTCATTCGTTTAGGCGAAACAGCAAGCAGTGATAAGCCACTAGCAATTATTCATGCCCGCACAGAAGAGCAATGGCAAGAAGCGGCGAAAGCGCTGCAAAGTGCTATTGTTGTGGGTGGCACTTACGAAGCAACTCCAGATGTGTACCGTCAGATTCGTTCTGAAGACGTATAACATTTGGTGGAGAGAGCAATGAAAAGAGCATTTATTTTAGTTTTAGATTCATTCGGTATTGGCGAAGCACCTGATGCAGAAAAGTTCGGTGATGTAGGTTCTGATACTCTTGGCCACATCGCAGCTCACTGCGCACAAGGCAAAGCTGATAATGCAGATCGTAAAGGTCCATTAACGCTACCTAACCTATCTAAACTAGGTTTAGCGATGGCACATAAAGAAGCAACGGGCGAATTTGCTCCAGGTCTTGATGCGAATGCTGAGATCATTGGTGCTTACGGCCATGCCGCTGAACTTTCTTCTGGTAAAGATACGCCTTCAGGTCACTGGGAAATCGCAGGTGTTCCAGTACTGTTTGATTGGGGCTACTTTACAGATAAAGAAAACAGCTTCCCGAAAGAGCTGACAGATCGCATTCTTAAGCGTGCAAACCTGCCTGGCTTCCTAGGTAATTGTCACTCATCGGGTACAGAAATCCTAGATAACCTAGGTGAAGAACACATGAAGACTGGCTTACCAATCTTCTACACTTCAGCAGACTCTGTTTTCCAGATCGCTTGTCATGAAGAGACATTCGGCCTGCAAAACCTATTAGACCTTTGTCAGATTGCTCGTGAAGAACTAGCAGACTACAACATCGGTCGTGTTATCGCTCGTCCGTTTATTGGTGCTGGTAAAGGTCAATTCGAACGTACGGGTAACCGTCGTGATCTTTCTGTTGAGCCACCTGCAGCAACGGTTTTACAAAAACTCGTTGATGAGAAAGGCGGACAAGTACACTCAATTGGTAAGATCTCTGATATCTACGCAGGTTGCGGTATTTCTAAGAAAACGAAAGCGACAGGTATCCCTGCTCTATTCGAAGCAACGAAAGAAGCGATCGCAGCAGCAGAAGACAACACAATCGTATTCACTAACTTTGTTGATTTCGATTCAGCTTATGGTCACCGTCGTGATGTTGCGGGTTATGCTGCAGCTCTAGAGTATTTCGATAACCGTTTACCTGAAATCTTAGAGATGATGGGTGAAGATGATATCGTGATTCTAACAGCAGACCACGGTTGTGATCCTACTTGGCCTGGTACTGACCATACTCGTGAGTTTATTCCAGTATTAGCTTACGGACCAAAACTACCAGCAGGTTCATTAGGTCACCGTAGTACTTTCGCTGATATCGGCCAAAGCCTAGCAGAGTACTTTGGTACTTCTGATATGGATTACGGAAAAAGCTTTCTATAAGCAATAATGAAATAGGGGCGCAATAGCGTCCCTTTTTATATACGAATAGGCATATTTGGTGCTTATTCGTATATTCAATTGAAACTTGAAACAGAGGATAACGTTAATGGCTACTCCACATATTAATGCTGAAATGGGCGACTTTGCTGATGTTGTATTGATGCCTGGTGACCCTATCCGTGCTAAATACATTGCAGATACATTCCTAGATGATGTTGTTCAAGTATGCGATGTTCGTAACATGTTTGGCTACACTGGCACATACAAAGGTCGTAAGATTTCTGTAATGGGGCACGGAATGGGTATCCCATCTTGCTCTATCTACGCCACTGAATTGATCAAAGATTTTGGTGTGAAGAAAATTATTCGTGTGGGTAGCTGTGGCGCGGTTAGCGAAGACATTAAAGTTCGTGATGTTGTGATTGGCATGGGCGCATGTACCGACTCTAAAGTGAACCGCATCCGTTTTAAAGGTCATGATTTCGCTGCAATCGCGGATTATAAAATGGTTCGTAATGCTGAAGATGCTGCTAAAGCTCGTGGTATCGATGTGAAAGTTGGCAACCTATTCTCGGCTGAACTTTTTTATACTCCAGATCCAGAAATGTTTGATGTGATGGACAAATACGGAATCGTAGGCGTAGAGATGGAAGCGGCTGGTATCTACGGCGTTGCTGCTGAATATGGCGCAAAAGCTCTGACTATCTGTACTGTTTCAGATCATATTAAAACAGGCGAACAGACGACTTCAGACGAACGTGCGACAACGTTTAATGACATGATGGAAGTTGCATTAGATTCAGTATTGCTAGGCGATAAAGATTAATCTAACGTTCTATTATGAATAAAAAACCTCGCACTTAACGTAAGTGCGAGGTTTTTTTGTATTTGGCAGAGAAAAATTAAGAGGTTAACCTACATTTTTTAACAGTAAGTTTTCCCCTTTATCCCTTGGCTTTCTTCGTAAGATAGCCACAATGAGCATGCCACTGAGGAAGCTCATCATCAGCATTAGATACATGTAACGATCACTTTTTCGATAATGGTGATCAGAAATAGCCGTTACTTTACCCGTTTCGAATGTGATCCTCACAAAACCAATGATATTACCATCGTTAAACACCGGTTCTAACAACTGCTGCCTGCCAATACTTGCGGTTGAGAGAGGCGTATCAAGCCCTAAAACCTCACGAGCCGTCAGCGCTTTATCACTTGAAGCGAGCCGAACCCCCTCCGCGTCATAAATCGTGGCATCAAACACTAAGCGATCTTGAGAAAGTTGGTTGGTTAATTTTAGTAGTCGTTCCTGATCTTGCTGTGTGATCATCTCGCTAGCCGAAAGTGCGGCTTGGGAGATCAGGACTTTAGTTAATGTCTCAAGCTGTCGAGACTGAATTTTTTCATTACCTTTACTGATCACAACACTATTTTTGATTGTTGTAATAAACATGACGACCAAAAGCGCCAAAATGAGAATACGAAATGCATTTCTCAGAGAAAATAACGAACCGTCAATTTTTGATACGTCCATTTGGGTCCCATGGAAACAAATTTACATTTCATCCATATTGAGACTTGCGTTTTTAAATTGCAATAGGTTAACGTCTTAGGAGGCCAATTAGGAATCATATACATGGAAGCGTTAAAGATTTTGCCAATAAAGAGGCACACCTCGTTACTGACTCGTTTACCTGAGACAATAAAAACATCACAACTCGCCCGAGCAAAGGCGACATGGATCGTTTTCGGAGAGTTTTTATCTCCTGAATGTTTTGATGAGATAGATGAACATACAGGGATCGAGCATATTATCTTAGATACATGGAAGGTCGGCCATTATGAGGTTGCCTTGATGTCAGGAGCGTTAACCGAGCAGCACAAACAAGTGCTTCATGCTTTAGAGCTCGATTATGCCAACTTAAGTGAAGTTCCAGATCTATCAAAACCTGGATTGATCGTCATGGATATGGACTCAACCGCAATACGGATTGAGTGCATTGATGAGATCGCCAAACTGGCGGGTGTGGGAGAGCTTGTTTCTGAAGTGACAGAGCGAGCCATGCAAGGTGAACTCGACTTTGAACAGAGTTTACGCCAAAGAGTGGCAGCGTTGAAAGGTGCAGATGAATCCATTCTAGAACAGGTGAGATCAACTCTCCCATTGATGCCTGATCTTGAAGAGCTGGTTAATACACTCAGTGCCTTAGGTTGGAAAACCGCTATTGCATCAGGGGGCTTTACCTATTTTTCCGATTATTTGAAAGATAGCCTAGATTTGGATCACGCTCAGTCTAATACATTGGAAATCATCGATGGAAAATTAACCGGACAAGTGCTGGGGGATGTTGTATCGGCAACAACGAAAGCGGATATCTTGTTGGAACTTGCTGATAAATATAATGTTGAAGTACACAACACCGTTGCTGTTGGTGACGGTGCAAATGACTTAGTGATGATGGATATCGCAGGCTTAGGGGTCGCTTATCATGCAAAACCTAAAGTGGAAGAACGAGCGCAAACCGCAGTTCGCTTCTCTGGTTTAGGTGGTGTGCTATGTATTTTATCGGCAAAATTAGCGGTACAGAAAAAAATCAGTTGGAAGAGTAAACCCTAGCGGATTTTGATTTTTCTAAAAGTTAAAAGTTTAAAAACGGAAGAACAAAGAGTGGCATTGCAGCCACTCTTTTTCGTTCTGTTTAAGTGAGTTCTAGGCGTATCATTACTTCCTCGGTGATATCAACAATTTCACCATAGCCAATGATCGAACGGATCTCTTTATCCAGTTTTCCTGCGTCATGGATACTCACTTGGGTTAGCTCATCAATGTCATATTGAAGCAGTGAAGTAGTTGAGTTAAACACCGGTGCGCCTGAGATCCGAAGCACATAAACTTCTCCCATCTCTTTGGCTTTTTTGATGAAATCGATTCGTTCTCTAGCGTGCTTAAAATCATCAGATAATTTGGTATGAATCGATTGAAGCTTTCCACCAAATTTAATCGCTGCAATATACACTTCATGATACTGCAGCTCTGCGCCTTCAATTCTCTTGAGGGGAGTTGCCAGTAGGGAATTACTGCGCCCTTTAAATATAGGCTCTAGTGATAAGCACTCCTCATGGCCCAATTTTGCAAGTAGTACTAAATGGTTCGGGAGTGGGTAATTCACCCCTATAACCTTAGTTCTTAAATTCGAATCATGCTTATCGATAAAAATAGGAGAGCTGACTATTTTATTGAGTAATGAGTTATGTAGGCTTTCAAGTAAACTGTTGCTAGCCAATAGCTCGTGTACCTCTTTTAATTTGTCTTTATTGTGCTCAATAATACTATTGAAAAAGGCAATGGTTTTAGTCGTTCGACTCGTATTTTCAATAGCCAGTTGTACACACCTTGCATTTGGGCTGATACGAATCACTTGATACGGAACCTCTCCCAGCGGAAGCGATTTATCGTACAACTGTAGCTCTTTAAGATTGACAGAAAGAGAGTCACCAGCCTTAAGTGGAGCAGCGGTATCTAGAATTAGGCTGATACCATGTTTTGAAATATCAATGGAGTGGCCTGTGAATGGTAAGGCGTCTGATGTGGTGATCTCCACAGGTGACTTAAACTGATAACGAGGCTCTTTTCGTCGTCCTTGAGCATCAAAAAAGATAGCTTTTGGTTGACCAAGGATCTGTCTTGAATGACGGAATTGGTTGAGTTCATTACTGGCAAGGCGAGGGCGTTCCGTGAGTAGATAATCTGAACTAGACTGCTCGTTGCCTATCTCTTGTAAGATGCCGCAGTGAGTGAGCCCTTGTGAACTATCGTTCAGTTCAGTTGAGTGCTGCGCTAACGATTGACTCTCTTCTTCTGAAAGCTCAAATATTGAAAGTCGAAAGGCTTTCCAGCTCGGTCTTTTCGCTCCGATGTGCCAGAAGAGTTGCCTTTGTTCTCTGCTCGCTTCTGGGAGCATCATTGAGTAAAAAAGCGTCTTATTTTGATGAGTATGGGTAAAAGAGTAGATGACGTTACTTGATCCCTTTAACCCCGGTCTCGTCAATAGATCCATTCGTTCAGAATTAAATAATGTTCCGAATGCTTGTTGGTTTCGCTCATCATGCCAATACTGCCATAGTGGTTGATTGTTATCGGTGAGCAGCGCCAGTTTGAGTTCACTGCCGCTGAAAAATAGCGGTAGATTCCCAGTGTGTTTCAAATAGGCGTGTTCATAACCACGGGTTCTTGCTTGGATGATTTTATCTTGATTATCATGACGAGTTTTTTTGCTATTGCTTGTTAACGATTCAGTGATCACTTGATTAACGATATCTGTTTCAGTTAAACGCATTGTGCGTAAGAACTTTATCGCGTCATTTTCGTGTGAATCATCAATGCCTAAAATTCGGTATACGATAGGTTTATCTATTCCAACCACTTCGGACTGTTTCATTAGTTCCGTGAAAGTCACCGCAATTTCTTGTCCCAAGTTATAGTCAAATGCGCTAGGCACTTTAAAGCGAGCGCCGGAGCCCGATAAATCAACACTCAAACCGTGTATAACTTGGGATTTTGGTAGCTCAATTTTAACTTGAGAGAAGACTTTTAATCGGTTTTCTTGGCGCTTGAGGCTGTAACCTAAGTGAATAGGTTCTGCTTCATATGGACTATCAGGGTTAGTAATACTCTTTGATTGTTTAGCGTTGGGCTGTTGATTCAATACCCTAAAATTATTTTTCGTATTATTTAACGCCTCCCAAACCCCTTCGGTGTAACTTCCGAAGCGTCTGGTGTTTTTATGGTAAGCATTAAAGGCAACATCATCGAGCCAATGCTGTATTCCATCTAACTCATATTCTCTACATTCGCCCTGTACTTTGCCGCGAAGATCAATTTTCTTCGAGCAAGGGGCCATAATTCGGTTCAACTCCATCTTAACTAAGAGTTTTACTGATGGAGGCTCTCCATTTGTGACTTGAGATAAGACATAGTCAAAATCATCAGCGTGATAAGTGGAGATTAGCCGTTCTGTTAGTGAGAGAATTTCAGATTGCTGCATACTTTTCTGTTAGAGTGAGTTTGTCATATAGAACATCGGCTGATTGCCTTAGAACTTTAGCGATGAGTTACACCTGCTCAACTAAATATTAACCTATATTGACCTATTTTGTTTATATAGTTGGAAGAGAAATTAGAGGAAACATGGCAAAAGCAAAACGAGCGTATGTATGTAATGATTGTGGTGCGGACTTTCCGCGTTGGCAAGGTCAATGCAATGCATGTGGTTCATGGAATACAATAACTGAAGTTCGATTGGCGGCTTCTCCTCAAGTCGCGAGAAATGAGCGATTGTCGGGCTATGCGGGTGCGGTGACTGAAGCTCAAGTTCAGACATTATCTGAAATAAATCTTCAAGAGGTTCCTCGTTTTTCAAGCAGTTTTAAAGAATTTGATCGAGTGCTAGGAGGAGGGGTTGTTCCTGGTGCTGCTATCCTTATTGGTGGTAACCCTGGCGCAGGTAAATCAACATTATTGTTACAAACAATGTGTCGGCTTGCTGCTGAAATGCCGACGTTATATGTGACGGGGGAAGAATCTCTTCAGCAAGTGGCTATGCGAGCCTCTCGATTGGGACTGCCGAAAGAGCATTTAAAGATGCTTTCGGAAACCAACGTAGACAAAATTTGTCAGATCGCCGAAAAAGAGCAACCCAAAATAATGGTGATCGACTCGATTCAAGTGATGCATGTGGCCGATGTTCAATCGTCACCAGGTAGTGTTGCTCAAGTTAGAGAGTCTGCAACAGCGTTAACTCGTTACGCTAAGCAAAACAATGTGGCCGTTTTTCTTGTTGGACACGTAACTAAAGACGGAACACTGGCTGGGCCAAAAGTGCTAGAGCACATTATTGACTGTTCTGTATTACTTGATGGTAGCGCTGACAGTCGGTTTAGAACGTTACGTAGCCATAAAAACCGTTTTGGTGCGGTGAATGAGCTAGGCGTGTTTGCAATGACAGGTCAAGGCTTAAAAGAGGTAACGAATCCTTCTGCTATATTTCTATCAAGAGGCGAAGAGCAGACTTCAGGTAGCTCAGTGATGGTTGTCTGGGAAGGAACTCGCCCCTTACTTGTTGAAATTCAAGCGTTAGTGGATTATTCACAGCTCTCTAACCCGAGGCGAATTGCTGTGGGGTTAGATCAAAACCGATTGTCACTCCTTTTGGCTGTGTTGCATAAACATGGTGGACTTCAAATGGCTGACCAAGATGTCTTTGTCAACGTGGTCGGGGGTGTTAAAGTAACAGAAACAAGTGCTGATTTAGCGTTAGTCATAGCATTACTGTCTAGCTTTAAAGACAGAGCGCTACCTAAAGATGTGGTTGTTTTTGGTGAAGTCGGTTTAGCGGGGGAGATTCGCCCTGTGCCTAGTGGACAAGAACGTTTAATGGAAGCGGCAAAACACGGTTTCACTAAAGCAATCGTTCCTTTTGCTAATATGCCAAAAGGTGGCGTTGAAGGTATGCAGATCCATGGTGTTAAAAAATTATCGGATGCAATTAACGCTTTCGATGAATTGTAACTTATGTAAATATGCAGCAATGATTCAAGTAAATTAATGACTTTTATATAAATAACAATTCCATAAAAATCAATTGCTTATTTTTTTTAAGTCGATGGCTCTTTTGCTTTATACAGTAAAGTGAAAGTTTTTTAATCTCAAATGCACGCAAAGCTATCAGTCTTCACAGATTGTGATATACTCTGCGCGCATTTTATATCCTATTAACAGAGTAAAACGATGACTGATTTATCAAAATACAGAAACATTGGTATTTTCGCGCACGTTGATGCGGGTAAAACCACTACAACTGAGCGTATCCTTAAACTTACTGGCCAGATCCACAAAACTGGTGAAGTTCATGATGGTGAATCGACTACCGATTTCATGGAACAGGAAGCTGAGCGCGGAATTACTATCCAATCAGCAGCAGTAAGCTGTTTCTGGAATGATCACCGTTTAAACGTTATCGATACTCCTGGACACGTTGACTTCACAGTTGAAGTATACCGTTCACTTAAAGTACTTGATGGCGGCATCGGTGTATTCTGTGGTTCTGGTGGTGTTGAACCTCAATCAGAAACTAACTGGCGTTACGCTAACGAATCAGAAGTATCTCGTCTGATCTTCGTTAACAAACTAGACCGTATGGGTGCAGATTTCTACAGCGTTGTTGACCAAGTTAAAAACGTTCTAGGTGCAAACCCACTAGTTATGGTTCTACCAATTGGCCGCGAAGATGACTTCGTTGGTGTTGTAGACCTTCTAAGCCGTAAAGCATACGTTTGGGATGACACTGGTCTTCCTGAAAACTACGAAATTCTTGACGTTCCAGCTGATATGGTTGATGACGTTGAAGCTTACCGTGAAGAGCTAATCGAAACTGCTGTTGAGCAAGACGATGACCTTATGGAAGCTTACATGGAAGGTGTTGAGCCTTCTATCGAAGACATCAAGCGTTGTATCCGTAAAGGTACTCGTGAGCTTGCATTCTTCCCAACATTCTGTGGTTCTGCATTTAAGAACAAAGGTGTTCAAATCGTTCTTGACGCAGTAGTAGATTACCTACCTGCTCCAACTGAAGTTGATCCACAACCTCTAATGGACGAAGAAGGCGAAGAGACTGGCGAACACGCTATCGTTTCTGCTGATGAAACCTTCAAAGCGCTAGCATTCAAAATCATGGATGACCGTTTTGGTGCACTAACATTCGTACGTATTTACTCTGGTAAATTGAATAAGGGTGACACCATCCTTAACTCTTTCACAGGTAAAACTGAGCGTGTTGGCCGTATGGTTGAGATGCAAGCTGATGACCGTAACGAACTTACTAGCGCACAAGCTGGTGATATCATCGCTATCGTTGGTATGAAAAACGTTCAAACTGGTCACACTCTATGTGATCCTAAGCATCAAGTAACACTTGAGCCAATGGTTTTCCCAACTCCAGTAATCTCTATCGCAGTATCTCCAAAAGATAAAGGCGGTTCTGAGAAAATGGGTATCGCGATCGGTAAAATGGTTGCAGAAGATCCATCTTTCCAAGTTGAAACTGACGAAGAAACTGGCGAAACTATCCTGAAAGGTATGGGTGAGCTTCACCTAGACATTAAAGTTGATATCCTTAAGCGTACTTACGGTGTTGACCTTACAGTTGGTGCTCCTCAAGTTGCTTACCGTGAAACTATCACTCAACCAATTGAAGATAGCTACACGCATAAGAAACAATCTGGTGGTTCTGGTCAATTCGGTAAGATCGATTACCGTATCAAACCAGGTGAGCCAAACTCAGGCTTCACATTCAAGTCTTCTGTAGTGGGCGGTAACGTTCCTAAAGAATTCTGGCCTGCAGTAGAGAAAGGCTTCGCTGGCATGATGGAGAACGGTGTTCTTGCTGGTTTCCCAACGCTAGACGTTGAAGTTGAACTATTCGATGGTGGTTTCCACGCAGTCGATTCATCTGCTATCGCATTTGAAATCGCAGCGAAAGGTGCATTCCGTCAGTCTATGCCTAAAGCTGGTGCTCAACTTCTTGAGCCTATCATGGCAGTTGACGTGTTCACTCCAGACGATCACGTTGGTGATGTTATCGGTGACCTTAACCGTCGTCGTGGCATGATCAAAGACCAAATGGCTGGTCTAACTGGTGTTCGTATTAAAGCTGACGTACCTCTTTCAGAAATGTTTGGTTACATCGGTCACCTACGTACTATGACTTCAGGTCGTGGTCAATTCTCTATGGAATTCGCACACTACTCAGCATGTCCAATGAACGTTGCTGAAGAAGTTATCGCTAAAGTTAAAGCAGAGAAAGAAGCTAAGTAATTAGTCTTTTTCTTTAAAATAACTTAAAAAAGCCCCGCTAGTCTGACTAGCGGGGCTTTTTGTTATTGGCTTATTAGCTTATTGGCATTGAAACGTTAAGTTGAAAGGTGAGCGGGTGATAACTCTATACCAATTCGTTCTAAAGAGATTTACTGTATCGGCATAAATAATCCTGCTTTAACTTCTAACGCTTTAGGTCAATATACAATTTCTCAACTTTAGCGCGTGCCCAATCGGTTTTTCTCAAGAACTTTAAGCTCGATTTAATGCTTGGGTTACTCTTAAAGCAATTCACATTCACGATATGGCTCAACTCTTCCCAACCGTAATGATCAACGAGTTCCGTTAATAGTTTTTCTAAAGTAATGCCATGCAATGGGTTGTTCGCTTGTGTCATGCTGTTATCTCTTGATAAATATTGCGTCTAGTATAACAGCATCTTGACGGCCGCTACTTTATTCTTCCCATACAACAAGCTTATCCTTTGGCCAGTTATGACCAATTTCATGGTATTTCTGCTCCAAAACATGACGCTTAATTTTTAATGTCGGGGTGAGAACGCCATTTTCGATACTCCAAGGTTCCTTGATCATCAATACGCCTTTAATTTTTTCATGCGAAGCGAGCTTGGTATTCATTTTTTCGATAACTCGTCGAGAGGTTTTTTCATAACGAGCTCGATCAAAATTTGGGAAATCATGAGGAACGACAAGTAAAATCGGGCCAGGTAGACCAAGACCAATTAAGCACATCATCTCGACACGGCTGTATTCAAAGAGCTTATTCTCAATAGGAACAGGTGCTACAAACTTCCCTTTCGCTGTTTTGAAGGTGTCTTTTTTACGACCTCTGATCGTTAGATAGCCCTCGTTATCAATGGACCCGATATCACCAGTATGCAACCAACCCTCATTATCAAATGACTCTTTAGTCGCGATGTCATTTTTGTAGTAGCCAGAGAATAGTCCATTGCCTCGAACCATAATTTCATCATCACCAGCAATTTTTAATTCGATTCCAGGGCCAGCGCTTCCAACGGTACCAATCTTTTCTGCTCGGTATGGGAAGTTAAGCGTGCTATAGGCAAACGACTCGGTCATTCCCCAGGCTTCTGAGATATGTAAACCGATGCTTTCATACCACTCTAGTAGCGCTGGAGATACTGGTGCTGAGCCACACCCAAGTACTCGAGCTTGATCAAGCCCTAATCCATCAGCCAGTTTTTTCTTGATGATAGAATTAATGAAAGGGATCTTCATCAGAATATTCAGCTTACGTTGAGGCAGTTTATCTTGGATACGCTGTTGGAACAGAGTCCATAAACGAGGTACTGAGATAAACAGTGTAGGGCGTTGCATTTTTACATCTTCAATAAAGGTATCAAGAGACTCAGGGAATGCGGTTTGAACGCCTCCCATGATTGATGACCCAAAGATATAGACTCGTTCAGTAATATGAGCGAGAGGTAAATATGAGAACAAACGGTCATTAGGCTGAATGCCGATATGGTTAATGAGTTGCTGAACGGACCATGCAAAGGCTCCATAAGTTAGCATTGCCCCTTTAGGGACGCCTGAGGTGCCAGATGTATAAACCAGCGACATGAGTTTGTCATCATGATGTTGCGGGCGAAACTCACTTGGAGCGTGTTGCTTCATTAGCTCACTAAATTGGTATTGACAGTTTGGAGCACTATCATATGGCAGAGCAATACTGATCAAATCAGGCAAGTTCGCAAGGACTTGTTGGGTGGCCTTTGCATCATCGAGTTTTCCTGCAAGCAGAATTTTACTTTCACTATGGGTTAAGCAGTACTCAACAGTATCTGCTCCTGCTGTGGGGAAAATAGGGACGCTGACATAGTCACCTAGCATCATAGCGAGATCACTGATAAACCACTCAGCACAGTTCTTTGATATGAGGGCTATCTTATCGCCGGGTTTAGCACCTAAATCTTGCAAAGCAGAGACTAATTTAAGTGCCTGTTCTGCGACGTCTGAATAGGTATACTCGACGAATTGACGATTGATAATCTGCTTTAGATAGACCTCATCAGGGCGTTCCTGTGCCCATTTCAAGATCATTTCATTCGGTAGCGGGAGAGCGCAAGTTGTTGTGCTTAACTTGTTAGGCTGATTCATTGTCTAACTCCATGTTATTGGCAACGATTATATTGTTATTATGTTAATTTCTTGTTAATTCTAGCATGTAACCATCACAAGGGAAAAGCGGATCTACTGTTTAATGTCGAGAAATCATAGCTATAGCGATGAACGCTGGTAGAAATAAATTCATTAGTGATTCGTCCTAAAAGTACCCGGACTCATACCTGTTTTCTTTTTAAAAATGCGAGAAAAATAGGAGACATCCTTGTAACCACATTGATATGCAATAAAGGATATTTTGATTTTTCGATCTGAAATGAGCATTTTTTTTGCGTTGTTGATTCTTTTATTACAGACATAATCACGAAAGCTAATACCTACAACCTTATGAAATAACTTAGAAAAATAAGTAACAGAATAATGACATTGTTTGGCAATATCATCTTCTTTGATCACTTTATCTAGATTGTCTTCCACGTAACGTAGAATACTAATAATCTCTTTACCAACATTATTTTTTATGATTAAAGGCTCATCTTTTACCTGTTCTAGTACTTCTCGATGTGAATCAAAACTTAAATGTACCTTCAGGGTAAAATCTTGGAGCCATGAATTAAAATTGTCACTATCGACAGATATCTGGCTATAGATAACACTATGGTTAAATAGCTCTTTATTTACTCTTCCTTGATACAACACAATTAGATTTTTACCTAAGTTCTGGGCGATTTTTTGCGCTACCAATAAAAGCGGGTAATTTGACGCTTCATCCAAAAAAAAGAAAGAAAACTGAACATTGGGTTCGCTGAGTATTGATACGTCATCATTATGTTCTTTTAAATTAAAATAAAATTTTAATTCATTAAAAACATCATGTGGTAATTGAGACAAAGGTTTTCCTAACCAATGGCCAGTTCGTTGCACATCCATATGCATAAAGTATCCAATTATTTTCTTAAACCAAAAGTATTAAATTCGTTCTTATAGTTAGAGTAGAAGTTGTGCGGAAAAGTGCAAGAACATAACAAAAAAGTCCTAACCGTTATTGATAATAATATCTAAATTTAAAAAGCAATCGGAATGAAGTTGCATTGGAAGGAGACCAAATAATGAATAAATTTATTACGAACTGCAAAGCATTTATGCAAGATGAAGAAGGGTTAACCGTTGTCGAGTATGTTGTTGGTGCAGGGTTATTAGTTGCTGCATTATCAGTGATTTTTGGACAGTTTGGTACCACGTTGAATACTAAATTGAATGCTGCAATTAGCTAGAATATAACTAATAGATAAGGCTTAAGGGCTTATTATGAAAAGACTATTAACTCATATTAAAATATTTTTTGATGATGAGGAAGGCTTAACTATTGTTGAATACGTGGTAGGAGCTGGTCTTTTGGTGGTAGCTCTTGGTGCCTTTTTTATTAATTATTCTACAATATTAACAGATAAGTTTGAACGTGTAATAAGCTAGTAGGTGAATGTTAATATGTCAACATACATGTCAATTATTATTTGGAGTGTTTATTTTATTATTGCCATTTGGGATTTGAGAGATAATAAGATACCTAATAAATTATTATTATTGTTGTTATGTGTGTCATTTGTTAATAATTTATATTATTCAGTCAGTTATGTTCATTTTTTGGAATATTTCTACGCTGGGATGATATTCTTTTTAGGTGGCCTACTTTTATATTTCATACATGCAATGGCCCCTGGTGATGTAAAGATGCTAGGGGTTGTAGGTTTTTCTGTCGGTTTAGATAACTTATCTAGCGTTGCTTATTGGATAGGCGTTTCCACAGTAATTATAGGTTTACTTTACGGATTATTTAGCATGAGTGATAGATTGAATTCTGTTAGTGATATGTACCATCGATATAAACTAATACTTCTTTCTGCTAATTCTATCTCGGGGGGGGCTGAGCATTACTCTAACAAATTAAGAATGCCATTTGCGCCCGTTGTTGTTATTGGGTTAGCACTACATAGCTATTTCTAATTAGAGAAGGGGTCTCTATGGAAATGAATATTAAATCAGGACATAAGGACGATCTGACACCGCAAGCTGCTGCGCCTAAAGTGCCAACCTCTTTTGATGCTCTCAATATTCCTCAAGTCGTGATCGAGAATCTCCTCATTAAGCAATTAGCTGCTTATCCAAAATCTGATATTTTAGCTCTCACTCGTTTAATGGGTATAAATAGCCACATGATTGAAACCTTGATCGCTGTGTTAAGGAAAAAATCGTTTGTCGAAGTGTTTCAGGCGGCCAGTGAAACTTTTGCCTCTCAAAGTAACTCTGGTCATGTGCGATATGCTTTATCAGAGCAAGGAATGCAAGAAGCGGACACTGCTTTTAAGAAAGATGCCTACTTAGGCCCAACGCCAGTCTCTCTTGGTGATTATGATCGAATGGTGAAGGAACAAGACGTTCGAGCTCATTTAGTCACAAGAGGCGATGTGACTAGTGCATTAAGTGATGTTTATGGTGCTGAACGCATGGTCTCTGTTCTTGGTCCTGCAATAAATTCAGGTCGGGCACTGCTTCTCTACGGGGATGCGGGAACAGGGAAAACGTATGTTGCAACTCGTTTACTTAACTCTCTGAACACCTCTGTTTATATTCCTTATGCCGTATACGCGGCAGGAAATATCATTAAAGTTTTTTCTCCGCAACATCATAAAAGAGTGGATAGCAACCATATCAATGACTCTATCTCTTTTAAATCTCAATATGATAAGCGTTGGGTGTTGAGTGAGCGTCCCAGTATTCAAGTGGGAGGTGAGCTCACTATGGATATGCTGGAAGTTAATCATACCGAACACAACCGAGTTTGGATGGCACCGCTTCAAATGATGGCGAATAACGGCATATTCATTATTGATGATTTAGGTCGTCAACCGATGCCAGTTGATACGCTACTGAATCGCTGGATTGTTCCTATGGAGTATTTCTTCGATTACTTGTCGCTTCCTAATGGGCAACAAATATCCATCCCATTCATTCTCACTTTAGCTTTTTCAACAAATTTAAAGCCAGAGACGATCGCCGACCCTGCATTTTTGCGTCGTCTAGGTTACAAGATTCAGTTTAATCCACTCAAAGAGGATGAATACCAAGCCTTATGGGAGTTAATGGCACAAGGTAAGTTATTAACTCTAGAACATGATTTATTTAAACCATTACTACAACTGCATCGTCAACATAATGTGGGTTATTACCCATGCCTACCTAAGGATATTGTAGGTATCAGCAAGGATATTATTGCATTCGAAGAGACAGACCCTGTGATCACTCCAACGATATTAGAGCGTGCTTGGGAAGTCTACTTTACTGCCGATGGCAAAGGAGGAGGTGCAAGATGAACAGAAATCAGGTCATTTTATTGTTTTTATTGTCGATTATCTTTGGCTTGGCAGCAGTGTTTTTTGCTAAGCAATGGATGGATAGGCAGTCACAGCCACAAACCGAAGTGGAAGTCGTATTACGTGAGCCTGTGATCATCGCAGCACAAGAGATCCCGGCGGGAACGGTGATTGAAGATCAACACCTTACCACTAAGTTGCTAGAGGAAGATTGGCGCAACGAATATCAATATACTGAAGCTACTGAGTTACTAGGACAAGTTGCCGCCACCTCCATCTATTCTGGGGAAATCGTGAATACTCAAAGGATGTCGGTCGGTGCTGAAGGTTCCGCTCTTGCCTCATTAATTCCTGAAACGAAACGAGCGGTGACTATTCGTGTAAATGACGTGATTGGTGTAGCGGGTTTCTTATTACCGGGTAATAAAGTGGATATTCTTAATACGATTTCGTACGGCAAAGGATCAGCGAATACCGTGACGGTTTTGAAAGATATCAAAGTATTAGCGGTCGATCAGACAGCAAGAAGTAAAGAAAACAAGCCGATTATCGTTCGAGCGGTGACATTGGAAGTTTCACCGAAAGAGGCGGAAAAATTATTAACGGCGAAGAGTAAAGGAGAGATCCAACTCACGTTGCGTAACCCACATGAGCCGAAAGAAAAAGTGGTGCGTCGCTATGTATCTCCTAGTGTCACCATCATCAAAGGGACACAGTCTTCCAATGTTCGAGTCAGGGATTGAGGTGATACATGAAGAAAATAATCATAATTGTATTCGTGTGGTTGATAAGCAGTTTTGCCGTTATGGCATCTACACAGACAGGGAAAGTAGTCAAAGTCCCTCATCATAAATCAACACATGTTGAATTATCAGGTAAAGCAAAACGTGTCTCGTTAGGAGATCCTGAAGTACTCGATATCGTCATGCTTAAGTCTGATGAATTGTTTCTAATCGGTAAGAAGTTAGGTTCCACCAATTTAATGGCTTGGGATAGCCGTGGACAACTGATTGAGTCAATAAATATTGAAGTGACTCATGACCTTAATAGCTTAAAAGCAAAGCTTTACGAATTCTTACCAGATGAAACCGTCGAAGTTCATAGTGCTCAAAATAGGTTGATTTTAAGTGGCCAGGTGAGCTCCCAAGAGAAGATGAATGTTGCTTTGCGGGTTGCTGAAACTTATGCATCAGGCCAAGAAGCGGATGCGGCGAAAAGTTCTCTTAGCGTACAGACGCAACAGACAGGAATCATCAACTTGATGTCTATCGGTGGTGCGCAGCAGGTCATGCTAGAAGTGACGGTAGCAGAAGTTCAACGTAGCCTTGTTCGTCGTTTTGATGCCAGTTTTCATTTCTTTGAACAGAACGGGAATTTCTCATGGGGCGGAACGTCTGGTGGTGGGATCCTCGATGATATTGGCGGCTCTGTTGGGCCTATTTTTAACAATCCAACCGTGACTAAAACGGGAATCTTAGGGGCATTTGTTGATGGCGATACGCTGTTCACGTTTGCTCTTGATATGGCTAAGCAGAGTGGTGTGGCAAAAGTGTTAGCGGAACCGAACTTAACGGCATTAAGCGGTTCTAAAGCTGAGTTTTTAGCTGGGGGAGAGTTCCCAATACCAGTGCCTGATGATGATGGGATTACCATTGAATACAAAGAATATGGGGTCGGCCTTAAGTTTATACCTACCGTTCTTAGTGATAAAAAAATCAACTTAAATTTAGCGGTAGATGTCAGTGAGATTGCTAGCGCAAATAGTCTTACCTTGTCACCAAATGGCACCAATGGGACCTATTACATTCCTCCGATTACCCGTCGTAGTGCCTCATCAACTTTAGAGCTAGCCGATGGGCAAACCATTGGTATTGCTGGTCTACTTAGTGAAAATGTTCGTGATGCTTCGAATAAAATGCCAGGCTTTGGGGATATTCCAGTATTGGGCCAATTGTTCAATAGCCAAGAGTACATTTCTGGCGAAACGGAACTGGTTATTCTAGTCACACCTCGATTAGCGGCTCCAATTGATCGAAATAAAATCACCTTACCCACCGACGCATTTGTTAACCCTACCGACCTGAAATACTACTTGCTGGGAATGGGCGCATACATCGATTCATCGGTTAAACCTTCAGTAAATCAAGCGCCTTCAGATCCTGAGTTCTTGGATAATAGTCAAGGTGGCTCAGAAGGTTCATTTGGACACAGTTTATAGGAGAGGATGATGAAAAATATAATGTTAGTGACCACTTCTCTGCTTTGTTTAACCAGCTTGATTGGTTGTGCAAATGACGCACCTTTAGGTAGCCATGTGGCCCAGTTAAAGCAAGAGCAAATTTATAACAAACAAGCGACAGAGGAAAACATGGGGGTTATCCCTACTGGTAGTGGTGAAAGAATGGAAGGCGCATATCACGTCTATACTGGTAAGAAGGGTGACAGTTTAGCGGGTTCTGATAGCCAGTTTATCGAAGGGTTTAGCCAATAGGTTTTCTGGTCTACGATCTCTAAGGATTTATCATGAGAACGATAACGAGCAGTAACAAGAAAGTGCAAAAGCAGAAAGGCTTAGTTTTAGTCATGGTGACGATGGCTATGTTGGTCTTTGTCGCGATTGCTGCACTTTCGATTGATATCAACCATCTCATGGTAAATAAGACACGACTCCAAAATGCAGTGGACTCAGCGGCTCTTTCCGCGGCGGTTTTAATTGATAGTGACAGCAGTATCGCCGATGCAACGGCAGCGGCAAACACCACATTCACCAATATGGCAGGCGCGGTGGGTAACAGTGAGATGGATATGTCGACAGCCAATGTATCGGTGACCTATTCAAATGACCCGCAGACTTTTCCAGATTCTAGCTTTGATAGTTCGTTAGATGTGTATGTGCGAGTAGAAGTAACGAGCTTGGATATGGACGAGTTTTTTATTCAAGCATTCGGGCTTCAAAAAACGGTATCCGCGAGTGCTGTTGCAGGGCCAAGCTCTGCATCGATAAAAGCGTGTAACATCGTTCCTATGTCAGTGTGCTCTGGTGGCGGAACTTCTACCGATGGTTATGAGCGAGGTGAGCTATATATGCTTAAACTTGCGAGTACAAGTCAAGGAACGATGGGACCCGGAAACTATCAACTCCTCGATTTTGGTTCTGGTGCTAGTACCATTCGATCTGCATTGGCTGGTGGGTATGACGGGTGCATTACGATTGGTGAAAATATAGATACAAAACCTGGAGGCAATGTAGGGCCTGTTGGTCAAGGGATCAATTCTCGATTTGGTGTTTATAGTGGCGGTGGATTGTCTTCATCGGATTACCCTACAGATATTTATGTCAAAGAGCCATCAACGTTAGCGACAGCCGACAACAGCGGCAATATTACCTATAACGATACAAGTGGTGCCGGTGGCGACCCTTGGGGCTACAGTGATTACATGGCATCGACCCCTGATTGTTCTGGTGAGAGTAACTGTCGCATTGGATCTGGAGGTGTTGCAGATAGACGAATCTTACCAGTCCCAGTTGTTGATTGTTCTACGGCCTCTGGGGGGACTTCAAACGTTAAAGTGACTGCAATAGGTTGCTTCTTCTTATTACAACAAGCCCCAACCAATAATGGAAGTCATGAGGGGGTTTTTGGTGAGTTTATTGAAGACTGCACGGTAGATCATAGTAATTCAGGTCCCACCCCTGAAGATGAAGGACCTTATAGAATACAGCTCTATAAAGATCCATTAAGTACGGAGTCTTGATATGAAAACGATACTTAGACATAAACAAAATGGATTAGCGGCTGTTGAATTTATTATCGTTTTTCCCGTGCTGTTACTACTATTAGTAGGAGTCATTGAAATCGGTAACATAATGTTGGAGCAAAATAGCTTAAATAAAGGGGTACAAAACGGAGCTCGATATGCGGTAACGGAAGTGTATGGGACCTCCTCTTATGATCAAATTGCCGATGAAGATGAGATCAAAAATATCGTGCTTTACGGACAATCTAGTACTGGCAGCCACCGAATTTTAGACGCTTTAGCGGTGAGTGATATCTCGGTTTCTCATGTCAATGGTTATGTTACGGTTTCGGCAAGTTATGACTATTTACCAAGCTTTTTAGTCTTACCAATATCCAATACCTCTTTAGCTGTCACATTGAACGCATCGTCAGTCATGAGGACAGGGCCATGAACAGTCAGCGAGAAAATCAAAAAGGGCTAGCGATTATTGAGTTTACTGTGGTGTCGAGTGCGTTGTTACTGATGTTATTTGGCATCATTTCGTTCGGTTATTACATGTTTTCTTTACAAATGGTGAACGAAATTACACGAAAAGCAGCGCGTTTAGCCAGTGTATGTTATGTCACGGATTCAGCGGATATTAACACTTTGGTTATTGACAGTAATGCACCTTCAGATTTCACCACAAGCCATTTAGTTATTGAGTACTTAGATGAATCTGGTGGTGTTGTTACTGGTGATTTAGAAGATGAAGATACATTTACATCAATAAGGTTTGTTAGAGCAAAAGTAGATAACTATGACTATCAGTTTATTTCCCTTTTCAACTATTTGGGAAACAACGGGCTGGTATCGGTACCTAGTTTTGAAACCACACTACCAGCAGAAAGTCTTGGGGTAGTTAGGCCAAATAAAAATAACACAAATGGAACCAAGACCGATTGCTAAGGAAGGGGATCGACTATGGGAGAAGCGGTGAAACTAACGATGCAAGATGATAACCAATTAAGGTTAAAAACGAATCTGTGCATATGGGTTTTGTATTCAAATGATCGTTTTAAACTTCACATGGGGCAAGAGCTTGAGAAGTGTCGAAATCTGACGTTCGAAATGATCTCCATGTATAGCTTAGATGTGGGGAGCTTAAAACAACTCACCCCTCCAGATTTAATTTTCGTGGAAACAGGGCCTAATTGGGCGCAGAAGATTGTGGTCTTACAAGAGTATGAGCCTCCAACATCGGAGTATGAAGCTTCTCTTGTGGTATTTGGTGATGAAAGCGATAACGGCGCATTAAAAATCGCCTTACGAATTGGAGCCGCCGATTTTGTTTCTGATCGAGTAGTACTCAGCGAACTCTTTCCATTGCTAAAAAACGTCGCGGAAGAAAAAATCGCGAGTCGTAATATGGGGGAGTTGTTCATTTTTATGAATACCAAAGGGGGCTCAGGGGCTTCAACCCTTGCATTAAATACTGCGATGGAGATAGCTAGTTATCATAAAGATGAGGTGCTACTTCTCGATTTAGATATGCAATTTGGCGTGATATCGGATTACCTAAATGTGGCTCCCTCTTATAGTATTTCAGATGCAATCACCAATGTCGCTGATTTAGATGAAAGCTCATTGAGCAGTATGGTTACAAAACACCCATCGGGGTTACATATGCTGAGTTTTGGTCTTGAAAACAGTAATGAAGATTTCGATCAAGCTAAAAATATTGGAAAGCTATTACCTACACTAAGGGAATTTTATCCTTATCTCATCGTGGACTTATCAAGAGGCATCGATAAGTTATTTTCCTCTGTGATCTCGTCAGCCAGTAAAGTATTCCTCATTACTCAGCAAAATCTAGTAGCTGTAAAAAATACGACTCGAATTAGTCGTGCACTAACGTTTGAATACGGCATAACACGAGAACAAATTGAGTTGATTGTTAATCGATATGAAAAACGCCAATCAATAAAAATCAAAGATATTGAGCAGACGATCAATGGGGTAAAAGTACATATGATTCCCAATGATTTTAAAGTTGCAATTGAAAGTGCAAACCTAGGCAAGCCGTTTATAGAGTCAAGGAAAAGCAGTCCAATTACTAAATCGGTCGTGGAGTTTTCACACTTAATATCACCGCCAGAAGAGTCCAAAAAAGGATGGCTGAAACGATTGTTTTCATAGAATTAGTTTCAGAATAGAATAAGGGATTGCTATGTTCTTTAAACGAAAAAATATAAATCCAGACTTTCAAGAGAAAGCGTTGTCAGTTGATGATTCTACGGTACAAGATGACAGCCCCGTTGATTTTTCTAATGAGCATCCGGAAAATAAAGTCGAAAGAAAACTGCGAGAAGCTGAAGCAAAAAATAAAGCGGTCGATGAGGAAAAAAAGATCCTCGAACATGAGTTGGAGATGAAGCACTACTATCATCAGCGCTTACTCGAGACCCTTGATTTGGGGCTGTTATCTAGCCTAGAAAAGGAGCGAGCACGCAAGGATCTTCATGACGCTATTGTTCAGTTAATGGCTGATGATAAAACCCATCCAATGAGTGCCGAAGGGCGTAAACGAGTTATTCAACAGATTGAAGATGAAGTGTTTGGGTTAGGTCCATTAGAGCCTCTTCTTAATGACCCAACAGTATCAGACATCTTAGTGAATGGACCGAAGAACGTATTTGTAGAGCGCTTTGGTAAATTAGAGAAAACCCCATATACCTTTTTAGATGATCGTCATTTAAGAAACATCATCGATAGAATTGTAAGCCAAGTTGGACGACGAATTGATGAAGCATCACCGATGGTTGATGCGCGTCTACTCGATGGTTCTCGTGTTAACGCCATTATCCCTCCCTTAGCTCTCGATGGCCCTTCTGTTTCTATTCGTCGTTTTGCAGTCGATAAGCTAACGATGGACAATTTATTAAATTTCAATTCGCTCTCTAAACCTATGGCTCGATTTGTCGAAGCGGCGGTAAAAGGGGAGCTTAATATTTTGATTTCTGGTGGTACGGGGTCGGGGAAAACGACCACATTGAATATTTTTTCAGGGTTCATTCCTAGCGATGATCGTATTGTCACAATAGAAGATTCAGCGGAACTACAACTGCAACAACCTCATGTGGTTCGTTTGGAAACGCGCCCAGCAAACCTGGAAGGAAAGGGGGAAATAGGGCAGCGTGAGCTGGTCAAAAACTCACTTCGTATGAGGCCCGATAGAGTCGTTCTTGGTGAGGTTAGGGGGAGTGAAGCCGTTGATATGCTGGCGGCAATGAATACCGGGCATGACGGTTCGTTGGCGACGATACATGCTAACACCCCACGAGATGCACTAAGTCGGGTTGAAAACATGTTCTCAATGGCTGGATGGAATATCTCAGCGAAGAATCTACGTTCCCAAATCGCTTCCGCGATCCACTTGGTTGTGCAGATGGAGCGTCAAGAAGATGGTAAACGGCGCATGGTGAGCATCCAAGAGATTAATGGAATGGAAGGCGAAATTATCACCATGTCTGAGATATTTAAATTTCACAGACAAGGGGTTGATGAAGACGGCAATATTATCGGTTATTACACCGCGACAGGTGTCGTCCCCTCTTGTCATGAACAGCTGACTAAGCGTGGTCTTGAGCTTCCATTTGAGCTGTTTAATGAAACCTATTAATAAGGAGTAGCGTTATGGAAAACGACATTACTTTCTTCCTCGTTCTGCTCTTTTTTGCTGTTGTGTTTATTTCTCAAGCGTTGATCTTGCCTGCGGCTGGGAGTAAAGCAAAGCACCAAGAGCTAGCCAAACGCTTGAAAGAGACACAATCCAATTTGGATGAAGAGAGTCGTTCACTATTGCAAGAGCACTACCTTCGAAGCTTAACTCCACTTGATCGTAAACTCGTGAAGTATTCGATATTTTCATCGTTAAAAAAATCATTAGAGCTTTCAGGTTATGACTGGTCATTGAGTCAAACCTTGGCCGTTACTGGGCTTCTGAGTTTATCATCACTCGTTTTTCTACTACTGATTGGTCAATTCTGGTATGTCGCGGTCTCTGCGGCTTTAGGTGTGTGGTTTATCATGCATTTTATCTTACAGAAAAAGATTTCCGATCGACTGGCTAAGTTTGAAGAACAACTCCCAGATGCGCTCGATATCATCAAGCGAATGTTGCAAGCGGGACAACCAGTGACACAAGCATTTAATGAAGTTGGGAATGAAATGCCAGCCCCAATTGGTGTCGAATTCAAGAATACCTTTAACCTTCTAAATTACGGTTATGACATGCGTCTGGCGATTATGCAGATGGCAGACAGGACCCCCACCGTCTCTATGCTCGCGTTTTCCAGTGCCGTGTTATTGCAGAAAGAGACTGGGGGGAATTTATCAGAAAACCTAGAGAAGGTGTCTCAGGTGTTAAGGGCGCGGTTTAAGCTGACTCGAAAAATTAAGACTATTTCCGCAGAGAGTAGAATGTCCGCTTGGATTTTGGTTCTGTCGCCTTTCATCTTATTTCTTGGAATGTCTTTTATTAACCCAGTTTATTTAGAGCCGTTATATCAAGATCCTCGAGGGATTAAATTAATTAGTATTGGCGTGGTGAGCCTGTTTTTTGGTGCGCTTTGGATCCGTCAAATAATCAACTTTGAGGTGTGATATGGATAAGATTTTAGATCTCATTGTAAATTTTGAAATCAATGAAGAGACGCTTTTTCTCGGTATGATTTTGTTGTCAACATCACTTTTAATAGTGAGTATTAGCTTTATTTTTATGGGGACGCGTTCCCCAATTAAGCGAAAGTTAGAAATCATGCAACAAGAAGGGGGCGGCGCTAAACCTAAAAGAAATCAAACGTTTGATAATACGTTAGAGTCTTTAGCGCCCATAATTTCCTCTCGAGATGTGAAAGAGAAAGAGAGCCTTCGACATAAATTAATGCATGCCGGATTTCATGACAGTAATGCACTGACTATATTTTATGCCATTAAAGTCTTTTCGATGGTTATCGGCTTTGGTGGAGCCGCGGCTTTCTACTTTTTTTTACCTGATTTAGGAAGCCTCAACTTAGTGATGATCGTGAGCGTTGCTGTGGGTCTTTACCTGCCTAATGTTGCGCTTAGTCATTTTGTCAAAAAGCGCCAACGCCGTGTTCGTGGTGGTGTTCCTGACGCATTAGATTTGCTGGTGGTTTGTACCGAATCAGGTCTTGGCTTCAATGCTGCTTTAAGGAGGGTGGCTGATGAATTAATGATCTCCCACCCTGATTTTGCCGATGAGTTGGATACCGTTTGCGCCAAAATTAAAGCGGGGGTCGAGATGTCTGATGCTTTCGAGGATTTAATTGAGAGAACGGGATTAAGTGAGATTACTGGTTTGGTTAATATGCTTTCGCATGCCTCAAGGATTGGGGGGAGTCTATCTCAAACATTGCGAGATTATACTGAAGATTTTAGAGATAAGAGAAACCAAGAAGTAGAAGAAATTGCAGCAAAAATACCGACTAAGATGATATTTCCGCTGCTGTTGTTTATATGGCCATGTTTTTTCATTGTTGCTATTGGGCCTGCGTTGATTTCACTGTCTGATTCATTAGGCAGCTAGGGAGTTTTAATGAATAATTTATGGAAGACGTTCTTTTTAGTATCAAGTCTGTTCGTGCTATCAGGGTGTGCGAGTAGTGAGCCAGAAAAACCAAGTTTTGATAGTTCTCTTTATGAAGGACGCCCAATAGACACCTTAACATCGGATGCGGCGCCGCTGAGTGAAATGGAGGCGATTCAACGAGGTGATATTGCACTAAGTAATAATAATATTGATCTCGCCTTGTATGAATATATACGTGCCCTTTCATTTCCAGACGCTCAACACCAAGATAAAACTTTATACACCATAGGCCGAATCCACCAATCCAGGGATAATACGGTTTATGCAGAAAAAGCATTTCTCGCGTCTGTTGAGTACAATCCGAATAATGTTCAGGTACTGGAACAATTAGGATCAATTTACATGAAGCAGGGAAGTGTTCAGCAAGGAAAAAGTTATTTTTATCGGGCGCTTAATGCCGATCAGGTGAGGTTGAAAAATCCGAATACATTAAGTGATACCGTTGAGCTGGTAGAGATTAGGCAATTGCAAGTGGATAAGGATTCGCCAGCCTTAGCTTATATGGGATTAGGGATTGTTGCTGATATTGAGGCTCAACATGAATACGCAAAAGTTTTCTATCACAAGGCGATAGAGGTAAAGCCTAACTCGGTTAAAGCACTTTTGAATCTCGGTTACTCTTATTATATGAGTGGAAATTACACTTCGGCTAAACGCTATACCATGTCAGCACTGGAAAAAGATCCAAACAATGAAAAAGCACAAAATAATTTAGCGCTTATTTACTTAGGTAAAGGTGAAATTAAGCGGGCGATAAACGTTTTCATGCGCCATATGGATGCTGCTGAAGCGCTGAACAACGTGGGCTATTTTCTTATCCTTCAAGGAAAACCAGACAAAGCGGTGCCTTATTTGCAGCAGGCTATCGATAAGAAACCCTCTTATTATCCCGTCGCAAATGAAAACTTAGAGAGAGCGCTTGCCGAAGTTAGGGCTATTACGCCAGATGCGGCAGAGACATCCAATGCACTTCAGTAGATAGGAGTAATAGAGCCATTCAGTAAATAGAAGTAGTAGAGCCTGCGGGTTGGAATACTCTCGCCAATAGAAGTGGTGATCCATTGTAGGATCACCATTTTTTGTGAATTAATTTGAATGATTTGATAAGAGGGCTCAATCTTCATCATTAATAGTTCATCGCTATAGGTGGCTTATTCCCACCCCAGATACAGCGAAAAGTAGCACTAAATAGACGATGGGTATTTTCCACTGTTTCAGTAAGTAGAAGCCTAAGATCACTGCGGCTATGTCTAAACCTGAAGCGACAGCACTGACAAAAACGGGTTGGTAGAGTGCTGATAGAAGTAAGCCTACAACGGAGGCGTTAATTCCATTGAGCACTCCCGAAACGAAAGCGTTACTTGCTAGGGTTTGCCAGTTTTTTAATACACTAAGAAGCAGTAAAAAGCCCGGAAGGAATACCGCAAGTGTCGCCAGCAATGCCCCGAAAATAGGCGTGTTAGGCAGTAATTGATAACCAATATAGGTAGCAAAAGTAAACATTGGTCCTGGAACCGCTTGAGCTGTGGCATAGCCCGTCAAAAAAGCTTCCTGAGTTAATTGGTCACCAACAATGTTTTGCAGTAGTGGAAGAACGACATGGCCCCCACCAAAGACCAAACTCCCCGCTTGAAAGAAGTCTGAAAATAGCCCAATTTCAGGTGCAGCCTTACTTATGAGCGGTAACCCGAAGAGCAAAAGAGCAAACAGTAAAAGAGGAATCAGTGATATTTTATGTGGGCTTGGGGGCTGGGTTTGTCTGTCTTGTAGCTTGACCGCTCCAACCATGCCACATAGCAATAAAAGAGATACCTGAGTACCGATGCTAGGAATAAGCAGCAGACCTAAAGCAGTGATGACGCATAGAGTGACAGACAGGCGTGATTGGCAAAATTTTTTGTACATTCCCCATGTCGCATCGGCAACGACCACGACGGCGAGAAGTTTTAATCCATGTACTACATTTTGAAATAGAGGGGATTCCGTTAACTGACTGCTTAGAACCGCAAGTAATAACATGATCAAGATAGATGGAAGTGTAAACCCAAGAAAAGCCATGCATGCTCCACTTAATCCTCCTTTTTTATAGCCTATAGCAAAACCTACTTGGCTTGATCCCGGGCCGGGAAGAAACTGGCTCAGAGCGACTATCTGGGCATAATCTTTATCACTTAGCCAATTTAATTTTTCAACGAATGTTTGTCTGAAGTATCCAATGTGGGCAGCCGGACCTCCAAAACTGATCCAACCTAATCCAAAGAAAACTTTGAAGATAGAAAACATAGTGTGTACTCATAAAATTAATCATCGTGGGTAGAGTACGATTTGAATTATAATGATTCAAATTGATAGTTTTTCTAGTATCTATGAATGAAATGGGATTTGATGTGGTTAACTTGAATTGGAAAAATGTGGATTTAAACTTACTGGTTGCTTTTTCTCAGCTATATCAGAGTCGGAGTGTGAGCGCGGCCGCTGAAAAAAGTTATGTTAGCCAATCAGCGATGAGCCACAGTTTATCTCGATTGCGTTTACTGTTTAGCGACCCACTTTTTGAACGTAAAGGCCACAGCATGGCACCGACAGATCGTGCTCACGAAATCGCTCCGATCATAGAAACGATCCTCACTCAAGTTCAAACCGATCTATTATTGACCAACCATTTTTCGCCAAGTCAGTACTCTGGAGTATGTCGAATTGGTTTAACTGACTACGCTGAATTGATCTTTGCGCCAGCGATTTATGATGCGATTCGCCAATCCGCTCCTGATGCTCAAGTCAGCTTTATTAATGTCTCTCGTCACAACTATATTGAGGCTTTTGATAAGGATCGGCTGGATCTTATGGTTGGGAGTATTACGCGATTAGACGATCAATTTGAAGCTCAAAAATTATACACAGAAAAGCATGTATGCTTGTACGATCCCGCCCAGTATCATTTTGGTTCAGAACTCACACTACAAGAGTTTATTGATGCCGAGCATGCGTTAATTAGTCCTGATGGCATACTTGAAACGCAAAGTGACCAAAGATTAAAAGCATTAGGTGTATCGCGGTTCATACCCGTTGCGTCACGCAGCTTTTTGACCGTAAGACGCTTAATTCAGAATCGGAAATTGATTGCGACAGTCCCAAGATTGATGGCTCAGGCTGATATGCTCAATGATAACTTGACCACGGCATTGCCTCCAATCTCGATAGATGACTTTGATATATCAATGATTTGGAATAAGGCCAGAGCGAGTGATGAGAAGCAAATTTGGCTTCAATCTTTAGTGTTGGGTGTTTTTGATTCATTTGAATAATATTGGCCCTGAGCAATTGTATCCAAGCCAAAACTGAGGTTTAAGCTGAACTGAAAATTTTTGATCAGGGTAGTTGGTCATTCGAAGATACAATTTATTCCCTGTTAACAGGGAACTTAACAGTAACACTCCAACGATCCCGTATTGTAAATATCGATGTTTTATTTTTGATGGATGAGAAGCACAAATTGGGTGATGTTTTTTACATGCGGACCAAAAAATAGCGAGTGAGATTACTGCCAGTAACTGGCTAAGCGGAGAGTCGAGAACTCCGGAAACAAGGCTATAAGCAAACCCAGCTAAAACACTTAATCCTGTCACCCGAACCCAGCGATGGTAGGTCGTAATGACGGTTTTCAGTGTGAGTAAAAGTAAAAAACCGTAGCAAAGTAGAGGAATGAGCCCCCAATTTACCAAGACTAAAAGTGCAGAGTTATGTGGGCGACCAAATAATTTGGATGAACATACAAAACCATCACCACCTAGCCCTAACAGTGAAGACAGGGTTATGGCTTCGGCCCACAGCGCCATGCGCCCGGGAGAGTCGGTTCGAACTTTTGGCCATGTCCACAATCCATCATTAAATAGATAGGCAGGTATTGGGGCAAGAAAAACAATACGAAGTAAACAGCCAAAAATAATACTGAATAGCAGTAGTTTAAGTATTTGCGATCTTAAGGGCTTATCAATTTTAGCCCAGATAAGAATGGCTGTAATGATGGCAATGGAAATCCCACGAGCATCCAAAGCAAAAATAATAGCTACATGAGTACAAAGTAGAAAACGTAATGCGTTATAAAGCCATCGCTTTCTTCTAAAACAGAGAGTGAAGTAGAGTGTCGGAATGATCAGCCACACCTGAACTTGATTCAAAAATCGGGCGTTTGCAAATCCAAAAATGGTATGAATATTCGTTTCAAGTTGATAGTAAACTCGAAGCCAAAACCCGACACTGACTGAGAGAAACAGTAAAAGCGTTATCCAGCAGAAATAGCTATAAAGTCGCACTTTTTGGGATTCAAACCCAATAGATAGAAAGGCGGTCAGTAGCGCTAATCCTAAGAAATAGAAGTAATCCGTTTGAGCTCGCCAAAAATCAATACCTTGAAAATTGGCGATAGCTGCAAAAATACCGAAAATAACAAGAACCCACCCAACGCTAAGGCTAAGCTCCGTAAATTGTTGTGTTATACGATCCCGCCAGTGGCGGTCGCTTAAAATAATCAGGTTAGAGATAAGAAGAACGGAGCAGATGAAAACGCGTTTAGCGTCGTACAGTAAGAAGACACTATTTCGAGGTATAAAAGTGTTGAAACATAACACCATGATCCCCAAAAAAGTAAACCCCATCAATAGAGTAAATTTCCACTTGGATTGCACCATACAACGGCCTTCTCTTATCTTTTTAATAGCTTAGACCAAAGTAAGAGCGCTGGCCTTTTAGAGCCTGGTGAATATCAAGTTATGTGAGATCCACCATGTCGATGTGTGGGCGTCTAGTGAGGTTTGTTTATCTATCTGAAGCCACTTCATTGGTTTGGAGTGGTTTCTTTAAAACTAATTGTGGAAACGTTTACATTTTTATTCTTTGATCACATAATGCTCACTGAAAGGTTGGTATGATCTTTGGCGATCAGTATGACTGAATGAGCGTATTAGAAGAGATAAGAGAGGTTATCGTGAAAATTCTTGTGACGGGCGGAGTGGGTTACATAGGAAGCCATACTTGCATTCAAATGATAGAAGCAGGTATGGAGCCTATCATTGTTGATAATTTATGTAACAGTAATATCGCGGTACTTGAGCGTATTGAAACACTGACAGGGATTAAACCTGTTTTTTATCAGGGAGATATTCGTAATGAAGCTTTCCTTGATAAAATATTTTCGCAGCATCACATTCAATCCGTTATTCACTTTGCTGGTTTAAAAGCGGTGGGGGAGTCGGTTGTTAAACCTCTTGAGTATTACGATAACAATGTAAATGGCTCACTTGTTCTTGCTCGATCTATGAAAAAAGCGGGCGTAAAAAGCATCGTATTTAGCTCTTCTGCAACGGTATATGGTGATCCTGACGTTGTGCCTATTACTGAAGAATCGCCAACGGGTGCAACGACTAACCCTTATGGCCGCAGTAAATATATGGTTGAAGAGTGCTTATCTGACTTGCATGAAGCTGAGCCTGATTGGAGTGTGACGTTATTACGCTATTTTAACCCTGTAGGCGCACATCCATCAGGAATCATGGGAGAAGACCCACAAGGAATTCCAAATAATTTAATGCCGTTTATTGCCCAAGTAGCAGTCGGTAGACGTGAAAAATTGTCCATTTATGGAAACGATTACAATACTGTCGATGGTACGGGAGTGCGTGATTATATCCATGTGATCGATTTGGCTGATGGGCATGTCGCAGCATTGAAAGCGGTAGGGGAAAAGTGTGGATTACACATCTATAACCTTGGTTCAGGCCATGGTTCAAGTGTTCTAGAAATGGTTGAAGCTTTTTCTCATGCCTGCGGTAAGCCTGTGCCATACGAAATTTGCGCGAGACGTTCTGGTGATATTGCAGAATGCTGGGCGAGCACTACTAAAGCTGAAAAAGAGCTTGGTTGGAAAGTGACTCGTAGTATTGCTGAAATGAGTGCCGATACTTGGAATTGGCAATCGAAAAACCCTCAAGGGTACTAATTAACTTTATTCTTTGATCTGCCCAAAAATCAAAGAAATGCCACAGAGAAATATGATGTCTACTATTGAATTTAATCCAGTTGATCACCCACATCGTCGCTATAACCCATTAACAGGACAATGGGTTTTAGTTTCACCTCATCGTGCTAAACGACCTTGGAGTGGCCAAGATGAAGCTCTATCTACGGTAGAGCTACCTGTATATGAAGAGAAGTGTTTTTTGTGTCCAACGAACACCCGTATTTCAGGAGATGAAAACCCCGACTATCAAGGGACTTACGTTTTTAATAATGATTTCGCGGCATTGATGCCTGACTCACCTGATGCTCCAGAGTCAAATAACCCCCTATTTAAAACTCAAGGTGTACGAGGCTTAAGCCGCGTGATCTGTTTTTCTCCTGATCACAGCAAAACGCTACCAGAATTACCCGTGAATAAAATTCGCGACGTGGTTAATACTTGGAATGATCAAATTGAAGAGTTAGGTCAAGAGTATTTATGGGTTCAAGCCTTTGAAAATAAAGGTGAGACAATGGGCTGCTCTCAACCTCACCCTCATGGTCAAGTGTGGGCGAACAGCTTTTTGCCAAATGAAATTGAGCGTAAAGAAAAACTGTTGAAGGAATACCATCATCAACAAGGTTCTAATTTACTTGTCGATTATGTTGAATCAGAAATGAAAGATGGCGCTCGAACCGTCGTTGAAACGGAGCACTGGATTGCGGTTGTTCCTTATTGGGCCGCTTGGCCGTTTGAAACCATGCTACTACCTAAAGCACATATTCGTAGAATGAGCGAGTTGAACGATGAGCAACGTGACGATTTAGCGCTTGCGATTAAGAAGCTCACCAGTCGTTACGATAATCTTTTTCAGTGTTCTTTTCCTTACTCTATGGGGTGGCATTATGCGCCTTTCTTTGAAGAAGGAACCGATATCGATCACTGGCAACTTCATGCTCTTTTCTATCCGCCATTATTGCGCAGTGCGTCTGTGCGTAAGTTCATGGTGGGTTATGAAATGTTGGCAGAAACTCAGCGTGACCTTACCGCTGAACAAGCCGCGCAGCATTTACGAGATGTCAGCGATGTTCATTATAAAGAGCAGTAGTTCTTGTTTATGTGCTGTAAAAAACTGAGAAATTAAAGAGATAGCTTTATGACTGATTTAATCAAAAATGTGAAAGACTCATTTAAATCAATATTTGAATACTCACCCACTCATGTTGTCCAAGCTCCGGGGCGCGTTAATCTGATTGGTGAACATACTGACTATAACGATGGGTTTGTCCTACCGTGTGCCATTAACTATCAAACCGTGGTTGCTGCCGCGAAAAGAGATGACAATAAAGTCCGCGTTATCTCTGTTGATTATGGCAATGAAATAGACGAATTTGACCTGACTCAAGCCATTACTTTCCAAGACGGAAAAATGTGGGCGAACTACATTCGCGGTGTAGTGAAGTGTTTGCTTGAGCGTGGTTTTGAACTGGGTGGCGCGGATATTTCCGTAAGTGGTAATGTTCCTCAAGGGGCTGGTCTCAGTTCTTCCGCGGCGTTAGAAGTTGTGATTGGTCAGACGTTTAAAGAGCTTTACCGCCTAGACATTAGTCAAGCCGAAATTGCGTTGAATGGTCAACAAGCTGAAAACGAATTCGTAGGTTGTAATTGCGGGATCATGGATCAGATGATTTCAGCGGAAGGGAATGAAAACCACGCTATGCTTTTGGATTGTCGTAGCCTAGAAACGACAGCGGTTTCAATGCCTGAAGATATGGCTGTTGTGATCATTAATTCAAATAAAAAGCGTGGCTTGGTCGATAGTGAATACAACACTCGCCGAGAGCAGTGTGAAGAAGCAGCTCGCCTTTTTGGTGTTTCTGCTCTGCGCGATGTGACGATTGAGCAGTTCAATTCAAAAGTTTCTGAGCTTGATGAAACGGTTGCCAAGCGTGCTCGCCATGTGATCACCGAAAACGATCGCACAGAAGAAGCGGCCGTGGCGTTGCGAACCCATGATATGAAACGTATGGGAGAGCTGATGGCTGAATCACATGCTTCAATGCGTGATGATTTTGAAATCACAGTAAAAGAGATCGATACGCTAGTTGATATGGTAAAAGAAGTGATTGGCAAACATGGTGGTGTGCGAATGACAGGAGGGGGCTTTGGTGGCTGTATTGTGGCGCTCGTTCCTCCGCGATTTGTGGGTGAAATCAAAGCTACGGTAGAAGCTAAGTATGAAGCAATGACAGGGCTAAATGCGTCGATTTATGTGTGCCAAGCCAAAGATGGTGCGGGTGTTGTTGAAGTGTCATGAGCCTCGTTATTTAGGCGACATGCACCAGTGGTTGGTGATTAATTCGGCCTTATAATGTTAGAAAATCCTCAGTTGTATATGACTGAGGATTTTTATTGGATCTTCTAAAGTGAATAGTTTCAATTTAGATCGCTTTTTCTACCGAATTTCGACGGACTAAAGTGGGAGAAAACTTCATTGGTTCATTTTCTATGGGTAGGCCTTTTGCTAGTTGGAGAGAAAGGCGAGTCGCTTTTTCTGCCATCATTTGAATCGGGTATCGAATCGTGGTCAATTTAGGATGAACGTACCGAGCGATTAATCCGTCGTCAAAACCGATGACTGACACCTGGTTAGGGACTTGAATACCATTATCTTCCAATACTGATAACGCTCCAGCGGCCATGTTGTCGTTATAGCTTACTACGCCTGTCACTGGTAACGATTTTGCCAGTAAGTTGGTCATCGCACACTCACCGCCATCACTATCGGGTTCACCATATTCGAGGTAACTCTTTGGTAATTCGATTTGGTGATCGTTTAGCGCTGCTAAGTATCCCTTCACACGCTGCTCGACATCTTCTATTTTATGAAGTGAGGCGATGCAGGCAATATTTCGGTGACCATGACGGATTAGATATTCGGTTGCGAGATACGCCCCTCTATAGTTGTCTAAGTAAACGCAGCGCTCTTTAATTTCAGGAATATAGCGATTAATAATGACTAATCCTTTGACTTCGTTGGCATAACTGATGAGTTCTTTATCGGATAAAGCCTTGGAATGAATGATCAGAGATTCACAGCGGTTATTGATTAATAATTCAATCGCATGACGCTCATCTTCAGCGTTGTGATTACCATTCCCAATCAATACATGCTTGCCATTTTCACGGGCGATGTTATCAACGGCTTTCACTAGAGTGCCAAAAAAAGGGTCAGAAACATCAAAAACTAACACACCGATAGTATTCGTACTTTGACTCACTAAGGCGCGAGCGTTAGCGTTGGGGCGATAACCCAATAATGCCATCGCTTGCGTGACTGACTTTATTGACTTTTTACTCGCTTTTGGTGATTTGTTGATGACTCGAGATACTGTCGCAACCGACACTCCCGCTTCACGTGCAACATCTTTGATGGTCGCCATAATTTGCCTCATTACTCTTCTAGAGGTATTTAACAACGCTTGTGTAAATATGGCAATGACTCATTTAATTCCAGGAGGATTAATGTTGTTACTAATTGTATTTTAAAGAAATATATTAAATGTAAACGTTTCTTATTTTTATGGGTTTGATGGCGATTTTTCTGAAGGGCATTGATTTATGTTAATGGCGAGTATTAATGCTATTTATTCAATAAGGGATAATAGAAATAAAAACACACTAAAGAGTCTTTTTGACTCTGTTTGGTTTTGTCTTTTTGACAACAAAAATGTATTTTCATTGTCTTAACCCTTTAATTATAAAGCATTAAATTCTTGGCCTGAATAATGCAATATGAAATGAGAATTCTTGCTAAACTATTATTAGTGCTTTATCGGGAAGTACCAATAAAGGAGCCACCTTGCTAAATATTACAGACAAAAGTGTTGAAGAGCGTATTCCTGCCTATCTTCGCCTTGGTTTTCGTCCTTTCTTTTTCTTAGGCAGCATTTACGCTGTTATCGCGATTATTGCTTGGGTCATTATGTTCCAAAATGGCCAACCAGACATGCTGCAAGTCCCTGCTTTGTGGTGGCATGTGCATGAGATGCTGTTTGGATTTTCGATGGCGATTGTGGTGGGTTTTGTATTAACTGCAGTGCAAACATGGACTGGAGTCAATGGAACCAAACACCATCGTTTGGCTTTACTCGTCATGCTTTGGGTTATACCTCGAATTTTATTTTGGACTCCTGCTCCTCTATGGTTTATTTCATCCATTGAGGCTCTCTTCTTAGCGCTGTCGGCTTATGAGATCGGGTTTAGAGTGGTACGTTCTAAAGGATGGAAAAATCTGTTTTTCATTCCGCTCTTTGTGCTTGCCATTGTGGCTAACTTTGCTAGCTATGCCACGATAAAAGGAATGCCTCCATTTAGCTCTGCGGCTGTGTGGCAGGCGATGTTGTGGTGGTTTACATTATTATTGTCAGTGATGGGTGGGCGTGTGATCCCATTCTTTACGGCCAAACGCTTTAATTTCGAGAAAGCTCAACCATTGGTGTGGTTAGAGTGGGTGGCAAATTTGCCGTTAGTGAGCTTGTTCGTATTGAGCTTCTTCCCATTAACTTTTTCTCAAATTGGGCAAGAGGTGATGTTATTTGCCGGCATCGCGCAGTTTGTCCGTTTCGCTCGCTGGAAACCGTGGACAACTTTAAGTGAGCCGCTTGTCTGGAGCCTGCATAGTGCTTACCTGTGTATTCCATTAAGCTTGGTGTTGCGTGGCGTGATTGATAACCCATTTGTCAGCCATAACATGTTGCACTTATTTGCGATTGGCGGACTGGGTGGTGTGATTTTAGCGATGATAGCTCGAGTCACAATGGGCCATACGGGTCGTGCTATTTATAAAGGCCCAAGTATGTGGTTGGCCTTTTCTGCTGTTTTACTTGCGGCTTTAGTTCGTAGCTTAGGCGTCGCCTTTATGCCAGAGCAAATGATGCTGATGATCAATATTAGTGCTGTGTTATGGGCGCTGTCATTTGGTATGTTTGTGTGGAAGTTTGGAATGATGTTATTAACGCCAAGAGTTGATGGTCATCCTGGATAATTCACGTGATTAAATGAAACATAAAAAAACCGAGCTCAAATAGAGCTCGGTTTTTTATTATCTGTAGCGAGAAACTCAAAGCTTGGAATTGGAACCGTCAGCCTGAATTAATTAGTTATTACTGTGAAGTTCGCTGTTTAGCTCAACCGCAGATTTATTGGTTAAGCACTCAATTTGACCAGTAATTGAGTTACGACGGAAAAGAAGATCAGTCTTACCAGCAAGGTCACGTGCCTTAGCAATTTCTACTTCTTGGCCTTGGTTATCTAGCATGCGAACTTTTGTTCCTGCAGTAACGTATAGACCTGACTCTACCGTACAACGATCGCCCATAGGGAAACCAAGGCCAGCATTTGCCCCTAACAGACAGTTCTCGCCGATAGAGATCACCATAGTACCGCCACCAGACAGTGTACCCATGATTGATGCACCGCCACCGATATCAGAACCATTTCCAACCACAACACCTGCAGAAATTCGACCTTCAACCATGCTCACACCTGTAGTACCAGCATTGAAGTTGATGAAGCCTTCATGCATTACAGTTGTGCCTTCACCCACATGTGCGCCAAGGCGAACACGGGAAGTATCAGCGATACGAATTCCTGTTGGAACAACGTAATCGACCATTTTAGGGAATTTATCAACGCAATCGACCGTTAACGCTTCACCTGCAAGACGAGCATCAATTTGACGTTCTGCAAGCTCAGGTAAATCGATAGGGCCTTGGTTTGTCCATGCAATGTTATGTAGCAAACCAAAAATGCCATCTAATACTGTGCCATGTGGTTTCACTAGACGGTTTGAGATAAGTTGTAGTTTAAGGAAACCTTCCGCGACCGATTGAGGCTTCTCATCTGTTGCGAGAATAACGGCAACTAATGGCTGGTTTGATTGCGCCGCTTTTTGAGCGAAAGAAGCATTTGCAGTGTCATTGTTTGCTGTGAATACAGCAACAAGCGCTTCGCTTTGAGCCGCTGAAATTTCAAGGGCTTGGTTGCCTTCAGTGTAACCAACCACTTCAGCGACAGCAGAAACGAGCGCATCGCTTGGGTTTAAGAGTGGGCTAGGAAAAAATGCTTCAATGATCTTTCCATCACGGTTTTTAGTTGCTGTGCCGAAGGCAAGAGAAAAAGTCGCCATTATTTAATAATCTCCATATTTGAATTTGTTTCAGTGGGCCAAGCTTTATTGTCTTTCTATGCTGAGCAGGCTTGGACCGTTAAAATCATTTGTTGATAAACATCATAGAGAGAGCACCCTTCAGATGAAAGAGGGCGCGGGTAGAAAGTCTGTAAATAGATATGTGTTGTCTTTATAGCGATAGCTGTCGTCTATAAGAAATTAGCGTGATAGACGTAAAATCAGTTTAAATTGCGAGTGCTTTATAGGCTTGTTCAATCCCTTCGATTAGCATCTGCATTCCAATAACAGCCAAAATAAGCCCCATCATTCTAGTGACTACATTCAATGCGCTTGGTCCAATTGCTTTGACAAATTTTTCTCCAAAAACAAAGAGCACATAGGTTAAGGCACACAGTAACCCGAATGAGATGATGGTAATCACCATTTCGTAAATGCCGCCAGTTGTTGCGAAGTTCATCGCGGTTGCGATGGTTCCTGGTCCGGCGAGAATGGGCATAGCTAATGGGGACACGGCAATACTGAGCGCAGAATCATTTTGCGCATCTGATTGAACCTTTTCTTTTGCTTTGCCGTGAGTGGAATCACCTTGCAGCATGTGAAAACCGATCAAAAACACTAATATTCCGCCAGTAATACGCAGTGCATATAGCGTAATGCCAAAGAGATCGAAAATAAGACGGCCTGAAATAGTAAATACAGAAATGATAATGAAGGCGATCAACACTGAACGAAAAGCGATAGATTTAACGGTTTGACGATTCTCACCATTGGTTAAACCAAGAAAAATCGGAGTATTGGCGATGGGGTTCATTATGGCAAAAAAGCCCATGAAAACCGTAATGGTGTGGATAATTAGCTCTTTCATCTCTTTCCTATTAGCAAGTATTCGTGGTATGTATCAGCATCATAGAAGATATTGAGAATAAAAAATAGCCAGCAAATTGCTGGCTATTGAAAATTGATATTGAATCGAAAGTAGACGCTAAATACTTATGCTGCGTCGTCTTCTGCTTCATCCGCCACGGCTTCAACCGCTTTTGGTTTTTTAGGCGTTGGCTTGCGTTTTGCGCCTAAAGCATAAAGCACTTCTTCTTTATTTTTCGCAAGGTACATCGCAAGCTCTTCTTGCTTACCTTCATCTTCGATGAGCTCACTACCATTAATCAATGTAAAAAGCTCATCTGCCATATCTAACATTTTGTCGTAAGCGTCAGCTTCAGCTTTAGAGGTAAAAGTCATCTTTTCTTCTCCGTTGCGCTCGACCACGTACTTGACGATTACAGCCATGGTTATTCCTCAATAATTGATAACTATTTCTACTGGCTTTTTATACAGTTTCAAGTTTTAAATGTCCAGTTGAAGGCAGAGTTTTGAGAGTTGAACGGTTAGAGAACCGACATCACCTCCTGATTTATAGCATTACTTTTGTATTGATTGGCAGTAATGCATGAAGGCTTTTAGCAGCGGGCTCTGATATTTCTCCTTATGGACTAACAACCAAAAGCGTCTTTTCATATCGAGAGGCGTTTCAATGAGGGCAACACGTCCGTCGTTGATGGCGGTATTGACGGCCAAGCGAGATAAGCAAGCCAACCCAAGCCCTGCTGAAACGGAGTTAATAATTGCTTCAGTGGTATTGAGTTCAAAAGCTTCATGCCAACTCTCTAAGCGAGGGGCAACGGTACGTAGGAAAAACTCACGAGTGCCCGATCCCGGTTCTCGTAGTATCCAATGACTTTGCTCTAATTGATGCAGTGCTATCGGCTGGCTACTTGAGGCTAATGGGTGATGAGTTAATGGGTGATTAGGTGCGGCAACAATGCACATTTCATCCTGACTAAATTGGCGTGATATCAATTCAGGGTTCAATGTTTTCCCTTCAATTAGCGCAATATCGAGTTCGTAGTCGATCAGCTTTTGGCAGATCAACGCAGAATTTGAAATGAACAAGCTTTGAGATAGATGTTGGTACTGTTGACGAAACCCACTGAGAAGAAAAGGGGCAACTTGGTTACCAATGGTGTCGCTGGCGCCAATTTTAAGACTGCCACTGAGTGGTTGATTGTCTTCAAAAAGGTCATCGATTCCTTTTGCCCGATGTAATAGCTCATCGGCAAGCGGCAAGAGTTTTTGACCTTCTTGATTCAGAATTAAACGGTTATTAACGCGGTCAAACAGTGAATGTCCCAGCTGTTTCTCTAACTCGGATAGTGCCATGCTAACGGCTGCTTTGGAGAGAAATAACGCTTCGGAAGCGGAGGTTAAAGTACAGTGCTGAGTAACAGTGACAAAAACGTTTAGTTGCTTGAGTGACACATTATGAGCCATTTACTCTCTCCATCTAATTACTTGCGCCAACTTATTACTTACGCCAACTTATTGCTTACGTGAACTAAGCAAACATTGATCGTTGTTAGGATAATGCGAGTTCGTTAAGTATATCTTAACGCCTGTTTAATATGATTAGATATATCAGAACGTATTGCAAGCGTATGATGACGTCATCGGAGTTTACTGCTGTTGCAGATTGTCCAATAGCTCCAAAGTGAGGCGGAAATGATAAATAGAATGAAACTTAAAGTGATGGGAGCGCCAACTCCTATGGCTGGGCTCGCACTGGCTATTGCAAGTTTAGGGTGGAGTTGGGAAAACATGGTTGATTGCGGAGGCTACGCACAATGGACGAGTGCGGTGATAGCGTCGATTTTATTGGCCATTCTTGCGGTTAAGTTTTTAGTGCATCGCCATTTACTTCGTCAAGACTTAGCGCATCCGGTTGTTGGAAGTGTCGTCCCGACATTTGCGATGGGCACTATGATTGTTTCAAGCTCTGTCGGCCACTTTTATCCAATTGCTGGTGATGTCATTTGGTTGGCTGCGGTACTATTGCATGTCATCTTTTTGGCTAGTTTTATGTATCACAGAGCAAAAAATTTCGAGTTACATCATATGGTGCCAAGCTGGTTTGTACCACCTGTCGGCATTATTGTTGCCGATGTGGCTTTTTCGGGCACGCCAGCACTACAACCTATTGCTGATATAACACTACTGTTTGGCATGGTAGCTTACGCCGTGATGCTGCCAATTATGATCTATCGCTTAATGTTTACGCATGAAATTCCGGATGCAGCAAAACCGACGATTGCTATTCTCGCGGCGCCAGCCAGCTTATCTTTGGCAGGTTATCTCAGTGTTACTTCAAGCCCGTCACCGGTTGTGATCGCGACTCTATTTGGTATCGCGATTTTAATGACAACAATCATCTATCTCGCGTTCTTTAAATTGTTGAGATTACCGTTTAGCCCTGGGTATGCGGCATTCACATTCCCGATGGTAATAGGAGCAACGGCACTGTTTAAAACTGCGAACTGGATGCAAAGTGTTGGTGTTGATGAAGAGTACGTGGCTCAGGTGTGGTGGTTAGCAGGAGTTGAATTGTGTGTTGCCACGGCTGTGGTAGGGTATGTTGCGATTCGTTACTTTGCTTATTATCAGCCATATAAAATGAGACCGGTAGCGCTCTCATAACAGCGTTAGGCTATCTATTTGATGAAAGAATAAGCTTGTTAAGATGATAAAACCTAACAAGCTTATTTTTTTGTTTCTGTTTGGCTACATAGCGTTTTCTACTGTAAACCTAAAGGTGCCGATCTCTTTTAAAAGCCACGACTTATTAAGAAACACTACTTATTAGAAGCAACGCTCTAAAACACTATTTTCTATAAAAGCGAGACATGTCTTCTAGTGACTTTTGTATCGCATCAATAGGAATCTTTTTATCAGATTCTGGCTGCAACTGATTATCAAGTTGGCTTGAATTGCCTGCTGGGTTGACGACAAGCATCGTCTCTTTGCCAACAAGCGCATAATTGTAGTAACTGCCTGAGATAAACCAATCGCGCGGTGTTGAACCATCAAACAAGTTTGCCCCTACACTATAATCAGACACATCTGATTGAGTAGTAAAAAGCGTATCCATTAACGTCGGAACGACATCGAAGTGAGTGGTGCGATAATCGATCTCTTTTACGACTTTATTTGGTTGATAGACGTATAACGGCACATGAATTTGAGCCTGACTATAGTTGCCAGTATGCCCCCAGTAGTTCAGTTTATTATCATTAAACTCTTCGCCATGATCAGAGGTGATCACTACGATGGTATTGTCTAGATCAACCTTTTCGAGAACTTTCCCAATTAACCCATCAATATAGAAAAGAGAGTTCTTATAGCGGTTATGGTAAGGCTCAGGATCAAAGTCATTATCAAGAAGAATATGATCCACTCGAGAAAGATAAGGCTTGAATTTAGCCCCTTCAGGCTCTGGAAATTCAGTGCCATGCGCAGAGTCGTAGAACAAAAATCCAAAGTAAGGTTGCTCACTCTCCTGCTGTTGGAAAGCTATAAAGTCTTCGGTGATCCTCGCATCGCGTTCTACTTGAGTGGTTCCCGGTGTGCGCAATCGTAAATTGTCTACCTGCTTAAAGACAGTGCGCGACAGTGGCGGACTGGTTAAAGCCGCCGAGCCGAAAATCCCCATGCGGTAATTTGATTCTTGTAATTTATCCATAAAGAGTGGCGACACTTGATTGGCGTAAAAGGTGTTCCAATAGGTCGCAGGTAAACTATAAAACAGGCTGAATATACCAGCTTGCGTAGAATTCCCACCGCTCATGTGTTGATTAAATTGACTGCTCTTGATTTTGAACTTGCTCACGTTCGGCATGATCTCAGCGTTGCTGTCATTAAATCGCCATGCATCAATCAATATGAAAAGTACGTTTGGTTGTTTCTCTTTCTGCTGAATCTCAACTGGCATTGATGGATATTGTAATTCCGTTTTTTCACAAGATTTAAACTCCACCCGCTTTTGTTGAGCAAACTCTTCGCTGACAAGCTCGTGCTCATAAATAAATGAGCGGGCAGTGAGTGGGTAGTAAAGAGGCCAATTACTGGTGAATTGACTTACTTCATTATCGAACGTTGCGTTTTTCCATGCATGAATCGCTTGGCTGCTGAGTAGTAGGGCGAACCACACTGAAATCATCACGTACTTCACTTTACTGCGAGCTAATTTATTACTTAGCCATAAGGTAACGCCGAACCCAATAGTAAGAGCGAATAATTCGGCTATGAATATCAACGCGCTCAGCCATGAAACATTGAATACTTCATTTCCAGAATCCAGAAACATTTTGATCAGTAATGCATTGATATGAAATTTATAGTGTTGAAAAACCGTAATATCGATTTTTAGTGCGATTAGAATGATGATCGCTATGGTGGCACAGATAAATTTGAAACTCTTTGTGGGTAAAAAACTCGCGACGATTGTAGTTAACAATAGAGGAAAGCAGATAAGCCCTAACCATCCGATTTGGGTTGCTGCGAGATAAAATACCTGTAAGAAACTATATTCCTGAGAATTGACGGTGAGTAAATACGGGTAACAGGCGATAGAAAGATAAAGACTGAAACAAGAGAAAAACGCGATGAGCCAAGCGTTATTATAAGAGAGTCTTTTCAGCATAAATACGAATCCAAATCAAATTAGGGCAGCAGTGTAAAAAAGCGACGGAGTATAAAACAGTGTTTTTTATCATGCAATCAGAGATTTGTATGTCTCAGTATGTCAGTGTTTGTCACTCTGGTGATCTGTACCAGCGTCATCTTTGGCTATCTCACTGAATGGCTTGTAATCTTTCTGGTGACATCTCTTTTTTTTACCGTTGGGTAGGCTGATATTTCTCTAGAATCGAGGTGCGATATGATAATCTCTTAAAACGTCGTCATCGGAAAAGTGTGAGTGCATTTTGTTTTCTGTTTATCATTCCAACAAAGTAGATAGCCTAAAAATCCTGTTAGTCCATTTAGCGAAAAGTGAACCGCTAGATAACCCATTTGAACAAGAGCAAATCTTGGTGCAAAGCCCGGGAATGTCGCAGTGGTTGAAAATGGAACTCGCCAAGGAGTTTGGTGTGGCGGCGAATATCAACTTTCCTCTTCCTGCTACTTTTATTTGGGATATGTTCACCCAAGTGCTTCCTGATGTACCAAAGCGAAGTGCTTTTAACAAAGAAGCCATGACATGGAAAATCATGCATATCCTTCCTTCAATGTTGGACGAAGAGGCTTTTGCTCCCTTAAAGCAGTATCTAGAGCAAGATGACGACAAATCTAAGCTTTATCAATTATCTGAAAAGATCGCCGATATTTTCGATGGCTATTTAGTTTATCGACCGGAATGGATCGCCAGTTGGGAAAATGGCCTCGTAGTCGATGAACTCGAAGGCACTCATCCTTGGCAGCCGATGTTGTGGAAAGCGTTATACGATTACACCCTTGAGCAAGGCCAATCCAAATATCACCGTGGTAATTTGTACCAAGATTTTATTGATGCGTTGGCTCGCTCTAAAGATAACCTCAGTCATCTGCCGAAGCGCCTTTTTGTGTTTGGTATTTCATCTTTGCCTCCACGCTATATGGATGCGTTGAAAGCGCTGGGCGAACATATTGATGTTCATCTCATGTTTACCAACCCTTGTCAGCATTATTGGGGCGATATTCGAGACCGAAAAACATTAGCTCGAATTGAATCGAGAAGTTGGAATCGTCTCTCACTGCAAGATGATCTTTTAGAACGCCAATCCACCTCGTCATTATTAAAAGGTTCCATTGAAGATAACCTTGAAGATGATCTGCATACCAATAGCGCCGTCGGAAATGAGTTACTGGCATCGATGGGAAAACTTGGTCGTGACAACCTTTATCTGCTTTCTCAGCTTGAGTGTGATGAGAATGATTTTTTCATGTGTGTCGAACGCGATAATTTACTGCACCAACTGCAAGCGGACATCCTCAATTTAGAACAGCATCAAAACGATGAAATTTTAGATTCAAGCTTCCATAAGCAGCAAGTAGATATCAATGATACCTCGCTGACGGTTCATGCATGCCACAGTCCAATGCGAGAGGTTGAGGTATTACACGATCAGTTGTTGGCGATGTTTGATGCTGATACCAACTTAAAACCGCGCGATATTATTGTGATGGTGGCGGATATCAACGCGTATAGCCCCGCGATTCAAGCGGTATTTGGTAATGCTCCTGGTGAACGTTATATATCTTATTCGATTTCAGACAGAAGTGCTGATCAAGAGAGCCCGATCCTTTCAGCATTCATGCAGTTGGTGAATTTACCCAATACTCGCTGTTTGGCTTCAGAGCTGCTGGAGCTGTTAGAAACGCCTGCGATGATGCTGAAGTTTGGCCTTAATGAACAGCAGTTTGAGCAAGCCAAGCAGTGGGTTGAAGAGTCAGGGGTTCGTTGGGGGGCAGATGCCAATACTGCCACAGAATTTGAACTTCCAGCGACAGAGCAAAATACTTGGTTGTTTGGTATTCAACGGATGCTATTGGGTTATGCGATGCCAGAATCTGCTGGGTTATTTTCCGCACCTAATAGCAACATTTCAGCCTATAACGAAGTGCAAGGTATGGGCGCTGAACTGGCGGGGAAATTAGCTCATTTCATCGAACTTATTACTCACTACCGCCAAGCGTTGAATCACACTCAGTCGATTGATGAGTGGCGAGAGATCTTGAACGGTTTACTGAACGATTTTTTTCAGGTTGAGCTAGAAGGCGAAGTGGTATTGAAGTCTATTCGAGACTCTTTAATTCAACTAAAAGAGCAGCTTAGTGATGCTGGATACGAGGCTGATATCGCCCCGAGTATCTTAAGTCAGTATTTGCAAAATAGGCTATCAGGAACGCGAGTGAGTCAGCGTTTCTTAGCTGGCCAAGTTAACTTTTGTACCTTGATGCCAATGCGTTCTATCCCATTTAAAGTCGTCTGTTTGTTGGGCATGAATGACGGCGTATATCCGCGCTCAATGCCACCAGAAGGTTTTGATCTAATGAATGGGCCAGCCAAAGCGAGAGCAGGGGATCGTTCACGCCGAGATGATGACCGTTACCTTTTCCTTGAAGCCATGTTGTCAGCGCAGCAAGGTTTATATGTCAGCTATGTTGGCCGTTCGATTCAAGATAATACAGAGCGCGTGCCTTCGGTGCTGGTGTCTGAATTGCTTGAGTATTGTCAGCAGAATTATTGTTTACAAGGTAGCGAAAGTTTAGCCAGTGATGAATCAGGTCAGCAGCTGCTTAATGCATTGGTTGAGCATCACGCGATGGTGCCATTTAGCCCGAATGCCTTCATGTCGGCAGACGTGCAAGCATCCTCAGCGGTTGAGCATTCATCTTCTATTCGTTCGCAACAGAGCAGTTACGCCAAAGAGTGGTTACCTGCGGTTAATCGCCTTGGTCAATCAAGTGATGACTTCAAGCGCAAGCTCGGGGACTACTTATTGGATGTGGTTTATCCCCTTGAGTTGGATTTGGTTGAGTTGCAAAAATTCTGGCGTTTACCTGTTCAGTATTTTTTCAACCGCCGATTAAAAGTGGTGTTTGAAGCGCCTTTACCCGTAATGGAAGATGATGAACCCTTTGTTTTAAATGGATTAGACAGCTTTAAACTTCGTGACCAGTTGTTGGATGTGTTATTGACGGCGAAACTGCACACTCATCAAGATCCGAAAGCTGCACTGAACGGTTTTATTGAACAACAAAGAGCACAAGGGAAGCTTCCTGTTGGTGCGTTTGGGGATATTGAGTTTGAAACCAATCGTGTTCAGGCCGAACAGTTAGTCGAAGAGTTAGCCTTTATTTGCGGTAAACCTATTGATGATATTGAAATTGATCTCACCCTCAATGCTCTTGCGAATAAAGAGACCGGTGAAGAGAATGCGGTTCATCTAACGGGTTGGTTGACCAAGCATTACCAATCAGGATTAGTGCGATATCGAAGTGGAAAAATTCGTCCTCAAGATTATCTCTCCGCGTGGATTGATCACCTGAGTTGCGCGGCAATGGGGCACTCGAAAACAACGCACCTCATTGGCTATGATCGCAAAGAAGGCGTAGTGCATATGATGTATCCTCCGATGAAAGATCGTAGTGAGGCTCTCGATATTTTAAATGAGTTGGTGCGCCTGTTTTATCAAGGTATGACCGAACCTTTGCCTTATTTCCCTAAAACGGCTTTGGCTGGCGTTGAAGCTGGGTTCAGCCGAGGAAACTGGGTGGATGATGAAGAAAAATCACTGAAAAAGATGGCCGATACGTTTAATGATGGCTACGCCTTTACTGGTGAAGGGCGAGATAGCTACATTGCGAGAATTTGGCCAAAATGGGATGACGAACTCGCGTTGCAAGCTCGTTTGTACTCAAGTTTAGTGATGCAAGGGCCAAGGCTTTGGGCGAAAAACGCCAGCGATATTGAGTAAAGTCAGGACGCATGCTTAATTTACGGATGGACATCGTAAAATAGAGTGGCCGCCAGTCAATCATTATAGTGTAGGGCGTCTTCTGTGCGGCCACATGGTCAGAGGGACCATTGTTTGTTATTCGAGTTGCTTTCATTAGCAGAGTGATGACGAATCAAGACTCTTCTAACGGGTAATGCGACAAATTAGGTGCGGATACTAACTATGCTATTGCGTAGATACCGTGAGTGAGATCCCACGGCTATTTATTCAGTAGTAGAAATTTAAAACAATATGAACTTCTAAGGGATGACTCACAGTGAATTCATGTTGGGTGTTGATGAATTTGATTTTCAGTATCAAATATATTGTTAAAAACAGATCGAAAAGGCAGTTGAAATGACAACAGTAGTCGCCAATAACCTAGATACAATGACTTTTCCCTTACACGGTGCAAGATTGATTGAAGCTTCTGCGGGTACAGGAAAAACCTTTACAATTGCAGGGTTATACCTTCGTTTGCTGCTTGGACATGGTGAATTAGTCGATGGGGAAGAGACATGTCACTCTGAGCGACTGACGGTTGATCAAATTCTCGTGGTGACCTTTACAGAGGCGGCGACCGCTGAACTTCGTGATCGTATCAGAGCGAGAATTCACGATGCTCGTATTGCCTTTTCACGCAGTCAAAGTGATGATCCGGTAATCAAACCGTTATTGGCTGCGATAAGCGATCACCCTAAAGCGGCAAAGATACTGCTCCAAGCTGAAAGGCAGATGGATGAAGCGGCCGTGTTTACTATTCACGGCTTTTGCCAACGAATGCTGACTCAAAACGCATTTGAATCGGGCAGTCGATTTAACAATGAATTTGTGACTGATGAAAGCCAACTGAAAGCACAAGTCGTTGCCGATTATTGGCGTCGTCAGTTCTATCCATTATCTCTGAATCTTGCCAGCGAAGTGCGCAATATTTGGGGCTCACCATCGGCACTGCTTGGTGATGTGAGTAACTACTTAACGGGCGTACCATTAGAGTTGTCGGTTAGCGCGATGTCGGGAGACCTTGCGGATTTACATCAACAAAATCTAGAAGAAATTGATCAACTTAAAGCCTTGTGGCGAGAGTCAGAAGGGGATTTTCTTGCTCTAATTTCTGGCTCAGATATTAATAAACGTAGCTATACAAAAAAATCACTCCCAACTTGGTTAGAAGCCATTTCGGTATGGGCGAACAGTGAAACGAATGACTATTCCATTCCAGATAAGCTTGAGAAATTTGCCCAAAATACGTTAATCGAGAAAACCCCTAAAGGTAATGCCCCTGAACATGCGGTATTTGCTGCTATTGAACACTTTTTGGCGAACCCTGCTGATTTGAAAGCGCCTCTATTAGCTCATGCGATTTTGCACTGTCGAGATATGTTGGCAGCGGCTAAGCAGAAGCAGCAACTGCTCTCATTTGATGATTTATTGACTCAGTTGTCAGCCGCGATTGATAGCGACGAGCAACAGTTGCTGGTGGAGCGTATCCGCAGCTTATATCCCGTTGCGATGATCGATGAATTCCAAGATACCGACCCTCTGCAATACAGTATTTTTAGCCGCATCTACCTAGATACCCCTGAATGTGGTCTGTTTATGATCGGCGATCCTAAGCAAGCGATATACGGTTTCCGTGGTGCTGATATCTTTACCTATATCAAAGCGAGAAATCAGGTAAAGCAGCATTACACGCTGGGTACAAACTGGCGATCCAGTGCAGATATGGTCAGTGCTGTTAATCAGGTATTTCAAGCCTCTGGCAGCCCGTTTATGTACGATCAAGATATTCCGTTCTTACCTGTGAATGCAAGTCCCGGTGCCGATCAAAGAGCGTGGTATTTAAACGGCGAAAAGCAGCAGGCGATGAGTTACTGGATCCAAGAAGCTGAAGACAAGCCCTTGCCAAAAGGTGAATACCACCAAGCGATGAGTGAAGCGACGGCAAGCCAGATCCAAACGATTCTGACCGCAGCGCAGCATGAACAAGCATACCTTGTGACGTCGAAAGGTCAAAAACCAGTACAAGCTGGCAATATTGCGGTGCTTGTAAGAACGGGAACGGAAGGGCGCTTGATCCGAGATGCCTTAGCCAAACAAGGCATTGCGAGTGTTTACCTTTCTAACCGTGATAGCGTTTTTGTCAGTGGTATCGCGCAAGATGTACAGCGTTTACTGCAAGCGGTACTCACCCCCGAAAATGACAGAGCACTACGAGCGAGTTTAGCGTCTGAGCTCTTTGCTTTAGATGCCGCTAAGTTAGACGAACTCAATAACGATGAAGTCGTGTGGGAAAATGCGATTAATGAATTCCGAGAATACCGTCAGCTATGGATTCAACGTGGCGTTCTGCCTATGCTCCGTAGTGTTATGAGTAAGCGTCATATCGCTGAGCGCCTACTAGAAGAAGAAAATGGTGAGCGAACTCTGACCGACTTAATGCATATGGGGGAGCTATTGCAACAAGCTAGCCAAGAGATGGATAGTGATTATGGTTTGCTTCGCTGGCTTGCCGAGTCTGTATCTGATGCGGTTAATGGGTTGAGCAGTGGCAGTGATGATGACATTCAGCGTTTAGAATCCGAACGTAATTTAGTGCAAATCGTGACGATCCATAAATCAAAAGGACTGGAGTATGATTTAGTCTTTTTACCTTTCGTGAGTAGCTATCGAGAAGCAAGCGAAGGTAAATATTATGATCAGCAAGCAGATAAAACGATTTTAGATATAACAGGTAATAAAGCGGCTCTGGCTCAAGCAGACAAAGAGCGTTTAGCTGAAGATCTACGCTTGATCTACGTTGCGTTAACTCGTGCCGTTTATGCCTGTTTTATTGGAATGGCACCCTTGAGAAAAGGTCGCTCGACGAAAGAGCCTACCGGTGTCCATTTGAGTGCCATGGGCTACTTGATTCAAAATGGTGAAGAGCTTGGCATTTCAGATCTAACAAAGAGAGTTGAAACCCTAACTCATGCAAATTCAGCCATTGGCTTAAAAGCTTTGCCACAAGCTCATGATTCACTTTATGTGACGCAAGAAGTTGATGCCGTAGATCTCATCGCTAGTGAACTTAATAACCCTATTGATCGAGGGTGGAGAATCACCAGTTATTCTGGTTTGGTTAAGCAAGGCAGTCATGCATCTCATGGCTCTTTTGGTGATACTCAAGACGTTAATTTACATGATACCGCGCTTGAGTCTGCGGGGTTTGATATTGACTCGGCCGATGAACAGGATGAGTTGGAAGTGCTTGAACCACAGCGTTCAATCTTCACTTTTCCGCGAGGTGCGAGGCCCGGTACTTTTCTGCATACCTTATTTGAAGAGGTTGAATTTACTCAACCCGCAACGTCAGATGCTAATACACAAGTCATCCTACAGCTCTTAGAAAGTGAGCAGTATGAGTTGGAGTGGCTTCCTGTGTTGCAAACGCTGGTGGACACTGTGCTTAACGCTCCGCTAGACGGCAAGCAGATGAAATTAAATGAAAAAATCCCAGCTCAACGTTTGGTTGAAATGGAGTTCCTATTACCTATTGAAGTGTTAACGTCTTCTGGATTGAATCGAGTCATACAGCGTCATGATCCGCTTTCTGCTAAAGCGGGAGATCTGGGTTTTCAAACCGTAAGAGGTATGTTGAAAGGCTTTATTGATTTAGTGTTTGAACACCAAGGTAAATATTACGTATTGGACTGGAAATCCAACCATCTTGGCGATGATGTTGAGGTGTATCATGGTGAAAACTTGAAAGCGGCAATGGCGGATCACCGCTACGATCTTCAGTATCAAATTTATGCCCTTGCTCTACATCGTTTTTTACGCAGTCGCATTGCCGATTATCGCTATGACACACATTTTGGTGGCGTGTATTACCTGTTTTTGCGAGGCATTGATGGTGATTCAGATAATGGTATTTTTTCAGCGAAGCCAAGTGTCGAGTTGTTGGATGAAATGGATAAATTAATTGATGGTCAGGCAATTGAAAGCCGGACTACGAACCAAGGTCAAATGGAATTACTGTAATGATTGTAGAGACCAACTCTATTGAACCAAGTGAAAGTCACCTGCCACTCTTCAGTGAGGTTAGTTCGCTGTTGGATGTGCTCAAAGCTTTGAGTGTTAAGGGAACCTTGCGCCAAATCGATTATCAGTTTGCGCGTTTTATCGCTTCTCAAGTGGAAATCAATGCGGATGAAATAGGCTTTATTGCAGGGATCGTTAGCCATGAGCTAGGTAAAGGGCATATCTGTATTCAGCTCAATTCTGAGCAAGGGGGTATGAATGATTTTGCCTCAATGCTTGGCTTATATGGCGATACGGCAAGGGCTCTTAACCAAACCCTGCTCAGCGTTAATTGGAATGCTCTACTAGAACAATCTGCCGTGGTTGGTAAGGAAGGGCAAGCCGTTCCATTAATGTTGGATGATGGACGCTTATACCTGCATCGTTACTGGAATTATGAATCTTTTTTGGCAGAAACCTTATCGAAACTGAGTAAGCCTGTCGATTTGAGTGGTGTGCAATTGGGTCAACTGACGAAAACGCTTAGCCATCTTTTCGCTCGTAGCTATCATTTTTTATATAAGGATCTGGTGAAAGCGAGCAACGACGGTAAGAGCACTCAAGTATTAAGACAGCAATTAGTGTGCGATCACCTGGATGTCGTTTCGAGTGAAAATTTGGATTGGCCTGCTATAGACCAAATACTCTTATCGGCCCAAAAAACTCAACATCTTAATGAATTAGAACGCCTTGTTCCCGAAGCGTTTTGTCTCAACTGGCAGAAAGTTGCAGCAGCAGTCGCGTTAACAAGGCGCTTTGCTGTGATCTCTGGTGGCCCCGGTACAGGCAAAACCACAACGGTAACGAAACTATTAGCGGCACTGGTTGAGCAAGCTCAGGCTCAGTTGGAAGACGGTGGTTTAATGCCCACCATTAAGTTGGTTGCACCGACGGGCAAAGCAGCGGCTCGACTTACTGAATCTATCGGTAAAGCGGTGGCTGAACTACCACTCGACCCATTAGTTAAAAAACACATCCCAACAGAATCGAGCACGTTGCATCGATTACTCGGGGCGATCCCAAATCGTGCGGAGTTTCGTCATCACCGTCATAATCACCTACACGTCGATATCTTGGTGGTCGATGAAGCTTCTATGGTCGATTTGCCTATGATGTTCAAATTGCTCGATGCGCTTCCTTCAGATGCTCGTTTGATTCTACTTGGAGATAAAGATCAACTCTCATCGGTGGAAGCGGGGGCGGTATTAGGTGATATTTGCTCATTTAATGATTATGGTTTTAGCCAAGCTCAAAGCAAATCTCTGGCTCAGTTAACGGGGTATCAAACATTAGCCAGCAGCAGAGTCGAAAATAGCATTGATGCGCCTATTTGCGACAGCCTATGCATGTTACAGAAAAGCTATCGTTTCGATGCTCGTTCAGGTATTGGTCAATTAGCGAAAGCGATTAATACCGGAAAAGCACAGCAAGTAGAATCGGTATTGACCAAAGGATTCAATGATATTCAGCACTACCCCTTATCGGCTGACAACTACAATCAAATGATTACCACGTTAGTCGCGAACTATCGTCATTATCTTGATCGAATTAGTCATAATAAGGTGGATGAGGTAACCGATAAGCGAGAGACTCAGGAACAGAAAGCTCTAGCTGTGTTGGCACTATTTAGCCAATGCCGCCTGTTGTGTGCTATCCGAGAGGGTGATTTTGGTGTTACAGGCTTGAATCAAAGGATTGAAACAAGATTAGCGGCAAGGCGATTGATTCAGACCAACGATGAGCTTTGGTATGTGGGTAGACCCGTCATGGTGACACGTAATGATCACGGCCTTGGGTTATATAACGGTGATATTGGTATTTGTATGCTGGATGACAGTGAATCAGAACCTCGATTAAAAGTGTATTTTGAGCTTCCAGATGGCAGTGTGAAATCGGTATTACCAAGCCGAGTACCAGAACACGAAACCGCTTATGCGATGACCATCCATAAATCTCAAGGCAGTGAATTTGAACTTACCGTGATGATTCTGCCACCGGATTTTAGCCCTATTCTTACACGAGAATTGATCTATACCGGAGTGACGCGAGCAAAAAAAGAGCTCATGCTATTTGCAGATTTATCGGTGTTGAAGCGTGGAATAAAAATAAAAACAGAGCGAGTGAGTGGTTTAGTTCAGCGGCTGAAAGTCAAAGGCTAGTGTTTTGGTCGATGATAGGGGAAGGTCAGTCGGTGTTAATAACCATCCATGGCTATAGATATTAAATTGAAATTGATAATGGACTTATAAATCGACGGTATGAAATACACGAGTGAAGGACACACTCTTAATGTTGTATTGCTTTTGATAGTTCATTATCAAAGATTTAAGGTTGTCATTGGTAGGGAATACACAATGAACGTCTAAGTCTTCAAGAAAGTGGTTTTCGGCCATATCCCAAAAACTTTGGATAGAATTACAAATAATAGTTCTCATAGGTGTCAGCTCTTTTTATGTCGACGTTGTGGTGATTTTTATTAGATATATCACCGTACTATGAGCAATCCATGCAGAACCCAAGTTAATGGGTGGGCTAATCCAACCAAAAATGTGAAGTATGTCTCACAAAATTTGAGTGAATTCTATACAACTTTTACTATGAATGATAGTGCGTAATGAATAAAAGCATGAAAAATCATGCTTTATCATTAATGTTCACTTTTTGATGGTTTTTATTTTTTATTTAATATTTTCAAACTCTTAGTGATAATATTTTGGATTTTCGTTGATAGTTATAAAGGTCTTGTTTTTCCATAGGTAAAGCATCAACACCTATTTCGTAGAACCCTTGCTCCCTGAACCAGTGCAAACTATGGGTGGTGAGTACAAAAATGTGATGAATATTCTTCGCTTTAGATTGCTGTTTCATGAAATCAAGCAGCATCAGTCCTTTTTTACCGTCTCGATAATCTGGGTGAATCGCAACGCAAGCCATTTCAGCCATATGTTCATGGGGATAAGCATAAAGTGCAGCACAGCCAATAATTAAGCCATCTTTTTCGATGATCGTGAAACGGTGGATCTCTTGTTCTAATTGCTCTCTTGAGCGACGGACGAGAATACCTTGCTCCTCTAGAGGACGTATCAACCCTAAGATACCGCCAATATCATCAATATTCGCCTGACGAACTTGTTCCGCGCTTGCCATTACAACTTGAGTTCCAATGCCATCAAGAGAGAAAAGTTCTTGAATCAGAGCACCATCATCTTTATAGCTAATTAAGTGGCAACGAGAAACGCCCGCTCGACAGGCCGATACTGATCCTTTAAGAAATCGCAATGTTCCAGAGCTGTTATCTTGAGATTGGTCAACACTGTCATTAATCGAATGCAGTATGTTCTCAGCATCACTTGGAAAGATTTCGGCAACGGCTTCACCATTTTTATCGATGACGCCTTGGTTGGAGCAAAAGCCGATAAGTTTGTCTGCTTTTAGTCGAATGGCCACTTGAGTTGCTAACTCTTCAGAAGACAAATTGAATGACTCTCCAGTGACGGAACTCGCGATAGGGCCGAGCAGTACGATTGAACCTTGATCCAGCATGCGATTGATCCCTTGCGAATCAATACGACGTATGCGTCCGCTATGGCAAAAATCAACACCATCATCGATACCAAGAGGTTGAGCGGTGACAAAGTTACCACTGACCACATTGAGTTGAGTTCCTGCCATTGGTGTATTGTTTAAGCTCATGGAGAGACGAGCTGTAATCGTCAGTTGCAGTTGTCCGGCTGCTTGCATAACTAAACCAAGCGCATGTTCGTCAGTGACGCGGATATTATTATGGTATGGCGTTGTATAGTTTTGAGCTTCCAGAACCTGATTGATTTGTGGCCTTGCTCCATGGACTAAGACAATTTTCACACCCAAGCTATGAAGTAAGGCAATATCATTGATTATATTGCCGAAGTTTTTATCAGCGACAGCTTCACCGCCTAACATAATGACCATCGTTTTATTTCGATGAGCGTTTACATAAGGTGTGGATTGGCGGAACCCTTTCACTAAAGCGGTGCTTCTAATTTTCACGCATATTACCAGTGTGGTTATTTATGCTGAAATAATGGCTTTTTATTCAACTGTGGGCAAGTGTTTTTTGGAATGAAAAGCAAAGAAATAAACAGAATGACTGCATATAAAGTTGGTTTGTATTAAATTAGTATAAGTTAAGGTTTATAGTGAAAACAAAAATGGCTAAAACGATCCGAAAAAGCAAAGTAGATAAAATTATCGACAATTTATATCCAGATACAGGGTCAGCTGAATTTCACGCAAAAAGAAGGCGTAAAATAGCAGAGCGTACTCTGATGTTGTTGGCGATTATTGGCACCATTTCAGTCATGAGTTTATATAGCGACCTTATTGAACGTTTGATTATCCCTGAAGTGGATAAAAGCTTAGTCTACGGAATGTGGACTGAGAAAGATGTCGCCAGTTACGCTCAAGATAAGTTTATCGTTGGGAGTGGTGGCATTTCCGTAAATGGCGCTATTGTCGCGACAGATTTTGATTTCGATGGTCGCTACTTAGAGTATGTGAGAGGTGGGAAATCATTAAAATATAAATTTTCAGGTCAAGATTATTCGGAGATGAAGTTGGTCTCTCCTGCCCATTATAGCCCTACTTTTACTCGACGAACGATGGGTTCTAAAGCCTCAAATGGTATACGCCCCTCTTATTAAGTAAAACTCTGATTGAGATTTTGAAAAGAGTTTGTCATTCTCTGGGCATCAAACCTTTTGGATGACTACTGTGATAAAAAAAATCATTCCTGCAGCGGCGTTATTATTTCTCTTTGGCTGCGCACAACCGACTGATCGGGCTCAACAATATTTAGATAGCGAATTTGAAGCCGATCTTAATAAAGTTGAAGTCATAGAGTCTAATCAACCTCGTGATTTTACGGCTTTTTCAAAGCAAGCTGAGCAAGTGGTGACCCTTTCACCTTCTATGGCTAAAATTTACCAACCTCTATACGAGCAACTTGAGGCGTGGGCTCTCCAAAGTGGCGATCCAAGCGATTTGGCTAATTTTGGCATTCAAACGGCTCAACTCGGCGGTGGTGATAGCCAAGGTAATGTGTTGTTTACAGGGTATTTTTCTCCAGTTATTGAATTACGCCATGAGGCTAATGAAGAGTATCAGTATCCGGTATATGGACAACCAGAATGTACGGATACCTGCCCAACACGTGCTCAAATTTATGCTGGAGCGCTAAATGGGCAAGGTTTGGAATTGGGCTATGCCTCAAATCTCATCGACCCATTTATTATGGAAGTTCAAGGAAGCGGCTTTGTTCATTTTGGTGATGACGATACGCTAGAGTACTTCGCTTATGCTGGTAAAAATAATCGCGCCTACGTGAGTATTGGACGAGTATTGATTGAACGTGAGCAGGTTGCCCGTGAAAATATGTCTCTTAAAGCAATTAAAGAGTGGGTATTGGCAAATGAACCTGATGTTGTGCGTGAACTCCTTGAACAGAACCCTTCGTATGTATTCTTTTCCCCTAAAGCGGCAGCCCCAGTAACGGGAAGTGCTGGTATACCATTACTCCCAATGGCGTCAGTTGCTGGTGATCGTTCTATATTTCCAATGGGTACGCCGATTTTAGCAGAAGTTCCACTGTTGAATACTGATGGTACTTGGAGTGGTGTGCATCAATTACGCCTACTTCTAGTATTAGACACCGGAGGCGCGGTGAAGCAGAACCATTTAGATTTATATCATGGCATGGGACCAAGAGCGGGGACGGATGCTGGGCATTACAAACATTTTGGTCGAGTTTGGAAGCTCGGCCTAGAGGGAAGTGCAACGCAAGCGCCTTGGGCACTTCCGCCAGAAAAAATAGAATAATTGTACTCTAGAGAGCTTATTTATCGCGGTGGAATATTTGCGGTTTGCTAAGCCTAGACATTTCCAGAAAGAGTGCGTATAAAACGCACTCTTCTTTTTTCTATCGATTAAAATTAGGGTGCATTCATGCGCGAATTAACCGAACCAGCTTCTGAAAATTATGATCAACGCTTTGGCGGTACACGTCGACTATATGGTAATAGCGAAGTCGAAATTTTACGTGCAGCACATGTGTGTGTTATTGGTATCGGCGGCGTCGGTTCGTGGGCGGTAGAAGCATTGGCTCGTACGGGCGTGGGTGAATTGACTCTGATTGATATGGACGATGTTTGTGTTACGAATATCAACCGTCAAATTCATGCAATGTCAGGCACGGTAGGTCAGAGTAAAATTGAAGTCATGGCTGAACGCGTAAAACTGATCAACCCTGAATGTAAGATCAACTTGATCGATGACTTTATTGGCCCAGATAACCAAGCTGAGTACCTCAATAAGGATTTTGATTACGTACTTGACGCGATTGATAGCGTCAAAGCAAAAGCCTCTTTATTAGCTTATTGTAAGAGTAATAAAATCAAAGTGATTACGATTGGTGGCGCTGGCGGCCAAACGGATCCGACTCAAATTAAAGTGGCTGACCTTACCAAAACGATTCAAGATCCTTTAGCGAAAAAAATTAAGGATACGCTGCGTCGTCATCATAATTTCACTAAAAATCCAGCGCGTAAATTTGGCATTGATTGCGTCTTTTCGACTGAGCAACTGAAATACCCTCAAGCAGATGGTTCGGTGTGTGGTGTTAAGGCTACAGCTGAGGGGCCGAAACGTATGGATTGTGCGAGTGGGTTTGGCGCTGCAACTGTCGTCACTGCATCATTTGGTTTTGTTGCTGTATCTCGAATTGTCGAAAAACTGATTCAGAAACACCGAAAATAATTAGGAATTCGTAATGTCACCATTTCAAGCTTCGCCATTTGGTACTGAAATTAGCGCCGAGATGATCGTTGAAACGATGCAAAAATTTCACGGCTGGGAAGATCGCTATCGTCAGGTTATTCAATGGGGCAAATTGCTACCGAAAATATCTGAAGAGCTTAAAAGCGATCAAGTGACCGTTTCTGGGTGTGAAAGTACAGTTTGGTTGGTCAGTCAGCAAGTTGATGGCTACTGGTTTTTCTGTGCAGATTCCGATGCTCGAATTGTTCGAGGGCTTATTGCGTTAGTGATGGCGGCATTTGATGGAAAAACGGCTCAACAAATACAGGTGTTTGATGTCGATGATTACTTCAATAAAATTGGATTAATTGCCCATTTAAGCCCTTCCAGAGGGAATGGTTTAAAAGCGATTGTTGAGCAGATAAAACAGCTTGCTAGTTAAGGGATGACTTATTGAGTTTTGCACAGAGACTCTGCTATTTTCAGCGAATTATTTGCAGCAATTTGAACTCAAATGTGCTCTAATACCGCGCTTACCAAGGGATGGTGTTAAAAATACTCAGCTTAGATGGAGTTATCAAAGTTGACGAATCCCTTAATTATCCCTAGGAATAAAAAGAACATGTCTAAGAATAAAAAATACGATATCCGTACTACTGAAAAACGTACAGGTTGGACTGCTGAAATCACTCGCCAAGTGACTTCTCGCCGTGTAACTGTATCAAAACGTGAAATGGGTTTTGAAACTGAAGCACTAGCGATTGAGTGGGCAGAGAAAGAGCTTGAAGGCTTTGTTAAAAACCAAGCAGAACGTAATGAACGTAAAGGCGAGCAGCGTAAAGCAGCAGAAGAACGTGCTGAAAAACGTAAAGCGGCCGATCTCCTTGCTAAGCAATGCAAAGAAGCGGAACAAGAGCAAGAAGACTAATTTTTAATAAGACAAAATCCCAACTAAGATTTTGTCTTTAAGAAAACTGAGCATGTAGCTTTAGTGACTGTTTAACCTCAAGGTTTTTCAGTTTTAGAGACTTATTACTTTCAGGTATTTCTTACTTCCAGAAACGGCTTACTTCCAGAAATAGCTTACTTTCAGAAACGGCTTAGTTTTCTTGAACAAAAGGCATCGATAATATATCGGTGCCTTTTTCGTTTTGGATCATCATCTTTTGTGACTATTTAATGGGGCTAACTGTTTGAAATTATCTGGCCTGTGGTGAGCGGTTCATAATCAAGATCAATCACCTCCTCAAGGTAGTTCTCGACCGCTTGTTCTATCTCTTCATCATCTTGTTTAAAATAGGCCAAATGAAAAACCGCATCACCTTCATTCACGAGAGGAAGTGTCTGTTGTCCAATTACCACTCCGCCTTTATGAGCTTTAATTTCACACTCACTATGGCCTAGAGGCGAGCTAATATAAGCCAGAATTTGACCTTTCTCGACTTTTTCGCCTAATGTTACCACTGTTCTCAAAATACCATCGCTACCTGCGCGAACCCAACTGGTTGATTTTGCAATGATGGCAGTCGGAAGTTTTTTACGACTTGAACGTAGCATTCCAATGGATTGCATCACTTGCTGAATACCGATAAAACCAGCACTGATTGCAATTGGCTCAAAGCGTAAAGCTTCACCTGCCTCATAGGTGAGCACGGGAATACCGCATTTTTCGGCTTCACTTCTTAATGAACCATCACGTAGGGCTGAATCGATAATCACAGGAGTAGCAAAAGCTTGCGCAATACGCAGAGTTTCAGGGTTACTTAAGTTCGCGCGAATTTGCGGCAGGTTTGTTCTGTGTATTGCCCCGGTATGTAAATCAAGAATGTAGTCACATTTTTTGGCAACTTGATCAAAAAACGTGAAAGCCATGCGTGATGCAAGAGACCCATGCTCACTACCTGGAAAACAGCGATTTAAGTCGCGGCGATCTGGCAGGTAACGCGACTTATGGATGAAGCCAAATACGTTCACGATAGGCACGGTAATTAAGGTGCCTCGGAGTTTATTGGGGTCGATGGTATTAATTAGCTGTCTTACAATTTCGACGCCGTTAAGCTCATCACCATGTATCGCGGCATTGACCATTAAAGTAGGCCCTGCAAAGCGTCCGTTAATCACCTCAATTGGAATTGAGAGCGGTGAGTGGGTATAGAGCTTTGCAGCTTCTAGTTCGATCACTCGGCGTTGCCCTGGAGGAATCGTCTCATTTAATAAGTTAAAGGGTGTGTTTTTTTTCACTGCAACCATGCTATATGACTCATAAATTAACCAATGAACCAAATGTACCAACGGCCTCTTTATTGCACCAATGAATGATTTTTCTAGTGACGACAAAATAATTTAGTGAGTCGCAGAGTCATTTATCACATCACGGGGCTACTTCCAGCAGTTTGTCGGTAAACTTTCTCCTGTCGCTTTTAAGATCATTTTTTTATTGTTAGGTAAGCATGTATCTTGGTCTTGGCCTTTTGTCGATTGTGCCGTTGCAACGATGGAATAGGCCACGCTGGCTGAACTGACTACGTTAAAACTATATCTATCCGAATCGGATTCGCATAATAAACAGTGTCCCCCTGAGATAATAGCGCTCCAATCATAACTACCAGAATAGTGCTGCTCTAAAGAGAGTTGAATACGTGCCATGTCTGAAAGTGCTTGGCTACGGTGTGATTTTATGACGTGATTGGTATAGCTCGGGTAAGCGATCGCACTTAATACACCTATGATGGCAATGACCACTAATAATTCGAGCAATGTCATCCCATTACCTGTTTTTTTGTAGTTATTACATGGATTTATTGGAATCATTTCTAAGCCTCTCTGGTTTTATTTTTCGCTATTTTTCGTTGGTGATAGCATCTCTGCAAGTCTTAATTACAGTGTATTGTTCATTACATAGGAATTTGGGAAATGCCTCGCGGGTTTACGTTATTAGAGCTGCTTATCTCTGTATCGGTGATGTCGATATTGTTGGCGAGTGCGGCTCCAAGTTTTAGTTCAGTCACTCAAACCATGAAAATGCAAAGGCTTGCGAGTGAGCTGAATGGTTTTATGCTTCAAGCTAAATCAGAGGCAGTGATGCGAAATAAGGATTTATGGGCACACTTCATTATGTCTGGCACAACCAACAGCACGGGAGATTGGAAGATTAAGCTATCAGAAAACGTGGCTCCCAATGTAGGCCCTGCGATTCTAATGTTGTCTGGAGAAGCTTATCGTAATGTGGTTTTTTCGGTGAGCTATGGATCTAAACAGGTTAAGTTTAGTGGTATTCATGGGAAAGCGAAGAACGGCAATGTCACTCTATCTATAGGAAAAAAAACGCTCAAACTAACCACTTACCAAGTATCTGGAAGAATGAGAATATGCGGAGTCGGAGGTGAGTATTATGGCTATCAAGCATGCAGTTAATTCATCTCAATTAGGTGCGACGTTGATTGAATTTATGATCGCTTCTCTTCTGGGAGTAATAGCCATTTCCATCATTGGGTCGGTATTTCTATCTGGGCAGAGAGTGGCGACTGAGAGGAGTAAAGAGTTACTCCTGTTGCAGCAAGTTTCTGGCGCATTACAGTACTTCAAGCAAGATATTCAGAGGGCGGGTTATGACGGTGGAGGTGGGCACTCATTAATGCTATCAGGTGCTGCCAATATACTGCACATATCGCCTGACTTTAAAACCGCCGCTTATGCTTATCAACATCAGACAAAAATTCGCAATGTGGCGTTTGTTTTTCAGTCCGGAATGATCAAAGTGTGCGATAGCCCATCGACGATTGTGAAAACCGTATCATCGGCAGTAACAGGCTGCTCTTCAATTTTTGAGCCAAATCAGATTAAAGTCACTGACTTCAGTGTGAAGAGTGATGTCATTGCGGGGCAAAAGAGTGCCTCGGGGCTTACCTCGATCGCTATGTCTGCAGAATTAGTGGGAGATCCACTGGTCAGCTATTCATCCAGCGTTGAAGTTCAGCAGAGGAATTGGCAATGATGAAACATCAACATGGTGCGATCACGCTGCTAATTACCAGTGTATTGCTGCTTTGTGCATTGATACTCACACTAGGCAGTTACCGTTCTGTTTTTTACCAGATCAAACGGGCGCAAAATGAAGTTGTTGCAAGGCAGCAGCATTGGCAAGCTGAAGGGGGATTAGAGTGCGCTTTTACTAAGGTATATCAAGATAGAGATATGACACAGCTAACAGCCGCTGCCTCTGTTGGTTATTTTTCTACCCAATGCTCGTCACCTTTGAACTTACATCAGATTGTGTCTACACCGGTTATTGTCGGTAAAAGTTACCAGTTGTCCGCAAAGGTATTGAGTACTAGTGGTTCACACATTACCAAAACGTTGCGCTTTAAAAGTGATAAAGGTAAAGGTGCGATTCAAACCGAATCAAGCATTAAAATTATCGCAGATGCCAGTGTTGAGATTGCACCTGAGGTTAATGATGAAGTATTGAGCAATGGGGCGTTTGACTGCACAGCGATGAGGTTTAAAGACACGGTAGAATTTATTGCCAATGGAAATACTTTACAAACAACACTTCCGATTGATACTCCAGCAGACTTTACTGAGTGTAACGACTATACCTCTCTTTCTAGTAACGCCTTAATCACTCAAGCAGGTTCAGTGCCACTTGGGGCTTTTATGTCTGATTTCAAACATGATGCCGATATTGATACCTTCTATAACTACTTTGGCATGAAAAAAACGCCAGCGAATTTAGTATCTGTAAAAGCGGACTATTTCCATATTGATCTCACCTCTGGTGGAAATTGTGCCACTTTAGTGAAGAGTGCATTTTATAGTGGAAAAGAGAAAGTATGGGTCTATGGAGACTGCGTTATTTCGCCTAATTTATCTGTGGTGGATGGGGCAGGCGTGATCACACCTCGCTCATTGGTGGTTGAAAATGGTGTTTTTGTTACGTACGGAGCGAATGTTTTTGATGGCTCATTTTATCATATGGTCAATATGTCTATGTTTGATGATCCTGACACTTCGGGTACCGATCTCGACCTTCTACCAGCGCACTGGGCTTCACTTACCTTACCTCCTGGTTTTGATATTTCACTGATTGAAGCCAATTCTATCTATATTGATACGGGTTCATTCTTTCCAAAAGGTGGAATTTTCCTCGACACTCCAAATGGGCTATCGACCATTAAAGGATCACTGAATTTAGACTTTACCAATAGCTATAACCCTTTCGATGAGCCATCAACTGTGGTTTGGCAAAGAGGATCTTGGCATGACTTCTAAACAGCAAGGCTTCAGTCTTATTGAAGTGTTAATTTCATTCTCATTGATTGGAATTGGTGCTTTGGGTTTGGTTAAACTCCAAGCTTATGTCGAACAGAAGGCCGATTTTGCAACTCACAGTGTTGAAGCGCTGTATTTGGCAGAAGAAAAACTAGAGTGGTTTCGAACTCGTGGAGCATCCGATGCGATGTCTACCATCACTCCTGCAAACTTTAATTCTGATTTGGTAACAGGGATGGATGTCTCACACCCTTTTTATACTCTTAGTTGGTCTGTATCTGCAATTTCACTGTCTGGAGCATTAAAAACGATAGAAATAGAAGCACAGTGGCAAAATCGGTTTGGTGATAGTGAGTCGGTTAAGCTAACCACCATGATATCCAAATATAGTGAATTTGATTAATAGATGTCGTGAATGGTATTAAAGAGCCCTTATTTTCGGTGATTGTTCATTAAATGTCAGGTTATTACATATCGGTTAATTTCATGTGTATGAGTGTTGGTGGGTATTGTGTTTATTATGTTGTGCTATGTTGCTATTTTTGCAAAATATGTCTCCAATTATGACAAACAACCAGGATCTTATGCTTTTCAAGTTGTGTTTATTTAGAATAAAAAATATCAACGACCGTGATTATTACAATATTAGGTCGAATATACACAACCGCATAAATGGAGTTACGATGAGTAACCAAGCCGCACAATCTTCAGCGCCACAGCCTTCAGCACCACAGAAAGCAAGTGGTATGGATCGTTTTTTAAATACGATCGAAAGGGTCGGGAATAAGATCCCAGATCCAGCACTGCTTTTCTTCTGGGGTCTACTTATTGTTTGGGGGCTTTCAGCACTATTATCACAAGTACAATTTGATTTGATTCATCCAGTAACGAAGGATGCGGTTCAAGTTAAAAATCTACTAACGGGTGATTCTCTCGCAAACTTTTTAGCCACCATGGTGAAAAACTTCACTGGCTTTGCACCACTCGGTATCGTATTGGTTGCGATGCTCGGTGTGGGTGTTGCTGACTCTTCAGGCTTTATTCAAACCGGCCTTAAGAAAATGCTGAACTTTACGCCCGCGAAATTATTGACCCCAATGCTTATTCTTGTTGCGATAGTTTCGCACACTGCGGCAGATGCGGGTTATGTTCTGGTTATCCCTTTAGGCGGTATTATTTTCCACGCTGCGGGTCGTCATCCACTCGCGGGTATTGCTGCTGCTTTTGCTGGTGTATCTGGCGGATTTTCTGCGAACTTTATTCCATCGGGTATCGATCCTCTGTTGGCTGGTTTTACTCAAACCGCCGCACAAGTTCTGGACACGTCGTATATTGTTAACCCACTGGCAAACATTTACTTTACAGGTCTTTCATCAATTTTAATCGTGCTTATCGGTTGGTATGTGACAGAAAAAATCATTGAACCACGTTTAGCGAATACTCCGGTTGATGATGATGCAGAAGAAGCACCAGATCTAGGCTCATTTACTGCGATTGAATCGAAAGCATTTAAATTTGCAGGTTGGGCAATGGTTGCTGGTATTGCGTTACTCATTGCACTTATCTACCCAGAAGATTCAGCTCTACGCTCTCCTGATGGCGAAATCACCTCGTTCTCTGCACCAATCATGAAATCGATTGTGCCACTGATTTTTATTCTGTTTATTATTCCAGGGATCGTTTACGGACGTGTTTCGGGCACTTTTAAGAACAGTAATGATGTGATTAAAGCGATGTCTGAGACGATGGGGACAATGGGGGCGTACATGGTTATGTCGTTCTTCTGTGCTCAATTCTTGGTTGCATTCAGTCAATCGAACATTGGTACTATCCTGGCGATGTACGGGGCAGACTTCCTTAAAGCATTAGATCTTCCGGGCCAAATGACGGTCATCGGTATGATTTTGCTGACTGCTTTTGTGAACTTGCTGATTGGTTCGGCATCCGCTAAATGGGCGCTAATTGGTCCTGTCTTGGTGCCAATGTTGATGGGCGTAGGTATTTCTCCTGAGTTATCACAAGCGGCATATCGTGTAGGTGATTCAGTATCGAATATTATCTCGCCTCTAATGGTATTCTTCCCACTCGTGGTGGTTTACTGCCAACGCTATGTGAAGACAACGGGTATCGGTACATTAGCGTCATTGATGATGCCATTCTCTATTGCAATGCTGATTGGCTGGACTATTTTCCTACTGGCTTACTGGGCGTTAGGTATTCCTCTAGGCATCCAAGCGCCATACACTTATACAATGTAAGTGAAGCTAATCAGTCAATTGATCTGAAAATAAAAAGCCCGCTGTCATAAAATAGCGGGCTTTTTTAATTCTTACTTGTCGAAAAGTTTTAAGCGTTTAAGTGAACGGCATGGAATCGCAGGTGGTCATCAATGAAGCTAGAAATAAAGTAATAGCTGTGATCGTATCCTGGTTGCATTCTTAGCTCTAACTCAGAATCATGCTTTTGCGCTGCTGCTGATAAACGTTCAGGCATTAGTTGCTCGATAAGAAATCCATCCGCTTCCCCTTGATCGACCAAGATAGGAACAGGAGAGCGCTGGCTTTTAAGTAGCTCAACTGCATCATACTTTTTCCAAGTTGTCGCATCTGAGCCTAAATAGTGACTGAAGGCTTTTTGTCCCCAAGGCGCTTTTGTTGGGTTAGATATCGGGCTAAAAGCTGAAATAGAACGGTATGATTCTGGATTATTAAGCGCAATCGTCAGAGCGCCATGTCCACCCATACTATGGCCAGAGATGGATTTTACCGATGATACCGGGAAGTTCGCTTCAATTAATGCTGGCAACTCACTGTTTACATAATCATACATGTGATAATGCTCATCCCATGGTGCTTGAGTCGCATTAAGGTAAAAGCCTGCCCCTAAACCTAAATCGTAAGCACCTTCGGCATCATCAGGAACGCCTTCTCCTCGTGGGCTTGTATCGGGTGCTACAATCGCAATACCAAGCTCTGCCGCTGCTTTAAATGCTCCTGCTTTTTGCATGAAATTCTCATCGGTACAAGTTAACCCAGATAGCCAATATAAAACGGGGACGGGGTTTTCTTTGCTTGCATTTGGTGGAAGAAAAATAGCAAAGCGCATTGTGCAGCTTAGAGCTTCAGATGTATGGGTATATTGTTTATGCCAACCACCAGCAACCTTGGCTTGGCTAATATTTTCGATTGTCATTGTTATGCTCCATGAGGTTGAGGGTTTAGAAGATGGATAAGTGATGCACTGATGTGTGACTAAAGTTTCACCACCTTCCGGGCGAAAGGTGGTGAAGACAGTGTCTACTTTAGGTTGTTTAGATTGAATCTAAAATTGACCTGAGTGGATTACTTATCCATATGCAGAACAGTACGGATAGATTCACCTTTATGCATTAGGTCGAACGCTTCGTTTACGTCTTGCAGACCCATAGTGTGAGTGATGAACTCTTGAAGACCAAATTCACCCGCCATGTAACGGTTAACGATTTCTGGAAGTTCTGAGCGGCCTTTAACACCCCCAAAAGCAGAACCACGCCATACACGACCAGTCACTAGTTGGAATGGACGAGTTGCGATCTCTTGACCAGCACCCGCAACACCGATGATTACAGATTCGCCCCAACCTTTGTGGCAGCACTCAAGTGCTTGACGCATCACGTTTACGTTACCGATACACTCGAAAGAGTACTCAACACCACCATCTGTCATCTCAACGATAACGTCTTGGATTGGCTTGTCGAATTTAGTTGGGTTGATGCAGTCAGTCGCGCCAAGCTGTTTTGCTAGCTCGAATTTGCTCTCGTTGATATCAACACCGATGATGCGGTCAGCACCAGCCATGCGAGCTCCAATGATTGCAGAAAGACCGATACCGCCTAGGCCGAATACAGCAACGTTGTCGCCTTTTTCAACTTTAGCTGTGTTCAGTACCGCGCCCATACCCGTTGTTACACCACAACCTAGAAGACAAACTTCTTCAAGTGGTGCTTCTTTGCTTACTTTCGCTAGAGAGATTTCTGGAAGTACTGTGTACTCAGAGAAAGTAGAGCAACCCATGTAATGGAAAATTGTTTCGCCATTGATAGAAAAGCGGCTTGTACCGTCTGGCATTAGGCCTTTACCTTGCGTTTCACGAACGGCTTGGCATAGGTTAGTTTTACCTGATTTACAGAACTTACATTCGCCACATTCAGCGGTGTAAAGTGGGATAACGTGGTCGCCAATCTCAACACTTGTCACGCCTTCGCCGATCATCTCAACGATACCGCCACCTTCGTGACCAAGAATTGAAGGGAAGATACCTTCTGGATCGTCACCTGATAGTGTGAATGCATCAGTGTGACAAACACCAGTAGCAACGATACGAACTAAAACTTCACCAGCTTTAGGAAGTTGTACATCGACTTCTTCCATTTTTAGTGGTTCGCCAGCAGCCCAAGCGACCATAGCTTTAGATTTAATTGATGTTTGACCTGGTTTGATTTCAAGCGCCATTGGATGTTCCTTTTATCTAGTTATGTTGCGGTCGACTAAAGCGTAGTAAAGCTTTGAATATTCCGCTTCTCGTTTTGTTGTGGCCAGTATATATATTTCTCATATGATGATAATCCGGTTAAAATGAAAATGATTTTTACGTATTTGTAATAATAAGTAGGGTGTAACATGGCGAATTGGGAAGGGGTGAGTGAATTTGTCGCCGTTGCGGAAGTTGAAAGCTTTACTGGCGCAGCAAAAAAATTGTCTACATCGGTTGCCCAGATCAGCCGAAGAGTTTCAGCTTTAGAAGAGAGGATAGCGGTAAAGTTACTTAATCGAACCACTCGACGTGTCTCCTTAACCGAAGCGGGGCAGCTTTATTATCAGCAATGTAAACAACTTGTCGAAGGGTTGGAGCTTGCTGAACTAGCGGTAACCCAGATGCAATCAACACCGAAAGGCTTGATTAAGGTGACTGCCCCTGTGACTTATGGCGAGAGGCAATTAGCTCCGTTGCTCCATCAGTTTTTAGCTCAATACCCTCAGCTAGAGTTAGATCTCATCTTAACGAACCAAAAACTCGATTTGATCGAGCAAGGGGTTGATGTAGCGATTCGTTTAGGACGTTTGGAAGATTCGAGCTTGATAGCAAAACGCTTATCTGATCGTCAGCTTTATGTGTGCGCTACGCCAAGTTATCTTGCTCAATTTGGAGAACCTCATACTCTTTCAGAATTGTCTCGGCATCAATGTTTAGTGGGTTCATTTCCGCATTGGCGCTTTAAAGAGAAAAACCAGTCGAGAGCCATTCGAGTGCATAGCCGACTAAAATGTAATAGTGGGATTGCGCTGCTTGATGCGGCACTACAGCATTTAGGTATGATTCAACTGCCCGATTATTATGTACAAGAATATATGGGTAGCGGTGAGCTTGTAGAGGTACTCTCCGATTATCGAGATGATAGAGAAGGGATTTGGGCTCTTTATCCACAAAATAAAAACCTATCATCGAAAGTGCGATTACTCGTCGATTTTTTAGCAGATGCTTTATAATAACCAAAAATATGAATTGAGACTCTATAGTGGCGACTTTGAACCAAGACCATCCCTCCCAACCTGAATCACCGAATCATTTTACTGATCAAGATGAGAAGTTTATGCGTCGGGCCATTGAGCTCGCCTCAGTAGCCGAGGGGGAAGGGGAAGTACCTGTTGGAGCTGTGTTAGTGAAAGATGGCGTTATTATATCTGAAGGATGGAATCGTTCGATTGGTTGCCATGATGCGACCGCGCATGCTGAAGTTCAGACATTACGCCAAGCGGGAAAGACGTTAGAAAACTATCGCCTACTCGATACGACGTTGTACGTCACATTAGAACCTTGTCCAATGTGTGCTGGAGCGTTATTGCATAGCCGAGTTAAGCGGGTTGTATTTGGTGCTCCCGATCTTAAATCAGGTGCGGCAGGAACCGTATTAAATTTATTCGAAAGTCAGGCTTCGTATCATTACGCGGAAATAGAGTCGGGGCTATTAGAAGATCAGTGCCGTGAGCAATTACAAGCTTTCTTTAAAAGACGCAGAAAAGAGATTAAAGAGCAAAGGAAGGCAAAAAAAGCATTAGATGGTCAATGATGACTTGATGGATATTTGCAAACATCTCCCTGGGTCGATGTTTGCGATAGATATGATTCTTTGTTGATAGTTGTTTGAGGATGAATAGTTGATTGAATTTTTTATTAATTAAATATTATTCTACGAGCAGTTGTACAAATGCTCGGTTCCGCCAGATAATTTTCTTTTTATTATTCGACATCATGCGTTTACGGCGATTCGCTGATACGGTTTTATTAAGGCGCTGAGATAGCTTTCTTTTTGCTAGCATTGACGGCCTCCTAGTAATTGACTTAAACATATAAGCCTGACGTAAATAAATCCCTAATGTTCTGCGTTAGGGGACTTTTTGATGTTTCAATATATCGTTTTGCCACTATGTTATAGAAGCAAATTGTTACCGTTATATGAAGCTTGCCTAGTGATGTGACTCACATTTCTATGTATGAGTTGCAAAAGGGGAGTTTCAGCGTGCAATAAACATCCAATTTTTGCACGCTGAAGTGATGTTGCTTAGCTTGCCTATTTCTCTGTGGCAGCGGTTTCTGGTGACTCTTCATCTGCTGAGTGGAGCGTCGAGATAGCCGCTGAACTCTCCGCGTCAAGCCTATCTGTTTCCTGTACTACAGGGCCGGGAATGACGACAAGATCATCGATGTTATTTTCTTGATCGATGATCTGTTGTTTGTCGATGTGACCAATAATACTTTGGTAATATCGGCGAATATTTTCGACATAGTTTCTCGCTTCATCACCACGCGCATATCCGTATCGAGTTGTACTGAAGTATTTTTGCTGCCTTAATAGCGGCAAACTATCTTTTACATCCGCCCAAGCATTAGGGTCACCACCTTGTCTTTTCGTTAGCCTTCGAGCGTCCATCATATGCCCATAACCGACATTATAGGAAGCAAGAGCGAACCAAATTTTCTCATGATCGGCGATAGAGTCGGGCACTCGGTCTACAATTCTACGAAGGTATTCAACGCCACCACGTACCGATTCTTCAGGATCAAGTCGATTTGTCACACCGACACTTTTCGCTGTTGGCAGGGTGAGCATCATCATGCCGCGTACACCTGTTGGTGACTTAGCTTTCGGGTTCCAGTGAGATTCTTGATACGAGAGTGCCGCAATTAATCGCCAATCAAATTCAAGTGAATATTGTTGAAACAGAGGCGACCATTTTGGAAGTTTGGCATCTAAGGCACGAATAAAGGCGCGAGTGTCGACGTAGTCAAATGAACCTATGTGGCCAAGGTATTTCTCTTCCAAACTCGCCAGTTCGCCAGACTGTTTTAAATTGCCGAAAAACTCGATTAAAAGAGCATAAAGGCTTTCATCATCTGAGCGGCGCATATACCAAGAGATCGGTTGGTCTTCAGTTAACTCAAATGCAAGTGCAAGATCGGGATACAATCGTTGCGATAGTGAAAGCTCAACTGAGTCTGCCATCGTGAATGGAATGCTACCTTCAGACACTTGTTTAAGTAGATCATTTACATCGGCATTGGTGTCAACGGTATACTCAAGATCTGGTTGTTTAGCTTTAATGTCAGCTAAGGTTTGTACAAAGTGTGAATCTTTAACAATCACTAATGAAGGCGTTGATTCAGGAGACGTAGTGTCGCCATCTTCTAGTATTTGTTGTTTAAGTTTTACCTGTTTATTGACTAACTGTTTGAGATTTCTTGGTCGCCATTGACCTTTTTTGTATACCATCTGTTGGCTAACATAATAGTATGCAGGGCCTGCTCTAAATTGACTTAAACGTTCAGGTGATTGACTTAAACCTGCGGCAATCATATCTATCTCACCACTTTTTAATGCAGGGAATAGGTTTGAAATTCGGTAAGCCGGCTTCATCTCTAGCTGTACACCTAATTGATCGGCAAATACGCGAGCAAGTTCGTAATCAAGTCCGGTAGGACCATCGGGGCCAATGTAGTAAGACAATTGATTGTTGAGAGTTCCAACGCGTAAAACCCCACGCTCGCGAATCTTTTCTAATTCACTTTTAGGGTCTGAGTCTATTTGGCAGCCTGCAATTCCGACAGTGATCAGTATTAGAGAGAGCAAGCGCATTGGTAAGCTAATCATTAACTTTGGCATTAAATTTTCGTTCTCGTACTTTAACTTATGCCTTTATATCAAAGGGGCGCGATTAGGGATAGTTTGATTCATGCTGGATTAAGTAATAAGTGTCAAACTGAGGAATAAAGCATCAATACGAGATAAAAAAGGCGATGACGTAAAAAATAACGCAAACGGTTGCTTTTTGTGTTACTTCACAAAAAGAAATGCTTTATAATGCGCTCGCATTGAAGAGGTGGAATCGGCATAGGTTTGGCAACCTTCGGGAATAGCTTCGAAGAAAACAGTTAGGTTGTTCCTATAACCCACTGAATTTATTCCAATACTACCTTAATCAACTGCATAAGAGACCTAAGCACATGAGAATTTTGCGTGGCTCCCCAGCTCTATCTGAGTTTCGTGTTAATAAGCTTTTAGAGCTTTGTCGTGAATTAAGCTTACCTGTAACGGGTATTTACGCTGAGTTTGCCCACTTTGCTGATCTAACGGCAGACCTAGGTGAGTCTGAAGTTGAGAAGCTAGAAAAGCTACTGACTTACGGCCCTGCGCTTTCTTGTAAAGGCAATGGCGAAGAGCATCAACCTGAAGGTTTATTGCTGCTTGCAACGCCACGTCCAGGCACTATCTCGCCTTGGTCTTCAAAATCAACTGATATCGCACACAACTGTGGACTGGTTAAAGTGTCACGTCTAGAGCGCGGTACCGCTTTCTACATTGAAACCTCCGCTGAACTTTCTGAGCTTCAACTTGTTGAGCTGAAAGCAATTCTGCACGATCGTATGATGGAAGTGGTTTTCACTGACTTCGAATCGGCAGCGGCACTATTTACAGTAGCTGAGCCTGCTCCTTATGCGGAAGTTGACCTTTTAACAGGCGGACGTAATGCGCTTGAAAAAGCAAACGTTACCTTAGGTCTTGCGCTTGCAGAAGATGAAATTGATTACCTTCTTGAAAGCTTCACTGAAAAGCTAGGTCGTAACCCGACTGACATCGAGCTAATGATGTTTGCGCAAGCGAACTCAGAGCACTGTCGTCACAAGATCTTTAACGCTGATTGGACTATCGATGGCGTTAAGCAAGAGAAATCATTGTTCAAGATGATTAAGAACACCTTTGAAACGACACCAGAACACGTTCTGTCTGCTTATAAAGATAACGCAGCGGTAATGACAGGTTCTGAAGTCGGTCGTTTTTTCCCAGATCCAGAAACTCGTCAGTACAACTATCACCAAGAGAAAACGCACATCTTGATGAAAGTTGAAACGCATAACCACCCAACGGCAATCTCTCCATGGCCGGGCGCATCAACAGGTTCAGGCGGCGAAATCCGTGATGAAGGCGCGACTGGTATTGGTGGTAAGCCAAAAGCGGGTCTGGTTGCTTTCTCAGTATCTAACCTTAAGATCCCGAACTTCGTTCAACCTTGGGAAACTGACTTTGGTAAGCCGAGCCGTATCGTTACTGCTCTGGATATCATGCTTGAAGGCCCTCTTGGTGGCGCAGCATTCAACAACGAATTTGGTCGTCCAAACCTACTAGGTTACTTCCGTACTTACGAAGAGAAAGTAAACTCTCACGCAGGTGAAGAAGTGCGTGGGTACCATAAACCAATCATGCTTGCTGGTGGTCTAGGCAACATTCGTGATGATCATGTTCAGAAGAAAGAGATCCCAGTAGGTGCAAGCCTAATCGTTCTTGGCGGTCCTGCGATGAACATCGGCCTTGGCGGCGGTGCTGCATCTTCAATGGATTCGGGTTCTTCTTCTGAGGACCTAGATTTTGCTTCTGTACAACGTGAAAATCCAGAGATGGAACGTCGTTGTCAGGAAGTTATCGACCGTTGTTGGCAGCTTGGTGATGCGAACCCAATCGCATTCATCCATGATGTGGGCGCGGGCGGTATATCGAATGCACTTCCTGAGCTAGTAGACGATGGTGAGCGTGGCGGTATCTTCAATCTACGTGACGTACCAAACGATGAGCCGGGTATGAGCCCACTTGAGATCTGGTGTAATGAATCTCAAGAGCGTTACGTAATGGCCGTTGCTGATAAAGACATGGCAACGTTCGACGCGATTTGTAAGCGTGAGCGTGCACCGTACGCAGTGGTTGGTAAAGCAACAGAAGAACGTGATCTTAAATTAGAAGATTCTCACTTTGACAACACGCCAATCGACATGCCAATGGACATCCTATTAGGTAAAACACCTAAGATGCACCGTGACGCGAAGACGCTAAAAGCAAACAATCCTGCGATTGACCGTTCTGGTATCGAACTAAACGAAGCGGTTGACCGTATTCTTCGCCTACCAACAGTGGCTGAGAAAACATTCCTTATCACTATCGGTGACCGCTCAGTAACGGGTCTTGTGGCTCGTGATCAAATGGTTGGCCCATGGCAGGTTCCTGTCGCTAACTGCGCAGTAACGGCAGCAAGCTACGACTCTTACCACGGTGAGGCAATGTCTCTTGGTGAGCGTACGCCAGTGGCACTTCTAGACTTTGGCGCATCAGCTCGTCTAGCGGTTGGTGAAGCAATAACTAACATTGCAGCGACAAACATCGGCGATATCAAGCACATTAAACTGTCTGCGAACTGGATGTCTCCAGCTGGTCACCCTGGTGAAGATGCAGGCCTTTATGAAGCGGTGAAAGCAGTCGGTGAAGAACTATGTCCGGCACTGGGTCTAACTATCCCAGTGGGTAAAGACTCAATGTCGATGAAGACTAAGTGGGAAGAGAACGGCGAGCAGAAAGAAGTCACGTCTCCGCTATCTCTTGTTATCACTGCGTTTGCACGTGTTGAAGATGTTCGTAAGACGATTACTCCTCAACTTCGTACCTCTGATAACCTTGAAGGACTAGGCAACACTTCACTAGTTCTTATCGACCTAGGTAACGGCAAAAACCGTCTAGGTGCGACAGCACTTGCGCAAGTTTACAAGCAGCTTGGTGACAAGCCAGCAGACGTAGACAACGCAGCACAGCTAAAAGGTTTCTACGAAGGCGTTCAAGCACTTGTAGCGAACGACCAAGTTGTCGCTTACCACGATAAAGGCGATGGCGGTCTATTCGTAACACTAGCTGAAATGGCGTTCGCAGGTCACTGTGGTGTTAACGCAAACATTGAAGCGCTTTTAGCTGCATCAGAGAACAGCGAAGACACGCTAGCAGCACTCTTCAATGAAGAGTTAGGTGCGGTAATCCAAGTTCGTAACGATGACCTAGATGCTGTTCTTTCTACTCTTGCAGCCAACGGCCTAGAAGCGTGTTCACACGTAATTGGCAGCGTTGTTGGTGAAGGGGAAGCATCTGATGAGCTAGTGATTAAGTCTGGTGAGTCTGTAGTTATTGAGCGTAACCGTACTGAACTACGTACTATCTGGGCTGAAACCACGAACAAGATGCAAGGTCTACGTGATAACCCAGTTTGTGCTGACCAAGAACACGAAGCGAAGAAAGACAACTCAGACCCTGGTCTGAACGTGAAACTAAGCTTCGACGTAAATGAAGACATTGCTGCTCCTTACATTAACACGGGCGCTAAGCCTAAGATGGCGATTCTACGTGAACAGGGTGTTAACTCTCACGTTGAAATGGCAGCAGCATTCGACCGTGCAGGCTTCGAAGCTACAGATATTCACATGAGCGACATCCTAACGGGCCAAGCGGTTCTAGAAGAGTACAACGGCCTTGTTGCTTGTGGTGGCTTCTCTTACGGTGATGTACTGGGCGCTGGTGAAGGTTGGGCTAAATCGGTTCTGTTTAACGACTCTACTCGTGACCAATTTGAAAACTTCTTCAAGCGTGAAGATACTTTCTCTCTAGGTGTGTGTAACGGTTGTCAGATGTTGTCTAACCTGCGTGAACTTATCCCAGGAGCTGAGTTCTGGCCTCGTTTCGTTCGTAACGAATCTGAGCGTTTTGAAGCTCGTTTCAGCCTAGTTGAAGTTCAGAAATCTGATTCTGTATTCTTCAACGGCATGGAAGGTTCTCGTATGCCAATCGCTGTTTCTCACGGTGAAGGCCGCGTAGAAGTGCGTGATAACGACCACCTAAACGCGATTGAAAACTCAGGTACGGTTGCACTACGTTACGTTGATAACAACGGTAACCAAACGCAGCAATATCCGAACAACCCGAATGGTTCGCCAAACGCTATCACAGGTCTAACAACGACGGATGGCCGCGTGACTATCATGATGCCGCACCCAGAGCGAGTGTTCCGTACGGTTGCAAACTCTTGGTCTCCAGAAGGTTGGGGCGAGAATGGCGCGTGGATGCGTATGTTCCAAAACGCACGTAAGAACGTGGGTTAATAGAAGAACAGGTGAATAAATAAAAGCCGCTGAACATTGTTGTCAGCGGCTTTTTTATTTATTCGATATAATGCTTTGATTTCGATTCTAGAGCAGATCTACGGCTTTTTTGATAGCAGAGATCAACCGTTCGACATCATCAAGCGTATTGTAAATAGCAAATGATATTCTGACGGTTCCTTTAACTCCAAGTGCATCCATCAGAGGGTGAGCGCAATGATGTCCTGCCCTAACGGCAATGGCTTGCTGATCAAGCAGTGTTGCGATGTCTTGGTGGTGGACGCCGTCCATGATAAAAGTGATCACACTAGCATGCTCTTGAAAACCGATAACCGTGATGTCCTCAATTTTCGAAAGCGCTTGGTAGGTTAATTGTTGGAGTTGAGTGATGTGTTCTTCAATGTCAGAGATTTTAAATTGTCGAAACCAATCAATTGCTACTGACAGTGCAATCGCGCCTGCAACGTTTGGTGTCCCCGCTTCAAATTTCCCCGGCAGTTCAGAGTATGTGGTTCCCGAAAAAGAGACCTTCTCTACCATTTTTCCGCCACCATGCCATGGAGGCATGCTTTCAAGTAAACTCTGTTTTCCATAGAGCACACCAATGCCTGCGGGCGCATACAATTTATGACCAGAGAAGACGTAGAAATCCGCATCGAGATCGGTCACATTTACGGATTCATGAACGATACCTTGTGCGCCATCAACCACAACGACTGCATTAAATTGGTGCGCTTTTTTAATCACGGACTCTATTGGTTGACGAGTTCCGGTGACATTAGTGGTTTGTGCAAGCGCCACTATTTTCGTTTTTGATGTGATTAACGTTTCAAAAGCTGAGTAATCGAATTGGCATTGGCTGGTCATTGGAACTTTTACGATTTTAGCACCCGTTTGCTGTGCGACGATCTGCCACGGAACTATGTTTGCGTGGTGCTCCATTTCGCTGATCAATATTTCATCGCCAGACTTTAAAGTATTCCGAGCGTAAGTTTGAGCGATCAAATTCAGTGCTTCAGTCGCACCGCGAGTCCAAATGATCTCTTTAGCTGAAGAGGCGCCAATAAAGTCGCAAACCGTTTGGCGAGCGGCTTCAAATTGGCTCGTTGCTTCGGCGGTTAAGCTATGGCTCCCACGATGAACATTGGCATTTTGACTACTGTAGTATCGGCTAATCGCATCAATGACAACTTGAGGTTTTTGAGCGGTGGCAGCACTGTCTAAGTAGACGAGTGATTGGTCATTGATCGTTTGTGCTAGTGCCGGAAATTGATTGCGAATACTTTGTATATCAAACATGAGATAACTTAATGTTGTGGTCGTGAGTGCCGAAAGAGAGATCATAGGCGTAGTCACTCGCTATCACAACTGTTTCTAACTCTTTCTTATATTAGCGAGTCGTTATTTTCTATTCTCCGGATTGCCAGTTATTTTCGATTTGTTTGATTGATTCATACAAAGCGCGGTTCTTAGGTAGCCCTATATGGTGTTTAGCGGCTGCTTTGATTAAAAATCCGGTGATAAAATCAATTTCACTATTACGCTTATGATGAATATCTTGATGCATGGAAGAGTAATTTTCAGCGGTGGCATTGATCACGTTATATATTGTATTGAGTAATGATTTTTCATCCGCTTGGATATGGTTTGCTTTCATTACTTGAACCAACTCAGTGACTATCTCTTGTATCTCGATTTGAAATTGAGGCTGTGCAAGTGCGCCATTTTTACATCGATGAAGTGCTGTTAAAGGGTTAATCGCACAGTTGATGGCAAGTTTATTCCAAAGAGCTGTGTTGATATCTGAGTTCCAAACCGCACTTGGCAGAGCATGGTTGAATACATCCGCGAGAAAAGAGCACTGTTGTCCTAGATCGTTATAAGCTCCAATTTGAGTTTGTCCGTTCCCAGTATGCAACACACATTGGGCAGAAGGTTTTAGTGCGCCGTGAGTGGTGGTGGCAAGTACGATCGGAAAGTGGCTTATTTGAGAATTTAAGTCATCAACCGCCCCCATACCATTGTGCATAAAAAGCAGTATCGTTTTGGGGTCGATCTTGTCTAATAAAGGGAGTAGGGCACTTTCAACTTGCCAAGATTTTACCGTAATGAGTAATACATCTGTCTGTTGAAGGCGTTGAACATCGTTATTGTGGAATGATATCTCAGGGAGGTTATCAAGCTTAATTGAGAGGCGCTTGTTCGTACTGCGACTATAAAGCGAAACATTATGGCCAGCTTGATGGAGTTTACATGCCCAAAGGGAACCAATGGCACCGGGGCCTACAATAGTGATATTCAAAGAAGTGTCCTAGCTGAATGGTATAGGACGATGATAAGTGGGCTACTTTAGAAAGCAATAAAAAATGGCGCTCAATAGCGCCATTTTGGAAGATTACTTCAAGTTGAATTAGAACTTGTAAGTAACTGCAAAATAGTGACCAACACCTGAAGATTTTAAGCCACTTGAGTCTTTAATGCCGTACACATCTTTATATGCTTTTAAGCCGTAACCAACAGCGTAGCGATCTGAGTGCCAGTAGATACCGTTGAACATTGCACCACCGTTACTAGCTGTTGAGCCGAATTTGTTGCCAGCTTTGTCATCCATACCGAATTGGTAGTCGATGTAACCTTGGTAAGAGATGAATGAACCGTTCTCGAAGAAGTAAAATGGTTTAAACCAGTTAGTAGATACTTGGTAACCGTTCCAATCTTTCTCGTTGCCATCATAGTAACCGTAAAGGTTTAGGCCAATTTTACCTAACCATGGAACCATAACGTCTGAACCTAGGCCAACTTTTTGGTTATTTACACCAAACGCGCCTTCAGAATCACCAGACCATTCAAATAGAGTTGCTACATATAGCTCTTGCACAGGACCGAAAGAAAGATCTTTACCTGTTAGACCATCGATAGACATACGTGGCGCGAATTTCATGAAAGATTTTGCTGCACCAGCTTTGTCGCTGCTTTTATTTGTAGCTAGGTTGAAAATATCAACGTAACCGTATAGGTCAAAAATTCCACTGCGGCCGCCAAATTCCATCTCTAGGTAATCGTGAGAAGATTCACCAGGAAGTTCATCGATAGCAGCCATTAGGTTGAACTGCATCCATTTGTAATCATTTTTATGGATATCGCCGTCAGAGTAATCTGCAGCCATAACAGGAGCAGTTGTTGCTGCTGCCATTAAACCAAGAGCTAGAAGTGATTTGCGCATAAGGGGACTCTCTATGTTTGCATTTAATTGATGGATACGATCTAAGCCGTATTCCTGATGGCGAGAATAATAGCGGCAAAATTTTTAATTGGTAGTGACGAAAGGCGGAAAAACAAACAAATATGGTGATCATGATCACGCTGTAAAACTCTTTTGCGGAACTAAATTTAAATTACATTTTGTTGCATTATTTGTGTGATTTAAGTCGTTACATTTTGCGTGGGAAAGTGAGCTTACATATTCTGTTTCTTTATTTGTGTGAGATATGTCGCAATCGAAAAAACAACAAAAACAGTGAATGTCTGAAAAAATGTGAGGTTATGAAAAACACAAAAGAGGCATATAAGCCTCCTTTGTCGGTGAACTAAATAATTGTGTTCAGCTTCACTTTACTTATCAGAGCTCTCATTTAGGTTTCGCTGTTGGGCTTGATGAAGTAGATCCGTGAAGTAATGGCGCAGTCTGTAAAGCATGAATAAGCTTGGAAGAACCATCAGTGCCGTGATTATAAAGAAAGTTGACCAGTCATTAAGGTAATCGACCAATTCACCACTGAATGACGCCAGAGTGGTTCTGCCAAAGTTGCCTAGAGAGGCGAGCAGAGCATATTGAGTTGCCGAAAAAGCTTGTCCTGTTAATACCGTTAAGAAAGAGACAAAGGCAATCGTTGAGAAGGCGGTGGTAAAGTTATCTACGATGATTGTCGCTAAGAATAGGTTCTCACTTGGCCCTACATTTGCTATCCAAGCAAACATCAAATTACTCGCTGCCATAGCAATACCACCGATCATCAAACCACGAACGATACCAAACCTGACATTAAATAAGCTGCCAATGAAGGTAAATAGTAGAGTAACGCCCCAACCGATAAGCTTAGAGTAGTAGCCTATCTGCTCATTACTAAAGCCCACCTCTTTATAGAAAGTGATCGACATGCGCCCAAGGAAAGCTTCTCCGATTTTAAAAAGGAAAACAAACAGCAATAGCGTGATCGCAACTTGCACGCCATTACGCTTAAAGAAGTCATAAAATGGTTCGATCACGGTAACGCTGATCCAAGCGATAAATTTGGAACCAACCACTTTGTTGTGGCGAGCTTCTGCTTGATGCTGTAGTTGTTCACGATTGGTGTTCGGCTCATTTGCTAAAAGAGTAAAGACCATTAGCACGACCACTATAATAGCCATACCGTAATAAACGCCATTCCAGCCAATTGAGTCAGCATTGATAAAGGCTAGATAACCTGGAAGCGAGTAACCTGTCGACCAACCCATTACCGCCATCGCAGAGGCTTGAGGAAGTTTAGTTGATTCGGATTTAGGGAAAGTATCGATACGAAAGGCATCAATCGCAATATCTTGAGTCGATGAGGCGATAGCAATGCCAAGAGCCAACATTGAGGTGAACATTAAATCATTAGCGGGATTGACTCCTGCTATAAATAGAGTGCAAATGAGAATGGCTGATTGGCAAAGGAAGATCCAGCTACGGCGTTGACCTAAAACAGAATGCAGAAAAGGTAGCTTTACTCGATCGACTAGAGGAGCCCATAGAAAGTTAATCGCATAAACGGCAAAGACAGAACCAAAGTACCCAATAGCTGCACGGGTTAAGCCAGCATCTTTTAACCAACCGGACATATTTGAGCCGATCAATACCCAAGGAAAGCCGCTTGAACAACCAAGCATGAATACCCAAAGTAAGCGTTTGTCTAAAAAGCTGCGGAAGGTGTCCATCCAAGAAGGGGAGGAAGTTGAAGGCATAAAACCAATCCTTGTTGATTCTTCTAAGCTGAATGAATAATGCCTAGAATGAGATTCTAGGCATTAGATGATCAAACACGAGACATGAAGAAGTATTAATCGTTAATAAGTGTCGCTTTAGTGATAATGATGGGTTCTACAGGAACATCTTTCATACCACGTAAACTGTGAGTGGGTTTATTTGCCATACCCTGTATAATATCAAAACCTTTCGTTACTTTACCAAATACAGCATAACCTGGTGGACGTTGGCCATAATCTAGAAAATTATTGTTACCAAAATTGATGAAAAATTGGCGAGTGGCAGAGTTAGGATCGTTTGTTCTTGCCATTGCGATGGTCGCTTGGTTGTTTTGTAAACCATTAGACGCTTCATTACTTATTGGAGAATAAGTTGGAAGACGTTTCATATCTTTATCAAAGCCGCCACCTTGAGCCATGAAACCAGGGATAACACGGTGGAACTGGCTGCCAACATAGCTACCGTCATTTACGTATTTAATGAAATTTCCGACACTGATGGGTGCTTTTTCTTCATTTAAAGAGACAGTAAAAGAGCCCAATGTAGTTTCAAATACCACTTGAGGGCTTGCCCAAGAGACGCCACTAACCAGTAGCAAAGCGGATAAAAGTAGGCGATTCATTAGAAACGTTCCTTCATGTAGGTTTGCAGCTCTTGGTCGTTGGCGATTTCAGCTAATACCAAATTGATCACATCGTTTAAAACCATCTCGACGTCTTCATTTGATGCGCTTAACGTTCCAGTGCGTTGTGCTGTACCATTGTAAGTTCTCACTAGTTTTCCTTTCGGAGTTTCAGCGGTAACTTCTAATGTAACTTTACCTTCCATTTCGTTTTCCATTACTGAGTGTTGTACAGTAATCAGAGCTTCTTGGATCTCTAAGGTAATCGAGTTCTCGCTTGCGACAGTGACATTGAAACCTTGAGATGAGAATTGATCAGCAAGAACGTTCTCTAAAGATATTCTCATATTCTGCTTCGCATGAATTGGCAGAATGTTCGAGCGGCCATTATTGAGTAGAGCAACGTACTGAGCGGCGCGAACATCTTTACTGGTTAGTGTTAATGTTTTGCCTTTAACAATGTCATTTTGGCTCAAGGTAGCTTTGGGAGCCAGATTAATCTGTTCTTGCTGTGGTGCTGCACAGGCTGTCAATAGAGCCATTGAAGCGACTAAAATCAATTTTTTCATTACTATTTCCTTGTCAAATACATCATCGGTGGCGCGAGAGTTACCGATATATACTATAAATTCAGTTATTTGTTAAAGTTAGCAGGCTCTCTAGTGGCTTGTAAAACTTCAAACTTATTATTGAGTTCAAGAGTTTCAACATTCGCCTCACCAAATAATCTAGCCAGCTTTACATCGTATCCGAGGTGACGGTTTCCAATAACAATTAATTTGCCTCCATTGCTAAGAACATGCTTCGCATCACAGAACATCTGCCACGCGATATGATCGGTGATGGCTTGCTGCTGATGGAATGGAGGATTACACAATACGAGATAGGTGCTGTTTTTCTTGAATCCATCTAAACAGTTATTGGCGATGAACTGAACTTGGCGATCTGGACCTAAATTGTCTAAAAGGTTTTGTTTTGCTGAATCTATCGCCATAAAGCTTTCATCAATACAAGTAATTCGAGCTTCTGGGTTAAGTTGACCAGCTTTAACAGAAAGCACGCCATTACCACAGCCTAAATCAATAATATGACGTAACTCAGGATCTTGAGGAATGTGATCGAGCAAACAACGAGCGCCAAGGTCTAGACCTTCACCTGAATAAACATTTGGTAAATTCTTCAAGTGGATATCTTCATCATCCACGTCCCACTCAGTGATCGGGTTGACGTCTAAAACGGGTTCGCAGTCAGGCGCCGAAAATACAAGGCGATGCTTCTTTTTTGCCAAAGAGGTGGTGGTAGTTCCTAAGTATTTTTCAAACAGATCTAACGTTGAAGTATGGATCTCTTTTACTTTATTGACACCAATGACAGGGCAGCCCTTAGGAAGTGCTTTTCTTAGCTGGTTAAGTTGCCATACAAGATGACGATTACTTTTCGGTAATTGAAACAAAACCAAATCGATAAACTCAGGGATCTCGTCCATACAGTTCAAAAAAGTGATTCGTCCACATTGATTGCGTTGTAAATTTTTTAATGTGCCTGAATGAGATACGTAAGAGTCGCTCATCATTGTGACTTGATGTTTCTCTGAGAACCAACAAGATAACGCGCCAAAATTATCATTGAGTATCAAGATATGCTTACCAGGTTCCAGTTTCATATCTTCCACATGATTGATGAGGTACTCATCTCCGGCATCCCACGCCTGTAATGTTTCATTTGATCGCTTTGGAAAACGATTCAGGGTCAGGGTGCGGTCATGAAGGGTCAGTTCAGTTTTCATAGTTTATTGGCGCTTACATTGGAGGATTAACGAAACTATTGTCGCAAAACCTTGTTAAACAAGATACAAAAACATCGAATCTCATGGCTTGAAGTTAGAAAATAACTCGGCCATGAAAACCCTACAGACATAATTTGAGCCAAAGTTTATACTTAAAACATGAATGAATAAATTCTGTTGGAATACTAAGGAAGAGCAATGATCCAAGAAGTGATAGAGTCGAAACTACATAATACTTTTAAGCCAGAGTATTTGAATGTGATAAACGAAAGCTACATGCATAACGTTCCCCCTGGTTCTGAGAGTCACTTTAAAGTGATTGTTGTCAGTAACGAGTTCGAAGGCAAGAGACTCATTGCTCGACATAGGCTTATTAATGTTGCATTAGCTGACGAATTGAAAAATAACATTCATGCGCTTTCAATCCACACATACACGGAATCAGAATGGAGAATCGAAAGAGATGGCGTGCCTGATAGCCCGATGTGTATGGGGGGAGATAAATAATCGGTTTTTATAAATAGGTTTTGCTCTTTATATATGCTGTGTTGATAAGAAGAAAATTAACAGTGTTTCAACATGTGAGAAATGTAATGGATTTAAAGTAAAATATTTCCATTTATGAATATTGGTATACCTCTAAAGTATAATGCGGTGAGTAATTGTGCGACACATCAAAGTTATCAATATTCGCAAGCCTATATACAGCAATTCCTCGTAAATAAAATGTCTATTCAAGCGGTTGGTCATGGCATCCCATTCTAAAAAGATGCTAAACTACTGCACCTAATAAATAGCAATTACTGATTGTAATTGTCTTTTTAAGAGAATGTTGCGATCTTGGTGTGTCATTATACTAAGGCCGGACACTTAAATGTCGTGTCTAAATGTTACGCAATTAAAGAATCTTTTTCCCGATAAAGTAGTGCAAGCGCGTATGATTACAATAAAGAAGGGCTTGGATCTTCCTATTGCAGGAACTCCATCCCAGGTGATTAATGATGGTAAGTCCATCAATAAAGTCGCCTTGCTTGGCGAAGAGTACGTTGGTATGCGTCCTACGATGCATGCTCGCGTTGGTGATGAAGTAAAAAAAGGTCAAATTCTTTTTGAAGATAAGAAGAATTTGGGCGTTAAATTTACTTCTCCAGCAAGCGGTAAAGTTATCGAAATTAATCGTGGTGCTAAACGTGTACTTCAATCTGTTGTTATTGAAGTTGCAGGTAATGAGCAAATTACGTTTGATAGCTTTGAAGCTAGCCAATTAGCTAAACTTGACCGTCAAGCGGTTAAAGCTCAGTTAATTGAGTCTGGTTCATGGACCGCTCTGCGAACTCGTCCGTTCAGCAAGGTTCCAGCCATTGAGTCTACAACTCAGGCCATTTTCGTTACTGCTATGGATACCAATCCACTCGCAGCAGAGCCTGAATTGATTATTAATGAACAGTCTGATGCATTTATTGCCGGCCTGGACATTCTATCGACTCTAACTGATGGCAAGGTGTACGTTTGTAAAAAAGGTACAAGCCTTCCTCGTTCGGCTCAACCAAACATCGAAGAACACGTTTTTGATGGCCCTCACCCAGCAGGTCTTGCTGGTACGCACATGCATTACCTATATCCGGTAAATGCTGAAAATGTTGCGTGGAGCATTAACTATCAGGACGTTATCGCTTTCGGTAAGCTTTTCCTTACCGGTGAAATCTACACAGATCGTGTTGTTTCTCTTGCGGGTCCAGTGGTAAATAACCCTCGTCTTGTTCGTACTCAGCTTGGTGCTAGCCTTGATGAGTTAACGGATAATGAGTTAATTCCTGGCGAAGTTCGTGTTATTTCAGGTTCTGTTCTGAATGGTGTTCATGCTACCGGCCCTCATGCTTTCCTTGGCCGTTACCATCAGCAAGTGTCTGTTCTTCGTGAAGGTCGCGAGAAAGAGCTATTCGGTTGGGCTATGCCTGGTAAGAATAAGTTCTCTGTTACTCGCTCATTCCTTGGTCACTTATTCAATGGTCAGTTGTTTAATATGACAACGACAACGAATGGTAGTGATCGTGCAATGGTTCCAATTGGTAATTACGAAAAAGTAATGCCACTTGATATGGAACCTACATTGCTTCTTCGTGATCTATGTGCTGGTGACATCGATAGCGCACAGAGCCTTGGTGCTCTTGAATTAGATGAAGATGATTTGGCATTGTGCACCTTTGTATGTCCAGGTAAGTACGAATATGGTCAATTACTTCGTGAATGCCTAGACAAGATTGAGAAGGAAGGATAATTCCATGCTTAAGAAGTTTCTTGAAGACATCGAGCATCATTTTGAACCTGGCGGCAAACATGAAAAATGGTTTGCACTGTATGAAGCAACGGCAACGTTGTTCTACACGCCTGGTACAGTAACAAAACGTAGCTCGCATGTTCGTGATAGCGTTGATTTAAAACGTATCATGATTATGGTTTGGTTAGCCGTATTCCCAGCAATGTTCTGGGGTATGTATAACGCTGGTGGTCAAGCGATCGCTGCGCTAACACATATGTACTCTGGTGCTGAACTAGTATCAGTGGTAGCAGGTAACTGGCATTACTGGTTAACAGAAATGCTTGGCGGTTCCATCTCTGCGGATGCAGGTTGGGGCAGTAAAATGCTACTGGGTTCGACTTACTTCCTACCAATTTACGCTACTGTCTTTTTAGTGGGCGGATTTTGGGAAGTGTTGTTCTGTATGGTGCGTAAACATGAAGTTAACGAAGGTTTCTTTGTTACCTCTATTTTATTCGCACTGATTGTTCCACCGACGCTTCCTCTATGGCAAGCAGCACTAGGTATTACCTTTGGTGTTGTCGTAGCTAAAGAGATCTTTGGTGGTACAGGTCGTAACTTCCTAAACCCTGCACTTGCTGGCCGTGCGTTCCTTTTCTTTGCATACCCTGCACAGATTTCTGGTGACGTAGTATGGACTGCAGCTGATGGTTTCTCTGGCGCAACTGCTCTTAGCCAATGGGCTCAAGGTGGTAGCGGTGAACTAATGAATATCGTGACAGGTGAAGCTATCACTTGGATGGATGCATTCGTTGGTAACATTCCAGGCTCTATTGGTGAAGTGTCTACACTAGCTCTTATGCTTGGTGCTGCAATGATTGTTTACATGGGCATTGCTTCATGGCGCATCATTGTCGGTGTAATGCTAGGTATGATCGCGGTTTCAACACTATTTAACCTAGTAGGTTCAGATACTAACGCAATGTTTAGCATGCCTTGGCACTGGCACCTAGTACTTGGTGGTTTTGCATTCGGTATGTTCTTCATGGCAACCGACCCTGTATCTGCATCATTTACTGATAAAGGTAAGTTAGCTTACGGTATCCTTATCGGCGCAATGTGTGTGATGATTCGTGTTGTTAACCCAGCATACCCAGAAGGTATGATGCTGGCGATTCTATTCGCTAACCTATTTGCTCCTCTGTTCGACCACATTGTGATCGAGAAGAATATCAAACGGAGACTAGCTCGCTATGGCAAGTAATAACGATAGCATTAAAAAGACGCTGTTTGTTGTTATCGCATTGAGCCTAGTGTGCTCAATCATCGTATCAACAGCAGCTGTTAGCCTGCGTGATAAGCAGAAAGCAAATGCAGTGCTAGATAAGCAAAGTAAGATTGTTGAAGTTGCAGGTCTTGATACTGAAGGTAAGAAGATCCCTGATCTTTTCGCTCAGTACATCGAACCTCGTCTGGTTGACTTTTCTACTGGTGAGTTTGTTGACGGCGATGCTGCAACTTACGACCAGCGTAAAGCGGCTAAAGATAAGAACTTATCGATCAAACTGACTGCTGAACAAGATAAAGCGAAAATCATCCGCCGCGCTAACGAAGGTCTTGTATACCTAGTTAAAGATGGCAGTGCTGTATCAAAAGTTATCATTCCGGTTCACGGTAGTGGTCTTTGGTCGATGATGTACGCATTTGTTGCAGTAGAAACCGATGGTAACACTGTTGCGGGTATTACTTACTACGAACAGGGTGAAACTCCTGGACTTGGTGGTGAAGTAGAAAACCCAAGATGGCGTGCTCAATTCGTGGGTAAGAAACTGTTTGATGAGAACCATAAACCAGCGATTAAAGTGGTTAAAGGTGGCGCTCCTCAAGGTTCTGAACACGGCGTTGATGGCCTATCTGGCGCAACCTTAACGGGTAACGGTGTTCAAGGTACTTTTGACTTCTGGTTAGGTGATGAAGGCTTTGGTCCTTTCCTAGCTAAAGTGCGTGATGGAGGTTTGAACTAATGGCTAGTGCAAACGATATTAAAAAGAGCATTTTAGCGCCAGTGTTGGATAACAACCCTATCGCGTTACAAGTTCTTGGTGTGTGTTCTGCTCTTGCGGTAACCACTAAATTAGAAACTGCCTTTGTAATGACGCTTGCTGTAACTTTTGTAACAGCACTGTCTAACTTCTTTGTTTCTTCAATTCGCAACCATATTCCTGGTAGTGTGCGTATTATCGTTCAAATGGCGATCATTGCATCTCTAGTAATCGTGGTAGACCAAGTACTTAAAGCTTACTTATACGATATTTCTAAGCAGCTTTCTGTATTCGTTGGTTTGATCATTACGAACTGTATCGTAATGGGTCGTGCGGAAGCATTTGCAATGAAATCAGCGCCAATTCCTTCTCTTATTGATGGTATTGGTAATGGCTTAGGCTACGGTTTCGTTCTGATTACTGTTGGATTTTTCCGCGAACTATTCGGTTCAGGTAAGTTGTTCGGCATGGAGGTTCTACCTCTAATCAGTGAAGGTGGCTGGTATCAACCAAACGGTATGATGCTACTCGCACCATCGGCGTTCTTCTTAATCGGTTTCATGATCTGGGCTATCCGTATCATTCGACCTGAACAAGTAGAAGCGAAGGAGTAAGGTAAAAATGGAACATTATATTAGTTTACTCGTTAAATCGATCTTCATTGAAAATATGGCGCTCTCTTTCTTCCTAGGTATGTGTACATTCCTAGCGGTTTCAAAGAAAGTGAAAACCTCTTTTGGTCTTGGTATTGCCGTTGTTGTTGTATTGACGATTGCTGTTCCTGTAAACAACTTGGTTTACACATTTGTACTAAAAGAGAATGCGTTGCTTGATGGCGTGGATTTAAGCTTCCTTAACTTCATTACCTTCATTGGTGTAATTGCAGCTCTAGTACAAATCCTTGAGATGGTACTGGATCGCTTTTTCCCACCTTTGTACAACGCACTTGGTATCTTCCTTCCGCTGATCACAGTTAACTGTGCGATCTTTGGTGGTGTATCTTTCATGGTTCAACGTGATTATAACTTCGTTGAGTCAGTGGTATACGGCTTTGGTTCTGGTGTGGGTTGGATGTTAGCTATCGTGGCACTTGCTGGTATTCGTGAGAAGATGAAATATTCAGATGTACCTCCAGGCCTTCGTGGTCTAGGCATCACTTTCATCACAGTAGGTTTGATGGCGTTAGGCTTCATGTCTTTCTCTGGTGTTCAACTGTAAGTCGGGTAAACCGCACAATATTTAAGGAATAGTTGATGGATATTATTCTTGGAGTAGTGATGTTTACTCTGATTGTACTTGTTCTAGTATTAGTAATTTTATTTGCTAAATCTAAGCTTGTACCGTCAGGTGACGTGACTATCTCAGTAAACGGTGACCCAGAGAAAGCATTTAAAACTTCTCCAGGTGACAAACTACTTAACGCAATGGCGGGTAGTGGTATTTTCGTTTCTTCTGCTTGTGGTGGCGGTGGCTCTTGTGGTCAGTGTCGTGTAAAAGTTAAATCTGGCGGTGGCGATATTCTACCAACAGAACTTAGCCACATCAGCAAAGGTGAAGCTCGTGAAGGCGAACGTCTAGCATGTCAGGTAGCCGTTAAAACTGACATGGAAATCGAACTTCCAGAAGAGATCTTTGGTGTTAAAAAATGGGAATGTACTGTTATCTCTAATGATAACGAAGCAACCTTCATCAAAGAACTTGCTCTTGCGATCCCAGAAGGTGAAGAAGTTCCGTTTAAAGCTGGTGGTTACATCCAGATTGAAGCTGAACCGCATCACATCAAATACGCTGATTTCGATATTCCAGAAGAGTATCGTGGTGACTGGGATAAGTTTAACTTGTTCCGTTATGAGTCAATCGTTACTGAACCTTCGATTCGTGCTTACTCTATGGCGTCATACCCAGAAGAGAAAGGCATTATTAAGCTTAACGTACGTATTGCGACTCCGCCGCCAAACAACCCAGACGTGCCACCAGGCGTGATGTCATCTTACATCTGGTCACTGAAAGAAGGTGATAAGTGTACAATTTCTGGTCCATTTGGTGAGTTCTTCGCAAAAGAAACTGACAATGAGATGGTCTTCATTGGTGGTGGTGCTGGTATGGCTCCAATGCGTTCTCATATCTTCGACCAACTTAAGCGTCTTAACTCTACTCGTAAGATGTCTTACTGGTACGGTGCGCGTTCTAAACGTGAAATGTTCTACATTGAAGATTTTGACGGCCTAGCGGCTGCGAATGAAAACTTCGTATGGCATTGTGCACTTTCAGATCCTCAGCCAGAAGATAACTGGGATGGTTACACAGGCTTTATTCACAACGTACTTTATGAAAACTACTTGAAAGATCATGAAGCACCAGAAGATTGTGAATATTACATGTGTGGTCCACCAATGATGAATGCTGCTGTAATCGGCATGCTGAAAGATCTTGGTGTTGAAGATGAAAACATCTTGCTTGATGACTTTGGTGGTTAATCTACCTAAGTGATTGAATCTATGGCTGACTCTTTGGAGTCAGCCATTTGTTTTTTAGAATTAGATTATTCATTTATAGCTATTCATTGATTCCCTTTTTTGGTGAGTACCTATAAATCAGTTATTTATACTCAAGGAGTTGCTAGTGAAATTCAGTATTATTCACCTAGCTAAAAATATTAAATTTTGGTTTGTGACACTTATCTCGATTACAACTATTGTTGCTTGTACGCAACCTCGTGAACAGGTGCATTTAAGTGGTCCTACGATGGGGACAAGCTACAATGTTAAGTACATAACACTTGAGAACACACCTAAAGCTGAAGCGCTTCAAGTTGAAATTGATCGCTTACTCGAAGAAGTTAATGATCAGATGTCGACGTATCGAAAAGGCTCTGAGCTAAGCCGTTTTAACCAGTATCAAGGTTTAGATGCATTCGAAGTATCAAAGCAAACGGCATTGGTTGTGAAAGAAGCGATACGTTTGAACGGTCTTACATTAGGTGCATTAGATGTAACCGTTGGGCCTTTAGTGAATTTATGGGGCTTTGGTCCAGAGGCAAGACCGGAAGTTGTACCTACTGATGAAGAGCTTAAAGCCCGTCAGGCGAATGTTGGTATTGAACACCTGACAGCGACGAGTTCGTCGTTAACTAAGGATATCCCTAACCTGTATGTTGATTTATCAACGATTGCAAAAGGGTGGGGGGTTGATGTTGTTGCTGATTACCTTGAGTCTCAAGGAATTCTTGATTACATGGTTGAAGTCGGTGGTGAAATTCGTCTGAAAGGGAAAAACCGAGAAGACATCGGCTGGCGTATCGCGATTGAAAAACCAAGTGCTGATGAGCGTACTATTCAAGAAATTATTGAACCGGGTGACATGGCGGTTGCGACATCTGGTGATTACAGAATTTATTTTGAAAGAGATGGGATTCGTTATTCCCATATTATTAACCCAGAAACGGGTAAGCCAATTCGTCATAAAGTGGTCTCTGTGACGGTATTGGATCCTTCATCGATGACAGCTGATGGTTTAGCTACTGGCTTAATGGTGTTGGGGGAAGAGAAAGGCATGGAAGTCGCAAATCAGAAAAACATACCTGTATTTATGGTTGTGAAAACAGAAGGCGGATTTGAAGAGATCGCTTCTGAAGCATTCAAACCATTTATGAAGAAATATAAATAAGAGCGAGCGATAAAATGAATACATTTTTGATTACATTCGGAGCGTTTCTAGCTTTTGTTGTGGCGATGTCGGTTGGTTACATCGTACAGAAAAAGGTAGTGAAAGGAAGCTGTGGCGGTCTTGGTGCTGTAGGTATCGATAAGGTATGTAATTGTCCTGAACCTTGTGATGCACGTAAGAAGCGTGAAGCGAGAGAAGCGATGCGAGAAGAAAAACTTGCCGCTCGAAATGAGCAACTTGCTGCATGGGAAAAAGACCGAATCGCTTAAGCAAACCGCTTAGAACAATATGATATTTCTCAAAACCCAAAACAGTTTGTTTTGGGTTTTATTTTATCTGATGAGTACCACTATCATTCATACACAATCCTATTTCTTCCCTCATTTTTGGCTTGATACAGTCGATCATCGGCTTGAGTTATCTGCTCATCTAAGCTTGCTGGGGTGTTAGATGTGCCGACACTGATGGTAATGGATATTGGTTCGCCATTATGACTGATCTCGGTCTTCTCTATTCGTTTTCTCATTCTTTCCAATTGTTGGATGAATTCGTTAAACGGTGAGCATGATTGAATACAAAACTCTTCACCACCAAAGCGGGCAACCACGTCATCTTTAAAGTAAATGCTTAATATATGGCTTAGAGTGACTAAAACGCTGTCACCACCATCATGACCATAGGTGTCGTTTACCTTTTTGAAATGGTCAATATCAATCATCGCAATATTGCGCTTATTACAACCATCACAAACTTGATTAAACAGGTAGCGTCGATTCCATAAGCCAGTAAGCGCGTCTTGATTAGCCATTTTATACAATTTGTCAGTGGCTTCTTTCATGTCTAAAACCTGATGGACACGACAGAAGAACTCTTCTTGATTAAATGGTTTGTATAAAAAATCGTTTGCTCCCGCCTTAAGAAAACGCGCGGTCATTGCTCTGTCATCACTACCTGATAACCCTAAAATGGCAAGTTGATTTCTATCATAGGTCATACGGATGTCACGAGTCATTTGAATGCCATCTTTTTCAGGCATATCGTGATCCGTAATAATTAAGGTGATATCAGGGTGCTTCTGGAGAAGAGAGATCGCCTGATTACCATTTTCAGCTTCAATGGTCTGAATGTATTGATGCTCTAAAAGCTGTACTACATGGCGTCGGACCGTCGACGAATCATCAACAACGAGGGCTTTATGGTTTCGGTTATTAATCAGTCGCTGAACTAAAATGAGTAAGTAGGCAATGGAAGCTTGGCTATCTTTAAAAATATAGTCGAGCACACCTTTAGACAGTATTTGCTCACGGGCATTTTCTTGAACCATAGCCGTGAGGACAATAACTCTGTGATTAAAGCTTAAAACTAGGTCAATAATTTCACCGTCTTGACCATCTGGTAAGCAGTAATCGAGCACGGTACATAAAAAATCAGACTCTGAATTTAAAATTATTCTCGCTTGTTCGACAGACTCCGCCAGTACCACCTCGCAACCTATTTGAGTGAGTTGCTGATGTAAATAGCTACGAAACGCCCGACTGTCTTCAACGACTAGTATTTTATTACTCAATCAAATGTCCCTATCGATCAGTATTGATTCAAATTGTACAGACTCACGTCTATCATAAAAAATGATATTTTTATAAATCATTGGTGAATTTATGTTTAATTACTACTTTATCATTAATATTGAGGGGGAAACGCCATAATTACCAATTTACCAATGAATAATTATACTGGTATTATATACAGTTCGATAATTGGGGGATGTAGTGATGACCGCAATAGATAAAATTAGGAAAATAATCCACGTTGATATGGATTGTTTTTTTGCTGCTGTGGAGGTTCGAGATAACCCCGAATATAGAAATCGACCTTTAGCGGTTGGAGGGCATGAAAAACAGCGTGGCGTGCTGAGTACCTGCAATTACGAAGCTCGAAAATTTGGAATTCGTTCCGCAATGCCCACGGGCCAAGCATTAAAACTATGTCCGCACCTACTTGTTGTACCTGGAAGAATGCAGGTTTATAAAGAGGTCTCCACGCATATTCGAGAGATTTTTTCCCGTTATACCAATTTAATTGAGCCTTTATCGCTGGATGAAGCATATCTTGATGTGACGGAGTCAACCTTATGCCAAGGTTCTGCGACCTTGATTGCACAAGCGATTCGCAACGATATTTGGCAAGAGCTTAATTTAACTGCTTCTGCTGGTGTCGCTCCAATTAAGTTTCTCGCGAAAGTCGCTTCGGATATGAATAAGCCTAACGGGCAGTTTGTTATTCCTCCAGATCAAGTGCAAGCAGTTGTCGATAAGTTGCCATTGGAAAAAATCCCAGGAGTGGGAAAAGTTAGCTTAGAGAAACTAAATCAGGCAGGCTTCTATACTTGTGAAGATATTAAGAATAGTGATTACCGTGAATTACTGCTTAAGTTTGGGCGTCAAGGTGCTTCTCTTTGGAAGCGTAGCCATGGTATTGATGACAGAGAAATCGTGGTTGAGCGAGAACGAAAATCCGTCGGCGTTGAAAGGACGTTCAGCCAAAATATCTCTAGTTACGAGCAGTGTTGGCAAGTGATTGAAGGGCAGCTTTTTCCGGAATTAGACCGAAGATTAGGCAAGGCAACGGCTGATAAAGCGATCATCAAACAAGGTATTAAGTTGAAGTTTGCTGATTTTCAACAGACTACGATTGAGCATATACATCATCAACTAGAGCTGGATGACTTCAAAGGCTTGCTACGAGATATATTACAGCGTCAAAAAGGACGAGAGATCCGTTTACTTGGCTTAAACGTCATGCTTAAACCTGAAGCCCAAATGAAACAACTCAGTTTTTTTTAACTAGCATTTAAATCGCATTTGGGCATAGGTTGCTATACCAGAACCAGAACCAGAACCAGAACCAGAACCAGAACCAGAACCAGAACCAGAGCCAGAGCATAAGACTAAGAAGAACTTGATACTAAGAAGAACTTGATACTAAGAAGAGCTTTGATGCTTGATCACCAACTGCCTAACCTCATCAAAAGGCATTAGCTCAAGTTTACCGAAACCTTCCATTTTGCCTGCTTTTAATTTTGTGGAAAGTGGCGTAGTGATCCCACACAGGAAACGCGTAATGGCCTCATTGGTCAGTGGGTCGGAGCTTGCGGCTAAAAGGGTGGTTATCCAAGAACCAAGCTGGCTGACATTAGCTTCTCCGAGATACGTGCTTGGCAGTTTTGCCTGATTGCCTCGACAAACAGAGCAATGCCCACATTTGGCTGGTGCATGATGATCCGCAAAGTAGTTCGCCAACTTGTGACTTAAGCATTCTGACTCTTCAAAAAAGTTAACCATCGCTTTAATTCGTTTTATCTCATTATGCTCTTTTTGATGAAAAAGCTGATAAAGGTGTTCAGTTAACTCATCGATTGGTGTTTGAGTATTGGTGATTTGGAATACATCAGTGATCTGCTTGCTTTCAAGCTCAATCCATCCTTGCTCATTGAAGTAATCAATCGCGGCTATCACACGCTGCCTATCTGCCTGATAATTCATCCATAATGCTTCAAAGTCTAAAGTGCACCATGTTTTGGCCTTTGGTGCGCACTGGAAAATTGCATGCACAAAATGTTGCCGCTCGCCCTGAAAGTGGGAGATGATTTGTTGTTGGGTTTGGATAAACTTGAATTTATACTCTGCAAAGTAGCTGTATTTAGGTTCGATAACCCCCGCGAGTTCTAAGTAGACTAATAGCGTTTTGAGTGGTAATTGGCGAATGTTGGAATCTCGAGATAATCGATTGAGCATGATTTCCCAAGGTTTTTGCTGTGCGTAGATCTGCTCCACCACATACCGAATCGACGCTTTATCTGGAGTGTCTCCATAGACAAAATTCTCAAGCACATTCAGGCCATTTGCGTTCGCCAACAAGGTACAAACCGAATCTTGTCCATCTCGGCCAGCTCGTCCAATTTCCTGAGAGTAGTTCTCAATTGATTTAGGTAAATCAAAATGAATGACGCGGCGAATATTGGCTTTATCTACTCCCATCCCAAACGCTATGGTTGCCACAATACAGTTTATTTTACCTTGCATGAATTGCTGCTGAATGAATTCTCGCTGTTCAGTTTTAAGACCAGCATGGTACGCGTGAGCCGAGATGCCTGCATGTTGTAGGGTTTTGGCGACCTGCTCTGCTGAGTGCTGCAACGTGACATATACGATGGTAGGTTCATCTGGTGTAGGAGCGATGATATCAATCAAACTGTCGGTTTTATGCTCTTCAACACTCGGTGAAATAGCCAGGTCGAGGTTAGATCGATAAAAACCCGTGATCGTAATGTGCTCTTTTTGAATGGCAAACTTACTCTGCATATCTTCAATAACATTAGGCGTCGCCGTAGCTGTTAAAAGCAAAACTTGCGGGATTTTTAATGCCTGTTGATATTGTGGAAGCTTTAAATAATCGGGTCTGAAGTTGTGGCCCCACTCAGAGATACAGTGTGCTTCATCCACCACTAGCAGAGACATTGGTATTTGAGAGATAAAATGTCTGAATCGTTCGTTTTTCAATCTTTCGACTGAAATCATTAAGATCTTAATTTCGCCATTGCGTACCGCTTGCATCACTTGCTGAGTCTGTTCTCTCTCTTGGCTCGAATCAATAGAAGCGGCAGCGATGCCTTTAGAGTGTAGAAATTGTAATTGATCTTTCATTAGGGCCAACAGAGGAGAGATCACCAAAGTTAAGTGCGGGAGCTCGATTGCTGGAAGTTGATAGCAAAGAGACTTCCCCGATCCAGTAGGAAAGATAGCTGCGGCAGAGTGTCCTTCAAGAACATGATGAATAACATCCGATTGTCCCTTTCTTAGGCTATCAAATCCAAAATACTGTTTTAGCGTCTGTTCAACCATCAATCGGTCTCCTTTTTTGCTGGCGCTCTATGGTACTTAATTCTATCCTTGAACGTCTAATGAAAAGAGTTGTAAATAGAATGAATAAATACGATCTACAGCAAATCATTTTGCAACGTTTAGAAATGAACCATCAAGTTGCCGTTGATGCGACTCAACGTGCGATTGATGCAGCGACAGATGAAGAGACAGTGCCTGAGCATAAATACGACACTTTAGCATTGGAGGCGTCTTATTTGGCTCATGGGCAAGCTTTACGAGTACAAGAGTGTGAAGATGATATTCGGACTTTTCGAGAACTGGTATTACGAGAGTTTGATGACAAGAGTGCGATTGGTATGAGCGCTTTAGTTCAGCTAATTGATGAAGACGATCAGGCCCGTTGGTTTTTCATTGGGCCAACGTCTGGAGGGTTGATAGTTGAGTGCCAAGGCAATCGGGTGGCGGTATTGACGCCTCATGCCCCATTAGGTGCGCTGCTTAATAAGAAGCAAGTAGGGGATGAAATAGAGCTGACGATAGGCTCAAAAAGTGTCAGTTACGAAATCGCACAGGTTTCTTGACCCAATTTTTACTTACTATTTGTTAATGTCTGATACCGTTAATGAATAGGTTTAATGTTTATGAGGTGCGTATGAAATCAGTAATTGGCGTAATGGCCTTAACTCTCAGTTCAAGTGTTTATGCGGTGCAGTGTAATGTTGATATTGAGAATGAGGTGCACCTCAATGGCTCAGATTTAGAGATATATAAAGATGGTACTCCGAAAGTTCTGATCAATGATGATAATCACCTTTATATCCACGGAGAAAAAATTCAGCTTGATGATAAGCAACAGCAAGCGATTGAAGAGTACCGTGAGAAAATGAATGCTTATCTACCTCGTGCAAAAGATATTGCCAATGATGGACTGAACCTAGCGAATGACATTATTGATGATGTTTCAGTGAGCTTTGATAACTCGGAGTCGTTCAATAAAGTTAAGACGGCTTTAGAGGCATTTTTTGCTGACGTAGAAGCTCGCTATTACCAAGGTGATGAGTTCGTTTTACAGAAAGATGCGTTTGACTCCTTTATTCAAAATTGGCAAAAAGATTTTGATAAAGCTCAAGAGGTATTTAATAGCGAATTCTTTACCAGCGCCTTTGATGCGATGTCTGAGAAAATGAAACAAGATGGTGGTATTAATTTTACTGAACTTGCCAATAAGATGGCCGAATTAAAAGAGAAATTAGCGGCTAAAGTGACAGAGCAGTCGAAAGTTATAGAGAAAGAAGCGCAGATTTATTGTGAGTCTCTTGATGAAGTAGCAGAACAAGAGCAAGAGTTGCATGAGAAGATTCCTGAATTGAAGAACTATCAAGTGTTTACTATTTAACATCAGCTTCTTTATTAATAAAAAGCACCCCATGGTGCTTTTTTTGTATGAGCTAATTGCCTGCCTTCCAAGTCTATTTTAGCTTTCATACTCTTTAAGTACTCCCAACTGTAAAAATACTTTTACATACCGATATAATATTAAATCCCAAACTTGTTTAAATTATGAACGTTCCTATTTGAGCAAAGTGTCTATTTGCAATAATGTACTAGCACGCTAGTTTGTAAGTACTTTTAGGTAGAAAGCATGATAGAAAACAGATCCTCATCACAACCCCGTGAGCACTTTGGCTCTCGCCTTGGATTTATTCTGGCCGCCGCTGGTGCTGCTGTTGGTTTAGGTAATATTTGGGGATTTCCTACTCAAGCGGCAAGTAATGGTGGCGGTGCATTTTTGCTTGTCTATTTAGTCATGATCTTAGTTGTTGCCCTCCCTATGCTAATTGTTGAAATGGCAATTGGTCGTCACGGTCAAGCTAATCCTGTTGATAGTATGCGCTCACTAACTTCTAACCCGATGGGTAAGAATGTAGGTGGGCTAATCGGTTGGATAGGCTTAAGTGTTCCTAGTGCAGTTTTAGCTTTTTACAGTATTGTCGGTGGTTGGTTGATTTGCTTCTTGTTGGGAGCGTTAACTGAATTGGCGGGGCTTGATGCTGCAACGGCATGGTTTAAAGGTTTTAGTGTTGAGCGAAACTTGTTCGGTACGATTATCTTTTATGTTCTAACTATCTTGATTGTACAGGGTGGTGTTAAACAAGGGATCGAAAAGTGGTCTACACGATTAATGCCCGCTCTGTTTATCTTGTTTGGCGTCCTATTTATTTACATCATGATGCAAGATGGAGCGATGCAGGGTTTAGAGCATTACCTGATTCCCGATTTCGATAAGATTTGGGACAAGAAGCTCATATTGGCAGCCATGGGACAAGGATTCTTCTCGCTGACGATTGGTGGCTGTTCGATGCTGATTTATGGTTCTTACTTGAGTAAGAAAGAGAACCTACCCAAAATGGCGATGAACGTGACTCTAGTCGATACTGCTGTCGCTTTCATTGCGGGTCTGGTTGTTATGCCTGCAATGTTTGTGGCAATGCAAAAAGGCGTTCAAATCTACGCTGAAGATGGCTCTTTGCTTAGTTCAGATACACTAGTCTTTACTGTTTTACCTCTTATGTTTGATAGTTTAGGCATTTTAGGTCAACTGTTCGCGGTTGTCTTTTTCCTTCTGCTGACTATTGCGGCATTAACATCATCTATCTCAATGTTAGAGTGCCCTGTAGCGCTAGTGAGTGAACGTTTCAACACTCGCCGTACACCGACGAGCTGGATCCTTGGCGGGTTGATTGCTCTGTTTAGTGTGGTCATCGTTTATAATTTTGGTGCGCTATTTGGTTTAGTCGCAACTGTGGCGACGCAATACTTACAACCCAGTGCCGCATTACTCTTCTGCCTCTTTGGTGGTTGGGTATGGAGCCGACAATCTAAGATTAAAGAGCTAGAGCAAGGTTGCCCTGATTTTCAGCTAGGCTTATTCGGTAAAATTTGGCCAATGTATGTGAAGTTTGTGTGCCCCATTTTAGTTGCAACCGTTATTTGGGCCTCTTTTTAAGCGACTTTTAGCGATATAAAACAGAGCCAGTGGATGATGTATTCTTTACTGGCTTCTGTTTATACATCTCTTCATCGGCATAGTTGACTAAGTCTTGGCTATTGTTTGCGTGATCAGGGTAGATCGCATAACCCATACTTGCTTCGATAGTACAGCTTCCGGTTTTATACGCTATTGGCTGGGAAATGCTCTCTTTGAGCGCATCAATGAGGTTAATGACGGGGTCAGTATCTTCGATGTCATTGAGTATCACAATAAATTCATCACCACCTAATCGCGCCACAATATCGGACTTTCGTAAGTTCCTTTGAATCCGAGAAGCCACCGATTGTAATACGATATCCCCGACATAATGGCCGAGTTGATCGTTAACTTGTTTAAATTTATCTAAATCAATGAATATCACAGCGATCTTTTGATGATGCCTCTGAGCTAAAGCAATGGACTGTTTTAGGTAGTCTTCCATTAAATAGCGATTTGGAAGACCTGTGAGCTTATCGTGCCCAGCATGGTACTCTGCTTTGGCGATAGCATTGTAAGCGTCGCCTAATTTATTGCCCATTTCAACGACATGGTTTGCTAGATTATCAAGCTCAGCAAACTTCATCCTTGGTTTCTGCTGCTGATAATTTCCTTGGCCAATACTTTGAACGAGTTTAAGAATGCTGTTTAGTTCAGATACGGACGATTCGCCGATACGAGCGGAGCGGTGAGTGATATAGAAGAAGAAAATAAGATAGAAGAAAAATAGCCCCGCCACCATTAGCCAACCAATGTTTGCCAAATTTTGTTTGATGTCGAAATAGCGACGTTCAATCTGTTTGGATGGCGCAAGAAACACTAACTTCCAATCCGTTCCTGGTACTTGAGCCCAACTCATTATCATTGGGTTGTTTAAAGTGATTAAGGTGGATCCTTGAGGAGTCGAAAGTAATGTAGAGATATACTCTTGGGTTTTTGGGTGTGTTTTTAAATTAAAACGACTGGGCTTAAATTGGTCCTGATCGATGTGCTGAGTATATTGGTGAGAAGTGAGTTCTTTCAGTGCAAAATCTTTTTCAGCTCTTTCTGGCATTGCGATTATCGATCCATTTTGATCAATAATCATTGCGTAGCCTAACCAACCAATTTGGATATTTAGCATTTCTTTTATTATCGACTTCAAGGTGATATCGACCCCGACAACCGCTTCTAATTTGTCTGGTTCTGCTGTGGAGTAAACAGGGGCTATGGAGGAAATCATCCACCCTGAGCCGGCGGGATCTAAGTAAGCATCTGTCCAAACCGCTTCTCTGTTGGGGTTATGTTTTAAATCTGCCAGGTAGTAAAAGTTAAAATCAATCAAGTCGATTTCGCTTGAGAATGTCGTCAAGGTGTTTATATATGGATAAAGCCGATTGTATGAGTCATAAGTATTGATATACACCTGCTGGATTAGGTCGTTCGAGCCATGAATGGACTTCATTAGTGGGTCGAGGGTGGCGGTCACAGCGACTTTTTCTTTCTGCTCTTTGTCTATGGTATTAATCGCGCTGTAGTAAACGGAAGAACCGCCATTATTGTGTGTCGTGTGGTACACACCATCAGGTGATAACGCTAAATTGTCGGCGTATATCTTTGTTGCATCATCACTATTGAGAACCCAACTTGTTTGAGAGGCAAAGATTTTTGTGGCAGCTTGAATGGACGTTAACTGGTGGTCGATTCTTTTCGCCGCTTTTAACGTATGGATTTGAATACTATCGTAAGCGGCATCGACTGCGAGTTGAATAGATTGGTCATTACTAATGGTCACGCTCAGCCAGTAAATACAGAGAAAGGTCACTTCAACAAATAGAAAGGGGATTATCGCCGCACGTATGAAGGAACGCCGGACTGTTTTTGGTATTGTTGTGAGCTTTTCTTTTCCAGACATATATGCCTTTAGCTTCGTAATTAGAACTTACATATAAGCGTAGACATATATCCTGTTATTTATATAGATATAGTTAAAAGTTTATGATTATTTTAATGATTTTAATCAAATTATTAACTTTTAGATTATCTGAACTGCCCCGTTTCACTCATAAATTCAAACCCGGCAGAAGCCAGTTTTGATACTAAAGTTAATTTATCAATTTCGAAGTATGCAGTGAGTTTATTTAAGTCTCCAGAGAAGTCATCACGAAGCTTCATGTTGATAATGCTCATGAGCATAATTGGGTCCATTTTTTCAAAATTAGACAGGTTCATATTAATCCTCGAAATCAGAAATTAATAGATTGGCAGCCGCAAAAGCTGCTCGCTCACGAGTTCCTTTCGGCAGTGATTCATCTGCTGCAATGTCGTTTAGTGTTTTCAATACGCAAGTGATTGCTTGCGGAATGTAGCCCTGATCGCCACTGCCAATTTGTGCGTATAGTTCTCTTACTAGATCACAACAATCGTATATTTTCATGGTTTAACCTTCACTAAATGATAACTGGTCTCAATATACACAGTGAGCACTCGAAAAACAAAATCAGATTGTTGTGAGAGTTGTTCTATCTCAAATAGCGGTATGAGTTGGTGGTATTTCCATCAAATCAGGTGTCATATTCGATCAAAGCTATTCAACTGATCCACCATTTATTCACTCATTAACCTGCGACTTATCAACATTCTATTTATCAACCAGCTATTACTAGCCAGCTATTATTAATTTAGCTATTCACTGATTTGCGCGCTCAGTTGAGCAACAAGGTCGGGAGCCAAGTTAAGTTGCTTAGCCAATTCTTGAAGGTAAGCTTTTTCCATGAAGTTTTGTTCATCAGCCACAAGTAATGACGCTAAGTACACCTCTGCGGCTTCTTCTGGGGAAGAGACAAGGGTTGCAATTTCAGCAGGATCAAGAGGCTTACTAAGTTCCTGCTGTACAAACAAGTTCACACTAGGATCAGCTCCTAACGCCTCCACTGCTTGTTGAATTTGGTGCTGTTCTTGTTCATCAACATGTCCATCCGCTTTAGCTGCGGCGATCATCGCTTGCAGAATCAAGGTATTTTGCTTCTCTTCATTCGTTAGTGAGGTGGAGTGATTTGATGCATCTAAAGAGGTTGATGATGTCTCTAAGGCGCTAGGTGCAGATGCTGGCTGGTTAGACTGCCAATCTTTATACACTTTAAATGCAAGCGCTCCTAATGCCGCCGCACTCGTCACGCCAATGGCTTTTTTGCCCATTTTTCGAGTTTTTTTGGAGCCCATAAGTAGCCCTAAAATCCCACCTCCGACCGCGCCAGCCCCAAGCGTCGCAAGTTGGCTCTTATCTTTAGTTAATGAATTGAGCGTATTATTACTTGAGCTTGATGCTTGGGATAACTGCTCTTTTCCCTGCTTTACGATGTCAGAATTAAGTGCTTGGTTAAGTAAACTGGTTAGATTCATAAAGTACCTCCGAATAGTGATATCGTCAGACTAAATGAATGAAGATGAATAGGGGATTAACAGGTGAGAAAGAAAAGCGATCATGGAACTCGACGAGAATAACACTCAATAAAAATAACGCTCAATAAAAAGGGCTGCCATTGTGGCAACCCTTTAGAGAAACATAACTCAGATTACTTAAATATGATGGTCTTATTTAAGCTGAGATAATAGATGATCAACAACAGTGTCCATTGCAACTGCGTCTTTATCACCTGTACGACGGTTTTTGTATTCGAAGTTACCTTCGTCCATGCTGCGGTCACCAATAACGATAGTGTGAGGGATACCCACAAGTTCGATATCTTTGAACATAACACCTGGGCGCTCTTTACGGTCATCAAATAATACTTCGATACCTTTGGCCGTTAGATCTGCGTATAGCTTTTCAGCCGCCTGTTTAACGCGCTCAGACTTGTGCATGTTCATTGGAACGATAGCTACTTGGAACGGCGCTAGTGCGTCTGGCCAAGTAATACCGAATTTATCGTGGTTTTGCTCGATAGCAGATGCAACAACACGTGAAACACCGATACCGTAACAACCCATTTCTAGGATTACGCTCTTACCATCAGGACCAAGCACGTTACAGTTCATTGCTTTAGAGTAAGTATTACCTAGTTGGAAGATGTGACCCACTTCGATACCGCGCTTAAGCTGGATAGTACCTTGACCACATGGGCTTGGATCGCCTTCAACAACGTTACGTAGGTCTTCAACTTGAGCAAGCTCAACGTCACGACCCCAGTTGATGCCGAAGTAGTGCTTACCGTCTACGTTTGCGCCAGCGCCGAAGTCGCTCATTACAGCAACAGAGCGGTCAACGATGAATGGTAGCTCTAGGCCAACAGGGCCAAGTGAACCAGGACCTGCACCAACAAGTGCACGGATTGCAGCTTCATCAGCCATCTCTAGTGGAGAAGCAACCTGTGGAAGGTTTTCTGCTTTCACTTCGTTCAGTTCGTGGTCGCCACGGATGATTAGCGCGATGATATCAGCGTCTACTTCATCAGACGCTTTAACGAACAGAGTCTTAACTGTCTTCTCGATTGCTAGACCGTGTTGTTCTACAAGCTCAGCGATTGTTTTTGCATTTGGCGTATCTACCAGTTCCATCTCTTGAGTTGGCGCTGCAACTTCTTCTGTAGGAGCTAGTGCTTCTGCTTTCTCGATGTTCGCTGCGTAATCAGATTCAGAAGAGAATGCGATTAGATCTTCGCCGCTTTCAGCAAGAACGTGGAACTCTTGAGAGCCGCTGCCGCCGATTGCGCCAGAGTCTGCCAATACTGGACGGTACTCAAGGCCCATGCGGTCGAATGCTTTACAGTAAGCATCGTGCATCGCTTGGTAAGACTTTTCTAAGCCTTCTTTGTCGATATCAAAGCTGTACGCATCCATCATAGAGAATTCACGAGCACGCATTACGCCAAAACGAGGGCGGCGTTCATCACGGAATTTAGTCTGGATTTGGTACAGGTTTAGAGGTAGCTGTTTGTAAGAGCTGATCTCGTTACGTACTAGGCTTGTCACTACTTCTTCAGCTGTTGGGCTAAGAACGAATGGACGAGAGTGACGGTCAGTGAAACGAAGTAGCTCAGGCCCCATCTTTTCAGAACGGCCAGTCTCTTCCCAAAGCTCAAACGGTTGAACTACGGGCATCAAGATTTCAACGGCACCTGCATTATCGATCTCTTGGCGAACGATATTTTCGACTTTACGCAGTACACGTAGACCAGTAGGTAGCCAAGTATATAAACCTGAAGCTAGCTTACGGATCATACCTGCACGTAGCATCAGCTGGTGGCTGATAACTTCTGCGTCGTTTGGAGTCTCTTTCAGAGTAGAAAGAAGGTAGTTACTGGTACGCATTCTATGGTATCCGTTTCATCATTGATAAAAGAAAATTTATTGTGCCTTTGCAGCAATAAATTGAATTGAGCTGATCATGATATCAGCCTAACAGCGATCTCAAAAGTGCTCAATGTGAGTTACTGTTATGAAAAGAGGGCCAACGGTGAATTTTACGTTCAAATCGAACAAATTTACCGCATATTCCTTTTCATCTAGCTTGTTTTTTTTGTAGGCAGGTCGTGGATCTTGCCCAAGCACCTCTTTGATGACTTGGATGATATGCTTCGCCTCGGGATGCTGGTTAAGCTTAGAGATCGCTTGTTCTGAAAAGTTGACTTCTAATATTTCAGGTTCTTCAGCCGCAAAGCCGCCTTTTGCATCTGGTATAGAATCGGAGTAGGGGATGTAGGGCTTAATATCAACAATCGGGGTGCCATTTACGAGATCAACACTGCCGAGATCTAACCAAGTTTGGTTGCCTTGTTGGGTCACGCCCTTTAATTCTACCGCAGACATTCCAATTCCATTGGGGCGAAATGTAGCTCGTGAGGCAAACACGCCAATTCGCTCATTTCCCCCTAAACGTGGTGGCCGAACGGTTGGTTTCCATCCTGCCGCTAAGTTTTTATCGAATAGAAACAGTAGCCAGATATGGCTAAATTGCTCGATACCACGAACCGATTCGGGCAAATTGGCCTCTCCCATCAGTTTGATTCTTGCGGTCGCACTTGGAGTCAGACGCGGTTGGCGTGGTACGGCAAATTTTTCTTGGTAAGGGCTTTGGATGACGCCTATTGGTTCAATTGGATACATGGCTTTTTACTGTTTTAAGTATTCGAATAGTAATTATGTTATCGCTTGGCAAGGATTCGGTCTAAATGGTTAGCAAACTCGCGGCGATCGGTTTGAGATAAAGTGCTTGGGCCACCGGTTTGAATACCGCTTGAACGCATGGTATCCATAAAATCTCGAATATTAAGTCGGGCTTTAATGGTCTCTTTGGTATATAGCTCACCACGGGAACTGAGTGCTTGACCACCCTTGGTAATGATTTCATCCGCAAGTGGAATATCAGAAGTGATCACTAAGTCACCAACTTCTGTACGCCTAACAATTTCATTATCAGCTATATCAAAACCACTTGGGACTTGGAGCGAATGAATATTGGCGCGTTTTGGTACAGGGACGACATGGTTGGCAACAAAGGTGCACTCTACGCCAGTTCTTTCCGCTGCTCGAACGATAGTTTCTCTAATTACTTTTGGACACGCGTCGGCATCAACCCAAATCTTCATTGGTCAGTATTCCTATTTATTTTCTTGGTTTTCTAATGCTTCGATACGAGCGGTTAGTGCCTTTACTTGAGCCTCTAACTGCGCGATTTTATCTTGTGTGGAATCTGCTGTTTGAGCTATTTCCACTTTAGGTACTCGATGATTATTTTTCCAACTTTTGATAGTCGCAATTAATGCTGGCATCGGAACCGGAGAACTTAAACGAGCCTTGACGATGGCAACAGTTGGTTCTTTTCCTTGTTCTTTCAATGTCTGCAGCACATTTTCAAGCTCTGCCGATATATCTTTAGTTAACATTTGAACCCTCATCGTTGGTTTGAGTGCATGCTACTATTTTTGCTTGGATTAGGCGAATCCGTTCATTATTGGGTTGTGATTGTAGCGGTACTTTTGATAAATGGGAAAATAAGAGATTGCTTGTAAGAGATCGCTTACAAAGGTGTAAGTAAAAGTGATTTTACCCATGCGATATGGCTAATGGTTTTACCATAACCTGTTGAATAATATGGCCTATGTATTTTTTTGAATGATTTGAGATAATTTAATATTGCTCAAGGTCCATTGAGATGGTGCTAAAAAAGCGTAAATTAGACCTTGTCGAAAGGGAAGCGGCACGGAACAGGAAACAACCACGGATTTGGTTATCTTCTAGGATGAAGATTTGATTATTCAGGACGAGTAATCAGCATGGAGCGAAGGACATTGTACGGACGCAACAGTCGATAGGATATTGGCTGCAAAGGAATGACAATGGACACCTTTAGGATAAAGGTTAGGAACAACATCAGGATGATGTAAGGGATACCGCTCAAGGAACAAGTGACGTGAGTTAGCTAGGATTTGTTAACTGTCAGGATGACTAGGACACCGCTAGGATGGCGAAGTAAAGGAAAGAGCTGAAAGAATCAGCCACTATTACGGACGATGCATGGAGCATAAACAAGTAGCCGGATCGCTGCGGGTAAGACTACAGCCCTGATACCTCGGTATCAGGGCTTTCTTATATTCCAACGTTTTTTGTTCCGTGGTCAATGTTTTATCCCGAATGGTATGAGAAAATTTCGGAACTGATACAAGGAATGTAAAATGACGATTGCGACCACCAGAACTCTGCTCACCCCATATACAGAGACCCTAGAAGCTGACTTTGTAATTTTGAATTGCAATGCGATTAATCGCGCTCAAATGAATGGAGCACACTCTGTTTCGTCAGCAAAAAAACTATTTCAAACCGTGCTTAATGACCCATCATTATACGCAATGGCGGTACTGGATAATAAAAACCGAGACTATTTAGGGCATGTGTTTTTACAGCATTCTGATGATGGTCTTGCGGAGTTGGGGTTTATTTTTGATCGTTCTCACTGGGGGAAAGGCATTGGATTTGAAGCCCTTAAAGCTTTTCTATCGAAAGCGTGTTGGGAGCTTTCATTAATGGAAGTGTATGCAACGGTTAATGTTGGACATCAACCGTCGATACGTATACTTGAAAAATTAGGGTTTAAACAAGGCGAAGTGAAATCTGATATTCATGGACCATATTATGAGTACCGATTTACATCCGATGCGGTGGTAAGTGAAACTGCATAGGACGAAAGCCGACCATGGTTAATTGACCTTGGTAGCAATCATCTCCAAGCGCTGAAAACTCAAAATTGTAGACAGTATGCCAGCGCCAATTGCCTTGAGGTGTTTTTAGCTTATGGCCACCAAACGCAACACTAACCATTTGAAGTTCTAACTGCTCACACTTCCTTGTTACGGCTGCTTTTGCGAGTTCTGATTGCCTTCTCTGTTGCCAGAAAAGAAAGCACCCAAAACTGAGCAGTAGTATCGACAGTAGATCTCCGATCATGAAATTCCCTCTATGATTTTGTCGCTTTTTGCAGATTCATTAGCGCAGAGCCTAGTTCTTGAGATGGATTGGAATGAAGAAGCGGTAACATGACCATTCTTAATTCTGGCAACATCACTAGATCTGCAAATAATTGATTAAATAGAGCCTGATTGCCACTTTGAGCTAATCTTAGTAAATATTTTTCTGCGGTTTTGCTTTCTGACAAAGCCTGCCATGTTCTACCTGCTATTGCGATTAACACTTCAGGATGACTCAACCTTGGGCTTGCTAAGATACCGTCAATGATTGGCTGGTATATATTTTTGCTAGTACCCGATAGTGCTCGAGCATAAGCCGAGAGTAGAAATAGATCAGGATCTTGAGAATCAATTTGTTGCTGTGCTAACTCTTGGATTTTTAGCGCTAACTTTTCAGGTAGTGTTGAGTGCTCTAAAGCTCCCAGTACACCATATAGTGGTTCATTTGCGATATGTGCTAGTGCTTTTCGCATCATTAAACCGTTCTGATCACGATCTAATCGGGCACAAATATCAGTAATGCCTTGAAGTCCAACGGTTTGCCAATTTGCCCAGCCTAAACCACCAGAGAAGTAATGTTGGGCGTGTTCATAATATTGACTTGTCGCAAGGTTTAAGTGAGCTCTGACTTGGCTGTGAAAAACGGCCATCTTGTCATCAGCGGGTTTAAACGTATAAGGATTATTCGCTAGCTTATCTTGCTGCTCTTCTGTCATATTGCTATTGATACGACTTCCCATCGCTTCGATAACATATTTCAGGAAATTACCCACCTCAGCTTGCTCTAGAAGACCTCGTTCGTCTAAAGAGAACTTCAGAAACCAAATCCATGGCTGATTATTGTCATTCCAGTAAGCGATTCCGATATGTGCATGTCTTTGACTTGGGAATGGATACGGCTGTTTGCCCGCCTCAACATTTTCGAATTGTTGGCTGTCGATGGTTTGAATTCGGCGACCTAAATCAAAAATCTTATACTGACATTGGCTATCTTGTAACAATTGGCTAAGGGTGTGAATGGTTTCCATGGGCAATAAGGTCCTAACTTTCTTTACTCAATAGATGGTACTCTATGGCACAAATTCAAGGTTAGTAAACAAAATAACTTGGTGAACAATGACCACAGCGGCAAAGATAACGAATATTTTAAATGAATTGGAACATCAGATGCGCAAACTGGGTGTCTGGCAGGCGACAAAACCAACCGATGACGCTTTAGCCAGTCGGGAACCTTTTTCCATTGATACATTACAACCCGAGCAGTGGTTACAGTGGATCTTTATTGCCAAAATTCGTCAACTCATTGAGTTAAATCAGCCGTTACCGAAAGGCTTTGAAATGTCGCCTTATTTTTCTGAAGTGTGGAAAGAGCGCCAAGAAATGCAGCCTCTTCTACTATTAATTGAATCGATAGAAAAGGCTTGCCATTAATGCTCGATATTATTTTTCAAGACGAATATTTTGTTGCGGTCAATAAGCCTGCGGGTATGTTAGTGCACCGTTCTTGGCTTGATAAGCATGAAACTCAATTCGTCATGCAAACGCTGCGTGATCAAATCGGGCAACATGTATTTCCTTTACACCGATTGGATAGACCGACATCTGGTGTGTTGGTTTTCGCACTTTCTAGTGAGGTTGCCTCACAAGTGATGCCAATGTTTGCCAATCATGAGATGCAGAAGACCTACCACGCTATTGTTCGAGGCTGGATCGAAGAGGGAGCTACTCTCGATTACCCTTTGAAAGTGGAATTGGATAAAATTGCAGATAAGTTTGCGAAAGAAGATAAAGAGCCTCAAGAAGCGGTGACTGCCTATGAGCCGTTAGCCAAAGTTGAAATTCCATATTCAACGGGGCGCTTTCCTACGAGTCGCTACGGGTTAGTTGAAATGGCTCCAAAGACAGGGAGAAAGCATCAACTTCGCAGGCATATGGCCCATTTAAGGCACCCTATTGTCGGTGATACGTCTCATGGTGATGGGAAGCATAATAAACTCTTTCGAGAGAATTTAGAGTCGCATCGTTTATTACTTCACGCTTCAGAGCTGCGTTTTATTCACCCATTCACTCAACAAGAGTTGGTATTAAAGGCGAAGTTCGATGAAACATGGTTGGCGTTGTTTGAACGATTTGAGTGGCAAGATATTCTTGAGAAGCGAGAAGCGAGAAGCGAGAAGCTAAAGATTAAAGATTAAAGATTAAAGATTAAAGATTAAAGATTAAAGATTAAAGTATAAAAGGGCGAGGCACAGTGGTGTGACTCGCCCTTTTTCAGTTTCAAATAAGGTTATTTCAATTTTTCTAAGTCAGCTTCAATCTCAGCGATTTTACTCGATACGACTTTCTCAAGGTGACGCAAGTCGGTGAGGATCTTCTGTTTTACGTCGAGCTCTGGCGCTTTAATTGGTTTGGTAATTTTGTTTAATTCATCAATCACCAAGGTTAGATTTCTATTAATCTCAGTGACTTCTTTGTATTGATGGCTACCGCTGTCGACCAGTACATTCTTAATTTGACGCGGATATTTGAATTTTACACTTTTAGCAAAAAGCTCACCTTTTTGTTTATGAAAATAGATCTTCAAAACATCTTTGTGAGCTTCTTGACGTAGGGAATAACGCTCAATTTGTTTAGGGTCTTGAATGCCTAAACCAGTGAGGTTTGGATACATAAGTTACCTCTATAATTAACATCAGTGACATAAACCAATGTAGCAGCCTAACTGTGTGGTAGATAGATGATCTTTAGGCTTGAGTGATAAGTTGTGGGCAAGATCGCGATTAATTTTTCATCTTAATCTCGCTCACAACGTACGCATAACGATATTAGGTACTAACTGGGGGCAAGTTGTGAAACATTGAGAATCAGTTTCTCTCTTAATACCTCTTTTTGATGATCACTCAATCGACCACCATCACTGGTTAAGATAAAGAGATCTTCTGCTCGCTCTCCAATCGTGGTGATTTTTGCGCCATGTAAGCTGATATTAAGTTCAGAAAAAGTGGCACCAACCTTGGCGAGTAGCCCAGGAGTATCAAGCGCAACAAATTCCATCAAGGTGCGTTTTTTACTTTTAGTTGGTAGAAAATCAACTCTGGTTTTTACTTTGAAATGTTGAAGGTTTCTTGGGGCGCGGCGTACTTTTATTTTTGTAGGGCGGCCATCTTCAAGTACATGAACTAAGTGTTTCACCACGGCTTTGTGGCGAGATTCATCAATGGCTTGTCCATGTTGATCGAGAACCATGAATGTATCGATGACATAGCCATCTTTACTGGTCATCACTTGTGCGTCATGCACGTTAAAATTACGCCTATCTAATTCCGCTACAACCGTGGCAAACAGTGCTGGCTGATCTTTACAGTAAACGAAAACTTCTGTTCCGCCCCTTGTTGGTTTTTTGCTGATAAGGATCAGAGGTTCATCTGGGTTCTTTTGTCTGAGAAGATTCTCACAATGCCATGCGATTTGCTTATGGGTGTGGCGTAGAAAATAATCCGCTTTAAACCGCTGCCATAGAACTTCTATTTGCCTTGGGCTAAAGTTCTCTTTACGTAGAAGGGCAGATGCGAGTTGCTGGTTGTGGCGGATTCTATCTCTAATATCGACAGGGTTCTCTAATCCGCGTCTTAATGCGCGTTGAGTTGAGTGGAACAGCTCAGCAAGAAGCGTGCGTTTCCAACTGTTCCAAAGTTCAGGGTTGGTAGCACAAATATCGGCTACGGTTAAACAGACTAAGAACTCTAAGGACTCTTCATCGCGTACTTTTTTGGCAAACTCAGTGATCACTTCGGGATCGTATATATCACGTCTTTGCGCGGTAACCGACATGAGAAGGTGATTTTGAACTAACCAAGAGACTAACTTCGCTTCGGGTTTCGATAGACCGTGCTCGATGCAAAAATTATAAGCTTCAACCGCGCCAATTTCAGAATGATCCCCTCCGCGGCCTTTACCAATATCATGGAAAATGGCCGCAAGAATTAGCAACTCCTTCTTCTGAATCCGAGGGTATACCTCACAGCAGATAGGGTGCTTATCTCTATTTTTCGCGTAACTGAACTGATTAATATGTTTGAGCAATCGCATGCTGTGCTCATCTACCGTGTAGACATGAAAAAGATCAAATTGCATTTGACCGACAATCTGACTCCATTGCGGTAGGTAGGCAGAAAGAACCCCTAAACGGTGCATTAAACGAAAGGCTTTATGTAATGCGTTAGGGTGACGAACAAGATCCATGAACTTTTCGCGTGCTGCGGGAATGGTATGCAAAAATTTATTTAAGCGACGTCGAGCGGTTCGTAACTGACGAAGAGTTGGGGGGCTGACTCCATCAATGGTTGAATCATTCGCAATATGAATAAACATATCTAAGATGGTTTCAGGTCTGGCTTGGAACAGTGCTGGCTTTCTTGCTTCAATGAGTGAGCCTCGGCGCTGGAAGTCATTGTCTAATATTTCAGGCTCAGACGTTTCCCCTCCATTTATAATAACTTGATCAAACAGTTTGAGCAGCATTTTATTGAGCTCAGAAACCCGTCTTAACGTTCGATAAAACTCTTTCATCATCTTTTCGACGGCGACATTACCTTCACCGACAAAGCCTAAATTTTCTGCGACGTGAGCCTGATGGGCAAATGTGAGTCGGTTGTCGTAACGTTTTAATTCGCTGTGCAGTGCGAAGCGAACACGCCATAAGAAATCTTGGCACTCAACCAACTCGCGATATTCTGCATCGGTCAGAAATCCAAAACGGCTCATTTCCAGTAGTGATGTTGCGCCAAAATGCCGGCGAGCAACCCAACTGAGAGTATGGATATCTCTTAAGCCACCTGGTGTCGATTTGATGTCGGGCTCTAAGTTATAAGTGGTATCGTGAAAACGAGCATGACGTTGCCTTTGCTCTTGGATTTTTGCTTTGTAAAAGACTTCGCTCGGCCAGAATGATTCAGAATGTACTCGTAATTTTAATGCTTGAAACGTCTCTTCGCTGCCACACAGAAGTCGAGACTCTTGTAAGTTTGTTGCGACAGTTAAATCCTCACGGCCAATGTCATTACACTCATCAACCGTTCGAACGGCATGGCCAACTTCGAGCTTTAAATCCCATAACAGAGTAATGAACTCACTGATTTGAACGCCAAGCGCATCGGGTAGTTTATGCTTGGAGACAATGAGGATATCAATATCAGAAAGAGGGTGAAGCTCACCTCTACCATAACCACCTACGGCAACTAAACTTAAATTTGGTCGTTCATAGAAGCCAAAATGACGCCATAATCGTGTCAGCAACAGATCCATATATTCTGCACGAGCGAGGACTAAATCGTTTATTGGGTGCTGGTTGAGAAACTCTTGCTTTTGGTAGCAAGTGAAAATATCGAGCTGCTCTTTTAGTTCTGAGACTTGAAGCTGCTCATCGCTAAAAGTGAGTGGTGATTGATAAGGCATTGTCTGCAATCCATGCAAGAAAAGTAGAATAAAACTAATCTACCAGAATATAGGGCTAGATAAAAAAATATCCCCGATTGACGGAGATATTTCAACAAAACAGATTCGATGTCGTTAGCTAATAATTAGTTAACTAGCAGTCGTGGAATGGTGTCTTCGTTACGAAGTGTCAGCACTTCACAACCTGTATCAGTTACGAGAAGAGTATGTTCCCATTGCGCTGAGTTTTTGTTATCAGCGGTGTAAACTGTCCAGCCATCTTCATCATCAAGGCGGCAACCAAATTTACCTGCATTGATCATTGGTTCAATAGTAAAAATCATTCCAGCTTTTAAAACTGTACGATCACTGTTTTTGTAGTGAACCACTTGTGGATCTTCATGGAACTCAGCACCAATACCATGTCCACAATAGTCTTTAACGATCGAAAATTTAGCACGAGGGTTATTCTTATTGTTGGTCTTGATGTATTTCTCAATCGCAGTACCAATTTTACCCAGCTGAACACCCGGTTTAACTTGGCGCATACCTTCATATAACGCTTCTTGAGCAACCATACATAGGCGCTTGTTAACGGCTGATACATCACCCACAAGGAACATCTTAGAAGTATCACCGTGGTAACCTGTAGGACGTACGCTTAGGTCCGCATTTTCGTCATCAGGGATGATTACGGTAATGTCAACGTTGAGAATATCACCATCTTTTAATACTGCAGGTTTGATTTGACCATTAACGACAACATCTTCTTCTGCAGGGATGCCGTGACACACAATGTGGTTGATTGACGTACAGATAGATTTAGGAAAACCGTGATAATTAAGAGGGGCAGAGTAGGCACCTTTCGCAAGCGCGTATTCATGACAGATGGTGTTTAACTCTTCTGTCGTCGTACCCACTTGAATATGAGGTTCAATCATTTCTAAAATTTCTGCTGCAAGTTTGCCCGCAACGCGCATTTTTTCTATTTCTTCAGCTGTTTTGATTTTTACAGACATTGGCTTTCTCTATTATCTATTTTCAGATGCCTTAAGATGGCTATAGCCGCTATTCTATCAGTGAGACACGGAAGCGCAATTGAAATCCGTTTTCATTTAGATTTTGTTCGCCCAATTTGACTAAGGAAATTGGCTTTTTACTGGAAATTTATAATCAAACTATGGTATAAAGCGCGCCGGGAACAAAGACTGTTATCTCCTGTTTGGCGAAGCAGCTTTGACCTATACTTAATTATCTTTAAATCACACACATTTCGACACATGTTCCGGGGTGCTTCAACTTCATTAACTCAGGTTAATAGGTTAGGGGTCGGATGCATGGGGAATGTGGAGGCCTAACCCCATAGAGGATTTTAAAATGGCAACTGTATCAATGCGCGATATGCTTAAAGCTGGTGTTCACTTCGGTCACCAAACTCGTTACTGGAACCCAAAAATGAAGCCATTCATCTTTGGTGCTCGTAACAACGTTCATATCATCAACTTAGAAAAAACTGTACCAATGTTCAACGAAGCTCTTACTGAGCTTGCTAAAGTTGGCGAGAAAAAAGGTAAAGTTCTTTTCGTTGGTACTAAGCGCGCTGCATCTGAAGCTGTTAAAGAAGCTGCTATCAACAGCAACCAGTTTTACGTTAACAACCGCTGGTTAGGCGGTATGCTAACAAACTACAAAACTGTTCGTCAGTCTATCAAGCGTCTGAAAGAACTTGAAGCGCAAGCTCAAGACGGTACTTTCGACAAGCTTACTAAGAAAGAAGCTCTAATGCGTACTCGCGAAATGGAGAAGCTAGAGAAATCTCTTGGTGGTATCAAAAACATGGGCGGCCTACCTGACGCTCTATTCGTAATTGATGCAGATCACGAACACATCGCAGTTAAAGAAGCAAACAACCTAGGTATCCCAGTTTACGCTGTTGTTGATACTAACTCTAACCCAGACGGCGTTGACTTCATCATTCCTGGTAATGACGATGCAATCCGTGCGGTACAGCTTTACCTAAACGCTGCTGCTGATTCGGTTAAAGAAGGTCGTAACAAAGATGTTGCTGCTATCACTGCTGAAAAAGATGGTTTTGTAGAAGCTGCTGAATAATAGCGACTCCAACCATTACTTAGTTTTGGAAGACAGAGTTTTAGTGAACCCTCGTTTTAATAGAAACTAAGTTATAGTTAGCATCAGGGGCCCTCTATTTGGCCCCTGATTTTTACCTTATTTTAGAATCAACCGAGGAATCGAGAATGGCAACTGTAACTGCTGCTCTAGTAAAAGAACTTCGTGAACGCACAGCTGCGGGCATGATGGAATGTAAAAAAGCACTTGTTGCTGCTGAAGGCGACATTGAGCTAGCGATTGAAAACATGCGCAAATCTGGCGCAGCTAAAGCAGCTAAAAAAGCGGGTAACGTTGCTGCTGAAGGTACAATCCTAATTAAAGAAGAAGCAGGTGTTGCTGCTATTCTTGAAGTTAACTGCCAAACTGACTTCGTAGCAAAAGATGCAGGTTTCCTTGCATTTGCTAATGAAGTAGCAGAAGTAGCATTAGCTGAGCGCCTAGATATCGCAGCTCTTCAAGCTAAATTTGAAGAAGCACGTATCGCGCTAGTAACTAAAATCGGTGAGAACATCAGCATTCGTCGTGTTGAATTCATCGAAGGCGCTAAAGTTGGTTCTTACCGCCACGGCGACCGTATCGGTGTTGTTGTAGCTGGTGAAGCTGACGAAGAAACTATCAAGCACGTTGCTATGCACGTTGCTGCGTCTAAGCCTGAGTTCCTAACTCCTGCTGACGTACCTGCTGATGTAGTTGCTAAAGAGAAAGCGGTTCAAGTTGAAATCGCAATGAACGAAGGCAAACCACAAGAAATCGCAGAAAAAATGGTTATCGGCCGCATGAAGAAGTTTACTGGTGAAGTATCACTAACTGGTCAAGCTTTCATCATGGAACCTAAGCAAACTGTTGGCGATATTCTTAAAGCTAAAGGTGCTACAGTAACTGACTTCATTCGTTTAGAAGTTGGTGAAGGCATCGAGAAAGCTGCAGAAATGAGCTTTGCTGATGAAGTTGCAGCGGTACAAAAAGGTTAATCCTTAGTGTATTGCTAATGAAAAGACCGTGGCCATTGCTGCGGTCTTTTTATGACTGCTGTACCCATTTTATTAATTGTCATGATTTGGTATTTCGTTTCATTATTAGAGATGATGAAAGTGTTCAGAGTATTAAATCATGACTGTTAATTAACTACTCTCTTTGGAAGGTATACTTCATGACTACGAACCCTAAACCAGCATATCAACGTATTCTGCTTAAACTTAGCGGCGAAGCCCTTCAAGGCGAAGAAGGATTTGGTATCGATGCAACGATACTTGATCGTATGGCTCAAGAGATAAAAGAGCTTGTGGAGCTAGGTGTTCAAGTTGGTGTGGTTATCGGTGGCGGTAACCTTTTCCGTGGTGCTGGTCTGGCTGAAGCGGGTATGAACCGCGTTGTTGGTGATCACATGGGTATGCTTGCAACCGTAATGAACGGCTTAGCAATGCGTGATGCTTTACACCGTGCATATGTGAACGCACGTGTAATGTCTGCAATCCCACTGAAAGGTGTATGTGACGATTACAACTGGGCAGATGCAATTAGCCAACTTCGTCAAGGTCGCGTTGTGATCTTCTCGGCAGGAACGGGTAACCCATTCTTCACTACAGATTCTGCTGCATGTTTACGCGGTATTGAAATTGAAGCGGATATCGTTCTAAAAGCGACAAAAGTTGATGGCGTATTTACAGCTGACCCTGTAGCCAACCCTGAAGCAGAGTTGTATCATACGCTTTCTTACAACAGCATTCTTGAGAAAGAGCTGAAGGTTATGGACTTAGCGGCATTTACACTAGCACGTGACCATAAAATGCCTATTCGTGTATTTAATATGAACAAACCAGGCGCATTACGTCGCGTGGTAATGGGTGAAGCAGAAGGCACGCTAATTAGCGATGCTGAGTAATTATAAAATTACAAATCAAATGGTTTGTATTTTATAGTCATCCTATTCATTCTTTTTAGTACGTATTCATCAAAGCGTATTCTTTAAGAAAAATTATTTAAGGTGAAATTGTGATTAACGAAATCAAAAAAGACGCGCAAGAGCGCATGGAAAAAAGTGTAGAATCACTACGTAACAGCCTACTTAAGATCCGTACAGGCCGTGCGCATCCAAGCCTTCTGTCTGGCATCTCTGTAGAGTACTACGGTGCAATGTCGCCACTAAACCAAGTGGCTAACGTCATCGCTGAAGACGCGCGTACGCTGTCTATTACTGTATTTGATAAAGAGCTTACTCCTCTTATCGAAAAAGCAATCATGAAATCAGATCTAGGTTTAAACCCTATGTCAGCGGGTACCGTTATCCGTGTACCACTTCCACCACTAACAGAAGAACGCCGTAAAGATTTAGTAAAAATCGTTCGTGGCGAAGCTGAAGGTGGTCGTGTTGCTATTCGTAACATCCGTCGTGACGCAAACGGTGATCTTAAAGCGCTTCTTAAAGACAAAGAAATTTCAGAAGATGAAGACCGTCGTGCACAAGACGAAATTCAAAAGCTAACAGATGCTGCTGTTAAGAGTGTTGATGACGTTCTAGCAGTTAAAGAAAAAGAGTTGATGGAAGTATAACCAATACTTACAACTTTATGATTGGTAAGGCGCTGAGCTCGCAGCACAGCGCCTTTTTTTATGCTAGTCTGTCCAATCTTGACGATGGTACGTAAATTAACTTCATATGCAAAATTCTCAGAACTTCACAGACTCCCTTCCAAAACATATCGCTATCATTATGGATGGTAATGGCCGCTGGGCTAAATCTCATGGAAAGCCTCGTGTTTTTGGCCATAAAAAAGGGGTGAGTGCCGTAAGAAAAACGATATCAGCAGCAAGTAAGCTGAAAATTGAAGCGGTGACTTTATTTGCATTTAGTAGTGAGAATTGGCGTCGACCTGAAGAAGAGGTTGGCTTGCTTATGGAATTGTTTATTACTGTATTATCGAGTGAAATAAAGAAACTCCATAAAAACAATTTAAAGCTGCGCATTATTGGTGATAAAAGCCGATTTAGTGCTCGTTTGCAAAAGAAAATCATTGAAGCTGAAGAGTTAACCGCAAACAATACAGGTATGGTGGTTAATGTCGCGGCCAATTATGGCGGTAAGTGGGACATCACAGAAGCCATGAAGTCTATTGCCACTCAAGTCGCTGAAGGGAAATGTAGCGTAAGTGATATTGATGAGGATATGATCTCTCAACATCTCACTATGGCCGATATTCCAGAAGTAGACTTATTGATTAGGACAAGTGGCGAATGTCGCATAAGTAATTTTATGCTTTGGCAACTCGCTTATGCAGAGATGTTTTTTACCGAAGAATTTTGGCCAGACTTTGATGAAGATAGTTTGGTTGAAGCTGTAACTTGGTTTGTCAATCGAGTTCGACGTTTTGGTTGTACTGATGACCAGGTTAAAGCATTGATGGAAGAAAAATAAGGATTATAAAGTTTGAAACAACGAATCATTACCGCGTTGATTTTAGCTCCTCTAGTTATTTTAGGAATTTTTGAATTATCGCTCCCGCTATTTATGTTAGCACTAGCTGTGATCACACTACTAGGATTTTGGGAGTGGACGCAATTTGTAGAACATAAATCTCGTTATATGGCATTAATCCCATCCGTTATTATTGGTGCCGCAAGTTATGCCTTACTGCCTACCGATGCTGATAGCTTGAACTCCCTCTCTAGTTTGCACTTTTCAATTTTAGCTGTTGGCTCTATCTGGTGGATTATCGCGAGCGGTTTAGCGATAACCTACCCTAAATCGGCAGCTGGTTGGCAAGGCTCTAATGTCTTACGTCATGTGTTTGGGTTACTGACATTACTTCCTTTTTTTTGGAGTGTCGTGATTCTACGTGCCGAAGATATCTCTACTGATCCATACCACGGCGCTAAGCTTGTTATGTTTGTTTGCTTTTTAGTATGGGCGGCTGATAGTGGCGCTTACTTCTCAGGCAAAACATTTGGCAAAAGAAAGATGGCTCCCGCAGTAAGCCCTAATAAAACGATTGAAGGTTTATTGGGAGGCATTATTGCAGCGCTACTGGTTGGCTGGGGCTTCTCAGTTTGGTTTGATATCCAATTTGCAACGCCTTTACACATGATTGTGATCACGCTTATTACGGTTGTCATTTCAGTACTAGGTGATTTAGTAGAAAGTATGTTTAAACGTGTATCAGGAGTTAAAGATAGCAGTAATATCATTCCTGGGCATGGTGGCATCCTTGATCGCATTGATAGCTTAACCGCTGCCTTCCCTGTATTTGCTCTTCTGTACTATATATTTTAATAACGTTTTATTTTAGTGATTAAGGCAAGGTCATTCTTGCCTTTTTCTCGCAACTAACGGTCTATACGCAATGCGAAATTTAACTATTCTCGGCGCAACGGGTTCAATTGGCACTAGTACCCTCAAGGTTGTAGAGCAAAACCCTGAACATTTTTCAGTTGTTGCTCTGGCTGCCGGAACCAATGTAGAGAAAATGCGTCAGCTGTGTGAGAAATGGCGACCAAAATATGCAGTGATGGCAAGTGATGATGCTGCTAAGTTATTAAAAGAACAGCTATTAACATTAAAAATCTCAACTCAAGTACTGTCAGGCTTGGAAGGGATGAATCATATCGCTTCATTTGATGAAGTGGATACGGTGATGGCGGCTATCGTTGGCGCAGCTGGACTTATCCCTACTATGGCGGCGGTACAAGCGGGTAAGCGAGTGTTGTTAGCGAATAAAGAAGCTCTGGTGATGTCAGGACAACTCTTTATTGATGCGGTAGACAAATTTGGTGCAGAATTATTGCCAGTTGATAGTGAGCATAATGCTATCTTCCAATGCTTACCTAGTGAGATCCAAACTAACTTAGGTCGATGTAACCTCGAACAGAGTGGTGTTGATAACATACTACTGACCGGATCCGGTGGCCCATTTCGTTACACTGATGTCAGTGAGTTAAGTGCGGTTTCCCCTGCGCAGGCTATTGCTCATCCTAACTGGGCTATGGGGCCGAAAATCTCGGTTGATTCTGCGACAATGATGAACAAAGGTCTTGAGTATATTGAAGCTAAATGGCTGTTTAATGCCTCCAAAGAGCAGCTGAAAGTAATTATTCATCCTCAATCTGTCATTCACTCAATGGTTCAATATAAAGATGGCTCGGTGTTAGCTCAGATGGGCGAACCGGACATGTCGACACCTATTGCTTTGACAATGTCCTATCCTCAGCGTGTGGATGCTGGTGTCAAAGCGCTCGATTTTACTAAAGTGGGGCAGTTGACCTTCCTTGAACCAGATTTCGATCGCTACCCTTGTTTAAAACTTGCGATTGATGCGTGTTATGAAGGGCAATATGCCACCACCTCTTTAAACGCAGCCAATGAAGTCGCCGTTGACGCATTTTTGAATAACACACTTAAATTTACGGACATTGCAGCCGTTAATGAAGCTGTATTGTCTAAGGTCTGCGCGACTAACACCTCTCATTCCATAGATAGCTTGGAAAGCCTACTTGAGCTAGATAGAATGGCTCGAATATTTGCTTTAGAAGCCACTCGTGAGCGTAAATTATGATTGATATATTATGGAACTTCGGTTCATTTATCATTGCTTTAGGCATCTTGGTGGCTGTGCACGAGTATGGGCACTTCTGGGTAGCCCGCCGCTGCGGCGTAAAAGTGGAAAAATTTTCAATTGGTTTTGGTAAATCAATCTGGAGAAAAATGGGTAAAGATGGGACCGAATATAGCCTTTCAATGATCCCATTAGGCGGGTACGTAAAAATGCTCGACTCTCGTGTTGATGAAGTGCCTGAAGACCAAAAACAGTACGCGTTCGATCAAAAAGCATTATGGAAGAGGAGCGCGATTGTTGGCGCTGGTCCTGCTTTTAATTTTGTGTTCGCGATTTTTGCTTACTGGTTGGTGTTTTTAATTGGTATTCCAGCGGTTAAGCCCGTAGTCGGTGAAGTTATTCCAAATTCAATTGCGGCGCAGTCAGGTATTGAACGTGGAATGCAATTTCAGTCGATCGACGGTGTTAGAACTCTTGACTGGGAATCAGTGAATATGGGATTAATTTCTCATATCGGTGATGATGTGATGACAGTCACGCTTACGCCAGTTGATGGTGTTGGTTACGAAGAAGTGAAGACTCTCGACATTCGAGAATGGAACTTTAACCCAGAAACTGAGTCTGCTATGAGGGCACTTGGTTTTTCTCCGTTTACGCCTGAGATAACGCCTGTACTGGTTAACGTATCAGAAGACGGGGCAGGTGCTCGAGCTGGGCTGATCGCAGGTGATAAGTTTGTGCGAGTCAATGATGTCATCGTTGAGGACTGGCAGCAGATTGTAGAGGCGATACGCCAAAGTCCGAATAAAGTGGTGGCTTTAGAGATCGAACGAAATGGTGTGGTTCTTCCTATTGTGTTAGAACCAGATAGCAAAAAGATTTCCAAGGATAAAGTGATTGGTTTTGCGGGTATTGCACCGAAAGTCGCAGAATGGCCGCAAAGTTATCGATTTGAGCTGAAATATGGTGTATTTGAATCGATAGAAAAGGCGTTTGATAAAACAGGGCAAATTATAAGCTTGACGATCAGCATGCTTAAGAAGCTGGTTGTTGGTGATGTAGGCCTCGATAATTTAAGTGGGCCGATATCGATAGCAAAAGGAGCAGGAGCAACCGCTGATTATGGCATTGTTTACTTCCTTGGGTTTTTAGCATTAATCAGTGTGAATTTAGGGATCATTAATTTGGTTCCATTGCCTATGTTAGATGGTGGGCATTTGCTGTTTTTCGCAATTGAAGCCGTAACCCGACGCCCGGTGCCAGAAAAGGTACAAGAGATGGGGTATAGAGTCGGAGGAGCTATCATCTTCTCATTGATGGCGTTAGCAATATTTAATGATTTTACTCGTTTATGATTTTTAAATCGTAATCAAAAGCAGTAGCAAGGAATAGTTAGAATAAATATGGCGATTAAGCAGATTCTATTCGCAACGTTGTTGGCAACTAGCGTGTCAGCGAATGGCGCAGAAAATTTTGTCGTTCAAGACATAAAAATCGAAGGATTACAGCGTGTGGCTCTCGGTGCCGCATTATTGAAGATGCCTGTTCGTATTGGCGACTCTGTTGACTCACAAGACGTATCGGAAATTATTCGAGCGCTTTATGCTTCAGGTAACTTTGAAGATGTAAAAGTATTACGTGATAACGATGCTTTAGTCATCCAAGTCAAAGAGCGCCCGACCATTGCCAGCATCTCATTTTCTGGTAATAAAGCGATTAAAGAAGAGCAGCTTCAGCAGAACTTGGATGCATCTGAGGTTCGTGTGGGTGAAGCTTTAGATCGCACTACGCTAAGCAATATTGAGAAAGGTTTAGAAGATTTTTACTACAGTGTTGGTAAATATAATGCGACGGTAAAAGCGGTTGTAACCCCACTTCCTCGCAATCGTTCTGACCTTAAATTTGTTTTCACCGAAGGTGTTTCCGCTAAAATTCAACAGATAAACTTTATTGGTAATGAAGTTTATAATGATGAAGAGTTACTTTCTCGATTTAATCTGAACGTAGATATTGAGTGGTGGAACTTCCTATCTGATGATAAGTACCAGAAGCAGATTCTTGCAGGTGATTTAGAAGCATTGAAGTCTTACTACCTTGACCGAGGGTATTTGAAGTTTAAGCTTGATTCGACACAGGTTGCCATCTCCCCAGATAAGAAAGGTGTCTATATTACGCTTGGCCTAGAAGAGGGCGAAGCCTATACCGTTAAGGACATCAATTTCCGTGGTGACCTTGTAGGTAAAGAGGCTGAGTTTACCGCTTTAAATCCTTTTGAAGCTGGCGAAGTGTATAACGGCTCTCGAGTGACGGAATTAGAGGAAGGGGTTAAACGTATTTTAGGGGAGGCGGGTTACGCTTATCCTCAAGTTCGTACTATTCCTGAATTTGATGATGAAACTAATGAAGTGTCACTTATTATCAATGTTGATGCGGGTAGTCGAATTTATGTTCGTGATATCCGATTCACTGGAAATAACGCCACTAAAGACGAAGTTTTACGTCGTGAAATGCGTCAAATGGAAGGCAGTTGGTTAAATTCAAAATCGATAGATACGGGTAAAGCACGTCTGAACCGTCTTGGTTACTTCGAAACGGTTGATGTTCAAACGGTTCGTGTTCCAGGAAGCGAAGATCAAGTCGATTTAGTGTACAACGTAAAAGAAGCCAACTCGGGTAGTGTAAACTTTGGCGTAGGCTACGGTACGGAATCTGGCGTAAGTTTCCAAGTCGGTCTACAGCAGGATAACTTTGCTGGTAGTGGTAATCGAGTCGGCATCAGTGCCATGATGAATGACTATCAGAAAAATATCAGCTTAGAGTACCGCGACCCATACTGGAACCTTGATGGTGTTAGTCTAGGTGGTAAAGTTTTCTACAATGAATTTGAAGCTTCTGAAGCGGGTATTGTTGACTATACCAATGAAAGTTACGGTACGAGCTTAACGTGGGGTTTCCCGTTTGATGAGCTCAACCGTGTCGAATTTGGCATTGGTTATACGCATAATAAGATTTCAAACTTAGATGCCTATGTACAAATTGAGCAGTTTTTACAAGCGCAAGCCGATAACATGAACTCTGACGGTAGCTTGGTGACCAATGATTTTGATCTCAATATTTCATGGACACGCAACAATTTAAACCGAGGGTATTTCCCAACGGAAGGTAACCATCAACGAGCATTTTTCAAGGCAACGGTACCGGGCTCTGATGTTCAGTATTTTAAAGTTCAGTATGATGTGAAACAGTACATACCTTTAACCAAAAAGCATGAATTTACGCTCTTGATGCGTGGTCGTTTAGGTTACGGTAATGGTTATGGTCAAACGAATGGTAATGATAATTTATTCCCATTCTATGAGAACTATTACGCGGGCGGCTTTACCACTTTACGTGGTTTTGGTTCGAACTCCGCCGGGCCTAAAGCTGTTTATAATGAAGGTGTAGGTAATAACCCTAATTATAAAGCGACGGATGACTCTGTCGGTGGTAACGCGGTGGCATTGGCAAGTATTGAGCTGATCGTACCAACACCATTTGCATCGGATGAAGTACGAAATCAAATCCGTACTAGCGTATTCTTCGATATGGCAAGTGTATGGGATACTGAATTTGATTACCGTAAAGCGAGTGCTGACATGCCTGGTGGCGCTTACTACTACGACTATTCAGACCCAACAAATTATCGTTCGTCATATGGCGCTGCGTTGCAGTGGATGTCTCCTATGGGGCCATTAGTATTCTCAGTCGCGAAGCCGGCTAAATCTTTTGAAGGTGATGATGAAGAGTTCTTCACTTTCACTATTGGTAGAACATTCTAAATTTTAAGGAATATATTTTGAAAAACATGATGAAAGCAGCGGGTCTTGGCCTTATCGTATTAAGCTCTTCTTTATTTGCTCAAGCTGCGGAAGCTGCTCAGAAAGTTGGTTATGTTAATACTGCTCAAGTATTCCAAGAGCTACCTCAACGTGAAATCGTACTGCAAAAATTGCAAGAAGAGTTCAAAGATAAAGCGGCTGAACTACAAGCGATTCAAGCTGAAGCAGCAACAAAAATTGAAAAACTTAAGCGTGATGGTGAGCTACTAGGTCCAGACGAAGTTGAAAAACTACGTATTGAAATTGGTCAACTTCAGAGCAACTACAAAATCAAAGGACAAGCTTTAGAGAAGGCGAGTCAACGTCGCGAAGCTCAAGAGAAGCAAAAACTATTTAAGCAAATTCAAGCAGCAGTAAAAGCGGTTGCTGAAAAAGAAGGTTACGATCTGATCGTTGATATTCAAGCTATGCAATATGGTAAGCCTGAATTTAATGTGTCAGAACTGGTTATTAAGCAATTAAAATAAGAACGTTATGCCACAACTCACTTTAGCCGAATTGGCCGTAATTACCGGGGGAGAGCTCTACGGTGAAGGTGATCAAATCATCTCATCGGTTGCTCCTATGGATAAAGCAAAACAAGGAGAAATCACTTTTCTTTCGAATGCAAAATACAGCAAGCATTTAGCTGATTGCTGTGCATCTGCCATTATGGTTAAGGCGGCGGAAAGAGAACTTTGTCAGACAAATGTTATTGTTGTGGATGACCCCTATGTTGCTTTTGCTAAAGTCGCTCAAGCTTTAGATTTAACACCTGCAGCGGCTGAAGGTATTGCACTTTCTGCCGTTGTCGCTAGCGATGCCATTATTGGTAAAAACGTCTCTATTGGTGCGAATGCTGTGATTGAATCTGGAGCTGAACTCGGCGATGGTGCTGTTATCGGAGCAGGTTGCTTTATTGGTCAAAAAGCCAAAATCGGTGCTAACACTCAGTTATGGTCGAATGTAAGTATCTATCATGATGTTGAGCTTGGAAGCGATTGTTTAGTTCAAGCAAACACAGTGATTGGCTCTGATGGCTTTGGTTATGCGAATGAGAAAGGCGAGTGGATAAAAATTCCCCAAGTCGGCTCTGTTCGTATTGGTAACCGTGTTGAAATCGGCTCTTGTACGACGATCGATCGCGGTGCATTAGATGATACCATTGTGGACGATAACGTGATTTTGGATAACCAACTCCAAATTGCTCATAATGTTCACATCGGATATGGTTCTGCGATTGCAGGTGGTACTATTATCGCTGGCAGCACTAATATCGGTAAATACTGTATTATTGGTGGTGGTTGTGTGATTAATGGTCACATTGAAATCGTCGATGGAGTAACGATCACTGGTATGGGTATGGTCATGCGCTCAATCAAAGAGAAAGGAATGTACTCTTCTGGTATCCCATTGCAAACCAATAAAGAGTGGCGTAAAACAGCGACTCGCGTACATCGAATTGACGATATGAATAAGCGATTAAAAGCTGTCGAGAAGTTAATCGATGGAAATGTGGAATCGTAATACCATATTTATTGAAGAAGGCTCGCGATGTGCGGGTCTTTTTCGTCTATAATCGCAAATAATTAATTAAGTATTAGAATAGGAATATGACTTTGACTACTGAAAAGAAAACGATGAATATCACTGAAATTCAGGAGCTTTTGCCTCATCGCTACCCATTTTTGTTGATCGATCGTGTTGTTGACTTTGAAGAAGCGAAGCACCTAACGGCAATTAAAAATGTTTCCGTTAACGAACCACAGTTTACTGGTCATTTTCCTCAGCTTCCGGTTTTTCCTGGTGTTTTGATTCTTGAAGCTATGGCTCAAGCGACAGGTTTACTTGCTTTCAAATCGTTTGGTGCGCCATCTGAGAATGAGCTTTATTACTTTGCAAGTGTAGATAAAGCGAAGTTCCGTAAACCGGTTGTCCCAGGTGATCAAATGATCATTGAAGTAGAATTCATTAAAGAACGTCGTGGTATTGCTCAATTTAATGGTGTCGCTCGTGTAGATGGCGACGTTGTTTGTTCCGCTGAACTTAAGTGTGCACGTAGAGAGTTTTAATATGATTCATGAAACCGCTCAAATCCACCCTTCTGCTGTCGTTGAAGAGGGTGCCAAAATCGGCGCTAATGTTACGGTAGGGCCTTTCACCTATATTACAGGCAACGTAGAAATTGGCGATGGGACAGAAGTTATGTCTCACGTAGTGATCAAGGGACCTACAGTTATTGGTAAAGATAACCGTATTTTCCCATTCGCGGTTGTTGGTGAAGAGTGTCAAGATAAAAAGTATCAAGGCGAAGATACACGTCTAGTTGTGGGCGATAGAAATATCATTCGTGAAAGCGTACAGATGCATCGTGGTACTGTTCAAGATAAAGGTGTGACTACCGTTGGTAGTGATAACTTATTTTGTGTCAATGTCCATATCGCGCATGACTGTGTTGTCGGCGATAACATCATCATGGGTAACAATGCAACTCTTGCAGGACATGTAACCGTTGAAGATTATGCGATAGTTTCTGCCTTATCTCCAGTACACCAATTCTGTACCGTTGGTGCTCATAGCTTTATTGGTGGTGCGTCGGTTGTGGTTCAAGATGTGCCGCCATATGTAATGGCTCAAGGTAACCATGCAAAACCATTTGGTATCAATATCGAAGGGTTAAAGCGTCGCGGATTTGAAAAGAAAGAGATCCATGCGATTCGCCGTGCTTATAAGGCGCTTTACCGCAATGGCAATACTTTAGAAGAAGCAAAAGTCGAGATTAACAGCGAACTTGCAGAGTTCCCTGTACTACAAGGATTCCTTGATATCTTTGAGAAATCGACGCGTGGCATTATTCGCTAAGTACTATTCTTTTCTTTCCTCTGTACCATTATTTACCAAGTACTGTGATTGAGTATTCAGTTGCTATTGCTGTCAATAAAGATCGCTGTTTTCAGCGGTCTTTTTGTGTTTTTAGATTGGTATGATTTATGCCACCGTTATTGGGATAAGTGACATGTTAAACGCAAAAAAACCACTACGCATTGGAATCGTCGCTGGAGAACTTTCTGGTGATACTTTAGGTGAAGGTTTTATTCAATCGATTAAACAGCAATATCCGGATGCTGAATTCGTGGGCATTGGTGGCCCTAAGATGATCGCTTCAGGCTGCGAATCTCTGTTTGATATGGAAGAATTGGCAGTCATGGGACTTGTTGAAGTCCTAGGTCGATTACCAAGGTTATTGAAAGTAAAGCATCAGCTAGTTGAGTATTTTACGCAAAATCCACCGGATGTTTTTATCGGTATTGATGCGCCTGATTTTAATCTTCGATTAGAAAAAACGCTCAAAGATGCAGGAATAAAAACCGTGCATTATGTCAGCCCTTCTGTGTGGGCATGGCGACCAAAGCGCATATTTAAAATTGATGCCGCGACGGATTTAGTGTTGGCATTTCTGCCTTTCGAGAAAGCTTTCTATGATAAATATAATGTAGCTTGTGAGTTTATCGGCCACACTCTTGCTGATGCGATCCCATTAGTAAGTGATCAACGCGCGGCTCGTGAACTGCTGAATTTAGATCAAGATCGTCAATGGCTTGCAGTGCTACCAGGGAGTCGTGGAGGAGAGGTAGCATTGATTGCTAAACCTTTCATCGAGACTTGCCAGCGTATTCATGCTAAGCACCCTGAGATGGGGTTTGTTGTTGCTGCTGTGAACAAAAAACGCCGAGAGCAATTTGAATCAATCTGGAAAGAGACGGCACCTGAGCTGGATTTCGTTATCATTGAAGATACCGCAAGAAATGTCATGACCGCTTCAGATGCGGTTTTACTTGCATCAGGTACCGTTGCGCTTGAATGTATGTTGGTGAAGAGACCAATGGTTGTTGGTTATCAAGTCAATAAACTTACTGGCTGGATTGCACAAAAGCTATCGATTACTGAATTTGTATCATTGCCAAATGTGCTTGCGGGTAAAGAGTTGGTTAAAGAGTTCATTCAAGAAGAGTGCCACCCTGATTTCCTTTATCCCGCAATGGAAGAAGTATTGGCTAATGATAACGTTGAATTGATTCAATCGTTTACTGAAATGCATCAATGGATCCGTAAAGATGCAGACACGCAAGCAGCAAAAGCGGTATTAAATCTCATAGGCTTACAAGCAGAATAATATGACAGATAAAAAAGCGATGAAAAAAACAGTAAAAGAGAAACAAGAATTGCCTGAATTTGAATATCCTACGGGGTATGCTCTTGTTGCTGGTATTGATGAGGTAGGCCGCGGTCCATTGGTTGGCGATGTGGTGACAGCGGCTGTGATTCTCGATCCGAATAATCCAATAGAAGGGTTAACGGATTCAAAGAAATTATCAGAAAAAAAACGCCTTGCACTTTACCCTGAGATTAAAGAAAAAGCCCTAGCATGGGCGGTGGGTCGCTGCTCTCCAGAAGAGATCGATCAATTTAATATTTTGCAAGCGACGATGGTTGCTATGCAGCGTGCAATCGAAGGGCTATCGATTCAGCCCGAACTCGCTCTCATTGATGGAAATCGAGTGCCGACGTTATCAATGGACGCCATTGCCGTAGTGAAAGGCGACCTTCGAGTTCAAGAGATCAGCGCGGCCTCTATCATAGCAAAAGTGGTTCGTGATCAAGAGATGGAAGATCTGGATAAACTTCATCCTGAATTTGGTTTTGCGCAGCACAAAGGGTATCCAACCAAAGCCCATTTTGCTGCTATCGAACAACATGGTGTCATCGACCAGCACCGTAAGAGTTTCAAGCCAGTTAAAAGAGCTCTGGGTATCGAATAAAAGCTGCTATACAATGCTTCTCTACGTAAATAAGTCAATTCAGAGCTTATTTACGGCCATATTCTGGTTAATTCAGGTTCCATATCCACTGAATTAACAATTGATTAGATTATTTAGAACTCAAATTATTTATGTCAGACCCTAAGTTTATACATTTACGTGTTCACAGTGATTTCTCGATGATCGACGGCCTGTCGAAAGTGCCACCGCTGGTCAAAAAGGTCGCGGAAATGGGCATGCCAGCGCTTGCATTAACCGATTTTACTAACCTATGTGGTTTGGTGAAATTTTATGGAACAGCACACAACTGTGGTATCAAGCCGATTATCGGTGCTGATTTCATGATGCAGTCGCCGGAGTTTGGTGATGAGCTGACAAAGTTGACTATTCTTGCTTCCGATAATATTGGATATAACAACTTAACACTATTGATTTCAGAAGCTTATCAACGTGGGCATGTTCAGCATATACCCGTGATTGATAAAGAGTGGCTCGTTAATCACAAGCAAGGTCTGATTATCCTATCTGGCGCGAAAAGTGGTGAGATTGGAAAAGCATTGTTGAAAGGGAATGCCGAAATTGTCGGACAGTGTGTCGAATTCTACAAAACGCACTTTCCAGACCGCTTTTATTTGGAGCTGATTCGAACAGGCAGACCAGATGAAGAAGCCTATCTGCATTTCGCTTTAGAGCTCTCAGAGCAAACCGATTTGCCTGTCGTAGCAACCAATGAAGTTGTCTTCCTGACTGAAGACCTGTTTGACGCCCATGAAATTCGCGTGGCGATCCATGATGGCTTTACAATGGTCGATCCTCGTCGCCCTAAGAACTACAGCGCACAGCAATACTTACGTACTGAAGAAGAGATGTGCGAGTTATTTGCGGACATTCCTGAAGCTCTAGCCAACTCGGTGGAAATTGCTAAACGCTGTAATGTAACAGTGCGTCTTGGGGAGTACTTCTTACCTAACTTCCCAACCGAAGGTCTTAAAATTGAAGACTATTTGATTAAGAAGTCAGAAGAAGGGTTAGAAAGACGATTGGCATTCTTGTTCCCGGACGAAAAAGTTCGTGAAGAGAGAAGACCAGAGTACGATGAGCGTTTGAAGATCGAACTTGAAGTTGTCAATGACATGGGGTTCCCAGGTTACTTCTTGATCGTAATGGAATTTATCCAGTGGTCGAAAGATAATGATGTTCCAGTAGGCCCTGGTCGTGGTTCTGGTGCAGGTTCACTTGTCGCTTATGCTCTTGATATTACTGACTTAGACCCCTTGGAGTACGATCTTCTATTTGAACGTTTCCTGAACCCTGAACGTGTCTCCATGCCCGATTTCGATATCGACTTTTGTATGGATAAACGTGACCAAGTAATTGATCACGTAGCGGAAATGTATGGTCGAGATGCGGTATCTCAGATTATCACCTTTGGAACCATGGCAGCAAAAGCGGTTATTCGTGATGTTGGACGTGTTCTCGGTCACCCGTTTGGCTTTGTCGATCGTATCTCAAAAATGATCCCGCCAGATCCGGGAATGACGTTAGAAAAAGCGTTCAAAGCGGAACCTTCGCTGCCTGAATTGTATGATGCCGATGAAGAAGTTCGAGAACTTATTGATAAGTGCCGGATTCTAGAAGGTTGTACCCGAAATGCAGGTAAACACGCGGGTGGGGTTGTAATATCGCCAACGACGATCACCGATTTTGCTCCTATTTATTGTGATGCCGACGGTAACTTCCCGGTTACACAGTTTGATAAAAATGACGTTGAAACCGCCGGTCTGGTTAAGTTCGACTTCTTAGGTTTAAGAACATTAACCATCATCGATTGGGCGTTGGGGTTAGTGAATCCTCGCTTAGAAAAAGAGGGTAAAGCCCCGGTTCGTATCGATTCTATTCCGTTGGATGATCCTGCTTCATTCAGGTTGCTGCAAAACTCAGAAACCACGGCGGTATTCCAATTAGAATCTCGCGGAATGAAAGATCTGATCAAGCGTCTGCAACCTGACTGTTTTGAAGATATTATCGCATTGGTTGCACTATTCCGTCCGGGTCCGTTGCAATCGGGCATGGTAGATAACTTTATCGACCGTAAACATGGTCGTGAAGCGGTATCTTATCCCGATGAAAAGTGGCAACACGACTCACTGAAAGAGACGCTTGAGCCTACTTATGGCATTATCTTGTATCAAGAACAAGTTATGCAAATCGCCCAGATTCTTGCTGGTTATACCTTAGGCGGAGCAGATATGCTGCGTCGTGCGATGGGTAAGAAAAAACCAGAAGAGATGGCGAAACAACGTGGTACTTTTGAAGAAGGTGCGATAGCCAACGGTGTCGACGGCGAGCTGTCGATGAAAATCTTCGACTTGGTTGAAAAGTTCGCAGGTTATGGCTTCAACAAATCTCACTCAGCCGCATACGCGCTGGTTTCGTACCAAACTTTATGGCTGAAAACTCATTACCCTGCTGAATTTATGGCGGCGGTGATGACAGCGGATATGGATAACACAGAAAAAGTCATTGGCTTAGTCGATGAATGTCTGCGTATGAAATTGACGTTACTACCACCGGATATCAACTCCGGTCTTTATCGGTTTAATGTCGATGAAAATGGTGCCATCGTTTATGGTATTGGCGCGATAAAAGGGGTGGGTGAAGGCCCTATTGAAGTGATTATCGCGGCACGAGAAAAGGGCGGTCACTTTAAAGATCTCTTTGATTTCTGTGCGCGAATTGATTTGAAAAAAGTCAATAAACGAGTGATCGAGAAGCTGATTTATTCTGGCGCTCTCGATCGCCTTGGGCCGCACCGAGCTGCTATGATGGCGTCATTAAATGATGCAGTAAAAGCGGCGAGCCAACACCATCAAGCAGAAGCGTTTGGTCAGGCGGATATGTTCGGCGTATTAACGGATGCCCCTGAAGAAGTTGAGCAAAAATATACTCAAGTTCCGAAATGGCCAGAAAAAGTATGGCTGGAAGGTGAGCGCGAAACTTTAGGGCTTTATTTGACCGGGCACCCAATTAATGCGTATATAAAGGAACTTGCTAAGTACACCAGTTGTCGACTAACTGATGCGACCCCGACAAGACGGGATCAATCGGTGACCATTGCGGGCTTGGTGATCGCCGCACGAGTGATGACGACCAAACGAGGTACGCGAATAGGATTGATGACCATTGATGACCGATCGGGTCGAATGGAAGTGATGTTATTCTCAGATGCCTTAGAAAGGTATGCTGAATTGCTAGAAAAAGACAAAATATTAGTCATTTCTGGACAGGTCAGCTTTGATGACTTCAATGGTGGGCTTAAAATGTCCGCGCGCGAAGTTATGGATCTTGGAGAAGCACGAGAAAAATACGCTCGTGGTTTGTCTATTTCTATTGAACAATCACAAGTCGATGAGAAATTTTTTGAGCGCTTTAGTCAAATCTTAGAGCCTCACCGAGCGGGAACTGTTCCCGTCAATGTATACTACCAACGTTCCGACGCAAGAGCGCGGTTGTCTCTTGGTACAGAGTGGAGAGTGACTCCTTCTGATACATTACTAGATGAATTAAAACTGCTACTTGGAAATGGCCAAGTGGAACTCGAATTTAACTAAAATTTAGCTCCAACTTTCGGAGAGCTGAGTAAAAAAGGATTCATAGATGAGCCTAAACTTTCTAGAATTTGAAAAGCCTATCGCTGAACTAGAAGCAAAAATTGAAGCTTTACGTGATGTATCTCGCCATGGTGGCGACGCAGCGGTCGATCTAGACAAAGAAATTGAACAACTAGAGAAAAAAAGCTTAGAGCTTAAAAAGAAAATCTTTAGTGATCTTGGTGCGTGGCAAGTGGCGCAACTTGCACGCCACCCGCAACGTCCGTATACCAAAGATTACCTAGAGCATGCCTTCACCGAGTTTGAAGAACTGGCTGGTGATCGTGCGTTTGCTGATGATAAAGCAATTGTTGGCGGTATGGCTCGTTTAGATGGTCGTCCAGTGATGGTTATTGGTCATCAAAAAGGTCGTGAAACAAAAGAAAAAGTGATTCGCAACTTTGGCATGCCAAAACCTGAAGGCTACCGTAAAGCATTACGCTTAATGGAAATGGCTGAGCGTTTTAACATGCCAATTATCACTTTCATTGATACCGCTGGAGCCTATCCAGGCGTTGGTGCTGAAGAGCGTGGTCAATCAGAAGCTATTGCTAAAAACTTAAAAGTAATGGCAGGTTTAACTGTGCCTGTTATTTGTAACGTTGTTGGCGAAGGTGGTTCTGGTGGTGCATTGGCGATCGGTGTCGGCGATTACGTTAACATGCTGCAATACTCGACGTATTCCGTGATCTCTCCTGAAGGTTGTGCTTCAATTCTATGGCGCGATTCAGATAAAGCGCCACAAGCTGCTGAAGCGATGGGGCTTGTTGCTCCTCGCCTTAAAGAGCTTGAGTTGATTGATGATATTATCGATGAACCACTAGGTGGCGCACATCGTGACCCAATCCAAATGGCTGCGAATATGAAAGCAACATTGGTTAAACAACTGGCTGAATTAGAGCAATTTGATCAAGATACGCTGCTTGAACGTCGCTACCAACGATTAATGAGCTACGGTTACTGTTAATCGCTCGTAAGACATATTGATATTGGAAAGGCTAGATGGTTATCTAGCCTTTTTTTGTGGATGCAGTTTCACCATCTATCTTATATTGATTATCCACTTGTCGCAGGCTAGGATACTTTCGTCTATTTGATACGGATTGTTGTTAGTCATCCAGATTCTGTTCAATAGCACGGATTATCCATACTCTTGGCTCTCTATTTAGGCTCTCTATGCGTTCATCTATGTTCGACACTTTTACTCAATCAATTAATCAATATCGTCAACCGGAATCCAAAATTATTCTAGGGTTAAGCGGCGGAATGGACTCTAGGGTTATGCTGGATTTATTGGCTCAATTTCAACGAGACAATCGAGATGTTGAGTGCTTGGCAGTCCATGTTCATCATGGTTTGAGTGAACATGCTGATGAGTGGGCAAAAAAGTGTGTAACGTGGTGTGGTGATAACAATATTCCAGTTGTGGTCGAAAAAGTGCAGCTTGATCTGAATGATGGCGACAGTATTGAGAAGCAAGCGAGGGATGCTCGTTATGCGGTACTGAGTACGCATATGTCAAAGCATGACCTTCTGCTCACCGGTCAGCATGCCGATGATCAACTTGAAACCTTTCTGCTAGCTTTAAAGCGAGGAAGTGGGCCGAGAGGACTGTCCTGTATGGCTGAGTCGATGCCATTTAGCCAAGGACAATTATTACGCCCTCTGTTACAAGTTCCACGTTCGGTGATTGAATCGTACATTCGAACCAAGGAGCTTGATTGGGTAGAAGATGAAAGCAATCAAGACACTCGTTATGATCGCAATTTCATTCGCCATCAAATTGCTCCGAGTTTACTCCAGCGTTGGCCTGAATTAAGGGCGACGGTTCATCGTAGTGCTCAACTGTGTGCGGAGCAAGAGTCATTATTGGATGAATTACTGGCAGACCGATACTCAAGTCTTGTCGATGAGTTCATGGGTTTAGATATCAAGCAGCTTGGTAAACAGAGTGATCGTGTTCGTTCCCGATTGATTCGCATGTGGTTTGAAAATATGCAGCAGGTGATGCCTAGTCGTCACCACCTTGAACTGATTTGGAAACAAGTCGCCAATGCCCAGCAAGATGCTAACCCTATACTAAACTTACCTCACGGGCAGGTTCGTCGTTATCAGAATAAGCTTTTCTTTGTTGAGCATGTTCAAGATGTGAGTGATTGGCAGCATGCTCTTGAACTTGATAAGTCGTTGTTTTTACCAGATGGGTTAGGTGAAGTGTCCTTAATTGCATCTCGTTCGACTCAGTTGAATGATCGTGAAAGTTTAACTGAGCCACCGAATTTATCGTTTGAGAAAACGGTAGGCATTACAATGCAATTCACCCTACCAAAAGGGCGGGAATCTAGCTGTTATGTGCACTTCGCTCCGGAAGGATTGGTTGCTCACCCTGAGGCAAGAGGGCATAGCCGGAAATTGAAAAAATTGTTTCAAGAATATGGTGTGCCGAGTTGGCAGCGTAGGCGGATCCCTATTTTGATGTTGGATGATCAGGTTGTCGCCGTACTCGGCCTATTTGTGGATAAACACTTTTCTGGTCAAGATTGTGAACTCGCCTGGGACAAGTAGGTTAATTTCATGCCACAATTGTATATATATTCATATAAATAATAACAAAGATAGGTAAAGCAATGAAAAAAGTCGTGATTGGATTGATGTTAGGTCTTGGCCTTTTAAGTAGCAATGTTATGGCTGGTGATATCGCCGCAGGTAAGACAAAAGCCGCTATTTGCGCAGCTTGTCACGGCCCAGATGGCGTTGCTATGATCCCTGGTTACCCGAATCTTAAAGGCCAAAATGAGCAGTATATTGTATCGTCACTAAATGCATATAAAGCAAAACAGCGTAATGGTGGCCTTGCGGTTGTCATGCAGGCTCAAGCAGCAATGCTGAATGATGCTGATATTGCTAACTTAGCGGCGTACTACGCAAGTCTTAAGTAATTCAATTACCAAGGTTTTCATGAATAAGAATCTAAGCCAGAGCTTGTTAGCTCTGGCTTTTTTTAGATTGAATGTTTTGTATAGCTATCCGATAATAGCGAAATTAATAAAGTTAAGGGATGAACATGAAAAAGATTGAAGCCATCATTAAGCCGTTTAAATTGGACGATGTACGTGAAGCTCTAGCGGATGTAGGGATCACGGGAATGACAGTATCTGAAGTGAAGGGTTTTGGCCGTCAGAAAGGGCATACAGAACTTTATCGTGGTGCTGAATACATGGTTGATTTTTTACCTAAGGTAAAACTGGAAATTGTGGTCACTGACGATGTCGCTGATCAATGTGTTGATACCATTATTGAAACGGCACAAACGGGTAAAATAGGTGATGGTAAAATATTCATCACTGAAGTTGAACGCGTGGTTCGAATTCGAACTGGTGAAGAAGACGAAGAAGCCGTATAAGAATATCAAAAGGAGCCGTAAGGCTCCTTTTTTGATTGCACAAATTTCCCCTATAACGGTGTTAGCGCCTCTGTTTTAAAGTGGTAGAAGCACGCTCTCAGCCTTATTTGATGAGACCTCGAAGCGAACCGTGTTGAGTCGATATTATTTTAAATAGGATAGGTAATGAAAAAAGTACTGGTGAGTGTTTTGTTTCTCGTAACCTTGGTTTTTCTTGGGTTTTCTATGCTTTTTTCTGTACCGCCGACACCAGAAGTGATCTCCTCTGCTGCTGGTTCAAATCAAAAGTCATTACAGTGTTTTGATAATCCATCACCAGAAGCTATTGACCAAAATGGCGAGCTAAATGTATTAGTTTGGAATATCTACAAACAGCAACGTTCCAATTGGCGTGAAGAGTTGGAATCGCTAAGTGAATATCGCCAACTGATGTTGTTGCAAGAAGCGAGCATGACAGATGAGTTAAAAGGTTGGATTGCGGAACAGTCTTGGGGAAGTAATCAAGCCAATGCATTTGAAGTTTTTAATGTGGGTGCCGGGGTATTAAACCTAGCGACAAACCTACCAATTCAGGCGTGTGCTTATACGGACCTTGAGCCTTGGTTGCGATTACCTAAATCGGCATTGAGAGCTTATTATCAACTCTCTGATGGTAGTACTTTAGGTGTGATTAACGTGCATGCAGTGAATTTTACTTTTGGAACACAAGAGTACCAGCAGCAGTTGAACAAACTCGAAAAATCCATTCGAGATCATAAAGGACCATTGATTGTCGCTGGAGATTTCAATAGTTGGAGTGATGCTCGCGTTCAAGCCATGAAGAGTTCATTGAGAGAGCTCGGGGTACAGGAAGTGCATTTTAATCCGGATAATCGAACTCAGTTTGTAACGGGGCTCACTTTGGATCATATCTTTTATCGAGGGTTAGAGCTAAAAAACGCAAAAGCGCCCATGACGGACGCTTCGGATCATAACCCTTTGCAGGTTAGCTTTAAGTTAGTGGAAACAGATTAACCAAGCAGAGACATGACGAGAATGTAGAATGCCCAGATCACGTAGTAACCAACCCAAGGAAGGGCTGAAATAACGAGAGCTTGCCCACGCTCAAATTCAGTCCAAGTCAATACAGCGGCGTAACCAAGGACAATATACCAAGGCATAAGCAGTGGCAGTGAGCTCGCAAATTGTGACCACTCATGAGTCAATGGCAGTTTAAGTAAACCATTCAGGCTATTTAAATCCGCTGCATAGATCATAACTTGGCCATGCTTCAGTAACAAACTCACGTAGCTCGCAAAATCACCAATAACCGCCGGGAACATGATCACAGATGCTGCTGCAAACCAACGCCAAAAGCTGTGCTTATGCTGGCTAGGCTTAGTGGCTAAATTAAACCAGAAAGCGAGCATAAGAATAGACATCGTACGCCCTGCGACATCACTGATGATCTCACTTGCGAGTAGTGTATTACTGTCTAATAGTTTTAACTGTTCAGGGTTAACAATCGCCAGTTGAGTTGAAAGTGCCGCACTTAGCCATTCAAAATTGACGTTCGCAAAGTAAGCGCCCCAAAATAAAAACGGGCTCAGAATCAGGATAATATAAGGTTGCCAGCCCCAAGCGCCTCGTTGATACAAAGCGAGGAAGCAAGACGTTGGCGATCGAAAAATATCGACCAACATAATTAAAGGGTTACTTGAAGGGGTCATACACTTACCTTGGTTACATCAACATATAATTTGAGTTTTTGGCCTGGTTGTAGATATTTTTTGCCAACCAGTCCATTCCATTTCGCAATATCGTTACTTTTTACTTTGAATTTACTCGCGATGCCACTCAACGTATCGCCAGAACGCACGCTATAAAAAACGGTGCGAATAATGGCACCCTCGCTGCCGTTTTTCCAGATGACAAGCTCTTGGCCAATACGAAGCGTATCTCTAGGGCCCATGCCATTCCACTTTGCTAGCGATTGGTGTGACACTTTATTTGCACGTGCAATTGTCCATAAACTGTCACCCGATTTAACTTTGTGGGTAAGCTTGTACTTACCGCGAGACGTTGCCTGAGTTTTCGCTAAGCGGTTAGAAGCACTAAGCGCATAGGCTTTATCGTCTTTGGTTGAGGTTGGGATCATCAGAAACTTACCAACACGAATGCTATTGTTGCTCATGCCGTTGGCTGAACGAATAACCTTGGTGGTGGTATTGTATTTTTTTGCTAGAACACTGAGGCTATCGCCTGATTTGATTTTATACCTAACTAATTTCATTCCCTTGCCGCGATTCGCAGCAACGTGTTGATTGAAATTGGCAACATTCTCTATGGGTAGCAAAAACTGATATGGTCCATCTGGCGCAGTTGCCCACTGGTTATAGGCTGGGTTATAGCTTTGTAACTCTTTTACACTCATGCCTGCGTATTTAGCGGCAATGGCCAGGTCAAGCTGTTCATTTGGATCTACGAGCTGTAACACTGGCGTGTTAGATATTGCAGGAAGTTTCAAACCGTATTTATCTTTGTTTGCGATAACATCTGCCAGCGCAAGCAATTTAGGTACATATCCACTGGTCTCTTTAGGAAGATCTAAAGAGAAGAAATCAATCGGTTTTCCCGCTTTTCTATTTTTTCGAATGGCACTTGATACTCGACCACCGCCACTGTTATAAGCAGCAATCGCATGGTTCCAATTACCATCAAAGCGCTTATTTAAATAGGTTAGATAATCAAGAGCGGCATCGGTAGCGGCATCGACATCGCGGCGGCCATCATACCAAAAGTTCTGTTTTAAGCCGTACATCTTCCCAGTGCCGGGAACAAATTGCCACAATCCGGCAGCACTGCCGTGAGAATACGCAAAAGCATCAAATGAACTCTCAACAACAGGAAGCAGGGCTAACTCAAGGGGGAGTCCTCTTGCTTCGATTTTTTCAGTGATGAGATATAGAAAAGGAGTCGCACGTTGAGAAACGGTTTTCAAATGATTTGGGTGTTTTAAGTACCAAGTTCGGTAGTAGTCGACACTTTTATGATTTGGAACATCAAGCTCAAGCTGCATCGCGATACGTTGCCAAACATCGTCTTGGCTTTGTGGTGTCGCTTTTACAGGAGTGGAGGTTAATTCTGTAGTTAGCGTTGGCTGTTGCGTCGCTGAGCTATCAGTATCCATGGCAGATGCATTTTGTTGTGTTTGAGTTGCCTCATCAACGACATTTGATTCATCTTGAGATGTATTGTTATTCGACTGAGTTAATTGGCAACCCGATAGTAGTAATGCCAAAACCCAGCTGTACTTAGCTCGCATTGATACAGCCTTTTTAATTTACGGCTGCTGATAATACTTGTCACTTCATACCAGTGACAAGTATCAAATCGTTAAAATTCGTTTTTCCACTCACGTAATGCAGTAAAAATTGACAGAGGATCGGTTTGTTGAGTTCTGGTTGATACTGATTTCATAATGCTTGGCTGTGTGTAGCGCAAGAATGGATTGATCCACTTTTCTTGGCGTAACGTCGTAGGAATGGTGGAGAGGTTTTGTGCTCTTAAGCGGTTGACCTGCTCTCTATATTGATGAAGTAGATCGTTGTCTGGTTCTACCGCTAATGCAAATGCGAGGTTACTGGCGGTATATTCATGCGCACAGTAAATTTCAGTCTCTTGCGGAAGTGAGAGGATTTTATTGAGTGAATCAAACATCTGCTGTGATGTGCCTTCAAATATACGACCACAACCTGCCGAGAACAGAACATCCCCACAGAAGAGTTTTCCATCACCCACATAGCCAATGTGACCTTTAGTATGCCCTGGTAGGCCAAGCACTAAGAATACTTCGCCAAATAGCTCTAACTGATCGCCATCTTCCATTGGGTGGGTAAGGGTAGGTATGGGTTCATGTTTAGGCCCAACAACATCAATGGTTGGGTACTGTCTAACGAGCTCAGGCACTCCTCCAATATGATCATTGTGATGGTGAGTGATAATAATGGCATCGAGAGTGAGATCGTGCTCTTTTATGTAGGCTAAAACCGGTTTTGAGTCACCAGGATCGACAACAGCGCAACGTCGGTCGCTATTTTGAATTAGCCAGATGTAATTGTCATTAAATGCGGGTATGCTTTTGATATGTAACATTGTCGATTCTCCAGCCTCTAAATGTGAGACAGGTTATTAATGAAGCCAGCACGTAGCCCGAAAAAGCTTGAAAAGCCCTATTCATGGTCGGAAATAAAAAACGGCCAGTGGGTATGTGAATCTATCCAAACTCGGCTTGATGAGTGGTGCCCTAAACTATTTGGCTATCATATGCTAAAACTTGGCGGGCTGAGTTGTGAGCTTGCCAGTTGCACCTGTAATATTCAACATCAAGTTAACTTAGATTTGAAAAATCCGCTGCACAATGTGATAGCGGATGCGAATCACCTTCCTTTTTTGGAAAAAAGCTTTGATACGGTCGTGCTCGCGCATCAGTTAGATTACGCCAACGATCCACATCGAATATTACGCGAAGTTGATCGGGTAATGATGGATGACGGGTATTTGATCATCACTGGCTATAACCCTTTTAGTTTTACCGGGCTGGCAAGCTTGTTTCCATGGCGGAAGAAAAATTTTCCGTGGAGTGGTCGAATGTACACGCCGAATCGAATCAAAGATTGGTTGGGTGTGCTTAATTATCAAGTGGTGCATTGTGATACCTATGCGCTGTTTCCGATGCAAAGATATCAAACGATGTGGACTTGGCTTGAGAATAGCTTGGGTGATTGGGCATCCCCGATGGGCAGCATGTACTTTATCGTCGCCAGAAAAAGAACCTACCCACTCAAACCGCTTAAACCTCATTGGAAGCTTAAGCGTCGTTTATCGCCATTAGGGGTAAATTATAGTGTGGGTAAAGATAAGCCATAGACTTAACTGGTCGGTTGGTAGCCGACATCCTCTTCCGTTGGCGCTTCGGCCGCGGCTCTGGCGATATCATCACAAATTTCGTTTTCACGATGGCCTGCATGGCCTTTTACCCATTTCCATTCAACTTGGTGCCTTGCTGTTTCTGTATCAAGTGCTTTCCAGAGATCTGAATTTTTTACAGGTTTTTTGTCTGATGTCATCCAGTTGCGTTTTTTCCAATTATGGATCCACTGAGTGATCCCCTGTCTTACATATTGGCTATCCGTAGTAAGTACAACTTGGCAGGGCTCTTTTAACGTTTGCAACGCCACCACCGCGGCAAGCATTTCCATGCGATTGTTGGTGGTTAAGGTATACCCTTTGGAGAGCGTTTTTTCGGTCTGTTTATAACGCAATACGATCCCATATCCACCGGGTCCAGGATTACCTAAACAGGAACCATCTGTGAAAATTTCAACTTGTTTAGCCATGATTTGATACTATTAGCAGAAGCACATAATTCACATAGTCTGACATACATATCATTATGAATACCAGTAACAATTCTGAACAGAAACGTATCATCGTATTAGATACGGAAACCACAGGTATGAATACCGAAGGTGGTCCACATTACCTTGGTCATCGCATTATCGAGATTGGCGCGGTGGAGATCATTAACCGTAAATTGACCGGTCGTCATTTTCATGTGTATGTGAAAGCTGATCGAGAGATCCAAGCGGAAGCGGTTGAAGTTCACGGCATCACCGATGAATTCTTGATCGATAAGCCCTTTTATCAAGATGTGCATGAAGAGTTCCTTGAGTTTATTAAAGGTGCTGAGCTGGTGGCCCATAACGCTCCCTTCGATACGGGCTTTATGGATTACGAGTTTGAAAAACTTGATCCTGCAATAGGTAAGACGGCAGACTACTGCAAAGTGACAGATACGTTAGCCATGGCGAAGAAGATCTTCCCGGGCAAGCGTAATAACCTTGATATTCTTTGTGATCGATACGGCATAGATAACTCTCACCGAACCCTCCACGGCGCATTGCTCGATGCGGAGATATTGGCTGATGTTTACCTGTTGATGACGGGTGGTCAAACGACGTTACAGTTTAACGCAGGACAGCAAGGTGGTGTCGACGTCATAAAACGAGCGGATTCTGGACGGAAAGCATTAAAGGTTTTACATGCAACGGCCGATGAACTAGATGCACATCAGTCCCGTTTAGATATCGTTGAAGAGAACGGAAGTTGCCTCTGGCGCATTTAGGAGAATATATGTTGAGGATTTTTGCTACTTTCAGTTTGTTATTGGTCACTTTGAGCGCATGGGCGACACCTGAATCCTCAATGTCGCTACTCGATAATCGATTTCGAGTGGATCCAACGATCGAGCAGATAACATTTGTCATTTATAGAGCTAAAGATTCTCAACCTGTTGTGTTAGTGCGCCCTGATGGTAAAAAATATTACTCATGGCGATCGCCTGATAGCGTCCGTTGGTATCAAGAATCATCGATGGATATTATCTCTATTGATAAACCTATGGCGGGCCCGTGGCAGGCGGTAGGGCAAGTGTCACCCAAGAATAATATTAAATTATTGTCACACCTCACTTTGGGGACAGACCGATTTCCAAATCGTCTGTATAAAACTGAATTCTTAAAGTTTACCGCTCAGCTCAAAACAGGTGATAAACCATTGGTGCTACGTGACTTCTTAGATCGCGTGAAACTAAAGGTGACGTTTACTAAGTTTATTGAGAATGAAGATGAGTTGGTGAAAGAGGCTCGTCCAATCCCCATTGTGGTTGGTGAATTTCTTGATGACGGTAAACAGTTAGACGAAAAAGCGGGCGATGGTGTGTTTACGGTAGGCTTACCGATAGAAGTTGAGCCAGGTAAATACCGGGTTCGAGTCACGTCAGGTAACGGTGTATTTTTAAGAGCTCAAGAGAGTACGGTATTAGTGTACCCTTCACCGATTTCCACCACGTTTATTCAGTCTAGAAAAGAGGGTGTGGACCATAATATTGTGATCTCAGGAGAGCAAGGGATGATTGCTCCGGGAACGATCGCGGCTCATATTGAACAGCTGACACCGACTGATCTTATCAACTATGTTGAAGGCCAAGCGGAGAAAGAGGCGTTTAAAGTCTCATTGATGCTAGAGAACCACCTTGAATTAGGAAAGTACTCTTGGAATGGGCGCATATTCGCGACAGACGCCGCCACACAGCGCGGCTTGGTTTTTCCAATAAGTGAGCAGACTTATAGTGTCGTAAAAGATGTTGATATAGAAGAGTCGAGGCGTCTTCAAGAAGAGGCGCTTGCCGCGCAGAAAAAGATAGAAATGGAGCAGCAGATGCTTGCAGCCCGTGAAGCGGCAAGGCAGAAAAGTATGATGGTTATTGCGATAGGAAATGTCGTGGTGATCATTTTAGGACTATTAGTGTGGTTCGTGATTGGCAAGATCCGAGCGAAAAAGGCGGCATTACCAGAGATGCAACTTGCTGCTCCAAAGAAATAAGTAAATCGCGGAATTTAAGAAGGGACCTCTATTTAATAGAAGTCCCTTTTTGTTACTCACATCTTATATTTAAAGCGTTGTCCCAATTCCACGCATCAATATTCTACGCATCAATTAAGCGACATTATCCATGCTTGGGATTTGGGGCTTTGCCGCGAGCTCTTCCGGCTCAAACTCATCAACATTGATTGTGTACAAACGATGGATTTCAGCCTGTCTCAGAAGTGAGGCTTCCTGTTCGTTGATCAAACCTCGCTCTAAACCTATGTCGGCAATCAGATCAAGGCGTAAGAATGGTCGACGTTCGTTTATCGCTTTACATACTTTCGTAAACACCGGCTCTGCTTCTAAAATAATCTCAAGTGCCAGTTCAATTCTTCCTACAGGGTTATTCTCCGTTGGTTCCAAGTATTGTCCACGACCGATACGTGAGCGTGACGCTGACGGTGTTTGTAGGATCTGTGCAACTTGGCTATCCAACTTATCATTTGGCGCTGAACGAACGCGTCCATAAGGAAGTAGAATAAAGCGTAAACAACCACCAATCACTCGGTTCGGGAAGTTAGCTAAGAAGTCATCAATGGCTTTTTCTGTTTGTTTTAAGCTGTCTTGTAGGCCCCAATGTACAAGTGGCAAATCTTCGACCTGACGTCCATCATCTTCAAAGCGCTTTAACGTTGCAGAGCTTAAATATAGCTGGCTTAGAATATCGCCTAAACGAGCAGATAAACGCTCTTTACGCTTGAGCGAACCCCCAAGTACAACCATTGACACATCTGAAAGCAAAGCAAGGTTTGCACTGTAACGATTCAGTTGTTGGTAGTATCGCTTAGTTGCATCAGAGGTTGGTGAGTGTGAGCCGATGCCGTCAGTCAAACCGAACCAGAAGCTACGGATCAAATTACTGATTGTGAAACAAGTGTGTCCTGCAAGAGCAGCATCAAATTTTTCAACAGCATCAGAACTCTCTGAGTAAGCCGCATTCATTTCAGTGAGCACGTATGGATGGCAACGAATCGCTCCTTGACCGTAAATAATCATCGAACGGGTAAGAATGTTGGCACCTTCCACAGTGACAGCGATAGGAGCGCCTTGGTAGCTACGTGCAAGGAAGTTCGATGGGCCTAAACATATCCCTTTACCACCAGCGATATCCATTGCATCAATAACACTTCGTTGGCCACGGTGAGTACAGTGATATTTTACTATCGCTGAAATAACCGATGGTTTTTCACCGAGGTCGATCCCGGCGACGGTTAAATTACTTGCCGCATCCATTACATAGGCGTTGCCTGCAATACGTGCTAGTGGCTCTTCGATGCCTTCCATTTTGCCTATAGGTTGTTTGAATTGACGACGAATTCTCGCGTAAGCGCCAGTGGCTAGTGCTGCTGTTTTTAAACCACCTGTTGCATTTGACGGTAGCGTAATGCCTCGACCGACAGATAAGCATTCCACCAGCATTTTCCAGCCTTGGCCTGCCATCTTAGAACCGCCAATAATGAAGCTCAAAGGTACAAAAATATCATTAGCGCGAGTTGGCCCGTTGTGGAATGGCACATTAAGTGGGAAGTGTCGTGTACCAATCTCAATCCCTTTAAGATGAGTCGGTATCAGTGCACAAGTGATGCCTAGATCTTCTTTATCGCCGAGTAACGCATCTGGGTCGCGAAGCTTAAATGCAAGCCCAAGAACAGTCGCTACAGGTGCTAAAGTGATGTAGCGTTTATTCCACGTCAGGCGCATACCAAGAACTTCTTCGCCTTCCCATTCCCCTTTACATACCACACCAAAATCAGGGATAGAACCAGCATCAGAACCCGCTTCTGGACTCGTCAATGCAAAACATGGGATCTCTTTACCTTCTGCAAGTCGAGGTAGGTAGTAATCACATTGATCTTTAGTTCCATAGTGTTGCAGTAATTCACCAGGGCCAAGAGAGTTTGGAACACCTACGGTAGAAGATAAAACACCAGAAACCCCGGTAAGTTTTTGTAGAACTAAGGACTGCGCATAGGCTGAAAATTCTAATCCGCCATACTTCTTCTTGATGATCATGGCGAAAAATTTGTGGTCTTTTAGATATTGCCAAACTTCTGGAGAGAGGTCTGCCGATTCATGAGTGACTTGGTAATCATTGACCATTGCACATACTTCATTAACAGGACCATCTAAAAACGCCTGCTCCTCTTTTGAAAGCGTAGGTGGCGTTATATTGTGAAGTTTGTCCCACTGAGGTTTACCTTTAAATAGCTCTGCTTCCCACCAAACGGTACCTGCATCTAAGGCTTCTTTCTCCGTTTGTGACATGGCTGGAAGGACTGTTTTGAAGATTTTCAGAGCTTTTCGACTGATAAGGCTTTGACGAATACTAGGGACGGAGAAAACGGCGACAGATAAAGCATAAGTACACCAACCTATAAGCCCCGCATAACCAAAGGCGGTAAGTGCAAGCATGGTAGCGGTAAGTAATAACAGTGACCGAGTGAGTGATGTGCGGTGGTAGAAGCACAGTCCTAACACGACTGTAAATCCTAATATAGAGAGCAAGATATCCATAAATATGTCCTTATCAAACGCGTTTCTCGTGTGCACGTTTGTCTGTTTTAAAATCCCTGACCTAACAGGAGAGGTCTAACCAGTTACAAGTGTAAATGAAATATTAACAAAATGTAAAATATCTAACTGTATAAAAAGTGATCTAAGTAGAGTAAACGTTCTAAAATTGCGATCTTGGTGCTGATTAACTGAACAAATAGAGTGATGGAGTGGAATAAAACTTGGTTTCTTGAAGCTTAACTATCGACACTCTGAAATGTTTGTGGGTAAACTCAAAGTAATAAACGGCTCTCATTCCTAATTGAGTTAATTTGTTTGCAGTTGGTTTTTGTAAGGCGTTTTTACGCGACAATAATGCTGCATAACAATAATGTTGCAAAATCATAAAGAGACACGCTATGTATCAAGATCTAATTAAAAATGAGCTAACAGAAGCGGCTGACGTATTAAATGCATTTTTATCGGATGACCATAATATTGCCCAAATTGAAGCGGCAGCTAAAATGATTGCTGACTCGTTTAAACAGGGTGGCAAAGTGTTATCTTGTGGTAACGGTGGCTCACACTGTGATGCGATGCATTTTGCTGAAGAACTAACCGGGCGTTATCGTGAGGATCGTCCTGGCTATCCTGGTATTGCGATTTCAGACCCAAGCCACCTTTCATGTGTAAGTAATGACTTTGGTTATAACTTTGTGTTCTCGCGTTACTTAGAAGCTGTGGGCAGTAAAGGTGATGTATTGTTTGGACTTTCCACTTCTGGAAACTCAGCAAACATTCTTAATGCGATTGATGCCGCTAAAGCGAAAGGCATGAAGAGCATTGCTTTGACGGGCAAAGATGGAGGCAAAATGGCGGGTTGTGCTGATATTGAAATTCGCGTGCCGCATTTTGGATATGCTGATCGTATCCAAGAGATCCATATCAAAATTATTCATATCATTATCCAACTCATTGAAAAAGAGATGGAATAAGCAACATACCATTGATTCAACATTGGCGCGAAAGTGAGCGCCAATGATGGTTTATATATTAGGGAGTAAGTTAAGCCATGTGTGAATTGCTCGGAATGAGCGCTAATGTTCCAACCGATATCTGTTTTAGTTTTACCGGTTTGATGCAACGTGGTGGAAACACTGGACCTCATCGTGATGGCTGGGGGATTACTTTTTATGAAGGTAAAGGTTTTCGTACCTTTAAGGATCCTAACCCGAGCTGTGAGTCTAAAATTGCTGAATTAGTTCAGAATTATCCGATCAAAAGTCGAGCTGTCATTAGTCATATCAGGCAAGCGAACCGTGGTGGTGTTAATTTAGAGAATACTCATCCTTTCACCCGTGAGCTATGGGGACGTTACTGGACTTTTGCTCATAATGGGCAGTTGACTGAGTACCAAGAGCTCAATTCAGGGCGCTTCCGTCCCGTGGGCGAAACCGATAGTGAAATGGCTTTTTGCTGGCTCGTTAAACAGTTAGAAGAGCGATACCCTGAGCCTCCACAAGATATGGAAGGCATGTTTCGCTATGTTGCTCAGTGCTGTGAGAAGCTAAAAGAGAAAGGTGTATTTAATATGTTGCTCAGTGATGGTGAATACGTCATGACATATTGTACCAATCATCTTTACTGGATCACTCGCCGAGCGCCTTTTGGTAAAGCGAGCTTGATTGATGAAGACGTTGAAATTAACTTTCAAGAAGAGACGACACCCAATGATGTTGTATCCGTCATTGCGACTCAACCTTTAACGGATAATGAACAGTGGCACCGAATGAAACCGAATGAATTCGCGTTATTCCACTTTGGTGAACTGATCGATGGGAATGCGGAAGCGTTAGTGGATGTGGCTTATGCGCCTGCTAAAGTTGCCAGCCAAGCTCCGACTCAGCCGCTAGAGTAATTTATTGTTCGTCACACAAACATTTGTCTAAGTTCGGCTTTTCGGTCATCAACTGTGATGGCGTCAATACCGAACTTAGAACATGTTTACGGGTTTATTTCTTAAATGGGTTACTCTTCTGCGTAGCCATGCTCACCAAGTATCTTACCATCTAAATGCGCTTTTCCATCTATCATGGCTAATCGGCCTTCAATAAACCATTTAGTCACCAGAGGGTAAATTTGGTGCTCTTGAGTTAATACTCGCTCGGCAAGATCTTCAGCACTATCGTCAGGAAATACGGGGACTTTGGCTTGTAAAACAACAGGCCCACCATCTAACTCTTCTGTCACAAAGTGAACACTTGTTCCGTGTTCTTTATCTTGTGCGTCAATGGCGCGTTGATGAGTATGTAAGCCTGGGTATTTAGGAAGCAGGGAAGGGTGGATGTTCAGCATCTTTCCTACGTAGCGCTGGACAAACTCTCGGCTCAGAATTCGCATATACCCCGCGAGAATGATCAGATCCGGTTGGTAAGCGTCAATTTGGCACATTAACTCATGATCAAACTCTTTTCTTGAATCATGGTTGAGAGGGTCAACGAAATGCGCACTTACGCCCGATTTTTTTGCTCGCTGTAAACCATAAGCATCTTGCTTGTTGGAAAATACCGCACACACTTTTGCATCGGTGATTGAAGATTCGCAAGCATCTAATATTGCTTGTAGATTACTACCACTACCAGAAATTAAAACGACAATATTTTTCATGCTGTTGGCTCAACGTTAGAATGTCAGATAGACAATGTACTTAGAAATTATAGGGTTTTCTATAGGCTAGATAGCAGAATGAGGACTCAAGAGCCCTCATTCATTAAACTAAGTTATGATTTGAAATGAATCAGTTGATCTCAACTTGTTCTTCATTTTCAGCGGCAATGGCAATCTCACCGATAACCCAAGCATTCTCACCTTCCGCTTTGAGAAGTTCCACAGCTGCATCGGCTTGATCTTTAGGTAGAGCAACCACAAGACCTACGCCACAGTTGAACGTGCGGTACATCTCAAATGTGTCCACATTGCCTTTCTCTTGTAGCCAGCTAAAAATTGCAGGCCATTCCCAGCTTTTACCATCGATGACAGCTTTCGTGCCTTCAGGTAGTACGCGAGGGATATTTTCCCAAAAACCGCCGCCAGTAATGTGTGAGATAGCGTGAATATCATGTTCAGCAATCATTTTTAGTGCTGACTTAATGTAAATCTTTGTTGGCTCAAGAAGGTGTTCGCCAATTGTGCGACCTTCTAGCTCTTCATTCTTATCAGCACCAGAGACTTCAAGCACTTTACGAATTAAAGAGTACCCATTGGAGTGAGGGCCGCTAGAGCCGACAGCGATAAGCGCATCACCAGCGGCAACCTTAGTGCCATCGATAATGTCTTCTTTTTCTACTACGCCAACGCAGAAGCCTGCAACGTCGTAGTCTTCGCCTTCATACATCCCTGGCATTTCAGCGGTTTCACCACCAATTAGAGCACAGCCAGCTTGGACACAACCTTCCGCAATACCAGACACAACATCAGCTGCCGTATCAACGTCCAGTTTTCCAGTTGCGTAGTAATCTAGGAAGAAAAGAGGCTCACCACCTTGAACGATAAGATCGTTCACACACATCGCCACTAGATCAATACCAATGGTGTCATGTTTTTTCATATCCAAAGCAAGGCGGAGTTTAGTTCCAACGCCATCGGTACCAGAAACTAGTACGGGTTCTTTGTATTTAGTTGGAAGTTGACAAAGGGCACCAAAGCCACCAATGCCACCCATCACTTCTGGGCGACGAGTGCGTTTTACGGCACCTTTAATACGGTCAACTAGTGCATTACCTGCATCGATATCTACGCCTGCGTCTTTGTAGCTTAAAGAAGAGTTATTACCGCTCACGGGACAGTCCTCGGTCTTAAGTTAGATGTGAAAACGGCGCTATTCTACCAGTGCTTAAACTCAAAGAGCAAACGTTTGCGCAAGTTTTTTTATTTGTCATTTCCGTTGAAACTGTTCACCTATTGATCTATCAAGGCATGAGCTCAAATGACCGAAGTATTTTCACTCTTTTATGAAACACAGAATAAGTTATTAGCCTTTTGTAAATTCATAATTGACACAGTTTTGCTGGGGATTTTCTCTGAAACTTTGCATGGAAAGATGTATAATCTGAAGGTTTATTTAAATATTGCCTAAAAACCGGAGATGGAAATGAAAGTTGTTGAAGTAAAACACCCGCTAGTTAAGCATAAAATTGGCCTAATGCGCGAAGGTGACATTAGTACTAAGCGTTTCCGCGAGCTAGCAACTGAAGTGGGTAGCCTACTGACTTACGAAGCAACCTCAGATTTTGAGACAGAGCGTGTGACAATTGAAGGTTGGAATGGTCCTGTTGAAGTGGATCAAATTAAAGGTAAAAAAGTGACGGTTGTTCCTATTCTTCGTGCTGGTCTTGGCATGATGGATGGTGTGTTAGAGCATATGCCAAGTGCTCGTATTAGTGTTGTTGGTATCTATCGTGATGAAGAAACACTAGAACCAGTACCGTACTTCAACAAGCTAGCATCAAACATTGATGAGCGCATTGCATTAGTTGTTGATCCAATGTTAGCGACTGGCGGTTCTATGATTGCAACCTTAGATCTACTGAAAGAACAAGGCTGTAAGGTATTTAAAGTGCTAGTACTTGTCGCGGCTCCTGAAGGCATTGAAGCGCTTAAAAAAGCACACCCAGATGTAGAGCTTTATACTGCTGCAATCGATGAAAAATTGAATGATAAAGGTTACATCGTTCCTGGTTTAGGTGATGCAGGCGATAAGATCTTCGGTACTAAATAATCTCTACCTTGGTAGGGTTTAAAATCGATTAGAAAATAAAAAGCCATACCGATTAAGGTATGGCTTTTTTTGTGTGCTCGATTTTTATTCGATTTTCAGCGAAAACTAACGCTCACTCTCTTCCATTTGAGCATTATCGACAATATGGTTTTCACCCATCTCATGGGGCAAAATTAAGTTAAGTAGGATTGCGACAATACCACATAAACTTACGCCTTGTAGGCTAAAGTCACCTACACCCAGAGCCATACCACCAATACCAAAGACTAGCGTTACAGCAACGATGACTAAGTTGCGAGACTTGTGCAGATCCACATTGTTCTTGATTAGAGTATTAAGGCCAACCGTTGCAATTGAACCGAATAGCAGAATCATAATACCACCCATAACAGGCACAGGAATGGTCTGTAATAGCGCGCCAAGTTTGCCAACAAGTGCAAGAACAATCGCGGTAATCGCCGCCCAAGTCATAATGACAGGGTTAAATGCTTTGGTCAGCATTACTGCACCAGTGACTTCACTGTAAGTTGTATTCGGTGGCGCTCCAACCATAGAGGCTGCAATTGTCGCAATTCCGTCGCCAGCAATGGTTCTGTGTAGACCTGGTTTTTTAAGGTAATTTTTACCTGTTACGTTAGAGATTGCGAGCATATCACCTACGTGTTCAACTGCTGGTGCAATGGCGACAGGGATCATGAATAAAATCGCGTTGATGTTGAATTCAGGGAACGTAAAGTTTGGCATTGAAAGCCAAGATGCCTGTGCAACAGGAGTGAAATCAACTACGCCATAGAATAGGCTTAAGACATAACCCGCTAAGATACCGCCAGCAATAGGTAGTAATCGAAGAAAGCCTTTACCGATAGTGCTGATTGCAATAGTCGTGAACAGCGACACACTCGAAATCCATAATGCCGCGCTACCATCGATAAGTTGAATTGCGCCATCGCCACTCTTACCTAGCGCCATGTTTACCGCTGTTGGTGCAAGACCTAAACCAATCACCATAATCACTGGGCCAACCACAACTGGTGGAAGAATCTTATGAATGATCTCTACGCCTTTCACCTTGATTAAAGCACCCATCAATACATACACAACCCCAGCGGCCATTAAGCCACCCATGGTTGCGCCAATTCCCCAAGTTTGAATGCCGAACATGATTGGTGCAATAAACGCAAAAGAAGAAGCTAAGAAAATCGGGACGGTACGTTTGGTGATAAATTGAAATAAAAGTGTACCAACGCCTGCGCCAAATAGAGCAACGCTTGGATCTAACCCTGTTAATAATGGAACAAGAACTAATGCGCCGAAGGCGACAAATAGCATTTGTGCACCTTGAATTGCATTTTTCATATTTGGTATCCCTGTAAGTCTGAAAATAAAATTTGCAGGATTCTACCACTCTGCAAACGATTGCTTTAGTGTTTTGATCAAAAAAAACTGGCAAATAGCAAAAAAAGTTAATGTTTGTTGAGATAATCGACAATAAAGGTGCAAATTTTCACCTAGCGCTGAAGTTGTTGTCTTGCTCCTGCATTCATAGTTGCTTATCATCAACGCTTAAGTACTAATTTTTAGGATTACTATGCGCAACTTCGCTCTACTGTTTATGGGATTACTATCCTTGCCAACTTATGCATTGACTCAAGTGGATCTGTATCGTTCTGAAATCGTTATTAATAATGAAGAGAAGGATGCGGAAACAGTGGCTCGTGTTCAAGGCTTGCAACAAGTTATTGTAAGAGCGACAGGTTCGACGGTGGCACTTGAAAATGAAGTGGTTCGTAAAGCCCTAAGGCAGAGTGCGCAGTATTTAACTCAAATGGGGTATGGCGAACTTGATCAGCAACAAACGCTAAAAATGTCATTTAATGGTCCACAATTACGCGCATTATTAACTCAGGCTCAGTTGCCTTATTGGCCAGAGAGTCGTGCCAATATTTTGGTGTGGTTGGTAGAAGAGCAAAATTATGACCGAATCATTAGCTGGGAGCATTCACCTTCTGCATTGATTACGTCTATACGAGAACAAGCGGATGCTCGTGGCCTACCTATTACCGTTCCTGTCGGGGATTTTGATGATATTACTGGTATCGCGGTTTCTGACCTGTGGGGCGGTTTTGTTTCACCAATCAGTTTAGCCAGCCAACGTTATCCTGTTGATGCGGTCTTAGTATTGCGCGCTCAAGGTAATTCATTGCGCTGGACTCTGTATGACCAGCAACCTGAAGCGATCTCTTCTTCTCCTCGTTCACCTGTCTTTGGTCAGGAAAACGGTTCAGTATCTGAAATTAGTGCTCAGTTGATTGATCAGGTGAGTCAGTACTACGCGACAAAAAGTGCTGTGAATGTTGCAAGTGAATCTTCTGAATCTGTTTTAGCGCAATTCATCAATATTAAGAGTGCGGTCAGTTTCTTTCATCTAGAGAACCAATTGAAGTCTTTAAACTCAGTAGCTTCTATCGATATCCTTAAGATTCAAGGCGATGAAGTGACATTTCGTGTTCACTTATTAACATCGAAAAGTGAATTTGAGCAAGAGATGACTAACATTAAGCAAGTTGCGGCATTTACGTCAGAGTCTGACGTGGTGGAGACTGCGCCTGTTCTAACTCAGGAAACGACGGATCAAAGCACTAGCCTTGCGCAAGAAACGCTTCCTCAAACCGCGGTTGTTGAATCAGCAGTAGTAGCCACTAATGACAACGAAGCCTTTATAGCTGATCAAGTTAGCTTAACCGAAGATGTTCAGCCAAGTGAGCCTGTTATCGTATTCGAATGGATAGATAGATAGTGTTATCCCACTCTCTTCTGCTATGAATAAGAGATGGTCATGAAAAGAGCCCGCTAGCGATGTTAGTGGGCTCTTTTTCTATCGATGTCTCTATATTTGAGTCAATCTGCGAGTTTTTACTAGTCAGTGGGCTTTAACTTATGAGAGTTAGTCCTGGTTAAATTTCGCTTTTTCTTGCTTTTCTACTTCAGAAAGACGGTTTAGCTTTAAGCCCATCTCCTTGCCTCTTGCGCGAGCAAATAGAATATTCCCAGCAAAACATAGCATGGTGAGTACTAATTCGATCAGCGCTAGCCATCGCTCACCGCCATCAACATATAAGATGGTTAAAGCATGCAGGAAATACAGCATGAGAATGAAATTTGCCCATGCGTGGGTGTAAGCTTTGCCAGCCAGAATGCCTGGAAGAGGAAGTAGCAGCGGAATACTCCACGCAATGGCTAGAGTTGTGTTCGACAGACCTGGGTGCGGGGAAATGAAGAGCTGCCACAATGCGACCCAAGCAAGTAGAAAGAGGTTACTAAATAGAGCTAAATACCGATATTGTCGTGTTCTGGATGACATCTCCGACATTATACAATCTCCTTTTGTTTGCGAGCGACGTTAGCTAGGCGTTTTCCAAGGTATTGCGCGAGTTCTATCTCTTCTTTCGTTAATGACGAGTTACTGGAGACAGAACTCGCACCATAAGGGGTACCACCGCTTTGAGTCGTGTGTAGAGATGGCTCAGAGTAGGGGATCCCCAAAATCAGCATACCATGATGCAGCAAAGGTAATAGCATGCTTTGCTGAGTCGTTTCTTGCCCACCATGCATCGAGGATGAGGACGTAAAAACACATGCTGGTTTATCGATGAGATCGCCGCTGATCCATAGTGGTGTTGTGCTGTCCCAAAAGTGTTTCATTGAGCCCGCCATGTTTCCGAACCAAACTGGGCTGCCCAATGCTAAGCCATCGCATTGACGAAGTTCGTCAAGGGAGGCTATCGGGTCATTGGCTTGTTGCACATCATCGCTAAGATCGGCCACTGTGCGTAGAACGGCTTCGCAATTGGGAACCGATTCAACGCCTCGTGCGATTTGTCTCGCGAGCGATAACGTGCTGCCGTGGCGGCTATAGTATAAGATGAGAATTTTAATATTCATTTTTAATAAATCTTAAATGATCTCAAGGACTTGTTCTGGTGGGCGTCCGATTTTTGCTTGGTTATTCGCAACCACGACTGGACGTTCAAATAGCTTTGGATTTTTCACCATGGATTCAAACAGCTCGTCATCGGATAGAGATTCATCACTTAGGTTTAACTCCTTATATAGCGCCTCTTTTGTACGCATCATTTCACGAACCGATGCAAAGCCGAGTTGTGAATAGAGTGTTTTTAAATCATCAATGGTAAATGACGTTTCTAAATATTTTACCACTTCAGGTTGAATGCCTTGCTCTTCTAATAGAGCGAGTGTTTGACGGCTTTTTGAGCATTTTGGGTTGTGGTAAATGACGACTGGCATGTTTTTCTCCTAGTTTAATTATTATTATCGTACTTATTCATCATGACTTATTCATAGCAGCTGAGTCATTGAATAAGTGCATGTTATTTGTATAAATTATTTATTTTACAATGCAATGAAGCGATCTCGTTGAATCATCAACTGATCAATTCGTGCATCGTACCTTGCTTGTTTTAAACTGCCTAATTCTGCCAGTTGACTCGCTTGGCTATAGTATTGAATCGCCTTATTCCAATTAGCTTTGAGTGCCAGTATTTCCGCGCGTGCCGCAAGATCTTCATCGCTACTGCCAATTCGAATATTCGCTTCTGAAAGTAAGCTCCATCCGTTGACGTCATCTGGGTTGTCATGGGTGTAGCGTTGTAAAATTCGGATGGCCTCCTGGTATTGCTCTTTCTTTAAAAGTGCATTCGCAAGATTAATTGTGAGCACTGAATTACTTGGTTTTGCTTTCAGTGACTTTTCTAATAAGGTGATTGCTTTTTCTGGTTGTTTTTGTGCGATGTAAAGATCGGACACGGCATCAAGATAGAAATTATTTTCTGGATCACTTTTGAGCAGCTTAAGTAAAATAGGCTCGGCTAAATCTAGCTTTTTGGTATCTAGGTAGACCAGCGCTTTGCCATATTCAAATGATGGATTCAGTTCACTTGGTGCCTTTTTGGCTGTTCGTTCAAACCAGTCTAGAGCTGAGTCATTCTCAATACCCGCATATCTCGCCACAATACGAGCACGAGTTAAATGATAATCAAGAGAAGGGATCACGCGCATTGAAGGGTAGCTTTGGGCGCGCGCTCTGCTGTCTGTGATTCTATCCTCTGGTAATGGGTGGGTAAGCAGCATTGGTGGCGGTTTACTTGCGTATCGGTACTCATCGGCTAATCGACCAAAGAATCGTGGCATTGCTTTGGCCTCGAAGCCTGCCTTTGCTAGGGTATTAATCCCAAAGCGATCGGCTTCTTTCTCATTGCTACGAGTATAATTAATGGTGCCTTGCATTGAACCTGCCGTTGTTGCCGTCAATGCGGCGATTCCAGCTTCTGGTGCTGCGATAGCTAATAAAAGCGAGCCTGCGAGCGCTGCAATAGTGGCTGGTGAACGTCGGGCTTGGTCTTCCATACTTCTGGCTAAATGACGTTGAGTTACGTGAGCAATTTCGTGTGCTACGACGGAAGCTAGCTCGCTTTCACTGCGAGCATGTAGAAATAGCCCAGAGTGCAATGCGACGTGGCCACCAAAAAATGCGAAAGCGTTAATATTACGATCTCGAATCATGAAAAATTTAAATGGTGTTTTGACATCATTTGCGTTTGCGACAAGACGATGCCCTAAGCTATCTATGTACTCATTTAAAACGGGATCATTGATGATGGGTTGGCTGCTTCTTAGCATTCGCATGTAAGCATCCCCATAAATGATCTCTTGATCTATCGTTAACGTACCACTAGCGGCTGTCCCAATATCGGGCAAGTTAGCATTACTCGCTAAATTTGAATTAGCATAGCTAGGCAGTGGCGAACCTAAAGCGGTGGCCACACAGAGGCAAACAAGTGAGCGAGTGCGTGTAAACATATTAGTCAGTGGTACTCCGTAGTCATCTGACATTGAGACAATAAAGTCTTAATTTGGTTTCTTCAGTTTATTGCTGATATTGAATTTACTTGTTATTGATAGATTGTCTAGAGCAAATAACGTAAAGAATAGAAAAGCTGGTATGGGGCTAAAAAGCGATTACAATACGTACCTTATAATATGCATAGAGTCTGAGAATGGAACCTAATATTCTTGATTTACGTGAAGAACGTTGCCCAATGGCACTATTACTTGCTAAACGGCGTGCAATTTTGCTTCAAGAGGGCGAGTCGTTGTCCATTCAGATTTCAGATACTAGCTCTATGCAGGATATCGTGAGCTTTTTGCGCCTCAAACAATTTGATATTGAGAGTGTTGCTCATCGTAGTTTCTACACTATTACCGTTTTAAAACAGGGATAATTGTCACATGCTTGAAATGATCAGTCGTTGGTATAAACGACGTTTTTCAGATCCACATGCAGTAAGTTTGGTCGCCATTTTATTCTTTGGTTTCATTACCATTTATTTCTTCGGCCATTTGATTGCACCGCTGCTTGTGGCAATAGTATTGGCATATCTTCTTGAATGGCCCATTGCTCAATTGTGCCGTGTGGGGATACCAAGAACCCTGTCCGTTGTGCTTGTTATTATGGTTTTCTTCAGTTTAACGTTGTTGGCTCTGTTTGGTTTGGTTCCAACGATTTGGCATCAAGTGGGGAACCTCATCAATGATATTCCTAACATGTACAATGAACTGCAAAAATTCATTATTGCCATTCCAGAACGTTTCCCTGAGCTCGCCAACTTGCAGATTGTCGAGTCGATAGCCTCTAATGCAAAAAACAAAGTATTGGGCATGGGGGAGAGCGTTGTAAAAGGATCTCTGGCTTCTCTTATCAGTATCGCAACGCTAGGGGTTTATCTCATCCTTGTGCCTCTGCTTATCTTCTTCTTGTTAAAAGACAAAGAAGAGATGGTTAGAATGGCGAGTGGAGTACTGCCTAAGAATCGTCGTTTAGCGACGAAAGTATGGCGTGAAATGAATCAACAGATTTCTAACTATATCCGAGGTAAGGTGTTGGAAATTTTGATCGTTGGTGGTGTGAGCTATATTACTTTTGCCATTTTAGATTTGCGCTATTCAGTGCTACTGGCGGTTGCCGTTGGTTTGTCGGTTTTGATTCCATATATTGGTGCGGCTGCGGTCACGGTTCCTGTGGCCATTGTTGGTCTGTTTCAGTGGGGGTTAGACACTCCATTCTACTGGTTGATGATCGCGTACGGCATTATTCAAGCCTTGGACGGCAATGTGATTGTCCCGATTCTATTCTCTGAAGCTGTGAATTTGCATCCAGTGGCAATCATCGTTGCTGTACTGGTTTTTGGTGGGTTATGGGGGTTCTGGGGCGTATTCTTTGCGATTCCTTTAGCCACATTAGTCAAAGCGGTATGGAACGCCCTGCCAAGCACTGAGATTGAATCTGATGTTGCGGAATCGTGATTATTGTTTACCTAAGCATGATGGTGTAGTCATAAACCTTTTTGCTCAATAACGAAAAAGCCCTAAGTTCATACTCAGGGCTTTTTTTGTAGAAGGTGTTGCCTAGATGATGTAATCCTGTCTTATTTATCGTTTAAGTAATCAAGAACTACTTCATGATGAGTCTTCGTTTTGAACTTGTTGAAAACGTGCTCAATGATCCCCTCTTCATTAATTAAAAAGCTGATACGGTGCAAACCATCATAGGTACGGCCCATAAATTTCTTTTCTCCCCACACACCAAATTGCTCTGCGCATTGGTGATCTTCATCGGAAAGAAGTGAAAAATTTAAGTTGTCACGCTCAATAAATTTACCTAAGCGTTTAACAGGGTCAATACTGACACCAAGCACCACAACATTATGCTCATCCAGCTCTTTTTTAGTGTCTCTTAAGCCTTGAGCTTGAACTGTGCAACCTGGGGTCATTGCTTTCGGGTAAAAATAAAAAAGTACTTTCTTACCTGCAAAATCAGCAAGCGTTATTGTTTTTCCATCTTGATCGAGTAGAGAAAAGGCTGGAGCAGGAGTGCCAGCAGTCAGCGTATTCATCGATTTTCCTTTCTATTGACTGTTTTTTATAAAGTTGAGCGAGCCTTGAACCGAAAGCTCAGCACATAGCGCATCAAAATCTTCTTGTAGTTGCATCAGGTTGAAATCTGAACTGATAGAAGCGGTGATCGCAATATGGAACTGGTCACTATCAAGTTGCACTTTGGATTTATTGATGGTTTTTGCGCTGAGTGAGTCTAAACCAATGTTTTGATCGGCAAAGAATTGAGTAAATTTCTCTGTCAGTCCTAGTTTGTCATCTGACTCGACAAAGACTTCGACAGTATAGCTATTATCTAAATATTCGTGAGGAGAGGTGCGCTTCATTATGGTGATGAGATCATGATCTTGCCCTAGTAGAGGGAGCGTCGTTTCAACTCGTGTAATCGTATTGGTTGTGCCAGATAGCAGCATGATTAATGTGAATTCGTTCCCAAAGAGAGCGATTCGGCTATCAATAATATTACAGCCAGATTGAGTTACTAAATGTACGACTTGATTACACACCCCTGGGCGATCAGCGCCAACAGCTGTGATTACTAGATGTTGAGTCATAATATCACTTATTTTTTATTCCATTATTGGTTGCATGTTAGCACAGTTATCGGGGCGGGATGAGAGATGAGGAGGCTTTTTAAAGGCACTAAATGAAATATCACCATTACATGACACCGAGTAAGTGTGTCACTTTATACTAAGTTTAAATTCATTGAATATACGAATCGGTTGTGTGGATTTGGATAAAACTCTAACAACTGATAATTATTCACTAACTTGTACTAAGTAAGCGGGTTATTCCCTTGTGTTTATCAATCGCATTACAGTACCATGCAAAAAGAATCAAATAAGGGAGATAGATATGTTTTCAGGAAGTATCGTTGCGTTAGTTACACCTTTTAACTCAGATGGCGAAGTCGATTTTGATAGCTTGAAGAAACTAGTAGAGCATCACATTGCTGCTGGTACCGATGGCATCGTCGCGGTAGGAACTACAGGTGAGTCTGCGACCTTAACAATAGAAGAGCATGTTAAGGTGGTAACTAAGGTGGTCGAGTTTGCTGAGGGACGTATCCCTGTGATTGCAGGCACGGGAGCAAACGCTACACATGAATCGGTGACTTTTAGTCGTCTATTAAATGGATCTGGAATTGTGGGATGCTTGAGTGTGACTCCGTACTACAATAAGCCGACTCAAGAAGGGTTATATCAACACTACAAAGCGATTGCTGAAGTAAGTGACGTGCCTCAAATTTTGTATAATGTACCAGGAAGAACTGCAGTCGATCTGTTACCTGAAACCGTTGCTCGTCTATCAAAAATTGATAATATTGTGGCGCTAAAAGATGCAACGGGTGATTTAGAAAGAATTTCAATTCACCGTGAACTTTGTGGCGAAGATTTTATCTTACTAAGTGGTGATGATTTAACGGGGCTAGAATTCGTTAAGCGTGGTGGGCAAGGTGTTATTTCGGTGTCCAATAATGTCGCGGCTGCGGATATGGCGAAGATGTTCCGCCTTGCAAAAGAGGGGAACTTTGAGGAAGCAGAAGCCATCAACGAACGTTTGATTCCTTTGCATAAAAACTTGTTTGTTGAATCTAATCCTATCCCAGTAAAATGGGCTGTGCATAAATTGGGATTAATTGCCGAAGGTGGATTACGTCTACCTTTAACTGAATTATCAGAATCAGCTCGTCCACTTGTTGCTCAAGCAATGACAGAAGCTTGTATTTATTAAATTGAACACACAATGCCGAATGTAGTTTCTCGGCATTTTAGGAGCCTAAATGAAATTTTCTCATCAGCTAGTGGTTGGTTCACTGGCTGTTCTTGTTCTTAGCGCCTGCTCTGGAGGTGCTGATCGACGTCGTCAAGCGAAAGATGATTTTGAATATCTAAATACACCTGAACTGACCCAGCTGAATTTACCAGAAGATGCAACGCCTCAGTTCTACCCAAACTTTGATATCCCGATGGGTGATTTCGAAGGTGGAGTTGGACAAAACGTTGATATTCGTCCGCCACAGCAAGTTCTCGAGTTGATTCCAGGAGCAAGAGCAGAGCGCCAAAACGGTGAAGTCACCTTATGGCTGTTAACTGAAGGCGAAATGGATAAAGTTTGGCAAACTGCAATCGATATGCTGAATGCTCGAAACATTGCGTTGCTTGAAAATAGCTCGGATCGTGTTGAAACCGATTGGGTTAGCTGGATTTCAGAAGATGAAGAGACTGAAATTGGCAGTCGTTACGAAATCACTCGTTTTAAAGCGAACAATCGTTTTGCGTTTAAAGTTAACTTGATTGATTGGCGAGAGGGTTCGACTGTAAAACCAGTGACCCAGACCAATAAAGAGCGTTATAACGCATTTATGACCAATCTAGTCACCGTTAAGTACGATCAAAACTTACGTGATGAAGCCGCCATTCGAGCACAAGAGTTAGTAAAACAAATTCCTATCAGTATGGGGGTTGACCGTAGTGGCTTCCCAGTGATTATTGCTCGTACGCCATATAATATTTTGTGGCAGCGCCTTCCAAGCTTACTGCCTGAGTTAGGGTTTAGCCTTGAAGGACGCAATCAATCTCAAGGTACAATGAAAGCGAAGTATGCGGCTCCTGATGATGAATTCTGGGAGTCCATTGGAACTAAGCCGATTGAACTTAATGGTGGTACTTACACCTTCTTGTTTGGTGATTTAGGCAACCGTACTTCAATTAACGTGACTGATGCTGGTGGTAAACCAGTAGAAGAGGCGTTACTTAAGTCGCTCGCTCCAGTATTGTCTGCGATGTTTGAACAAGAGTAATCTGGTTCATATTGTTAGTAAGATATAAAAAGGGATCATTTGATCCCTTTTTCACTTTGTTCGTTTTACTTATCTATTTCTGTCTTTTGAGCTTGTTTGATTTGATCAAGTTCATTGAGCCTATCTAAATCACTCTTCTCTCTTTTGGATGGATCTAACGGCCCAAACTTCATGTTTGCGGTGTATTTTAACGCAGCAATATTTCCAACCACCACGCTCACCACAATGATGCTAATCACCCACGGGTTAGTTAAAAACTCCATGAATTTATCCTCTCGCTCTAGGAACCAAACTTGTCCCCATTGGCTTTGTTGGGCTCAGTAACGTTAAGAACGGATGTTAGTAACATATTGAGTATAGATGGTAGGAAGGTTCTGTAGCACCTGTTCCTGCCCCAAAATCGGCAATGTTTTGATTTGGCTGGCTAATTGATCTTGCGTCAATTGCTCTAAGCAAGATGCTGCGGTTAAACGGTGGCTAATATGCCAAGGCTCAACCGCGACACCGCCTAGATCTTGAGAATAAGGGATGAAAAAACCAAACGTTCCAAGGTTCGCTTTTAGCCAAATAGAGAACTCCGCTTGATGACCAGTATCATATTCCCAAGTTTCTAATTGAAGCTTTGTATTTTCAGGTAGTCGGTCTGCAGCAAAGAGATCAAAATCAGTCCCCCAATGATGACGACTGGCTCCGGGCAGTGCCGACCAGCGCAAAATCGCAAATATTCTCTGCTCTTCGGTCATAGAGTCAAAAGGAATAGCTTGGTTGTGCGTATCGTTAATGGTGCTATGCCCTGAGAATTTATTATCCCAAATGGCTTTTTGCCGAGCGTAGTCTCGAAACCCGCTGGCAATGTGCATTTGAAATCCAGCTTGCTGAGCAGCAGCAGATAATGCCAATAAATCGTTCTGTACATTAGGATGAATTAAAAACTCTTTTTGCCCAATGGTGACCGGAACTAAATGATCGTTTGTTTGACCTGTTAGCTGCTCAGGAGTCATGGTTCGCCCTTATTTATTAGCGAAAAGATATTGCAATGTATGTTGGTACATGTCGGCAAGAAGCTCTAGGTCTTCCACTTTGACACACTCATTGACCTTATGAATTGTGGCATTCACCGGGCCTAGTTCAACAACTTGACCGCCCATACGAGCGATAAATCGGCCATCAGATGTTCCACCTGTCGTAAGAAGTTCAGGCTTGTGTTGGTTAACGGTATTTACACCAAAAACAACCGCATCGAGTAGATCGCCAGTGTCCGTCAAGAATGGGTCGCCATTGAATGTCCACTTGAGCTCATAGTCGAGATCGTGTTTATCTAAAATGGCGCGGATACGCTCTACGATGACATCGTTACAAAGCTCGGTGCTAAAACGCAGATTAAACTGAACATTTAACTCACCAGGAACAACGTTTGATGCTCCTGTTCCGGCGTGAATGTTGGGGATTTGGAAGCTGGTGGGAGGGAAGTACGCGTTACCATCATCCCACGTTGTTGTTGATAGCTCATTAAGGGCTAGCAGTGATTGATGAACAGGGTTACGTGCTAGGTGGGGGTAGGCGACATGCCCTTGGATCCCTTTGACACATAAATCGCCAGTGATCGAACCACGACGGCCATTTTTAACTACATCGCCAACGGAATTGGTGCTTGATGGTTCCCCAACGATACACATATCAATATTTTCACCGCGTGCCATTAGTGCTTCAACAACACGAACCGTACCATTAATGAATGGCCCCTCTTCATCAGATGTGATGAGAAAGCCAATCGAGCCTTTGTGATCAGGATGCTCAGCGATGAAACGCTCAACGGCGACGATCATGCTGGCAAGTGAGCCTTTCATATCCGCAGCACCACGACCGTGAAGGTAGCCATCAATAATCGTCGGTTCAAATGGTGGAGTGTCCCACTTTTCTAATGGTCCAGCGGGCACGACATCAGTATGCCCTGCGAAGGCAAACAGTGGCGCTTCGGTTCCTCGGCGAGCCCAAAAATTGGTGGTATCTTCAAAGATCATCTCTTCAATAGTAAAACCGAGTGCTTTTAAGCGATCAATCATGAGTTTTTGACATCCCGCATCTTCGGGAGTCACTGACTGGCGACCAATTAAATCTTTTGCTAAGGCCAGTACTGGGCTATCTGTCATCCTTGAAAATCCTTTTATTTGAAAATTGAAACGTATGAATCCGCTTTGAAGCCAACATGATACTGCTCGCCAATATAAATGATAGGGCGCTTGATCATTGCAGGTTGCTCCACAAGTAGAGATATTACGTTGTCGCTATCTAAGTTATCTTTCTGTTCTTGAGGTAGCTGACGGTAAGTCGTTCCACGCTTATTTAATACGTTTTCCCAACCAAGTTGCTGGCAAAATTCGTTCACTAACGCTTCCGTTATTCCCTGCTTTCGATAGTCGTGGAACGTAAATTCAATCTCTTCGGCTTGAAGCCACTTCTTTGCTTTTTTGATGGTATCGCAATTGGGGATGCCGTACATGATGGCTGTCATTTCTCTTCCTTTCTAAACGCAGTTGGTGATTTTTAGCGTAGTTAACGAATTGAGGTGCTCAATGAGTCAATTATTACGCGGTTCACCAAGTAAGTTTGCAACTTTATTATTGTGTTTAAATCCTAACAGGAAGCGTCGAGACACACAAAATAGAGCGATAAATAATTTGTTGACCAAAAAAAAGCGCACAAACCATGCCAATTGGAGAGTTATTGATCAATCTCAACACACACAAACCGAAAAAAGAAATAATACTGTTGCACAGTAATGGAGGTGTCAATGGAACTGAGTCCTGTTTTTGCAAGGCGACTGTATTTAGCTTTGTTAGTGGAAAGCCTTGAAAGGCCAAATGTACCGAAACTCATTGAGAAGACGGGCTGGCCTCGCCGTACTATCCAAGATGTATTGAAAGCATTGCCGGGTATTGGTATTGAGTTGATGTTTGTTCAAGATGGACGACGTCACAATGACGGCTATTATCAATTATCGGATTGGGGACCATTTGATAGTCAGTGGGTAACCGAGCGAGAAGATGATATCGCAACGAGTTTAGGCTTTACTGCTTAAACTTGGAAAACGAAGCCAGCATCATGCTGGCTTTTTTAGATCTATGCATCGCTCATTCGTATTCCTTTCGAGTCAATAATCGTTATTTCAAATTACTGAGCTGAAGTTGAGACTATGGACGGCTTCCTGCTGTTGTGTGATGTTTCCTATTGTTGCGTAATATAGAGCGCAAAACCGATCCAGCTTATGACGAGTAATAGCCAAGGCAGTAATGAGGTTTTGGACTGCTGAACCTCTGACGATGAAGAGTCTGATATCTCGTCTTGTGATTTGATTTGTTGTTGCTTTGATTTTTGCTCTTTTTTCTTCGCTTTATCCGCTTGACGACTTTTCTCTTTCTGCTGTTTTTTATACAGAGTTATCCCTTTCTCAATACCTGCTGCAACGAGCTTTGTTTGCTCTTTGGTCTGGTTAGGCTTTTGAATAGATTTTGCGACTTTCATGGCTTCTTGTTGCGTTTCCAGTGAGGTGTTGTTTTTCGTTTTCATGTTCTTAGTCAACTTAGGTCAAAGAGCAATGCTGAAGTGAGCACGACACTTAAATAATATCTTCTTTATTCACTATAACTTTTACGAAGAATTAAGTTAAAGTGATTTTTTCATTTTTGTAATTTGAGACCGTGAAGTGCGCTACGCTTTTGAACAGTATGACCAGCATGGGTTCTTAAAAGCCCCATTGCTGGTATGGTTAAGTTGGCTTTTTCTCGCTAAGGCATGGGTTGTCTTTGTTGTGGCAGGCGCGAGCAGGGACAGTGGTGCCAAAATATTAGAGATCGTCTATCCAGATCATGCCATGCTCTACCTTGGGTTGGTGGTTGGAGTACCTAGCATTATTTATATGTGGTTGATTAACCTACGTAGCCCCGATAGAAAATGGATTAATTCAATAAGTAGTCAGGGACGTTGGGTGACGCTGTGTGTGGTGTTATTACAAGTTGTTCAAACGGCTTATCATGTCTATTTGAGTAACGGGCTTTTTAGCTGGCCGAATGGTATTACACTATTGCTACTTCTTTGGGCTGCGATCTATTTATATAAAAGTCGAACCGTAAAAGATTGTTTTAAAATTCCTGATTTTAGTTCAGAGGCTTAGTGATCAGAATCAAGATATACCGCAAGAAAAATATTACACTGAGCAAAAAATAAGAGAGGATTTCTCATGGTACAACCGCAATCTGCAATATTGCCTGAAGCTGGCCCATTTGCACTTTATGCTCAACTAAAAGTGACAAGCAATGCCGCTGATGTATTAACTCAACTTCAAGGCTTACCTGCATTAGTAGAAGAACTCAATCAAGCGCAACCTGGATCTGATCTCACGGTCTCCGTTGCGTTTTCTCATGCCTTTTGGAAGAACTTTAGCCAAGCTGCGCCTTCAGAATTAATTGAATTCCCAGAGCTTGGTGAAGGCGATATTACTGCACCTAGTACAAATGTCGATGTGTTGATTCACTGCCACTCTAATCGCCACGACCTGCATTTCTATGTGGTACGCAAATTATTGGCTGAGATCGCAGATTATGTCGCTGTCGTCGATGAAACGTATGGTTACCGTTATCTTGATTCAAGAGATATGACGGATTTCGTGGATGGTACAGAGAATCCTAAAGCTGAGCAGCGTAAAGAGGTGGCACTGGTCGCAGAAGGGGATTTTGCTGGTGGCAGTTATGTCATGGTTCAACGTTTTTTGCATGACCTGCCAGCTTGGAACCGCTTAGGTGTTTCAGCTCAAGAGAAGGTCATTGGAAGAACGAAACCAGACTCTATTGAATTAGATGATGTTCCTGCTGCATCTCATGTAGGTCGTGTTGATATTAAAGAGGAAGGTAAGGGATTGAAAATAGTTCGTCATAGCCTTCCATACGGTAGCGCAAGTGGCGATCATGGCCTGCTGTTTATCGCTTACTGTAATAACGTGCATAACTTTACGGCAATGCTTGAAAGTATGTATGGCGTAACAGATGGTAAAACCGATCAGTTATTACGATTTACACATGCGGTCACTGGCGCGTATTTCTTCGCGCCTTCTCAAGAGATGTTACTAACACTATCTATGGCCTAGTCATTAGTTCAATTAGTTACATACCTGTAAAGGGAAGCGAATGGTTTCCCTTTTATTTTACTAAAGTTGCCTCAATTTTCGCCGATAAGAGAACAGCCCCTTATTTTTGGTGAATTGCAGAGCGAATGTCTATTACCGTTAATACCAATGTATCAGCACTAGTTGCCCAGAGAAATCTGACGAACGCAACGGATATGCTGAACCAATCTCTGGAGCGTTTAGCTTCGGGGAGGCGTATTAATAGTGCAAAAGATGATGCTGCTGGTTTACAAATTTCCAATCGTATCGAATCTCAAATGCGAGGTTTAGATGTTGCGGTTCGTAACGCTAATGATGGTATTTCAATCATGCAAACCGCTGAGGGGGCCATGAATGAGACGACAAACATTATGCAGCGCATGCGAGATCTCTCGTTACAATCTTCGAATGGCTCTAACAGTAAGGCTGAAAGAGTTGCCTTACAGGAGGAGATGACGGCTCTTAATGACGAGTTGAATCGAATCGCAGAGACAACATCATTTGGTGGAAAGAAGCTACTGAATGGTCAGTTTGGGAAGGCTTCATTTCAAATTGGTGCCAGTTCGGGTGAAGCGGTTCAAGTTAGCCTGAATAATATGAGAACCGATGGCATTGATATGGGCGGCTTTAGTTATACATCAATGAATGCGATGGACTCCAGTTGGCAAGTGTCACCGGGTAATCGCCAGTTCTCAATGACATTTACGGACGCTCAGGGCCAGCCACAAACCATCGACATTAAGGCGAAAGCTGGTGATGACATCGAGGAGTTAGCGACTTACATCAATGGTAAAACGGATCAGGTGTCGGCATCGGTTAATGATGAGGGGCAACTGCAAGTTTTTATGGCGGGTGAAAAGACGGCAGGTACCATTCAGTTTAGTGGGAGCTTGGCGGATGAGTTGTCGATGAGCTCTGGTGCTTATGAAACCGTAAATGATATTGATATCACCAATGTAGGCGGCGCGCAAAGGGCAGTATCCGTTTTAGATACGGCAATGAAATATGTAGATAGCCATCGTGCGGAACTCGGCGCATTGCAAAATCGTTTCGATCACGCGATCAATAATCTCGATAATGTTCATGAGAATTTAGCCGCATCCAATAGTCGAATTGTGGATACTGATTACGCAAAAGAGACGACACAAATGATCAAACAACAAATCCTGCAACAAGTGAGCACCTCAATTCTTGCTCAAGCCAAACAGACGCCCAATTTAGCGTTAACTCTACTGGGATAGCTTGATATTGGTACCGATTGATATTGGTATCGAGTGGTATTGCTATACCCACATTGCTCTACCCACACAGTTATCGCCTGCGAACATATCAACAAATTCGCTTTCCAACATTGAGCCTGATCGATCGTACTGCGATGGCCCTTATCCTTCCATCCTTAGTTTCAATCCACCTAAGTACTCGCCGTAGAAGTTATCAGCATCAATCAGAGGTATCGATCTTGTGCGCCCATCGACCGCATTAATTGATACTTGAGTACTTTTTTCAGTTATTTGCTCTTTTTTCCTACTTCATCACCTTTTTAGGTATAACTGCCTTTTTTATAAGAAAACCTTAAAAAAAAGTTAAAGAATTTCCAATTAGCGCCGTTATTAAAAGTAACTTTGAGAGAACTACTTGGTTTTTCGAGACGTCGAAAACCGCTACAACGAAAAATCAATTGGAGAAATTACCATGGCAGTTAATGTAAATACTAACGTATCAGCGATGACAGCACAGCGTCACCTTAATAATTCGACAAGTGCTCAGCAAACCTCAATGGAACGCCTATCATCAGGCTTCAAAATTAACAGTGCGAAAGACGACGCAGCGGGTCTACAAATTTCGAACCGTTTAAACGTACAAAGCCGTGGTCTTGATGTTGCAGTGCGTAACGCAAATGACGGTATTTCAATTGCACAAACAGCAGAAGGTGCAATGAATGAAACAACCAACATCCTTCAACGTATGCGTGACTTGTCACTACAATCTTCAAACGGCTCAAACTCAAAAGCTGAGCGTGTCGCGATTCAAGAAGAAGTAACGGCGCTTAACGATGAACTAAACCGTATTGCAGAAACCACATCATTTGGTGGCAATAAGCTACTTAATGGCACTCACGGCACGAAATCATTCCAAATTGGTGCTGATAACGGTGAAGCGGTCATGCTTTCTCTACGCGATATGCGTTCAGATAACTCAAAAATGGGTGGCACAGGTTACCAAGCTGGCGAAGCAAAAGATAAAGATTGGGCGGTTAAATCAGACGCTAACGACCTTACGATTAAGCTGACTGATACAGCAGGCCAAGAACAAGAAATCAACATTAGCGCGAAAGCGGGTGATGATATCGAAGAACTTGCTACTTACATTAATGGTCAAACAGATTTAGTAAAAGCATCAGTTACAGAAGATGGCGCACTTCAAATGTTTGCGGGTAGCAACAAAGTATCGGGCGACGTTGAATTCTCTGGCGGTCTTGCTGGTGAGCTAGACATGCAAGCGGGTCGTAAAGAAACGGTTGATACTATTGATGTAAGAACGGTTGGCGGTTCACAAGAATCTGTTGCTGTTATTGATGCAGCACTTAAATATGTCGATAGCCACCGTGCAGAATTGGGTGCTTTCCAAAACCGTTTCGAACATGCAATCAACAACTTAGATAACATTAACGAAAATGTTAATGCATCGAAGAGCCGTATCAAAGATACCGATTTCGCGAAAGAAACGACGCAAATGACGAAGACACAAATTCTTGGTCAGGCATCAAGCTCAATTCTTGCACAAGCGAAGCAAGCGCCTAACTCAGCATTAAGCTTGCTAGGCTAAATGTTAGGTTAAAGCTTAACGATAAAATAGAAGCCAAGTAATGTTACTTGGCTTTTTGCTTATCTGGATTTATTCATAGCAACTCTTATTACCTATGGTGTGTCTAGATTGACACTCCATAGGTAATAACGTTGGTATTTCTAGTGGGTTAACTACAGGTGTACAGGAGAAAGGTATCGGTTAGATGATTTCACTCAATACTAATACATCTGCGATGATCACTCAGCGGTATTTTAGCGACGCTGCTTCTGAAACATCTGACACGCAGCGAAAATTGAATTCAGGCTATCGGATAAACTCTGCGAGTGACGATGCCGCAGGAATGCAAATATCAAATACCTTAAGTACACAAACTCGGGGTATTGATGTTTCGTTGAGCAATGCCGCCAATGCCTACTCGGTTGCTCAAACGGCAGAGAGTGCGCTTCAAGAAAGCAGTGAAATGCTGCAGCGGTTACGATCATTATCGCTACAATCATCCAACGGTTCAAACTCTCAAGATGATCGTGATGGGATCCAGCATGAGGCCAGTGCATTAAAAGATGAACTAAACAGAATTGCTCAAACGACCACTTTTGCAGGTAAAAATCTGTTTAATGGCTCATTTGGTTCCCAGAGCTTCAACATTAGCCCAAATGCTGACTCTATATCACTTCATTTAAAAAATATGAGTACCAACCTTCCAGAGACGGGAGGGCATTATTACATTGCAAATGAAAGTGTTGATGAAACTTGGCAAGTTCCTAAAAGCAATCTCTCATTGAATGTGAAGTATGACGATGTGAGTGGGGAGAAACAAAATCAACAGATTCGACTGAAGGCCGGTGATAGTATTAATGAGGTCGCGACTTACATTAATTCTCAACAAGATATTGTGAACGCATCTGTTACCGAAGATAGGAAGCTTCAATTGTTTATGGGGGCGTTGAGTGCTCCCAAGGGTTTTGATGTTTCGGGTAGTTTGAATGAACAGCTTGATTTTGAAGGCGGTGATTTACTCACGCTTGATGATTTAGACTTAAGTTCGCTAGGGCAGTCACAGTTGGGCGTATCGCTTGTCGATACGGCGATGAAATATGTCGATTCATACCGCAGTGAAATTGGTAGTTTTCAAAATCGAGTAGAAGTCACCATTGATAACCTGCATAGCATAAATCAGAACATGACCGCGTCTAAAAGCCGAATTAAAGATGCCGACTTTGCCAGAGAATCTGTTAATCAGTTTAAATCTCAAGCCTTACAACAAGCGACATCGACTTTATTGGTTCAAGCTAAACAGATCCCTAGTGCAGCATTAGGCTTATTATCTTAGTTTATTTCCTTAGTTTACTCGATTGGTTTTACTGGAATAAAAAAAATGCTGCCATTAGGCAGCATTTTTACGTTTTAGAGTAGCTAATATTACTTAGTTACGCGCAGTACTGGTGTTTCACCAACAACAACAGAACCAGCAAGTTTGTTCAACTCTTTGATTTCGTCCATGTTAGAGATAACAACTGGAGTCAGTGTTGATTTTGCTTTCTCTTCAAGAAGCGCAAGATCAAATTCGATAACCGTGTCACCAGCTTTAACTGATTGGCCTTCTTCAGCTATACGCTTGAAGCCTTCGCCTTTTAGTTCAACAGTATCGATACCGAAGTGAACAAAAAGCTCAACGCCATCATCAGACTCAATAGAGAATGCGTGGTTAGTTTCGAAGATTTTACCGATAGTACCGTTTACTGGAGCTACCATTTTGTCGCCAGTAGGTTTGATCGCGATACCGTCACCAACGATTTTTTCAGCGAAAACTACGTCTGGCACATCTTCAATGTTTACGATCTCACCAGATAGAGGTGCGATAATTTCGATTGCACCCGCGTCAGCGCTATCGTCAGATACTAGTTTCTTAAGTTTGTCAAACAGACCCATGTCTTGCTCCTAAAGAATATTTTTGAATCAACCAATTATATTAGTTGTTTGTCTTTTCTGCGATAAATTTTTCAACGCAAGCTTGAATTTCTGCCGCTGTAGGCAGAGAAAGTGCTTCTTCAGCCATCGCTTTTACTTCAGAGAAGTTTGAGTTACGGATAACTTTCTTCACTTTAGGGATAGATATTCCGCTCATACTGAACTCATCTAGACCCATACCAAGTAGAAGTAGAGTAGCACGTTCGTCGCCAGCAAGCTCGCCACACATACCAGTCCATTTACCTTCTTTATGAGATGCATCAATAACTTGTTTAATAACCGTCAAAACAGCTGGAGAAAGTGGGTTGTAAAGATGAGAAATCATCTCGTTACCACGGTCTACTGCAAGAGTATATTGAGTTAAGTCATTTGTGCCAATAGAGAAGAAACTAACTTCTTTCGCTAGGTGATGAGCAATCGCAGCTGCTGCTGGAGTTTCAACCATAACACCAATTTCGATCTCTTCATCGAAGGCCAAACCTTCAGCTCGAAGTTCAACTTTATATTCTTCAATCGCTTTTTTCAGTTCACGGATTTCTTCAACAGAGATAATCATTGGGAACATGATACGTAGTTTTCCGTGTGCAGAAGCACGCAGGATGCCACGTATTTGGTCACGTAAAATTTCACGACGATCTAGACTGATACGAACAGCGCGCCAGCCTAGGAACGGGTTCATTTCTTGTGGAAGATCCATATAAGGTAGATCTTTATCACCACCGATATCCATAGTACGGATAATCACTGATTCACCATGCATTGCTTCCGCTACTTCTTTATAAGCAACGTACTGCTCTTCCTCAGTAGGAAGGGCATCGCGATCCATGAATAAGAATTCTGTACGGTACAGACCAACGCCTTCACCACCGTTACGGATGATGCCATCGCAATCTTTTACTGTACCGATGTTACCGCAAACTTCTACTTGATGATCATCAAGAGTGATTGCTGGTAAATCTTTAAGTTTAGCTAGTTCAGCTGCTTCTGCTTCAAAATCGGCTTTGATTTTTTGAGCTTCTGCTAATTCAGCGTCTGATGGGTTTACGATGATTTTATTGTTCATCGCATCTAGCACAAGCATGTCGCCATTCTTGATTTGCTTCGTAATATCGTTAGTACCAACGATAGCTGGAAGTTCAAGTGAACGAGCCATTATTGAAGTATGAGAAGTACGACCACCGATGTCACAAGCGAAACCAAGAACGTAATCTAGGTTGATTTGTGCAGTTTCTGACGGTGTTAGATCGTAAGCGACTAGGATCACTTCTTCATCGATATCACTGATAGATACAATGTTGATGCCTAGTGCATTTTTAACAAAGCGCGTACCGATATCACGGATATCTGTTGCACGTTCTTTTAGGTATTCGTCATCAAGAGATTCAAGAGCGACAGCTTGTTCTTCGATCACGGTATGGATCGCGTTGTCTGCATGCATCTTGTCTTTTTTGATAAGGGCTAAAATTTCTTCTTCTAGCTCTTCATCTTCCAGCAACATGATGTGGCCTTCAAAGATTGCTTCTTTTTCTTCGCCAAATGTTTCAAGTGCTTTTTGTCTAACGATTTCTAATTGTTGAGAAGATTTGTTACGAGCATCAAAAAAGCGTTGAACTTCTGCTTCTACTTGATCGTCAGAGATAGAGTGAGTATTTAGGACAATTTCATCTTCTTGAAGTAGTAGTGCTTTACCAAAAGCAATACCTGGAGATGCTAGGATGCCTGAAATCATAGCTTTACCTTAAGTTGGTCAACTGTAAACGGGAGAATGAGTGCTATTTGCTAACGTTAATTATAGCGCCAATGATCGGTTATATTTAATAAAGCCACTTCGCAATAGCAAAATGGCTTTTAAATATAAATCAATTATTAGTGTAGTTGGTCCATAAGAGCAACTAGGTGATCAACTGCAGGTTGAGCTTGTGGGCCTTCTGCTGAAATAGTCACTACAGTGCCTTTTACTAGGCCAAGAGTTTGCAGTTTGAAAAGGCTTTTCGCGCTAGCGCTTTTGCCGTTAGAAGTTACAGTGATGTCTGCGTCAAATGCTTTAGCTTCTTTAACAAACTGTGCAGCAGGACGTGTGTGAAGACCATTTTCTGCTGTAATTTCTACTTGCTTCTCGTACATGTGATATACCCCAATTAATTTATTTTTGTATGATTATTAACCATTTCAGCTTAACCGTTTTAACCTGTTCCTGCTAGGGAAGAAGTTTCTCAATCGTATTAGAACTGATACTAGTTTAATTTTTTTCAATCGCCAATTTGATTAAACCAAACCTGCGATCAATGAAAATGTGTATTTTGCTTCTTTTATTTTGAAGCTTAAAATAATACAGGGCTGATATTACCAAAGGTGGAGTCAGGATCAACAAAAAAGCCCCATAAAGGGGCTTTTTTAAATTAAAAATTGATTTGACCACATATTATTGTTGGTTCTCTTTCTCGGTAAAAACTCCTGAAAACAGAGCCGTGCTGAGGTAACGCTCACCAGAGCTTGGTAAGATGGTTACAATAGTTTTCCCTTCAAATTCAGGTAGTTCAGCTAATCTGTTGGCCGCAACAACCGCTGCTCCAGAAGAGATTCCCGCAAGAATTCCTTCCTCTTCCATTAGGCGTTGAGCCATCTCAATCGCTTCATCTGAAGTGACGGCTTCTACACGGTCAATTAGCTCTAAATCGAGGTTTCCAGGAATAAATCCGGCACCAATACCTTGAATCTTATGTGGCGCAGGTGTGATTTCTTGCCCTGCGAGAGCTTGGGCGATCACTGGAGATTCCGCTGGTTCTACAGCGACAGAGACAATGGCTTTGCCTTTTTCACCTTTAATGTAACGACTTGTTCCCGTTAATGTACCACCTGTACCCACACCAGAAACGAATACATCAATCTCGCCATCAGTCGCGTCCCAAATTTCAGGGCCTGTCGTTTTTTCGTGAATCTGCGGGTTAGCTGGGTTGTTGAATTGTTGTAACAGTAAGAACTTACTTGGGTCGCTTGCCACAATCTCTTCTGCTTTTGCGATAGCGCCTTTCATGCCTTTTGGTGCTTCAGTAAGAACTAAGTTAGCCCCAAGAGCCTTGAGAAGTTTACGACGCTCTAAACTCATTGATTCAGGCATTGTCAGAGTTAACTTATAGCCACGAGCTGCCGCAACAAAAGCTAAAGCAATACCAGTATTTCCACTTGTTGGTTCTACGAGTTCAATTCCCTGCTTTAAAGTACCCGCTTTTTCAGCTTCCCAAATCATATTGGCACCGATACGGCATTTCACACTGAAGCTTGGATTACGTGCTTCGATTTTAGCGAGTACTTTGCCTTTACTTACTTTGTTTAAACGCACAAGGGGAGTGTTACCAATAGTTAGGCTGTTATCTTCGTAAATTTTGCTCATTATGATGTTCCTTCATGTATGTTCTAAACAACTGGGTATCTTAGATGGTCGCCAATTGTTGGGTAGCGTTTGGAGTCGTACTGAGAGCTTATGTTAGAACAAAAAAATGGAGAAGGATTAAAAAGTTATATCTTATGGGAGGTTGGTAGATTAATGGGAGAACCACGAGAGAGTTCTCCTCATTTTGCAGGAATTCAGTGGTTTATTTGTGGAAATCTTTATATTCGGCAACCCAAAGAGCTGTAGCACCACAAACGGCAATTGGCATAACAAATAGATTCAGCACTGGTATGGTGGTGAACACTGACACTAAAGCACCAAAGCTATAAGCTTTCGTCTGTTTTTGTTTCAAATTGTTTCTCATGGTAGAGAAATCGATTTTATGGTTATCGAAAGGATAATCACAGTATTGAATCGCTAACATCCAAGCCGTGAATAAAAACCACAATATAGGACCTACTGTTTGGCCAAGAGCGGGAATGAGCAATATTAAAAAGAGTCCAATAGCTTTTGGTAAGACATAACGTAATTTGCGCCATTCGCGAGCAAGGATGCGCGGCGTATCTTTTAGCACGTCCATCAGGCCATCATCATTGACTTTCTGACCAGATAGCTTCATCTCTACTTTTTCAGCTAATAGACCATTAAATGGAGCCGCTATAAAATTGGCTAGCGTACTGAAGAAGTAAGAGAAAGTAGCCAGAATAGTTAATACAAGAAGCGGCCATAAAAGATAACTTAACCATGAAAGAAATTCAGGAAGTTGCCCCATCCAGTTGGTTATCCAAGCATCAAGGTTTGAAAATAGGAAAAACAACGCCCCGCCGACTAGTACGATATTTGCGAGAAGTGGAAGTAATACATATTGGCGAATGCCCGGTGTTAGGGCTAACTCTAATCCATAAAAGAAATAGCCAAAACCTGATCTTTGTTTGTTCTCTGAGTTCATAATGTTTTATATTTTACCGTAAATGACTTTTTGTATTGTACTTAACCAAATTTAGAAGAAAAGCATGATGAAAATCTCAGCATGTGGGGAACTTCTCACATTAAGTTGTTCTAAAATAGCATAGAGATTTGATAGAGTAGCGGTATAAGCCGATTTAACCCACCTTAGTGACGTTGATTTAGAGTGTTTTTATTAAGATGATTAAAATAACACCATTTAAATGCTATCACTAAGAAGCAGAGAGTAAACAATGCAGGAATTGCGATTCGTACTCATAATTGTTGGCGCGCTAGCGATCGCCGCATTATTGTTTCATGGTCTTTGGACTAGTAAGAAAGAAGGGAAATCTAAGTTTGGGAATAAGCCACTCGGTAAACTAGATTTAGATGATTCTGATGAGAAAGAAGAGGCGCCTGTTCGCTCATTTGCTCCTGAGGATGATTTTGAAATCATTCGTAAAGTGAGAAAAGAACCTGATTTTGGTCATAATGATGAACCTGAATTTGTCGATCCCTTGATTGACCATGCTCAAGATGAACTTGAATTGAGCGTTTCTAAAGAATCGAAAGCAGAAGAATTCGTTCCTTTTACGGCAGATGAACAAGGGAACGATGACGTGATCGTAAATGAGGAAGAGCTTAGTGGATTTGATAGAGTCGACTCTTTTTCTGCGATTGAAGATGATGATAACTCTGCACTTTCGCAAAGCTCACTTTCGGATAATCAAAATTCAGAGGCTATTAAAGAGCAACCTGAACCTGAAATGCAAGTGATTGTGCTGAATGTACATTGCTCAGGTGAAGAACCATTTGTAGGCACTAAACTATTTGATAGCATGCAGCAAAATGGATTGATTTATGGTGAAATGGCGATTTTCCATCGACATTCAGATTTGTCTGGAACTGGAAAAGTGCTATTTAGCGTTGCGAATATGATGCAACCTGGGACTTTAGAACATAGCGATCCTGCTGATTTTTCTACAAAAGGGATTTCGTTCTTCATGACGCTGCCTTGCTATGGCGATGCAGAACAGAATTTCAAGTTAATGTTGAAAACGGCTCAGCAGATTGCAGATGACATGTCAGGTAACGTATTAGACGAAGCTCGTAATCTGATTACGCCAGATAGAATTGCAGCTTGTCGCCGTCAAATACAAGAATTTAAAGCCGCGCAAAGTGCCAAATAAACCGTATTAATACTGATTAAACATTAATGCAGTGAGAAATGAAGGCTCCTTTGAGGGGCCTTTTTTATTGCAATATGTTTTAGGAAAGTAAGTAGAGAAACTCATGCCCCTATTAAGCTCAGAACAAATGAATGATATTCAAATTAAATTAGATCAACTTCGTGAAACCTTACATCATCACGCCATTTTGTACTATGTAGAAGATAACCCGGTAATTCCCGATGCTGAATATGATCGTTTAATGCGTGAGTTACTAGAGTTGGAGGAGTTACACCCCGATTTGATCACTATTGACTCTCCTAGTCAGCGCGTTGGAGGTAAACCGTTAGACGGGTTTACTCAGGTTAGCCATGAAATTCCAATGTTGTCGCTAGATAATGCGTTTGATGATAAAGAGTTAGACAGTTTTTATAAGCGAATGAAAGATCGTGCTCCATCAGCGAACCTCGATCTTTTCTGTTGTGAACCAAAGCTGGATGGTTTAGCGGTGAGTCTTCTTTATGAGAATGGCATCTTAGTTCAAGCGGCAACGCGTGGTGATGGTAGTACGGGTGAGAATATCACTGAAAATGTACGCACCATCAGCGCTATTCCTCTAAAACTCCAAGGTGAAGGGTGGCCACAGCGTATTGAAGTTCGTGGTGAAGTTTTTATGCCCAAAGCGGGTTTTGAGAAACTAAATGAACTCGCGCTGAAAAAAGGCGATAAAGTTTTTGTTAATCCAAGAAATGCCGCGGCAGGGAGCTTACGCCAACTCGACTCTAGAATTACCGCAAAACGACCGTTAAGTTTTTATGCGTACAGTGTGGGAGTGGTAGAAGGTATTGAGCTAAAGAACAGCCATTACGATAGATTTGTGCAATTGAAAGCGTGGGGGCTGCCTATGTGCCCTGAAACGCGTCAATTAACATCTCTTGATGACGTGAAGGCGTATTACCAAGAGATAATGCAACGCCGTGATGCGCTTTCTTACGAGATCGATGGCGTGGTCATTAAAGTCGATGATATTGATGCTCAAATCCAATTAGGTTTCGTTGCACGAGCACCCCGCTGGGCCATTGCTTATAAATTTCCAGCGCAAGAAGAGATCACCTTGTTAAATGATGTTGAATTTCAAGTTGGGCGAACGGGGGCGATAACGCCAGTAGCCAAACTGGAACCAATATTCGTCGGTGGCGTAACCGTCAGTAACGCGACTTTGCATAATGCTGATGAAATTGAAAGATTAGGCGTGAAAATTGGCGATAGTGTCATTATTCGCCGTGCTGGTGATGTAATACCGCAAATTGTATCAGCTGTGTTGGAACGTCGCCCTGAAAACGCAACAGACATCGTTTTCCCACAAACTTGCCCCGTCTGTGACTCTCAGATCGAACGCATTGAGGGAGAGGCAGTCGCGCGCTGTACGGGAGGACTTGTGTGTCAGGCGCAGCGTTCAGAGGCCATAAAGCATTTTGTTTCTCGTAAGGCTCTGGATGTTGATGGGCTAGGTGTAAAAGTTATCGAGCAGCTCGTTGAGCGTGAGATGGTGGATACGCCTGCGGACTTGTTTAAGTTAAGTGCAGGTGTATTGACCGTTTTAGATCGTATGGGGCCTAAGTCGGCACAAAATGTTGTCGCGGCACTGGAAAAATCAAAACAAACAACCCTGCCTAGATTTCTTTATTCGTTAGGTATTAGAGAAGTGGGTGAAGCGACCGCTGCAAATTTGGCACAGCATTTTTGCTCTTTAGAAGCCGTTATCGCCGCAGATCATGAAGCATTAGTTAAAGTTTCTGATATAGGCGATATTGTTGCGCGACATATTGTCACTTTTTTCTCTCAAGAAACTAATATGAACGTTGTTAATAAACTTGTTGAGAATGGTGTGGTTTGGGACGATGTAGTGGCTGCAAGTGAAGGTACTCCTCAGCCATTAGCTGGAAAAACCGTGGTGCTCACAGGAAGTCTCTCTCAATTAGGTCGGAGTGAAGCGAAAGCAGCATTGCAGGCGTTAGGGGCTAAGGTGACAGGCAGTGTCTCGAAGAAAACCGATATTCTATTTGCTGGCGAAAATGCAGGTTCAAAATTAGCTAAGGCACAAGATTTAGGCGTGGAAATTAAATCCGAACAAGACCTCATTTCTTTAATGTCTTAGTTCATAAATAGCTAAAAATTTCTAAAAGGCGTTGGTTTTTACCAACGCCTTTTTTTGTCTGTTACTGCTAGAAAATATATTTATTTTACATTTTTAAAAAAGTTCATATACGAACCACACTTTTTTGTTTGTGAGAGTGATCTCTTATGTATAAAAAGCAGTTCTTTCCTTATCTTTATGCGAGGCACTTCAATTTTTAGCACGGTTCACTATTATTAAGTTGTTGTTTTTATTTGATTTGGTGTTTTGTTAGTCCTGTGTGTAAGAAAACAAGATCAAGATCACTAAGTTGATGAAAGTTAGTTATCGGTCATATTTTTTTAGATAAAAATTAAGTTCTGATTGATGTTTTTTGCTGCGAAGTTAGTCTTATAGTCATGGGTACACACGGTGTATGCAGGAAACACAAAAACCGTGATTAGGAATAATTAGGTTTTTAATAGGAAATCACTTCTCCCTTCGGCGGCCAACTTAAGGTGAGAAAAATAAAAATACAGCTATATCCATTTTTTAGGAGTTTTTCCATGGACAAATTTTTTAAAGTATCTGCTATTACGGCGGCAATGGTAGGGGCTCTTGCAGCAGCTCCAGCGTTTGCAAATGACCCAGTAGGTCCTGAGTATACGGGTGAAGTGTCGGAGTTTTTCTCTGAGTCAACAATTAGCGGTAATCTAAATTTCTGGATGCGCGCTCGTGACCGTGCAGGTACTGATGCAGATGGTAATGATACTAAGAAAGAAACGAACCTAAACCACGGTAGTATTTTTGTGAACCTTGGTTTTAATTCTGGTTATGTGAATGATGTAGTAGGTGCTGATTTTGTTATCTACAGTACATGGGATATGTGGAATGATTCTGTGGGTGCTGGTCATGAAATGAACTTCCTAGATTGTGATGGACCAAATTCTTCGGGCTGTTGGGGTCAACTAGAAAAAGGTGGCGTTTCATTCGCAACTGCAGCGGCTAAGTTTAAGTTTGGCGAAAATATTAAAGCTAAACTTGGTTACTTCCAACCGTCAGTAGCAAGTGGCTTGGGTGTTAACTGGTCATTTGCTCCAGGTACATACCGTGGTGGTGAAATTGGCGGTACATTTGGTGCTCTAGATCTTGGCTTCGTTATTGCTGATGAATATAAAGCTCCATGGTATAAAGAAACTGATGCATTCATTGGTGTTTATGGTGATGACGAAATCTTATTTTCTGTTGGTGCTCGCTATAAATTAGATAATGGTATTGCTTTAGACGGTGCTTTTTCTAAGTTAGATGAACGTACAACGGCACACTTTAAAGTGAAAGGGACAACTGAAGGTGGAATCTACTGGTCACCTCAACTGTATTATGTCAACGATGATAATCAATATGATGATGGTGATACTGGGTATCAATTAGCCTTCCTATCTAGCTACTCTTCTGGTCCATATTCGTACCGAGCAGAAGCGACATACACAATGGCTGAAGAAGATGGTAACTGGTTTGCGTATCGCCCAACAGCTGGCTATGGCGGTTCAAATGGTGCGTACGATATCTGGTGGAACAACCGTTCTGATTTCAACCACCATGAAGAGTTAGCTGTGTTTGGTTCAGTTAGTCGTGATTTCGCTGATATAGGTGGCACTGGTTTCAGTGCTGGTGTTAGTGGAGCATATGGCGGTGGTTCTTCAGTAGATGGCTATGATGACCTTACTGAGTACTCTTACAGTGCATTTGCAAACTATGCAATTCAAGCTGGCGCTCTTAAAGATGCAACTGTTGCCTTCCATTACACTCAGTACTTTAACGATACTGACGCTCCAAGCTGGAATGGTTATGCTAACTTGTTCCAAGATGAAACAGACTTTAAGTTGATTTTAGCAATCCCATTTAATGTAAAATAACTTAAATAGTAATGAGAAAAAGCTGAGCATTGTATGCTCAGCTTTTTTATATTAGAGGCTTTTTATGAAGAAACTTATACTTTGTACTTGTTTTATAATGACCATGACTGCATGTGCAAAAAATGTACAGACGGATGATGAGTTTTGGTTTAGTCAAGGTGAAAGGCTAGGGCGGAGTGGCTATGGTGTTGAATCTGATATACTGGATAGAATAAAAGCGAAAGTACCTTTTCAAATAACACCATATTCATTAGGTTATCAAAAGGGGCTCTTAGAATATTGCAATCCGTATAATGCTTTTGCAAAGGGTATCAGTGGTATACGCTATAATGGACAGTGTGAGGATCATGAGCAAGCCGTCATGATAAAGGTTGAGTGGCAGCGTGGTTGGGATGCATTTATCGGAGCTGATTTTTATAAACGCTAATTTAGGTATAAAAGATGAATATAAGTGAAGTTGCAAAAATTACAGGGTTGTCATCTAAATCAGTGCGTTTATACGAAGACAAAGGATTGATTTCTCCTCCATTGAGAGCAGACAATGGATACCGTGTTTATACTAAAAAGCATGCAGAACAACTTATGGTTGTTGCTCGCTCAAGAAGAGTAGGCTTCACTCTAGAAGAGTGTAAAGGTTTAGTTCAGCTGGCGAATAACCCTGAAGCGACAAGTGCTGAAGTTAAAGAAAAAGCACTAACTAAACTTGATGAAGTAAACAGCAAACTAAATGAATTGATGATTATCAAGTCGCAATTAGAGCTCTGGATCAACAAATGTCCAGGCAACAATGATCATGCATGCCCTATTCTTGAAGATTTAGTCAGACAAAATGAATGAGCTAGAGATCGTATTTTTATCTACTGATCTCTAGCCTCTTGTGTGATGTTAATTTGTTTTTCCGCCATAAACTTTACAGAGTTCTCTTGGGAGCATTTCAACGGCCCCTGAATTAAATGTACATTTCATAGCGCTACCAAAGGATTTTCCTCCATTTTGACTCGCATTACTCGTTGATGGGATAATAAATAGTGATAATAACGTAATTAAAAAAGCATGTTTCATTAGATCCTCACTTATTGATTATAATTATTTAAATGTCTGTACGTGAAAATAATAGATGCATTATTCGTAAAAGGTCAAAAAAAATTAATATAATCAAAATTTATTTATTAAAAAAAGTATAAATAAATATGGATTAAACAAGTTAAATCTATGAGGTTAGTGAGGGAAGATTGAGTGGCAGAGCTAAGTTTATGAAATAAAAGCTTACTTTGTGTTAGATAATTAGTAACTATTTCCTTTGGTAATCAATTGGATATTATATCAGTACTCGAAATTACAGTAATGGTGATATAAATACCACCATTACTGTTAGGTATTAATTATATTGGTTCAATAAATAATATGATTCCATCCACATCGATGACTCTTATTTGAGTGCCTTTAGAGATATCTTGATCGCATCTCGCTGACCAGGTGGTATCACCAAGCTTAATGCGGCACTCTCCAGCTTGTACATCTTCCTCTAGACGAGTCGTCATCCCGATTAATTGCTTTTCTCGTTGATTGAGTTCGCGCAGTTGGTCAGATTTTTTATCTTGTTTAAATTGTCTTCTCCACCATAACCATGTTGTGATCAGTGAAAAGACACCAAAGCTAACCCACTGTAATTGCCAGCTCATCGGCAGGATCGTAAAAATAAGCCCTACGAGAATCGCTGAAATACCAAGCCATAAAAAATAGCCAGCAGTACCCAGCAGCTCCGCTGCCAAAAGTAACAAACCAAAAGCAAGCCAGTGCCAATGATTCATCTGTTCCAATAATTCAACCATTAAACATTGCCTTATTTATCTTCAGGTTGCGCTTTAAACATTTCAGCGATTCCAGCAACTGAGCCCATCAGGCCAGTTGCCTCAAGTGGTAGCATAATAATTTTACCATTTTCAGCTTGGCCGATACTCTTAAGTGCATCGGTATACCCTTGTGCGATGAAGTAATTCACCGCTTGCATGTCACCTTGTGCTATCGCTTGAGAAACCATTTCTGTCGCTTTTGCTTCGGCTTCTGCTGCACGTTCCCGAGCTTCTGCTTGTAAAATAGCAGCTTGTTTTTCACCTTCCGCACGCAAAATTTCAGATTGCTTGTGGCCTTCTGCTTTGAGAATTTCAGCCTGACGAATGCCTTCAGCCTCTAAGACATCGGCACGTTTGTTTCGTTCCGCTTTCATCTGAGCGTTCATTGCAGCGGTAAGATCGGCTGGTGGCTGCACATCTTTGATTTCGATACGGGTTACTTTTACTCCCCAAGGGTTGGTTGCCGCATCGACAATAGTCAGTAGTTTGGTGTTGATCATGTCACGCTGACTGAGCATTTCGTCAAGTTCCATAGAGCCTAAGACAGTACGGATATTGGTCAGTGTCAGGTTGCGAATAGCATGCTCTAAATCATTGACTTCGTATGCTGCTTTTGGTGCATCGATAACTTGAACAAAACAAACCGCATCAATGACAACATTTGCATTGTCTTTCGAAATGACTTCTTGAGCAGGAATGTCTAATACACGTTCCATCATGCTGATACGATTACCGACTTTATCAACGAAAGGGATGATAAGGTTTAGCCCTGGTTTTAACGTTTGGGTATAGCGTCCGAAGCGTTCAACAGTCCAGTTGCTTCCTTGTGGTACCGCTTTAATTCCTGCAAAAATAAAAACAACTGCAACAATAATAAAACCACCTATAGTGATTAAAGCATCAATAGCCATGATAATTCCTTTTTAAATGAGAAAGTATTTGATATGCAATTAATTTATTGTTGATCAGTTTTACTGTTGGGGCAAATTTATAAATGAGAACTCAGCTGAAATTTGTATTTACCGTATAAAAAAAGAGCTCGGGTGAGCTCTTTTATCGAATGTTTTTGTGGTTCAGTGCATGCAAGGCTATTAATACATTAGAGAATACAGTTGTCTTCTGTATTTTCCAGAAATCGTGTTTCCTTGCCCTAGTGCGCTAAGAATATCCATGAATGCTTTTTTGAGCTCTCCATCTTGAACATTTAAATCTGAACGGATAAATGACCATAATAGCTCTAATGCTTCCTCATCACGGCTTACTTGGTGATATTGCAATGCCAAGTCATGAGCTAATTGTGTATTAGTTGTATCTTGTTGAAATTCCAATTCTAGAGATTGGATCTCAGGGCTATCTGCGGCTTGTTGGTGCAGTTCTAGTTTCGCAATCATGCTCTTGTAATAGTTGTCCTGATATTCAAGAGGGATAGTTTTCAGTTGAATTTCAGCATCAGAGAACTGACCCATTTCGAGTAAACAGTCTGCAATGGCGAGTTTTACTTCACCCTTAGTGGTTATGGATTCTGGTAGCTCACGTAAAGCCACTAATGCTTCAGCGTGTTCGCCAGCTTGCATTTTTTCTAATGCGTGACGTAATTTCATCTCATCTTGGTTTGGTAGATGTTTGTCTAGCATTGCGACGATAGATTCGATGGTTTGAGGTCCACCTAGGCCATCAACAGGTTGCCCGTTTACGAATAAAGCAATAGTGGGTAGGGCTTGTACACCAAATTGACCAGCGATGGTTTGTTCTTGCTCGCAATTGAGCAGTGCCAGAGTGAAGACGCCATTATATTGTTGAGTAAGGCTTTGTAGCTCAGGGATAATTTGAGCGCTTTCTGGATGAGATGGAGCCCAAAAATGGATGAGAACAGGAGCTTGTGACGAACCTTCTAGTATTTGACGAAAGTTACTTTCATTGAATTCTACAACATGAGGTGACTGCATTCCGGAAATCCTTGGTAATTATCTCGAGTTCAGATTAGTTATTAAATATGGGTTCTTCTCTCTAACTTCAAGAGCTGAATCGAAAAACGCCCAAACTTAATAAAAATAAGTGGGCGTTTTCGGTGCTGGATACGAATGATAAGGAGTGGTGCTCAAAACAATAAAAATAGTGTTAATGCAACACCAACACCTATCAAATTGAGTTGGTTTAGGGTCATGTATTTACCTGTCGTAACACGCTAATCTGCAATCGGGATATGATCATCTTTATCATGACAGGTGATTGTTACGAGTAAGTGACAATGTTTAATCAATCGCCACTTTATTTATATTCAGTGATGAATACTAATAGCTAAGTCTTCCGCCCTAAACCTAAACCTAAACCTAAACCTAAACCTAAACCGATAGTCATAAGCTCTAAGCGGCTTTGCGTAAGATAGGATCTAACCATTTTGCGGGTAGAATACGTTTTAGAAAGGCAAACACTTTCGTTGGAGTCGTGATCCTATAGCGTAACTTGGGTGACTTGGACTCTAATGCATGCAGTACTGGTGCGATGCAAGCTTCCGCTGGGAGTACAAACGCATTATTCGATTCATCGTTGGCTAGACGTGAAACTTGTTGTTGGTAGTAGGTGCTATGGACACTGTTTTCAATGTTTATCCACTTTTTAAATGCAATAAGCGCATTTGCACGAAACTGAGTTTCGATTGGTCCGGGTTCGATAAGAGAGATATGAACTCCTGATTGATATAGCTCAAGGCGTAGAGTGTCAGTCCAACCTTCAATTGCAAATTTGGATGCGTTGTATGCCCCTCGATATTTCATGGCGGCAAAACCGAGAACGGAGCTATTTTGAATAATACGCCCTGTTCCTTGCTTTCTCATTGACGGGAGAAGTTGAAGTACGAGTTCATGCCAGCCAAAAAAATTGGTTTCAAACTGCGTTCTTAATCCATCGGTTGGTAGATCTTCTAACGCTCCTGGCTGTCCATAAGCACCATTATTAAACAGTGCATAAAGATCTCCATCACACAAGCGTAGGGCCTCTGTCGCGCCAGAACGGATGCTATCAGTGCAACTTAAGTCTAACTGGATGCAAGTGAGACCTTCCTGCTGAAGTTTTACAACATCATCCTTGTTTCGGCATGATGCGATGACTTGATAACCTTGTTGATGTAGCGCATGAGCACAAGTGTAACCAATCCCCGTTGAACATCCTGTAATCAATATAGCCTTTGACATTGTGACTCTCATTAATGGTCTTGTATGAATTTAATTTTGGTTTTGCAGTAAATTTTTAAGAGCTGGCTCTATTCTAGAGTAAGCAAAAATGAACCCCAGCTCGGTTAATTTTTTAGGCTTGGCTCGAATACTATCAAAAAGCAAGCATGAGGATTCTCCCATCATTAATTTCAATATCCATTTAGGAGTGAAAAGTAAATGAGGTCTTTTTAGTGCTTTAGCTAAAGAGCGGCTGAAAGTTTTATTGGTAACGGGATGAGGCGCACAAACATTGAATTCACCACTAGCATGTGGCGTTTCTACTAAATAAACAATGGCTCTCACCATGTCTAACATATGAATCCAAGGCATATATTGCTTGCCTTTGCCTATTGGCCCTCCGAGCCCTAGCTTGTAAGGCAGTAGCATTTTGTCCAAGGCTCCCCCATCTTTACCTAGCACAATCCCAGTTCGAAGGAGGCATACTCGTGTGAGCTCAGATTGAGAACGCTTCGCGATTTGTTCCCAGTGGGAGCAGACTTGATGCGGAAAACCAACTTGATGGACATGAAGACTTTCGTCGAAAGGGTGATCTTGTTGATCACCATAATACCCTACGGCAGAACCGCTAATAAAAACGCTAGGAGGTTCAGTGCTCGCATGAATGAGTTCGACGATTTTTTCAGTGAGTTTCCAACGGCTATTGCAGATGGTTTCTTTTTGCTTGGCGTTCCATCGTTTTTCTGCAATCGCTTCACCTGCCAGATTAATGACAACATCAACATCATTAAGATCGCTAAAGTTATCTAGTGTGTTGATGTAAGTGATATTTCCAGTATTCGCGTGTTGTAAATTTTGCTGTGCGTTTTGCGGGTTTCTCGTCAGTAATATAATTTGCTCCGTTCTAAAGCATTTAATGAGTTCCTTTCCAATAAAACCCGTTCCACCTGTCAATAGTATCTTCATATTCCCTCCGCTGTGTACCAATTATAGACAGTTAAGCCGTAATAAGCTCAGGTTGAAGTGAGCTGGTGTGAAATAAACAGTGGAAAAACTCAATTATATTCAGCTGCTTGTGCGAGCGGTTCACATTTTTAACAATTGAGTAGCTAAATGTATTAAGTGCCTAACCTTTGTCACACCTATATAGACGACTATTTGCCATGATGGTTTCATAGGTATGACAGTTTCATAGGTTAATGAGTGACTTGAGGCAATATCGTATCGATAAACCGTGGTTATTTTCTGAAATAGCCGATTCACAACGATGAATTAGGAGATCTATGGCAGCAATACTTTCGCTATTTAAAGCCATGCTGGGGAGCTTTAGAGATTTACTCCCTATCGTGCTTGTTATCGCTTTTTTTCAGTTGGTTGTTTTACAAGAGCCACTCCCTAATTTAATTTCTATCCTTGTTGGATTGTTGTTGGTGGTCCTTGGTTTAACCTTTTTTATTTTTGGATTGGAGATGGGGTTATTTCCAATCGGGGAATCGATGGCGCAAGCCTTTGCCCGCAAAGGGAGCGTATTCTGGCTCATTTGTTTTGCCTTTTGCTTAGGGTTTGGCACCACGATAGCAGAACCTGCGTTAACGGCAGTCGCAGATGAAGCGGCAGAGGTGGCAGCTGAAGGCGGTATGATCATTCATACTGAAGCGGCCATGAGTGATTATGCGGATGGACTGCGTTTGACGGTTGCATTTTCTGTTGGGATAGCCATTGTTCTTGGGGTATTGAGAATTTTAAAAGGGTGGCCAATTCATTATATGATCATTGCTGGCTATATCGGTGTGGTGATCCTTACTGGATTTGCGCCTGAAAATATTATCGGGATCGCTTACGATTCGGGAGGGGTGACCACGTCTACTATAACCGTGCCATTGGTGACGGCTTTAGGGGTAGGATTAGCGTCCTCGATCAAAGGACGAAACCCAATGATTGATGGCTTTGGTTTGATCGCCTTCGCTTCTTTATTGCCTATGATGTTCGTTATGGTCTATGGAATGGTGGTGGCATGATTTCATTTTCCGATTTTATTGACACTTTCACTGGGACTATTCTCGATGTTGTCCCTATTGTGACCATTATATTTGGTTTTCAAGTCGCCGTTTTACGTAAGCCAATTAGTAATTTACCTAAAGTGATATTGGGTTTTTTCTATGTCATTTTAGGGCTCTCTCTTTTTTTGATGGGGCTAGAATTGGCGCTGTTTCCACTTGGCGAAACCATGGCTCAGCAGTTAACTGCTCCAGAGTTTTTATATGATTTTAAAGTGAGTGTAGGTCAGTCACTCGCTTGGATTGATTACTATTGGGTTTACCTTTTTGCCTTCTTTATTGGTTTTAGCACCACAATCGCAGAACCATCCCTTATTGCCGTTGCGATAAAAGCCAATCAAGTGTCAGGGGGAAGTATCAGCGTGAATGGGTTAAGAATTGCGGTAGCTCTAGGGGTTGCGATTGGAATATCTTTGGGCAGTTATCGAATTGTAGTCGGAGACCCGATTCACTATTACATCATCGCAGGTTATATCGTGGTGGTGATTCAAACCTTTTATGCTCCTAAATTAATAGTGCCTTTGGCATATGATTCTGGAGGAGTGACAACGTCAACGGTAACCGTACCCTTAGTTACGGCTTTAGGGCTAGGGCTAGCTTCTACCGTTCCGGGACGAAACCCGATGATTGATGGCTTTGGTCTGATCGCCTTTGCCAGTTTATTTCCTATTATTTCAGTTATGGCGTATGCCCAAATTACCCAATGGTTAAACCAAAAAGGCTCGTCAGAGGAGAAAGAAAATGCGCTTTAAACTCATTTTGGCTTTTGTAGAGGATAGCAAGACCGATGTGGTTCTTGATGCTGCTCGAGATGCCGGTGCAACGGGAGCGACGGTGATCAACAATGCTAGGGGCCAAGGTGTGAATAAAAAACGCACATTCTTTGGTTTAACTCTTGAAGTGCAAAAAGACGTGTTGTTGTTTGTTGTTGAGGAACACCTTTCGCGTCATATCTTGGAAAGAATCAGTGAGGTCGGGGAGTTCGACCAAGAGTCAGGGCAGGGAATAGCGATACAGATTGATATCGAAGATGCGGTCGGGGTTGCCCATCAAGTTGAGACATTAACAAAAGTTGTTGAGGAAGAAATATGATCAGCCATGAAAAAATACGCATTAGAGACGTAATGGCCAATACCTATGTCATTGTTGATGGACTAACGACAGTACATGAAGGTATCAAACTGGCTAAGCAGCATAAGGTTAAAGCGCTTATTGTGAATAAGCGTCATGATGATGATGAGTACGGTATTGTTCTAATGAATGATATTGCGAAGAAAGTACTCGCGAAAAACCGTTCATCTAAACGTACTAATATTTATGAAATTATGACAAAACCAGCGTTAGCCGTAGATCCTGGTATGAATGTTAAATATTGCGCTCGGTTATTTGAACGTTTTGGCATCAGCCGTGCGCCAGTCATCGAAGATGGAAAGATTATTGGAATGGTGAGCTACAACAATATCGTGATAAATGGCATGGCGAAAGATGACGACTAAAAGAGGAATGCGTACAATAGCGTCAACTTAAAATAAGGAGACGCTTGTCTTGAATCTTTTTTTCGCTTCAGATTTACACGGCTCACTGCCGGCAACTGAACAGATGATTTCGCAATATGTGAAATCAGGAGCTAAGCATCTAATTTTGTTAGGTGACATTTTAAATCATGGCCCGAGAAACGCGATTCCTGAAGGGTATAATCCCCCTGAGGTTGCACAGCTTCTTAATCAGTATGCGGATCAGATCATTGCTGTTAGAGGCAACTGTGATAGTGAAGTGGATCAGATGTTGTTGTCATTTCCAATGATGATGGATTACTCGTGGGTATTGCTAGAAAGTGGTCAACGTCTATTTTTGACACACGGTCACACTTATAATTCTGATAAGCGACCAGCTTTACGTGACGGTGATATTTTGGCTCATGGTCATACCCATATTCCGGTCGCAGAAGAGCAAAATGGTGTGGTGATCTTTAACCCAGGCTCTGTGACTATTCCACGCAATGGTTACGCTGCAAGCTTTGGGCTACTCAGCAATAATAGATTGCAAGTTATTGGCTTTGACCAATCGGTAATCAAAGAAGTGACCATCTAATAAAAAGGGAAGCGATAATGCTTCCCTTTTTTGTTTTAGTTTGTAAATAACACCGTTGAACCGTGGTTTAAACTGGTTAAGAGCAGTGTCTTTTGGTTCACGATATCAATTCGGCGGCTTTGCTGAGAATCTAACTTAAATACCTGAGTAATTAGTGTTAATTGCTCGGGAGTGAACTCTTTACTTTGAGCAGAAGAGACATCTTTAAACTCAGTTGGTGAGATCAATAAATAGTTATCACTAATATCCCATTCGCCAGTTTCTGAAATGTTGATGGTGTTTTGGCTCTCTTTCTCATTACCGAACAGCTCCATTCGAGAGACGCGGATGTATGAACCATTTGGTAAATACTTTACGTTTGATGTCACCTCAACTTTACTTAGCGGCCCAATCGCACTCTCTTTATCATTATTGGTGATCAGTGAGACCATTCTAGATTGCCACTCTTTAGACGTAAGCACTTGTTCAACTTTGATGTCGCTTCCCCAATACATCCATGCACTTAATACAGAGGAGAGGGCTAACGCGAGATAAGCCAATTTTAATTTCATCATCTTACCTTACTTACAGACTTTATTTAGATTTGAGAGTTCAGTGAAAATTCGTAAGGTGACATTCTCACCAGAAAACTCCACAGGATGAATGTAATTCAACACTAACCGATTGTTTTCTCCACCCGTTGCGATGACTTCGCTAGGCATTAGTTCATCACGGTGACGTTCATTGTAGCTTTCAATACATGTTTTTATTGAAGGCACCCATTTAGAAATATCAGGATGGTTCAATGGTGTTTTAATCGGGATATTATCCACCACCGCAAGTTGACGGAATTGTGACTCTGCTGGATTTGTGAATAGTAAAACCAATAAAGGAAGCAGAATGGCAATGCTCACGAGAATCTTTGGTAGCCAACTGAGTAACTTTGAATCAAATGAGGCGGTTTCTTGTGTTACTGCGCCAAGGTTTGATTGTTGTACTTCCACTTCAACGATAGGTGCTGGTGGTTCTGATTCTACATTTGTGCTGCTTTCTTCAACTGTCGTTTCATTTGGTATAGGTAAAACGGTATCACTTGACGCTAATGGAGCGGAACGTTCTACGTTGGCAATGAGTTGATAGCCTCGCTTAGGCACTGTCTTAACGAAGGCAGGGGATTTTGTAGAATCTTTAAGCATCTTGCGTAGTGTTGATATCGCCTGAGTTAGGCTTGAATCATCAACTTCAAATCCTTGATCTCGCCAAACAAACTCATGGAGTTGATTACGAGTGATGACTTCATTGGGTTTCTCGCATAGCAATAATAGGATACGACTCTCATTGCTACCTAGTCTAACCGTTTCGCATTCCTCTGCTTGATCCATAAGAGAATTACTATTTGGATCAAAAACAAAGCGCTTCGCAAGTATGAACTTAGTACCGATATTACTCATTGAATTCTTCTTTATTAGATGACTTTCAGGGGATTTTATTCGGCCAATCATCGATTAATTGTCAATCTTGCAGGCTGAATTTATGTTCTTTGATATTTTTTCGAAATAATCATAGTTAAAATAAAATAAAAAAACACTGTTTTTATGATTTTTGACCTTGAATTTACATTTGTCATCCTCATGTTAAATAACAAGATAGACGAAATCGCATTTACAGTAAGCCGCGATCTCACAGTATATATGCTATGGAGCGAAGATGAGCGAAACAGTAACGAACAATAAAGAAACCCGTGGTTTTCAGTCAGAAGTAAAGCAGTTACTTCACCTAATGATTCATTCACTGTATTCAAATAAAGAAATATTCCTACGTGAATTGATTTCAAATGCTTCAGATGCCTCAGATAAATTACGTTTTCAAGCGCTCTCTGATTCGAGCTTGTATCAAGGTGAAGCTGATCTTGGTGTTAAACTGTCATTTAGTAGTGAAACCAATACCTTAACTATTTCTGATAACGGCATCGGTATGAGCCGTGATGATGTTATTGAGCATCTGGGCACGATCGCTAAATCAGGTACAGCGGACTTCTTTTCAAAATTATCGGATGATCAAAGTAAAGACTCACAATTAATCGGTCAGTTTGGTGTTGGTTTCTATTCGGCATTCATCGTAGCTGATGCGGTAACGGTTCGTACCCGAGCTGCCGGTTTAGCAGCCGATGAAGCGGTACAGTGGCACTCAGAAGGTGAAGGTGATTACACCATTGAAACCACCACAAAAGAGTCTCGTGGTACGGATATCATTTTACATATGCGTGACGAAGGTAAGGAGTTCTTGTCTGAATGGCGCTTACGTGAAGTGATTGGTAAATATTCGGATCATATCGGTATTCCGGTTTCTATCTTAACGAAAGTAAAAGATGAAGAAGGAAAAGAGACGGATGAGACCGAGTGGGAACAGATCAACAAAGCACAAGCTCTGTGGACTCGTAATAAATCAGATATTTCAGAAGAAGAGTATCAAGAGTTTTATAAGCATGTATCGCATGACTTTGCTGATCCATTAACTTGGAGCCATAACCGAGTTGAAGGTAAAAACGATTATACGAGCTTGCTCTATATTCCTGCAAAAGCTCCGTTTGATATGATGAACCGTGAACATAAGAGTGGCCTAAAACTTTATGTTCAACGCGTATTCATTATGGATGATGCGGCGCAGTTCATGCCTTCTTACCTACGTTTCGTCCGAGGCTTAATTGATTCAAACGATCTACCGCTTAATGTTTCGCGTGAAATTCTGCAAGACAATAAAGTAACTCAGTCACTACGCAGTGCATGTACTAAGCGAGTGCTTACTCTGCTTGAGCGTATGGCAAAGAAAGACGATGAAAAGTACCTTTCTTTCTGGAAAGAGTTTGGCATGGTGCTAAAAGAAGGCCCTGCTGAAGATATGGCAAATAAAGAAAAGGTTGCCGCTCTGTTGCGCTTCGCTTCAACTCATGTCGATTCTTCAGAACAGACGGTTGGCCTGCAATCGTATGTAGAGCGTATGAAAGAGGGACAAGATAAGATCTATTTCCTGACAGCAGATAGCTACGCAGCGGCTAAAAACAGCCCACACTTAGAGCAGTTCAAAGCGAAAGGCATCGAAGTTGTATTGATGTTCGATCGAATCGACGAATGGCTAATGAATTACCTAACCGAGTTTGATGGTAAACAGTTCCAATCGATCACTAAAGCGGGGCTGGATCTTGGTCAGTTTGAAGATGAAGCTGAGAAAGAGAAGCAAAAAGAGACACAGGAAGAATTTAAGTCTGTTGTTGAGCGCACACAAAGCTACCTAGGATCTCGTGTTAAGGAAGTTCGCACTACCTTTAAGTTAGCAACAACACCAGCCGTAGTCGTTACTGATGACTATGATATGGGGACTCAAATGGCTAAACTACTGGAAGCAGCAGGTCAAGCGGCTCCAGAAGTTAAGTACATTTTTGAGATTAACCCAGAACATGAGCTTGTGAAACGTATGGCTGATGAAGCGGATGAACAAGAGTTCGGTCGTTGGGTAGAAGTTCTGCTTGGTCAGGCTATGCTTGCTGAACGTGGCTCTATTGAGGACTCTTCTCAGTTCTTAGGTGCTATCAACCAGCTTTTGACTAAAGTTTAAGTAGTAAAAAATTAAAAAGCTCGCTTCGGCGGGCTTTTTTAAATTAAAAGTCACTAAAATCGGCAAAATGACGCTAACGTGACTTTATCAGTTGCGAATTAACGCCAGCTCGTATTCTTTAGTCTTAGGCACAACTTATGGATAATTTTTGTGTTAGAATGCTGAGCTTGAATCTCTGGTTCAAGGCGTGTATTTTGCGCGCTCACTTTTAATAAACGTTATACCGAAACTTATCGTTGGTTATTTAAGTATTGGTGAATGTATGGCTCAACGATTGTGGCTGCTTTATGCAGTGTCGTGGAGAGTCGTATTGTTTCATCACCCGACTTATTGTGAGCTTCGGTATAAATCATAATTTTTAAAGAGGATTAAACATGCGCATCATCCTTCTAGGTGCTCCAGGTGCTGGTAAAGGTACACAAGCTCAATTCATCATGGAAAAATATGGTATCCCACAAATTTCTACTGGTGACATGCTACGTGCTGCGATCAAAGCGGGTACAGAGCTAGGTAAGAAAGCAAAATCAGTGATTGATGCTGGTCAATTGGTTTCTGATGATCTTATTCTTGGTCTTATCAAAGAGCGTATTGCTCAGGCTGATTGTGAGAAAGGTTTCCTACTTGATGGTTTCCCTCGCACAATCCCACAAGCTGACGGTCTAAAAGAGATGGGCATCGCCGTTGATTACGTTGTTGAATTCGATGTTGCTGACAGCGTTATTGTTGAGCGCATGGCGGGTCGTCGTGCTCACCTAGCTTCTGGTCGTACTTACCACGTTGTTTACAATCCGCCAAAAGTGGAAGGTAAAGATGATGAGACAGGTGAAGATCTTGTTGTTCGTGATGACGACAAAGCTGAAACCGTTCTTGCTCGCCTAGGTATCTACCATGAGCAAACAGCACCATTAATCTCTTACTACAGCAAAGAAGCTGAAGCAGGCAATACTAAGTACCTTAAATTTGACGGTACTAAGCAAGTTGCTGAAGTTAGTGCAGATATTGAGAAAGCACTAGCATAATTGGCTAAACGTCAGTTTTAGATTTTGTTATATTAAAGGCGACCATTATTGGTCGCCTTTTTTTGTTGAGCCGTTTCATGCGATTTACGCGAAAACACTCTGAATGAATCATCATACTTATCTGCATCATAAACGCTGTAGAAAGGTATAAGTTAATTAAGATATTTATGGATAATAAAAAACAAGGTGTTCTTCTGGTTAACTTAGGTACACCTGATGAGCCAACAGCACCGGCAATAAAACGTTTCTTAAGTGAATTCTTACATGATCACCGTGTTGTCAGTTTGTCGCGTTGGTTATGGTGCCCAATATTGCATGGTGTCATTTTACCTATTCGAGCGCCTAAAGTTGCGAAGTTGTACGAAAGCGTATGGATGGATGAAGGCTCACCGTTGATGGTGTACTCCAAAAGGCAAGTCGAAAAGTTACGAATTCAAACGAATTTACCGGTTGAGCTTGGAATGACTTATGGATCGCCAAGCTTGAAAAATGGCATTGAAGCATTAATGGCTCAAGGTGTAGAGGATATTATTGTTCTTCCTTTATACCCACAGTATTCAGGCACAACGACCGCAGCGGTTTCGGATGGGCTGACGAAAGCATTTAAGCAGATGCCTGTCATACCAAGTTATCGCTTGATTCGAGATTACTATCAGCACCCGTTATACATTAAAGCGCTAGCCCAGCAAGTTAGGCAGCAGTGGGAGAAAAGTGGGCGAGGGGACTACCTTCTGTGCTCATATCACGGGATCCCAAAACGATTAGCGGATCAGGGGGATATATATCCTCAGCATTGTGAAGAGACAACTCGATTGCTAGCACAAGAGCTCGAATTATCAGAAGACAAGATTGGTATGACTTATCAATCTCGATTCGGTCGAGAGGAGTGGTTGACGCCCTATACGGATAAAACATTAGAGATGTTGCCTGCTAAAGGGATTAAGAAGCTAGATATCATGGCCCCAGCGTTTTCTGTTGATTGTCTTGAAACATTGGAAGAGATATCAGAACAGTGCAAAGAGATATTTGTTGAGGCTGGTGGTTCAGAGTTCAACTACATTGAATGTTTGAATGATGCAGATGACCATATCGAAATGATGGCAGATCTGGTTGCCAATTAGTATATTTATTATACTTAAATGAACAGCGTTTTATCGGCAGTCGCTTTAATGAATTTGCTTGGTTGATGGATTTACGTATTGATTTTAAAGAAAAAGGGCTGCAATTAATGCAGCCCTTTGTATATGTGTTACTGAATGAACTAAACTAATTGAGCTTGTTGCTCTTCAATAATTTCAGCACTTGACGCTGATACTTCCGCGCCATGCATCCAACGAACTAACGTATTTGCACACATCAATAATACGACACCACAAATAGTTGCAGTAACCGCAATGCCGCCAAAGATAGCCATAGGGCCAAATTCGCCTACGTGTGAACCGATTAGACCCGCAACATAGTTTGCGATTGCATTGAAGCCAAACCATGCACCCATCATCAGTGATGCTAGACGTAGCGGAGCAAGTTTAGTCACAAGCGACAGTCCAATTGGTGATAAGCATAATTCACCTAACGTATGGAAGAAGAACGCACCCACAAGCCAAAGCATTGATGTCTTAACGGTTGTGTCACCGCCTTGTTCCATTACTGCACCAACCATGCATAAGAAACCTAAAGCAAGGAAGAACAGAGCTAAGGCAAATTTAACTGGTGAGTTTGGTTCACGCTTACCAAGTTTTACCCAAAAAGCGGCAAGAACAGGCGCTAGACCGATAATGAAGAATGGGTTAAGAGATTGGAACCAAGCGGTAGGGACTTCAAAACCACCAATCATACGATCAGTATATTGCTGAGTGTAGATATTCATCAGGCCACCGGCTTGTTCGAAGCCTGCCCAGAATACAATAACAAATAGACCCATAACCAAAACAACTTTCAAGCGGTCGATCTCTTGTGGCGTTAATGGCGCTTTGTTTTGAGAGTTCTTCATATCTCGGTCACGTACTGCTGCTGGAACGGTACCAATATCGCCTAGCCATGATTTAGCCAGTGTCATTTGCATGATTAAACTAATGACCATACCAATACCAGCAACAAGGAAACCCGCTTTCCAACCATATGAGCCCGTTACAGAACCAGAAACAATACCCGCAAGTAATGCACCGATATTGATACCCATATAGAAAATGGTGAATGCACCATCACGGCGGTGATCACCTTCGTTGTATAGGTCACCCACCATCGTTGAAATGTTAGGTTTGAACATACCGTTACCAGCAATCAGGAGTGCGAGACCTAAATAGAATGCTTGTTCAATACCTAAACCGATAGCGTGAGTTGGTAAAGCTAGAGTGAACTGACCAATGGCCATCAATAAACCACCTAGCAGTACAGATTTACGCTGACCTAAGTAGTTATCTGCAATGTAGCCACCGATGAGTGGTGTGATGTAAACCAGACCGGTATAGATGCCATATAAATCTAAAGCGTCTTTAGTTGACCACCCCATACCACCATTAATCGTGGTATCAGTAAGAAAAAGAACTAAGATGGCACGCATTGCGTAGTAAGAGAATCGTTCCCATAGTTCTGTACCAAAAAGAAGGAACAAACCTCTAGGGTGACCGAAAATGTTGTGTTGGTTTGGCATAAGTTTTACTTATTTTAGTTATTAAAGAATTTAATGTGTGGTTAGGTATACATATTGGAATTAATAACTGCAATAGTTGAAATGTATAGGCGATATGAATAGTTAGGGCTAACTGTTTGAAAATAATAAACTAAGTAGAGGAAGCGGTGGTTGATTAATGAGGTGAAAACTTATTTCTCATTTTTGTCTTGAGGAAAATAACAGCAAAGGCGCTCGAAAAAATAGCAATTTATGACGATAATTTGGTTGTCCTAACTCCGAGCATATTGGTATGACGTAAACTTATGCTAGGATGTGGAAAAAAAATATGGCTAGAAAAATTATGAAACGTTGGTATTTACTCTATTGTAAGCGCGGTGATCAAAGCCGAGCAAAGCAACATTTAGAGAATCAGGGGGTGGAGTGTTTTTACCCTGAAGTCACAGTAGAAAAAATGTTGAGAGGTAAGCGACAAACTGTAAAAGAACCTCTTTTTCCATCGTATGTCTTTATACGTTTTGACTTTGAAGTAGGACCAACATTTACCACTGTCAGGTCAACCCGCGGTGTGGTTGATTTTATTCGGTTCGGAGCCGTTCCAAAAGAGATTCAAGGCGACTTAATATTTGAATTGAAACAAATAGAAAAAAATACCAGTGATATTTCTGATGAAAGCCTTCCAGAGAAGGGCCAAGAAATAGCAGTGAAAAGCGGACAATTCTCTGGAATTAAAGCGATTTTCCAAGAATCAGACGGCGAAGCTCGTTCCATTATGCTGGTCAAAATGATCAGTAAAGTCATACCTGTGAGCATTGATAATAAAGATCTGGATTTTGATCTTTAATGATTGAACGCTACCGCTAGTGGTTAGAATTTTATGCAATATCACAGTGGTTCTCCCATTAAAAAAGGCACTAAAAAGTGCCTTTTTTCGATCCAGTGATTGATGAATTAATTCACCTCAAGCTGTACTACGCTTCATAAGCATCGTTGTGAACGGCTTGTACAGCTCGACCTGATGGGTCAACACAGTTTTTGAATGACTCATCCCATTCAATTGCTTTTGCAGAAGAACAAGCAACTGAAGGGCCTCCAGGTACACATTCCGCAGCAGATTCTAGTGGGAATAGCTCTTCAAAAATTTCACGATAAGCATAACCCTCTTTTGTTGTTGGAGTGTTGTATGGGAAGCGGAATGCAGCCGTTTCCATCTGCTTATCTGTTACTTTAGCATCGGCGGTTGCTTTCAACGTATCAATCCACTCATAGCCCACACCATCAGAGAACTGCTCTTTTTGGCGCCATGCGATGTTGTGTGGCAAGTAATCTTCAAAACACTTACGTAAAATGTGCTTCTCCATTTTTCCGTTGCCACACATCTTATCTTCGGGGTTTAAACGCATTGCAACATCAATAAACTCTTTGTCTAAGAAAGGTACGCGTCCTTCAACGCCCCAAGCGGCTAGTGATTTATTTGCACGAGCACAGTCAAACATATTAAGCGCTAACAGTTTACGTACGGTTTCCTCATGAAATTCTTGAGCGTTTGGCGCTTTATGGAAGTATAGGTAACCGCCAAAGATTTCATCAGCACCTTCACCAGACAGAACCATTTTGATGCCCATTGCTTTAATCTTACGAGCAAGAAGATACATAGGCGTTGATGCACGTATCGTTGTCACATCGTAGGTTTCAATGTGATAGATCACATCGCGAATGGCATCTAACCCTTCTTGGATTGTGTATGTCATTTCGTGGTGGACAGTACCAATTTGGTCTGCCACTTCTCGTGCTGCTTTAAGATCTGGAGCGCCTTCTAAGCCGACAGCAAAAGAGTGTAGCTGAGGCCACCATGCTTCTGACTGTTCGTCATCTTCAATACGTAAAGCAGCATAGCGTTTTGCTACCGCAGAGGTAATTGATGAGTCTAATCCGCCAGAAAGAAGAACACCATAAGGAACGTCAGTCATTAGTTGGCGTTTAACGGCATCTTCAAGAGCTTGAGTTAACTCTTCCATACTGGTTGAGTTGCCTTGTACCGCAGCATATTCATTCCAGTCACGAGTGTAGTAACGTTGAGGTTCAGCATCGTTAGAGCCGTAGAAGCAACCCGGAGGGAATTCACTTACTGTTTTACATACGGGTACGAGAGCTTTCATTTCTGAAGCAACGTAGTAGTTGCCGTGCTCATCATAACCCTGATAAAGCGGGATAATACCGATATGGTCACGACCGATAAGATACTGATCTTTCTCTTCATCGTATAAAACAAAAGCGAAAATACCGTTTAGCTCTTCAAGAAGATCGGCACCCATATCTTCGTATAGCGCTAAGATCACTTCACAGTCAGAGTCGGTCTGAAATTCATATTTTCCTTCATAGCGAGCTCGAATTTCTTGATGGTTGTATATTTCGCCATTGACCGCCAGGATGTGTTTTTTATCCTGACTATAAAGCGGTTGAGCGCCACTGTTTAAGCCAACAATAGCCAAACGTTCGTGAGCTAGAATTGCATTGTCTGATGCGTAGATACCAGACCAATCAGGTCCGCGATGACGAAGCTTTTTCGACATCTCTAAAGCAATAGGGCGAAGTGATGCAACATCACTTTTAATGTCTAGAATGCCAAATACTGAACACATACAACTTCCTTTTAATATAATTCGGTGCGATTGACTTTAATTTGCCATTTTGATTAAAAAAAGCAACTGTATTGCTTTAATTAAATATCAAATAGCCTCAATGATTAGAAATAATTTAACCAAAAGCGTATTTTGGTTGATTTTATCTAGTTATGGTTTGTTTTTTGAGCGATAAGGCTCTAAAGGTAGAACTTTAGAGCCTATTGGGTAAGGGTTAAGGCTTGTTAAAATTTGGTTTTAACTGCTTACATACATGACGAGCAAAACCTGAACCAGCTTCACTGTATATGTTAAATGCGGCATCAACACCATTCTCGACTAAACTGTCAAGTTGGTCAGTGTATTCCGCAATGGCGGCAATTTGACCTTGATAGTTGCGTAACTGTAGCTGCTCTAGGGCAATTTGGTTCCCTTGGTGATGAGGCATTGCAAGTAGTACGAGTTTGACATTTGCGGTGTCGAGTATGCGTTCCCAAAAATCGGGATCGGTTGCATCTCCTGAAATGACATTTCGTCCCTGAGTTCGATGTTGGTGTGCTGCATCTTCTCGTACTTCGACCCCAAGACTTATTTTTCCATATCGAGTACGTAACTCATCGTAAGCACCAGTACCAATTCGACCCATTCCCAAAATCAAGATTTGAGCATGGCCAGGGTTGATCAATTGATCTCGGTTGTTGAGTTTCTCTGCCGCATGTTCTTTTAGCCACTTACCTGAACGCTGATACAGTCGATGGCCCTTACGGTTGAGTGGTGCTGCTAGTATGAAAGAGATAGAGACGGCAATCGCGATAGCAACCAGTATTTCTCCAGACATCCAGCCCATTTTAAATGCTAATCCACTGACGATAAGGCCAAATTCACTGTAGTTGAATAGAGACAAAGACGCGAGAAGTGACGTACGAACTCGAAATTTAAAATGGTTGAGCACCCAAAAATATAAGACCCCTTTAATTGGCAGTAGAAGTATAAAGAGTAGAGCCATCATCCCACCTTCAATGGTGGGTTTTACTGAGAGGCCAATATTTAAGAAAAAGCAGACAAGAAATAATTCTTTGAGATTAAATAGTGACTTAGACAGCTCTGATGCTTTTTTATGCCCAGCTAACAGCATGCCTAAAATCAGAGCACCAAGATCGGGCTTCATACCTACAACTTGAAATAACCCCGCACCAACCACTAATGCAAAAAAGACACCGCATAAAACGAGCATTTCACCGTGTCCGACCCAGTCAATAATTTTAAAGAAAATAGGGCGAAGAAAAGGTAAGAGGAAAAGCGCGATAGCGTACCATTCAGGTAGCTTTCCTGTTGATGCGGTTAGAAAGACCACCGCGAAGATATCTTGCATAACCAAAATACCAATGGCAATCGTGCCGTAGGTGGCATTCATTTCCCCTTTTTCTTGCAGAGACTTAACTGCAAAAACAGTACTAGAAAAAGAGAGTGCGAAACCAAGCAGTACGATTTGCTCAAGCGACATAGCGGCTAAAGATGAAATGCCAAGTATTTTGAAACCGAATAATAACGCACTGAAAATGGCAGTAGATAGAAGGTTATGTACACTGGCTCCTGCCCATATTTCTTTGGATAAGAGTGTTTTTACGTCAAGTTTAAGGCCAATGGTGAAAAGCAGTAATGTCACACCTAAATCAGCAAGAGTGATTATGGTATCACTGGTTTGAATTCCAAAAGCATGCAGACCAAACCCGGCAAGCAGAAAACCAACTAAAGGGGGGAGGTTGCATTTGAGAGCAAAAAATCCGGCGATAAATGCCGTTGTGATTAAAATTAGTTCCATAGTTTTATAATTTTTATTCCTAGCTAAAAAACGGGCCGTGTTTATTCAAACACGGCCCGAGGCATTACTAAAGGATATTCACTTAATCTTCGAGTAATTTTTGTAACAGAACCCCATTTAGCATTGCTCGTTTGATCATAGCAAATGCTCCTTTAGTGGGTTGTTTATCGATTTCAGAAGCGACGATAGGTAATCCACTGTGGAATGTTGTTAGAGATTGGTTCTCTACATTTCGTCGTATCGCAGGGAATAAGATGTCTTGAGCTTTAGTAATATCACCCGCAATAATCACTTTTTGTGGATTGAACAAGTTGATTGTCATTGCAATTGCTTTGCCAAGTTGATTTCCAACTCGAACCAAGCTCTGTTTTGCAAGTTCATCACCCGCAATAGCATGGCTGCATACATCATCAATAGTGATAACAGAAAGAGAAGCTAATGATGATTCATACCCTTGAGCAATTAATTTTTTGACTCGATCAATAATGGCAGGGTTAGCCGCTACGGTTTCTAAGCAGCCAAAGTTACCGCACTGACACTGCTCACCAAGGGGATCGATCTGTATATGACCAATTTCACCAACGTTACGATTAAAACCTAAAAAGACTTGGCCGTTAACGATGATACCAGCACCGGTTCCGCGGTGGACACTGACAAGAATGGAGTCTTGGCTATCTTGGCTTGCGCCGAAGTAGTGTTCTGCTAATGCCATACCACGAACGTCATTACCAACAAAACACTCAACTTTAAACGCTTCGGTGAGCATTTTTCCAAGTGCTAAATTATCGATATCCGTATTTGGCATGTATTCCACAACGCCTGTTGTCGGGTTTACAAGGCCAGGAAGTGTTACGCCAATGGCAATAAGTTGATCGATGCTTGATTGATGTTGTTTGATGAAAGCATCAAGGTGAACCAAAAGACCTTTCATTAATTCAGACTGATCTCGATATACTAACTCTTGTTGATCGAAAGCAAGTTCGACACCACCAAGGTTATACAAACTGAATTGAATGTAGTCACGACCCAAACGCACTGCAATTGAATGAAAAGGTTCTACTTCTGTTGTCAGCGATATCGCTCTTCGGCCACCAGTAGAAGCTTGCTGCGCGACTTCTTTAATTAAGCCACGCTCAAGAAGTTGGCGGGTAATTTTTGTAACACTAGCAGGTGCAAGTTGACTTACATCTGCGACTTGGATTCGAGAGATTGGCCCTTGTTGGTCAATCAAACGATATACCGCTGCACTGTTTAGTTGTTTAACTAAATCTACGTTACCTATTTGTCCGCCATTCATGTTTAATTTTGCTCGTATTGTCCGTTAACTACAGTCGCTTGAACTTTGAAGTCATTATCAAAAATAGCAAGGTTAGCAACCATACCTTTTTTGATTCGGCCTAGCCTATTGTCTACACCAATTGCTTGGGCAGGGTAAAGCGTAGCCATTCTTAGAGCTTCGTCCAATGCGATACCAGCGTGCTCAACTGTATTTTGTACAGCTTCGATCATAGTCAATGCTGAGCCGCCTAGTGTGCCGTTTTCATCAACACACTTACCATCACGGTAATATACTTTCTTACCGACAAAAATAAAGTAATCCATGTTAGCGCCTGCTGGAGCTGTGGCATCGGTCACTAATACAAGCTTTTCACCCTTAATTTTATGCGCGATACGAATATTGGCATAGTCAACGTGGAAGCCATCAGCGATAACGCCCGCGTACACATCTGGAGTATCATAGATTGCGCCAACAACGCCAGGTTCGCGTCCAACCATTGGAGTCATGGCATTAAATAAATGAGTGGCGAATGTGATACCTGCTTCAAAGCCTTTTCTTGCTTCAGTATAAGTTGCATTGGTATGGCCGATCGACACGACAATTCCTGCATTGTGCAAACGCTCAATATGTTCAGGATCATTCAACTCAGGCGCAAGCGTAACTTTGGCAATCAAATCGTTGTTTGCACAGATCAGATCAATCATTTCACTATCAGATTGACGAATGTGTTCTACACTATGGATGCCTTTTTTCATTACATTTAGATAAGGACCCTCTAGGTGCAACCCAAGAGATTGATTTTGATAGGTATTATGGTATTCGCGAGCGGCGTTAATAACCGCTTTCATGTCTTCGTCTGACGAGGTAATTAGCGTGGGTAAAAAGCTGGTACAGCCTGATTTTAGATTTGCTTTATGCATAATCTGCATCGTGTCTGCACTAATTTCGTCATTCAACATGACACCACCACAGCCATTAAGCTGAAGATCAATGAAACCAGGGCTAAGGTTTGCGCCGTTGAGGTCTACATTTTTAATGGTTGTAGGTAACTCTGATATCGGGCAGATTGCTTTAATCATTGCGTTTTCAATGATTAAAGCTTTATCGATTAAAATGTCACGACCCGTATATATTTTACAATTACTTAGCGCATACATGGTTAGCTAATCCTTATTTCTTGGGAGTGTGGTGAGTTATCTAGCAGCTAAAACTAAGTATACCTCTTTATCTGATACTTAGTTTGCGAACATCAATTAGATAACGGATTATCTTTCATAAAATGATATTTTGAAAGTGCATTGTTGCTAAGTTTATGAAAAATAATGATTTAATTTATTTTTATCTGGACGTTGTCATAAAGATTGCATTCAATGATTTGAATATTACGTCATATTTTTCTTATGAATATGAATCTCTAATCCTTAAACAATATCGCTAATTGCTCATTTTTTTTAATTGTAAAATAAGTTTTATGATCTCGCTAGCAAAAACCTCGATTTTTGACCAGATCTGGTGATTATGATCACAAATGAAGAGCTTTTAATTTGCGGAGCAAAATTAATAGCCTAAACTGAAAAGGACTAAATTGAGGGGCTGAAAAAAGTTTCTCTGACAAATTCTAAATTCCTATAGGGGGAACTAACAGTGAATATTCTTGGATATGCACAGAAGCTAGGTAAAGCATTAATGCTGCCAATCGCAACGCTTCCAATTGCGGCGCTTCTTTTAAGACTAGGTCAACCAGATTTACTTGATATTGCATTTATGGCTTCTGCTGGTAATGCAATCTTTAGCCAGCTACCTCTACTTTTCGGTTTAGGTATTGCTATTGGTCTTTCTAAAGATGGTAACGGTGCTGCAGGTCTTGCTGGTGCTGTGGCTTACTTTGTGTTGACCGCTACTGCTACAACAATTGATGCCAGTGTTAACATGTCATTCTTTGGTGGTATCTTCGCAGGTATCATTGCTGGTCACTCTTATAACGCTTTCCACGCGACTCGCCTACCTGAATGGTTAGCATTCTTCTCTGGTAAACGTCTTGTTCCAATCATGGCAGGTTTGTTTGCTCTAGTTGCGGGGGCGGTTTCTGGTGTGGTATGGCCTGGCGTTCAATCTGGTCTTGATGCTTTAGCTCACGCGGTATCAACGTCTGGCGCTGTTGGTCAATTTGTTTACGGTACTCTTAACCGTGCATTGATTCCTGTTGGCTTACACCATGTATTGAACTCTTACTTCTGGTTCGGTATGGGCACATGTCAAGAGATCGTAGTTGCAGGTCAAGGCGCATTTGCGGGTATTACACAACTTTGTGTTGACCCTGCGATTGCTAAAACACTTGTTGTTGGTCAGGAACATACATTCACATTCGCTAACTCTGTTACTCCTGAAATTACTACAGTAGTAAAAGAAGTGACTGAAACTCTGAAATCTGGCGACCTACACCGTTACTTCGGTGGTGATAAAGGTGCTGGCGTATTCATGAACGGTTTCTTCCCTGTAATGATGTTTGGTCTGCCAGGTGCTGCTCTTGCAATGTACCTAGCGGCTCCAGCTGAAAAACGCAGCCAAGTTGGTGGTGCTCTGTTCTCTGTTGCATTCTGTTCATTCCTAACGGGTATTACAGAACCTCTAGAGTTTATGTTCGTATTCCTAGCTCCTGCTCTATACGCAATGCACGCTGTATTTACTGGTCTGTCTCTAGTGGTTGCGAACATGTTCGGAACACTACATGGCTTCGGTTTCTCTGCCGGTCTGATTGACTTTGTCTTGAACTGGGGTCTTGCAACTAAACCAGTAACACTACTATTTATTGGTCTAGCATTTGGTGCTCTATACTTCTTTACTTTCAGCTTCGCAATCCGCGCATTCAATTTGAAGTCGCCAGGTCGTGAAGATGATGATGAAGAAGCCGCGCCTTCTGGTGATGCTCCTAAAGGTGACATTGCACGTCAATACTTGAAAGCTTTAGGTGGTCACGAAAACCTAACATCAATTGATGCTTGTATTACTCGCCTACGTCTTACACTCAAAGATCGTTCTATCGCTGATGAAGCAGTACTTAAAAAGCTTGGTGCGAAAGGTGTGGTTAAACTAGGTGAAAACAACCTTCAAGTGATTCTTGGCCCACTAGCTGAAATCGTCGCTGGCGAAATGAAAGCGATTGGTGCTGGTGAAGACCTATCTGATGTGAAACTGCCTTAGTTATCACAGAGCTAAAAATTGACTTTAATGCCTCCTTTGGGAGGCATTTTTTGTTTTTCAAAGAATGAATCACTTACTTATTGTTCGATGTCAGTTTTATTTAAGATTAAACGCACGGTAGTAGTTGTGTCTAAGCTTATAATTGTGGATGATTGACGGCTATATATTCTGACAATACTAAACCATAGAGGTGCTATAGATGAGTGAAGCTGAGGCTCGTCCATCGAATTTTATTCGCCAAATCATTGATAAAGATTTAGCTGATGGTAAACACTCGAGTGTTCATACTCGTTTTCCGCCAGAACCAAACGGCTACTTGCATATTGGTCACGCGAAATCTATCTGTTTAAATTTTGGTATTGCTCAGGACTACCAGGGGCAGTGTAATCTGCGTTTTGATGATACTAACCCTGAAAAAGAAGACGTTGAATACGTTGAGTCTATTAAAAATGACGTAAGTTGGTTAGGCTTCGAGTGGGCTGGTGATATCTGTTATTCATCAAACTATTTCGATCAGCTATACGCTTATGCAGTTGAATTGATTAATAAAGGCTTAGCGTATGTTGACGAGCTAAGTCCAGAGCAGATCCGTGAATATCGTGGCACGCTAACTGAGCCAGGTAAACACAGCCCGTACCGTGAACGCTCACCTGAAGAAAACTTAGCGTTATTTGAAAAAATGCGCGATGGTGGCTTTGAAGAAGGTAAGGTGTGCTTACGCGCAAAAATTGATATGGCATCGCCATTTATGGTTATGCGTGATCCAGTTATTTATCGTGTACGTTTTGCGCATCACCATCAAACCGGTGATAAATGGTGCATTTACCCAATGTACGATTTTACTCACTGCATTTCTGATGCGTTAGAAGGGATCACTCACTCTATCTGTACTCTTGAATTCCAAGATAACCGTCGTTTGTACGATTGGGTATTAGAGAACATTACGATTGATTGCCAACCACGTCAGTATGAATTTAGTCGCCTAAATTTAGAATACACGGTGATGTCTAAACGTAAACTGAGCCAACTGGTTACAGAGAATCTAGTCAATGGCTGGGATGACCCACGCATGCCTACGATTTCGGGCTTGCGTCGTCGTGGCTTTACATCGGCGTCTATTCGTGAATTCTGTAAACGTATTGGTGTAACGAAGCAAGAGAACATGATTGAATTTGGTTCATTAGAATCTTGCATTCGTGATGATCTGAATGAAAACGCACCTCGTGCCATGGCTGTTCTTGATCCTATTAAAGTGGTTATTGAAGACTTTAATGCGGAGAGTGTCGAAGTTCTGAACGTTTCAAATCATCCAAACAAGCCTGAAATGGGCACTCGTGAGGTACCATTCACGCGTGAGATTTGGATTGAGCGTGATGACTTCCGCGAAGAAGCGAACAAGAAATACAAGCGTTTAGTGCTTGGTAAAGAAGTTCGTCTACGTGGCGCTTATGTGATTAAAGCTGAGCGTATTGAGAAAGATGATGCAGGTAATATCACTACGATTTTCTGTTCATACGATAATGAAACTCTGGGTAAGAACCCAGCAGACGGCCGTAAAGTAAAAGGTGTTATTCACTGGGTATCTGCTGACAAAGGCCTACCTGCTGAAATTCGCTTGTACGATCGCTTGTTTACGGTACCTAACCCAGCAGCAGCGGAAAACTTCTCAGATACGTTAAACCCTGAATCATTAGTCGTACTGCAAGGTTTTGTCGAGCCAAGTCTTGCAACGGCTAAAGCTGAATCGGGTATTCAGTTTGAGCGTACAGGCTACTTCTGTGTTGATTCAAAAGATTCAACTGCAGATGCTCTAGTCTTTAACCGAACTGTTGGTTTGCGTGATACGTGGGCGAAAATTGACGGTTAATCTCTGTATAGTGAGATAACGGGTTAAATAAAAAAGCCAGTGATGTGAGTCACTGGCTTTTTAGTTTCTGTTCAACCTATTTGAATCTAAAAGATTGATTACGCTTGTGCTGTAAGTAAAAAAATACCAGCTAAGTTACTGGTATTTAGATGTTTATATGAATCTACTTCGCTTTATGCGCATCTGGGTTATCTTTACATGTCCCATCACCACATTTGCCGTATAGATATAAGCTATGGTTTGTTAGGCGAACGTTGTATTTCTCAGCAATCTCACTTTGGCGTTGTTCAATGATATCGTCCGAAAATTCGATAACTTCACCACAGTCAAGACACACAAGATGGTCATGATGGTGCTGTGTTGAAAGTTCAAAAACCGATTTACCACCTTCAAAGTGATGACGAGTCACAATTCCTGCATCATCAAACTGGTTAAGAACGCGATAAACAGTAGCAAGACCAATTTCTTCACCTAGGTCTATCAGCTTTTTATAGAGTTCTTCAGCACTGATATGTTGGCATTCTGGTTGCTGTAATACTTCTAAAATTTTGAGCCTTGGAAGGGTAACTTTAAGCCCAGCATCCTTTAGCGCTTGGTTATTGTCCGACATATACTTTCCTGTGGTGATTTGCAGCAATTAACAGAAGTCATTATTACAAGTATTATAGGTTACTCAGAGATAACAATAAACCACGAACTTCAAAGGGTTACTAGTTTACTTTTGTAAAGTTGTGAATTGTCACTTATAGTGGACATCTGACCAGTTACAATTTGATAACATAGGGAACGTTCGGACAGGAAGTTATGAATAAGAATTTAGCAAAGATATATAAACCAGGGGTGGTTAAATTTGCACTGAATATATGGCCTCCATTTTGGGGAGCGGGTATTCACATTGAGCGAATCAGTGGCGATTTTAGAACCGTGAACATGAAGTTAAAGTTACGCTGGTGGAACAAAAATGCCAATAGAACCCAATATGGAGGCAGCATTTTCTCATTAACAGATCCTGTTTACTCTTTGATGTTGATGGGTATTTTAGGCGAGCGATATTATGTATGGGATAAAGAGGCAAGCATTAACTTTATGAAGCCAGGGCAATCAGACCTTTATGCCGACTTTGAGATCTCACAAAATCAATTAGATGATATTTACCGCTCAACGGTTGATGGGGATAAGTGTTTTCCTGAATTTATTATCCATATTAAGGATAAGAAAGGGAATGTTGTCGCGGAAGTACAAAGAAAACTTTATGTGCGTAAGAAGCCGCAATTTAGAGAAGAAGAGTTATTAGAACAATAAAAAAGCCTCCAGTGGCGGAGGCTCTTAAATTTTGGATTGCTGGGTTAGATTAGTCTTCTAATTCAGCTAGGCACATCTCTTCATGGATCTGTTGAACCCATTTAGAAACACGCTCATCCGTGAGTTCTGGTTGACGATCTTCATCAATACATAGACCAACGAAGCTATTTTCATCGCCATCAACTAGTGCTTTTGATGCTTCAAATTCGTAGCCTTCAGTTGGTGTGTAACCAATGATAGTACCGCCTTTAGCTTCAACGATATCGCGGATAGTGCCCATCGCGTCACAGAAGTACTCAGCGTAATCTTCTTGATCACCACAGCCGAAAATAGCAACAAGCTTAGTTGAGAAATCAATCGCTTCTAGTTCTGGGAAGAAATCGTCCCAATCACATTGTGCTTCACCGTAGTACCACGTTGGAATGCCAAGCAATAGCAGATCAAAGTTATCAATATCTTCTTTGCTGCTTTTTGCAATGTCTTGAACGTGAACGAGCTTTTTGCTCAGTTGCTTTTGGATCGTCTTTGCAATAGCTTCGGTATTACCTGTATCGCTACCAAAGAAGAGACCTACACTTGCCATAGAATCGTTACCTTTAATATTTGTCTGTTTTAACACAAAGTTACGTGAAGGATTAGCCTAATCCAGTTCCTTCCCAGCTAAGCTGAATGAGCCCTTTCGCAACAAACCCAGCACAACCAAGAAATAGAACCATCCATACAATTCGACGCCCGAAAACTGGAACATTACCTTGTTTCAAGACATCTTTGATCGCCATACCTATTAAGAAAAAGATACCAGCAAACAATAGATCCAATCCAAAAGATTCCAATTGATTCATGTAGTCGTAAAGCATGAGTGTCCTTTTATGCCAATTTTACTTGCGCGCACTATACCACTGTTGTGACACAAAGTTAATCATGGTGTCACCGTCTGCTTCTCATTAATTTGTATTTATTAATCGCTGCAGAATTATAAGAATTTGCGGATTGCTCTTAGTACTTCAACTGGTTTTTCAGCATGTAACCAATGCCCTGTATTCGCAATGACATGAGCCTTCGCATTCGAAAACTGTGATTGAACATCGGCCTGGTGATCGGCGGTCAAATAGTCAGAGTCTCCCCCTTTAACGAATAGGGTCGGTGTCATTGACTTAGTTATTGGTTCCCAATCTAAAATCGATAAGTAGTTGTTCATGATCGAATCTACATTAAAGCGCCAACGCATTGTGTTTTCGACTTTTATGATGGACTTAGACAAAAACTGCCTGACACCATCGATTTCAATATGTTCAGCCAATGTTGTCATCACTTCAGATCGTGACGAGAGATTCGCGGCTGATACGGCAGTCAGACCAGCGAAGACATTGTCGTGCTTACGTTGATGATAGGCGACAGGAGCCATGTCCAAAATGATCTGTTTCATCACAAGGTGTGGCGCGAGATCAGTGACTTTCATTGCGACTTTCCCCCCCATCGAGTGTCCGATTAAGATTACCGACGCGAGATCTAAGTGATCAAGCAGCGAGATAATATCTTCAGCCATTACCTGGTAATTGTGAACATCGGAGTGAAAAGAGAGGCCGTGATTACGAAGATCAATGCTAAGTACTTGATGATCTTCCTTAAGGTCTCGTGAAAGCAGGCCTAAGTTGTCCAAATTTCCAAATAATCCGTGGATCAAAACGACCGTTTGACCTTGGCCTTCGAGTTTGTAGTTAAGAAGTGCTGACATTTTATCTTATTCATGATGGGTTTAACGTAGAGTATCGGTAAAGATCTCGCTATAATCCATCAGAGTTTAAACATTGAGATTGTGAAAAGCGAATGAAAACAATTGAGGTTGATGAGGATCTATACCGTTTTATTGCTGGCCAAACCCAACATATCGGTGAAAGTGCGTCGGATATTTTACGCCGTTTATTGAATGTTGATGGGCAAGCTGTGAAACCACAGCCCGTAGCTGATAAGCCACAGGGTATTGTTGTAAGTAAGGATGCGGGTAAAGTAAACCACATCGACAGCGTTAAAGAGATGCGCTCTTTACTTATTTCAGATGAATTTGCCTCACTGAAAAAGGCAATAGATCGATTTATGTTAGTACTGTCGACTCTGCACACGATTAACCCAGAGAGCTTTTCAGAAGCGACTCAGGTGAAAGGGCGTAAACGAGTCTATTTTGCAGACAACGAAGCAACATTACTGGCAAATGGCAATACGACCAAGCCAAAGGCAATCCCTAATTCGCCTTTCTGGGTTATTACCAATAATAACACTAGCCGTAAAAGGCAGATGGTAGAACAGCTGATGAGCAGGATGAATTATCAGGCTGACTTAATCGAAAAAGTATCAGCTTCAATTTAAAAAGTCTGATTTAAACCTCATAATGTCACGCTAAGAGTCGATATTATGAGGTTTTTTTATTTTTTGGTTTTTATATTAAAAGGATGTCAATAAATGGCTATGCACCCTCGTGCCGGGCAGAAAGCTCAGCAAGAAGATTTACATAATATTCCGGCTTTAGTTGCAAATTATTTCTTACTTCAACCTATCCCTGGTCACTCTGATCATAAAGTGTTATTCGGTACCTCTGGTCACCGTGGCACTGCAGACAAATCAACATTTAACGAGAACCATATTTTAGCGATTGCCCAAGCCGTTGCTGAAGTACGTGCAGAGAAAGGCACAACGGGCCCTCTATTTGTTGGTAAAGATACGCATGCATTGTCTGAACCTGCGTTTTCAACGGTTGTAGAAGTACTGATTGCCAATGGTGTGAAAGTTATCACTCAAGCGGATAATGGCTATACACCAACGCCTGGCGTATCACATGCGATTTTAACTTATAACTTAACGCACGATGATAAAGCGGACGGTATCGTTATTACGCCATCGCATAATCCACCTCAAGATGGCGGGATCAAATATAACCCTGTTCACGGTGGCCCTGCTGAAGGCGAACTCACACAGGCGATTGAAGATCGCGCAAATGCTTTGATTACTGAAGGCTTACAAGGCGTTAAACGTATGCCTCTAGCGGATGCAAAAGCATCAGAGCTATTTGTTGAGCTTGATTTGGTAAAACCATATATCGACGATTTAGTGAATGTTGTTGATATGGATGCGATTCAAAAATCAGGTTTGAAACTAGGCGTTGATCCACTTGGCGGTTCTGGTATCGATTACTGGCGTCAAATCGGCCAAGCGTACAACCTAGATCTTACATTGGTAAGTGAAGCGATTGATCCTTCATTCCAATTTATGTCACTTGATAAAGATGGCGTTGTTCGTATGGACTGCTCATCGCCATATGCAATGGCAGGTTTGTTAGCGCTTAAAGATGACTACGATCTTGCTTTTGGTAATGACCCAGATTACGACCGTCATGGCATTGTGACTTCTAAAGGTTTGATGAATCCTAACCATTTCCTAGCGGTTTGTATTGATTACCTATACCGTCACCGCGAAGGGTGGGGTAAAGAAGTTGCTGTTGGTAAAACTCTAGTATCAAGTGCATTGATTGACCGTGTGGTTGCGGATTTAGGCCGTGAACTTTGCGAAGTTCCAGTTGGCTTCAAATGGTTTGTTGATGGCTTATACGAAGGTAAGTTTGGCTTCGGTGGTGAAGAGAGTGCTGGAGCCTCTTTCTTACGTAAAGATGGTACGCCTTGGTCTACTGATAAAGATGGCATCATTCTTTGTCTGCTTGCGGCTGAAATTACCGCGGTAACGGGTAAGAACCCACAACAGTACTACGAAGAGCTTGCAGCAAAACATGGTGAGTCTAAGTACAACCGTATCCAAGCTGTGGCTAATGGTGCGCAAAAAGACGTACTTAAGAAACTCTCTCCTGAGATGGTATCTGCAGAAACACTGGCGGGTGACGCGATTACTGCTCGATTGACTCACGCTCCGGGTAACGGTGCAGCCATTGGTGGTCTTAAAGTGACGACTGAAAATGGTTGGTTCGCGGCGCGACCATCAGGAACGGAAGACATCTACAAAATTTACTGCGAAAGCTTTAAAGGTGAAGAGCATCTAAAAGCCATTGAAGCCGAAGCTCAAGAGATTGTAAATCAGGTCTTTGCAGCCGCAGGTCTTTAAAGCGAAATGATGAAGCTGTGCGGTATGAACTAAGAGCTATTAATAGTAAATATCGAACTCTTTAGTCTATCTAGGAACCCAGTACTCACTGGGTTCTTCTATTCAGAAGCGGTTAACTTCTCGAGCATCATTGAGTGATTCATTGTGGCTTTTTGTAAGATAGTCGTGCCATTTACACATTGTTTGGCCAGTCGTCTGGTACAACAAACCAAAATTCTCCCTCTTTAGTCTGTCCATGAATAAAGCGATCTTCTGGCCGTTCAACCGGCAGACCAAACACATCAATTCCAGCAGCCCAACACTCTTTTGGTAGGTGATAAAGCGGTTGACCAATACGATCCCATTGATGCTGGTAGCACCAAAATCCTGATATTTGGCTCGTGTTGAGTGTGTAACCAAGGCAATGTCCTGGAATCGGTTCGTGATCAAATGGATTTACATAAAGCCGACCTTGCATTAGAAGATGTTCAGATCGGTTCTCATATTGGGGGTATTGCTGGATAAAAGGATCAGATTGGCTCATTTTCAGCTGGTGATTCAACATTCGGGATAGCTTTTTATCCAGTTGATCATGGGCATTAGGGCCAAACCAAGTGCCTTGGTGCAAAAGGTAGAATTTAATCGCGATCTCCCAATGCTCATACTCTTGGTGTGGAGTTTCCAATATCAAATCGATCGCCCCAAGTGTTTGTCCGCTAGGTGCGTTGATCTGTACCTCTTCTAAAGAAAGGTCGTAATGTTGTGATTGCTGTAGAGCGTGAGTGCAGAGATATTGATAGAGAAAACCGAGCCGAGGATTTCCGCAATAATGCTTATCGTCAGCCAAAGGCGGAATCGATAGTTTGGAAAAATCTTCAAACGGTGCTTGTAACTGAAAAAGAGCAGGGGTGTTGATTATCCATTGGTAAAAACGCTGTAATGAATTCATCTCTTTCCTTAGAAGATAGCGACCTTTGAACATTGTAGCGTGGATAGTAGAGTAACTTGAGTATAAAATCTTACGATAAATAGAAACATGGACAAAGCAATGAACAATATTCAGCTGGAAAAGATTTTAAACGAAAAATTGTCACCTCAGCTTATTAAAGATTACAGCCCTAATGGAATGCAGGTTGAAGGTGCAACAGAGATCAAACGAGTGGTTACGGGTGTTACGGCTTCGCAAGCTCTCATCGACAAAGCGGTCGAGATAAATGCTGATGCGCTGATCGTCCATCACGGCTATTTTTGGAAAGGTGAAGCGGAACCTATTCGTGGGATGAAAGGCAAGCGAATTCGCACCCTCATCAAAAGCGATATTAATCTTTATGCTTATCACCTGCCGCTAGATATCCACCCAGAGCTCGGTAACAATGCGGAGTTGGCTCGTTTACTTGATATTGATGTGGAAGGTGGACTAGAAGGTCACCCGCAGTCTGTGGCGATGTTTGGCCGTTTTAAGCAAGCCATGACAGGCAGTGAATTAGCGGAAAAAATGGACCAAGTTCTTGATCGTACCCCTCTTCATATTGCACCAGAAAATCAAGATAAGCTGATTGAGACTATTGGTTGGTGTAGTGGTGGCGGGCAAGATTATATCGAGTTGGCTGCACAGCATGGGTTAGATGCTTTTATGTCCGGTGAAGTGTCTGAACGCACGACTTACACTGCCCGTGAACAAGATATTCATTACTTCTCTGCTGGTCATCATGCAACGGAGCGTTATGGTATTAAAGCATTGGGTGAGTGGTTAGCGGCAGAACACGATCTTGATGTGACATTTATTGATATCAATAATCCAGTTTAAAGTCATTTCAGCAGCTACACATACAAACAAAAATGAAAAGGCTTGATCAATTGATCAAGCCTTTATGCTTTGTTAGAACTTAGAACTTAGAACTTAGAACTTAGAACTTAGAACTTAGAACTTAGAACTTAGAAAAGCTATTCACGTTCATGCAATGGTTTGAAATCACGTTGCTCTTCACCAGTATAAAGCTGGCGAGGACGACCAATACGGTTAGTTGGGTCGGCATGCATTTCATTCCAGTGTGCAATCCAACCCACTGTACGAGACAGAGCAAAGATTACAGTGAACATTGATACTGGGATACCAATCGCTTTCAGAATGATACCTGAGTAGAAATCGACATTCGGGTAAAGTTTCTTCGAAACAAAGTACTCATCAGATAGAGCAATACGTTCAAGTTCCATTGCCACATCAAGTAGTGGATCTTTAATATCTAATTCTTTCAATACTTCATGACAAGCTTCGCGCATTACTGTTGCGCGTGGATCATAGTTTTTGTAGACACGGTGACCAAAGCCCATTAAGCGGAATGGGTCATCTTTGTCTTTTGCTCGTGCAACATACTCTTCGATGTTATCAACTGAACCAATCTCTTCTAGCATACGTAGGCATGCTTCGTTAGCACCACCGTGAGCTGGTCCCCATAGAGAAGCAATACCTGCCGCGATACAAGCAAATGGGTTAGCACCAGATGAACCTGCTAAACGAACGGTAGACGTTGAGGCATTTTGTTCGTGGTCGGCATGCAGAGTGAAAATTTTGTCCATCGCACGAGCGACAATTGGATTTACATCGTAGTCTTCACATGGATTAGCAAACATCATGTGTAAGAAGTTTTCCGCATAGCCTAGGTCATTGCGTGGGTAGATAAACGGTTGACCTATTGAATATTTGTAACACATTGCTGCCAGTGTTGGCATTTTAGAAATAAGACGGTATGCCGCTATTTCTCGGTGTGTATCATTGTTGATATCAAGTGAATCGTGATAGAAAGCCGCAAGTGCTCCAACCACACCACACATTACTGCCATTGGGTGAGCATCACGACGGAAGCCGTGGAAGAAACTAGCAATTTGCTCATGAACCATGGTGTGACGTGTAACAATACGTTTAAATTCATCATATTGTTCACGAGTAGGGGCTTCGCCATAAAGTAGAATATAACAAACTTCTAGATAGTCTGAATTATTGGCTAATTGATCAATCGGGTAGCCGCGGTGTAAAAGAATGCCTTTATCACCATCGATGAATGTGATTGATGATTCACAAGACGCAGTGGCAAGAAAACCAGGGTCAAAAGTAAAGAAACCATTTGAACCTAGAGTACGAACGTCAATAACGGGAGTACCTAATGCACCCTCCATGATTGGCAATTCAATTGGCGCTTTACCTTCAACGTGAAGGGTAGCTTTCTTATCCGCCATAACAATCTCCTTTGTTTATTATTTAATCCGTCCAGGATGTTTATGTGACAATTTTTTACTGCTCTTAGGTCCTAAAGTCAATTTTTCTATTTTTTTGTGTGCACTTGTTATGATTTTTCATATTAAAATCGTTAAAAATCTGTTCTACGTAGCATAATTTGTTACATCAATTGTATTAAGATGTTGCCAGTCGTATAGTGATGCTGAAAATTTTGGTGAAATCCTTATAAATTCAAGGCTGAAATGAATTGTGAGGTTGGATTTTTAGTCTTGTTGTTAACATTTTTGTTACATTTAACTCGGCGTTAAAGGCGGATTGATGTTAAGTAAATGTTAACTTTTGTGGGTTTGCCACCAAAATTTGTATATAACTATAAATGCTCAATGGAGCTGAGTGAGCAAGCCTGTGAAAGAAAGAAAATCAAGACCTGTTAATTTAGATTTACAGACCATCCAATTCCCAATTACTGCAATTGCATCAATCTTGCACCGTGTTTCTGGTGTGATTATGTTTGTGGCGATTGGTATCCTGCTTTGGTTGCTATCTATTTCCCTCTCTTCCCCTGTTGGTTTCATGGAAGCAAGCGACATTGTCGATGGCTTTTTCGTGAAATTTATTCTTTGGGGCATCCTAACTGCTTTGGCTTATCACATTGCTGGTGGTATTCGTCATCTTCTTATGGATCTTGGACATTTTGAAGAGCTCGAATCTGGCGCAATGAGTGCGAAGGTAGCCTTTGGTGCGACAGCTGTATTGTCATTACTTGCGGGGGTTTTAGTATGGTAAGCAACGTTTCATCGTTTGGCCGTAATGGCGTGCATGATTTCCTATTAATTCGTGCATCTGCAATTATTATGACGCTTTACACTATTTACCTAGTGAGCTTCTGTGCTTTCTCGGGTGATATCTCTTACGTATCTTGGACGCAATTCTTTGGCGGTACTTTTACTAAAGTCTTCACCATGCTTGCGCTTCTGTCTGTACTGATTCATGCATGGATCGGTCTATGGCAGGTTCTTACGGATTATATCAAGTGCACAAAACTGCGTGGCGGTTTACAGCTTGGTATTGTTGCCGTATTGCTTGGATACTTTTTCTCTGGCCTATTTATTTTGTGGGGTGCGTAAGTGACTATTCCTGTTCGTGAGTTTGATGCCGTAGTAATTGGCGCTGGTGGTGCTGGCATGCGTGCCGCGCTACAAATTTCAGAGCAAGGCCTATCTTGTGCATTGCTTTCAAAAGTTTTTCCTACTCGTTCTCATACTGTATCTGCACAAGGCGGTATTACCGTTGCTCTTGGTAATGCGCATGAAGATCACTGGGAACAACATATGTACGATACGGTAAAGGGCTCTGATTATATTGGAGACCAAGATGCGATTGAGTACATGTGTAAAAATGGTCCTGAGTCCGTTATTGAACTAGAGAAAATGGGGCTTCCATTCTCTCGCTTTGATAATGGCACTATTTACCAACGTCCGTTTGGTGGCCAATCTAAGAATTTTGGTGGCGAGCAAGCCGCTCGTACTGCAGCAGCGGCAGACCGTACGGGTCACGCATTGCTTCATACGCTTTACCAGCAAAACATTAAGCATAAAACGACAGTGTTTTCTGAGTGGTATGCACTTGATCTTGTTAAAAATGAAGATGGTGCCATTCTTGGAACAACGGCGTTATGCATGGAAACTGGCGAAGTTTGTTACTTTAAATCTAAAGCAACGATCCTAGCGACTGGTGGTGCTGGCCGTATTTACGCTTCAACAACTAACGCCCATATCAATACGGGCGATGGTGTTGGTATGGCGATTCGTGCAGGCGTACCAATGCAAGACATCGAAATGTGGCAGTTCCACCCAACGGGTATTGCTGGCGCAGGCGTTCTTGTTACGGAAGGCTGTCGTGGTGAAGGTGGTTACCTTCTGAATAAAGATGGCGAACGTTTCATGGAGCGTTATGCTCCGAATGCGAAAGACTTAGCGGGTCGTGATGTGGTTGCTCGTTCAATGATGATCGAGATCCGTGAAGGACGCGGTTGTGATGGTCCTTGGGGTCCACACATTAAGCTGAAACTGGATCACTTAGGTAAAGATACGCTTGAGTCGCGTCTTCCTGGTGTTTGTGAGCTCTCTCGTACGTTTGCTCACGTTGATCCAGTGAAAGAGCCGATTCCAGTTATCCCAACGTGTCACTACATGATGGGCGGCGTTCCGACTCAAGTTTCTGGTCAGGCAATTAAGCAAGACGAATCGGGTGCGGATGTCGAAATCCAAGGCTTATTCGCATGCGGTGAAATTGCATCAGTATCGGTGCATGGCGCGAACCGCTTAGGTGGCAACTCACTGCTTGATTTGGTTGTATTTGGACGTGCGACTGGTCTTCATTTGGGTGAAACACTCGATAAACAAGCGGAAGCTAAACCTGCGACTGAAGCGGATATTGAGAAATCTCTTGAGCGTTATAACCGTTGGGAAAATAGTACCGATGGCGAAGACCCAGCTCAAATTCGTAAAGACCTACAACAGTGTATGCAGAATAATTTCTCGGTATTCCGTGAAGGCGATGCAATGGCGAAAGGCTTGGAAGAGCTTAAAGTTATCCGTGAACGTCTGAAAAATGCCCACCTTTCTGATAAGTCGACAGAATTCAACACTCAACGTATCGAATGTTTAGAGTTAGAAAACTTAATGGAAACCGCATTTGCAACTGCCGTTGCTGCGAACTACCGAACTGAAAGTCGTGGCGCTCATGCTCGCTTTGACTTCCCTGAGCGTGACGATGCAAATTGGCTATGCCACTCCGTTTACAACCCTGAGACAGAGTCTATGTCTAAGCGTAATGTGAATATGGAACCGGTTCACCGTGAAGCATTCCCACCGAAAGCTCGTACGTACTAAGGAGAGGACACTATTATGAAATTGAAATTCTCTTTGTACCGATATAATCCGGACGTCGATCAAAAGCCGTACATGAAGGATTATACTTTAGAAGTAGAAGAAGGCTCTGACATGATGTTGTTGGATGCGCTTATTTTACTGAAAGAGCAAGATGCGAGTATTTCATTCCGTCGTTCATGCCGTGAAGGTGTGTGTGGTTCAGATGGTTTGAATATGAACGGTAAGAATGGCTTAGCGTGTATCACATCGTTGTCTGCATTGATGACACAAGATACTATCGTGATTAGACCTTTACCGGGTCTTCCTGTGGTTCGTGACTTGATTGTCGATATGACTCAATTCTATGACAACTATGAAAAAGTGAAACCATTCTTGGTGTCTGATGGTAACGTACCACCAGCGCGCGAAAACCTACAAAGTCCAGATGAACGTGCTCATTTAGATGGTCTGTATGAATGTATCATGTGTGCATGTTGTACCACTTCATGCCCGTCGTTTTGGTGGAACCCTGATAAATTCATCGGACCAGCGGGTCTTCTTGCGGCGTATCGTTGGCTAATTGATAGCCGTGATACCGCTACAGATGAACGTTTATCTAATCTTGACGACGCATTTAGTGTTTTTCGTTGCCATGGCATCATGAACTGTGTAAGTGTTTGTCCTAAGGGACTTAATCCGACGAAAGCAATTGGCCATATCAAGTCAATGTTGGTAAATCGTTCGGTTTAATAAACAATAAAATTGCTGGCTCATGTTGAGCCAGCGTTTATAGCTCGGCATAGACCGCAGCGAATGTGAAACTACTGGTTAAGGGAAAATATGCAGAACGGCGTGATGAAGGCATGGCTCGAGTCTTCACACTTGGCTGGCGCCAATGCAACTTATGTAGAAGAACTCTACGAACTGTATCTTAGCGATCCTGATCTGGTAAGTGAGGAGTGGAAACGTGTATTTGATGAGTTGCCTACGCAAGCATCAGAAGTGGTTGAACAACCGCATTCACGTGTCCGTGATTACTTCCGTCGACTCGCGCAAGAAACAAAGCATTACAATGTCCAAGTTAGTGATCCCGATGTCGATGCAAAACAAGTAAAAGTACTGCAACTTATCAATGCTTACCGTTTCCGTGGGCATCAAGCTGCAAACCTAGACCCGCTTGGGTTATGGAAAAGAGATGCAGTCGCTGAACTGGATCCATCATTTCATACACTCACTGATGAAGACCTCAATGAAACATTCAACGTAGGTTCTTTCGCTATTGGTCAAGAGACCATGGTATTGAAAGATCTGCATAAAGCGTTGAAGCAAACTTATTGTGGTTCAATCGGTGCAGAATACATGCATATGACTAATACAGAACAGAAACGTTGGATTCAACAACGTTTAGAGTCTGTTTCTGGTCAACCATCATTTAATAAAGAAGAGAAGAGAGCATTTCTAGATGAGCTGACAGCAGCTGAAGGTCTAGAACGCTATCTTGGCGCTAAATTCCCCGGTGCAAAACGATTCTCTTTAGAAGGTGGTGACGCGTTGATTCCAATGACGAAAGAGATCATTCGTCATGCTGGTGGTCAAGGTATGCGTGAAGTGGTTGTTGGAATGGCCCACCGTGGTCGTTTAAACATGCTGGTTAACGTGCTGGGTAAAAAGCCACAAGATCTGTTTGATGAATTCGCGGGTAAAAAGCACGATGACACATGGGGAACCGGCGATGTTAAATATCACCAAGGTTTCTCTGCTGACTTTGCTGCTCCTGGCGGTGATGTCCATCTAGTTCTTGCGTTTAACCCTTCTCACTTAGAAATCGTAAACCCTGTAGTTATTGGTTCCGTTCGTGCTCGTCAAGATCGTTTAGGCGATTGTGATGGTAGCCGTGTTCTACCAATTACAATTCATGGTGACTCTGCGATTGCTGGTCAAGGTGTCGTACAAGAGACGTTTAATATGTCTCAAGCGCGTGGTTTCTGTGTGGGTGGTACGGTTCGTATCGTGGTGAATAACCAAGTTGGTTTCACTACATCTAACCCTCGTGATACACGCTCTACTATGTATTGTACTGATATCGCGAAGATGGTTCAGGCCCCAATTTTCCACGTGAATGCCGATGACCCAGAAGCGGTAGCATTTATTGCACGATTAGCGCTTGATTACCGTAATACATTTAAGCGTGATGTCGTGATTGATTTGGTTTGTTATCGCCGTCATGGCCATAACGAAGCCGATGAGCCGAATGCAACTCAGCCACTGATGTATCAAAAAATCAAAAAACACCCAACACCACGTAAGCTTTATGCTGATGTGCTGATTGATCGCGGTGAATTTGATATTGAAACGGCAACGCAGCTAGTTAACGAATATCGAGATGCGCTTGACCATGGTGAAGTCGTGGTTAAAGAGTGGCGTCCTATGACATTACACTCTGTGGATTGGTCTCCATATTTAGGCCATGAGTGGAATATGGAATGGGATCATAAAATTGATATTGAGCGCTTAAAAGAGCTTGGTAATCGATTATGCCAATATCCAGATAGCCATAAACTGCAAAGCCGCGTGAATAAGCTTTATAACGATCGTACCGCAATGATGCTGGGTGAAAAACAGCTCGATTGGGGTATGGCAGAAACATTAGCATATGCAACATTAGTTGATGATGGTAAGCGTATTCGTATCTCAGGCCAAGATTCTGGTCGTGGTACTTTCTTCCATCGCCACTCTGTTTTGCATAACCAAGATGATGCGAGTACTTACGTTCCTCTTGCGAATATCCACGATAGCCAAGGTCCTTTCCAAGTGTTTGATTCGGTTCTTTCTGAAGAAGCGGTATTAGCATTTGAATACGGTTACGCGACCGCTGAACCGGGTGGACTAACCCTTTGGGAAGCTCAATTTGGTGATTTCGCCAATGGTGCTCAAGTGGTTATTGACCAATTTATTTCATCAGGTGAGCAGAAGTGGGCACGACTATGTGGCTTAACGATGTTGCTTCCTCATGGTTATGAAGGTCAAGGTCCCGAGCACTCGTCAGCACGTTTAGAGCGTTACTTACAGCTGTGTGCTGAACAGAATATGCAAGTGGTTGTTCCGTCAACACCTGCTCAGGTTTATCACATGTTGCGCCGTCAAGTTGTGCGTCCTATGCGTCGTCCACTTATCGTGATGTCTCCTAAATCATTGTTGCGCCATCCGTTATGTACTTCTTCTTTAGAAGACCTAGCTGAAGGCACATTCCAACCTGCCATTGCAGAAGTGGATGATTTAGATGCGTCAGGTGTGAAACGTGTTGTGTTCTGTTCTGGTAAAGTTTATTACGACTTGTTAGAGCAGCGCCGTAAAAACGAGCAAGAAGACGTAGCGATTGTCCGAATCGAGCAGATTTACCCATTCCCTAAAGAGGAAGTGGAAGCGGCAATTGCACAATATACCAATGTAGTGGATTTCGTATGGTGCCAAGAAGAGCCGCAAAACCAAGGCGCTTGGTACTCTAGCCAGCATAACTTCAGAGCCGCAATTCCTGCCGGCGCTGATCTTAAATACGCGGGACGTGCAGCTTCTGCATCTCCAGCGGTTGGTTATATGTCAGTACACTTGAAACAGCAGAAAGCGTTAGTTGACGACGCTTTGACCCTAGCTTAAGAACTAGAAGAATAAGGACGAAACAGATATGACAATTGAAATTCTGGTTCCAGATTTACCTGAATCAGTTGCAGATGCGACAGTAGCAACTTGGCACAAGAAACCAGGTGAAGCGGTTGCTCGTGACGAAGTTATTGTTGATATTGAAACTGATAAAGTTGTACTAGAAGTACCAGCTCCTGAAGCGGGTGTTCTGGAAGCCATTATCGAAGAAGAAGGTGCAACGGTTCTTTCGAAACAGCTTATCGCTCGAATCAAGCCAGGAGCTGTTGCGGGTGAACCGACAACGGACACTGCTGAAGATACTGAATCCTCTCCGGATAAGCGCCATAAAGCGACATTAACGGAAGAATCTAATGACGCTCTAAGCCCAGCCGTTCGCCGTTTACTTGGTGAACATGGCTTGGAAGCAAGTCAAGTGAAAGGCACTGGTGTTGGTGGCCGTATCACTCGCGAAGATATTGATGCGCACTTAGCCGCAGCAAAATCGGCACCAGTTGTTGCTGCACCTGAAGTTGAAGCGCCAGCAGCGGCACGTACTCAAAAACGTGTACCGATGACTCGCTTACGTAAAACAGTCGCTAACCGTCTGCTTGAAGCGAAAAACAGCACGGCAATGTTGACGACGTTTAACGAAGTGAACATGAAGCCGATTATGGATCTTCGTAAACAGTACAAAGACCAATTCGAAGAGCGTCATGGTACTCGCCTAGGTTTCATGTCTTTCTACGTGAAAGCAGTAACTGAAGCATTGAAGCGTTACCCTGAAGTGAATGCGTCTATTGATGGTGATGACATTGTTTATCACAACTACTTCGACATCAGTATGGCGGTATCAACGCCGCGCGGTCTTGTGACTCCAGTTCTAAAAGACTGCGATACACTCGATTTTGCTGATATTGAAAAAGGCATTAAAGAGCTTGCGATTAAAGGTCGAGACGGCAAACTGACCGTTGACGAAATTATGGGCGGAAACTTCACTATCACCAATGGTGGTGTGTTCGGTTCATTAATGTCAACGCCAATCATCAACCCACCACAAGCAGCAATTCTTGGTATGCATAAAATCCAAGAACGCCCAATGGCGGTAGATGGTAAAGTTGAAATCTTACCAATGATGTATTTGGCATTGTCATACGATCACCGTTTAATTGATGGTCGTGAGTCGGTTGGCTTCCTAGTAACAATTAAAGAGTTGCTAGAAGATCCTGCTCGCTTACTACTCAACGTTTAGTACAACAAGCGTTTAGTATAACCAAACGTAAAAGAGGGGGCTTAATGATTAAGCTCCCAATGAATTCAGGCTAGGCAGCTCAACACCTAGCCTTTTAAAAGTCGGGTAATGAGTCGACATTACTTGGCACTCGCTCAAGAGTAACCCTACAGACGCCTGACTCAGTATTATGCTGATTGTCTAATGGAAATAATAAATCCCTTAAGGGATAAACAAATGGAATAACACAATGAATTTGCATGAATATCAAGCCAAACAGCTGTTTGCAGAATTCGGTTTACCAGTACCAGAAGGTTTTGCGTGTGATACACCTCAAGAAGCTTTCGAAGCGGCTGGCCGAATTAGCACTGAAAAGAAAGTCGTAAAATGTCAAGTTCACGCAGGTGGTCGTGGTAAAGCGGGCGGCGTAGAACTGCATGACACTAAAGATGGTGTTAAAGAGTTTGCACAAAAGTGGCTTGGTAAAAACCTAGTGACTTTCCAAACTGATGCAAATGGACAACCGGTGACTAAAATTCTGGTTGAAGAAGCATCAAATATTGCCAATGAACTTTACCTTGGCGCAGTTGTTGATCGTGCGACTCGTCGTATCGTATTCATGGCATCAACTGAAGGTGGTGTGGACATTGAGAAGATTGCAGAAGAGACTCCAGAGTTGATTCACCAAGCAGCAATTGATCCTCTTGTCGGCCCTCAAGCTTATCAAGGTCGTGAACTGGCATTTAAACTTGGCCTAGTTGGCGATCAAATCAAACAATTCGTTAAGATCTTTATGGGTCTTGGCAATATGTTTGCTCAGTATGACTTAGCTCTACTTGAAATTAACCCATTGGTTGTGACGGCAGAAGGTAATCTTCTATGTCTTGATGGTAAAATCAATATCGATTCAAATGCGATGTACCGTCAACCTAAACTGCGTGAAATGCACGATCCATCTCAAGAAGATGAGCGCGAAGCACATGCAGCACAATGGGAACTTAACTATGTTGCACTAGACGGTAGCATTGGTTGTATGGTTAACGGCGCAGGCCTTGCTATGGGTACGATGGACATCGTAAACCTACACGGTGGCCAACCTGCTAACTTCCTAGATGTCGGTGGCGGCGCAACGAAAGAACGTGTAACAGAAGCATTCAAGATCATCCTATCTGACACCAATGTTAAAGCCGTTCTTGTTAATATCTTCGGTGGTATTGTTCGTTGTGATCTCATCGCTGATGGCATCATCGGTGCAGTAGAAGAGGTTGGTGTGAAAGTGCCAGTTGTTGTTCGTCTTGAAGGTAACAATGCACCTCTAGGTTCTCAAAAACTTGCGGAAAGTGGTCTAAATATCATCGCTGCAACGTCTCTAACAGAAGCAGCTGAAAAAGTCGTTGCTGCAGCGGAGGGCAAATAATGTCTGTATTAATTAATAAAGATACAAAAGTTATCTGCCAAGGTTTTACTGGCGGCCAAGGTACATTCCACTCTGAGCAAGCTATCGCATACGGTACGCAAATGGTTGGTGGTGTGTCGCCTGGTAAAGGTGGTCAAACTCATTTAGGTTTGCCTGTATTTAATACGGTTCGCCAAGCGGTTGAAGAAACGGGCGCTACGGCTTCAGTTATCTACGTACCGGCTCCTTTCTGTAAAGATGCGATTCTTGAAGCGATCGACGCAGGCATTAAGCTAATTGTAACGATCACTGAAGGCATTCCTACGCTTGACTTGCTGGACGTTAAAGTACGTTTAGATGAAGCGGGCGTGGTGATGATTGGGCCTAACTGCCCAGGCGTCATTACTCCTGATGAGTGTAAGATTGGCATTATGCCTGGTCACATTCATAAGAAAGGTAAAGTTGGTATCGTATCTCGTTCAGGTACATTAACTTACGAAGCGGTTAAGCAAACGACTGATGAAGGCTTTGGCCAATCAACGTGTGTTGGTATTGGTGGTGACCCTATCCCGGGCTCTAACTTCATCGATATTCTTAAGCTTTTCCAAGAAGACCCTGAAACTGAAGCGATTGTTATGATCGGTGAAATCGGTGGTACAGCGGAAGAAGAAGCCGCTGCTTATATCAAAGCAAACGTCACTAAGCCTGTTGTTTCTTACATTGCAGGTGTAACCGCGCCTCCTGGTAAGCGTATGGGTCACGCTGGTGCAATTATCTCTGGTGGTAAAGGTACTGCTGAAGACAAATTTGCAGCATTAGAAGAAGCGGGCGTGAAAACAGTGAAAAGCCTTGCTGATATTGGTAAAGCATTGCGTGAAATTACTGGTTGGTAAACCTGACTACTCATCCGTTGTGATGAATAAATAATATAAACCCCGAGCTTTTTGGCTCGGGGTTTTTGTTTATCTAAAACTAAAAACAGAATGGCTAGTTTTTAACTTTGACTACTTGGCTGAGCATGAACATTGCTGTTGCACTGATGACGACTGAAGGACCTGCCGGGGTATCAAAGTGCCAAGACAAACTTAACCCGGCTAAAACAGCTACCGCGCCGATGAGTGAAGCGATGCCAGCCATCTGTTCTGGCGTTCTCGCAAACTTTCTTGCCGTTGCTGCTGGAATAATCAGTAGTGACGTCATGATTAGTGCGCCGACAAACTTCATTCCAATCGCGATTACCACACCGACCAATAACATCAAAATTAAACGCATCAAATCAATGTTAATGCCTTCAACGGCGGCTAAATCTTCACTTACCGTTGTGGAGAGTAGTGGACGCCAGAAGATGAATAAAATGCAGCTAACCGTGAGCACGCCAAGATAGATGAAACCAAGATCCGCTGGCGATACCGCGAGTAAATCACCAAACAAATAACTCATTAAATCAACTCGAACATTGTCTAAAAAGCTGACTGCAACTAAACCCAGTGATAAAGAGCTATGTGCGAGAATGCCGAGTAGAGTATCGGTCGCGACAAGTTTCTGTTTTTGTAATGTGACGAGTAAAACCGCTAAACCTAAGCAGCAAACTAATAGTGCTAAATACAAATTAATGTCTAATAAAAAACCTAACGCAAGCCCCATAAGTGAAGCGTGTGCAAGAGTATCACCGAAGTAGGCCATTTTTCGCCACACGACAAATGAACCTAATGGTCCCGCAATCACTGCAATACCAAGTCCTGCAAAGATAGAAGGAAGTAGAAACTCAATCATGACGATGTCCGTGGCTGTGGTGAGAACAAGAATCGGCGTCACCTTTTACCGCCTGACCTGAAAGATCATGGTGGTGGTGATCATGTTGGTGATGATAAAAAGCCAACGACTCCTTAGTCGCTGAACCAAATAATGCGATATATGAAGGGTGCTGTGTAATATCAGCGGGCGCACCTGAACAACAGATATGATGATGAAGACAGATGACATTGTCCGTTTTTGCCATCACAAGGTGTAGATCATGGGAGACCATAAAGACACTACATCCAAAGCGATGCCTGATCGCGTCGATCAGATTATAGAGATCAATTTGCCCCTGAATATCAACGCCTTGAGCTGGCTCGTCGAGCACCAATAAATCGGGTCTTCTTAGTAATGAACGGGCAATTAAAACACGTTGGTTTTCACCGCCAGAGAGCTGATGCATGTTGTTGTGCATTAAGTGTTCACCACCAACTAAACGTAGTGCTTCAGTCAACTCTTGGGCTGAAAACTTGCCTGACATCTTAAGAAAACGTTTTACATCGAGCGGTAGCGAGTCGTTCAGTTTTAGTTTCTGGGGAACATAGCCAATTTTGAGTGATTTTAGTCTGTTGATAGAGCCATCGTATTGGTTATGTAAACCTAAAATAACTTTGACTAAGGTAGATTTACCAGCACCATTAGGGCCAATAAGTGTGGTGATTTTACCCTTTTCGAGAGTAAGGTTGATGCTATCTAGCACGCGCTTCTCACCAAAATCGACACTTACGTTGTTCAGTTTGACTAACGTCGACATGAATAGAACTCATTTGCAATTAACTAATGTTATAATGTAACATTTATGACTTACCCACGCTACTGTTTCCATTTGAGGCTTTATGTTCCGATTTACTTATCTTGTTCTCGTTGCTTTGTGTTTACCTTCAGCAGCATGGGCATCGACAATTCTAACCAGTATTAAACCGATACAAATGATCACCCATGAGCTGACAAAGGGAGCCGTAGAGCCAGATGTTATTTTAAGTTCCAATGCATCTCCTCATGACTATGCGCTTAAACCGTCGGATGTAAAAAAAATCAATAATGCAGGTCTTATTATTTGGTTTGGTCCTGAACTTGAACCGTTTTTAAGCAAAGTGATCAGCAGTCAAAAAAATGTACTGACCATTAGCGAAATTAAAGGGCTGCCACTGAGAGAGTTTGGGGGAGGTCACGAAAGTCATACTGGCCACGATCATGGAAGTCATGATCCACATTTTTGGCTTGGTTTAAAACCATCGCTTCAGGTAGCAGAAGCGATTACAGCAAGATTGATTCAAAGTGACAGCAAGAACCAAAGCTTATATCAAAAGAATCTGAATGACTTTAGCCAACGTTTGCTAGCAACAGAAGCGGACGTGTCGGCGATACTGGCTCCGGTCAAAGCGGAAGGCTATTATGTATTTCATGACGCTTATGGCTATTTTGAACAAGAGTTTGAGCTTAATAACTTAGGCCACTTTACCGTGAGTCCAGACCGTAAACCGGGCGCTAAAACGTTAATTAAAATACGTAAAGCCCTCAGAAAAAATGATATCCAATGTGTCTTCTCTGAACCACAATTTACGCCTGCTGTCATTGAATCAGTGACTCGCGGAACGAATGTGACGATTGGTATTCTTGATCCTGTTGGCTCTCAAATCGAGGTCAAAGATGGTGCTTATTTTGAGTTTATCAAAGGGATGGCGAACAGTTACTCTTCATGCTTGCAACGTTAAGCTTTAATTGACTAGACCATATTAACGAACAAGGCACATGATAAATACAAAACTATCATGTGTCTTAGCTGACTTTTCTCTATTTAATATAAATATTTGAGATTAAAAAATTAAATTTGATCAACCGCTTACCGTCACATTCCCCTTAAAATAAAAATCAGCTACTATATGTGTCGTTATTGGCACAGAATAGTGATCTATCATTTTATTAAAGTGCCTTTGAGGTATATATTTTAATTTGATTATTACTTAAGGATAGCGCTTGCTGAGCTACTGTTTTCGAGTACTTCTTATTGCTAGTATCGCATTCAATGGGCTAGCAGAAGAGCATTCACCTTCAATATTTTACCCTTTACCTATTCAATCTGAAGGGAAGTTTTTGGCTGCAAAAAACTTACATTTGAGTAGTAATGGTGGAATATGGGTTCAAGATGTACACAGCAACGTTTTATTTTATGATGGGCGTCACTTACTGCCACGAAATGGTAGCCTACTTGACTCCGTAGGTGATCAGCTAGCTTATTTAAATGACAGTTTCTGGAGCTTTGCTGATAATGAAGTCTACCGGAGTTACCCTAGCCAGAAAAAAGAGCTTATCTTTAGCTTAGAGCCCGGCTCTGAAATTAGAAAAATTGGCTCATCAAACAATTATATTTGGGTCAGTGATGACTCTAATTTCTATACTTATGATGTCACTACAAGTGAAATAGAGACCTACTCTTTACTTGAACTGTATAAACATAATCAGAGTAGTTATGTCTATATCAATGATGCACAGCGTGTTTTATCTAAATGGGTATTAGCAACGACCTCTGGATCATATCTTTCGGATGGTGCTCAATTTACTCACATCGCCAATTCGAAAAAGAACTTCACAGAAAAAATATACTTCTCATCTAGCCGCCGAGAGCTATTAATTGGCACTTTACGTGGTGCGCTCATTATTGATCTCAACGCCCCAAGCAAAATTGGCCCATTCATTGGTGATTCGCATGTTTTGTCGTTTGCGGAAACGAACCAAGAGTATTGGATTGGCACAGAGCACGGACTATTCGTCTACTCATTGCTGACTGGAGTTGTTCGCAAGGTGACGTCCAGTTCACAAGACAGCTTCTCTTTGTTAGGTGATAAAATTTATGCCCTCTTGAATGATGAACTTGGCGGTATGTGGATCGCGACAGATCGTGGCATTCGATATTACTCATTACATAGTAAAAAATTCACTCGGGTTTCAGAACGAAAGTTACTCTCTCTTTTTAGCGATTCTTCAATGGTTAAAATTGCCAAGGACCCTCGCTTGGGTAATTTAGTCGCGACTACGACTGGTATTTACCAACACCGAAAAGGGGGTGAACCTGAGCTGTTATATCGTGGGAGGGTAAACGATTTTGTTGTGGGTAACTGTGACTTATGGCTTGCAACAGGTGAAGGGCTTTTAAGGTTTGATATTCAAAGTAGAAGAGTGACTCGTCAGCTTTTATCGGATGAATTTCAATCTTTATCAATTGATAGAGTCGCACTAGATGATGAACGCCTCTGGTTCTCTTCACGTGGACGTTTAGCACAGTTAAATATTAAGAACGGCGCATACAAAAGTTTCGGCAAGGACTGGATTGTAGAAAGTTTTCTGCCGGCGAAGATAACTCACCTATTACCAACAAAAACCGGTGACTTAATTATTGGAACCGATCATGGTGTTTACACTTATTCGGGACAAAAAATCTATTTCAATCGTGAGTCTGAAGTTTTTGGCCAAGTGATCGATATTACTCAAGCTAAAGGTGGGAAGTATTGGGTAGTAAGTAGTTATGGAACATTTACTTTCGACAGGCATTATCAAAATCTGACCCCTGTAACGCTAATTGAAGATAGTATTAGCCCTGAATGCTTAATGAGTACTTCTAGAGGGATGTGGATGAGCAGCTCAAAAGGGCTCAGTTTCTACAGCCATAGTGCCGATCTGCTTAAGCACTATGGCTCTCCATCTGGTTTGATAACGAATGAATTTTTACCAAGGATTTGTGCAACAGATAAGTCCGAGCCAGGCCAAGATATTAGCTTGGTGTTGGGCTCTAAGTATGGTTTGGTTAAGATAAAAGAGCGCGAGTTACTTGTATCAAAAGCACCGAAAAATACAGTCATTTTTAGCCAGGTGAACATTGATCACTCTCCAATTGCGGTTGGCGGCAATATAAAAGATGGTTACCAGTTTCCTTATGGTTCATCGTTGAGTTTTCTTATTGGTATTTTGCCGGAAGCGTCGACATTGTTGCTCGAGTTCAGGTTAAATCTAGAGGATGATTGGATCGCTTTCGAAGGTGGTCAATTGACTTTATCTCATTTATTGCCGGGTGAGTATCAATTACAAATAAGGCCATCAATAACAATTATTCCTGATACGCAATCATTAACCACACTTAATTTTACGATACAAAAGCCATGGTATTTGACCAGTTTTGCTATTTTTAGCTTTTTCCTCATTATGGGAATATTAGTAGCGATAGTTATTTTTTGGCGCTCTCGTTTAATCATGAAAATCAACAGAAACCTAAAGGCAAAGGTCTTACTAAAAACCGATCAATTGCGTAATCAGAGCCGGGTATTGTTAAGTAACAATCAACAGTTAAGGAAGCAATTCCAAGTTCGAAATATTCTTGTTGGAAATGTTGCGGTTGCAGCGAAAAGGAGCGTAACAGAAATGGGTGCGCGTCTTCACTTAGAGGATGATAAATCGGCCACTCAGAAATATAGCGATGTTATCCACCTACTTAATGTTCTATTTAATGATAAGGACAACGTTAGCGGAGAAAGGGAGTCGCATAATTTCCTGCAAATACTAAATGCCGTTATCGATGCATGGCGTGAAGAGTTCATTAAAGCGGGGTTAAGCGTAAAAGTTGAAAACAGCGCAATGAACCAGCACATACAAATTGACTATTTTAATTTAGATATTCTGTTTAACACTCTTTTTTCTAGCGTTTTAAAGCGTTGCTATCGAGGACAGGAATTAAGCATTCAAATCAGCGAAAGTGATTCGATGCTGGTGATTGCATTGACTGATTTTGGCGCTCCCGTTCCAGTGTTTAAACCAACAATACACAAAGACAATATCGTGAACTTGTCGACTTTTGATTTGAGTATTGAAAATCTACCCACCTCGGTTGCTATCAGTGGCGGCGAGCTATTTGTGTATGACTTTGACTCTAAGAATCGCCTTGAAATGTCGTGGCCTATTATTGAGCTTGAAATTCAGGGACCACCAGAAAAGGCGATAAATCTAGAAAATTCAGCGGTGCCTTCGCATACACTGACAAGAGAAGAAGCATGGATAAACTCGGTGAAGCATTTAATCAGTGAAAATTACTCGAGTCCAGACTTTGGCACTTCCTCTGCGGCTAAAATGCTTTTTGTATCGGAGCGGAGTTTACAACGTCGCTTTAAAGCAGCCTTGGATCGGACATTTAAAGATTACTTAAATGAGTATCGACTTGAAAAGGCGTGTGAAAGCTTGTTAGCAGGTGAGAAAATAGCTGACATTGCATTTGAATGTGGTTTCAATGACCCATCATACTTCAGCCTGCGTTTCAAACACCACTTTGGCCTTTCTCCATCAAAATTTGTCGAGAATCATACTGGTCAATAATTTCATCGTGAGTATGTTCCTTTCTATTCTTGAGCCTTTCTTTGAATAAACCAAAATAAACGTCTTTGTGCGGTTCTATTTTTAGTCGTGCGATTACGTTTCACGAGAGTTCCTTGAGGGAAATGAAATTCAAATATAGCTAAGACTTATAGTATAGAGGAAAGCTTGAGGAGAGATAATCAAATAGTAGTGGTTAAGGAAAAAAAAGATCGTGGCATGGTCGGGGGGACGATGCCACGGGTGCCAATGACACCTTCGCTTGCTGCCTGAGGGATATGGGATACCCATATCACTTCTGGAATCTAATGTTTTAGAGGTTTCCCTCTTGACGTGGTTAACTATAAGTCCATGCGCTTATTTCCTTCATAAAATTAACGACATGTTTACCCGATAAAACCGCCAAGTTGTAAGGTTTATTTTAAGTATTTGTATTTTAAGTGTTTTTTATTTATATTCTTTACCTGAACTTACTTTTTTGACTCATTACCCACAGAATTTTCTCTAATTTGACGTATTTAACGAGCTTGTTTTTAACGTTTTTTACGTTCGATTTTCTGCAATCTTTGATTTCACTCAATAAAAGTGGGGAGAATCGCGGTTATCATTATCGCTAATGAAAATATTTCTCATTCCTAATTATAATTGAGACCTGCTATGAAACTATCACAACTGAGAGAAGGCGATTGCGCGAGTATTCTGTCTTTTTCTGAAATATCTAATGACGTAAGAAAAAAGCTAATGATTATGGGCTTGCTTCCAAATACGTTAGTCAAGGTAGTGCGTCGAGCACCGATGGGTGATCCGCTTCAAGTTGAAGTTCGTGGTGTGTCTTTAGCAATACGTGAAAATATTGCTGCAGCAATTCTAGTGGAGCAAAAATAATGCAGTATGAAATACTAACGGTTGGTAATCCAAATAGTGGTAAAACGACACTGTTTAATGGCTTAACTGGCGCGAAGCAGCAAGTTGGTAACTGGGCTGGTGTAACCGTAGAGAAGAAAACAGGACGTTATGCTCACTCTGGCGATCAATTTAAGCTAACTGACTTGCCGGGTATTTACGCATTAGATAGTGGAAATGACAGTAATAGTATTGATGAGTCCATTGCTTCTCGTGCTGTCATTAGTCACCCTGCGGATTTGATTATTAATGTTGTTGATGCAACATGTTTAGAACGTAGCTTATACATGACCTTGCAACTTCGTGAGCTAGGTCGACCAATGGTTGTCGTTTTGAATAAGATGGATGCCCTTAAGCGTGAACGCCAAACATTAGATATTAAAGCGTTAGAAAAAATGCTTGGCTGTCCAGTATTCACGTTGTCGGCAAATAACAAACAGCAAGTGAACCGTTTTAAAGACAAGTTACATAAAGCACTGGTTCAAGGCGTTGCGCTGAAAGAGCTTGTTTTAGATTATGGTCAAGAATTTGAGAGTGCCATTGCTACCATTGCGCCTGTTTTTGCTGGCCAAGAAGTGTCATCTCGCGCTCTAGCTATACGTGCATTAGAAAATGATTTATTGGTTAATAACCCTCTTTCTCAATCTGACCGTGAACTGATTAACCAACAGCAAGAAGCTTGTAATTTAGACATTGACTTGCAAGTTGCTGATGTGAAATACACGTTCTTACATGAACAGTGTAAGAAGGCACGTCGTACAGAAGGCAAATTAAGTCATAGCTTTACTGAAAAAGCGGATAACCTCATTCTGAATAAATGGGTTGGTGTACCTTTCTTCTTCGTAGTGATGTATTTGATGTTTATGTTTTCCATCAACATTGGTGGTGCATTCATTGATTTCTTTGATATTGGCGTTGGGGCTCTGCTTGTTGATGGCGGTCACTACTTGCTTGATGCTCACCTGCCAGTTTGGTTAGTGACACTTATCGCTGATGGTGTTGGTGGTGGTATCCAAACAGTTGCAACCTTCATTCCTGTTATCGGTTGTCTATACCTATTCTTAGCCGTTTTAGAAAGTTCTGGTTACATGTCTCGTGCGGCATTTGTGCTTGATAAAGTGATGCAAAAAATCGGCTTGCCAGGTAAAGCATTTGTACCGTTGGTGCTTGGGTTTGGTTGTAACGTACCTTCAATCATGGCTACGCGAACATTAGACCAAGAGCGCGAGCGTAAATTAGCGGCATCTATGGCACCATTTATGTCTTGTGGTGCTCGACTGCCGGTATACGCACTTTTTGCTGCGGCATTCTTCCCTGATAGTGGTCAAAATATTGTTTTCGCTCTTTATGTGTTAGGTATCGTTGCTGCTGTTCTTACTGGTGTTGTGCTGAAACACACACTATACCCAGGTTCTAGTGATAGCTTGGTGATGGAAATGCCAGATTACGAGCTACCAACTATTCAAAATGTACTGATCAAAACGTGGCAAAAGCTGAACCGTTTTGTTCTGGGTGCAGGTAAAACGATTGTTGTAGTGGTCACTATCTTAAGCTTCTTGAACTCAATTGGTACTGATGGCTCATTTGGTAACGAAGACAGCGAAAAATCAGTATTGTCAAAAGCGGCGCAAGTTGTTACTCCTGTTTTTGCTCCAATTGGTATTAATGAAGATAACTGGCCAGCAACCGTTGGTATTATTACGGGTATCTTTGCTAAAGAAGCCGTTGTCGGTACATTAAACAGCCTTTACACATCAGCGGAAAGTGAAGAGTCTGAATTTGACTTGATGGGTAGTTTGGAAGAGGCGGTAATGTCTATTCCTGAAAACCTTACCGGTCTAAGTTACTCTGATCCACTAGGCATTGAAGTTGGCGATTTAAGTGATTCATCGGCAGTTGCGGAAGATCAAGAAGTGGATACATCGATTTTTGGTAACTTGAAGTCTCACTTTGTAAGTGGCCATGCGGCATTTGCTTACTTAATCTTAATCCTTCTGTACACACCTTGTGTTGCCGCTATGGGGGCTTATGTTCGTGAGTTCGGCCAAAACTTTGCTCGCTTCATTGCGGTGTGGACAATGGCATTAGGTTACGGTGGTGCTGCTTTATACTACCAAGTTGCACACTTCGCGGATCACCCAATGACAAGCTCTATTTGGATTGTCAGCTTGATTGCCACCTCTGTTATCGCATACCAGTTGATGAAAAGAAAAGGGCGTAAAGAGCAAATGAATCTAGAGGTACAAGTCGCATGATTTTATCTGACCTAAAGAACTACATCACCGAAAATGGCAGCGCGTCGAGAAATGAACTGGCAAAAAAGTTTACTTTAAGTGAAGACGGTGTGGATGCCATGCTGAGTGTGTGGGTGAAAAAGGGTCAGATATCTCGCTTGATCGATACCAATAAAGCGAAAAAAGTGACTCGAGTTCGTTACAGCACAATTAAGAGTGATGAGCTATCGTTAACCGTAACGATGTAAGAGCTAACACGGTTCACTTTTAGCTTTCTATCGCTAGAAATAAAAACGCCGCATCTTTATCGATGCGGCGTTTTTGATTATAGATTCTTATCGATATTTAAGATAACGCTCCAAATTCACCCTATGCTGATGGTTCGTTAATACTAAATATAGGGCTGTCTTGAAGTTTTGTTTGCAGTTGTTTTAAGAGAGAAAGCTGTTCATCGTTAGACCTAAACTCACCTTGAGTATTGCCCCAAACAGGGCCGGGCCAAGCCACATCAGAAATGAAACGTGCGATATGATGAATATGCAATTGTGGAACCATATTACCCAGAGCTCCAAGATTAATTTTATCTGGAGTAAAGAGCACTTCCAGAGTTTGGTTGATCGTTTGAGATTCAACTAAAAACTGCTGCTGCTCATTCATCGGTAAATGGTGAAGCTCTTTTAGCTCATTTCTTTTAGGAACGAGAATGACCCAAGGAACGGCGTTATCTTTATGAAGTAATGCGATGCAGAGTGGAAAGTGGCCAATAACCGTCGTATCTTTGGCTAACTGAGGGTGAAGAATAAAGTCCATATGCAAAATATCAGTCGATGATTCGTGCACTGTTTATAACATAGAAAAAGAAAAAGGTTGGCGATTAAGCCAACCTTTTCAATAATTCTAATGGAAATTACATGCGGTCAAGCGTGTTGATACCAAGTAGAGATAGACCTTGTTTGATCGTTTTAGCGGTAAGCGCAGAAAGCTTCAAGCGGCTTTGCTTAACGGCTTCATCTTCAGCGATCAGAATCGGGCATGCTTCGTAGAAACTAGAGAATTGACCTGCTAGTTCAAATAGGTAGCTACACATGATATGTGGCTGACCTTCACGAGCAACAGATTGAACCGCTTCTTCAAATTGAAGTAGCTTAGCAATGAGTGCTTTCTCTTTTTCTTCTTTAGCAATGATTTCACCAGATAGTGAATCCATAGACAAGCCTGCTTTTGCAAAGATAGAAGCAACACGCGCATATGCATACTGCATGTAAGGTGCTGTATTACCTTCGAAAGCTAGCATGTTATCCCAGTCAAAAATGTAATCCGTTGTACGGTGTTTTGAAAGGTCAGCATACTTAACCGCAGCCATTGCTACTGTTTTAGCAATGTTATCTTTTTCTTCGTTAGCAAGATCTGGGTTTTTCGACTCGATCAGTTTCTGTGCACGTTCTTCTGCTTCATCAAGAAGATCCGCTAGGCGAACTGTACCACCAGCACGAGTTTTGAATGGACGTCCATCTTTACCTAGCATCATACCAAATGCGTGGTGCTCTAGAGTCACCTCTTCTGGTACGTACTCAGCCATGCGAACGATGTCCCACGCTTGCATCAGGTGCTGATGTTGACGTGAATCGATGAAGTAAAGAACACGATCTGCCCCTAGTGTTTCATAACGGTATTTTGCACAGGCAATATCCGTTGTCGTGTATAGGAAGCCACCGTCGCGTTTCTGGATGATAACACCCATCGCTTCGCCGTCTTTATTCTTATACTTATCTAGGTAAACAACATTTGCGCCGTCACTATCAACCGCAAGGCCTTTTTCAACAAGATCGTTGACGATAGGAGCAAGCATATGGTTGTACTTACTTTCGCCCATCACATCATCTTGAGTTAGAGATACGTTAAGACGATCATAGTTGCGTTGGTTTTGAACCATAGTAACGTCAACGAGTTTTTTCCACATTTTTGCGCAGTACTCATCACCGCTTTGTAGTTTCACAACGTAACCACGAGCTTTAAGAGCAAATGCTTCGTCTTCATCGTAAAGTTTTTTCGATTCACGATAGAAAGCTTCAAGGTCAGCAAGTTCCATTGAAACTTCGCCAGACTCTTGTTGAACGCGCTCAAGGTTAGCAATCAACATGCCGAACTGAGTACCCCAGTCACCGATGTGGTTAGCACGGATTACGTTGTGACCTAAGAATTCAAGAGTACGAACAACCGCATCACCGATGATCGTTGAGCGTAAGTGACCAACGTGCATCTCTTTAGCAACGTTTGGCGCTGAATAGTCAGCAACAATAGTTTGAGTCGCTTCTAGTTGTACGCCTAAACGTTCGTCAGCAAGTGCCGCTTCCGCTTGTTTTGCTAAGAAAGCTTCGTCTAGGAAAATATTTAGGAAGCCAGGACCTGCAATCTCAACTTTACTTGCGATTCCATTTAGATCCAAAACATCCAATACTTTTTGAGCAAATTCTCGAGGATTGGTACCTAGTCGTTTAGCAACACCCATCACGCCATTCGCTTGGTAGTCGCCAAATTGTGGTTTTGCAGATTGACGTACAGCAGCAGGACTTCCTGCAGGTGCGCCAGCGGCTTCAAGAGCCTTAGATACTTTGTCATTAATCAGTGCTTGGATATTCACACGCGTTCCCTTCAATTCAAGGATGGTAAAGAATGATAGCGGTAATGTGTCTACTACTACTTGTTACGCAATAAATGCAGGAACAAAAGGAGAGCAAGACGAGAATTATTCACTATGATTCTTGTTTAAGTTCACAAAAATGGCGGTAATGATACCAATTTAATGGCCTTTCTTACAGGGCGATAGTAGGAAATTTTGCCATTTAATGTGTCCGATAATACTTACAAGAGAGTGGCTATTTATTCAAATGCCGTTACTATTTATTAAATTTAAAACTATGGGTTAAAACATGTCAGGAAATCTATCCGAATTAGACCTCACTCCAAATCAAATGCTAGGCAAACTGGATGTCTTCATGCAAAAAATAGCAGATTTGGGAGAACAGATCGGTATTGACTTAACCTTTGCTCAATCTGACCATATTGCGTTAAGAATTAATGAGTTCCATGTCGCTAAGTTAGCACATCACGCGTGGTTAGAGCATGGAAACGTGATTTCTGAAGCGATTATAAATGGTCGACCGATTATTGTTCTTGAATTCAATCAACCGCTGAAGAGTTTAGGCTGGAGTATTGAATGTTTGGAGTTGCCATATCCTGCTGAAGGAAAAGTCTACGAGCAGCAAGATTGGGAACATGTGGAGTTTGTTATTCCATCGCATGCACAAACGGCAGACGAGTATTTAGATGATTTGAAACAGACCTATCCTCAATTCGCTCTGAACTGGGATAAGTTGGACGATTTAGGCATCAAAACGAAATTGTCGAGCCCTAAGGGAGAAGGCGAACGTTTGAACAATCCAACCGTCGCTTTTAAGCATCAAGGTATTTGTATCAAACTGCATCCACATTCACTCAAAAAGATTGTGGAGTCAGAGCAAGAATAATTCAGCAGTAGTTAGATAGAAACCAATAAATAAGGTCGAGAGTAAGTCTCGACCTTTTTTATTTAGTTGTCGCCGAATTATAGAATTACCGTCTTATTGCCATAAACAAAGACATGATCATTCACGACTTTAGTTAAGGCTTTGCTCAGTACATTCTTTTCAACATCGCGTCCAGCTCGCGCCATATCTTGAGCGTTGAAATTATGATCGACAGGAATTACGTCTTGCTTAATGATTGGACCTTCATCTAGATCGTTGGTTACGAAGTGAGCGGTAGCCCCTATGATCTTAACACCACGCTCATAAGCTTGTAGGTAGGGTTTTGCACCAATAAAGGCTGGCAAAAAGCTATGATGGATATTGATGATTTTGTGGTTGTATTTTTCGACAAAACTTGGTGTCAATATACGCATATATTTGGCTAACACTAAATAATCGGCATTGTACTGATCAATGACCTCAAACATTTTATCTTCGTGCTCATCTCGATTTAATCCTTCATGAGAAACACAGTGGTATGGAATATCAAAACGCTCAGTAAGAGATTGAAGCGTGTCGTAGTTACCCACAACCGCAGCAATGTCTACATCTAAACTACCATCGAAATTCTTCATCAGAATATCACCTAGGCAGTGAGACTCTTTGGTGACGAGAATAACGACACGTTTACGTGAGGAATCAACCAGCTTTCTTTGAGTGTTTTGAGGTAAGGCTTGATCTAAATCCGCAAGAAAAGTTTCATCGTTAAAGAATCCTTCCAGTTCTGTACGCATAAAGAAGTGGCCACTGCTGTTATCAACGAATTCATTATTATGGATAATATTCAGTTGATGTTTGTAACAGATATTGGTGATTTTCGAGATTAACCCCGGAGCATCAGAGCAGTGGGTTAACAGTGTTTTTTTTTCCATTTTATCTTACTTCCATGCAATATTTTTTTTGGACTAAAAACTAATTCCAAGCGCTTCGAACGGTGAAGCATGCCGCAATATAAGAGCTATAATTAATCTATTATCAATATAGTTTCAACAAAATATCTAAGCTGAACGCTTGTCTTGGGATTATTTTCGATAGTTTTGTTGTTTCTGATACTCCTAATATGATGCATTAAGGCGGAACTTATGGATAAAGAGCTACTAGCACGAAAGTTATACAGTGAACGAGTCTGCGAACTGTTAGGTGAAAATGAAGTTGATGAAACCGTGTTGTCTGAGATGTGGGAAAACAAGGCCTCACCTTCTGATGCTGCAAAAGCGATGATGGATGACAGTGGTTTTGACGGACCGGCTTGGTTGTCACGTTACTTGAAACGAAAATAGAGCGGATTCACATCGTTTTGTAAACCATACTTTTTTAATTACGAACACCTTCCGGTGCGGAGTCAATCTGATTCGCACCGGCTCACTAAAACTGACATAATCCCCTCAACTTTTTATTTCCTGCTGCTATTTTTCTATGATCTCTAAAACTTTTTCTGAGAGTGGTGCTCTAGGCAAAGCAATACCTGGTTTTCAACCTCGTCAGTCCCAATTGGACATGGCTGAAGCGGTGGCGACTGCCATTAAAGATCAAACTCAGCTGGTGGTAGAAGCTGGAACGGGGACCGGAAAAACATTCGCCTATCTTGCTCCAGCCTTGCTCAGCGGTAAGAAAATAATAATCAGCACAGGGTCTAAAAACCTTCAAGAGCAGTTGTATCATCGTGATTTGCCTTTAATGGTGAGCTCACTCGGCTTTTACGGCAAAGTTGCTCTGCTGAAAGGGCGCTCCAATTATCTGTGTTTAGATCGCCTTAGTCGTCAAATGGTGGAGAGCCACACCAACGAATCGGATCCTACTTTGCTAACTCAATTGGTTAAGGTGAGGAGTTGGGTATCCGAAACCAAAACCGGTGATTTGGGTGATTGCGACGAGATTGCAGAAGATAGCGTCATTATTCCTACCATTACGTCCACTAATGATAATTGCTTGGGGAAAGAGTGCCCTAGCTACACCGACTGTTTCGTACTTAAAGCCAGAAAAAATGCGATGGATGCCGATGTTGTTGTGGTCAATCATCACCTATTTCTTGCAGACCTTGCGATCAAAGAGACGGGCTTTGGTGAACTGATACCAGAGGCGGATGTTTTTATTTTCGATGAAGCACATCAACTTCCAGATATTGCGAGCCAATATTTTGGTCAATCTGTCTCCAGCCGACAAGTACAAGAGTTGGCAAAAGATATCGAAATAGCCTATCGGACAGAAGCCAAAGACATGCGTCAATTGCAGAAGGTGGGTGACAGGCTTACTCAATCGGCTATGGATTTACGTATCGTTTTAGGTGAACCAGGTTTTCGTGGAAATTGGCGCGAAGCGTTAAATTCACCAGTGGTCGCGAGGGAATTGACACGCTTGCAAGATGCACTGGACCTAGCCGTTGATGTTCTCAAAATCGCCTTAGGTAGAAGCCAACTGCTTGATACTGCTTTTGAACGGGCGAATACGATAAAAGGTCGAATTAATCGAGCTTGTGATGTCTCCATTATGGGGTATTCATACTGGTTTGATACCACGCCACGCCACTTTAGTTTGCATATCACCCCACTGTCGGTTGCCGATAAATTTCATGAGCAGGTTGAATTAAAACAGGGAAGTTGGATTTTTACCTCAGCGACGTTAGCAGTGTCTGATGATTTTAGTCACTTCACCTCGCGACTTGGATTAAAGCCAACCGCGCAGTTTTCGCTGCCTAGCCCTTTTGATTATCAGCAACAGGCGAGGCTCTGTGTTCCTCGTTATTTACCCGAACCTAACAGTGTAGGGCTTGCTGATAAATTAGTTGAAATGCTTGCACCATTGATTGAAGAGAACCAAGGCCGCTGTTTCTTCTTGTGTACTTCCCATAGCATGATGCGAGAGTTGGGCGAACGGTTCCGTGACACCCTGACGATTCCTGTTCTGCTGCAAGGTGAAACCAGTAAACAGAAAACACTGGCGGAATTCATGGAGCTTGGTAATGCACTATTAGTGGCCACCGGAGCATTTTGGGAAGGTATAGATGTTAGAGGTGACACACTTAGCTGTGTTATCATCGATAAATTACCCTTTACGGCACCTGATGATCCTTTGCTAAAAGCAAGAATTGAAGATTGCCGATTGAAAGGTGGGGAGCCTTTTGCACAGGTTCAATTGCCTGATGCCGTCATCACCTTGAAGCAAGGGGTTGGGCGATTGATTCGAGATAAAACAGATCAAGGGGCTTTGATTATTTGTGATAATCGATTAGTGACGAGAGACTATGGTGGCACATTCCTAGCTTCTCTTCCGCCTATCCCACGAACACGAGATTTAGGTGTTGTAAGAGATTTTTTAAGTGAGATCTCCACCACTGAAAATACAACTTTAGACATAACAGATAAATAACTTGAGATATTGATGAGCGCGAAAATTCTTGCTTTGGACACATCAACAGAAAACTGTTCTGTTGCACTTATGGTAAACGGACAGACTTACGTTCGTAGTGAAATCGCACCGCGAGACCATACAAAAAAGATCCTACCAATGGTGGATGAAGTACTCAAAGAAGCGGGTATTTCGCTGAACGATTTAGATGCACTTGCGTTTGGGCGTGGGCCAGGTAGTTTTACCGGTGTAAGAATTGGCATCGGAATTGCGCAAGGATTAGCGTTTGGTGCCGATCTTCCTATGATCGGAATTTCAACGCTTGCCGCGATGGCTCAAGGTACATACCGCGTGAATGGTCATACCAATGTTGCTTGTGCGATTGATGCTCGAATGAGTGAAGTTTACTGGGGACGTTTTACTCGTCAAGATGATGGCAACTGGGTTGTTGAGGATTCTGAATGCGTGATCCCTCCAGCGGAGCTAGTAGAACACTCGCAATCCGATACATTAACTTGGGGTCACTCAGGTACTGGATGGGACGCATATAGCGACGAATTCTCTGGTTTAGCACTTCAACTTGAAAAGAGTGACGTTCTTTTCCCTGAAGCCCAAGATATTGCTTTTCTAGCGCAGTACGAATGGGAAAATGGCAATACCGTTCAGGCTGAAGAGGCAAGCCCGGTCTATTTACGAGATAAAGTGGCGTGGAAAAAGCTTCCAGGTCGAGAGTAGTCTATATACTGTAAGTGAGGGCGAGTAAAACTTGTCTTCACTTTCATTTTCGACTTTAGTTAAAACTATAGCCGAGAGCTTTGCTGCATAGGGTATTTATGGCATCAATTAATGGCTTACCTCCTTCGATTGTCCCTAATACAAAGAAAACGACAAGAAAGAACGAGGTAAAAAAAGGACAAGGTAGTACTTCAGTTGGTCAACCAACTAAAGTGGCGAATGCTGTTGCCAACTCAATTAAACATGTCAGCGAATCTGATATCCGTGATGCTCAAATCCAATATGATCTTCCCCCTGAAGGTCGAGCAAGAAAAGCTATGGAACAGTATATGGGTGTGATGAACCAAGCAAAAAGAGAGGAACTTGCTCAGCTGCTTGGCGTCGATATATACATCTAATCACTTTTTATTTTATACATAGGCGATGATTATGCTTATTTCTCAATCCATTCGCAGTTGCTGCATATTACTCTTTTTTGCCATGCTTTCTGGTTGCTCTTCTTTACCTGCTGAGTTAGTTAGCCGGACGGAAACCCCGATTTTAACCTACCAAAACTGGCTTGATACTGATCCGGACACAAAGGCTGATATCCGCATTGGTGGCGTAATTGCGCAGGTAACGAATTTAGAAAACCGCTCTCGAATCGAAGTAGTGAACTTGCCACTTAACTCTGTAGGTAAACCCGATTTGGATGCGGAGCCAAAAGGGCGATTTGTTGCGTATGTCGATGGCTACCTTGAATCGCTTAGTTATGCTCAAGGCCGTCTCATTTCGTTGGTAGGAACCATTGATCAACCTGAATCTGGAAAAGTGGGAGAGTATGACTACACCTTTCCGGTCATGCAGGTTTATGGAAAGCGTTTATGGCGTGTAGAAGAGCGAGTTGTAGTTCAAGACGATATTATGCATTTACACTCTTGCCGTAGTTTATATTGCCGTAGCTTCAATTATGGGCCCAAACAAGGTCGTATTGTTCAAGAAGTAAAATAATGTCGTTTAAGAGTTAAGAGTTAAGAGTTAAGAGTTAAAAAGCACGAGCCAATTGACGGCTTTCGCATAGCATATATAGCCGTAGGAATTTTTGTGTATCAGTCCACGCAGTACCCAACCGCCAGCGGATCAATCTCTACCATTGAAATAGGGGAACCATCGACCGCGCTGGTAACCCTCGTCTTTATCCATGGTTGGCTAGATAATGCAGCCAGTTTTGTGAGTGTGTTTGAGCAACTAGCGTCTGTATCGCATATACACGCGATTGCTATTGATTTGCCGGGGCATGGTTTATCAAGCCATAAATCAGCATCCAGCTATTACCCCTTTCATGACTATATTGATGATATTTACCAAGTTTTGCACAAAATATCGCCAAACAAACTGGTATTGGTGGGACATTCACTTGGTGCATTGATAGCAAGTTGTTATAGTGCCGCCTTTCCTGAACAAGTGGCGGGATTAGTTCAAATTGAAGGCAAGGGGCCTCTTTCTGAATCTCCTCAAAAGAGCGTACAGCGTATGCGAAATGGGGTTCTAAGTAGGCAACGACAACAGCGCAAGCCTTCTCGCCCTTTACGGAGCCAAGAAGATGCCATTATGCTGCGGGCACATGTCAATGAACTGCCACGTGAAACCATTGCACCTATCGTGAAACGGGGAACCGTGCTTAAAGATGGCCATTGGCATTGGAGTCATGACCAGCGGTTAAAGTGCGACTCGATATATCGAATGTCGCCTGAGCATGCACAAGTCATTAACATGGCGATTCAATGTGAACAGCTGATCATTCTCGGTGATAACGGTTTTGACTATTTGTTGAATGATAGCGACACCTTTCATAATGTTCGAGCGAAATTAGTTACAATTCCAGGTGGGCATCATTGTCATTTGGAATATCCAGAACGAGTTTCAGAGCTAATTCTTGGCTTAGTTAACAAAATTTAAACAAGTGTTTGAGTGTTTCGTGCTCAAGTGCTCCGGCTGTGCTGTAATAGTCTGCAATTGATTAATCGCGGCAATAAGACCGTCAGCCCAATTACGAGGAATTTTATTGTGGATAAACCTTGGCTAACACGCTATCCAAATGACGTACCAGAAACAATTAACCCAGATCAATACCATTCATTAATCGATATGTTTGAGCAGTCCGTACAGAAGTATGCGGATCAGCCCGCATTTATGAATATGGGTTCGGTGATGACTTTCCGTAAATTAGAAGAGCGTAGCCGAGCATTCGCAGCATATTTGCAAAATGATTTAAAATTGCAAAAAGGCGATCGTGTTGCGTTGATGATGCCAAACTTATTGCAATACCCAGTAGCGCTATTTGGTGTACTACGTGCGGGTATGATTGCAGTCAATGTGAACCCTCTTTACACCCCTCGTGAGTTAGAACACCAACTCAACGATGCGGATGCAAAAGCTATTGTGATTGTCTCAAACTTTGCAAGTACGTTAGAAAAAGTGGTGGATAACACGCCAGTTAAGCATGTTGTCCTGACCAGCTTAGGACAAATGCTACCAAGAGCGAAGGGAACCATCGTTGACTTTGTGGTGAAATACGTCAAAGGAATGGTGCCAAAATACGATCTTCCTGGTGCAATATCTTTCCGAAAAGCGTTACATAAAGGCCGTCGCCTTCAGTATGTAAAACCGTTCATGACGGGCGATGATATTGCATTCTTACAATACACTGGTGGCACAACTGGTGTGGCGAAAGGTGCAATTTTGACTCACCGTAATATGCTGGCAAATGTCCTACAAGCTAAAGGTGCATACGGGCCAGTGCTTACTGAAGGACGCGAAACCGTCGTCACGGCTCTTCCGCTTTACCACGTGTTTGCGCTGACGGTAAACTGCTTGCTGTTCATTGAGATTGGCGGTAATAACTTGTTGATCACCAATCCACGAGATATCCCTGGCTTTATCAAAGAGCTGCAAAAGAACTCTTTCACTGCGATTACGGGTGTGAATACACTATTTAATGCGCTAGTGAATAATGAAGATTTCCATGAGCTTGATTTTAGTAACCTGCGTTTGGCTGTTGGTGGTGGAATGGCAGTGCAACGAGCGGTTGCTGACCAGTGGAAGAAAATCACAGGTGGTTACTTATTAGAAGGCTACGGGCTGACAGAGTGTTCACCTTTAGTTGCCGCTTACCCTTATGATTTAACTGAATATAATGGATCGATTGGTTTACCGGTTCCTTCGACTGAAGTTCGAATTGTTGATGAAGAAGGTAATCATATTGGTAATGATCAAGTGGGCGAATTGCAGGTTCGTGGCCCGCAAGTGATGCAAGGTTACTGGCAGCGTCCTGAAGCGACTAAAGATGTGATCGATCAAGATGGCTGGTTATCCACTGGCGATATCGTGAAGTTTGATGATGATGGTTTCTTGCATATTGTTGATCGTAAAAAAGATATGATCTTGGTTTCTGGTTTCAATGTTTACCCGAATGAGATTGAAGACGTCGTTGCTCTACATGGCAAGGTGCTTGAAGTTGCGGCAATCGGTCAGCCACATGATGTTTCTGGTGAACTGGTGAAAATCTATGTGGTTAAACGTGATCCTAGCTTAACCAAAGAAGAGATTATCGCACACTGTAGAGAACATCTAACGGGTTATAAAATTCCTAAGATTGTTGAATTCAAAGAAGACCTACCAAAAACCAATGTTGGTAAGATTCTACGTCGCGTGCTTCGAGAAGAGAATGACGCGAGAATCGAGCAATCTTCAAAACCAGCGGCTTAGTTTTTATAGACAGATACCTTTATGAGTAGTGTCTATAGAGAAGCCTTTGTGTAGCGCGACGATTTGAGTAATAAGTACAACACGCTACATAGGTTTAATGATAAAATGCCGGCCGCTAATGCCGGCATTTTTTATTGCTCTTATACAGATAAGAGTTTCGAGAGAGTATTTGTGAATTACCAAATCATTACCGAGTTGAAAGATCTAGAGCGAGTTTGCCAACAAGCCCGTGAAGTTGATGTTGTGATGCTAGATACCGAGTTTGTCCGCACCAGAACCTTCTATCCAATCTTAGGCTTGATACAGTTATTTGATGGTAAAACCTTATCACTTATCGATCCGGTTGCTTTGGATGACATGACACCATTCGTTTCACTGCTGCAAGACACATCAGTTCTGAAAGTGTTGCATGCTTGCGGTGAAGATCTAGAAGTGTTCCAAAACTCATTTGGTTGCACGCCATTCCCAATGGTCGATACACAAGTGATGGCGGCATTTTTAGGCCACGGCTTATCGACAGGTTTTGCGACATTAGTGAATGAGTTTATCGGCATTGAATTAGATAAGAGTGAGTCAAGAACTGACTGGGTTGCTCGTCCTCTTACCACTCGCCAACTCGAATATGCGGCAGCAGACGTATTCTACTTAATGCCGCTTTATGAGAAGTTACTTGAAAAAGTAACCGAGGCCGGCTGGTGGGAAGCCGCACAGCAAGAGTCTGATTTACTGGTTTCTAAGCGTATCAAGAATATTGACCCTGAAATGGTTTATACCAATATCAAAGGGGCGTGGCAGCTTACACCACAGCAACTGGCTATTCTGAAGCCGTTAGCAACGTGGCGTTATCAAGAAGCGATTCGTCGTGATTTAGCGTTGAACTTTGTGTTTAAAGAGCAAGAACTGTGGACGGTTGCACGATACTCAATGAAGAACCAAAGGCAAATGGAACAAGAAGGTATTGATCCTCGCTCTATTCGTCGCCACGGTGCAAAAATAGCGTCAATTATTAGTGTGGCAGAGCAAACGCCAGAAGATGAATATCCAGATGTTATTGAACGTTTGATGGACTACCCGGGCTACAAGCAGATCTTTAAAGTGCTTAAAGATGAAGTAAAGCGAGTGTCACAATCGTCAGGGCTATCACCAGAGTTTTTGGCTTCAAAGAAACAGCTAAATCAGTTCTTGAGCTGGGTTTGGAAGAAAAACCGAGATTCAGCGAAGTTGCCGGATGTGATGCAAGGTTGGAGATTGGAGATTTTAGGTCAACGTTTAGATAAGTTGCTTGAAGCTTAATTGTACTGAACCCAAAACATAAAAAAGGGTGAAAATGTCGATGACGTTTTCACCCTTTTTGTATCTGTGACTTTTAACGTATTACGCTATTTTGAACGTATTTACTCGCGGTACGCCAAATTACTTTTCGTCGTCTGGTAATTTAACATTCAGTTCTAAAACCGAAATGTCATCGCCTTTGTGCTCAAATGAAAGGTCAACCATTGATGGGTCAACGTCAACGTATTTAGCGATCACTTTAAGAATATCTTCTTTTAGTTGAGGCAAATAAGATGGTGCGGGATCATTATGACTACGGCGCTCTGCAACAATAATTTGCAGGCGTTCTTTCGCCAAGTTAGCGGTTGTCTTTTTTTGTGGACGGAAAAACTCTAATAATGACATGACAAATTAGCCCCCAAATAGTCGTTTGAAAATGCCTTTCTTCTCTTCAACTAGGAAGCGAAAATCTACTTGTTCACCCAATAGACGGGCAACAGCATCGTCATAGGCCATACCAGCATCAGATTGTTCATCAAAAATAACGGGCACACCTTTATTTGATGCATTGAGTACTGCTTGGCTTTCAGGAATAACCCCTAGCAATGAGATATGTAGGATCTCTTCTACATCTTCTACGCTAAGCATTTCACCTTGATTAACACGAGCTGGGTTGTAACGAGTTAGCAAGAGGTGCTGTTTAACAGGTTCTAACCCTTCCTCCGCTCGGCGAGACTTAGAATCAAGAATGCCCAAAATTCGGTCTGAATCGCGAACAGAAGAGACTTCTGGGTTAGTCGTGACGATTGCTTCATCAGCAAAGTATAGCGCCATTAACGCACCTTGCTCGATACCCGCAGGAGAATCACAGATAATAAAATCAAAGCCCATCTCATCCAGTTCAGCGAATACTCGTTTTACGCCATCTTTTGTCAGCGCATCTTTATCACGAGTTTGGGATGCAGGAAGAATGAAAAGATTCTCAGTGCGCTTATCTTTGATCATCGCTTGATTCAGAGTCGCTTCACCGTTGATCACGTTTACAAAATCATAAACAACGCGGCGTTCACAGCCCATGATCAAATCAAGATTTCGTAAGCCAATATCAAAATCAATTACCGCGGTTTTCTTGCCTTTTAAAGCAAGGCCCGATGCGATAGCGGCGCTGGATGTCGTCTTCCCAACCCCACCTTTACCTGACGTTACAACAATAATGCGTGCCATTATTTTATCCTTAATAATTTAAATACTGAGTACATCTAAATGGAGAACGTCATCAGTCATGCTTAGCATCACTTTTTTCTGCCAGTACTCACTTTCAATTTGATCGCTGAGCCAGTAATTTCCTGCAATGGAAACCAGCTCGGCTTGTAAATCGTTACAAATCACTTTTGCTTCTTTTTGACCGCTTGCCCCTGCGATAGCGCGACCACGCAACGTCCCATGAATGTGAATGCTACCATCGGCAATCACCTCAGCTCCGGCACTGACATGGTTCAAAATAACCAGATCGGCATCTTTTGCGTAAACTTGCTGGCCTGAACGAATAGGCGTTCGGACAATTTTTGTGGGAGCCATTTTTGCAGGCGCTTGTGAAGGCGTTTTGCTTGCCGTCATCACTGCGAACCCAGCTTCAGAGGCTAAGTTTTGCTCACGTTTATCTTTGCAGCCAGTAACACCAACAGGAATCATCCCAGCGTTGGTGATGCCTTGCTTCAGTTCCGCGAAATCAATATCGCCTTGAACTTTACTAATGTTTATCACAACAGGAGCAGAAGCGAAGAAAGAGGGGGCTTGAGCCACTTTCTCATTTAAAAAATCAACCGTACTAGCAACTTGATTATCAGATAAATGCAAAACTGATAGAGTAAAGCTGCTACCTTTTAGGTCTGGTGTAGTAGACATCGAAAACTTAAGACCTCAGTGGAATAGGCATTGCCTGAAACTAGGCATGTCATGTTATATTCCCAATTCAAGCACAGCAAGTTATCTTGTTGTCAAATGAACGTTTTATTCTCAAAATTGTATAAAGATTGAGAATTCATAAAGAATCTCTGTATTGGCAGAGAGAATTACTAAAGAAGGCTTGTCATGCTGTGTTCTATTTATAAAAGCTCAAAGAAAGAAGGTACATACTTATACATCCCAAAAAAGGATGATTTTTCACAAGTTCCTGACACTTTGATGCAGATGTTCGGCAAACCTAGCTTTGTTATGGTTATCAAAACGGAAGGCCGTACACTGGCTCAAGTTGATATCGAAAAGGTGAAAGAGTCGTTAGCCTCGGATGGCTACTTCTTGCAGTTACCACCACCGCCAGAAAACTTATTAGAGCAACACAAAGAACGAAAAGCGCAACAACGTAAGAGCTAAAAAAATGAAAGCTAATTAGCTTAAGGAGCCCGTTTGAAATCAGTACTGTCTATCTTGCTTAGTGTAGGGATCGCTAGTCTCTCAACAACTTCGGCCTATGCCGATAGCGATTCTGTAGAAAAACCCAGTTTTGAGCAATATGTTGAACAATTAAAGCAGCAAGGTCGTGAGCAAGGGATCTCTGAGCAGATTTTATCACAAGCGTTTGCTGACGTGACTTACAAACCGAGAGCAGTAACAGCGGATCGCAATCAGCCTGAAAAGAAGCTGACCTTGGATGAGTATATTCCCCGAGCAGTGCCAGACTGGAAAGTTAAGCAAGCGAAAACCCTTTATAAGCAGCACTACGCTGAACTGAAAAAAATTGGTGATGAATATGGGGTTCAGCCTCGATTCATTGTCGCGTTATGGGGCGTTGAAAGTAACTTTGGGAAATTCACCGGTAATTATAACGTCATCGATGCATTATCGACTCTTGCTTATGAGGGGCGTCGTGAAGCCTTTTTCCGTAAAGAGACCATGGCAGCATTAACCATTCTAAATGAAGGTCATATTGAGCCGGAAAATTTGAAAGGTTCATGGGCAGGCGCGATGGGCCAACCTCAGTTTATGCCATCTTCATTTTTAGCTTATGCTGCTGATGGTAATGGTGATGGCAAAAAAGATATTTGGAGTAGCGAAGCGGATGTTTTCGCCTCTGCTGCCAGCTATTTAAGCCAATCGGGTTGGGATGATACTTATACGTGGGGAAGGCAAGTACGAGTGCCTCACTCCATCTCTACCGAGCTACAAGGTCGTGATGCAGAGAAGGCCAAAACGCTGGAAGAGTGGCAAGCGTTAGGTGTGACTCGTTATAACGGTAAGCCTCTTCCTAAGTTGGACAAGCCGCTGAATGCTTGGCTGATCTTACCTGATGATGTCGACGGGCGAGCTTATCTTATTTACAACAACTACAATGTATTGATGAAGTGGAACCGCTCGTATTACTTTGCATTAGCGGTTAGCCATTTGGCCGATAGAATCAAGTTTCATTAGTCAAAGCGTAATAATACCAATCACAGTAAGTAGGTGGTCATAAAAAGCGCAGGAAAAATGCTTGAGAACAAGGCAGAAATTTTCGATAAGTAGTTATTCTACAATCAAAATTTCTAACGCCGTTATCGAGTATTTTAACAAGCTAGGATGACCAGTTATTTACTACGATTGGTATAATCATCCGCTAGATCGAAAACACCGCTCACTATTCATGGGCGGTGTTTTTTTGTTTAAATCGCTGTTATTGCAGTCATTACTATTATCGATCAGTCGCTGCTTTGAACTTGAAACAAGAACAAGTGACAGCAGCGATTAGTCATAGATTTAACGGCGATATTGCTCACAAGCGATCATGGTATTTTCAATCAAGCTCGCCACTGTCATCGGGCCAACACCACCTGGAACTGGGGTGATAAAGCTGGCTTTCTCTTTCGCGACATCGTACTCAACATCACCAACTAACTTGCCTGACTCTTGGCGGTTGATGCCCACATCGACCACAACTGCGCCTTCTTTAATCCATGCGCCAGGGATAAAGTTTGCTTTACCCACTGCGACCACAACCACATCCGCTTGGCGTACATGGCTTTCAAGATCTTTGGTGAAACGGTGGCAAGTTGTTGTTGTACAACCCGCTAGAAGGAGTTCCAGCGTCATAGGACGGCCAACAATGTTCGATGCACCAACCACAACCGCATGTTTACCGCGCAGGTCGATATTGTAGCGGTCAAGTAGGGTGATGATCCCTTTTGGCGTGCAAGAACGAAGCTTAGGAATACGTTGTGCTAAGCGACCGACGTTATAAGGGTGGAAGCCATCAACGTCTTTTTCCGGAGTGATACGCTCTAAGATATGGGTGGTATCAATGCCTGCTGGAAGAGGCAGTTGCACTAAGATGCCATCGATTTCAGGATCTTCATTGAGTTGGTCAACTAAAGCGAGCAGTTCATTTTCACTTGCCGTAGCAGGTAAGTCATAAGATTTTGAGACGAAGCCAACTTCATCACAAGCTCTACGCTTACTTCCAACATAGACTTGTGAGGCTGAATCTTCACCGACTAAGACTACCGCTAGGCCGGGAGCTCGCAGTCCGGCTTCTCTTCGCGCTTTTACACGTGCGGCGACTTCCGAGCGAACCGTTTGAGAAATTAACTTTCCATCAATGTTTTGAGCAGTCATGACTTTCCTTAGAAAATGGTCTTGAAAATAGAGATGTTAATAATTTTTAGCGCATTGTGGCAGAAATTGTTTTTTATTTCCATTAAGCAATCGTTTGCTTTGTTCTATTTTTCATCACATAAGCACCAGTTGAGCTTTTTTTGGTCATTCAGATCATAATGTTAGATAAAAGCGTTGCTTTAGCTCTGTCATCTCGTATAATTCACCCCACAAAGCGCCCTTAGCTCAGCTGGATAGAGCACCTGCCTTCTAAGCAGGTGGTCACAGGTTCGAATCCTGTAGGGCGTACCATATTGAAAGAACCGCTGTAAGTGTATGCTTGCAGCGGTTTTTTGCATTATGAACTTTTATTTTACTTCTGCAGTTAATACCTCTTATCTCTCTGATTTTCCTCTTCTCTGTTTATCTCGACATACAAATAACCACTGATAAATTAAGGTTTTATGCATTTGATTTCATTTCAAATGTTTGGCATGTTGTCTTACTACTTGTTGATTTAATCTCTCTTTTAAAGCGGTACTAGAACGAAATGATTAACGTGTAAATCGCCATTAGCATGAGGCTGAATGGATTCTTTCATCAAAGGAGAAGATGATGACCATAGAAACATGGATGTACTATTTACTTGCCGTTTTGATACTAACTGCCTCTCCAGGGCCCAGTTCACTGCTGTGTATGACCAAAGCGGTGAGTTCAGGTTTTAAGTTGTCGATCTTTACGGCCTTGGGAAGCTTAACCGCCATTACTGGAATTTTAACGTTGTCGTTTACCGGACTAGGGGTGCTAATTGCCTCATCTGAAATGGTGTTCAATATTGTTAAATGGACAGGGGCGGCTTACTTGGTTTACTTAGGTTGGAAAGCGTTGATCTCGACGCAAGAGTCTTATCAAATTGATGGTCAGGCTCAACCTGATAATGCGAAGCGCATCGCTCATTTTACGAGTGGTTTCATTGTCGGAGCCAGCAACCCTAAAGCCATTTTATTCTTTACCGCTCTTTTCCCACAGTTCATTGACCCTAACGCTTCATTGCTTGCTCAATATGCAGTATTTGCGACGACCTTTGCTTGTATGGAACTCTCTTGGCTGCTCTTTTATGCCTACCTTGGTTCTAAGTTCTCAAACTGGATATTAGCCAAAGGGAGAGCCAAGTTATTTAATAAGCTTACAGGCGGTGTATTTATGAGTGCAGGCATCTTGCTTTCCACCACCAGTCGCTCTTAAACCCTTAACTCTTTAAGTGATCGGGAATTCTTTCGGTTATAGCAGATTCGATGTTGCTGCGGATTCTCGGTGGCAACATTCTCGGTGGCAAAATTGGTATCGTTATCAGCATTGAGACAAAAAATCCAAATTAGGTGCACATCAAAAACCTTGGCTAAGTTTCTAGTCAGCGTAAATTGTGATCATTGCCCTGCTTAGTCTCTAATAATTATATAAATAGGCATGATTAAACGTGTCGGCCAGATTTACACTGTGTTAATTCGATGTAATGAGAAAGGTTTAGGGATGCACACAAAGACTCACATACTGGTTGTTGATGATGATCAGGAGATCCGAGAACTACTCGAAGAGTATCTCACCAAGTCTGGATTTTTTGTGTCGTCTGTCAGTGATGGTGTGGAGTTAGCGCAAGCAATAGAAGTTAACGGTTATCCTGACCTGATTTTGCTTGATGTAATGTTACCGGGTGAAGATGGATTCACACTGTGTCAAAAAGTTCGAAAACACTCCAACGTTCCCATTATTATGCTGACAGCGGTGTCCGATGAGACCGATCAAATCATTGGTCTTGAAATTGGTGCTGATGATTATATCGCGAAGCCATTCAGCCCTCGTCAGTTAATGGCGCGAATAAAAGCCTTGCTACGTCGCGTTCAGGCTAGTGATGAGAAGCCGAGCGATGCACTTCCTAAGTTGATCACTTTTGGTGATTGGCAGCTCGATACTTTAGCGCATCGAATTATCAACCTTGAGAATAACGATGAGCATGACCTGTCAGGGAGTGATTTTTCTCTGTTGATGCTGTTTTTGTCGCGTCCTAATGAAGTCTTAGATCGAGATACCATCTCATTTGCGACTCGTGGCAGAGAGGCCCTACCGTTTGAGCGTGGGATTGATGTTCAACTCAGTCGTTTGCGTCACCGATTGGGTGATAGCGGTAAATATCCTCACTATATTAAAACCATGCGTGGAAACGGCTACATTCTGGCGGTTCCAGTCAGTATTGAGCATTAACTTCTGATGTTAATCAACGGATGAGGAATTAACATGAAGCGCAAAGAGCCATTCAGTGTACTTCGCCCCAACTCTTTAGTGGCAAGAACCTTGTGGTTGACGCTTATTGCTGTGGTTCTGGCTCAAGGTGTGGCGACAGGAATTTGGTACCATCAGTCAAAGCAGAAAGAGCTTGAGGGTATTCGTTCTACTTCTGCCAGTATGGCAAATATGTTTGCCTCAACCGTCACCTTTTTTCAGTCGCTTCCCGTAAAATATCGCCATATCGTATTGGACCAAATCCGCAATATGGGGGGCACTCGCTTCTTTGTCTCATTCAATAAAAACGAACTCATCGTTGAGCCGATTCCGGATACCCAATTGAAACTGGTCGCGATGGATTCAGTGAAACAAGTGCTGGAGAGTAAGCTCAATAAAGTGGAAACCGTGTTGGTTGATTTTTCACCACCTGAAAAACTACGCTTGTTGAAAAATGACATTTATCTTAGCGACCTCCCCAAGTCATGGGCGCACCACACTTTGACCTTAGAGCCACTGAACCCTCCTGTGTTGGTGGTCCAAATTCAGCTTGCCGAACATGAATGGGTCTACATCGCGGCTTTACTTCCGGCTCCTTATGTCAGCTTAGATGACACCATTTTAGGCCGAGAACAGATGATGTTTTTACTCTTCTCGACGATTTTGTTGTTAGTGCTTACATACCTGATGATACGGCGTCAGGTTAGGCCATTAAAAAACCTAGCCAAAGCTGCGAATGAAATGAGTATGGATATCGATCAACCGCCATTACGTGAAGAAGGGGCGACAGAACTGGTCACCGCGACGCGTGCTTTTAATCGAATGCAGATGCGTATTAGGCGTTATGTGGCAGATAGAGAACATCTCTTTTCTGCGATCTCTCACGATCTCAAAACGCCTATTACTCGGTTGAGGTTACGAGCAGAATTGCTGGAAGATGAGGTAAAGCGAAACAAGTTCAATCGCGATCTTGATGAGTTAGAGATCATGGTGAAAGGGGCGTTGCAATGCGTTCGCGATACGGATTTGCATGAGAACAACGCCTATGTCGATCTCAATGACATGCTATTTTCGGTGATGGAATCCCATAATCAGAAAGCAATAAAGGTTGAGTTTGCTCGTACTGATATTGAACCGATTGTAGCGAAGCCTTTAGCGATTAAACGAGTATTAACCAACCTGATTGATAACGGCGTGAAGTATGGTCACCGAGCCAACGTGACATTGGAAGAGTTCGATGACTGGGTCGCGATTACCATTACTGATCACGGCGAAGGGATCCCCGAAGATAAGTTAGAAGCCGTATTCGAACCTTACTTTCGGATTGCAACTGACAGTGAAGGTCATGGTTTAGGGCTTGGGATCTGCCGTAATATTCTTCATGGACATGGGGGAGATCTCATTATCAGCAACTCACTAAATAGCGGATTAATCGCGCAAGTCTTTATACCACGTAGTCTGGATGTCTAATGTAACAATTGTGTTACATGGGGCTTACCTTTTGTTTCAATCTTATCAATCAGATTAAGTAGACTCTCTATTGAACCGGACAAACATGGAAGAACATAATGAAACTCAATAAAACCCTACTTACTCTATCTCTTCTTGCAGCTTCAACATTCTCTCAAGCGGGCGAGGTGGAAGTGCTTCACTGGTGGACGGCTGGTGGCGAAGCGAAATCTGCAGCGGTACTGAAAGAGATGATTGAAGCACAAGGCCATACATGGAAAGACTTTGCAGTGGCTGGTGGTGGCGGTGAAAGTGCGATGACCGTTTTGAAAACTCGAGCTGTGTCGGGCAATCCTCCATCTGCGGCGCAGATCAAAGGTCATGATATTCAAGAGTGGGGTGGTTTAGGTTTTCTAACGTCTCTCGATGCAACTGCAAAACAAGAAAAGTGGGACGAACTGCTACCAGCGGTTGTGACTAAAGTGATGAAGTGGGATGGTGAATACGTGGCGGTTCCTGTCAATGTTCACCGTGTTAACTGGCTTTGGGCTAACCCTGTTGTTTTAGAAAAATCAGGCGTTACGGTTCCGACTACATTAGATGAGTTCTTTGTTGCGGCAGACAAGATTAAAGCGGCTGGCTTCATTCCATTGGCTCATGGTGGTCAGCCTTGGCAAGACGCGACGGTATTCGAAGCAGTGGCTCTCGACGTGCTAGGCAGTGAAGATTACAACAAAGCGTTCGTAGAACTTGATATGGACGTGTTATCTGGCGACAAAATGGTGGAAGTATTCACCAAATTCAAAAAGATGCGTGACTACATCGACAGCAACTCTCCAGGTCGTGATTGGAACGTCGCAACGTCAATGGTTATTAATGGCGAAGCCGCGATGCAGATCATGGGTGACTGGGCGAAAGGCGAATTTACTGCGGCAGGCAAAGTGCCGGGTAAAGATTACATCTGTGCACCAGCACCGGGCACCGATGGCCAGTTCACTTTCAACATCGATAGCTTTGCGTTCTTTGAGTTGAGTGACAAAGAGAACCAAAAAGCGCAGCAAGACCTAGCGAAAACCATTCTTACCAAAGATTTCCAAGAAGTCTTCAACCTTAACAAAGGTTCTATCCCTGTACGTCTAGATATGGACATGTCTAAATTCGACCAATGTGCGTTGGATTCAATGGCTACCTTCAAAGCGAGTGCTGAATCGGGCGATCTTGTTCCGAGTATGGCTCACGGTCTAGCGACGACAAGCTACGCTCAAGGCGCGATTTACGACGTGGTGACCAACTTCTTTAACGAGAAAAATGCCGATCCAAAACAAGCAGCCGCTAAGTTAGCGAAAGCAGTGAAAGCCGCTATCTAATCTAACTTGATAAGCAGCGACGAGCACGTGAGAGATGTATGTCTGCTTATTCCAAACCCCCAGGGTGGATAGGCTCGTAAGGAGTCTATCTACTCTTCATTCCCAATTCTGAAATGCGTGATGCTGATGTGGTGCCAAAAGGTAAACCATCGGTTCGATTGTGCAACAGGGATCAGTTATGGAGCATGTTTTGACTAAGTCGACTCCAAAATCCACAAGGAACCAGCCTGCACCAAAGCCCAGTTTTGCTGACAGGTTACAACATTGGTTACCTAAAATAGTACTAGCGCCCACCGCGTTAGTGACCGTGGTGTGTATCTACGGCTATATTTTTTGGACGGCCGCGTTGTCGTTCACCAACTCTCGATTTTTACCCAGCTTTAACTTCGTTGGTTTAACTCAATATGAAAAGCTAATGGATAATGATCGCTGGATAACCTCAATCACTAACCTCGGTGTATTTGGTTTTCTGTTCATGGCGATTGCTATCTTGTTAGGTGTTGGTTTGGCTGTATTGCTTGATCAGAATATCCGCCAAGAAGGGGCGATTCGTACTATCTATCTCTACCCAATGGCGCTGTCATTCATCGTGACAGGTACGGCGTGGAAATGGATTCTGAACCCGGGGCTTGGCATTGAAAAATTGATGCAAGATTGGGGTTTTACGGACTTTAAATTTGATTGGTTAGTCGACTCTGAAATGTCGGTGTATACCTTGGTTATCGCGGCACTTTGGCAATCATCAGGCTTCGTGATGGCGATGTTCTTAGCGGGCCTTCGCGGTATCGATTCATCAATCATCAAGGCCGCTCAAATTGATGGAGCAAGCTTACCCACTATTTATCTCAAAATCATTTTGCCTTGCTTGCGCCCTGTGGTTTTCAGTGCGGTGATCATTACCTCACACATTGCGATTAAGAGCTTTGATCTTGTGACGGCAATGACGGCGGGTGGCCCAGGCTATTCATCGGATCTTCCAGCGCTCTTCATGTACGCCCACTCCTTTACTCGCGGCCAAATTGGCCTTGGTGCTGCTAGCGCCATGATGATGCTTGCTGGTATTTTAGCGATTCTCGTGCCTTACCTTTACTCTGAACTTAGGGAGAAAAAGTCATGATGAACAACATTAACTTTGCTCGAATCTTTATTTATTCAGCACTGCTTTTCTTCTGCTTGGTGTACTTAATGCCATTGTTCGTAATGGCGCTCACTTCATTCAAAACTCTGCCAGACATCAAGGCGGGTAACTTAATGAGCTTGCCGAAAGAGTGGGTGTTCGATGCTTGGTATAAAGCGTGGGATACCGCCTGTACGGGGGTGAAATGTGAAGGTATTAAAGGCTATTTCTGGAACTCATTCCAAATGGTGATCCCTGCGGTCGCGATCTCAACATTGTTGGGTGCATTCAATGGTTATGTAGTGACAAAGTGGCAATTCAGAGGATCGAACCTGTTCTTTAGTTTGTTGTTATTCGGCTGCTTCATCCCATTCCAAGTGGTGCTGTTACCAATGGCAACCATGCTTGGCAAGATGGGCTTAGCGAATACCACGATTGGTTTGGTGATTGTGCACGTTATCTATGGCATGGCATTTACTACGTTGTTTTTCCGTAACTTCTACATCTCGATTCCTGATGAACTGATTAAAGCAGCAAAGCTTGATGGTGCAGGCTTCTTTACGATTTTCTTCAAGATTTTATTACCGATCTCCACACCGATCATAATGGTGACGGTGATCTGGCAGTTCACCGCAATCTGGAATGATTTCTTGTTCGGAGTAGTCTATTCGGGGGCAGAGACGCAGCCGATTACCGTGGCATTAAATAACTTAGTCAACACCAGCACTGGCGTAAAAGAGTATAACGTCGATATGGCCGCTGCGATTATCGCCGCACTGCCAACGCTATTGGTGTATGTCTTCGCAGGAAAATATTTTGTTCGTGGTTTAACCGCCGGATCAGTAAAAGGATAATTATCATGGCGACATTAGATTTAAAGCAGATCCGTAAAACCTATCGCAACGCGGACAATGAAACACTTAAGGGCATCGACATTAGTATCGATTCGGGGGAATTTTTGATACTTGTCGGCCCTTCGGGGTGTGGAAAATCCACCCTGATGAATACCATTGCTGGTTTGGAAAGTATTAGCTCTGGCGAGATCATGATCGATGGTGTCGATGTAGCACAAGTTGAACCGAAAGATCGCGATATTGCGATGGTGTTCCAGTCCTATGCGCTTTACCCAAACATGACGGTACGTGGCAATATCGCTTTTGGGTTAAAAATCAAAAAAATGCCCAAAGATGAAATCGATGCTGAAGTGAATCGAGTGGCAGAAATGCTGCAAATTGATCAACTTCTGAATCGCAAACCGTCGCAACTTTCAGGTGGACAAAGACAAAGGGTCGCCATGGGCCGTGCGCTTGCCCGTCGTCCAAAATTGTATCTATTTGATGAACCGTTATCGAACTTAGATGCAAAACTGCGGGTTGAGATGCGCCACCAAATAAAGCGACTTCACCAACAATTAAATACCACCATAGTGTATGTCACTCATGACCAAATTGAAGCCATGACATTAGCAGATAGGATCGCGGTGATGAAAGATGGTGAGCTACAACAACTAGGAACGCCAAAAGAGATCTACACTCGTCCGAATAATATGTTTGTTGCTGGCTTTATGGGGTCACCATCGATGAACTTCATCAAGACAATGGTGGATCTAGATGTCGAACAGAACCCAATCATTAAGGTGATAGGGACTGAAAACCAAGAGCACCATATTCGCTTACCACAATCGATGCGCGAGCAAGATGGCAAAGAGGTGGTGATCGGATTAAGGCCAGAACATATTACCGATCAAGCAGGGGATGATGTTTCCGCGTCTACCTTGCTTGATCTGAAATTAGAGGTTTTGGAACCCACTGGGCCAGATACTATCGCGATGGTGAAAGTGAACGATCAAGAGGTGGCTTGTCGTTTGTCTCCTGAGTTTGAAGTGACCGTTGGACAAATGGCGCCATTGCATTTTGATTTATCGAAAGCAGTATTCTTTGACGCGCAAACAGAAGCGAGAATTGATTTCTAATTCGGAAGGAAAACGGTAAATCGAATCAGAAGGCAACGCCGGAATTGATATGTTGCCTTTTTTTTGTTCTGCTAAGTTCTAAGTTCTAAGTTCTAAGTTCTAAGTTCTAAGTTCTAAGTTCTAAGTTCTAAGTTCTAAGTTCTTGACCATGACCATGACCATTAACGGTTTAAACGGCTCGTTGGCAAATATGAGGGATATAGAGTTTGAGATAAGATTCAGTAAGGCGAACCGCTTCGTTGGCAAGTTCAGGTGTGATGCAACCATGTTGACGATAAGACAGTGAATAAATTTTGTCTGCCACTTGCAACGAAATCGCAAACACATTGATGGGTTGCGATAATTGCGGAACGTCGAAGTACCGTCGATAAATTATCTCAACTTCATTACCCAAAATCAGGTCATGTTCGGTATCTGCATGGCCTAATTCGGTAAAGGTATGGCGCCCTAAAATCAGCTTTCTCGCAATAGGGTTAGTGTTGTAATAGTTCACATAAGCCGTTTCAATCATGCGATTAATATCCGTCCAATGCGTCACTTTCTCGGCATCAATACACTGATGTAGCAAGGCGTCAAAATCCTTAAATACATCATTAAGCAAATTTTGGAACAGGTTTTCAATGTTTGGATAGTGGTGATAGACGGTAGACGTTGCCATTCCGCACTCTTTCGCTACATCGTACATAGAGATATCTGTGGCTTCACGGCGTTCCATTAACTGGGCCACGGCATCATGGATTTTCAGTAGCTTCTCTTGCGTTGTTACTTTTCGCATACGTCGGTGCTCACTTTCATTGAAGCGTTCAAAAAACATAAAGAGTTGTGGGCCAAAAATCCATTCTATTAATCTGAAATTTGACTCAACCCCTCTTTATGTCTCTCTCATGTTGGCTTTGCCAATACATAAAGTTAAACGATATTGACGCTGAATACGTATTCCTCACTTGTCTCTCAAATGCATATGGCGAGAGGCAAACAAAATCCCCTTTACTGTATTGAAATTCTCGCAGTGTATAGAGGATAAAAATCACAATTCGATAGCTGCTCTCTATTTTGCATAGTTAATTGTTCTCTCATCACATATCGCAGCAATAATCGCCAAATTCGGCAGATATGTGATCTTCAATTTGAAACTCAAACCTCAAGGAATAACCGTAAAAACAATTGATAAAAATCAAAGATTCCGGCGATGATGATTTTTTGTTCAATTTTTGTTGGGTTTATTTCATTTTTATTCAAGGTTCGTTTATCCAAAACCGATATTCAATTTTCATCCCAGTTCAACTTGTTGCTTTGCCGTTTAATTAATCCCGTATTAATCATTAAGGAATTAAGCGATGAGTAACGAAACGCAAGGAAAAATGGGGGTTACGGGAATTGCACTCTTTACATTGTGTGCAGTACTAGTAGTCGACACATTAACTGCGTCAGCCAGCATTGGTGTCAGTGCGATTGGTTGGTGGGTCTTAATGTTAATCTTCTTTGTGATCCCCTATGGGTTGATCACGTCTGAATTAAGTACAACATACCCAGGCGAGGGTGGTATTTACGACTGGGTAAAAGAAGCATTCAATTTTAAATGGGCGGTTAGAACAACATGGTTCTACTGGATCAACGTTGGCTTATGGATGCCTGCGGTTTACATCATGTTTGCGGGAATGTTTGCCGAACTCTTTATGCCTGAGCTCTCTTTATGGGGCCAGATTGCCATTTGTATATTACTCACATGGTTAACGGTTTGGATTTGTAATGTGTCTGCTGATATCGGTGTTTGGGTGACCAATATCGGCGCCGTCTTAAAAATAGTTGTCATCAGCACATTAGGTGTCGGCGGGTTTATTTATGCGATGAAAAATGGCGTAGCCAACGAATTTACCCTACCAGCAATGATGCCTTCGCTTGATTCTGCGGTCACTTTCTTACCCGCTATTGTATTTAATTTGATGGGCTTCGAACTGGTTGCGACCATGACAAAAGAGATGAAAGATGTACGCGACATGCCTAAAGCTGTCTTCCTTTCTATTGGTATCACTGCTTTCCTATACATTTTTGGTACTGTTGGCATCTTGATGGCTCTGCCAGTTGAAAGCATTGGTCTGGTTTCTGGTTTGATTGACACTTTTAGAACACTATTTGGTGAAGGTGCATTCGGTACGGCAATGGTTTATCTATTCGGTACATTCGCACTGTTAACTCTTATTGGCAACATGGTGAGTTGGACTATGGGTGCAAGCCGTGCCGCAGCGGAAGCAGCACAAGAGGGAGAACTTCCGGCACCTGTCGCGAAAATATCAGAGAAAGGCTCACCAGTCGGAGCAAACAACATCACGGGTATTGTATCAACGGTTGTTATCTTGTCTTACGCACTGTTTGCACAAGGGAACGATGATCTGTTTTGGTCAATATTTGCTTTCTCAAGTTGTATTTTCCTACTGCCTTACCTGTTCATGTTCCCAGCGTACTTGAAGCTTCGCGTGGTAGATGGTGAACGTGAACGTCCATTCAAAGTGCCGGGTGGCATGGCGATGCAGTGGATTATGTCAATTGTCTGTTTTCTTGTGGTTTTCCAAGCGGTGGTACTTTTCATCTTCCCAGAAGCGTTAGATCTAACGGTAGCGGATTGGGGATACACAGGACCAGTTCTGATAGGCGTTATCGCGACCATCCTTATTGGGGAATGGATTCTACTTGGCGCGTTGAAACGTAAGAAAGAACAAGAAGTGACAGAAATACATCATCAAGATGCTCAAGCGTAATCTAGGAGAATGAGATCATGAAAAAAACATTAGATAGCACACCAAAAAATGACAATTTCAGAATGCCAGGTGAGCATGAGCAACATCATGAAATTTGGATGGCATGGCCGGAACGTACTGATAACTGGCGTGATGGAGCAAAACCTGCACAGAAAGTGTTTGTGGATGTCGCGAAGCAGATTAGTAAAACGACACCAGTAACCATGCTTGCAAGCTCAGCCCAATACGATAACGCCGTGTCACGTCTGCCTGATGATATTCGCGTTTTGGAAGTGTCGACAGATGATTCGTGGATGCGTGATATCGGAGCAACATATGTCGTGAACGACCAAGGTGAACGTCGTGGAGTAGATTGGGAATTCAATGCTTGGGGCGGTTTAGTTGATGGGCTTTATTCACCATGGAATCGAGATAATCAAGTAGCTCAGAAGATGTGTGAGATTATCCGAGATTCTCGTTATAAAGCTCCGATTGTCTTAGAAGGTGGTTCTATCCACGTTGATGGTGAAGGGACGCTTTATACAACAGAAGAGTGTTTACTTCATGAGAGTCGCAACCCTGAATTCAATAAAGAGGAGATCACAGCCGTACTTTGTGAGCACCTCAATGTTGAGAAGATCATCTGGTTACCCCATGGTTTATACAACGATGAAACCAACGGTCATGTCGATAATATTCTCCATGTCGTTAAGCCAGGTGAAGTCGTGCTGACGTGGTGTGATGACGAAAACGATCCTCAATATGCGATCAGCCGAGAAGCGTACGACAGCATCACCAGCCAAACCGATGCAAAAGGGCGCAACATCAAAGTTCATAAACTGCCAATGCCGGGCCCGCTATTTATGTCAGCTGAAGAAGCGGCAGGAATTGATATAGCAGAAGGGATGGAACGTGAAGCGGGTGAACGTTTAGCGGCTTCTTATGCCAATTACCTAATCACCAACAAGCAGATAGTCTTGCCACTGCTTGATGAACGATACGACAACGACGTAATCGCGATGTTAGAAAATATCTACCCGGGTTATGAAGTGAACGGTGTCCCTGCGAGAGAAATCTTGCTTGGCGGTGGCAACATTCACTGCATCACTCAGCAAGTACCAAAGGTGTAACTATCGACTTAGCCATGGAAGTCAGTGGCTAAATCGATCACTAATTAAATCCAAAACATTATTTGAAACCGAATCGTCACGAGATCTACTCGAAAGAAAACGTGAACAACAATAAAAATAGGAACTTAAAATGAAATTACCTTCTTCTAGTGCAACTGAATTAAACAAATCAAACCTTGAGCATATGGTGTCAATGAAAGACTTCTCTGTAGCAGAGATGGACAACATGATGGAACTCATGACTTATTTGAAGCAGGCACGCAAAGACAATGCGATCCCACAACTGTTTAAAGGAAAATCTGTTGGGATGATTTTTGAAGCGGGCTCAACTCGTACTCGTGTCTCTTTTGAAGTTGCGGCAACATTGCTAGGCGGCCACGCACTATTCTTGTCTCCAAAAGATATTCACCTTGGTGGTAAAGAGTCGATTGATGATACTTCACGCGTACTTTCTCGTATGTGTGACATCATCATGGCTCGTACTAACAGCCCTGAAACACTTGATGGCTTACTTGAAATGTCGACAGTGCCAGTGATTAATGGCCTAGATACTCGTTTCCATCCAACACAGATGTTGGCCGATCTTTTCACCATCAGAGAGCACATCACAGACGGACGTAAACTCTCAGATTTAACTTTGGCATTCATGGGCGATGCAACGGATGTATGTCGTTCATTGATGCTGACTTGTGCTAAGTACGGCATGGGCTTCAAGCAGATTGGTCCTAAAAAATATCACATGGAGCAAGAGTGGATCGATATGGCTCTGAACTTCTGCGAAGAGTCTGGCGGCACGATTGAAATTACGGACGATGTAGAACGAATTAGCGATTGTGATGTGGTGTACGGTGATAGCTTCTACTGGGTTACTCAAATGGATGAGAAGGAAGAGCGTCTTGCGGCATTTATGCCTCACTATGTGATCACCGAAGAGTTAATGGCGAAAGCTCGTCCTGGTGCGATGTTACTTCACTGCCTACCAGCAAATGATAAAGAGGAAGTGACTCGTGGCGCACTAGAAAGTGAATACTCAGTGGCGTTTGATGAAGCAGAAAACCGACTAACGGCTCAAATGGCTATTTTGGTGTACTTCACTCATAAAGACGCGGTGATCCCAACGCAAGAGACGATTAAGCATCACGAAGATAAAATTAACGGCTTCTTAAAAACGTTATAACCGCCGTTGCTTTTAAGTGTAAATAAAACAGCGCCACATAAATCGCCCCGTATTCATATCGAGTCACGGGGCGTTTTTTTGCGCGTTAGCGATAGGCCAGTGAAAAGAGGGTTCTATCTATGTCAAAAAGTTCCAAGCTGCGTAATGAAGACAAACTGGTTAAGAAGGCGCTTGATATTGGCGGGAAGATGGCAAAGATGCAAGGCTTTAACCTACCGCAGTCACCACAACCTGATAGAGTAAAAGCGATTTACCTGTTTTTGGTCGATGCCAAACAGATCACGCCGTTACCTGATGGCAAACTCGACGGTGCAAACATCAAGCACAGGTTGGCTCTTTGGGTTCATAATGCGTTGCCAGACAACGACCCTCTAAAGTAAAAGTTACCATGATGCAGCCATGTGTTCATTTGTGAAATCGACTACGTCATTGGACATAAAACTGTCCAATGATCACGGGTAAAGTAATTGGCGAACAAGTTAGTTGTACATTAGAGCTTTAATTTTGGTAATGCTTGTATCCGTTTCGACCTTGTTCCTTAACTTGATATAGTGCCCTGTCAGCTTCACGGAATATTTGAGTGAAGGAGTCTAGTGAATTGTTTGTGGTGGTCGCTCCAATACTCAATCTAATGGGGATTGCTTTGATAGACAGTGATTTCATTGCACTATTTTGAATGCGCTTCATGAGTTTAATCGCTTCATTTTCGGAAGTGTTTGGGCAGATAATCACAAACTCATCCCCACCCCATCGGCCTAAATAATCGGCTGCTCTGATGTTGTTTTTGAGGTGGTTTGTTACCGTTATTAGAGCTTTGTCTCCTAACAAGTGTCCGTATGTATCATTAAATTTTTTAAACTTATCGACGTCGATAATAAGAATAGACGTGTTTGATTGTGTCTTTTTACTTTTATCGAGTACAGATTGAGTGATGTGTTCAAGACCAAATTTATTATATGTACTTGTGAGTGGGTCCTTATTGAGTTGCTGCTTTTGATGCTTTAATCGAGAGTGAACGCCAATTGCTACCAAGGCTACTCCTGTTAATGCGAGTACATCACCGAATAAAAAATCAATTATTTGACGGTTATTTAACCAAGCATGCAACACTTGAACTTCTTCTATGCACTCAAAAGCTTTGTTCAACATGAATAACAAGAATCCGAACTTCTCAATAGGAATAAACGATTCATACCCACTAATGAATACAATCATCACGGCGATAAGAGTAGCGTACTGAAAAATGAAGCTAGTAAAATCTACTATGTGAAATAGCAGTAAGAATGAAGGAGTGATTAAACTTAAAAAGATAGCAATGAATTTATCCATACGACAGACAAGATACCTAAAATGTTCTATTTGGAGAGTACTTTAGTGCTTATAAGTTTCGATAGCGATGTCGCAGCATGTAAACTTGAAATTATGAATGAAATATGTGTATAAGTTCACATTCATTCAGCATGAAGTTCGCCGCTTTCTATACCTCATTATTTTATTGGTGCAGATTTTAGTGGATGAGTAAACTTGGCCACTAGGTTAGAGGTGTTTGTAATACATTAAATAATCCATGAGATGATAATTTAGGAAAATGTGTAACTCAGAAATGTCCCCAGACTCTCTACAAACGATCGGCTCCAAGTGTGCCCAACTATTTCGAATTGAAATTCCCGAACTATCAAAAACATTAAACTAATGAGACCTATTATCATTTACCTGTCTATGCTGTTATGTTATAACATAACGCAAAATTGGTGGGCAGCAGCCTGCTATTGCTAATTTGAGGGAAATGATATGAAACCTGACATCCACCCGCAGTATCGTACTGTGGTATTTCATGACACGAGTGTTGATAAGTATTTTTTGATCGGCTCGACCTTACAAACAGACCGAGAAATTAAGTGGGAGGATGGCAAAACTTATCCTTACTACACGGTTGAAGTGTCGTCCGAGTCTCATCCATTTTATACAGGCAAGCAGCGTGTCATTCATAAAGAGGGTCGTGTGGCTAACTTTACTCGTCGTTTCGGTAGTTTGAATTCAGTAAAGCAGGGAGAGAAGTAACATGAAAGTATTAAATTCACTAAAGAGCGCCAAGAAGCGAAGCCCCGATTGTCAAATCGTCAAAAGAAAAGGGCGAATTTACGTTATCTGCAAATCAAACCCTCGCTTTAAGGCGGTTCAAGGTAAGAAGAAAAAGAATTAAGTTTAGATAGTTACAAAACAATATCACAATAAATCGCCCCGATTTCATAATGAAGTACGGGGCGATTTTTGCGAGTTCACAATACGAACACTCAACCAATCATGGTATGTCTGTGGTTCAATGTTCTATTTTTTGTTAGGACGAAACTTCCTGCCATCTTTAATATTCAGTACCATCAAGCTTAGGTTTACTGACCCTGCCATCAATTCTAAAAGTTGCACACCATAGAAAATCGAATCAAATTCACCGGCTTTGGCCCATTGGTTCAAGAAATACGCCGCAGGAATAAGAATCACAATCCCATTAAATGCAATGATTGGCATGCGTTTACTTTTCCGTTCAATCACTTTGCCTCTACGCTGCTTTGCCATTGCAGCTCCAGTTGCGCCAGCTGTCGCAATTGCGGGAACTAAGATAAATAGCCCCGGAAAAACGATCAAAGATTTCACTAATTGAATCGATTCTTTAGTACCAAAAATTTCAACCAATAGCGTTGAAGTAAAGAAGGTAGCAATACATAACGTGGCTGTGATTGCAGCAATACGATGGATGATAGGTTTCATAATTCTACTCGCTTAATTGGCAATTTGTTGTCAAAGTTAAATTTAGAATGATGTCATCATGTTGTCAACTTTGGTTTGTGTGGATAATAATGAATAGATTTTATTTGGTGCTAATTTCTCATGTTTTAATGAGATTATAATATTGAATTTAATGGATTTATATTGACATTGACGCTTTGGTTATGAAATGAAAAATAAAAGACTGTGGATCACTCATTGACAATTGGTTGTCGTTATTGGTATTTTGGCATTGTGTTGTCAATTTGATGCGGTATTACGCCTATTCACAACGAACGAATCTGGAAATGGCTGTCGAGGGATCACTCTCGTCTTGAGCTAAACCTCTAATATTGATTGTTTTTTGAATTTGTACTTAGCAGCATATAAAGTAGCAAATAGTTAAAATTGGTTGGGCATAACATGTATATAGATCCGAAAGGTGAATCTTTCACTAATGTGGTTTTGGAAATCTTTAAAGTAAACGGAATGCTAAACGCTGAAGGCGATGAAATGGGCAAAGAGTTTGGAGTGAGCAGTGCTCGTTGGAAAGTGCTCGGTGCCATCATTAAATTAGAGCAAGCAGTAACGGTAGCTGAGATTAGCCGAACGATGGGGCAAAGCCGCCAAGCCACTCAGCGATTAGTGGATGTAATGGTAAAAGATGGCTTATTAGACATGCGAGACAATCCAAACCATAAACGTGCGAAGTTGATCGATTTAACTGATGAGGGGAAGCGAGTCTACAATTTCCTTCATATTAAGCAGTTATCATGGGCAGCAAAAAGCTCAGATGAACTTGAGTTACGAGATCTGGAAACGACACTCGCTACACTTCAAAAAATGTCTCAGTATTTCGATAAATAAACAAAACTGAACAGTCTAAGAAAGCAGACACCCTTGTTCGTCGGCATTGGTTTACTGTAATTTAGCGTGCAAATGCCTGACTTGCTAAAATAGATAGGCTTTCCTTTATGGCTTATCTATTTGTTGTACTTCACTATTAACTTCCAATCCTGCACTTGATTCTTGTTCTATTACGACTAACTTTATAGCGAATCGCAATAATATCTGTATTTAGTATTCTATTACTCTATAAAGCTGACCTATAACAGCGTAGGATCAAGCCAACTTTAGCCCCAAAACTAGGCTGCACTTAGATGCATAAATGTAATTAATCATGAAACTAACAGCAAAACCATCACAGAATAACGCTCTACTTATTTCTATAACGACGCCGGAATTTAAAGGTGATGAAGCAAAGGAGTCCCTTGCTGAGCTTGCTCGATTAGTAACCACGTTAGGGTTTAAAGTGGTTGGAACTCAATCACAGCATCACAAATCAACGCAGAAACAGAACGTATTGGGGGCGGGTAAACTTGCTGAAATCGCCCACCTTACAGGTTACCAAGGCTCGATTGAAGAAGTAGAAGACGAAGATTTTATTGATGAATCGTTTGATTTTAGCTCTGGTATTGATGAATTAGATTTTGATAATTTGCCATCTGAAGGGTTGGAGTACGGAACTGCTGATGTTGTGGTATTTGACTGTGATTTGAGTCCGTCTCAACTGCGTAATGTTGAGGCCCATTTGGGTGTTGAAGTGTTTGACCGTACCGGCATCATCATTGAGATTTTCAGCCGTCATGCTCGCACTCGTACCGCTCGTCTGCAAGTTGAAATTGCTCGTCTAAATTACCTAGTGCCTCGACTGCGCGAAGTAGCTGAGGGCGATAAAGAACGTCAAATGGGTCAGGGTGCTGGTGAAACGTCACTAGAGCTTGACCGCCGTAAAGTTCGCGATCAAATTGCCGCACTTAAACGTGAACTGGTTAGCGTACAAGATGAAATGAAAAACCGACGCACTAAACGCGCGGAGCTTTTCACTGTAGCTTTAGTTGGTTATACCAATGCCGGTAAGTCTTCGATGATGCGTGCGATGACCGCAACCGAAGTGGTAGGTGAAGATAAACTTTTCGCAACGCTTGATACGACGGTTCGTGCTCTTCAGCCAATTACTCAACCGCGTATCTTGGTTTCAGATACGGTTGGTTTCATCAAAAAATTACCACACGATCTGGTTGCTTCATTCCACTCAACACTAGCAGAAGCACATGATGCGTCATTGTTACTCTATGTCGTGGATGCGTCTGACGCGACATTCCGTGCTCAGCTTGATGTGGTACATGAAGTATTAGCCCAAGTGGGTGTTGAAGACAGCGAAAAACTATTAGTGCTGAATAAGTGCGATAGATTGAGCGAAGAACAGCAGTTAGCGCTGATGGAAGAGTTCCCAGATGCGATGCTAACGTCAACTCTTGACCCATTAGATATCACTAAACTGCACAAATACATCGTTAGTGTTGCAGAACAAGGGATGATCGAAGAAGAGATTACGATCCCTTACTCTGGACAAAGCATTATTGGTGAAATTCGCTCTAAAATGAGTGTGGTTAAAGAAGATTATGACTACGAATGTATCAAACTAACGGTTCGCTCAAGCGCGATTGATTTAGCACGATTGAAAAAGCGTATGCAAAATATTTAAGTGACCTATTTATCATTCTGTGATTACCATAAAAATGCCGCTTTCTTAAGTTAGCGGTATTGTCTTTTCACCCTTTCGTACTATATATCTCTACTTGTTACTAATACTTTTATCATTAACTTCTATACTCAAAAAGTAAATTCATTATTTATGTGAATGTTTGGGTGGTGGTTATGAAACTGATTTATTTAGCGAGTGCTATCTCACTGGCAATGTTCTCTTCAGGATCTCTCGCGGTGGTTAATCAAGGTTATGATCTCAAAGATCATTATATTGTGGTGCTTGACGGTAACACACCGGACTCTCGTGCTAGTGAAATTGCTCAAGCGGTCGCGAAAGGAAAAGGTGTCGTCGGGCACCGTTATAACTTTGCAATAAAAGGCTTCTCTGTTCGTATGCCTATTCAAGCTTTAAACGGTTTGAAGCATCGCTTTCCAGATATCGATTATATTGAACCTGATATGGTTGTAAATGCGATGCCACGAGGCGGAAAACCTGATAAAGGAGGGGGCGATAGTGAAAACCCAAGAGCGACACAACAGACTCCGTGGGGGATTGATCGTGTCGGAGGTTTTGTCGACATGACAGGCTCCAATTCAGTGGCGTGGGTCATTGATACTGGGATTGATAGTAGTCATCCAGATCTGAATGTTGATAGAAGACGAGGGGCTAACTTTGCTCGTGGGAAGAAAAATAATACCAACGACGGTAACGGACACGGTACTCATGTTGCAGGGACGATTGCTGCAAAAAATGACGGATTTGATGTGGTTGGTGTTGCCGCGGGTGCAACAGTGATCCCTGTTCGAGTGCTAGATAATAATGGTAGCGGCACAATGTCTGGCGTGATTGCGGGTGTCGATCATGTTGCGGCTAACGCAAGTGCTGGTGATTGCGCCAATATGAGTTTAGGCGGTAGTGGCTTTTCTGCGGCTCTTGATAGTGCCATAAAGTCGGCGGCGGACGATGGCATATTCTTCTCTGTTGCGGCTGGTAACTCTAGTGCCGATGCAGAGAACTTTACGCCAGCAAGTACCGATCACGTTAATGTATTTACCATTTCAGCGTTTGATAGCAATGATAATTTTGCCGCTTTTTCTAACTATGGGCCTGATGTGGAATATGGACAACCGGGAGTGAATATTTTATCGACCAAGGCTGGTGGTGGGACGGTGGCCTATAACGGTACATCCATGGCGGCGCCTCATTTCTGTGGTGTGATTCTGGCGAGTTCAGGTTTGGTTGCAACCTATGGGGTGGTGAATAATGATCCAGATGGCACTCCAGATCCGATTGCAGTACGTAATTAATGTGCATAAAGACTAGAAAAATAGCGTGATGTATATACGGGAAGCGGTACATAGACTCCTTCCTATTTGCCGTTTCCCTTTTTAATCACAGGCAGTAAACAGTAAAACAGTTAACAGGCAGTAAACCATAAATAAAAAGCGACCGATGATCCGGTCGCTTTTTTGTTCGTTATTGGTCAATATAGCTGGCGGTTCTTTCATGTAGTTGAATGAAAGAACCGTTACGCCATTCTTTGTGTCGGCTTCCAACGTGCTAGCTCTGGATCAAGCTTGATACCTTGCGAGGTCAGCAAGTTAACACGAGCCAAGTAGGCTGCGCCATGCATTAGGTGTTTTGCTAGGTCGACTGCATTACGCTGCTGGTAATCATCTAGGTAGCTGTCTTTCGCCCATGCGTTGAATGCGCCAAGTGCAGGGCCAGCCCATACTTGGTAATCCATCTCACGACCTTGCTCGCCGGTGTTTGACCAACGGCTAGAAAGACCCAAGTACCAACGGAAGATCAACGCCATTTTACGCTTTGGGTTGCCTTCAGCGCGTTCGATCTGTTTAGGATCGCGCTCGTTAAAGTGCGCCACAGTCCCCGCCCAAATGTCATCCAGTGTTGAACGGAATACTTGCTTCTCAAGCTTCAGGCGTTCTTGTACTGGAATTGCCTCAATCGAGTCGTAACGTGTGTATAGCTCATACAGTTTGTTGGCACGCATTGGGAATAAAGTGCCGCGCTTAACCACTTGCAGTTTCACGCCCATTTCGAACATGTCTGCCGCCGGAGCCATAGTCACGTCAGCCATTTCGGTTGTCGAAAGCAGCTTACGAGTGTGTTCGCTTGCGCCAGCCTCAACACACGCTTGGTTGATTGAACCAGTAACAATGTAAGCCGCGCCCATGTTAAACGTCGCTAGAGCAGCGTCAGGCGTACCTACGCCACCACCACAACCGACACGTAGCGGTGTTTTGAATTGGTACTGAGCTTGGATTTGCTCTTTCAGTGCAAGAATCGTTGGCAGTAGGGTCACCAGTGGACGATTATCGGTGTGACCACCAGAATCGGCTTCTGCGGTAATGTCATCAGCCATAGGAACAAGCTGTGCCAGTTCCATCTGTTCTGCTGTGATTCGGCCTTCATCAACTAAAGCTTGCAGCATTTTCACAGGAGCAGGCTGCATGAACTTACTTGCGACTTCAGTACGGCTTACCTTAGCAATAACCTTGTTACCGATCTGAATCTCACCTTGTGCATCGCGACTAAGGCCAGCTGCACGGTAGTGAACGATTTGCGGTGTTAAACCTAAGAATGCAGAAGCCTCAACCGTTTTCACTTTGTGCTTCAAAAACAGCTCTACACTGCCGCGCTCTAGAGCGGGTTCGCTTGGGCTGTGAATCAGGTTAAATGCGTAAGGACCGTTTGGTAGTGCTGCTTGAATGCGGTTAATCGCTTGCTCAACGCGAGACGGGATTAAGCCCGCCGCGCCAAATGAACAAAGAATGCCAGCTTGGCCAAGAGCAATCACTAACTCTTCAGATGAAATACCGTTTGCCATTGCGCCCGCGTAGTAAGCGTATTTCACGCCGTGGCAGCGACGAAAATCTTCGTCGCCTAGGCTTTGTGTACCAAGAGCCGGAGCAAATGCGCTAACCGGTTGGCTGTTCGCCGAGCTTGCTGAATCACCTGATGCAATCTCAGCTTGTTGGCTTACGCCTAAGCCTTTTTCTGGGTGGTTCACTACGTAACAAGCAAGGCTTAAATCTTTCAAAATTGTCGACATTGCTGCGTTATCGAAATGGGTAGTGCTCCCTTCAATCTGCCAAGGCCACGGAGATAGTTTTTCGTTATTAATTGTAGTTTGAGTTGTCATACTAAATTCTTTCCTAATTCTTTGTCTCTAATGGCGGCTTATGCTTTATCGATAGCAGGGGCTTCTTCGATAGAAATCGCGATGTCTTTCACTTCGTAAATACGCAGACCATCTTTGCTCAGGTTTGCGTCGCCAACGATGATACGTTTGCCGTCTTCGTCTTTGATCGCAGTGATGTGTACATCCAGAGACATCTGCTTGTTCAGAGGGTTAATCTGACCACGGTATTTCCATTTCACTTCAGATTGGATTTGACCAAACTTCGGATTGCGGAAGCCAGCGCCTAAATCTTTATTAAGTGCGTAGGTTTGCATCAGCTCGATGATCGCTTCGACACCTAGAGAACCTGGCATTACCGGATCTTGATGGAAGTGGAACTGGAAGAACCAATCGCTCGGGTCAATCGTACGCTCTGCGTATAGGTAACCTAGGCCATCTTTACCACCATCGCTGGTGATCTGCACAGTATCGATAAAGTTCAAGCGGCCGCCAGCCAGTTGGTAGTGCTCTTGCACTTCACCCGTAGCAGAAATAGGTGCATTGAAGTAACGCGTCGTTTTGTCTAGCAGGTTGATGTTTACATCCGGTGTGCGGTTGTTATCAACGTGCCAAGGGTGAGTCACTTTACCGTTGTCCAAACCAAGTTGGTCTTTCAGTGCTGCGCCTTTGAAGTAACCAAATACCGCTGTACCTTGGTAGAAAGGCACGCCGTCAGTGCTCAGTTCGAAGCTGAAGCTCTGTACGATGTTGGTGCCCATCATTACTGTTGAAAGTAGACGAGAATCGTTGGTGATCGTTTTGCCACGCAAGTCGACGTTACGCAGCATTTTGCCGCTACCATCTAGGTTGCGGAAAAACAGTTCTTCACCTGGGAAGCCCAGTGTTGTACCCATGTAGCCTGAGATGAAGCCATTTGGCTGCAGTGAAATCTCCATCAATACCGAGTAAGGCATTAAGGTCTGGTGGCTATTTTCATCAAAGTACCATGCATTTTCTGGCACTTCGTACTCTGCGATACACGATGAAGGCTTCTTGAAGTCGCCACGCTTACCGTCGATCTCAACAACACGAGTAGTTAGCTGTAGGTCGCCACACGGAGTACGTGGTGGGATCATGCCACGGTAGATAGAGAAATCAGGACCGAAACATTTCTCGATATCGCCGGTTGCGAATTCGAACATATGGTATGGCGTGAACGGGACCGTATCGGGTGTGCGGTTTGGGTAATCAGGAGTCACCGGAGCTTCAACGTGTTGAAGAGGAACCACACCTTTATTTGGCGCAGTTTCTAGATCTTCAATTTGCGCCATCAGTGGCGCATTTTCTGAAGCTTGTTGGTTCACTGCTGGTGTATGGCCCAAGCTTTTATGGTCCAAGTTTTCGATAACAGGGGTCGCGACAGCTGTTTCTAAAGAAGGTAGGTAACGAGTACATTCGTCATCTTCTTTGATCATCACACCCAAGTTTTGGAAATCAACAATCACTTTGCCGTTCAGCAAAATATCGATGTTAGCTTTCGCGTATGGGCGAGGGCTTAGACCAATCTCAGTCACTTCCATGCGGTAAGTCAGCTCTGCCGATTGTGGTAGCACTTGTCCACGACAACGTACTTGTTGAGGGGCATTTTCAAGCGGTTGGAAACGCCCATTTTGAACAAGCGTGTGCATGCCAAGGTGCACCATGAAGAACTGAAGCAGTTGACCACAACCTTCTGCCATCAAAGAACCAGCCATTACTGAGTCATCTTTGAAGTGACAAGGGAAGTACCAGTGCTCAGGCTCTAGCTGCTTATGACCTTCAATCAGACCAAGTCCCCATGTGCCACCTTGTGGTTCAACACGGCTAACCTTTTCGATCATCATGAACTTCTCTGAGCTGAAGCATAAAGAAGGCTGGTGGCGATTAGATTGGTGAGTTGGGCCAAAACACTCAGCGATGTTTGCAGTCAGCAGGTGGCGCAATTCTTGGTGGTTAAACTGAGTTTTAGGGCAGTGCAACATAGGGTCGAAGCGTTGCTTAGTTGCCAGCTTACGCGCCTTGATTTCATCTTCAGTGTGAATCACACCCTTGCCGTCTGCTAGCTCTTCGTCGGTGAAGAAACCTGCACAACCGTTATCCATTTTCAGGATCATCTTGTCGCCAACGAAACACTCGTACGAGAAGAAGAACAGCAGCGTGTCGCCATTGCGAGCAAAGTTGTTGATTGAGATATCGTAACGCAGCGTATCGCCACCACGAGGCAAGTCGCCAAGGAAGGTAAGCGTACAATCAAGCAGGCGATAAACACGTTCGCCTTTGTTTTCAAAATCGATACCTAGGTAGCTGATCAGCATTAGGTCACACTGACCAGATTCTACCGCTACAGCCCAAGGGATCTGACCATCAACAAGATACGGTGCATCAACTGGGATGTCGTATTCGGTAGTCATTGTGCTTGGCTTGTACTCGTTCACTGTCGCGTTGAGCTTGGTTACACGAGATACCAATAGGTAGTCGGTGGTTGGCAAGCGAACGCGGCGCGAGTAGCTATCGATGATCGCGTAATCAGGACCAAATACGTTAGCGATGTCGCCTTCCGCGTATTCAACCAGATCATCGTAATCCCAGATACATGGCTTACGGATAGGTTTTACTGGTGCTGGCGTCGCAAGTACGTTGACTGGTGTTGACTGAACCTGAGTTGGTTGAGCTTGAACAGGCTGAGCTGATGTTTGCTGACCAGTCGTTTGTTGACTATTCGTTTGTTGAGAAATGGCATTGCTCTCTAAACTTGAGCTATCTAAACCAGACGTAACTGCGTTTAGCTGTGCTTTTAATAGTGCATCAGCCATCTGCATGCCTTGGGCACGAGTGTGCAAGAATGCTTTGTGTACTTGCTGCGCTGCTTGCTGATTTTGAGCAAAAGCTTGATTGTGTGGTGTTACAGACGGCTGTGATGCTGCATCCGTATTAGCGTCGATATTCGATACGCCATTTTTAGCGGATAGGACATGAGTCATATTGCTGTGGTTACCTGTTAGCTGACTGTGGCGAGTTGACGCCAGAGTAGGGGATACTGATGTAGGAGTTTCGATGACTGGCTCTAGCGCGTTTTGCGCTAATGCTTTCTTCTCTAACTCTTTTTGCGCAAGGGCAGCTTGAATGCTTGCTGTCGTTGGAACTGACGCCACTCTTGCCGCTTGTTTACCAGAAGCTTTCTGTTGAATCGTTGCCAAGTTGGTCACTGGGGTTTGGGCAATATGTTGATAAATATCGCGACCACCAAGAGTCACTTGCTTAACCAATTGACGTTTAGCATCACTCGCCAGTTCACTACTTAAACGAACCGATAGTGATTGAGATTCAACACTCGATTGGCTTAGTAGCAGCTGTGAACATTGTCCTTCGCTGATGTTGGCAACAATCGCGCTCTTAGAACTGACATTCGGATTCAGAGACTCAAGGTTCAGATTGATCAGACCGTGTAGCAGGCTCGCCATGCCAGAAGCAGCAGAGCAGTGACCAACACGTTGACTTGCTTGAGTCGTCTTTGTGCTCGCTAAACTTAGAGGCGAAGACTGATGTGATGAAAACTGATGAGATGAAGACTCTGGTGCATGGTTAAGCTCAAGCAGAGAAACATCGTTCGAGCTCATACCGACTTGAGTCAATAACTTATCAGCCACGGCGTTGTTATTCTCGCTTGAACCAAAGGCCAATGCGTTGATGCTGCCGTAAGCCGTATCTTGGTTGCGCGCTACTCGGCTTTCTTCAACAAGAACAATTGCACCTGCGCCTTCGCCCACATTCCAACTGCCGTCTTGCGGTTGTCCGAATTTTGGAGCAAGTGACACTGGGCTGACGCTGTTCTTCAGAATCACATGCTCTGCACTGCCGCTTAGGTCAACGGCTGCAATCACGACTGCGTCCATTGATTCTTGCGACATTAGGTTTTGCGCGACATCGATACAACGTGCAACTGATTGTTCAGCGGCTGAAATCGTAAAGGCAGGGCCGTTAAAGTCCCACAATGAAGAGATACGCGAAGCCATGATGTTACCGATGAAACTGGTGTATTGGTTCAGCTTGGCTGCGTCCATTACACTGTCCATCGCGATGGTTTCTAGCACTTGGTATTCGTCTTGAGTTAGTTCGATACCCATGTTGGCAAAGCTGTCAGCCAATTGGCTATGCAGGTTTACGCGTCCACGGAATTGGTGCATCTCAAGCTCTGTTTCCATCGCAACGAGTACTGCAACCTTTTGGCCTGCTACAAGCTTGGCGTCTTTGATCGCTTCGTCTGCAACTTTCATCAGTAGCAACTGCTGAGAGATCAAACGGTCATCTTCATTCGGCGGCACTTTAAAACGTAGGAAATCGAGATCGAATTGATCGATGTAGGCTCCGTTTGGAATACCATGTAAACCAAACTGATTCAGTAGTTCTGGATGTTGGTCTAAGCCTTTCCAGCGTTTCTTAGGCAAAGCAATGAAAGCATCGTTATTGGTCTCAATCGCAGTGCTTAGCGCATTGATGCTTTGCAGAGAACCGAAGTGAGACGCTAGACCAGTAATGCTTAAATTAGACGGTTGTAGGCTTGGAGAAACCGATTCTTGAGTCTGGTTTACATGACTGGTGTCTGAATACGCTTCAAGCAGTAAGTGAGCATTACAACCACCGAAACCAAATACAGAAACACCCGCACAGCGCTCTGGGTTGCCCGCTTTACTTGGCCAAGGTTGAACCTGTGTTGGCAGAGTCTGTGATCCAAATAAACCTTCAGGCGATGATAGTGGCTTGTCTAAGTTAATACTTGGCGGAAGCACGCCTTCTTTCATCGCAAAGATCATCTTCATGATCCCCGGCATACCCGCCGCAGTCAGTAAGTGGCCGAGGTTTGATTTCGCAGAGCCAATCAATGGCGGGTTAGAACCATTCAGTTTGTCAGCAAAGAAACGCTCCATTGAGGTTAACTCAACCTTGTCACCTAATGGTGTGCCGGTTGCGTGACATTCAATCACTTCAATGCTGTCTGGTGTTAGGTTTGATGCCTCGTAAGCGCGTTCAAAGGCTTGTACTTGTCCTTTGCTATTTGGGCTTAATACGAACTGGCCACGGCCATCGTTCGACAAGCCAATACCGCTGACAACTGCGTAAATATTATCGCCATCACGCTCTGCATCAGCTAAGCGTTTTAGGACTAAAACACCGGCACCTTCGCCAGCAAACAGACCTTTACTGTTGCTATCAAACGGAACCGACACACCGTGGTCAGGGTAAGCGTGGAAGATTGAGAAACCCATGTTGATGAAGAATGGGTCAGCACCGGATACCGCGCCCGCCAACATCATGTCGGCTTTGCCCGTGTTCAAGTAATCACACGCTAACTTCAATGAATACACTGAGCTTGCACATGCGGCATCTAGGCTAAGTTGCACGTTGCCTAAACCCAATGCATCAGCCACTAATTTCGAGGCGTTGTGTGCTGCCGCACCGTTGATCGGGTTGAGGTCTTGCGCGGTTTCATTGGTTGGTAGCAGTGAAAACTGGTCATTTGCCAATTTCGCTTGTAGTGCTTTCTCGACCACCGAGTGATACATCGGCAGAAACAGGTCGTTTGAGCGTGTGGTTGGGAACGAAAGGGCACCCATGATCACGCCTGTGCGTTCTAAAATATCGGCATTTAAATTAATGCCTGCGTCGACTAACGCCTTACGACTTGTGTCCAAAGCCCATAGGAAGCTTTGATCTACGCCGTTAAATGACTCTGCCGTTAAGCGGTAGCCATTGCTGTCGAAATTGAAGTTTTCGATGTAGCCGCCTTTATCACAGTAAAAGCGGTCTGACTCACCTTGAACGCCCTGATAGCTTTCAGGTTTAGCACCTAACTTTTCAGCGCTTAATGTGGTTCGCGAATCTTTTTTATTCAGCAAGTTTTGCCAAAAGTCTTTTGGCGTATCAGCTTCTGGGTATTGGTTCGCAATACCGACAATCGCGATCTTATTGCACTTCACTTGCTGTTTGTTTTGAGCCTGATATTTATATTGAGATGGTTTCGATTGAGAACTCATACTAGCTCTCCTTGATGATTCACTGCGCTGCCTTGAGATACACCACTTAATTGCTTAGCGGCGGTGATCTGTTGTTCTAGCCCTTGAATTAGTGGCTCGACAGACAATGGAATTTGATGAGTAATGAGCTGACCAATGCATTTGATGAGCGTGACAACATCGTCACCGCCTTTGGCATTGGAAGCGATTGTGCAGTACTGATCGGCTACGTCGTCGCTACGATTGATCTTGTCGATCAATGTGCTGGTTTGACGATCGGCACCTACTTCGACAAACAGACGAGCACCTTGTTGACGCGCACTCTGGATCAACGCGGTGAAATCCAGCGTTGAACAGAAGGTGTCGGCAATCGAAAGGGCGATGCTGTCGCTGTCTATATTGATTGGTGCGCCAGTCGGTAGACCTGCTGCGCTGATAAAGCGGATATGCTTTGGCAACTCGTCGAACAGTGGTTGAGTGTAAAACTCCTGCACTTGGCTACGCTGGCTCAACGCTGGCGTGGTGTGCATTGCAGTAACACGATTCGCGGCAATGCCACGTTTACCTAGTTTTTTGAGCAATGCACGACAGGTACTTTCACAACCTGCCAGTACGCAAGTGTCACCTTGGATGATAGCGAGATAAGCGCGCGGAAACTCTGGTAACAGTGCCTCAATCGCTTGTGCATCGCTGCGAACCACAAAGCTGTTCCATTGGATGTTTTCGTCGCCGTTCAACTGCCAATCTTGACGCACTGCGGTGAGTTCACCAGAAATAGCCGTGGTGAAGATAGGACTGGTTTGAGTCATCTCGATCAGCGCATGTGGATTTTTCCAAACATTTAAGCTGGCCCACATTGAAGCTTCACCCTTGGAGTAACCCAAAGCGAAATCTGGCTGCACTTTGAATTCATCACATAGCAGTTGTGTTAACAGATAACTACTGCCCACACCTGCAATTGCCAGCTCACTGAGCGACATTTCTTGCGAGTCTTCAGCGTAGGTTTTGTCAGCCTGCAGCATCTCTTTCAAGTTACCTTCACGTTCTAAACGAGCAAATAACTGTGGGAAATGGTGGTGAAACTCGCGCAACATACCGGGATAAACCGTGCCAACACCAGGGTAAACAAATGCAACGCCACCTTTGCTTTGAGGCATCGGTGAGAAACAACTGCCCGCTGGGGTTTTGTATTGGCTATTGTCAGCCATTACTTTTGGCAACGCATTTTCTAGCGCAGTGCTCTCTTGTATTGCAGCCTCGATTGAAGCGGCTTGAATCACGATGTTCGCACCACGGCCAGCATTGTGCTGAACGCTTTGGAAGTGACCCAGGTTTGAATGCATTAAGGTAGCGATAGCAAGTTCACGGTCTGCCGATTCGTTAACGCATTTAAGCTCAGCTCTTAGTGAGGTCAACTGAGAAACTAATTCAGCTTGGTTATTGCCAGAAACCACAAACATCAAACGCTCGCTCGATAGCAATGGCTTTGGTTCGTGCAAACCGGTTGCTTGAGTCAGTATCAGGCTGGTGGTGTTTCGGCTATCGTCATTGAAGGTCAATGAAGCAACACGTGCTTTGTTCGGCTCAGTGAACCAGTAATGGTTAGGTAATGAATGGCTCGGCAATGAACGGCTTGATATCCCATTAACCATATTCAACAATTCATCAAACTGCTGCGAAGCAGAGATCGTGGAGTATTGTTGTTGATGGCTTAAATCTGAAGCGGGGCGGCGTGACATCTCTAGAGCAAGCTGAACGCTATCTCCATTCTTTAGATCGAGAGTTTCGGCAAAGCCCGCTAAATTCGCGTGTGGGTGAATCTTATTCTGAGCAGCATTCAGCGTACTTAACATCAACAATGATGGTGAGTGAGAATCCAAACAGAGTTTAACAGCAGTGCCTTGATTTACAGTCTCAATCGCACGGCTAAGTGCTTGATTAAAATTGCCATCAACGACAACAGTTATCATGTCTGGGAACGAGGGGAATAAGTCGGCAGAAAGCTCAGCCGCGTTTGCTGGCTGAGCTAAAAGAGCGATGCGCAATGGCATCGCTTTATTAGTAGGAACAGTCACTATGACAATTGCTCCTTTTCTGCGTTCTTAGTCGCCTCTTTTTTCGATACTGCTGAGCTAGACTTCGGCAAAAATGCGTCGTTTAAGCTCTTGCTGATGGTGACTTTTGCACCTTTCATTACTGCGCTTAAACGACCATCTTGGTGGTAAAGCGAGATATCAGCTTGCAGCGAACGAGCCGTGCTTTTTATTACGCTCAGCTCTAGCCAACCTTGGTCACCATTGTGCATCGGTGCGTAACAAATAAACTCACCGATTGCAGACGGTAGGCTTGCCGCGCCGTATTTCAATCGAGCCCATACCAACATGGCTTGCAACAGATAATCTTCAGCAAATGGCTGGCTATCGCCAAAGCCTTGCTTGGGAATAAATGCTCCGCAGTCGCTGTTTTCAATCTGAGGCAACTGGCATTGAGCCAATAAACCTAAGTCGTCAAAGCGTTCGACTGAGGTAATACCTTGCAATCTTGGTCCATGAAACAGAGTGCCGTCACTGTATAGAGCTTGTGCCGTTGTTACAGCTGCTGAAGTGTTGGCCTCAAAGCGTTTTACTGACGCTTGTTGAACATCTTCAGACATTTGCACTGAGGCAACTTGCAACTGAGCTTGATACTGTGGTCGCCCTTGGCAACTGATCACTGCTTTTAGCTGATCTTTTGATTTAGCGTCAGAAGAAAGAACCAGTTTCAGCTCTTGCACTTCATCGGTATCAAAAATCACACCTTTCAGCAGTTTGTAGTTGTGAATGCTAACGTTCACCCCTAACAGTTGCTCTGCGACTTCACGCATCCATTGGATGGCACACACTGTCGGTAACACTGGGTTACCGGCAATGCAGTGATCTTGAATGAAAGGCAATGCCTTTGGATCAAGATGACGTGTCACAGTGATGCTTGTATTCAGCGGACTCTTTGCAAGATGCACAGACTCCGCATTAAGCTTTTTTACAGCAGCTTCCTTGTTGTCAGAACCTTGCATGCTCGTACCAACCAGCAGTTGAATGCCAGTTTCGTTCCGTAGTTGAGAACTAAATAGCTCTGCCCCCGCCTGAAGAGGAATTACGTACACACCGCGCTCTGTAAACATACGTTTCAGTGCTGCGTTTACCATGCCACCGTCCCACGGTCCCCAGTTGAAGCTCATCACTTTCGCTTGAGGATTACGAGCAGACAATTGCAGAGCCGCTTTGTTTAGGATTTCGTTAGACATCGAGTAATCGCTTTGGCCTGTGTTTCCGTAGAAACCCGCCGCCGAAGAGAACATCGCAATCAGTTTTAGCTTGCTGCTATCAAGACCACCCAGAACCGCTTCTAGTCCGCCCACTTTGGTGCCGTAAACCATGTTCAGTTCATCAAGCGTTTTGTCTTGAATATGCTTGTCAGCCAGTACACCTGCACCGTGGATAAGACCGGTGATGCCTTCGAAGTTTGCCAGTGTTTTTGCTACTGACTCATGGTTCGACACATCTAGGCTTAGGTATTCAGCGCTCGCGCCAATCTCGTTGAAAGCGGCAAGTGCTCCGTTGATCTCAAGGCTGCTCAATACCGGTTTTAGCAAGGTATCAACTTTCTTAGGCGTTGGTTTGTCACCTGTTGCTTGTAGGTGAGCGATAGCCGCTGGTTTTAGCTCTTTCTCTTGCTTACCTTGTGCCCACTGAGGTAGCTCAGCTGAAGTAATATGCTTACTACGACCTGCAAGAATGAAATGAGACTTACATTGCTTAGCAAGCGTCAGTGCACATTCAAACGTCACGCCTTTAGCGCCACCAGTTACCAGAACTTTATCGCTCTTGGTGAGTTGAGCGCCTGTGTTTTTAGTTTGTGCAGCACCTGGTGTTGTAGCAATCAATGTTGCACGACCAGATTCACCGTTTTCTGAATGGCTAAGGCCGATTTCAACCGTGTTGGTATCGATATCGAACAGTTCGCCTGTGATAGCTTCAGCTAGGTGACGAGCATCAATAGAAGCGTCAGCATCCAATGCACGGCAGAACACGTTTGACCATTCATGGCTCAGTGTCTTAGTTAGACCAGACAACGCTGCTTGGTTAAGTTCCGCATTCGCTAGTTGCTTAGTATCTAGGTAACCAAAGCCACCGTCGATACGGCTTAGTGTGAAGAATACGCTACGACCAGAAACGGCATTCAGTTGGCCATTTAGGTGCTTGGCGAATAAGAACGCTGTCGTCAGTGAAGCTCTTGAGTCTGCATTCAAGTTAACCGCTTGCTCGTTGCTTTGTTTAGCATCAACGATAGCTTGTAAATGAATGAAGCCAGCAATCACTTTGTTCGACGTTTTAAGATCTGCTTCGATGTCGTTGATCACCGCAGTCACACCCGCATCATCGACGCTGTTGAGTGTGTAGCTTGCGATTTCACTGTTTAAAGGTGATGCGGCAGAAAGAGCACTACGCACTACAGCAACTTGAATGCCGTTAGCGGTCAACTTTTCTGCTAGAACACCGGCGTTGTGACCATCATCTGTGATCACGACACAAGCGTCTTTTGAGAAACAATCGACGAGTTTATCTGCCGCTGGTAGCTTTTTTAGCGCCACCTCATTGTGTGGAGGAAGTTCCGCTGTCGCTGTTTCTGCGATAGGTGTTACCGATTCAGTTTTTGGAGTCGCTACGGGTGCAGCAGCGGATAGCTTGCTTTGCATGTAGGTAACTATTTCACCAAGCGTACGACACTCAGCTAGGTCTTCAGGGTTTAGCTCTGGCAGCGTTGGTAGCTGGTCTTGAACCGTACCCAAGATCTCAACGCGTTTAATCGAATCGATACCAAGGTCTGCTTCCATGTCCATCGCTAGGTCGAGCATTTCTGCTGGGTAACCTGTTTTGTCGGCAACCACTTCCATCATTGTTGATTGAACGTGAGCAGGGTTTAGGTCGTTGCTCGCGCTTTCTACAATTGCCTCTACTTCTGCAGCAGGAGCTACTGCCGCTGCTTCCGAACTAGGAGCTAACTTGCTGTTCATGTAATCAACAATCTCACCCAGAGTACGACACTCAGCTAGGTCTTCAGGATTCAGCTCTGGCAATGTTGGTAGCTGGTCTTGAACTGTTCCAAGGATCTCAACACGTTTGATTGAGTCGATGCCAAGGTCTGCTTCCATGTCCATTGCTAGGTCTAGCATTTCTGTTGGGTAGCCCGTTTTATCCGCTACTACGCTCAACATTGTGCTTTGAACTTGTTCTGCGTTTAAACCGTTTGATACTGCTTGCACTGGTGCTGATACTTGAGCTGCTACTGGAGCAGAAGCTGGAAGCTTACTGTTCATGTAGTCAACAATTTCGCCTAGAGTGCGACATTCAGCTAAGTCTTCAGGGTTTAGTTCTGGAAGAGTCGGTAGTTCATCTTGAACCGTACCAAGAATCTCAACACGCTTGATTGAATCGATACCAAGGTCAGCTTCCATATCCATTGCTAGGTCTAGCATTTCAGTCGGATAGCCCGTCTTCTCTGCTACCACTTCTAACATGGTTTTTTGAACGACAGCCGCATCTAGACCATTGCTAGCTGTTGCCGGAGCAACGGCTGGTGCTAGTGAAGGCGCAGGAGCAGAAGCCGGAAGCTTGCTGTTCATGTAGGCAACGATTTCGCCAAGAGTGCGACACTCAGCTAAGTCTTCAGGGTTTAGCTCTGGAAGAGTAGGCAGCTCATCTTGAACCGTACCAAGAATCTCAACACGCTTGATTGAGTCGATGCCAAGGTCTGCTTCCATATCCATTTCTAGATCAAGCATTTCCGTTGGGTAACCTGTCTTCTCAGCAACCACTTCTAGCATGGTTAGTTGAACGACTTTCGCATCAAGACCGTTAGCGGCTTGAACAGGAGCAGTTGCGCTTGGCTGTGCTGCCACAGGCGCTGATGCTGGCATCTTGCTGTTCATGCTTTTACTGTTCATGTACTCGACGATTTCACCAAGAGTACGACACTCAGCTAAATCTTCAGGGTTCAGCTCAGGTAGGTTTGGCATTTCGTCTTGAACGGTACCAAGGATCTCTACGCGCTTGATTGAGTCGATACCAAGGTCAGCTTCCATGTCCATTTCTAGATCAAGCATTTCCGTTGGGTAACCCGTTTTCTCGGCGACCACTTCTAGCATCACTTTTTCAGCATCGGCTGATTGTACTGCTACTGGTGCAGCCACAGGAGCTGGTTGTGCTTTTACTGGCAAAGGCTGAGCTGCAACAGGCGCTGCCGCTTGAGCCGCTACTTGTGGTGCAGGAGCTGCTTTCTGTACTGGCGTAACTTGAACAGACTGAGCTTGAACTGGCGCGGCTTGTACAGGAGTCGCTTGTACTTGAGCTACAGGCTCTTGAACGATAGCTGCTGGAGTAGTTGGAGCTTGAATCGCTGGCTGAGTATTTACTGGCGCAACGAAGGTGGGTTGTGCCGTTTGTACTGAACCTTGCGTCAGCATATTAAGTGCTGAGTTGTTGCTGTGCGCTTGCATTTCTAGGTAATGAGCGTGCGCTTTTAGCGTCTCAGCTTGGTGCTGGTGGAACATCTCCATAGAACGCTGTAGGTTCTCAGGAATTGCTACGCCTGCTGTTGCCATTTTCGCTTGCTCAGACATTAGGGTGTTGAATGTGTCACCGTATTGCTGAGGAATCGCCAAGAATTGCTGATGTACTTCTGCTGCTTGTTGTTGAGCATTGAAGAACGATTGCAGTGAAGATTCATCAACTGTTACTTGAGCTGCTGGCTGAATAGTCGCTGGTGCAGGTTGCGCCACTTGTGGCTGCTGAGCTGCTGTTACTACTTGTACACTTGGTGCTGGAGCAGTTGACTGTTGTACATTTGAAGCTTGAGGAGCAGCCACAGGCACTTCAACGATTTCTGTTTTAATCACTTCTTTTTCCACGATTTTCTCGACTTCAACTTTCACTTCAACAATCTCAGTCTTTTCGGTGACGTTGCCCGAAGCCAATGATTGATCCATTTTCTTACGAGTAGCAGGGCTGATGTAGTTGGTTGCATTCAGCTTGATGTTCATTGGTGATGCCTTTGCAGGTTCAGCAATGTCAGCTTGGTAAGGGTCAATGTTGTCTAATGAAACACCTGCCACGCACAGTTGAACTGCAGCTAAACGAAGCTGTTGGTCACTGTCGCCTTTAGGGCTTGGGTTGATGCTGATTGCGTAAAGCTCTTCGTTCTTATCAGCCAATGTTTTCTCAACCAGCTTTTGAAGAATGTTTTTCGGACCGAACTCAACGAATACGCGCGCGCCTGCTTCATACATCGCTTCAATTTGCTCGCTGAAACGAACCGATTGCAACATGTGCTGTTTGAATGCTTTCTTAATCGCTTTAGCGTCTTTGCTGTGCAGTTTGCCTGTTGCGTTTGAGTAAAGCGGCAGCGTTGGAGTACTGAACGAAGCTTTATCAATTGCAGAAGCAAATGGTTTTTGAGCGTGAGCAACAAGTGGTGTGTGGAAAGCACCAGACACTGGCAGAGCAATCGCTTTGAAGCCTTGTTCTGTTAGCGCTTGTGCTGCTTGTTGAACCGTCGCAGTTGGACCTGCAATAACCAGTTGAGTCGGAGCGTTGTAGTTGGCAATGCTCACGCCTTCGAATTGGCTGATGCAGCTTTCAACGGCTGGAAGTTTGTCTGCGTCTAAGATGACCGCAAACATAGTACCGCTATCACCTTGTTCAGGTGTTGCAGCCATAGCATCGCCACGAGCGAAAGCTAGCTGGTAGTAATCGTCCTGCGAGATAACACCCGATGCGCATAGTGCACTTAGCTCACCAAAGCTGTGGCCTGCGACCATGTCAGCTTTGAAGCCAGCTTGAGTCATGATGTCGAACTGACCCATAGACACAGTACCAATCGCACTTTGAGCATTGGCCGTGTTGGTTAACACCGCTTCTTGAGCTTTGGTTGCTTCTGGTGTGAACGTTGGAATTGGGAACAGAATTTGCGATAGAGCCGTTTTTTTGTGCTGACCAAATACTTGATCCGCTTGAGCAAGCTGTTGGCGCATTTCTGGGTAATGACAAGCAAGCTCGCGACCCATGTTTAAGTATTGCGAACCTTGACCTGCAAATAGCGCTGCCACTTTACCTGCACCATTTTCAGCAATCAGTGCCGACTCACGGTAGCTAGTACCGTTTGGCATCTGCCAATGTGCTTTGGTTTGGCTTTCAAGCATAGAAACCGCTTGAGTCAGTTGCGCTTGAAGGTCTGCTTGGTCAGTCACGACTAAACCAATACGAGCATGCTTAGCGTCAACTTCGCGTAGAGCGTGTTGCTCAGCAAGCGCTTCCAGTTTGAACGCAGCACCTGCCGCTTGAGTTGAAACCTGTTTTAGTTCATTGATCAGTGCTTGACGAGACTCTGCGCTGAATAACAGAGTTTGCGGCACTTGGCGCTGACGGTATTTATCACCGCGAGCGTGCTCTGGCGTGTACTCTTCTAATACAACGTGGAAGTTAGTGCCACCAAAACCGAATGAGCTGATACCTGCACGGCGCGGTGTGCCGTCGACACGTTTCATCCAAGGACGCGTTTGTGTGTTTAGGTAGAACGGTGAGTTCTCGATATCCAACTTAGGATTCGGAGCCGATACGTTGATCGTTGGCGGCAGTACTTTGTGGTGCAGTGCTAATGCAGCTTTAATTAGACCTGCAGTACCTGCAGTTGATTTAGTGTGACCAATTTGAGATTTCACAGAGCCTAACGCAATGTGTTGCTTCTCTTCATTGTTCTCACTGAATACTGAGTTTAAGCCACCGAATTCAGCAACATCGCCTGCTGCTGTACCTGTGCCGTGTGCTTCTAAAAGGCCAAGCGTGTGCGGTGCGAAACCCGCATCATCGTAAGCGCGTTTTAGTGCTTTTGCTTGTCCTTCAGGACGAGGCGCGTAGATACTCTTGAACTTACCGTCCGAAGAAGAACCGACACCTTTAATTACTGAGTAGATTCTGTCGCCGTCACGCTCTGCATCTTCAAGACGCTTAAGAGCAACCATGCCGATGCCTTCACCAATCATCATGCCTTTTGAATCGATGTCGAAAGGTTGAATGGTTTCATTAGTGGTAAATGCTGGCGTTTTAGAGAAGCTCATGTACATGGTTGGCGAGTTATCAGTACACACACCACCTGTGATCATCATTTCACTGCGGCCTTCAACCAGCTCACTAAGAGCCATACGCATTGCGGCTAGAGAACCTGCACACGCAGCATCTACCACACAGTTAATGCCGCCAAGGTCAAAGCGGTTAGCAATACGACCTGAAATTACGTTACCCAATGAACCAGGGAATGAGTTCTCTTCCCAGTGGATGTATTGGTCTTGGAATTTTTTGATCAGCATTTCGCTGTCTTCGTCGTTGATGCCGCTGCTCTTGAATACTTTTTTCAAAACAGGGTATTGCAGACGGGCATTTAGGCTTTGAGCGATCTTCTGACCGCCACCAACACCTAGCGTGATACCGATCTTATCGCGATCGTAGCCTTCAGGCAGCTTGGCATCTTCAAGAACTTCTTTTGCCACGATCAGAGAAAGCAACTGTGACGTATCAGTCAGTTCTAGAATGTTTGGCGGAAGGCCGAACTCCATTGGGTTGAAGTCCACTTCAGGGATGAAACCACCGCGCTTACAATAAGACTTGTCTGGCGCAGTACGATCTGAATCGTAGTAATCTTCTGGACGCCAGTGAGTCTCTGGCACTTCGGTAATGGCATCAATCTTTTCGCTGATCAAATCCCAGAATTTGTTTAGGTAGCGAGAGTTTGCAAACATGCTTGCCATACCAACGATAGCAATTGGCATGTCTTTAAGGCGTTTATTCAGTCGAGTGTCGTCGACTGATTCAGGGGTGTTTGTTTCGGGTTGGCTCATTATGAGTCTCCACTTGAAATCACTGAGGGCGATGTCTTATTTAGAGGCGGCGCTTTGAATTGGATAGAAAATAAATCTGAAACAGACTTGAGCAAACGCAGCCGAAAAGTCAGGTTGTTGAAGTTAAGCAACCAGTTTGAAATTGGGTTTATTGAGCAGTAATGCTCGCGAGAAGGTGAAAGCATCACAAGCGAGTTAGGTTTCTAGGATTGGGAGTCATGTCCATTAACGTCCTGTCTATTTTATTGCGAAATACAGGGGGAGATATCGCAATGTAAATTAGATGATTTGACCAATGGTTGAGCAGGCTACCCGAGGTGAGTTGTCGATACAATGCTCCCAAAGCCCACTATGTTCTGTTCAGACCAGATGAATTACTCTAATTTTTGTAAATATAAGATTTAATATTTATAAGTTATTGAAAAATAATGTCTTGTTGTATATTTTTAGTGTTTTTGCTCTAAATTGTAGCTTTGTGAGATCTAGCTATCATTTTTGATAGATAGTTTGTAGCGGTGTTTAGTTCTTAAGGAGTTGTTTGTTTCTGATATACAATTACTGTAACTTCTTTGAATCGCTGTTTTTAGTGTGGGTCTCTTATGCTATTGGCTTAGCGATAAGTTTTTGTAGGCTAGCGGTTAAAAATAGCATTGTGCAAATATTGGTCGTTTTATAGTTTGGGGAAAGTAAGGTTTTATGTCTAATTCTGTGGTTGATTTGTGGTTGTGCCCAATAGAAGAACTTGATGAGAGCGAAGCATTAACGGCAGAGCTTAAAGCATGGTTAACCGACGATGAGATAGCAAAAGTGAGCCGCTATAAAATGGAACGAGATCGTCTTAGAGGTCTGTATGTGCGCTGCTTTTTGCGTGCGATTTTGTCCCGTTATGCCAACCGTCATCCCAACTGGTGGCGTTTTGAATATGGCGACAAAGGGAAGCCTCGTTTAAGTGCTGACCAATTTTCCAAAACTGGGATTGAATTCAACATCAGCCATAGTCGTGATTATTTGTTGGTGGCCGTTTGTTTGAATAATTCGGTTTTGGATCCCATAGCGTTGGGAGTCGATATTGAACATTCACGAGACAACACCAATATCCAATCGATCATGACTCACTATTTTTCGCACTTAGAAATAGATCAATTAATGGCTTTGGATGAATCTCAGCAACCTACGAGATTTTTTGATTTATGGGCATTAAAAGAGTCCTACATTAAAGCTACTGGCACAGGGCTCGCGACATCATTGAAAGGTTTTTCTTTTGATTTTTCTAAGGTCACTGAGCGGACTGAGGCAATGAGAACCGTGACGAATTCGAGCAAAGAGAGAGTTGGGCAGAGTCGTCAGTTACGCCTATTTCAAGGGCTTGAACTTCATCTCTTCGAAGATCCCGATCGTGAGGGCGCGAAAAAAACGTCTACACGAGATAAACAATGCAATAACCTTTACTGGAAAAGTTTGCTTGGCCGAGTAGATGACCAATATCGATTTGCCGTGACGCTAGGTGCAGAGGGTATAGCCGGAATAAAACTCAACATGATTGAGTTTCAAACTTCCGACTTATTTTCACAATTGGAGGCATTTAAATCGAAGGACCCAACATAGCGTTTAAAACGACATCTGGTACTGGTTGAAGTCGTTTTCCTGTATCTAAACAGACCATTTCAATCTCCCCAATCACTGCGGGTTTTGTTGCCTCTTTACGCCACACTTCTTGTCGCCATAATGTCTTATATTTGCCATCTAATTCAAAAGAGGTTCGAATATCGCAAATTTCAGCAAACTCAACCCCGTCTTGAAAGGTCATATTGGCTTTGTAGACGGCGAAACCTAATCCTTGTTCATTCCATAGTTGCGCCAGTATGTCACTCCCTAATACATGCTCCCGAGCACGCTCAAAATATTTCAGAAAATTAGGGTGATACACAACACCTGAGTGATCGGTGTCTTCGTAATAAATTTGTACGGGGTGGTGGTAAATTTTGCTCATCTCGACGATCTCTTCAAGTAAGTCAGTCGTTGATACGTAATATCTCGCCGAAGCGATGACAATCAATATGGTTAGCGGCACTTTACCTTAAATTTCTAAATTACTTCAATATTCTAAGAGCGTGGCTGCCTTGGTCAGACCTCCATTTTATGTCAATAGGCGAGATCTCCCCCATACCATAAATTTTAATGGGTCATTTTCCACCCATGGAATTACCCATGTTGATGGCTGGCATGAATTGCTATCTATCCGATCCTTTGTGGTTAAAGGGTTGTTAATGGTTTGTATAAAGTTGGCGCGTAAATTGCCTTGTAAGGATTACACAGTACCCATAGATGGGGCTGTTTTGATCAATCAAGGAGAATAATAATGTTTAAGCCTCTTACTCTACTGTCTTTATCGGTACTTGCTGCTACTAGTTTTAATGCTGCTGCTAACTGTGACCCAGGCGAGATCGTGATTAAATTCAGTCACGTAACCAATACTGATAAGCACCCGAAAGGCATTGCGGCATCATTGCTTGAAGAGCGTGTAAACACGGAGATGAATGGTAAAGCTTGTATGCAGGTTTTTCCAAACTCGACTCTTTACGATGATAACAAGGTACTGGAAGCCCTTCTCAATGGTGATGTTCAAATGGCAGCTCCGTCGCTGTCAAAATTTGAAAAATTCACTAAGAAATACCGTATTTTTGACCTTCCATTCCTATTTGAAGATGTCGATGCCGTTGACCGTTTCCAAAACTCTGAAGCGGGCGACACTCTGAAGAATGCGATGAAACGTCGTGGCCTAAAAGGTCTTGCATTCTGGCATAACGGTATGAAGCAGATGTCGGCAAATAAGCCATTGATTACCCCTGAAGATGCAAAAGGGTTGAAGTTCCGTGTTCAAGCATCCGATGTTCTGGTTGCTCAGTTTGAACAGCTAGGCGCTAACCCTCAGAAGATGTCATTTAAAGAAGTCTACGGCGGCCTGCAAACTAAGGTTATCGATGGTCAAGAAAATACTTGGTCAAACATCTACGGTAAGAAATTCTTTGAAGTACAAGATGGGGTGACAGAAACCAACCACGGCATCTTGGATTACCTAGTCGTGACATCAAACGATTTCTGGAAAAAGTTACCTGATGATGTTCGTAGCCAGCTAGACACGATCGTTAAAGAGGTGACAGCAACTCGTAATGCGGAATCATCGAAGGTGAACCTTGCAAACAAAAATAACGTGATTGAAGCGGGTGGCGTGGTACGTACTCTTACTGCTGATCAGCGTCAAGCATGGGTTGATAAGTTGCAACCAGTGTGGAAAAAGTTTGAGAAAGACATCGGTTCAGATTTGATCGATGCTGCTCTTGCGTCTAATAAAAAATAGTAAAAACCTAGAGCGGCACTGAGTTTGTGCCGCTCTGAATAATTGTGTCGTTCATAACAATAACAAGAGTGACGTATCTAATGGAGCAGTCTCAAATGGAACAGTCTCTTTTTTCTAAAGTCGGAAAATTTACCGATGCAATTGAGGAAACTCTGATTGCATTCTTTTTAGGTGCAATGACCTTACTAACTTTTGCCAACGTAGTTTTTCGCTATGTTTTCAACGGCAATATTCTATGGGCGTTGGAGCTAACCGTATTTATGTTTGCGTGGATGGTTTTGGTCGGCGCATCTTATGGTGTTAAGAAGCACTTTCATATTGGGGTGGACGTGGTTATCAACATGGCCCCTGATAAATTACGAAAGGCCTATGCAGTGATTGCAGTAACGAGTTGTTTGGCCTTCTCTGTTTTGCTGCTAATCGGTTCTTGGAATTATTGGTATCCGTTTGCAACAGAACGCGCTTGGTATGAAACCGATGACATCCCAATGCCAGAGATGCTGCAATTTATGTCGGACTGGTTAAATGAAGGCGAACGTTACGAAAAATTGCCGCGATTTATTCCTTATATGGCACTGCCTATTGGTATGGCTCTGCTTACGTTTAGATTCACGCAAATTGCTTTCCAAGTTTTCACTGGCAAATTAGATCGAATGATCGCAGGTCATGAAGCGGAAGAGGGCTTAGAAGCATTGAAAGCGCAAGTCTTGGAAGGAAGCGATGAAGATGCGACCTCACCTCTAAAGTCGAACGGTAAGGAGAAGTAGACCATGGCAATGTTATTTCTATTTTTGATGGTAATTGCGTTCATGCTAGTCGGTGTGCCAATTGCTATATCGCTAGGTCTATCGAGCATGATCTTCCTATTGATGCACTCAGATGCCTCTTTAGCGTCGGTCGCTCAAACCCTATTTAATGCATTTGCTGGCCACTACACACTATTAGCGATTCCATTCTTTATTTTGGCCTCTAGTTTTATGTCTACTGGTGGGGTAGCAAAGCGTATTATTCGTTTTGCTATTGCAATGGTCGGTTGGTTCCGCGGTGGTCTTGCAATGGCTTCTGTTGTCGCATGTATGATGTTTGCAGCCTTATCAGGGTCATCACCAGCGACGGTTGTCGCAATCGGTAGTATCGTGATTGCCGGAATGGTGAAGAACGGTTACTCAAAAGAGTTCGCGGCAGGGGTTATCTGTAACGCGGGTACATTAGGGATCTTGATTCCACCTTCTATCGTGATGGTTGTTTATGCCGCTGCGACGGATGTATCGGTTGGTCGTATGTTCCTTGGTGGCGTGATCCCTGGGCTACTCGCGGGTGTCATGTTGATGATTGCTATCTACATTGCAGCACGAATTAAGAACATTCCGGCTCAACCCTTCGTCGGATGGGGAGAAACCTTCGCTGCGGCTAAAGATGCGAGTTGGGGACTGCTGTTAATTGTTATTATTCTTGGTGGTATCTACGGCGGTATTTTCACGCCAACAGAAGCGGCGGCAGTTGCGGCGGTGTATGCGTTCTTTATCGCAAACTTCATCTATAAAGACATGGGACCGTTTGCTGATAAGAAAAACACCAAGCCAGCCTTAGTGAAAATTGTCCAAACCTTTGTCCATAAAGACACCAAAGATACGCTTTATGAAGCGGGTAAATTGACGATAATGCTGCTGTTTATTATCGCTAATGCACTGATTTTAAAACATGTACTGACGGAAGAACGAATTCCTCAGATGATCACGGAATCAATGCTCTCTGCGGGTCTAGGCCCAATTGCATTCTTGATTGTGGTGAACGTGTTATTGCTGATTGGTGGTCAATTCATGGAGCCATCAGGTTTGTTGATCATTGTCGCGCCGTTAGTCTTCCCAATTGCGATTGAACTGGGTATCGACCCGATTCACCTTGGTATTATGATGGTGGTGAATATGGAAATCGGGATGATAACCCCACCTGTTGGACTCAACCTCTTTGTGACCGCTGGGGTGGCGAAGATGTCGATGATGAATGTAGTGAAAGCGGCACTTCCGTGGGTTGGTGTTATGTTCCTATTCCTCATGATCGTGACTTACGTTCCTTGGGTTTCAACATGGCTACCAACAACATTAATGGGGCCTGAAATCATCACGAAGTAGCTAAGTAGCTAAGTAGCTAAGTGGCTAAGCAGCTAAGCAGTTAGGTAACTAATCACTGAGTAGGACAAAAGTTACGAGTAAATAAGTCCACTCAAATTTATAGCTTAGATAGCAAATAAAAAAATGCCCCGCCAAATTGGTGGGGCTAAGAGTATCTAGGACAGTAGGAATAAAGCACTAATAAGGACAATATTCGGGGGGTGTCTTCGCGGGGTTATTGCAGTCAAAATACTATTTAAGGCAGTGGATAAATAACGTGTAAGACTCAAAAGTAATAACCGATTTCGCTTTGATGAGTTAATACTAGCGGGAGAAAGATGAATATAATGTGAAAATAATATTCATCTTTATGTTTATAGAAAATTAGTCATTCTTATAGCGATCTTTATCCAAATTGTAGCGCTGCATTTTGTCATATAAGGTTTTGCGAGCAAGATTAAGCCGTGACATCGTATCTTTAATACTGCCTCCACACTCAATCAGAGCTTGTTCTATGGCTGATTTTTCAAACTCTGATACTTGGTCAATCAGACTCTGTTGCGCGAGTGAGGAGCAGGATTGTTCTCCAAGTTGAGCGAGTTTTCCAAGCAGTACGAAACGCTCGGCGGCATTACGTAATTCTCTCACATTCCCCGGCCAGTCATGGCTAAGCAGTGCTTGGAGATCGGATTGAGGTAGTGCGGTCGCTGTCTTTCCATATCGGGAAGCTGCGACCAACAAAAAGTGGTGAAAAAGTGCCGGGATATCCTCTTTTCTCTGTCTTAAAGGGGGCAAGTCTAGGGTGACGACATTGAGTCGATAATAGAGATCTTGCCGAAATGAACCTTCAGCCGACGCTTGTTTTAAATCGACTTTAGTCGCGGCAACCACTCTGATATCTAACGGGACAAGATTGTTTGAACCTACACGCTCAATGACCCTCTCTTGCAGTACTCGAAGTAGTTTAATTTGAGCTTGCATTGGCATGGATTCAATTTCATCAAGGAAGAGCGTTCCACCTTGTGCATATTCAAATTTTCCTATTCGCTTACTATCTGCACCTGTAAAAGCGCCTTTTTCATGACCATAAAGTTCGCTCTCTATTAGGTTTTCCGGTACTGCCCCGCAGTTAACCGCCACGAAATTTTGCTCCCTTCGGCTGCTCTGTTCATGCAGCGAACGCGCGATTAGTTCTTTGCCCGTTCCTGTTTCACCGAATAACAGAATATCGGCACTGGTATCAGCAATGTGGGTGATGGTATCGCGCAAAACTTGAATGCTCTCAGTGTTACCTATGATACGTGGGCCTAGCGCCTGACTGGCTTTCAAGGTTCGCTTGAGCTGTTGGTTTTCTATGGTGAGTTGGCGTTTTTCAATCGCACGTTTTACCGTATCAATTAAATGTTCAGGTGCGAATGGTTTTTCAATGAAGTCGTAAGCGCCATCATGCATCGCTTGAACAGCCATTGAAATGTCACCATGGCCTGTGATCAAAATAACGGGTAGCTCTGGATCTTTGTATTTGATCGAGTTGAGCAAGTCTTGCCCTGAAATCCCAGGAAGACAAATATCCGTTACAACCACATGAGGGAGGCCATCTTTATCAGCTGCAAGCAGTGCCTCTTCCGCATCAGGGAAAAATCGCGCTTCGATATCTGCAAGTTCAAAACTTTGCTCAATGGCGTGTCTTAAATCGGATTCATCGTCTATAAAAAATACGTGACACATATTTCTTCCTTTAATTATTATTTTTGAGTTGGGAAGGGGAGGTGTTCAGTAATTGAACTGTAAATCGGGCACCACCCAGCGGTGATCGACTGACAAATAAATTACCATTCATACTTTGCATAATCTGTTGGGAGATAGACAAACCTAGACCTAAACCATTTTTCTTCGTGGTGTAGAAAGGTTCAAATAAGTTGTTCATTTTATCGCTATCAATGCCGGAACCATTATCCTCGATGTGAATATTGATATGCTCATCAGAGGATTCAATCGATAGTGACAGCTGTTTGGGTTCAATGTTGTCTAAAGCTTGAATACCATTCGTCAGCAGATTAATAAGCACCTGTTCTAACTGGATTGGATTGATGACGACAGATTCATCTCGTTCTAATAGCTGGCAATCAAAATTGACTCGGCTTGATTTCAGTTGTGGTTTGAGCAGCTCTTTGGCGGAGAGTATTACCGGGTTAAGTTGAACATCGATCAATTCGTTGGCTGAACTTCGTCTCGCAAATGACTTGAGCTGCTGACTTATTTTCGCCATTCGCTCTGTTAGTGATGAAATACGAGTAAGGTTTTCAATGGTTTTATCTGGTTTATCTTTCATTAAAAACAGTTTGCCGTTTTCCGCGTAGCTACGAATGGCCGCAAGGGGGTTGTTCAGTTCATGGCTGATACTTGCAGACATTTGTCCCAGAACCGCGAGTTTCGCTGCTTGAACCAGTTCGTCTTGAGTCTGTATTAAGGCTTCTTCCGTTTTCGCTCGTCGGTGAATTTCAGCATGCAGTTCAGCGGTTCTCTCCATGACTTGAAATTCGAGCTTTTGGTTCGCCTCAATATGCACTTGATCAATTTGACGCTGCCTCTGTTGGCGGTGGGCGCTCAATTGATAAATCAGAAAAAACACGGCGAAGATCAAAGTCAATATAGAGACAAAACCCAAGGTATCCCAAAGCACTAAAACTTTTGGAGACATGACGCGAATCGTAAGGTGCTCACCGGGCAGTGAACGAGATGAAGTAATAAAGTCTCCCTGAAATCCAACTTGATGGGGTTGGGTTAGCTCGGTAGAAGTAAGATAAAGATCGCCAGAAAAATTCAAACTGGAGATATTGGTATCCAAATATTGTCGGGACGCTAGAATCTCGTTCTTTTTGGCGTCAGCCAGAGGCGATAAACTGTGAAATAGCCAATCTGGATTGCTCGACATGAAGATCACGTGATTTTTATCACTGGCGACAAAATAGTTTTGTTTACTTTTCCAGTTATCTTCAATGGCGGACAGATCCATTTTTACCACCACAACCCCTATAATTTCGGCCGCATAAGTAACAGGGTAAGAGTAATAGTAACCACGTAAACCAGATGTTGAACCGAGTGCGAAATATTGACTTTCTGAGCCGACAATTGCTTGCTTGAAATAAGGGCGAAAAGCGAAATTTCGTCCGACAAATGAGCGCTCTTTATCCCAATTACTGGCAGAAATCGTGGTGCCATATTGATCAATGAGGTAAGTATCAGATGCCAGAATGACATCATTCACATGTTCTAAATATCGGTTGGTTAACTCAATTTGAGCGCTGTTTTGGGGCTGAATAAGCGCATCAACGAGCTCCTGATCCTGAGAGAGTAATTCAGGAATATGGGCGTATTTATCCAGTTTACTGGTGATATGACTGGCAAAGCGATCGAGCTGCGCTTGGTGTTCTAATACCAACAGATTGTAGCTGTGTTTCCATACCCATTGGCCGCCTAATAGAGCACAAAATAGATAAAGTAAGACAAAAATCAGCGAGATACGTTTGAGTTTGGACATCCTTTTCTCCATGTACAGCTCCTATAAATAGGGTACGGCTTTGAATGTCTCGGTGGCGAAAAAATTATCAACTATGTGCTGCAAAACAAGAGCAAGATCTCTTTTTGAGCTTTTTAATAAAAAAAGCCCTTCATTCCCTTGAAAAAGTCGCTATTGTCCCCATTTCTGATGTGTCTAATGATAAGTTGATGCTTTTTTTATCACTTAGCATGAGAATTTAGGACATTAAGCACCATGCATAGGTGAACGACTCGACAGGTCTGATTCAGATCGCTAGAATGTCGCGTCTAAATTTCTGTCCTGAGGCTAATAGGAGATACCTTTTATCACTCATTTTTGAGTTGAATAAAGATATCGCTGATTAGTCCGATATTTAACCTTGGTTTCACCCGTTAGGTATCGATGCTCAATTTTAAATTAGGTGTTCGGATAGAGCACTACACAAACATGATGCTAACAACGAAAGGCAACTGCCTCAGTTACGGCTCATACGCTCAGATTACTGAGCCAGTTTTGAGGTTTATATAATGCAAGTTACTGTTGAAAAACTAGAAGGCCTAGAGCGCCGTCTTAACATTACTGTTCCAGCTGCTAACATCGAAGATGCAGTAACAGCTGAACTACGCAACATCGCGAAAAACCGTCGTTTCGATGGTTTCCGTAAAGGCAAAGTGCCAATGAAGATGGTTGCTAAGATGTACGGCAAAGCTGTTCGTCAAGACAAAATGGGCGAAGTAATGCAACGTCACTTCATCGAAGCGATCGTTAAAGAGAAAATCAATCCAGCTGGCGCACCAACATTCGCACCAGTAGAGACTGAAGAAGGCAAAGACATCGTTTTCAACGCAACTTTCGAAGTTTACCCAGAAATCGAACTTGCTGGTCTTGCTAACATCACTGTTGAAAAACCAGCAGTAGAAGTTAAAGAAGAAGACGTTGCTGAGATGATCGAAACTCTACGTAAGCAACAAGCAACTTGGGCTGAAGTAGAAGAAGCTGCAACAGAGAACTCTCGCGCAACTATCGATTTCGTTGGTTCTATCGACGGTGAAGAGTTTGAAGGCGGCAAAGCTGAAAACTTCCCTCTAGAGATGGGTGCTGGCCGAATGATTCCTGGTTTTGAAGATGGCATCGCTGGTAAGAAAGCAGGTGACGAATTCGAAATCGAAGTAAACTTCCCAGAAGATTACCACGCTGAGAACCTAAAAGGTAAAGCAGCTAAGTTCGCTATCAAACTAAACAAAGTTGAAGCGCGTGAACTTCCAGAGCTAAACGATGAATTCGTTTCTAAATTTGGCGCAGCTGAAGGCATCGACGGTCTTAAAGCTGAAGTTCGTAAGAACATGGAACGTGAGCTTAAGCAAGCTGTTAAAAACCGCATCAAAGAGCAAGCGCTTGACGGTCTAGTTAAAGAGAACGACATTGACGTTCCTTCTGCTCTAATCGATCAAGAAATCGGTACTCTACGTGAGCAAGCTGCACAACGTTTCGGTGGTAACCCTGAAGCTGCTGCACAACTTCCACGTGAGCTATTCGAAGAGCAAGCTAAACGTCGCGTAGTTGTTGGTCTTCTTCTTGGTGAAGTAATCAAGTCTGAAGAGCTAAAAGCTGACGACGAGAAAGTGAAAGCACTTATCGAAGAGATGGCGACAGCATACGAAGATCCAACAGAAGTTATCGCTTACTACGAGCAAAACGAGCAAATGATGCAAAACATGCGCAACGTAGCTCTAGAAGAGCAAGCGATTGACGCGATCATTGCTAAAGCTCAAGTTTCTGATAAAGAAGTTAGCTTCAACGAGCTAATGAATCAGCAACCAGCTTAATAAGCAATATATTTCGTAGATGGTTGACTTAACGTAAACTATTCTGCTAACAATGGTCCGTGTGATTATATCATCCGGGCCATTTATTTTAGGGACATAAGAATATGAGCTACCAAGAAAACAATGCAATGTCGCCGATCATGAACGCACTCGTACCTATGGTGGTTGAACAGACTTCCCGTGGTGAGCGTTCTTACGATATTTATTCTCGTCTATTAAAAGAACGAGTAATTTTCTTAACAGGTCAAGTGGAAGACCACATGGCAAACCTTGTCGTGGCTCAACTGCTTTTCTTAGAATCTGAAAATCCAGATAAAGATATTTTCCTATACATCAACTCTCCAGGTGGCAGCGTTACTGCGGGTATGTCTATTTATGACACTATGCAGTTTATTAAGCCAAATGTGAGCACAGTATGTATGGGCCAAGCTTGTTCAATGGGTGCTTTCCTGTTGGCTGGTGGTGCGCCGGGTAAACGTTATGTATTACCTAACTCTCGCGTAATGATTCACCAACCACTAGGCGGCTTCCAAGGCCAAGCTTCAGATATCCAAATTCATGCTCAAGAGATCCTTACTATTAAGCAAAAGCTAAATAATTTATTAGCTGAGCATACGGGTCAACCATTAGAAGTGGTAGAGCGTGATACCGATCGTGACAATTTCATGGCTGCAGATCAGGCAGTAGAATACGGTTTGGTGGATGCAGTTCTTAATCATCGTGGTGAATAGTTACCAAGGGTAATTGTTTAACGCAAATTGATTAAAATTGATATACACTCAAAGCATAAGAGTAAAGGCTAAGAGGTTAGCGAATGACAGACAAAAGCAAAGAGAGTGGAAGCGGTAAATTGCTTTACTGCTCTTTCTGTGGCAAAAGCCAGCACGAAGTTCGCAAGCTAATCGCCGGTCCTTCAGTTTACATTTGTGACGAATGTGTCGATCTATGTAACGACATTATTCGTGAAGAAATCAAGGATGTTTTGCCTAAGAAAGAATCTGAGGCACTTCCTACGCCACGTGATATTCGTGAGCACCTTGATGACTATGTAATTGGCCAAGATTACGCGAAAAAAGTGCTAGCTGTTGCGGTATATAACCACTACAAGCGTTTACGTAATGGTGATACAACGAGTGAAGGTGTTGAGCTAGGTAAGAGTAATATCTTGCTTATCGGTCCTACTGGTAGTGGTAAAACATTGCTAGCAGAAACACTAGCTCGTTTTTTAGACGTACCATTTACAATGGCAGATGCAACTACATTAACCGAAGCTGGTTATGTAGGTGAAGATGTAGAAAACATCATTCAGAAACTGCTACAAAAATGTGACTACGACGTGGCAAAAGCTGAGCGTGGTATCGTCTACATCGATGAAATCGACAAGATTTCACGTAAAGCTGAAAACCCATCAATTACACGTGATGTATCTGGTGAAGGTGTGCAGCAAGCGCTATTGAAACTGGTTGAAGGTACAATTGCTTCTGTTCCGCCACAAGGTGGTCGTAAGCACCCGCAACAAGAGTTTCTACAAGTAGATACATCTAAAATCTTATTTATCTGTGGCGGTGCATTCTCCGGCTTAGATAAAGTGATTGAGCAACGTGTAGAAAAAGGTTCAAGTATTGGTTTCGGAGCAGAAGTTCGCTCTAAAGACGAAACGAAGACGGTTGGCGAGCTATTTAGCCAAGTTGAACCTGAAGACCTAGTGAAATATGGATTGATTCCAGAGTTCATTGGTCGTCTTCCTGTTACCACAACGCTAACTGAGTTGGATGAAGAAGCACTGATTCAAATTCTTTGTGAACCAAAAAATGCGCTAACTAAGCAGTATGCTGCATTATTTGAAATCGAAGAGACCGAATTAGAGTTCCGTGAAGATGCCCTACGTGCTATTGCTAAGAAAGCGATGGAGCGTAAAACAGGTGCTCGTGGACTTCGTTCTATTCTAGAAGGTGTATTGCTAGATACTATGTACGAGCTTCCGTCTTCAACAGATGTAAGCAAAGTAGTGATTGATGAATCTGTAATTAAAGGTGAATCTGATCCTTTATTAATTTATAGCAATTCAGACAATCAAGCCGCTGGCGCAGAGTAAGCGATAAGCAAATATACGAAGGAGGTAAGCAATTACCTCCTTTTTTTTATTCTTTCATTGAATCCAACCAATTAGCCCCCATATACTGCTCATAAGACTAAGCGGAAGAGAGAAAAATATGAACTTGGAACGTTCCGAGCGTATCGAGATCCCCGTACTACCTCTACGTGATGTAGTGGTTTACCCTCATATGGTTATTCCATTGTTTGTTGGCCGTCAAAAATCAATTAGCTGTCTTGAATCAGCAATGGACGCAAACAAGCAAGTATTACTTGTCGCTCAAAAAGAAGCCGACACCGATGAACCTGCCATTGATGATCTATTCACTGTTGGTACGGTCGCGACCATTCTACAGCTCTTAAAATTACCAGACGGTACCGTTAAAGTACTTGTCGAAGGGCAACAGCGCGCGAAAATTCATCAGTTTAAAGAAAATGACTTCTTCTTGGCGGATGCTGAGTATCTAACGACGACTGAACTTGATGATAAAGAGCAAGAAGTGATTGTTCGCAGTGCGATTAATCAGTTCGAAGGCTTTATTAAGCTGAATAAGAAAATACCACCAGAAGTACTGACTTCCCTTAACGGTATTGATGAAGCAGCGCGTTTAGCTGACACCATTGCTGCACATATGCCTCTTAAGTTAGTGGATAAGCAGCATGTATTAGAGATTCAAGATGTGACAGAGCGTCTTGAATTCTTAATGGGACAAATGGAATCGGAAATTGACCTGCTACAGGTTGAGAAGCGTATTCGTGGTCGTGTTAAGAAGCAGATGGAAAAATCACAGCGCGAGTATTATCTGAATGAGCAAATGAAAGCGATTCAGAAAGAGCTTGGCGAAACGGAAGATGGCGTTGACGAATTCGAAGTTTTAAAGCAGAAAATCGAAGAGTCTAAAATGCCACAAGAAGCGCGTGATAAGACCGAACAAGAGCTTCAAAAACTGAAAATGATGTCGCCAATGTCTGCTGAAGCCACCGTTGTGCGTAGCTACATTGATTGGATGATTGGTGTTCCTTGGACGAAGCGTTCAAAAGTTAAGAAGAATCTTGCGAAAGCCGAAGAAATTCTTAATGAAGACCATTTCGGTTTAGATCGAGTGAAAGAACGAATCCTTGAGTATTTGGCGGTTCAAAACCGAATCAACAAGCTTAAAGGCCCAATTCTGTGCTTGGTTGGTCCTCCTGGTGTAGGTAAAACGTCATTAGGTCGCTCAATTGCTTCTGCAACAGGACGTAAGTACACACGTATGGCACTGGGTGGCGTTCGTGATGAAGCTGAAATCCGTGGCCACCGCCGTACTTATATTGGTTCAATGCCGGGTAAGTTAATCCAGAAAATGTCGAAAGTTGGCGTGAAAAACCCACTATTCCTTCTGGATGAGATCGATAAGATGTCTTCTGATATGCGTGGAGACCCGTCATCTGCACTTTTAGAGGTGTTAGATCCTGAGCAAAACAATGCTTTCAACGATCATTACCTAGAAGTCGATTACGATCTGTCTGATGTCATGTTTGTTGCAACATCGAACTCAATGAATATTCCAGGCCCTCTTCTGGACCGTATGGAAGTGATTCGTCTTTCGGGCTATACCGAAGATGAGAAGCTAAACATTGCGAAGCGACATCTTGTTGAGAAGCAAGTTGAACGTAATGGTTTGAAACCTAAAGAGATCACGATCGAAGACTCTGCCATTATCGGCATAATCCGTTACTACACACGTGAAGCCGGTGTACGTAGCCTTGAGCGTGAAATTTCCAAGATTTGCCGTAAAGCAGTGAAGAACATTCTTCTAGATAAAGACCTGAAGAGTGTGACTGTCTCTATGGATAACTTGAAAGAGTATCTTGGTGTACAACGTTGTGATTTCGGTAAAGCTGATGACCGTAACCGTGTCGGCCAAGTCACAGGTCTTGCGTGGACGGAAGTTGGCGGTGATCTATTAACGATTGAAACAGAATCAATGGTTGGTAAAGGCAAACTGACTCAAACGGGTTCTCTTGGCGATGTGATGCAAGAGTCAATTCAAGCGGCAATGACAGTGGTACGCGCACGAGCAGAGAAGCTTGGGATCAATACCGACTTCTACGAGAAGCGTGACATCCACGTTCACGTTCCTGAAGGTGCAACACCGAAAGATGGCCCAAGTGCTGGTACCGCAATGTGTACAGCGCTTGTGTCTAGCTTAACGGGTAACCCCGTGAAAGCAGAAGTCGCAATGACCGGTGAAATTACGCTTCGTGGTGAAGTGCTTCCTATCGGTGGACTGAAAGAGAAGTTACTTGCTGCGCACCGTGGTGGTATTAAAACGGTCCTTATCCCGAAAGATAATGAGCGTGATTTGGAAGAGATTCCAGACAATGTTATTGCTGATTTAAAAGTCATTCCAGTGCAATGGATTGATGAAGTGCTTAAAGTGGCATTAGAGCGAGACCCTACTGGTGTTGAGTTTGCTGCTGAAAAATAGTGATGTACAGCATAAATAAGTAAAAGATTACGCTGATAAGTTCAAAAAAACTTGTCAGCGTTTTTTTTGGACGCTAAGTTAATCCACTAAAGCGTGCAGCCCAGTTACAGTAAGGCTTTAGGCTAAATTTAAATCTAAAACGGAACGAAGCCACCTTAAAAAAATAATCATAGGTGACACAAAGGGGAATCACAGTGAATAAAGCACAATTAGTAGAATCAATTGCAGAAAACGCAGATATTTCAAAAGCATCAGCTGGTCGCGCATTAGACGCATTTATCAGCGCTGTTGGCGATACACTTCAATCCGGTGACCAAGTGGCACTTGTTGGTTTTGGTACCTTTAGCGTACGTACTCGTGCAGCTCGTACTGGCCGTAACCCAAAAACTGGCGAAGAGATTCAAATTGCTGAAGCAAAAGTTCCAGCATTTAAAGCAGGTAAAGCACTAAAAGACGCTTGTAACTAGATTCGATTATTCGAGCAGACAAGCACTTGATACTGAGATAGGCACAAATTCTCAAATATTAAGTCGAACTTTTTTAATTTATGCGCATCCTACTGATGCGCATTTCTTTTTCTGATATTATCGCGCAATACATAATATTGATTTTGAAGTCCTTACTTCATTTCCGGAGAGCAGTTAAATTATGATGGATCGATTACGCGAAGGCGTGAATAGCATCGCGATAAAAATTATCCTTGGATTAATCATCCTTTCATTTGTTTTTGCTGGTGTAGGTAGCTACATCACTGGTGGTGGTAATAACGCAGCAGCGAAAGTTGGCAATACAGAGATTGGTCGTGGTGAGTTTGAACAAGCATACCAAAATGAACGCAACCGCATGCAATCTCAAATGGGTGATTACTTTGCACAGCTTTTAGGTGATCCTGCTTATGTTGAATCATTCCGTAGGTCTGTATTAGATCGTATGGTGAATGAATTGCTTTTAGAGCAACATGCAGACGCATTAGGCTTGCGAGTAAGCGATGCTCAAATTCGTACTATGATTTTAGAAATGCCTCAATTCCAAAATGATGGCAAATTCGACCAAGATATTTACCAGTCCGCACTTCGTCGTGCTGGTTTTAGCGCTGAAAGCTTTGCGGAGTACATGCGTCGTGACGTAATGCGTACTCAGCTTCTTACGGCACTAGAAAGTAGTGAGTTTACGCTGCCAAGTGAGATTGATGCTCAGAGCAAGCTAATCACTCAAACTCGTGATATTCGCACGGTAACTTTGTCACTCAATGAATTTGCGAAAAACGCAGAATTGACGGACGAAGAGATTCAACAGTTTTACCAAGATAATGCCGCACGCTTTACTCGCCCAGAGCAGGTAAAAGTCGCTTATGTTGAGCTATCTGCTGAGCAACTAAAATCGCAAGTAACCGTTTCTGATGCGGATGCACAACAGTACTACCAAGATCATATGGATAAGTACTCAACAGCAGAACAGCGCAAAGTGAGCCACATTCTGACTCAAAGCGAAGACGCTGCAGACGCTATTTTAGCTGAACTTAACAATGGTGCTGATTTTGCTACACTCGCTGAAGAAAAATCAGAAGATTTCGGCAGTGCAGAAGCGGGTGGTGATCTTGGTTGGGTTGAACGTGACGTAATGGACCCTGCATTTGAAGCTGCAGCATTTGGTTTGCAAAAAGCGGGTGACATTAGCGCCGTGGTGAAATCTGATTTCGGTTTCCACATCATCAAATTAGATGAAGTGAAAGCGTCTGAAGCTCAACCGTTTACTGATGTTGTTGGTGAAATCAAGACTGAACTGGTTGATCAGAAAGCCGTTGATCAGTTCTACGAGCTGCAATCTGAATTAGAGAGAGTGGCGTTTGAATACCCTGACTCATTAGATGATGCTGCTCAAGCTATCAGCCAAGAGATCAAAACCACTGACTTCATCTCTCAAGTTGATGCGCCAGAACTACTAAAAGCACCTGCGGTTATTGACGCGATTCTTAGCCCTGAAGTGAAAGAAGATGGTTTGAATTCAGAAGCGATTGAAGTTGCTCCTGAGCATATTATCGTTGTTCGTGTAGAAGATACTCGCGATGAGAAAGTGCTGCCTTTAGAAGACGTGAAAGCACAAGTGGTTACTCAGCTTTCAAAAAATAAAGGTGAACAGCAAGCTATCGAACTTGGTTCGACGTTGGTGTCAGAACTAGAAGCGGGCAATACTGCGATTTTAGCTGACAATGGCCTAGAGTTTGGTGATGTTGAGACTATCGACCGTAGCTCTCCATTGGCAACGTCAGTATTTACTTTCGCTAAGCCAGAAGCGGATAAAGTGACATTTGGTCAATCTAAAGATGCTGAAGGCAATATCATTGTTGTTGAACTGTCTAACGTTGCAGCAAATATTAACCCTGCATACAGCGAACAGATTGGTGCTCAACTTGAGCGTAGCAACACTCAGCAAGATCTGAATGCGGTGCTAAGTGTATTACGTAAAAATACCAGCATTGAGTATTATGTTGTGAGCCAGTAGGCAATTAACATGTAATAGATATGAATATGAAAACGGGTCACATTTGTGGCCCGTTTTATTTTTCTGGCTTCCCCAACCTTCATTTCTGCATCATCGCTATTATTTCATTCCAATCTATTTAAAAGGAATTGAATATGCTTTTACGTAAATACCTATTGACTCTGATTCTGGCGATATCATTACCCATTTCTGCTTTTGCGGCTGAAGATAGTACGCTCACTAAGCATGATGGCATTGAAATTACGGTGAATATTAATACCGCTTCTGCAGAGGAGCTTGCCACCTTACTAAAAGGTGTTGGTAAGAAGAGGGCGCAAGATATTGTTGACTATAGAAAAGCCAATGGTGAGTTTCAAACGGCTGAAGAGTTGACGAATGTTAAAGGCATTGGAACGTCAACATTAGAAAAAAACAGTGAAAGAATACAGTTATAAAGCTACGTAAATAGAACTACATAAATAGAGCGCAAGGTACTGTTACTTTGGCTATGTCTCTAACCGCTTAAAGGGTCTCATGAAAATATCATGAAAAGATTTACTCATGAGACTCGTTATCTGATGCGGTGATTTTTTGGACTGATAGGGTGAGCAAAGCTAACAAAGTTCCTCCGAGAGCCCCTACTAGGTGTGCCTCAATGGCCACTCGGGCGTTGATCATTGCACTCGTGCTTGTTGAAGCTCCGTATGATTGCTCCCAAGCGACTTTAGCTACTAATCCACCCACAAGTAGCCAGCTGCTTTTCCTTCCCTCTAAAGCTTCTCTGAGTGCGAAATATCCAAATAGTCCATGCAGGACACCTGACAACCCAACATAGCGTTGCATCTCTGTTGCCAATAAAGCGATACCAACCACTGCACTGCAACAAAGCAGCACAAAAGCAACATGCTTAGCGGTCGGTTTAAATAAGTGAGTAATAACCCATAGCCCTGCAATGTTCATGATAAGGTGCATGGCATTGGTATGAGTGAGGTTTCCTGTTAGGATCCGCCACCACTGGCCAGAAACAATGGCGGATGCATCCCATGTTGCCCACGATTGTAATTCTGGTATCTGAAAAGCAAGGCAAACGCCGCTCATTATTACTAAAAATAGGTACACTGTTACTCCATGTATAGATATTGCAGTAAATGTCGAAAATCACTCAAAGCATGCATATGTGACTGGATTAAAACCCTTTCGACTTCGGTTGAGCTTATCATTCTTCAGCATTCGACAGAAGAAAATAGACCGATGGGAACGGCGAGAATTCTATCTCTTTCATTGCCGAACAGTCGACTAATCGTAGGTGAAGACTTTTCTGATAATGTAGAACTCAATGGTTTGCTCAGTGAAAGTGAGGTCGAGCATGTCATTCTTTACCCAAGCGAAAAATCGACAGATATTCAGGCGTTCAAGCAGGTACAAGATCCTGACAGAAGGTTTGGAGATGAAAAGAGACTACGTGTGATTCTGTTGGATGGAACATGGAAGAAAGCATTTAAAATGTGGCAAGTATCGAACAATTTGCGCGACTTAACTTGCATCCACCTGCCAACGGATCTGCAGGGGAATTATCGAATTCGGAAAGCCCCTTCAAGTAATAGTCTTTCAACGGTAGAGGCGGGCTATCATATTTTGTCTTTGCTAGAGCCTGAAAATGATTTTTCACCGCTGCTTGAAGCATTTGATAACATGATTGAGTTTCAAATTAAGCAAATGCCCCCTGGAGTGTTTGAAAAAAACTATCTATCAAAGCTCAGTGATTAGAGGGCAATGATTGGGTTTTGAGCCCACTTTTAATGGGATGAGAACAGTTGCTGGTGTAACTGCTGGGCAAAACCATCGGTCATCGCAGAAATATAGTCCGCGATAACTCTCATTCCATCGCCATGCTTCTGGTTGGCATCTCGCCACAATTGTTGTGTTGATTCGGGTAGTAATCTTTCTGGATCGGCGCTAAAAGCTTCAAACATATCCATTATGATCTGTTGACCTTTGTACTCTACAATTTGGACTTGAGGTATTTGGATAACAAACTGGCTAACAAAGCCTTTTAAGACTTCTAGGGCGTCGGCCATCGGTTTCTCTAAATATGCATTGTACGCAAGGAGTTCTGATTCGAAGGGTGCAGGAACCTTTTGAATGCTAATACTGGTCAGCAGGGCGTTGACCATTCCGCCTATGGCATCTTTTCTTAAATGATGTTTTCCAGAAAAAAGCATCTCATTAATCGACTCTAGGTTGGATTCAAACCACTTATCACCACATTCTGCTAATTGACTTGCTGCAGACTCTTGCCATTGTTGGCGAGTCACTAAACCTAGCACGATGGCATCTTCAAGATCGTGGACCCCATAAGCGATGTCATCGGCAAGTTCCATAATCGAACAATCAATGGATTTATACTGGGTTTTCTGATGCTCAAACTCTGAAACATCACTTTCACGCATTGTGGAGAATAGCGCTTTATCTTGGGTGCTAAGAGGAGAGAATACCCAATCAAGAATCGGTTTATCTTGGTCGTAAATACCTTTTGCCGGAGACCAATCTTTCGCTTTTAGTCGGCGTTGATGCTCAACAGGTTTGGGCTGAACGTGCGAACGAGTTTGGCTCAATAACGCTGGGTACTTAATTAAACCCAATAGAGTACGTCGAGATAGGTTCATACCGTGATGTTCTGTGTATGGTTCTAAACGGCTTACTATTCGAAAAGTTTGGGCATTGCCTTCAAAACCACCATGATCACGCATCATGTAGTTGAGAGCGACTTCACCGCCATGTCCATAAGGTGGGTGACCAATATCATGAGCAAGGCAGATGGATTCAATTAAGCTATCAGAAGGCAACAAGCAGCGGTACTCAGGTTGTTTCTTTTTGATCTGAGCCACAATGCCAGATCCTAGCTGAGCGGCCTCTAAGGAGTGAGTGAGCCGAGTTCGGTGGAAATCATTAACCGACGTACCATGAACCTGGGTTTTAGCTTGTAGGCGTCTAAAAGCCGCAGAGTGTAAGATCCTAGCGCGATCTCGTTGAAATGGGCTTCGATGATCATCACGTCTAATTTTATGTTCGTCATTATCTCTTTCTAACCACTGAGGGTTTAAGTCAATATCCATGCTGTGACTCCTCTGTTATCCTCTTACGTTACAGTGTGTTAGTTGATTTCGTCTAGTGTTAATTCAAAGCTTGGTGCGAAGGTTTGCAGAAAGTACTCCATTTCAGGTGTGTGTCGCTGTTGCAAAGTCTCTTCTAAGCGGCGTTTGGCGAGTGCATATTCATGGTTTCCGGCGCTGAGTTCTTCCAAGCATTTTAAGTAAGCACAGATAGAGTCCGCTTGCTTCACAATGGCAGCGTCTTCAGAATGAGCTGAATGTGAGACAAGAAACGGTGCAAAGTCCTCTTTAAATTCGTCAGGTAGCATAGAAAGAAGTTTATGCTCTGCCGCTGCTTCGATTTTTTTATACTCTTTGGCAATTTCGGGGTTGTAGTATTTGACTGGAGTCGGAAGATCGCCAGTAAGGACCTCGCTGGTATCGTGGTACATGCCTAAAATGGCTATTCTTTCTGGGTTTAATGTGCCGTCAAATTTCTTATTTTTTATTACTGCAAGAGCATGAGCAACGAAAGCGACTTGTAAGCTATGCTCAGATATATTTTCTTTGGATATTGAGCGCATCAGTGGCCAACGCTGAATCAGCTTCATGCGGGCTAAATGAGCAAAGAAATGGCTCTTTTGAGGCGTTTTTCCTTCTATAACGGTCTCTTCCATAACTATCTAATCCTTTATTGTTTATCTCTTAGTGCTTATTGGTTTCATAATGCTTATTGGTTTAATAGTGGCTTGTTGATTTTACATCATAAAAAAATAGGCGCTGTAATGTACAGCACCTATTAAGAGTAGAGAAAAAGGTTTACGAAAGAAAGGTTTACTGGCTATAACCCGATAAGAAACGCTCAAATCGACCAATGGCGAGTTCTAAGTCTTCCACTCGTGGTAGTGTCACAATGCGGAAATGGTCCGGTTTTGGCCAGTTAAACCCAGTGCCTTGTACGAGTAACACTTTTTCCTGTTTAAGAAAGTCGAGAACCATTTTTTGATCGTCCTTGATGTTGTACATCTTGGTGTCGATCTTAGGGAATAAGTACATCGCACCTTTCGGTTTGACACAGGACACCCCTGGGACTTGGTTGATCAGTTCCCAAGCACGATCTCGCTGTTCGAGTAATCGCCCTCCAGGAAGAATTAATTCGTTGATACTTTGATAACCCCCCAACGCTGTCTGAATAGCATGTTGCATAGGCACATTGGCACACAGACGCATGGAGGCAAGCATCTCTAGGCCATCAATGTAGCCTTTAGCAAATTGCTTAGGTCCTGTGATAAACATCCACCCACCACGGAAGCCACATACACGATAAGCTTTAGATAACCCGTTAAAGGTCACCATTAATACGTCATCGGCTAGTGTTGAGATAGAGGTGTGGGTTGCACCGTCATAAAGTACTTTGTCGTAAATTTCATCAGCAAAAATAATGAGCTTATGCTTACGAGCAATTTCTACGATCTCTAATAGGAAATCGCGGCTGTAAACCGCACCTGTCGGATTGTTTGGGTTAATAAGAACAATACCGCGAGTTTTTGGCGTTATTTTTCTCTTAATATCATCCAGATCAGGGTACCAATCTGACTCTTCATCACACAGGTAATGAACCGCGGAGCCCCCAGACAAAGCAACTGATGCCGTCCATAGTGGGTAATCCGGTGCTGGAACCAGCATTTCATCGCCATTATTCAGTAAGGCTTGCATTGCCATCACAATCAGTTCAGATGCACCGTTTCCGATATAAACATCTTCAACATCAAGATTGAGTAGTCCGCGACGCTGGTAGTGTTGAACCACCGCTTTTCTCGCGGAATAAATGCCTTTGGAATCACAATAGCCTTGAGACGTGGGTAAGTTACGGATCACATCCACAAGAATCTCATCTGGGGCGTCAAAACCGAATGGGGCTGGATTACCAATATTGAGCTTCAGTATTTTATGCCCCTCTTCCTCCATGCGCTTAGCATGTTTGAGCACAGGTCCTCTGATATCGTAGCAGACACTGTTGAGTTTTGACGACATCCCGATATTTTGCATTGCCGAATTCCTAAAAAATAATTAATTACTTTATTAAAGTACATCAAATCACTGTTTGATAGAATAAAAATCTGTAAATAAGCGTATTAACGGGTGAGCTTTGTACATTTTGTTATGTGTGTTTATTGTTAATAAACACAAAACCTCAATCGCATCCTTGATTTGATAGTGGTCTATAAATAGAGTATCCCCCAATATACGAATTTTTGATGTGTACGAGGTTGATTTGTCCCATTTTTATCAAGCCATACAAACGTTAGTTGAGCGAGTGAAGAGCTCGACTCCCAAAGAGGTTCGCCTTGTTGAAAGGTTGGATGAAAAGCCTCCGTTTGTATTTATTGACTGGCTTGAAGCTCAACCTATATTTCCTAAGTTTTACTGGCAATCTCGTGATACTCGTGAAGAAGTAGTTGCTTTAGGTAAGGTACATACATTTTCAGATCCCGCTCCCGCATATACGATCCTTGGTGAAGGCCAACGGATCTGGGGAGGGCGCTCGTTTGACGGCCATACAGAAAAGAATCGTCGTTGTATGGAGTCATTTTTCTTTTTACCGCAAATAGAATTGATTCGATATGATGATCAATGGTCGCTAGCGGTGAATTTACCTTCTGAAAAGCAAACTTTGATCAACGCTCTCAATAAAATAGTATGTGACGTGCCGAGTCTGCTTCCGTTGAGTGCTCAGATAGAGCATACCGAGCATACGCCATCAAAAGCGATTTGGGCTGATTTAGTGGAACGAGTGCTTTCTGGCATTGAAGCGGACGATTTCAAAAAGGTGGTTCTGGCAAGAAAGACTGTCTTAAAACTCGATGCTCCAATTTGTTCGGCACAATTACTTAAAGCAAGCTATGAACAGAATCACCATAGTTTTCATTTCATGATGTCGTTAGATTCGAAGCATAGCTTTATGGGATCAACACCTGAAAGGCTTTATAGTCGCTTTGGACAAGAGCTACATACCGAAGCGCTGGCAGGCACGATTGGCCGTGGTAAGAATGCGACGCAAGATATGGAATTGGCGAATTGGTTATCTCAAGATGCAAAAAATCTTAATGAAAATCAGTACGTTGTTGATGACATTGTTGAAAGGTTAACCCAGCACTCAGAAACCGTGAATGTTCAGCAAGAGGCAAGATTAGTTCGACTAAGAAAAGTGCAGCATTTAAAGCGAAGCATTCACGCACAACTCAAGCCGAATACCAATGGTGTGCAACTGCTTGGTGCTCTTCAGCCAACCGCTGCTGTAGCGGGTTTACCTCGAGCAGAAGCGATGCAATTTATTCAAGAGAATGAACCTTTTGCTCGCGGTTGGTATGCTGGATCTGTCGGTTATATTAGTCACCAGAAAGCGGAATTTTGTGTCGCGATCCGCAGTGCATTGATTGTTGATAATCAAGTTCAATTATTTGCTGGCGCAGGGATTGTACCGGGTTCTAATGCCGAACATGAATGGCAAGAGTTAAATAAGAAGATGGCAACGTTACTTAGTTTAATATCAGACAATCCACCGTTAGGTGTTGCATCATGAGTACTGACCAAGCGGTTCTTAATCGTATTTGGTCTGAGACCTTATTGGAAGAGTTGGTAAGACTAGGTGTTGAAGAGGTTTGTGTTGCTCCGGGGTCACGTTCGACACCGTTAACACTGGAAGCCGATGCAAACATGCACTTGAATCTGCATACTCACTTCGACGAAAGAGGCTTAGGCTTTTTAGCATTGGGATTGGCGAAAGCGAGCAATAAACCTGTGGCGATTATTGTCACATCGGGTACTGCTGTCGCTAACTTGTTGCCAGCCATTGCAGAATCAAAATTGACAGGGGAGAAGTTGGTGGTGTTAACCGCAGATCGCCCTGTCGAATTAGTCAATTGCGGTGCGAATCAAGCCATCGATCAAGTAGGTGTTTTCTCTTCTCATGTGGTGGCAGCTCAAAATTTACCTAGCCCATCAACGTCCGTCCCTCTAGCTTGGCTATTGACGACAACGGATAAGTTACTGCACCAGCAACGTTTAGCGGGTGGCAGTGTACACATCAACTGTCCATTTCCAGAGCCTTTGTACTCTTCGGGCTCAAAAGAGGCGTTTGCTGACTACTTAGCGCCATTATCTCGCTGGAAAAACAGTAGTGAGCCTTATACTCATACTTTTCAAACTTATTCAGCAGCGGTAAGCGATGTCCAACCTGCAGATTGGATAGATAAAAAAGGCGTGATTATCGTGGGAAGCTTGCCACTGAAAGAGTCTCAGAAAGTGGCAGATTTTGCCCAGTCTATTGGCTGGCCGTTACTGTGTGATCCTCAATCGGGGATAAGTAGTGCATGGCGTCATTATGATTTGTGGATGCAGAAAGCCGAAACAAAAGAGACGCTGGCTCAGTGCGATGTGATCATTCAGTTTGGTGAGCGAATTGTCTCCAAACGCTTAAATCACTGGATTGAGCAGACTGTGCCTAAAATGTGTGGCCAGTATTTAGTGGTTTCACCTGATGCACATCGTATTAACCAAAGTCACCTTCCGCAACGGCATGTTGTGAGTTCGGCGAGCCAATTTATTGAGTCTTGTTCTCTACCATTGATAGGGATGACAAACTCGGGTTGGGCTGACGGCCTTATCTGCTCATCGGAAAAAATTACTCATCTCGCTCAAGCTCAGGCATCTAGTGGCGAGGACTTAACCGAGCTGGTGGTTGCTGTTGATGTCGCGACTCAAGCTGAGCAACATGATGTTTTTCTAGGTAATAGCCTGATTGTTCGTTTAGTGGATATGCTAGGGGAACTCCCTAATAACGAAGTGTTCACTAACCGAGGTGCTTCGGGAATTGATGGGTTAGTGGCTACGGCTTCTGGTGTCCAGCGAGCTCGTCAACGTTCGATGCTGATGCTTATTGGAGATACTGCGCTGCTCTATGACTTGAATTCATTAGCGTTGTTAAACCATTGCCCTCAAGCGATGGTGATTGTGGTGACAAACAACGATGGTGGGGCAATTTTCGATCTACTTCCTGTGCCAAAACAGAAGAAACAGTCGTTATATCAAATGCCTCACGGGTATCAATTTGAGCATGCCGCGAAGCAATTTAATTTAGCTTATTGCCAGCCGCAAACGCTTTCTGCATACCGTCAGGCAATTGCTGAGCATTTTGAATCAGGAACGGGTGTTTTACTTGTTGAAGTGATTACCCCAGCAGAGCAAGCGTCAACTCAATTGAATCAACTTATGCAGCAGATCAATGCTTCATAGTCAGCTGATGTTACCGAGCGGTTCGGACGAGAAACCACTACTGTTGTTTCTGCATGGCCTGCTTGGAACGGGCAAAGATTGGCAAGCGTGTTTGAATGAGCTGCACGATTACCCACAGCTTATCGTTGATCTTCCCGGTCATGGGCAGAGTCAGCATTTGAGTTGCGATGGGTTTGAGCATTGCTGTCAGCTCATCAAACAAACCATACTTTCTGCGTTAGATCGTTCCTTGATGTCTCCCCAATATCCTATAATTCTCGTGGGCTATTCTCTTGGTGGGCGGATTGCGATGTACGCAGCTGCAAAAGAGTTACTGTCTTGTTTTAATATTCAGTTGATGATTATTGAAGCCGGAAATTTCGGTTTATCAGATGAAGAGGCTCGAATTGCACGCTGGAAAAGCGACCAATATTGGGCTGAACGATTCACGATACAACCGATCGAACAGGTTTTATCCGATTGGTATCAACAAGGTGTCTTTTCTTCACTAAACCATGAGCAAAGACAAACCTTGATCGCTAAGCGCAGTGATAATCTTGGTGACTCGGTCGCAAAAATGCTGTTATCAACCTCTTTGGCGAAACAGCCTTATTTATTAAGTGATTTGCAGCAATCGTCGCTACCTATTCATTATCTCTGTGGAGAGAAAGACGCCAAATTTTGTCAGCTTGCAAAAGAAAGTCAGCTCTCTTTTTCGCAAATAGACAACGCAGGGCATAATGTTCATCAGGAGCAACCAAAGCAAGTCGCAACCGTTATTCGCTTATTAAGTGAATCAATTAAATCGATTAATGACGTTAAACATTAATCATGAAATAGAACAATGGGAACAACCATGGCAAAAACAGTAGGCATTTCAGAAGAAGAACTATACGCACCGGTAAACTGGAAAGATTGCGGGACTGAATACGAAGACATTCATTACCAAAAATCGGCAGATGGCATCGCAAAGATCACTATTGCGCGTCCTCAAGTTCATAATGCATTCCGCCCACAGACTGTGAAAGAGATGATTAATGCGTTGGCTGATGCGCGTTATGACGAAAAAGTGGGTGTGATTATCCTGACGGGTTTAGGTGAAGATGCATTCTGTTCTGGTGGTGACCAAAAAATCCGTGGCGATTACGGCGGCTACCAAGATGACAGCGGAACTCATCACTTAAACGTGTTGGATTTCCAGCGTCAAATTCGTACTTGTCCAAAACCTGTTATTGCAGCCGTTTCTGGCTGGGCTGTTGGTGGCGGTCACGTATTACACATGATGTGTGATTTAACCATTGCGGCTGAAAATGCTCAGTTTGGTCAAACAGGGCCTAAAGTAGGCTCTTTTGATGGTGGCTGGGGCGCGTCTTACATGGCTCGTATTGTAGGGCAGAAGAAAGCGCGTGAAATTTGGTTCTTATGTCGTTTCTATAATGCTCAAGAAGCAGAAGCGATGGGTCTGGTTAATACTGTTGTACCTGTTGCGGATCTTGAAAAAGAGACGGTACGTTGGTGTCGTGAAGTTCTACAACATAGCCCAATGGCATTACGTTGCCTGAAAGCGGCGCTTAATGCAGATTGTGATGGTCAAGCAGGCCTTCAAGAGTTGGCTGGTAATGCGACGATGATGTTCTACATGACTGAAGAAGGCCAAGAAGGACGTAACGCATTTAATGAAAAGCGTCGTCCTGATTTCGATAAATTCCCGCGTAACCCATAATTCATTTGGTGATTTTAAGCTTAGGTGATTATTTTTTACCTAAGCTTATGACTCTTCTATTCTCAGTGACTTACTTATCACCGTTACCAACTTATCACCGTTACCAACTTAGGACTCAAATTATATGCGCACTGCCAAGCTCTATCGCTACGCTCTCCCTATGGACAGTGGGGTGATACTTCGCGAAAACAAACTGACAGAACGTCAAGGCTGGATTGTTGAAATTGAACAGGACGGAAAGCAAGGGCGTGGAGAGATAGCGCCATTACCCGGTTTTAGTCTTGAATCGATGGAAGAGGCGGGCCAGCAAGCTCAAGCGCAACTGGAAACATGGGTAAATGGTGGTGAATTCTCGTTTGAGGCGTTAGTACCTTCAGTTGCATTCGGCCTATCAATGGCAAAGATGGAATTGAACAGTGAGTTACCCATTGAGGGGAATTATCAAGCGGCTCCTTTGTGTAGCGGAGACCCTGATGAGTTAATTCCTGTCTTGAATCAGATGGATGGAAAGAAAGTTGCCAAAATTAAAGTCGGACTGTACGAAGCCATTCGCGATGGAATGATTGTTGATCTGTTTTTAGAGTCAATTCCAGATTTATCACTTCGTTTAGATGCGAATCAAGCATGGAAGTTAGCCAAAGCTCAGCAGTTTGCCAAGTATGTTACGCCTTCTGTTCGTCAACGGATTGCGTTTATTGAAGAGCCTTGTCAGTCGCCAGCCGATAGCCTTGCTTTCGCCATTGATACCGGAATTGCGATCGCTTGGGATGAGACATTGCAAAAAGCAGTTCGAGAGCCAAACTTTTCGTTAGATGAACTAACGGGGGTGAAAGCGATCGTGATTAAGCCAAGTTTGATCGGTTCTGCCTATTTTTGTATTGAATTGATTGAAAGAGCTCAAGCGCTTGGTATTCAGGTCGTGATCAGCTCTAGTATTGAGTCGAGCTTAGGTTTAACTCAGTTGGCTCGTTTTTCAAAATGGCAATTGCCGGATGAAGTCCCAGGGTTGGATACAATAGGTTTGTTTAAGTCGCAATTGGAAATCTCTTGGCCTGATTGCGATATTCCAGTGACACCACTCGCAGAGCAAGAATTGGTGTGGCAGGGGTAATATGTCAGCATCGGCATTACTAAAAAAATGGGCTCAGCAGAGCCCTTTTTCAACAGCGTTGATCGCAGAAAAAATGCAGATCAATTGGCAAACATTGAAATTTATTATTGATGATTATGCTTTGTCTTTACGCTCCCAAGGGCTTGGTCGTGGTGACGTCTTGGTTTTTGTTGGTAAGAATCAACCCGAATTTCCGCTTGTTTATCTGGCCTGCTTACGTCTAGGCATTCTACCTGCGATTTGTCCTCCTCAGCCCTTGGCGCAGCTTAAGCGTAAATTAGATATTTTGTATGCAGAGACTCAGGTTCCGTCAATTTGGATGCCCAACCCCAGTGAGCTTCCTCTCTCTAAGGCAGAGTTAGAGCTACTGGCGACCACAAATCAAATAGTAAACGTCACTCCGCTGCACTTGCTCGAACTCTCACTGGAGAATGAGGGCGGATTAGTGTTAGAAACGCCTCACAGTCACCCTAAGGGACTTGGCTCAATTATCTTCACCTCTGGCTCAACGGGAGAACCGAAAGCGGTCGCACATACTGAGTCGCAGCATATTGCTTCAGCGGAAGGCCTTCTGGAATGTTTTGAATATCAAGCATCCGATCGGTGGCTATTAAGCTTGCCGATGTATCATGTGTCTGGGTTGGCGATTATCTGGCGCTGGCTGGTGGCCGGGGGGGAGCTCAAGATCGGTTCCGGGGATTTGGACATCGATATTCAAGAGGTTACGCACGCCTCTTTAGTGAGCACCCAGCTAAAGCGATTACTCGATAGCAAGCAGCCACTTACCCTCAAACGCGTACTGCTCGGGGGAAGCCATATCCCGCATACGCTAACGCAACAAGCACAGTTAGTCGGTATTGATACTTGGCTCGGCTATGGGATGACAGAAGCCGCTTCAACGGTGACGGCCAAACGACTCGATTCAATATCCAGTGCGGGATTCTTATTACCGAAGCGGAAACTGAAAATCGTTGATCAGCGCATCTATATTAGTGGTGAAACGCTTGCGAGTGGTTATTACCATCAAGGCCAATTAAAGCCGCTGAATGAGGGAGGTTGGTTTGATAGTAAAGATTTAGGTCAGTGGCAATCTGATGAGCTAATGGTATTAGGAAGGGCGGATAATCAGTTTATTTCTGGTGGAGAGAATATTCATTGTGAAGAGATTGAAGCAGTGCTGAACCGTCATCCTCAAATTCGGCAGACGTTTATTATTCCCGTCGAAGATGCTGAGTTTGGTTTTCGACCTGTGGCGATCATCGACAGTGAGCGGTTAGATGAGGATTTCGCTTATCGTCAGTATTTGGATGGGAAACTCGATAAGTTTAAGTTTCCAATCGCATACTTTCGGATGCCTGTAATAGAATCGGTAGGGATAAAAGTGTCACGTAAAGCGCTATCAAACTGGCTTCAACAGACAGAGTGGATGCACCTGCGATCAGAAAAAGGCGAGTAGTCAATTTGCCTTTTTGAATTAACTTATTTGAATTGGATATGTGTTAGTTCAAAACGGCATTTATTATTTTTATAACCTAGCTTCATAATAAGCATCAAAGATAAAGGACTTTGGAATAACGGACTTATTATGAAAATCATTATCCTTGTGGCAATAGTGCTGCAAATTACCTTAGCGATTCAGAGCGAAGGTCTCGTCCGCTCTATTGCCGAATTAACCGCTTTTTTGCTCGTTGCCTCATTGGTACTCAATTACAAGCAATCCGCTCAAACCTCATCTGCTCAGCAGTAACCATGTTAGCGATCCGACGGAGATCATCAGCCATAATGAGACTCCGAAAATTAGCGGTTTAGCACCTGCGGCTTTAAGCTTTTCAACTGAAATACTGCAACCAATCAAAAATAGGCAAACCACGAGTGCCTGTTTTGATAGTTGGAAAATCCCTTGATAAACCACATCAAATTGCGGCAAAGCGTCGCTGACAAAAATAGCAAGACAGTAGAAAACAATGAAAAATGGAATGGTGATTTTTTTCTGTTTATTGCTAAAAATGAGCGAGCTGATAAATGCGACAGGGATGATCCAGAGTGCGCGCGCAAGTTTTAAGGTAGTCGCGGTTGTCAGAGCCTCTTCACCATAGGCAGAAGCCGCGCCTACGACAGAAGAGGTATCGTGAATCGCAATCGCTGCCCAAGTTCCAAATGTATGCTGGCTTAACTCTAGAGCATGTCCAATGACAGGAAATAGAAATAGAGCAATAGAGTTCAATACGAAGACGGTTGCAAGGGCGATCCCAATTTGGTCATCGTCCGCTTTGATCGCTGGAGCGACGGCTGCGATCGCGCTACCCCCACAAATGGCGGTGCCAGCAGAGATAAGATAAGCGGTATGCTTTTTAAGTTGCATTTTTTTCGCCAGTATCCAGCCAACACTGAGAGTGGTGAGGATACTAGTGACAATCAAACCGATACCATCACTGGTAACGGACAGAGCTTGCTGAAAGTTAATCCCAAAGCCAAGCCCAATAATGGAGTAGGCCAGTAGCTTCTTGGTAATTTTAGCCACTGCAATCTCTTTTGGAACTAAACCCAATGTGGCTAATAAAAAGCCAATGACTAACGCTGTCGGCGATGTGATATACGGGGTTAGGCAGATGATAATTGCCAGAAAAAAGGGAGCCTTTTGTTTAAAGTTAGTCATTGTGTTTTTCTAATATGGATGTGAGTGAGCATTCTACCGTTAAGCCGCTGGTAAGTAAGTCTAAATGTTTTGAACTCTTGTTCAGAAAAACTTAACGCCAATCTCCTCTTAGCTCTGATACTTTTTCACGCATTAACTGTGTTGTCGCGAGCTTTGCCTCAACCGGTGTTCCCGCTTCAATTTCTAACTTTGACCATAATCGGGTCGGTAGGCCTTTGCAGGCGGAACCTTTGTGTCGACTGAAGTAGCTTCCCCATAATCCTTTCAAACTCATTGGAATGACAGGAACAGGAGATCGTCTGATAATGATGTCCATCCCGCGCATAAAAGTGCCAATTTTGCCATCTGATGTCAGAGTGCCTTCTGGGAAAATACAGACTAAATGCCCCTCAGAGAGAGCTTGTTCAACATCGGTAAAAGCTTGTTTTATTGATGAACGATTTGTCGCGGAAATAGGTATGACCCCCGCTCTTTTTAAGAATCGTTTTAAAGGAGGAAGGTTTGCGTACTTCTCTTCCATCACAAATCGAATCAAACGCGGACAGACGGCACTGAGCAATAAGGCATCCATATAGCTTACGTGATTGCACACGATGAGTGCGCCACCCTGTTCTGGAAGGTGGTGCAAATTTTTATGCTTAACGCGGTACATGGTGTGAGTGAGTACCCACATTAAAAAACGAACTAAAAATATAGGGACTTGAAAACATAAATAAATGGTAACAAGTAGATTCAACACGGCGAGAACACTAAAAAGTTGCGGTATTGATAGCGATAGAACGGATAAGCAGACAATACCAAGAATCGCACTGCCAACCATAAATAGAGAGTTATAGATGTTCAGAGCCGCAATCACTTGCGCCCTTTGAGTGACTTTTGCTCTTTGTTGCATTAGTGCATACAAGGGCACAATGAAGATGCCACCAGAGATCCCTAGAAACAGTAATGAGAAATAGAGCGGCCATAACGGTGCGTAACTAATGAATTCAGCAAAGTGGGTAAATTGAGGTAGTTCGCTTGGAATAGAGGTGGCCATTAAGAAGCCAAAGATTGAAATGCCGAGGCTACCAATAGGTACAATACCGATTTCGATTCTATGTCCTGACAGTTTGTCGCAAGTCAGTGAGCCGATTGCGATACCAACAGAAAACAGAGCGAGCAGAAAGGAAACACTGCTTTCGGTACCTTGCAGGTAAATCTTGGTGAAATTTGGAAATTGAGTTAAATAAGACGCGCCAAGAAACCAGAACCAGCTGATTGCCATGATGGCTTGAAAAATCGTACGATCTTGCTTCGCAATACCTATGGTTTGCTTTGTTTGAGCAATAGGTCGCCATTTAAACTGAATATCAGGTGCTGAAGCGGGAGAGTGTGGAATAGAGCGACTAGCCAAGTAACCCATGAGAGCAAAGAAAATGACGCAGCCTGCTGCGATATATTTTGCATATTCAGCGGATGCGATAACACCAGCGCCAAGAGTTCCCAGTAAAATGGCGATAAACGTTCCCGTTTCAACCAAGGCATTGCCCGGGACGAGTTCTTTTGGCTTTAACTGTTGCGGTAATAATGCGTATTTAACGGGGCCAAAAAATGCAGATTGTGTTCCCATCAAAAATAGTAAGATCAATAGGATCGCATAGCTTTCAAAAATGAAGCCGATGGCTCCTAACGTCATGATTGCAATTTCAGCTAACTTAACTTTACGGATAAACCATGACTTCTCATACTTATCCGCGAGAATCCCAGCGGAAGCCGAGAATAGGAAAAAGGGAAGAATGAAAAGGCCTGCCGCAAGATTGATGAATAAATGGCTGGAGACTGGAAGTGCTTCTTTGCTGGCAAATGCAACGAACAATAACAAGACATTTTTGAAGATGTTGTCGTTGAAAGCTCCGAAAAACTGCGTCACAAAATAGGGAAGAAATCTTCTTTGAGTTAACAGCGAAGACTGGCTGCTATGAGACATTTTGTATCCTTTGAATTACCAGTTCATCAGGTAATTTGAGATTAGGTTATTAATAAGTTCTTTACCATCAATTGGTTCAGAGGAAAAGAATTTGTCATCAACACTGAGTAGTGTAATTCCGTGTACGCCAGACCATAGTACTCGACTTGCTTGTAGTACTTCTTGTTTTGAGCGAGAAGGCGCTAGCTCAGCAAGCAGCGACTCAAGCATTCCAGTCATATTATCAATACGTTCAGCTTGCCATTCAGGTAGCTGATCACCATTCATATTATGTTGGAAAATTAACTGCCAGCGATAAGGGTGTTGCTGCGCAAAATCGTGATAGCAAAAGGCGAGCTCATAAAGTGCATCTTTAGAGTTGGTTGTTTTAGAGACAACAGTATTCGCTTGTTCGGATAGCTCATCTAGCGTTTGTGCAATGGCATGCAGCAGTAGTAGATTGTAGTTGCCAAACACATTGACTAAGGTGCTTGGAACATAGCCAATCATATTTGCTACTTTTCTTAAACTCAGCTCGTGATGCGTATTTTCTTCTAAAAATGCTTTTACGGTATCTAACGTGAGGCTAACTAACTGTTCTCGGGTGTGATCGTTTCTACGTGCCATGATTAACTTCTTAAATGAACAACGTTCAATATACTAGTCAGCTGTTGGATAGGCGTCAACAAGCACCCATGATTATCTTAATAAAAACGGTGTAATTTGTGTGGTGTCGCAATATTCTGATACATGTCCAGCATAGGTTGAATATTTCATTGTGTATAGTTAACGAGTATGATTGCGAGATAGGCAAGATAGAAACCTAAGGATAAACATGAAACGTTTTTTTTCGCTTGTAGCACTATTGATGGTATCAGTAGCTATAACGCCAATCGCTGAAGCTAAGAAATTTGGTGGTGGCAAGTCATTCGGTAAGAGCTTTAAAACCGCTCCTGCTCCTAAACAACAAAATACGAATACGCTGAAGCAAGATCAAACGGGCAAAACCGCGGCTAAGAGTTCAAGTAAGAAAGGCTTGATGGGCGGTTTATTGGGTGGTCTGTTAGCTGGTGGCCTGTTGGCCGCTTTCTTTGGTGGTGCTTTTGAAGGGATCCAATTTATGGATATCCTGATCATGGGCTTGATTGCATTTGTCATCTTCAAACTTATGCGAGGTATGCTTGGTGCAAAGCAAGGCTCTATGAATCAGCATCAAAGGCAGGAAGCCTTCGGAGGCGCTCACTCTCAGAAGTTTGAACAGCAGCCGAACGTACATAATTTTGAACAAACTCAATCCAATGGTGGCGGTTTTGGAAATGTTGCGCAAAGTGATATCCCGCACAACTACCCACCAGGTTTTGATCAAGTTGCATTTATCAATGGTTCTCGCGAGCACTACAGAACGTTACAGGGTGCATGGAATCATAATGAATTGCATACGATTGAAGAGTATGTATCAGCAAGCTTGTTTGAAGATCTTAAATCTGAGCGTGCAAAATTAGAAGGTGAGCAACATACAGACGTTATGTATGTAGACGCCGAGATTGTTCGTGCAGATTATGACTCATCTAAGGCTCAACTAAGTTTGCAATTTAGTGGCCGATACCGTGATGCTTCAGAAGGCATTGAAGAGAGCATCGAAGATGTTTGGCACTTAGAACGTGATTTAACAACATCGAATGCCCCTTGGCTTATTGTTGGTATCCAAGGCTAGGTGATATTGTAGCTCGACAACACAATCATTTAAGCGTCTAGCATGAATTTGCTAGGCGTTTTTTTATACCTGTGACTTTCCAATAAAATAGATTAGACATTCGACTTGTTGATTTTTTGTTAAATCTAACTTCCCTTTCAGCTAACTAACTGGTAATAATACTGGTAGATGCGCAAAAAGCGCACAGTTTATATTATAAAAAGTACCAAAATCACAACATCCTATTACTACGTTGCTTAAATCAAGGAGTTAAGATGAAAGCAAATCAGATCATTGTTAGTGCATTCCTCGCTGGAGCTGCACTACTATCTTCGACCAACCTTTTAGCTAAAACAGCGAAAGTCGCGGTATCACAAATTGTTGAACACCCAGCATTAGATGCAACACGCCAAGGCTTACTTGATGGATTAAAAGCCAAAGGTTATGAACAAGGTAAAAATTTAGAATTTGATTTTAAAACGGCTCAAGGAAACCCGGCAATTGCTGTTCAAATTGCACGGCAGTTCGTCGGTGAAAGCCCTGATGTTTTAGTGGGCATCGCGACTCCGACTGCTCAAGCTCTTGTCTCTGCCACTCGCTCGATACCTGTTGTGTTTACTGCGGTGACTGATCCTGTCGGTGCCAAATTGGTTAGAAAGTTAGAGAAACCAGGGAAAAACGTTACGGGTCTCTCTGATTTATCACCTGTTGAACAACACGTGGCATTAATCAAAGAGCTTATGCCTACAGTTAAATCCATTGGCGTGGTTTACAACCCTGGTGAGGCAAATGCTGTCAGCTTGATGGAGCTGTTAAAAGCGAGTACTGATAAACATGGCATCGAACTGATTGAAGCGACAGCATTACGAAGTGCAGATGTGCAGTCGGCGACACAAGCTATTTCAGCTAAATCTGATGTGCTGTATGCACTGATTGATAATACAGTGGCAAGTGCGATAGAAGGGATGATTGTAGCTGCAAACCAAGCGAAAACACCTGTTTTTGGAGCCGCAACTTCTTATGTTGAACGCGGTGCTGTTGCGAGCTTAGGCTTTGATTATTACCAAATTGGTGTACAAACATCTGATTACGTCGTTGCTATTCTTGAAGGTCAAGATCCAGGTTCACTTGATGTGAAAGTGGCAAAAGGTTCTGACTTAGTCATTAATGCAGGCGCGGCAAAAAAATTGGGTATGGTCATTCCTAATTCAGTCTTAGATCGAGCGACGAAAGTTCTAAAATAAGGAGTTAAGCGTGGTGAATTATCGCCACGCTTAAAGCAGAAAAGGAGAATTTATGTCTGCTTTTGCGTTTTTTGGCGCGATTGAAATAGGTCTTATCTATGGCCTAGTCGCGTTAGGTGTCTACCTAACATTTCGAGTTTTAGACTTCCCCGATTTAAGTGTCGATGGCAGTTTTCCTATGGGTGCTGCGGTTGCTGCTACTGCTATTGTGGCGGGAATTGATCCGTGGGTTGCGACGGGAATGGCGATCGTTGCAGGGTCAATGACGGGCTGGGTGACTGCCTTTTTGGCGATAAAGTGTGGAATTTTGCATCTGCTCGCCTCTATTTTGACTATGATTGCAGCGTTTTCTATCAATATTAGGATCATGGGTCGCCCAAACATGGCTTTGCTTGGTGAGGATACAATTTTAACGCCTTTTGAAGCGATGGGAGATTCAATGTATGTCCGGCCATTAGTCGTTGGTGTTCTTGTCTTGTTTTCAGCTTGGTTTGTTATCCGATTGCTTAATAGTGATTTTGGTTTAGGGCTAAGAGCGACAGGTGTGAACTCGCGAATGGTGTCAGCTCAGGGGGGAAGCACCTCGTTTTACACTTACTTTGGTTTAGCGCTATCGAATGGCTTCGTGGGTTTCGCGGGTGCGCTATTTGCTCAAACCAATAGCTTCGCTGATGTCACCTCTGGCGTAGGAACCATTGTTGTCGGTTTAGCGGCTGTGATTTTGGGGCAGACACTCATACCAAGTCGTAAGATTTGGATGGCTGTGGTTGCTGTTATTGTCGGTTCTGTTTTGTATCGTTTAGCCGTAGCTTTCGCGTTGAGTTCAGGAATGTTTGGTCTACAAGCATCAGATTTAAACTTAGTCACAGCTGTACTTGTTGCCGCGGCGCTGATTGCACCAAAAATGAAAGGGAAGCTGAAAGCAAAAAAGCTCAGTAAGCCGATAAAGATCGAGGCACGAACAGAGTCAAGTAAATCATCAGGGGAGGCGGTATGATTCGTTTAGAAGATATTCAGGTCACGTTTAACCCTGGAACGATATTAGAAAACCGAGCGTTGAGAGGGGTTGACCTCGAAGTACCTGAGCATCAGTTCCTCACTGTGATTGGTTCGAATGGTGCGGGTAAATCGACCCTGCTAGGGGCGGTAACGGGTGAAACACCGATGATCGGAGGAAACGTTATCATTGATGAGTTAGACGTTACCCGAAAAACGGTCGACCAGAGAGCGACTCAATGTGCTCGTGTGTTTCAAGATCCTTTAGCGGGAACTTGTGGTGATCTCACCATTGAAGAGAATATGGCGCTCGCGTATATGCGAGGAAAGCGTCGAGGTTGGAATCTTTCTCTCTCTTCAAAGCGCCGTAAACTTTTTCAAGAGCGAATCAGTATTCTTGGTTTAGGTTTAGAAGATCGTTTAGGCGATAACATTGGATTATTGTCTGGAGGGCAACGCCAGGCTGTTAGCTTGGTTATGGCGACTCTGTCAGATAGTAAGCTATTGTTGCTTGATGAGCATACGGCGGCGCTCGACCCACGCATGGCTGCGTTTATTATTGATTTAACAAAGAAAATAGTTAAAGAATTTAATCTAACCGTCATGATGGTTACTCACTCAATGAAAGATGCATTGGCGTGCGGTGACCGTACGGTAATGCTTCATCAAGGCGAAATTGTGCTTGATGTTGCTGGTGAGCAACGTGCCAATATACAAGTCCCCGATCTACTAGAGATGTTTACTAAAGTCCGAGGCGAAGAGTTGGCTGATGATAGCTTGTTGCTCAATTAGATCTTATTGTTCAACCTAAAGCTTGTTACTCAACCAAAGCTTATTAATTAGTCAAAGCTGATGTTATCGGCGCTACGCCCTCTAGCTCAGCCTACTAAATGTGATCCCCCTTTCAGTTTTTAACGATTTTTGAAAACGAGAAGGGGGATTTTTCTTATCTGTACATGTTTTAAAATGGGAAAAAACAGACATGTGGGATGCTTATGAATACGCCATTTCTCTACCACGCTCAAACTACTGATGGTTTGAGTTGCGACAATGATCTACTCACCGTTCTTTTCAAAACGGAAGCTATTGAGTTCGATAAAGTTCAAGTCAGACATGAACCTGACAACGAGGAGTACCTTGTTGATCTGCATAAAACCCATCGCCAAGGTCGGCTTCAATGCTGGGAAGCGACGTTTGTCATCAATAAAGATCGCCCACTTACTCACTACGTATTTAAAGTTGTTATCGGCACTCAGCAGTATTGGCTAGATGCGAAAGGCGTCAGTAAGCGGATCCCTGCAAAAGAGTTTCATTTTAAATACAACGCCACTCAACAACCTCCAGAGTGGGTGAGTAAACAAGTTTTTTATCAAATTTTCCCGGATCGTTTTTGTAATCAAGATCCTGCTCTTAATATTGTCACCGGTGAATACCAAGTCAAAAATGGCACTCGTGACGTTATCGCGAAATCTTGGGGAGAGCCTGTGAGCCTTCAACCAGGAGAAGGGGGAATTGAGTTCTATGGCGGTGATCTTGCCGGTATTGAAAGTAAGCTCGATTATTTGCAGGATCTAGGAATCACTTCGATCTATCTGAATCCAGTGTTCAGTTCGCTGAGTAATCACAAATATGACACAACGGATTATTTCAATATCGATCCGCACCTTGGTACAAATCAACAATTTGCCTCTCTGACAGCCAATATCCATCAGAGAGAGATGAAAATTGTGCTGGATGCCGTATTCAATCATACGTCAGCTGAACATCCTTGGTTTGATAAAAGTGGCAAGACCGAGTGTGGTGCTTTTCATCATCCAGAGTCACCTTATCGGGATTACTATTTCTTTCAGGGAGAGTCGAAAGAGTATATCGGTTGGAAAGGCGTAAGCAACTTGCCTGTTTTGAACTTCGAAAATCAACTGGTGAAAGATTACATCTATCAATCGGATGACGCGGTGATCAAGCATTGGCTACGCAGTCCTTATAACGTTGATGGGTGGCGATTTGATGTGATCCATATGCTTGGAGAGGGTGAGGGCGCGAAAAATAACGCTCACTATGTTCAAGAGTTTAGAAAAGCATCCAAGCAAGAGAATAATGATGCTTATGTGCTAGGAGAGCATTTCTTCGAAGCGAGCTCTTGGTTGCAAGGGGATCAGGAAGATGGGTCGATGAACTATTATGGTTTCGCACACCCATTAAGAGCGCTACTTGCCAAACAAGATATTAGCTACGATCCCATTGATATCGATGCTTGTGATTTTGTTGACTGGCTGCTGGAGGCTAAAGCCAAATTACCTTGGGCTAACCAACTGACACAGTTGAACCAAATGGATAGTCATGACACCGCGAGGTTCATTTCCCTGGTCAACGGTGATCAAGCATTGATGAAGATCGCATCAACACTATTGATGACTTATGTGGGTGCTCCGTGCCTATATTATGGCACTGAGATCGGGCTTGAAGGGGGCAATGATCCTGATAATCGCCGTTGTCTCCCTTGGGGAGAGGTCGAAAATTCGCCGTGGTTTAGTTATTACCAATCTTTAATTCACTTGAGAACATCAAGTCATGCACTACAAAAGGGCTGGTTACATCCTTTGCATGTGGATGAAAAGAGCTTTGTGTTTGCCAGAGTGTTGGAACAAGAAACGATTCTTGTCGCAGTTAACCTGAGAGATGAGGAGTTAGAGTTAGTTCTGCCTGTTTGGCAGTTGGGGTTTGAAGGCGGTAAAGCAATGAGCCTGCTGACTGAAAAGCAAGATTGCATTATTGATGGCGGAGAACTCCGATTAGCGCTATCACCACAAGAGTCTCAGATCATCAAGTTGGAACACATATCTAACGTTAAATAAACGAATCTCGAAATACAGAGCCATATCGCTGACACCGGCTTTTTGCTAGATCAGCGATAGGTTCATACGGTACGTGAGGGGTAAATTACGCTGGTAAAGCATCTCTATAGCGTTGAATATGTTCGACAATTGGCGCTGCCTTTTTGAACGTTCGAATCTCTCTAAACAGTTCATCTGCTTGATCGTACTCTTTACGTAAATAAGCAAACCACTGTTTCGCTCGATTTGGATAGTACAGGCCTTTATCACCCTGAATTTCAAATTCTGAATAGCGAAGTAACAAGTTAACGACTTCAGGCCACGGCATTCTCGGATGGTTATGTTTAACCACATTGCCTAGGTTTGGGATGTTAAAAGCTCCGCGGCATACCATCAATGAATCAACTCCGGTTGCTGCTTTGCAAGCTTGGCCATCTTGATAGTTCCAAATTTCGCCATTCGCAATTAAAGGTAAACTCGTTTTTTCTCGAATCTTATTGATGTATTCCCATTTTATTTCGCTTGCTTGGTAACCACCTGATTTAGTACGTGCATGGACGGTTAATTCGTTGGCTCCAGCTTGCTCAATGGCATCAACAATTTCAAAACAGTCTTCAGGATCTTCCCAACCTAATCGAATTTTAGCGGTGACTGGAATGTGGGCAGGTACGGCTTCTCGGCAAGCTTTGATTACTTGATACATGAGTTCAGGATGTTGCAGTAATGCTGCTCCGCCCTTACTTTTATTCACCATTTTTGCAGGGCAACCAAAGTTAAGATCGATGCCTTTCGCGCCAAGCTCCGCCGCTCTAATCGCATTTTCCGCCATCCAATTAGGCTCTTGACCAAGTAATTGAATATGTACAGGCACGCCAGATTGAGTTTGAGAGCCTTGAAGCAATTCAGGACACAAACGGTGAAACACATGTTCTGGCAGCAGTTGATCGACAATCCGCACAAATTCGGTGACACAGAGATCGTAATCATTAATCTCTGTAAGAATTTCACGCATTAAATGGTCTAACACGCCCTCCATAGGGCCCAGTATCACTCGCATAACCAACCGCCGACTAAATTAAGAGGCGCGATTGTAGTGGTTAGAGCTCGAAATGTCACTAGATCTGACGGCGTCTCTATTGGGAGGTACTGTGATAATGGCTATTATCAAATAAACGGCTAACAAAATAGGCAGAGACGTTTATAATGTCTCGCAAATGGTATCTTTAAAAAGTTAAACAAGACATGTATCAATTACTGACATTACCCGACACAGATTTTCCTCTTTCAAGTGTGTATTTAGAAGGTGCGATTTTTGCGAGTAACCTAGCCACTAAACCTCTTGATCCTGAAGTTTGGTTACAGCCGCTGCTTGGTGAAGAGCTAAATACGGTGAAAGCCGTCGTTGTGGAGCAGATTAATAAACAGCACAACTTACTTCAGCGTAGCGAGTTTGAATTAACACAGTTACTTAGTGAGGGTGACTTCTCTGACAATTTAGCGGACTTCGCTGAAGGCTTTATGAATGTATGGCCTGTGATTGAGACACAGTGGGAAGAGGCAAACATTGGAGAAGGGAGTATGCGCATGTTGCAGGCATTCCTAACCACTCTAATGTTGGCGATTGATGAAGAGCAGACGCAACAGCAGATGAAAGAGGCTGGCTTTGATCAAGTCCCATCGCTTGCAGATTTTACTGATCAATTGGATGTCATGGTGGTAGAAGTAGCGCTTGCAGCAGATGAAGCGATGCTTGGCAATAAATCACAGATAGTTAACCCATTTAAGGGAATTGGTCGCAATGATCCTTGCCCATGCAACAGTGGGAAGAAATTTAAGCAATGTTGTAGTAATAAGTAGCGTTGCAGTAAATAGCCATATCGATTAAAGAAAGGGCTCATTACGCTAGCCAGCACGACTTAGTGGCGCTGAAGCGTAATGAGCTTTATACATTAAGAACTATCTACAAACTAAGAGCTATCTACAAATTAAGAGCTATCTGCAAAGAGTTAAGCTTTTGGCTGCTTAACAAATTGTGCAAGGATAATGATGGCAAGGGCCGCTAAATTACCTGCAAAAATGATAACGAGCCATTGCGGCATTGATAACGTTAAAAATTGCCAAACGACTTCACTGCAATCCCCATAAGCTTCAAACATCCACGGAACCCATTGGTTTAAAGGAGCCCAGTCAGGGAAGGTGACAAAGAGGTCACAAGTTGCGAAGGGAGAAGGGTTAAATTGATAATCCACATGTTGCATCGCTAACGCTAACCCTTTGTAGGCGCTTGCCCCCCAGGCCGCCAGTCCTAACCAGCGAATAATAGGATTTGATGGATTGATTAATCCTAATAATGCAGCACCACCAATCCCCATCATGGCAACTCTTTCATAAATACACATTACACATGGGGATAGCATAACAACATGTTGGAAGAACAGTGCGCATGCTTCGAAAAAAACGATAAAGATCAGTAAGAGAAGCCAAGACAGTCTGCGTGCAGAGAAAGCCTTAATAGCGGCAAGAGCATTCACAAATAATATCCTTCTATACTTAAGTTACTTGAATTTGGTCTGATCGAAAAAATGAAACGGACTAAAAATGAAAAAGCCCTGAATACTCAGAGCTTTTTATCTTGGATTAGTTTCGTAATCAACTAAAAAATTTAGTGACCACCTGAAACTGCCGATGTTGCGGATGGAATATGGTGAGAAATCCAACCTGCATCGTAAAAATAAGCTGTGGATGGTTCTAAGAAGAACACGATACCGACCAAACCAACAACAGCTAATACAACCGTATATGGAAGTGCCATTATGACCATTCGTCCGTACGACAAACGAATAAGTGGTGCTATCGCTGACGTTAGTAGGAATAGGAATGCAGCTTGACCATTTGGTGTTGCAACTGAAGGTAAGTTAGTACCTGTATTAATGGCAACCGCAAGTAAATCAAATTGATCTCGGTTGATTAACCCTTCAACTAACGCTGTCTTCACTTCGTTGATGTATACCGTTCCTACGAACACGTTATCCGACACCATAGAGAGCAAACCGTTTGCGAGATAGAAAAGCGCTAGTTGCGTTCCTTTATCTTCAACAGCCAATACAGCATCAATGATTGGCTTGAATAGTTCTTGATCGATGATTACAGCAACAATCGAGAAGAAAACCGCAAGTAAAGCGGTGAATGGAAGTGCTTCTTCAAACGCTTTACCTAAAGAGTGCTCTTCAATAACACCTGTAAATGCAGTGGCAAGAATGATAACAGAAAGGCCGATAAGACCAACGGCAGCTAAGTGCATCGCTAGACCAACAATTAGCCAGACCGCAATCGCGCCTTGAATCCAAAGTTTTGCTACGTCCTGATTAGTGCGGCTCTTACGCTCTGCTGTATCAAAGTCGACTAGAATCTTACGTACGTTATCTGGCAGTTCTGCGCCGTAACCGAAGACTTTTAGTTTCTCTACTAGGATACAAGTGATAATACCGCAAATGAATACTGGTACCGTCACTGGAGACATACGAATCAGGAACTCACCAAATAACCAACCCGCTTGATCGGCAATGATTAGGTTTTGAGGTTCGCCAACCATTGTGGTTACACCACCTAGGGCTGTACCAACACCGGCATGCATTAGAAGTGAGCGCAAAAATGAACGGTAATTTTCTAAATCGTCACGAGTTAGCTCAGAAAAATGCTCATCTTTCGTATGATCATGCGCTGAGTTAGTTCCTTGCCCAGAAGCAACTTTGTGATAAATCGAGTAGAAACCTACAGCTACGCTGATTACGACGGCAATCACGGTTAGTGCGTCTAAGAATGCTGATAAGAAAGCGGCTGCAAAACAGAAGGCAGCAGCGAGCATTGCTTTAGAGCGAATACCAAGTAGGATTTTGGTGAAAATGAACAGAAGTAGCTGTTTCATGAAGTAAATACCGGCAACCATAAAGATCAGCAATAGTAGTACTTCAATATTGGCAACAAGTTCGTGTTTAACTTGTTCAGGGCTTGTCATTCCGATGGCTATTGCTTCAATTGCAAGTAACCCACCAGGTTGTAAAGGGTAGCATTTTAGTGCCATTGCAAGCGTAAAGATAAACTCTACAACGAGCAACCAACCAGCAGTAAACGGGTCGACATAGAAAAAAACGAATGGGTTTATAATAAGAAAGGCAATGATGGCAAGTTTATACCAATCAGGTGCTTTACCAAGGAAGTTCTTGATAAACGCATTTCCGAGTGACATCGGCATGTTAATACTCTTAATGTTAGTAATGAATAGACATTGCAAAAGTGTTTGAAATTCATATAACGGAGCTGTACTAGATATCCATTATAAAACAGCGACTTAGAAAAATAACAACGCTATGGTTTATTATGTAATTTTGCCAAGTCACTTCCTAGTAATTACAAGCACTCCTTGCTTCGCACGCAACTCTACTCTTAGATAACATTTAGTCAACAAGAATTGTACCGACGTACGATATAAAGGCAATTTTTGTTAAAAAACGCGATCAGAGTAGTGTGTGCTTCTATAGATGTTTATGAAAATAGCGCATGGGTATCATAATCGTAATTAAGCATTCAAAAAAGATATTTAAAGCTATCTCTAAGGGAGATTTTTACAAAATTACATTGCAGATTGAGATTTGACAAATGTGACTAATATATCGGTTAATTTGTCGATTTTGTGTATTTAAGGGGGAGTGGCAAAATCTTTCTCTGGACTTAAAAAATTGTAAGGCTCTAAATTATATTAGAGTTTGTACTCTAAATGTTTTTGTGCTTACGATTCACTGAGAGATGTTTCCGCTGACACAAAACTAGTGGTATGATGAGTCTATCAATATAAAAAATTATAATCGGATACCAATATAAATGGTCATTAAGGCAAAAAGCCCTGCCGGCTTTGCAGAAAAGTACATTATCGAGAGCATCTGGAATGGCCGCTTTCCACCGGGTTCAATTCTACCCGCAGAGCGTGAGTTATCTGAATTAATTGGAGTGACACGAACCACCTTACGTGAAGTTTTACAGCGTTTAGCTCGTGATGGTTGGCTGACTATCCAGCACGGTAAACCAACTAAAGTAAACCAGTTCATGGAAACATCAGGTTTGCATATTCTTGATACTTTGATTTCCCTTGATAGCGACAATGCGACAAGCATTGTGGAAGATCTTTTGGCGGCTCGCTCTAATATCAGTCCGATTTTCATGCGCTATGCGTTTAAAGTGAATAAAGAAAGTTCTGAACGTACGATTCAAAATGTGATTGAATCATGTGAAAGTCTGCTTGCTGCTGAATCTTGGGATGCGTTTGTTGAGTCTTCTCCATACGCCGACAAAATTAAGCAAAGCATTAAAGATGACAACGAAAAAGATGAACAGAAACGTCAGGTTATCTTGATGGCGAAAACGTTCAATTTCTATGATTACATGCTGTTTCAACGATTAGCCTTCCATTCCGGGAACCAAGTTTATGGCTTGATTTTTAATGGTGTGAAGAAGCTATATGATCGCATTGGCAGTTACTACTTCTCTTGTCCGCAATCTCGTCAGCTAGCGCTGAAATTCTACCGTGATCTTCTTGAGATTTGTCAAAGCGACGAGCGCGATCAACTGCCAGCCTTAATTAGACAGTATGGTCTTGAAAGTGGATATATTTGGAACGAGATGAAAAAAACGTTACCAACTAACTTCACAGAAGATGATAGCTAAGAATCCCAATCGCACTGTTTGATTTCTTTCGAATTTGTACCAGAAAGGTCAACACACTGTATTTACAAAGCGTATGATTTTAAAGCGCATTGTAGCGTTTGAATAGTTATAAAAAAGCCAGTATCTCAATCAGATACTGGCTTTTTATTTGGTACGGCTTAGATGTGGACCAAGCCCTCCAGCGTGATTACATTACACGCATGCCAGGCTGTGCGCCTTCATGTGGCTCAAGGATCCACAGATCGCTGCCACCAGGGCCAGCGGCTAGGATCATGCCTTCTGACATGCCGAACTTCATTTTACGAGGTTTTAGGTTAGCAACCATTACGGTTAGCTTTCCTTCAAGCTCTTCAGGTTTGTACGCTGACTTAATACCAGAGAATACCTGACGGGTTTCACCGCCGATGTCCAGTTGGAACTTAAGCAGTTTGTTAGCCTTTGGCACTTCTTCACAAGAGATAATGCGAGCAATACGCATATCAACTGCAGCGAATGCATCGAACTCAATCTCATCAGCGATTGGATCTTTGTCTAGCTCGGTTTGGCTTGCTTTGTTCTTTTCTGCTTCCGCTTTCTCTTTCGCTGCAATTTCAACAGCAGCATCTTCTTTTGATGCTTCAACCATAGCTTCTACTTTCTTCGGATCAATACGAGCAAATAGAGCTTTGAATTTAGTGATTTCATGAGACGTTAGCGGTTGTGCAATACATTCCCACGTCAACGTTTCGTTTAAAAACGCTTCAGTGCGAGCAGCAAGCTCTGGCATTACTGGTTTGAGGTATGCCATCAATACGCGGAACAAGTTGATACCAACAGAAGAAACTTCTTGTAGCTCCTGCTCTTTACCTTCTTGTTTCGCTAGAACCCAAGGGGCTTTTTCATCAATGTATTGATTCGCTTTATCAGCAAGCGCTGTAATTTCGCGAATAGCACGGCTAAATTCACGAGTTTCGTAAAGTTCAGCAATGCGCTCAGAAGCCGCTACAAATTCAGCGTAAAGCTCAGGTTCTGCAAAGTTGTCCGCCAGTTTGCCTTCAAAACGCTTAGTAATAAAACCAGCGTTACGAGATGCAAGGTTAACGATCTTGTTTACAACATCAGAGTTTACACGTTGTGTGAAGTCTTCAAGATTCAAGTCTAGATCGTCAATACGGCTGTTAAGCTTCGCAGCATAGTAATAACGTAGGCATTCTGGATCTAAGTGATTTAGGTAAGTACCCGCTTTGATGAATGTGCCTTTTGACTTAGACATTTTCGCACCGTTTACCGTTACGTAACCGTGAACGAATACGTTATTTGGCTTACGGAAACCAGAGCCTTCAAGCATTGCAGGCCAGAACAGACTGTGGAAGTAAACAATGTCTTTACCGATGAAGTGGTACAGTTCAGTTTTGCTGTCTTTGTTCCAGTACTCATCAAAATCAAGGTCATCACGTTTGTTACATAGGTTTTTAAATGAACCCATGTAGCCAATCGGAGCATCTAGCCACACGTAGAAGAACTTGTCTTTTTCACCTGGAATTTCAAAGCCAAAGTATGGCGCATCGCGAGAAATATCCCACTGTTGCAAGCCAGACTCAAACCACTCTTGCATCTTATTTGCAGTTTCGTTTTGAAGAGAACCTGAACGAGTCCACTCTTTCAGCATGCTCTCAAATTGAGGAAGATCGAAGAAGAAGTGTTCTGAATCTTTCATTACAGGTGTTGCACCAGAAACTGCTGATTTAGGTTCAATCAGTTCTGTTGGGCTGTAAGTTTCACCACAGTTATCGCAGTTATCGCCATACTGATCCTCAGACTTACATTTCGGACATGTACCTTTCACGAAACGGTCAGGAAGGAACATCTCTTTTTCAGGATCGAATAACTGAGAAATCGTGCGGCTAGAGATAAAACCGTTTTTCTTCAGCTCAAGGTAGATATGAGATGCAAGCTCGCGGTTCTCTTCACTGTGAGTGCTGTGATAATTATTAAAGCTGATATCAAAACCTGCGAAGTCTTTTTGATGCTCTTCGCTGACTGCTGCGATCATCTCTTCTGGAGTAATACCCATCTGTTGCGCTTTAAGCATAATTGGCGTGCCGTGAGCGTCGTCAGCACAGATGAAGTTTACAGTGTTGCCACGTAAGCGTTGGTAACGTACCCAAATGTCAGCTTGGATGTGTTCAAGCATATGACCTAGGTGGATAGAACCGTTAGCGTACGGAAGGGCACAAGTTACCAGCAGTTTCCTTGAAGAAACGTTTTTTGGGTCAGTTGCCATACTTAATATTCGCTTTACTAGATAGGGATAAAAATTGATTGTTGATATTACCTTATGCGCCGCCTGACTCCAAGGCATGAGAGTGAGTAATACCTTAGTTTTTTTAGGGTTCTGTCAAAATCAATGAGGTGGTAGCATGAATAAAAAAGGAGCTTATATGCGTCAGTTTACGAGTAAACAAGATTTCTGTGATTGGTTGAATCAGTATCAGCATCCACTGCTGATTGAAAATTGGGCAAGTAGCGCGGGTATTGTCTCGGTGAAAGCGACAGGTACGTTTGATATCGCGATTCCATTTGCCTCCAAAGTGCTTCAGCAGTCTTTATCGACATGGATTGCAACAGAACAAGAACAGAAGAATGTGGCACCTTTTGAATATACGGTTTCTTGCGTAGTTAAGTCATTAGAGACAGAAGTGCCTCAAAGTATAAAAGGGGTCAAAAATATTATTGCTGTTTCTTCTGCCAAAGGCGGGGTAGGGAAATCGACCACTGCGGTCAACCTTGCACTATCACTGGCAACCAGTGGCGCAAAAATTGGTTTACTGGATGCGGATATCTATGGACCCTCTGTCCCAATGATGATCGGCAAGGTAGATGCAAAGCCAAGTGTTCGTGATAACAAATGGATGCAGCCGATAGAAGCATTTGGCATTTATACTCACTCAATTGGCTACTTGGTTGATAAAAATGAGGCGGCAATCTGGCGTGGACCAATGGCATCGAAAGCATTAGCTCAATTGCTAAATGAGACAGAGTGGCCAGAGCTCGATTACTTGGTGATCGATATGCCACCGGGTACAGGAGATATTCAACTCACTTTATCTCAACAAATTCCAGTGACAGGTGCTGTGATCGTTACAACACCACAAGACTTAGCATTAGCCGATGCACAAAAAGGTGTGGCGATGTTTGATAAGGTGCATGTACCTGTTGTCGGTGTCGTCGAAAATATGAGCTATCATATCTGTAGTCAGTGTGGTGCAAAAGAACATATATTCGGACAAGGTGGGGCGGCGCAGATGGCCTCGGAATTTGGGTTGTCAGTATTAGCTCAGATACCACTGCATATTGATGTAAGAAATGACATCGACATGGGGAAACCGACGGTGGTATCAAGACCTGATAGCGAACATGCGCAGCAATATCAGCTACTGGCTGATCGAGTTGCATGCAGCCTGTTTTGGCAGGGAAAAGTTAAGCCTGATGCAATTAATGTTATGACGATTAGCTAATAATGTGATCGCATCACTAATTTAGGATTTTATATGGTCTTTAATTGTACAAATACAATAAATACTCTGACTTAGGTCTCATCCTGACTAGTATCTGTTGACTGAAGTCCCTATAATTAGGCGGTTTATCTATTCCTATCACCATACAGTATTGGGTGCACAAATAATGTCTGATAATAATCAATGCGTCATCGTAGGTATCGCGGGCGCTTCTGCTTCTGGAAAAAGTCTGATCGCGAGCACCATTTATAATGAGCTACGTGAAAAAGTAGGCGACCATCAAATTGGTGTTATCACGGAAGATTGCTACTACAATGATCAAAGCCATTTGAGCATGGAAGAGCGAGTGAAAACTAACTATGATCATCCGAGTGCACTTGATCATGACCTACTATGTGAGCATTTAGAGCAGCTTATCAAAGGCGAAGCTGTAGATGTGCCAGATTACAGCTACACTGAGCATACACGTACTGAAAATTCAGTGACGTTGACGCCAAAGAAAGTGATCATTCTTGAAGGTATCTTATTACTGACTGATCCACGTCTACGTAGCCTAATGCATGCGACTATTTTTATGGACACACCTTTAGATATCTGTTTACTACGCCGTGTTAAGCGTGATGTAGAAGAGCGTGGTCGTACAATGGACTCTGTTCTTAAACAATATCAAGAAACAGTACGCCCAATGTTCATGCAGTTTATTGAGCCGTCTAAGCAACATGCGGATATTATTGTGCCTCGTGGTGGTAAGAACCGTATCGCAATCGACGTATTGAAAGCTCACATCGCTAAGTTGCTGAAAAGCTAAGTCATTAAAGCGAAGTCGCTATCAGTCATTTGCATAGAGTCAAATAACTATAGTGATCTTACCGACGTTATCATTACTTCAATTTGTTAGGTTGACAGAAAATTGTCTTAAACCTGAACGAGTTGAGTAAAATGAAAGCTGAATGTAAGTTGCATTTTTTATATAATAAGTGGCACTTTATGTGCCACTTTATTTTTGGATATTAATCAAGGAAAACGCTTATGAAAAAGTTACTGTTGTTCATTAGTGTGCCGATTTTCGTCATTGTTCTTGCAGTGGCCGCACTGGTGTTATTCGTCAATCCAAATCAATTCAAGCCACTTATTACTGAACAAGCACAAAAACAGACCGGACTGGAACTTAATATTTCCGGAGATATCGGCTGGACGTTTTTCCCTACCATTGGTTTTGAAATGGGGAAAACAGAGCTAAAGAATCCACAAGGGTTCAGCAACGATACTTTTTTCAAAGTAGACCGCGTTGGTATTGAAATAGATGTGACGCCACTGTTTAGCCAACACCTGAAGATCGGCAATATTTATCTAGATGGCGCTGAAGTTCATCTGGAAACGCTAAGTGATGGTAAATCTAACCTTGATGCGCTTACTCAAACTTCTTCAACCGCCCCTTCTGAAACCGTAGCAAATGAGAATCCGGCTCAAAGCGATGAGCAACCAACAGCCTCATCTAGCAGTGCATGGTCTATCGATTTAGCTGGCATTACAGTCACTAACGCGCTTCTTGAAATTCAAGATCATAAAGCCAAAACGTACACAAAACTCTATGATGTCGGCTTTAGCATGTCTGAGTTTAAAGCAGAACAGTGGACATTGATTCTTTTTGAAGCGAAAGGTAAAAATAATCAGCAAAATTTTACAGCCAAAGGAGAAGCTGAGCTTAAGCTTTCTAAAGGCTATAAGGAATATGCGGTTAGAGACATTGCATTTGATGCCACATTTGATGATGGCGTGAATATGATTAAAGACGCAAGAATCACGTTAGATCGATTTGAATTTGATCAGCCAAACTCGTTAGGTTATAGCGTTAAAGGTAACGCTGCGGATCTTGCACTTGATGTGAAAGGTGACGCAGTATTTTCTATTGATAGTGCAGTCTCTCTTCTTGCGGTTGAGTCACTCACACTAGATTCATCTTTTGTTGGAGATAGCTTGCCGCAGTCGCCAATGAAAATACAGATGAATTCAGACTTTAGCTTTGACATTAACAAAGGTTATTTGGACTTCGTTCTAGAAAAACTGACCCTAAATAAAATCCAGTTAGATGGTAAAGCGAATATTACGCTTGCTGATATTCCTAAAGTACGTTTTGCACTTCATAGTCCAAATATCGATTTAGATGAGTTTTTGGGGCTAGGGCAAGCAACGGACAGTAACAATAAGACGGACTCGGCAGGTAACGAACCATCCCCAGCGAAAGCAGGGCCTGAAGTTGAACCCGATCTGAGTGCTTTAAAAGGACTTGATGTTAAAGGCAAGATTACAATCGACAAATTTAAAGCGAACAATGCTCGAATGCAGAGTGTGAATACTGCGTTTTCTATTAATCGTGGTGTGGTTGATCTCCAATCATTTAGCTCAAACCTTTATCAAGGTTCAATTAAAGCAAGTGCCCGATTAGATGCTCGTAAAGTGCCAGCGACTTATAGTGCCAAAAAACAAATCATCGGCGTTAAAGTTCAGCCATTGCTTAAAGATGTGGCGAACAATGATAAGTTGGAAGGAAGCGGTAACATCAACGTTGATGTAAAAGGTAAAGGCTTAACGCCAACAGGCATAAAGAAAAATATTAGCGGGACGATCAAAATTAACTTTGAAGATGGCGCGGTAAATGGGATCAATGTAGCTCAATTGATTCGTACTAACTATGCCAAAATCAAAGGTGAAGAAGTTAAAGAGGGTAGCGAAGCTCAAAAGACTGACTTTAGTGCGATGACCGCGACGTTGACATTGAACAATGGTGAAGTCTCAACAAACAATCTAAACATGCAATCGCCACTGCTTCGGATCCACGGTGAAGGTAAAGCCAATTATATTAGCGAGACGGCTGACTTTCTAGTGAGAACATCGATTGTTGGTTCACTTGAAGGGCAAGGTGGTCAAAATATTGATGATCTTAAAGACGTAACGATCCCTGTTAAAATTACGGGAAAATGGGCAGACCCTAAGTTCAAACTTGTTTTTGATGATGTTTTAAAACAAAAAGCGAAGAAAGAGGTTGATCGTGGTGTTGAAAAACTCACCGATAAAATTAAAGACGAAAAGACCAAAGAAGCCGTCAATGGATTGTTGAAAGGTCTGTTTAATTAAGTCTGCTATTCAGATTCAACTTTAATAGATAAACGTCCCTGGATAGGGACGTTTTTTTGATCGCTAAATATTCGATGGCTAAGCACTAACAAGATAAGCACTCAAAGGTAATCGATTTACCAATCGACGCCTTTCAGGGCTTTAATACCTGATTCAAAAGCATGCTTTACATTTCTGACTTCAGATACGGTATCCGCAAGCTCAATGAGGCTACGGTGTGCCGCTCTGCCAGTGATAACAACAGATTGCATCTTAGGACGCTGCGTCAGTGCTTCAATGACTTCGTCGAGGTCGATGTAGCCGTAAGTGACCATATATGTCAGCTCATCCAGTAGCACCACATCAATAGAATCATCTTGCAGCATGCGTTTGCACTTTTTCCACACTAACTGTGCGGCATCGGTATCCGATTGCTTGTCTTGAGTCTCCCAAGTAAAGCCTGTTGCCATCACTTGAAATTCAACCCCAAGCTTTTCAAGTAAATTTCTTTCGCCATTATCCCAAGTTCCCTTGATGAATTGAGCAACAGAACAATTTAAGCCATGACCAACCGCTCTTGCGACGGTTCCAAACCCGGAGGTTGATTTTCCTTTGCCGTTGCCAGTGATCACAAGCAGTAGCCCTTTCTCTTCTTGCGCTGCCGCCACTCTTTCATCAACCTGATCTTTTACTTTCTGTTGGCGCGCTTTGTGTCGAGCTTCTTTATTGTCATCAATTGGCATAGGTATTCCTTTTCAGCCTAGTTTTTCAGAATAGTTTCCTTGCATGATAACGCAATGTTGGAGAGCTAAAAACCTTCAAAATTTGGGTGAATAGGCGCTAAGTTTCCTCTGTTGGTCAATAGGGACATATACAAAGAAATAATACAGGCAGATGTCGAGGTCTAAGAAGGTGGGGGCGGCAAGCCATGAGGCATAAAAATGATGAGATATAAAAACAAAGAGGTATAAAAAAGGCCAATGCAAATCGCATCGGCCTTTGATAGGTATAATCTAGATTAGCCAGCAAGTAAGTCGGTTGCAACTTTATAGCTAGGGTCTTCTTTTACATTGATTTCAACAAGGCTGCCTGCTTTATGAAGAAGAGCGCGGCAATCTTGGCTCAGGTGACGTAAATGTAGAGTCTTTCCTAACGCCGTGTAACGCTCTGCAATGGTTTCAATTGCTTCAATTGCTGAGTGATCAGTCACACGAGAATTTGCAAAATCAACGATAACGTCTGCAGGGTCATTTTGTGCGTCAAAAAGTTCTAAGAAGTTTGCCGCAGAGCCAAAGAATACAGGGCCGTGAATTTGGTAAACTTTTGAACCTTCTTCGTTTAGTGAACTGCTTGCGTAGATATGTTTCGCATGTTGCCAAGCAAACATAAGCGCTGAAGCGACAACACCTACTGCTACTGCAACGGCTAAGTCAGTCATTACTGTTACAACGGTAACCAAAACGATGACAAAGAAATCTTGTTTAGGTACGCGACGTGCAAGTTTAAATGTTGCCCATTCAAATGTACCAATTACAACCATAAACATTACACCAACTAATGCAGCTAGAGGAATCATCTCGATTAGGGCAGAAGCGAATAGGATGAAAATCAGCAGAGCAACAGCAGCCACAATACCTGATAAACGGCCACGGCCGCCTGAGTTAATGTTGATCATCGATTGACCAATCATTGCACAACCACCCATCGCACCAAAAACAGAACATGTCATGTTTGCGATACCTTGACCAACACATTCACGGTTACTTTGACCGCGAGTATTGGTCATTTCGTCTAGTACTGTCAGTGTTAGCAGTGATTCAATTAAGCCGATAGCTGCAAGAATAACCGCGTATGGCAAAATGATCTGTAGCGTTTCTAGAGTAAATGGTACAGAAGGGATTGAGAATGTTGGTAGTGAACCAGCAAGCGTTGCTGCTTCATCGCCCGACATGGTGCGTAGGAAATCCACAACAGTACGTGTTTCTAGATCTAGGCCAACGACAAGCGCCGTTACCGTGACAATCGCCACTAGAGAAGACGGGACAGCAGTCGTTAGCTTAGGAAGGAAATGGATAATACCCATCGTTAGAGCAACTAAACCAAGCATGATCGTCATTTGACCACTAGGAAGCCAAGTTAACGCTCCAGACATATCAGGCGCTTTAAATTGTCCTAGTTGTGCTAAGAAGATAACGATAGCAAGCCCGTTAACAAAACCGATCATTACTGGGTGCGGAACAATTCGGATAAATTTGCCAAGCTTAAATATGCCCGCTGCGATTTGCAGGATACCTGCAAGTAATACGGCTGCAAATAAATACTGAACACCATGTGTTGCGACAAGGCTGACCATTACAACAGCCATTGCGCCTGTTGCGCCAGAAATCATGCCTGGACGACCACCAAAGACTGAGGTAATTAAACCAACAATGAAGGCTGCGTATAGACCAACCATTGGGTCAACACCGGCAACAAATGCAAATGCTACGGCTTCAGGAACAAGAGCTAATGCTACTGTTAAACCTGATAACACATCGTTTTTTACAGAGTGTTTCGAAAATTGGGGGAATTCAAACATGGGGGCTCAGTATGCTAAAGATGGATTTTACCCGACACTAATTTCTATACGCGTACTAAACAGTGGTGGAAAAGAGCTGCATAAGAATCTGGTGTCGAGAACTTAAGTCGGCGCATGCTACCTAAAAGTGTGACTAAGTTCAAGAATGAACCGCATATTGGCTAAAAATCGTCACAAATACATGATCTTCATCATGTCTCTATTTTAGACCAAAAAAAACGAGCCGCACATAATGCGACTCGTTTGTTTCAGATATAGTGCTTTAGACTATATGAGGCTAGGTTAGTAACCTTGTGGCTTGGTCATTCCTGCAGATGCGCTGCTACGAGCGACTTGGCTACCAGCCCCTTTCGGTTGGTAACGCTCTGCTTTAAATGGTGCAGCTACGACTTCAATCTCTTTTAAAGTTTGAGGGCCTGGTGCACTTGCCATTGCTGAACCCGCCTGAGATTTAACACCCTTAACGGCTGCTTTAACCACTGGCTTAGATACAGCTGGTTGCTCTTCAAGAACTACAGCTGGCTTTTCTTCAACAGTAGGTACTTCAGTGATAGGAGCTTCAACCTTAGTTTCGACAGTCTGAGTTTCGACAGTCTTAGTCTCTTCAGTATTCGCCTCAACAACCGCTATTGGAGCTTGTTCAACCGTTGCTTCTTCTGCAACGCTTGTCTCTTCAATAGCAGGAGTCTCAACAACAGGAGTCGTTTCAACTACGGGTTCAACTACAGCTTCTACTTCAACTGTTTCAGCTTTTGTTTCTGCAACAGAAGCCGCTACAACTGCTTCAACCGTCTCTTCACGCTTGATGATCACTTTACCCATTGCTGTTTCAGGGAAAGCGTAGCCACCTAATGGAGCATTTTGTTCAACAGTCTCGGTATTAACCACTTCTTGTTCAACTTTAGGTGCAGCATGGTGATGAGGCTTAGGTACGTACATCGGCATTACCTTACCCATTGCCATCTCAGGAGAGGCAACACCACCTGGACGAAGGCGGAATGGATTTGGTTTGCGATCACGACCACGACGACGACGTTGACCACTTGCTCTTAAGTGACGAGGAGAGCGGCGGTTACGACGTTGTTTCGGTTCTTCTTTTTGAACTGTATCGTTAGTCGCTTCAACTTCTACTTTTTCAACAGCTTGTTTCTGTTGTTGAACTTCCGCTTGAACTTGAGTTTCTGCTTCAACTTCTGGTTTTTTACCATTAACGCGAATCTGCTTATTCAATTTACGACGTTGACGGCGCTCTTTGATTTTTGCAGTTTTCTCAACAGGTTTAGCATCTCGTTTTGCGTTAGTGTCAGCAGACGGTGCCGCGTTTGCTTCAGCAGCAAGTTGTTGGCCCTGTTCAGCTAGCTTAGATGGCGCTTTAACTTCCGTTTTCGGCTTGTTACGGCGATCTTGGCGTGGCTTGCGGTTTTGTTGTTGACGAGGCTGTTGCTCATTCGCTTTGTTGCCTTGTTCTTCAGTTTGCTCTTCGCGTGCAGGTTTACGGCGACGTTTGTTATCGCGGTTACCATTGTCACGAGAGTTACGACGACGTTGATCATTACGATCGCGACGTTGACGATTGTTCTCTTGTTTTGGCTCTTGCTTAACTTCTTCTTTCACTTCTTCTGAAGGGCTAGATAAGAAATTAGTCAATGCTTTAAAGAAACGACTGAATAAACCAGGCTGAGAATCTGTTTTTACTTCAACTTTAGCAGGTTTAGCTGCAGGTGTTGGAGCGGGTGCTGGTGTTGGCGCTGATTGTGCTGGCGCGGCAAACCCTTTTAATACAGGTTCTTCAATTTTCTTCGGTTTGATGTCAACTTCAACAGGCTCTTTGCTTTCCGCTTCTTTCAAAGCATCCAGTTTTTGAGGCAGTAGGTAAGATAACAGATCGAACTCTTCACCTTCTCTCACTCGAATTACTTCGAAATGAGGTGTTTCCATATCAGAGTTCGGAACAACCGTGATCTTCACACCTTGATTCTTCTCGATGTGATTTACTGAGCGACGTTTTTCGTTCAGAAGATAAGAAGCGATTGGAACCGGCACAACAGCAAGTACTTGTGCTGTGTTGTCCTTCAGAGCTTCTTCTTCGATAAGACGTAGAACAGATAGTGCTAGAGATTCGTTATCACGCACAACACCAGTACCCGTACAACGAGGACAAATGTGGTGACTTGCTTCCGCTAGTGATGGGCTCAAACGTTGACGAGACATCTCTAGAAGACCAAAGCGTGAAATGCGACCAATCTGAACACGAGCGCGATCTAAACGAACAGCATCACGTAGACGGCTTTCAACTTCACGTTGGTGACGAACTGGCGTCATATCGATAAAGTCGATAACAACTAGACCACCTAGGTCACGTAGACGTAATTGACGAGCAATTTCATCGGCCGCTTCTAGGTTAGTGTTAAGCGCAGTCTCTTCAATATCGCTGCCTTTTGTTGCGCGTGCGGAGTTGATATCGATAGAAGTCAGTGCTTCAGTTGGGTCGATTACGATAGAGCCACCAGATGGAAGGCGAACTTCACGTTGGAAGGCAGATTCGATCTGGCTTTCAATCTGGTAGTGGCTAAACAGTGGCACCTCACCATCGTATTTCTTAACACGATTCATGAAATCAGGACGAATCAACTGAATATGAGCTTGAGCACGTTCAAAAATAGTATTGCTATCAATTAAGATTTCGCCAATGTCGCGACGTAGGTAGTCACGAATTGCACGAACGATTACATTACTTTCTTGGTGAATCAAAAACGGAGCTTGGTTAGTCTCAGAGGCTTGTTTAATTGCACCCCAGTGGTTCAGCAGTACATTTAAGTCCCACTCAAGCTCTTCTGCACTTTTACCAACACCAGCTGTACGGACAATAAGCCCCATACCTTGAGGTAGCTCAAGAGTGCTTAATGCTGCTTTAAGTTGCGTGCGTTCATCACCTTCGATACGGCGAGAAATACCACCAGCACGAGGGTTATTTGGCATAAGAACTAAGTAACTACCCGCAAGAGAAACAAAAGTTGTTAAAGCAGCGCCTTTGCTGCCACGTTCTTCTTTTTCTACTTGTACAATTACTTCTTGGCCTTCTTTTAGCACTTCTTTAATGCTTGGACGGCCTTGGTAGGTATAACCATCAGGGAAGTATTCGCGGGCAATTTCTTTAAGAGGTAGGAAACCGTGTCTTTCTGCACCATAGTCGACGAATGCCGCTTCTAGGCTTGGTTCAATACGGGTAATACGTCCTTTGTAGATATTCGCTTTTTTTGATTCGTGGCCTGGGCTTTCGATATCAAGATCGAATAGTCGCTGACCATCAACCAAAGCGACACGCAACTCTTCTTTTTGAGTTGCGTTAATTAACATTCTTTTCATTTTAGAAATTCTCGTTGTCTTTTCTTTTATTTTGATCTTATCGCTTTATTTCGTTTCTCATGGTGCCTGATCCCACGGCTTTAACGTTGCAACCTCCCGGCTGGAAGGGATGCTCTAGGGCACTTCAGTCATCATAGGTATGTTGCCTATGATCCGCGATGTGGCGGTGAATACTCAACATGAGTTTACGATGAGTAGAGCGATAAGGTGACTTAGCTCTTCGTGTCTTACGCCGGTTGCTGCACTGGATACTAAGTTTTCTACTCAATTATTATTGCTTGTCGATAACTGACGAGTACAAAAAACAATCAATTAATCAATAGCAGCTGAGAACTATAACAGTGGAGGGAATTCACAGCAATCTGCTTTGTTATAAACAGGCAAAATAAATATTTTTAGGTTCTTTTTTGAGCTGAGTAAGCCTATGTTTATATAGGGTTTAAAGACAATAAACGCACATTTGTGCTAAATAAGGGCTATTTTTATACACAGCTTTTTAGTTCTCATAAATTTTGATGCAAAAAACAGCAATATTTGGCAGGTTGGTGACAGTAAAAGAGAAGTAAGAAAATGTGATGTGATAGACATTTGAGTGATACAATAGCGGCATGAGTGAAATTAGAACTAAAGTCCAATTTGTCGATATTGACGACGATATGGCTGGTCAACGTATTGATAATTTCTTACGAAACCAACTAAAAAGCATCCCTAAAAGCATGATTTATCGAATCGTGCGTAAGGGAGAAGTCCGTGTAAATAAGAAGCGAATTAAAGCTGAATATAAGTTAAAAGCTGGAGATATAGTTAGAATTCCGCCAGTAACGATTGAAGAAAAAACAGAAGACAACGTTCCAAATACCAAATTGAATAAGGTCTCTGAATTAGAGCATGCGATCATCTTCGAAGATGATCATATGTTAATTCTGAATAAACCATCTGGTACTGCGGTACATGGCGGAAGTGGTTTAAAGTTTGGTGCAATCGAAGCATTAAGAGCTTTAAGACCTGACGCTCGCTTTCTGGAGTTAGTCCACCGTATAGATAGAGACACGTCTGGTGTTTTGTTAGTGGCGAAGAAGCGTTCTGCGTTACGCCACCTGCAAGCACAGTTTCGTGAAAAAACCGTACAGAAATATTATTTTGCTTTAGTGATGGGCGCTTGGAAATCGAGCTGTAAAGTGGTGAATGCGCCACTGCTTAAAAACGAAGTAAACAGTATTGTTCGAGTTAACCCAAACGGAAAAGCGTCTGAGACTCGTTTCAAAGTGTTGGAAAAATTTGCAGATGCGACACTTGTGCAAGCGAGCCCTATTACCGGGCGTACGCACCAAATTCGTGTACATTGCCAATATGCCGGCCACCCAATTGCATGGGATGACCGATATGGCGATCGTCGATTTGATGCCTACACCGGTAAGGTTGGTCTCGGCCGTCTGTTTTTGCATGCCGCGAATATTAAATTTGTTCACCCGGGGTCGGATGAAAAGATGGACATCTCGGCACCGATGGAAAAACGTCTCGAAGAAGCTTTAACGGGGTTGCGACGTTTATGATAAAACGGTGACGCCTTGCTCCTCTAGCATATCGATGAGAGTGATAAGGGGTAAACCGATCAGAGCATTTGGATCTTTGCCTTCGAGTTGTTTAAAGAGGGCAATGCCTAGACCTTCGCTCTTGAAGCTTCCAGCACAATAGTAAGGTTGCTCTGCGTCAACATATGCTTCAATCATTGAACGGCTGAGTTGGCGAAAATGAACGATAAATGTATCGAGCTCAGTAGTGCAATGACCTGTCTCGGTATTCCAGAGTGAGATGCCGGTATAAAATGTAATACTTTTGCCGCTTTGAGCTTCTAGCTGGGAAATGGCATTTTCTCTGTTGTGCGGTTTACCAACAATTGTATTATTGATAACACAGACTTGATCTGAGCCTATGATTAAGCTTGGTTCAGTAACGGAACATGATTTAGCTTTTTCCTCTGACAAGCGCATCACTAAGTCCTGAGGAGGCTCCTGTGCTAATGGTGTTTCATCGCAATCTGGCTGAGCAGTAATGAAAGGCATAGCTAACTTTGAGAGTAACTGCTGCCTAAATGGTGAAGTAGATGCCAAAACTAGTTGGTAATTTTTCATTTTAATTTACAATTATTTCGAGTTCTTGCTGAAGGATATACGAACTTATGTCCGTCTTCATAACTCTCTTTGCGGGAAGGGGAGAAAAGTACACTTTTTTCTTCTTTTCCTTTGACTAAATACATTTTGGAAGATAAGATTCGCGCCCTATGCAAAAGGTAAAAATACCGCGCTCGGTAGACCCGGGTAAAACGGCACAAAAGAGATTGGATTTAGTTGGAGTTATTCAACCTAGTCTTTTTAAACGTTTATCTGAATCTGTTGAAAGCGTAAAACGCGACGCGCAAGTCTCATTGTCATTTGGGCTTGATGAACAGCGATTAGTCGTTATCTCTGGTAAAGCTAACGTCGAAGTCGATTTAGAGTGTCAGCGTTGTAATGAGATTTTCGCACATGAGTGCGAAGTACAATTCACTTGTACTCCCTATTATAGTGAGGAAAGTGAAGAGGAAGCACCGGAAGAGTACGATTTGGTAGATCTGAACGAGTACGGTGAAGTAGATCTCATACAACTAGTTGAAGACGAGTTCATTCTTGGATTGCCACAAATTGCAATGCATGACGAAGCGAATTGTAGCGTTAACTCAAATAATATGGTGTTTGGTGATATTCCAGAAGAAATTGTGGAAGAGAAACCGAATCCATTTGATGTTTTAAAAAACTTAAAGAGCTAACTTATTTATAGGTAAGTGTTTTTAAGAATTTACATAGGAGTAGGGTCAATGGCCGTACAAAAGAGCAAGAAATCACGTTCAATGCGTGGCATGCGTCGTTCACATGATGCACTAACTACAGCTGCACTATCTGTAGACGCAACTTCAGGTGAAACTCACCTACGTCACAACGTGACTGCTGACGGTTTCTACCGTGGCAAAAAGGTTATCAACAAGTAAGGTTGATCCTTTGCAAAATATAACCGTTGCACTTGATGCAATGGGCGGGGATTTCGGTCCTCGCGTAACAGTGCCTGCCGCCGTGCAGGCACTGTCGCATTTCCCAGAGCTAAAAGTGGTCCTTATTGGTGATCAAAATACGATCACATCTCAATTATCTTTACTTGATTGTCAGCCTCATTCTCGTTTGAGTATTAAGCATTGCGATCGAGTGATTTCAAACTCAGAAAAGCCCTCTCTTGCACTTCGAAACAGTGCGGGTAGTTCCATGCGAGTCGCCATTGATCTGGTTGCTGATGACGAAGCCGACGCATGTGTGAGTGGCGGGAATACTGGCGCCTTGATGGCTCTTTCTCGTTTTCGTCTTAAGCTTCTTCCCGGCATCGATCGCCCAGCCCTTGTTTCTGCTCTTCCTACCGCATCAGGAAAAAGAACGTGGATGCTCGATCTAGGCGCGAATGTTTCTAGTGATGCTGATTCTCTATTCCAATTTGCCGTAATGGGCAGTGCACTTGCTGAACAGCATTTAGGGACATCTGCGAGAGTCGCGATTCTTAATATTGGTGCTGAAGAAATTAAAGGCAATGATTTAGTCAAACGTTGTGCCGAAATGTTATCGCAAACACAATCTGTCAATTTTACTGGCTACATTGAAGGTAATCAGCTATTACAAGATAGTGCTGATGTCGTAGTATGTGACGGGTTTGTGGGTAATGTTTGCCTAAAAACTTGTGAAGGCACTGCACAACTCTTCATTGATAAATTAAAAACGCACATGATGGCGTCTACAATTAAAGGCTGGATAGCTAGAAAATTGTTTTCTGAGTTATTTTCTGAATTAAAAACATTGAACCCCGACCAGTATAACGGCGCAAGTTTGCTAGGATTGCGCGGCATTGTCATTAAAAGTCATGGAAGTGCCGATGTAAGCGCGGTTGTCAACGCGATAGGCGAAGCTTTGCACGAGGTCAAACGACAAGTACCAAGCCGTATTAGCGATCGTTTGGAAGCGGTTTTACTCGAGAGGCATTATTAGTTTTCATGTATAGCAAAATTTTAGGTACTGGCAGCTATCTGCCATCTAAAGTGCGTACTAACGCAGATTTAGAAAAAATGGTAGACACAACAGATGAGTGGATTGTAACTCGTACTGGTATTAAAGAGCGCCGCATTTCAGCTGATGATGAAACTGTTGCGGATATGGCTTTTTTTGCGTCTGAGAAAGCAATAGAAATGGCGGGTATTGATAAAGACGCTATTGATCTGATTATTGTTGCAACAACCAGTAGCAGCCACACGTTCCCATCTTCAGCTTGTCAAGTTCAAGGTAAGCTAGGCATTGTCGGTTGTCCGGCATTTGATCTGGCTGCGGCATGTTCTGGGTTCGTTTATGCATTATCAGTGGCAGATCAACATATCAAATCGGGCATGTGTAAAAATGTCTTGGTTGTCGGTGCTGACGCGCTTTCAAAAACGTGTGATCCAACAGACCGTTCTACCATCATTCTATTTGGTGATGCGGCAGGCGCTGTCGTCGTTGGTGCGAGTGAAGAGCCTGGAATTCTTTCTACCCATATCTACTCTGATGGTCGCTTTGGTGAATTACTGAGCCTTGAAGTCCCTGAGCGTGGTGGTGATGTCGATAAATGGCTTCATATGGCGGGTAACGAAGTATTTAAAGTGGCAGTAACTCAACTTTCGCGTTTAGTTAAAGATACGCTAGCGGCTAATAATATGGATAAATCTGAATTGGATTGGCTTGTACCACATCAAGCGAACTATCGTATTATTTCCGCAACCGCGAAGAAACTGACGATGTCTTTAGACCAAGTAGTGATGACCCTTGATCGTCACGGTAATACTTCCGCTGCTACGGTACCGACTGCGTTAGATGAAGCGGTCAGAGATGGTCGTATTAAGCGTGGACAGACGTTGCTATTAGAAGCATTTGGTGGCGGTTTTACTTGGGGCTCAGCTCTAGTTAAATTCTAGTTAGCATCAAAAAAATTAATAGGTAAAAGTAAGTCACTTTTACCTTTATTGCATTTATATATTGAATTTCTGAAGGTAAATGAAATGAGCAAATTTGCTATCGTATTTCCAGGTCAAGGTTCACAAGCTCTTGGCATGTTGGCTGATCTTGGCGAAAAGTATGATGTTGTTAAGCAGACTTTTTCAGAAGCGTCAGATGTGCTTGGTTATGATTTGTGGGCTCTTATTCAAGATGGCCCTGTTGAAAATCTTAACGAGACATTCAGAACTCAACCTGCATTGCTTGCCGCTTCTGTGGCGATTTGGCGTGTATGGCAAGAACTGGGTTTAGAGCAGCCTGCAAACCTTGCGGGCCATAGCCTAGGTGAATACTCTGCATTAGTGTGTGCTGGCGTTATCGATTTTAAACAAGCGATCAAGTTAGTTGAACTGCGCGGCCAGCTTATGCAAGAAGCTGTACCCGCTGGCGTTGGTGCAATGTACGCTATCATCGGTCTAGGTGATGAAGCGATTGCTAAAGCGTGTGAAGAAGCAGCGCAAGATGAAGTTGTGTCTCCTGTTAACTTTAACTCTCCAGGCCAAGTTGTTATCGCAGGTAACAAAGCAGCAGTAGAGCGTGCAGGTGTGCTATGTAAAGAAGCAGGCGCAAAGCGTGCACTTCCTTTACCTGTTTCTGTTCCTTCTCACTGTGCTCTAATGAAACCAGCAGCAGACAAACTAGCTATTGCGCTTGAAGCACTAGAGTTCAACACGCCAGCGCTGCCAGTTATCAACAATGTTGATGTAGCGGCTGAAACAGATCCTGCAAAAATTAAAGAAGCATTAGTTCGTCAACTTTACAGCCCAGTTCGTTGGACTGAAGGCGTACAAGCGATGAACGAACAAGGTGTTGAAAAACTTCTTGAGTTAGGCCCTGGTAAAGTTCTTACTGGTCTAACAAAACGAATCGTAAAAACTATGACAGCTGCAGCAGTTAATGATACTGCATCACTAGAAGCTGCTAAGTAAATAACCACTTAATAGAGAAGTTATGATGAATTTAGAAGGCAAAGTTGCACTGGTTACAGGCGCAAGCCGTGGTATCGGTCGTGCAATCGCTGAACTTTTAGTTGAGCGTGGTGCTAAAGTTATCGGTACTGCTACGTCTGAAGGCGGCGCAGATGCAATCAGTGCGTACCTTGGTGAGAACGGTAAAGGTCTTGCTCTTAATGTCACTGACGTTGACTCAATTGCTGCTACACTGAAAACCATCAACGATGAATTCGGTGCGATTGACATTCTTGTTAACAATGCAGGTATCACTCGTGATAACTTGCTAATGCGTATGAAAGACGATGAATGGAATGACATCATCGATACTAACCTAACGCCTATTTTCCGCATGTCTAAAGCGGTATTGCGTGGCATGATGAAAAAGCGTCAAGGTCGTATCGTTAACGTCGGTTCTGTTGTTGGTACCATGGGTAACGCTGGTCAAACAAACTATGCCGCTGCAAAAGCTGGTGTAATTGGTTTTACTAAGTCTATGGCTCGTGAAGTTGCTTCACGCGGTGTAACAGTAAATACCGTTGCACCCGGTTTTATTGAAACAGATATGACAAAAGCGCTGAATGATGAGCAACGTGCTGCTACACTAGCAAATGTACCAGCAGGTCGTTTAGGTGATCCTCGTGAAATTGCGGAAGCTGTAGTATTCTTAGCATCTCCAGCGGCAGCATACATCACTGGAGAAACACTTCACGTTAATGGTGGAATGTACATGGTTTAAGTCGTTGCATAAAATTTATGCATGATTTAGGTCAAAAATGTATGTATTTTCGGTTAAAATCGCGTAAATTGTGGTTTGACCAGCAAGGTCTTCCTTGCAACTTTTAAAGTTTTGAATAAACTACGGAAAACATCGCATAAAGCGAACTCTGTAAAGGAAAAGAAAAATGAGCAACCTCGAAGAACGCGTAAAAAAAATTATCATCGAACAGCTAGGTGTTGACGAAGCAGAAGTTAAAAACGAAGCTTCATTTGTTGACGATCTAGGTGCTGATTCTCTAGACACAGTTGAGCTAGTAATGGCTCTAGAAGAAGAATTCGACACTGAGATCCCAGACGAAGAAGCTGAGAAAATCACTACTGTTCAAGCTGCTATCGACTACGTGACCAGCGCTCAGTAAGATTCTCTCCCAGGCGGTCATCTAGACCGCCTGTGTTTTTTCTAAAGCCTTCTATCCCTCATATAGAACCCTTTCATCAATTCCCGGAGAGTAAAATCGTGTCCAAGCGTCGTGTAGTTGTCACTGGCATGGGTATGTTGTCACCGGTAGGCAACACTGTAGAATCATCTTGGAAAGCCCTGCTAGCTGGTCAAAGTGGAATCGATAATATCGATCATTTTGATGCCACCAATTTCTCAACTCGTTTTGCAGGTCTAGTCAAAGACTTTAACTGCGAAGAGTACATGTCTAAAAAAGATGCACGTAAAATGGATTTGTTTATCCAATACGGCATCGCAGCAGGAATCCAAGCCTTTAGTGATTCAGGCCTAACCATTACTGAAGAGAATGCACCAAGAGTTGGTGTAGCTATCGGTTCAGGTATTGGTGGTTTAGGTTTAATTGAAGCAGGCCATAAAGTGCTTTCGGAAAAAGGTCCTCGTAAAATCAGTCCTTTCTTCGTTCCTTCAACCATCGTAAATATGATTGCAGGTCACCTGTCTATCATGAAAGGTTTACGTGGTCCGAACATTGCAATTTCAACAGCTTGTACAACAGGCTTACACAATATCGGTCATGCCGCTCGTATGATCGCTTATGGTGATGCGGATGCCATGTTAGCGGGTGGTGCTGAAAAAGCATCAACGCCACTTGGTATGGGTGGCTTTGCAGCAGCAAAAGCGCTCTCTACTCGTAATGACGAACCGCAAAAAGCGTCTCGCCCATGGGATAAAGATCGTGATGGTTTTGTTCTTGGTGATGGTGCTGGCGTGATGGTTGTTGAAGAGTACGAACACGCAAAAGCTCGTGGTGCTAAAATCTACTGTGAAATCGTTGGCTTTGGTATGTCTGGTGATGCTTATCACATGACGTCTCCAAGTGAAGACGGCTCTGGTGGTGCACTTGCGATGGAAGCTGCAATGCGTGATGCCGATGTTACGGGTGAGCAGATTGGCTACGTCAATGCTCATGGAACATCAACACCAGCGGGTGATGTTGCAGAAGTTAAAGGCATCAAACGAGCACTTGGTGAAGCAGGAACTAAGCAAGTACTAGTCTCTTCTACTAAATCGATGACTGGCCACCTATTAGGTGCAGCAGGCTCTGTAGAAGCGATTATTACAGCGTTAACTCTTGTTGATCAAATTGTTCCGCCAACAATCAACCTAGATAATCCTGAAGATGATTTAGGTATTGATCTTGTTCCACATACGGCACGTAAAGCAGATCTTACTTATGCTGCGTGTAATTCGTTTGGATTTGGTGGTACAAATGGTTGCTTAATCTTCAAAAAGATTTAAGTTAGCCCAATAGGTCACATTTAGACTTGTTTTCGAACGGCTTGATGCTTAGCATTGAGCCGTTTCTTTGTTTGTGGGATAGCAAAAATGTACTGGGTGAATGGACAACCAAGTGACACAATCTTTTTAAGTGATCGATCTTTTCAATACGGAGATGGTTGCTTTACCACGATGCTCACACTAAACGGTGAGATTCAATATTGGCCGAAGCATATTCAGCGGATGAACCGGAGCCTTGATGCTTTGCAGATTCCTAGGCCCGATTGGGATCTCATCTTTACCTGGTTAGAGCAGGCAAGCCAAAAAGCGTCCAAAGCGGGGCTTAAGTTGCACATCAGTCGTGGTCAAGGTGGGAGAGGGTATAGCCCTAACAATATTTCACCAATTACGGTAACGATCAGTGATTTCAGCTTTCCTGAGTCATATGATCTATTTTCACAGAGCGGAATAGCCCTAACCATTTGTGAACACCGCTTAGGCTTAAATCCGTATTTAGCCGGCCACAAGCATAATAATCGGCTTGAGCAGATCTTAATGAAGTCTGAAGCCGAGCAACGTGGATATGTGGATGGCGTTGCGATGGACATCAATGGCTATGTTATCGAGACAACAATGGCGAATCTATTTTGGGCGAAAGACAATGTGTTATATTCCCCGAGTCTTGTTAACTGTGGTGTCGCGGGTGTGATTCGTGAACAAATACTTGAATTCGCAAAACGAAATGAGATTGAGACAAAAATAGGACACTTTGAGCTTACTAGGCTATACGACGCCGATGAAATTTTTATTACCAACTCTATTTTAGGTGTCGTCCCTGTTACTCAAATAAATTTTTCTTCGGATCAGCACAGGGCTTATTCGATAGGAACAATGACAACAATATTTCAGGAGACGATTAACTCGTGATTAAGAAGTTACTACTCTTGCTTACAGTACTAGCGGTATTGGCGGCAGGCGCTTTTTTTTATACCACATCGCAAATTCAACAATTTCTCGATCAACCTGTTCAGATCCAAGATGAGGAAATTGTAACCATAAAACCAGGCATGAGCTTTAATCGTGTCCTGAATCAATTTGTTACGGATAGCTGGATTGTAAGTAACCCAACATCAAAATTAGTACGCCGATTACATCCTGAGCTGACTCACATTAAAGCGGGTACTTTTTTGATTGAGCCTGAACAATCACTGCGAGAAGTGTTAGCGTTTCTCGTTGAAGGAAAAGAGCACCAATTTTCGATTACTTTTGTGGAAGGTAGCCGATTCAGTGAATGGCTAGAGCAATTTAAACAAGCGAAGTATTTGGATCACAGTCTAGCGGGTTTATCTGAAACCGAAATTACCCAAAAGTTAGGGATAGATAGAGATAAGTTAGAAGGCCTATTTTTAGCTGAAACCTATTATTACACTTTAGGAACGTCGGATTTCGATATATTGAAGCGAGCACATGCAAACTTAAAGCAAGTATTGGACCTGCACTGGTCATCACGTCAGGATAAGCTACCTTTGAAAAGTGATTATGAGGCTTTAATCCTCGCTTCAATCATTGAAAAAGAGACAGCGGTTGCCTCTGAGCGTGAAAGAGTCGCTTCTGTGTTTATCAATCGATTGAATAAACGCATGCGTTTGCAGACGGATCCTACGGTTATTTATGGGATGGGTGACAACTACAAAGGCAATATTCGTAAGAAGGATTTACGAGCTCGCACGGCTTATAACACTTATGTGATTAACGGTTTGCCACCAACACCAATCGCGATGGCTGGTGAGGCATCAATTAAGGCAGCATTGAACCCTGAAAAAGGAAAATATCTCTACTTTGTTGCTAGCGGAACTGGCGGCCATGTATTCTCTAAAACCCTAGCTGAACATAATCGTGCGGTTAGAGCGTACCTAAAACAATTAAGAAAGAATAAATGAATCAAACAAAATTTATTGTAGTCGAAGGGCTAGAAGGGGCGGGGAAAAGCACCGCAATTAATGCAATTTTAGATACGCTCAATCAGTTTGGAGTCGATCAAATTGTTAATACACGAGAGCCTGGCGGTACGGTTTTAGCCGAAAAAATGCGCTCATTAGTGAAAGAGGAACATGACGGCGAAGTGCTTCAAGACATGACTGAATTATTGCTTATGTACGCTGCTCGAGTTCAACTAGTGGAAAATGTCATCAAGCCTGCTCTAAATGCCGGAAATTGGGTGGTAGGTGATCGCCACGATATGTCATCTCAAGCTTATCAAGGTGGTGGTCGTCAAATCGCAAGATCGACGATGGAAAACCTTAGAGAGACAACCCTAAAAGGATTTAAACCTGATTTGACTCTATATCTTGACCTTGATCCTCGCGTTGGTCTTGAACGTGCAAGAGGCCGCGGAGAGCTCGATCGTATAGAGAAAATGGATATTAGTTTTTTTGACCGTACAAGAGAGCGTTATTTAGAAATAGCGGCATCTGATGATTCTGTGTTTGTCATTAATGCTGAGCAAGAGATTGCTAATGTTGCTAAAGATATTAAAGTGACTTTAATTACATGGCTTAAGGCTCAGTAGGTTCACTTATGAGTACACTCTATCCATGGTTGCAACCAACATGGGAACAGTTAAAAGATAAGTTAGACAACCAGCGCTTATCTGGTTCAATGCTGATTTCAGCGTGTAATGGCGTGGGGATCTTACAGTTATTGGAGCACTTTAGCGCAGCGCTGATGTGTTCTAATTACACTAGTGAGGCGTGCGGATTTTGTCATAGCTGCGAACTGATAAAGTCGGGTAGCCATCCGGATCTACACTGGATAAAACCAGAGAAGGAAGGTAAATCAATCACGGTTGATCAGATCCGACAATGTAATCATATTGCTCAGCAGTCATCACAGTTAAATGGAACTCGATTGATCATCGTGACGCCAGCTGAAGCTATGAACGAATCGGCGTCTAATGCTCTACTTAAAACACTAGAAGAGCCCGCAGATAATTGCGTTTTTTTGTTGGTGACAGAGAACTCTCATAAGCTTTTACCCACCATCATTAGTCGCTGCCAACAAATGCAAATTGTTTTACCTTCATCTGCAGACCTGACGGATTGGGTTGGCCAACAAACCAGCAATGAAATTCCAAACTATGTAGCAAGTTTGAATCATCATGCTCCTCTTAAAACTCTAGAATTTGTCAATGAGAATGGCGTTGAAAGCTATCGTGGTGTTGAGTCCGCGTTTATTACTTTTATTGACGGAAAATCTACGGATGTTTATGAGTTGTGGTCAGCACTAGAAAGTGACACGTCGACGAAGTTGAGCTGGATCTGGTATTTACTCAGTGATACTCAAAAAGCTCACTTTGGTATAAATAGTCGTGATTTGCTTCCTGGGAGCGATGCATTAGCCAAATTATTAACTTATGAAGCAAGCTACCAGTTGTCACACTTATTAAAAGATTTGATGGATCAGCTTTCAAACCATACGGGTTTAAACACAGAGTTGATGGTTATTAATTGGTTACTGAAATTGCAAGAGGCATCATGTTCGTAGATTCACACTGCCACCTAGATAAGCTTGATTACACTGATTTACACAATGGAATTGAAGATGTAATTAACAAAGCTAAGCAAGCTAAAGTGGAGTCACTGCTATCGGTAGGGGTAACTTTAGACTCTTTTCCTAAAATGCTTGAGATGATTGCCCCATATGAGCAAGTTCATGCCTCTTGTGGTGTTCATCCACTCGATGTCGAAAGTGACTTCTCACTCGACAAGTTATATGAATACGCCAAACATCCCAAAGTGGTTGCGATTGGTGAAACGGGTCTAGATTATCATTATCAACCGGAGACTGCGGAGTTACAGAAGTTACGCTTTGAGCAACAGGTTGAACTAGCCGTTGAGGTGAATAAGCCACTCATTATTCATACTCGCAATGCGCGTGAAGATACTTTATCGATTTTGAAAAATGGCGGCGCAGATAAATGTGGTGGTGTGATCCACTGCTTTACTGAAGATTTAAAGTTTGCTGAATCTGCTATGGAGCTTGGCTTCTATATATCAATTTCGGGAATAGTGACGTTCAGACAAGCCAAAGAGTTGAAAGAAGTGGTGGCGGCATTGCCGTTAGAAAGGCTGCTTATTGAAACGGATTCTCCCTACTTAGCTCCAGTTCCGCATCGTGGAAAAGAGAATCAACCAGCGTATGTTGTGGAAGTTGCATCCTATATTGCACAGTTAAAAGGGGCGTCGTTATCCTCAGTTGCTGAAAAAACCACCAAAAACTACCACGATCTTTTTTTGCGATGAAAAATCAAATTGGACTGTAAAAAGGAGCGAAAGCTCCTTTTTTATTGTTTTTATCTTATTCTATGCTGTGTTTGCTAATGTTTACGGATTTTGTTGAAGCCGAGATGTCAAATAAGTCAAAATGTAAATTTGTTACATAAAATAACAACTGCCAATATTTTATTTACGCAGTAAAATAAACCTTGTTGATTATAAAGTTGATTAATAACAATGGTTTAAGTTGCATGCAAAGCATTGCAGAGTGGGTTTTGCACTGTGATCTATAATGGGTTTTGAAACTAAATTTCGTAAGTAACTAGATATATAGGGGTGCAACAATATATATTTAGAGGCGAAAAATATAACGGAACACATGGTTACATTTTCAATGGGTGCTAACATTTAGGCTGCGGGGGTGTGCCGTTAGAACCCATAAAAAACTTATAAATTTTATCAGGAGCATAAAAATGTTTAAAAATCTTTTTGCCAACCTGCAAAAAGTCGGTAAGGCTCTGATGCTACCAGTATCAGTTCTTCCGGTTGCAGGTATTTTACTTGGTGTTGGTGCTGCAAACTTTAGTTTCCTTCCAGAAGTGGTTTCTCACTTAATGGAACAAGCTGGTGGTTCAGTATTCGGCCAAATGCCACTACTATTCGCAGTAGGTGTTGCACTAGGTTTTACAAATAACGACGGTGTTGCAGGCCTTTCTGCTATCGTTGGTTACGGTATCATGACAGCGACACTAGCAGTAATGGCTACTGTATTTGGTGTAGATAAAATCGATACTGGTGTTCTAGGTGGTATCTTAGCTGGTGGTGTAGCAGGTTGGGCATTTAACCGCTTCTTCAAGATTCAGCTTCCAGAATATCTTGGCTTCTTCGCTGGTAAGCGTGCAGTGCCAATCGTAACTGGTTTCATCTCTATTGCTCTTGGTCTAATCCTTTCTGTTATTTGGCCACCAGTGGGTTCTGCAATCGCAGCATTCTCTGATTGGGCAGCTAACCAAAACCCAGTTACTGCATTTGGTATCTACGGTATTGTTGAGCGTTCTCTGATCCCATTCGGTCTTCACCACATTTGGAACGTACCTTTCTTCTACGAAGCGGGTCAATGTACAAATAACGCTGGCGAAACTGTAAACGGTATCATGACTTGTTTCCTTACTGCAGATGACGCATCTCGCGCTGCTGGTAACGGTTTCGGTCAACTAGCGGGTGGTTACCTATTCAAAATGTTCGGTCTTCCTGCTGCTGCTATCGCTATCGCGCATTCAGCTAAACCTGAAAACCGTGCAAAAGTAATGGGCATCATGGCTTCTGCCGCTCTAACTTCTTTCCTAACAGGTATTACTGAACCAATTGAATTCTCTTTCCTATTCATTGCTCCAGTACTATACGGAATTCACGCGGTACTTTCTGGTCTAGCTTACGTACTAACTAACTCTTTAGGTGTTGTACACGGTCACACATTCTCTAACGGTTTCATTGACTTTATTGTTCAATCTCCTCGTGCTGAGAACATGTTACTTCTAGTTGGTCTTGGTCTTGTATACGCTGTAATCTACTACGTAGTATTCCGTGCAGTAATCAAAGCTATGGACCTTAAAACTCCTGGCCGTGAAGACGAAAGCGAAGACACTGCTTCTGCAGCTACTGGTTCTGAACTAGCGGGTGAATTAGTTGCAGCATTTGGCGGTAAAGCAAACATCACTAACCTAGATGCTTGTATCACTCGTCTACGTGTTTCTGTTGCTGAAACAGATGCAGTTAACCAAGACAAACTGAAACAGCTTGGTGCTGCTGGTGTTGTTGTTGTATCTGGTGGTGTTCAAGCTATCTTCGGTACTAAATCTGACAACCTGAAAACAGAAATGGATGAGTGGATTCGCAACAACGCGTAATCATTAATCTGAATTAACTAAAAAGGAGACTACGGTCTCCTTTTTTTGATCTTGCAAGTGTAGGACTTTACGCTCGTTTTTAAACTTTACTCTTAATCAAAGAGTTTTCACTTCTTTGTGCATCGTTACCGACTTTGGCTACACCACCGCTGTGTATTCGCGTGACTTTCTTCCCGCGATATTAATGAACTTCGTAATGCACTTGTTTACTTTACTGGTTCGATGCGCTTCTCTTCAGCCATGAGTCCATATATCAGGGTCTGTTGACCTTTCACCGAACCTTTCGGGAAGTGTTTGTGGTTTATCAGGTAGGGTAACGACATTTCAAAGCCTCAGCCTTGTATAGAGCTCCCACAAACTGCGCAAAAACCAGCACGAAAGATCAACAGACCCAAGTTATTCGTGTACGGTTCTAGTCGTTGTATTGGATGCATTAGAAGGACTGATCATGATGTGATTTGTTTGGGAAAGGCACGTCATGGTATTGGTATTGGTATTGGTATTGGTATTGGTACTGGTATCGGCTGGAGTGTAACTTATGGTGGAATAGGGATATTAAGAGTCGTCCAATCTTTATTAGTCATAATAGTGAGGCCAGTGGGGAGGCAAAGTATCGCGAGATAGGTCTAATCGTGTTGTATTTGGTCTATTGAGGTCGCTATCGCTGAGAGACTTATCACGATTAATGTTCAGATGTAAAAATGCCGATAGAAAACTATCGGCATTTTGTCATTCAGAAATGAATGTTAAGTTACTTCTTGTCCATCGCTTTCTTGATGCAGATAGCAGCGCCACCCCAAGTAATGCCAAGACCAAGAACCATCATAATAATTGCACTAGTAGTCATAATTAAGCCTCCTTGCGGCTAGTTACGTTAATTACCACGCCGACAGCGAGCAATAGACCAATCATTACCCAACCAAGCGTTAAGTCGTAGCCTGCGTAGCCATCTGTCAGTAATGCTTGCAGTTTAGTAGCAACGATAATGGCTAAAATAACAGGAGTGATGAAGCGTAGACACACATCAAACCAAGTACCGATCGTGAAGTCAGAGATTTTATTTACGTATTCGCGTACATCTGCAATTTTCAATAACCAAGTCATGAGTACGATTTCAACTAGGCAACTCACTACGATACCAACGTTGTTTGCAAAATGGTCTACTAAATCAAGAAGCAGTAGGCCACCGTTGGTTGCAAATGCCATTGAAATAACAAATCCAGAACCAATGACAATATTGGCAGCTTTCTTACGGCTCCAGTTCAGCTTATCGATTACCGCAGAGGTTACCGCTTCCATGATTGAGATATGTGAACTAAGACCAGCCACAACCAAAGCAAAGAAGAATAGTGGCCCCAGAATGTAAGGAGCAGGCAACAAGTTAATTGCAGCCGGAAGCGTTACAAATGCAAGCCCTACGCCCGCGCTTACCACTTCTGTTAGCGGTTTGCCCTGTTCTTGAGCCATATAGCCTAGTACAGAGAAAATCATGATACCAGCAAGGATAGAGAAGCCACAGTTAATCAACACCGTCATGAACGCGTTGTTTGTGATGTCTGATTTCTCTGGCAGGTAGCTAGAGTAAGCAAGCATAATGGCAAAACCAATACTTAGGGTGAAGAAGATTTGACCATAAGCAGCAGCCCAAACTTTAACATCCCAAATTTTGCTGAAATCGGGTTCAAACAGATAGTTCACACCGTTTAGAGCACCTGGTAGGAAGATCATGCGTGCAATTAAAAGGACAACCATGATGAACAAAATTGGCATCATAATTTTTGCAGCGCGTTCAATACCAGCTTTTACACCACCAACAATGGCAGCGTAAGTGATTGCCCAGGCTATAAGCATCGAAGCCGCGATACCCCATTGAATGCTACCTAAGCTTGTTGGAGTGTTATCACCAAGAGCAAGGTATTCACTGAAGAAGAAAGCGTTCGTGTCTGCTCCCCAACTTTGAGTAAACGACATACCAAAGTAAGAGATAGCCCAACCAATAACCGCCACATAATAAACCGCAATAACGGCAGCTACACCAACTTGAAACCAACCAAGCCATTCAAACTTTGAATTGATTTTTGCTAAGGTGGTTGGTGCTGAACCACGGTACTTCTGACCCATACTAAACTCTAGGATCATGAAAGGGATACCTGCGGTGAGCATGGCAAAAAGGTAAGGGATAAAAAAGGCACCACCACCATTCTCATAGGCCATGTAAGGAAAACGCCAAATGTTTCCAAGACCGATCGCAGATCCGACTGCTGCTAGGATAAATCCTGCACGGGATCCCCACTGTTCTCGCTTCATAAATTACTCCTTTTCAACTCCCTGAGGTATGAAGCTTCTCTCTTAGCTTGGTGCTAGATAGTGGAAGAAAGTCCAATAGAGGAAATCTATTGAATGATTGCTCTATCTTCCATGATTTAGCAAAAATGTAGTTATATATGTTGTTTACTTAGAGAGAACTCAGAATATTGTTCTTAATTATACGATGTGTGTTTGCGAAAACTGAAACTATCAGCTACGCATGTCATTGAGACTACCGATTAAATTTGGTTAAGGCAATAGAATGTAGATGTTATTTAATGAGGGTCTGTTGGTTGATATATTGTTAATTCACTTGTTTTTTAGTGAATGAGCAGTGGTGAATGCCTTGGTTCAGTGTGATTGTTCGGGTATTTATTGAGAGAGTAGGATAAAAGACTTAAAAATTAAATAGAGCGTATGACTGAAATTTGTACACCTCTCAGTTAATACCACCGATTACTACCCTATAAATACCAAATTCTTGAACTGATCATTTTTAAGCTAAAAAGAGATTCTGAGCCCCACATTAGTCTGGAATTGATTCATCCAATCGGTTTTAAAGCGAATAGTGCAAGAGTTCCCAGTGGTCGGAAGAGTGCATTGTCCTGAAGTTTCATTATCCACAACGGTCCCTAACCAGCGGACTTGACTGGTCAGAGCTACATTGCTGCTGAGTTGATATTCGACGCCTCCAAATAGGCTTGCGGAAAAACCATATTTATCTTTGACCCAATCGACATCAACATAAGATCCGCCAATGCCGAGGCCGAGATAGCCTGAAATATTGTTGGTTGCAGGGTAATAAATACTGCTTTGAAAGTGGAGGTACTGGACAGAAGATGTCAACTTTATGTCATCAAGTTCGGATGATTGATTTGAGTAAAAGAGCCCAATTCGCCCCTGATCCAGCGGTGTCTCTAGGGCAATACTGTAGTTTACCGCCCCCGAAAGATCATAATTATTGTCTGACTCATCTTCAACACCACCACCAAGGGTATAGCCAACCATAGGAGTAATGAAAAACTCTGCGGCAGATGAAGTAAAAGGTGCGACCATGAGTAAATAAAGCAAAGAGGTGATGTGAAATCTCGTCATAATACAATCCTTATTCGATGAGGCTTTATTGTGATAGCAATGGCATAAGTTTACGCATAATTTGTTGATTTCTTGAACATACTTCACACAGCTGTTATTACTTTCTTATAACATAAGGAGAAGGTTATGGAACAAGATCTAAAAAGTGCTCTATTTATTACGGCTGCTATCTATTCAATTTTAATCGCCTTTGGAATGGTTGCAATATTGAGTTGAGGCCGTTGATGGGTGAAATAGAAAGGTACGAATGAAAAAAAATAGTGGAATCATAACTAATGTAGATTCGCGAATTGACGCTGTTCAACTCTCGAAATACATATCGGGTAAAACAACGCTCGTTGCCCAAGGTGGTGGGCAACGAGGCATTTTCACCTCTGGTGTTGTTGATGCGCTGCTTCTCTCTAATTTCGATGAATTTGATGAATTTTATGGCACATCGGCTGGTGCTCTCAATCTTTGTGCTTATCTGTGTCGTCAACACGGCCTCGGAAAATCCTTCATTATGGATTTAACCACCGACCCCAATTTCTTTAATCTCTTTAGTTATATACGAAGCAAGCAGCCAATGGATATGGAATGGGCGCTTGATCGCATCTCTGAGTATCCATATAAATTGGATGTCGATATGGGGCGAAGAGTGCTCGCTCAGAGAAAAGCTTACGCTGCTGTGACCGACGAAAAAAATTTGTCAGATGCTTACTTACCCCTACTGACGGACAATTGGTATCAAGTGATGATCGCCACATGCGCAATCCCTAGGCTTTACACCAAAGAGATCATTATTGATAGCAAACACTATATAGACGGTGGGGTATCAGCTTCAATTCCTGTTCAAGAGGCGTGGAGAAAAGAGGCTCGTAATCTGGTGGTTATACGGACTGAGGCTGTCGATGCCGCCCATAAGGCTATCGATGATGAAGAGCAGAGTAAGAGTGTCTCTTCGACTGAAATAGAGTGGTTTCGTGACTCTTTTGACACTATCCAAGAGCAGTGGCAGTCAAGAATGGATCAATGGCGGTCTGATTGGGGAAGTTTTTTCCAACAGCAGATATCGCGCTCTAAGGCACAAAAGAGAGATCACCGTCATTTGGATTTATTGAATGGTGGTCGGTGGCTATTTGGCGCTGATGATATATATCGCTTAAGTCATTTGGTCGGCGATAAATTTGATTCTGGTTTGGCTGATATGCTAATGGTTCATTATCAAACTTACTCTTTAACACAAGATTTTTTAAATGCGCCTCCTGATGACGCTTTTGTTATTCAAATTGCTCCAGCGGAATCACTTCGCTCAAGTTCTTTAATGAGTAAGCCAGAAGATTTGTTGTTTGACTACCAAATGGGCGTCGATGCGGGTTATCGATTTGTAGAACAATACACTGCAATTCAGCAAGGTACTTATCTCAATGAATCTATTCAGAAATGAGCCCAGATTTTGAGTGTCTATTCTGGGCTCTTTAATATGGATGGGAAGTTCAGTTTACATTACAGGTAAAATTCTCATGCAATTCGTTGAACCTGCGACATCCATAATGTCACCTTGAGTAATAATCACTAAGTCACCAAATTTCAGTAACTTTTGCTCTTTGAGTGATTGTAATGCCGCCATCGCAACATCAAATCCAGCCTCAACATTGGTATCAAAGTAGAGCGGAGTTACACCACGATATAAAGCGCAACGGTTTAAGGTGCCCTCATTTCGTGAAAGTGCAAAAAGAGGTAACCCGGAACTGAGTCGTGACATCATAAGCGCAGTTCGCCCTGATTCAGTCATCGTGACCATCGCTTTAATGCCTTCCATATGGTTGGCGGCATAGATGGTTGCCATTGAAATGGTCTCTTCAGCGGTCACAAAGGTTTTATCAATACGGTAATTTGAGCGTTTAACCACGGCCATTTTTTCTGCACCGACGCACACTTCAGCCATAGACTTCACGGTTTCTACCGGATATAGCCCTGCCGCGGTTTCACCAGAAAGCATAACGGCATCTGTACCATCTAAAACCGCATTAGCCACATCCATAACTTCTGCACGAGTCGGCATAGGAGCGCTGATCATCGATTCCATCATTTGGGTGGCCGTAATTACCGTGCGATTTAAGCTTCTTGCTCGCTGTATGAGTTGTTTTTGTACCCCTACGAGTTCCGGATCGCCAATTTCAACCCCTAAATCCCCCCTTGCGACCATAACAACATCTGAAGCCATAATGATGTCATCAATGCTCTCTTGGCTTGCGACGGTTTCGGCACGTTCTACTTTTGCGACTAGGTGAGCTTCTAAACCGGCATCCCGTGCCAATCGACGAGCATAATTCATATCTTCGCCATTACGAGGAAATGAGATAGCGAGGTAATCGACTTTGATTTCAGCTGCGGTAATGATATCTCGCTTATCTTTTTCCGTTAACGCTTCTGCTGACAGGCCTCCTCCTTTTTTATTAATCCCTTTGTTGTTTGATAGAGGTCCACCAATCGTAACCACGGTATGCACTTTATTGCCTTCAACGGCTGTTACTTTTAGTTGAACTCGGCCATCATCCAGCAGCAGTATATCGCCAGTGTCGACATCATTGGGCAGTTCTTTGTAGTCTAGGCCAACGGCATTTTGGTTGCCTTCGCCTAGTCCTAAATCGCTATCTAGTGTGAATTTGTCCCCGATCTCTAGGGCGATTTTTCCATCTTTAAACGTAGAAACACGAATTTTTGGACCTTGTAAATCGCCGAGAATAGCAATGTGAGTTCCGAGTTTTGCAGCAATGGCACGAACTTTATTTGCTCGGTCAATGTGATCTTGAGCTGTGCCGTGAGAGAAGTTCATTCTCACCATGTTGGCACCTGCTTTGATGATTTCTTCGAGGTTATTGTCTTTATCGGTAGAAGGGCCAAGAGTGGTGACTATTTTTGTTCTTCTTGGTTTAGAAGTCATTATTTTCTCCTAATGGTAACGCGACGAGTTTGAGCAACATCGTTAAGTATAAGCAATTTAAATAATTATGATTTAAAAAATAATTGATTACATTTAGTGCGACTTTAGAAGTGTGAACTGGGTTTTTTCTTAGTGAAAAAAAAGTGAGGTGTTCATGTTTTGTAGGGTAAATAACCGTTCAATATTTGATTGAAAACCCAAAGATTCATGTATATCCGTGATGGCTGTCACGACAATATACCAAATGACTTCACAATTACTTCGCAAAGTAAAAAAATTGGCAGGTTGTTATTTTTGGAGCACAAAATGTACATGGCTCAACCGGGCCATATTGATCATATCAAACAGGTCAATGCTGGTCGTGTATATAAATTAATAGACCTTAAAGGTCCCATTTCTCGTATCGATTTGTCAAAGCAAAGCGCATTGGCACCTGCGAGTATAACTAAGATCACTCGTGAGTTGATTGAAGCTCACCTGATCCATGAAACAACGGTTCAAGAAGCGATTTCAAGAGGCCGTCCTGCCGTTGGCTTACAAACAAATAATGAAGGCTGGCAGTTTTTATCGATGCGTCTAGGACGGGGTTATCTGACGATTGCACTACATGAGTTAGGTGGTGATGTCCTCATTGATACCAAAATCGATATTCATGAGATTGATCAAGACGACGTACTTGCAAGGCTGTTGCATGAAATTGATGAATTCTTCCAAACCTATTCAGAACAACTGGATCGTGTTACGAGTATCGCAATCACTCTGCCTGGTTTGGTAAACGCTGAGCAAGGGATTGTGTTGCAGATGCCACACTATAACGTGGAGAACCTTGCGTTAGGGCCTGAAATATACAAAGCCACAGGGTTACCTGTTTTTGTAGCTAACGATACAAGGGCTTGGGCGCTGGCTGAAAAGCTGTTTGGTCACTCTCAAGAAAACGATAATTCAGTTTTGATTTCTATTCACCACGGTTTAGGCGCAGGGATCATTTTAGACGGTCGTGTACTTGAAGGTAGACATGGCAACATTGGTGAGTTGGGGCATATTCAAATTGATCCTAATGGTAAGCGTTGTCATTGCGGAAATCGCGGCTGTTTAGAAACGGTGGCGAGTTCTAAAGCAATACGTGAAGAAGTCGCATTCCGAATCGCGAATGGGGAAGAGTCCATATTATCTCAGCGTGAGCAGATGACGATTGAATGCATCTGTTCTGCAGCGGCGGATGGCGACCCGTTAGCGGTTGATGTTATTGAGAAACTTGGAAAATACCTTGGTTCTGCCATTGCGATAGTTATCAATTTGTTCAACCCCGAAAAAATATTGATAGGGGGAGTGATAAATCAGGCAAAGAGTGTACTATACCCAGCAATACAGACCTGTATTGAAGAACAAAGTTTGCCTGTTTACCACCAAGATTTAGAGTTAGTCGAATCTCGTTTTTACAAGCAAGCAACCATGCCAGGTGCTGCATTAATTAAGCAGGCTCTTTACGATGGTTTATTATTAATGAAAGTCGTAGAGGGATAACCCTTCGCTTACATTGTCATCAAGTTAATGTTGAACTTGTCAGCTACGTAGCACTTTGGCTACGTGGCTTTGCCTAAGCATTCTTAAATAAGCTATGGTAACTAAACACGATGTAACATAAGTAATTACTGGGAAGTTATATGTCCGGAGTTTTGAATTCAGTTGACCAAAGAACAAATTTGGTTGGTGAGAATCGCTTAGAACTTTTACTATTTTGTCTTAATAGTAGGCAGTTATTTGCTATCAATGTATTTAAAGTTAAAGAGGTTCTAAAAGTGCCTCCGTTGACCAAACTGCCCGGCGCTCACCACAATATTACCGGGGTTGCATCACTGCGAGGTGAATCTGTACCTGTTATCGATTTAAGGGGTGCGATTGGTTTCCCACCGATCCACGGAAAACCGCATGAGCAGAATTTGATCATTACGGAATACAATCGATCGGTTCAGGGGTTCTTAGTCGGTGAAGTTCGCAATATTGTCAACACGGCTTGGACAGAAATTCAGCCTCCACCGAAAACAACAGGCCGCTCTAATTACCTCACCGCGATTACCCATATATCAGAAGAAGAACAGACGAAAATTGTTGAAATTATTGATGTTGAGAAGGTATTAGCTGAAATCATTGATTACGATGTCTCGATATCTGATGGGGTGTTAGATGATGAATTAGCACCATTAATGGTTGGGCAAAACGTTCTTATCGTGGATGATTCATCGACCGCTCGTAACCAAATCAAGGGGACACTTGCTCCTCTTGGTTTTAATATTATCGAATGCTGCGATGGCCTTGAAGCGTTAACACTGCTGAAGCGATGGTGTGATGAAGGGAAAGACGTCACTAAAGAGTTGTTAATGATGTTTACCGATGCCGAAATGCCTGAGATGGATGGTTATAAGTTAACTCATGAGGTACGAACCGATCCTCGCATGAAAGACCTGTACATCGCGCTGAATACATCATTAAGTGGTAGCTTCAATGATGCGATGGTCGAAAAGGTCGGCTGTAACCGCTTTATTTCTAAGTTCCAACCAGATTTGTTAGTAGAGGTTGCGCAAGAACGATTGCGGATGAGTGTGTAAATTTTATCTATAATAAAGGGAGCATTAATTGCTCCCTTTATTATATTTGATAGATAAAAATGACGGACTACGGACTATTTAGGCTGAGCGTCGATGCACTGGCCGTTAATCGATGTCTCTGCCGGATCCATTAGTCGCAAGTAATGAGGCATAATGTCCAGTGGTGTTTTTAGCTGATTAGCATCTTCGCCAGGGTAAGCTTTCGCACGCATACGAGTTTGCGTTGCTCCTGGGTTAATCGCATTGACACGAATAGTTGTCGCACTTAGTTCATCAGCAAGGATCTGCATCATCCCCTCTGTTGCAAATTTTGAAATCGCATAGCTACCCCAAAAAGTACGCCCTGAGTGTCCAACCGTTGAAGAGGTGAAAAGAACGCGTGCTGCTTCCGCTTTTTTCAATACAGGAAGTAGAGCTTGAGTCATTAAAAACTCAGCTTTGACATTGATCTGCATAACATCATCAAAAGTATCTTCTTCGATTTGATCAAATGGACTTAATGTCCCTAGTACGCCTGCGTTATGCAATAACCCATCTAAACGTCCAAATTGGCTTTCAATGGTGTCGGCCATATCGAGATAATTTTGTTTAGTCGCGCCTTTCAAATCTAGCGGAATGATGGCCGGTTGAGCGTAGCCTGCCTTTTCTATCTCATCGTAGATAAATTCAAGGTTTTTAACATTTCGACCCAATAAAATTACGGTTGCACCATGTTCAGCAAAACTTAAAGCGGCTTGACGGCCAATTCCAGCCCCCGCACCTGTAACGAGTATGACTTTATCTTTTAAGGCATCTTGTGAGACTGAATATTCCACTATGCTCATCCTTTTTAGTAAATGCACCAAATAGTTGCTGACGTATAAACGAACAGAATATCAATTGATTTGGTATAAGTTCTTGGTAATCGTGACAAGATGGTTACAATACACTAATTCACACATTAGGGGATATGACATTGGAATTTTTGTTGGACTATGGCCTGTTTTTGGCCAAGATTGCGACCGTAGTAATAGCGATAATTGCTATTCTAGTCATTGCGAAATCAGTGAGTGGAAAATCAGGAACCGCTAAAGGTGAACTAGAGATCACTAATCTTACTGAGCAACATAAAGATACTGTTGAGCAGCTAGAACATCATTTACATGATGAGGCATTTATCAAAGCTAGAGACAAAGCAGAGAAGAAAGTAGAAAAAGAGAAAACAAAGTCTCGTGATAAAGATATTAAAAAAGCCGTGAAAGATGGGCAACTTGATACTAAGCGCGAACCTCACCTGTTTGTATTGGACTTCAATGGCAGCATAGATGCAAAAGAAGTGACCTCTTTACGTGAAGAAGTGACCGCAATTCTCGCTGTGGCTCGGGATGGTGATGAAGTACTACTGAGACTAGAGTCTGGTGGAGGAATGGTGCATGGATACGGCTTAGCTTCTTCACAACTCGATCGTTTAAAAGCGGCAAAATTACCATTGACGATTTCTGTTGATAAAGTGGCGGCAAGTGGTGGGTACATGATGGCGTGTATCGCTGATAAGATTGTTTCTGCCCCTTTTGCGATTGTCGGTTCGATTGGCGTTATTGCACAGCTACCTAATTTCAATAAATTGCTTAAAAAGCACGATATTGAATTTGAACAGCTTACTGCTGGTGAATACAAACGAACACTGACTATGTTTGGTGAAAACAGTGATAAAGCACGTGACAAATTCAAAGAAGAGTTAGAAGAGACTCACGGCTTATTTAAAGATTTCATACGTGACCACCGCCCTGATCTTGATCTAGAAAAAGTGGCGACTGGCGAACACTGGTTTGGTACACAAGCAAAAGCTCTAGGTTTAGTGGATGAAATTAGTACGTCTGATGATCTAGTGGTTAGCGCATGTAAAGATAAAACAGTACTTGCTATCCATTATGTGCAAAAGAAAAAACTATCAGCCAAACTAGCCGGTGTTGCTGGTGAAGCTGCTGACCATGTTTTGATGAAATGGATCAGCCGTGGACAACGTCCAATCGTATAGACGAATTTAAGTTTATCTAGACAACGCTCACTCTGATTCTTGGAGTGGGCGTTTTTTATGTGCCGGAGGGCGAGAGTAGGCGCGATGGTATTCAATCCATAAAGATTCTTAAGGCTGGTGGCGTGAAGTATTAAATAAGATCGAAATTTTTCTGTTTGAGTCTCGCTCATTGTTTAGATTCAAACTATAATACGTCGCCTATAAAAGCCATGATGAATATCGAGGCTACCAATTAAAATTTCTACAATAGACGTGGAGTAAAACATGTCCTCAAATACACCGGTTATTACCGTTGATGGACCAAGTGGTGCAGGTAAAGGCACACTTTGTATGTTGCTAGCAGATAAACTAGGCTTTCATTTACTTGATTCGGGCGCGATATACCGAGTCCTTGCTCTTGCTGCAATTCATCATGGCGTTGATACAGAGTCTGAGGATGCATTAGTTCCTCTTGCGACTCACCTTGACGTGCAATTTATTGCTGAAGGTGATTTAGTTAAAGTTATCCTTGAAGGTGAAGACGTTTCTGGTGAGCTTCGTAAAGAAGAAACAGGTATGGCTGCATCTAAAGTTGCTGCATTACCAAGAGTTAGAGAAGCATTACTGCGTCGTCAGCGTGCATTTAGCACCTCTCCAGGTTTAGTTGCTGATGGTCGTGATATGGGCACGGTAGTATTTACGGGTGCTGAAGCGAAAATTTTCTTGGATGCAAGTGCGGAAGAACGAGCTCAAAGACGCCTTAAACAGTTGCAACTTAAGGGCTTAGATGTTAACTTTGACGACCTTTTGTGCGAAATACAAGAGCGTGATGATCGAGATCGTAACCGTGCGGTTGCCCCATTGCGCCCTGCTGAAGACGCACTCGTGCTAGATTCAACATCTATGTCTATTGACGAAGTTGTAGAAAAAGCATTGAAATATATTGAATCTAAACTCACACAGTAATCTATACTGGGTGAGTAAAGAACGTTGGTCGCAAGGATGATGACCGGCGAATTTATCAACCCCATGCGGTAGGATACCCATGGACGTTTAATTATTGAAGATCAAATAATGACTGAATCTTTTGCTCAACTCTTTGAAGAGTTTCTAAATGAAACTGAATTCCAACAAGGTAGTATCGTTAAAGGTACTGTAGTAGCTATCGAGAACGGTTACGTTCTTGTTGATGCTGGCCTTAAGTCTGAATCTGCAATCCCTGCTGAACAATTCAAGAACGCTGCTGGCGAACTTGAAGTTGAAGTTGGTGCTGAAGTAGACGTAGCGCTTGACGCTGTTGAAGATGGTTTCGGTGAAACTCAACTTTCTCGTGAGAAAGCTAAGCGCCACGAAGCTTGGATCGTTCTTGAGAAGGCTTACGAAGAAGCTGAAACTGTTGTTGGTATCATCAACGGTAAAGTTAAAGGCGGTTTCACTGTTGAACTAAACGGTATCCGTGCTTTCCTTCCTGGCTCTCTTGTTGACGTACGTCCTATTCGTGACACTGCTCACCTAGAAAACAAAGAACTAGAGTTCAAAGTAATCAAGCTAGACCAGAAGCGTAACAACGTTGTTGTTTCTCGTCGTGCTGTTATCGAATCTGAAAACAGTGTTGAGCGTGACGAACTTCTTGAAACTCTACAAGAAGGTACTGAAGTTAAAGGTATCGTTAAGAACCTTACTGACTACGGTGCATTCGTTGACCTTGGCGGTGTTGACGGTCTTCTACATATCACTGATATGGCGTGGAAGCGTGTTAAGCACCCATCTGAGATCGTAAACGTTGGTGACGAAATCCTAGTTAAAGTTCTTAAGTTCGATCGTGAGCGCACTCGTGTTTCACTAGGTCTTAAGCAACTAGGCGAAGATCCATGGGTAGCAATCGCTAAGCGTTACCCAGAAGGTCACAAACTTTCTGGCCGTGTTACTAACCTGACTGACTACGGTTGCTTCGTTGAAATCGAAGAAGGCGTTGAAGGTCTAGTACACGTTTCTGAAATGGATTGGACTAACAAGAACATCCACCCTTCTAAAGTTGTTAATGTTGGCGACGAAGTTGAGGTTATGGTTCTTGATATCGACGAAGAACGTCGTCGTATCTCTCTAGGTCTGAAACAGTGTAAAGCTAACCCATGGCAGTCATTCGCTGAAGCTCAAGCTAAAGGCGACCAAGTTACTGGTAAGATCAAGTCTATCACTGACTTTGGTATCTTCATCGGTCTTGACGGCGGCATCGACGGTCTTGTTCACCTATCTGACATTTCTTGGAATGTTGCTGGTGAAGACGCAGTACGCGACTACAAGAAAGGCGATGAAATCTCTGCTGTTGTACTTGCAGTTGATGCAGAACGTGAGCGTATTTCTCTTGGCGTTAAGCAAATGGAAAATGACCCGTTCAATGCATACGTTGCAGACACGAAGAAAGGTACTCTAGTAACTGGTACTGTAACTGCAGTAGACGCTAAAGGAGCTACAATTGAGCTTCTAGAAGGCGTTGAAGGTTACATCCGTGCTTCTGAAGTATCTCGTGACCGTATCGAAGATGCGTCTCTAATCTTAAGCGTTGGTGACAGCGTTGAAACTAAGTTCACTGGTGTAGACCGTAAGAACCGCGTAATCAACCTATCTATCAAAGCGAAAGACGAAGCTGAAGAGCAAGAAGCAATGGCTACACTGAACAAACCAGAAGATGGTGGTTTCGGTAACGCTATGGCTGATGCATTCAAAGCTGCTAAAGGCGAATAATCCAATCGCTTAAGAAGGAGCCGTAAGGCTCCTTTTTTTTCGATATGTGCCTGCATTTATTGCTTATATGTCTTATATTTATATAGCAATCAAAGTAATAAAAGAAATGAGGGAAACTATGACTAAGTCTGAATTGATTGAGAGACTCTGCGCAGAGCAAACACACTTATCTGCAAAAGAGATTGAAGATGCTGTAAAAGATATTCTTGAACATATGGCATCAACTCTGGAAAGTGGTGATCGAATCGAGATCCGTGGTTTTGGTAGTTTCTCACTGCACTATCGAGAACCCCGTCTAGGACGTAATCCTAAAACTGGAGAAAAGGTTGAGCTGGAAGGCAAATATGTCCCACACTTCAAACCTGGCAAAGAGTTACGTGAACGTGTAAATCTAGGTCTTTAAGCCTCCATTCTAATTATAAAAAAGCGGTATACTTAAGTGTATACCGCTTTTTTATAACTAGAATATTGCTAATATCCATGGTTTGCAGACCTGTTTTCCTGCATAATCGTATCAGCCAAATTTCCTTAGGATGGAGACGTATGAAAATTATAAAAATAATTGCAGTTATAGCCCTTTTCCTAATTGCACTTGCCCTCGGAGCACAAAACCAAGAAGTCGTTACTTTCAACTACTTAGTCGCGCAAGGCAGCTTTAACTTATCAACACTGCTTGGTGTTATATTTGTCAGTGGTTTTGGGTTAGGTTGGTTGGTTTTCGGTAGCCTTCATTTAAAATCTCAACTTCAAATTCGTCGTCTAAGGAAGCAACTTAATAAACTCAAAACATCAAGCCCAGTCGTTGAAACGAAAGCTTGAGTTATTGCGTAAAGGCGACCATTAATGCTTGAGTTACTTTTCTTATTATTGCCGATTGCAGCTGCCTACGGGTGGTATATGGGAAACCGTAGTGCTCAGCAAGATAAGCAAACCCAATCTCATCAAATTTCTCGTCAATATGTCACGGGATTGAATTTGCTGCTTTCTGATCAATCAGATAAAGCAGTAGATCACTTTATCGAATTGCTTCAAGTCGATGACGATACGATCGATACGCACCTAGCGCTAGGGAATCTATTTCGCTCGCGTGGTGAGGTCGATCGCGCTATTCGTATCCACCAAAACCTTATTTCTCGTACAGGCCTAACGTTAGAACAAAAAAATCTAGCACTTCAACAACTCGCAAAAGATTATATGGTTTCTGGCTTTTTAGATCGGGCCGAGAAAATCTTTGAGCAATTGGTGGAAGAGCCTGAGCATAAAGAGAGCGCATTACAGCAGCTTGTTACTATCTATCAACAAACCAAAGAGTGGAGCAAAGCTATTCATTATGCGACAGCTTTGGTCAAAATGGGTAGAAAAAGAGTCAAATCTCAGATCGCACACTTCTTATGTGAACTTGCCATGCAGGAACAGGGTGAGGGGCAAACGAACAAAGCTATTCAGCATTTTAAAAAAGCGTTGGTCGAGGATCCTAAATGTGCACGAGCAAGTATTTCACTTGGAAAATTATATTTGGAATCAGAGGACTATCAGCAAACCATTAAGTATATGGAAATGGTGCTGAACCAAGACATTGATTTTATCAGTGAAGTGCTTCCTACTCTGGCAGATTGTTATCACCACTTAGGACAAGAAGAGGGATTGGTTGAGTTCCTAAGGGCTTGTATTGATAAGAAGGCGGGCGTTTCAGCGGAATTAATGTTGGCACAATTGGTCGCGAATCATGAAAGTATTGGAACAGCACAAGAGCTACTAACTCGACAACTAGTGAAAAACCCAACGATGAAGGGTTTTTACCGCCTTATAGATTATCATATTGCTGAAGCCGAAGAGGGAAGGGCGAAAGACAGCCTGACAACCTTGCAATCTATGGTTGGGGAACAACTTAAAATAAAGCCACATTACCGATGCCGTAAATGTGGTTTCTCTACTCATTCAATGTATTGGCACTGTCCTTCTTGCAAAGGTTGGGGGACGATCAAGCCAATTCGTGGCTTGGATGGTGAATAGACATATTATTTTTAATGCAGCTTACGAGCTGCATTTTTGTACGTTTAAGAAAGTAGTGACAAGAATTATTAGGAGATTAAATGAACGACCAAAAAGTTATCGTAGCACTGGATTATGATAAACAGACTGATGCTCTGAATTTTATTGATAAAATTGATCCAACGACATGTCGATTAAAAGTTGGCAAAGAAATGTTTACTCTTTTTGGGCCTGATTTTGTCCGTGAGCTACATAAACGTGGTTTTTCGGTATTCTTGGATTTAAAATTTCATGATATTCCAAACACTTGCTCAAAAGCTGTTCGTGCTGCGGCAGAATTAGGGGTATGGATGGTGAATGTTCATGCGAGTGGTGGTGAGCGGATGATGACAGCTTCACGCGAAATTCTTGAGCCATATGGGAAGGATCGCCCGTTATTGATTGGTGTAACCGTACTTACCAGTATGGAACAGAGCGACTTAGCTGGAATTGGTTTAAATGTTGCACCTCAAGAGCAAGTAATGCGCTTGGCTCGTCTAACTCAATGTTCAGGTTTGGATGGTGTCGTTTGTTCAGCACAAGAAGCTTCGCTCTTAAAGAGTGATTTAGGTTCAAACTTCAAATTGGTGACTCCCGGGATCCGCCCGGCAGGCGCTGATGTTGGGGATCAGAAAAGAATCATGACTCCTTATGATGCAATCCAAGCTGGATCGGATTATTTAGTGATAGGACGCCCAATCACCCAGGCGGCACAGCCTGCGGAAGTTCTTCAGAAAATTAATGCTAGCTTAATTTAGCCCACCTTGAATTAAGGTAAGTAATATCTACTTACCTTTTTCATTGGAAATGATTTAATTTTTTGACCTGTATTTTGAAATGCTGCAAAAGTTGACAATTACTCATCAAAAAAAAATATAATTACAAACCAATAATTGAGAATGGATGCTAATGAAACTACGAACCAGTGTAGTGTGGTTATTGTTCTGTACCTTTGCGAACGTCAATAGCGCTTTGGCCAATCGTTTGAATTTGGCATTGTCATGTGAGCATTCGACAACTATTTCGCGACAAGAGTTAATGAATCAGTTTCCTGTTACTTCATTCACCACTCACCTGCCTTGGGATGCTGAACCCGCTAAATTTAGCGGTGTTAAAGTAAGTGATCTAACGGCTTTATTTGCACCACAGAAACCAAAGATTCTCTATTTTTCAGCGTTGAATGAGTTTAGAGCTTCGATTGAAGTTAATGACTTAGTTGAATATCAGCCAATCATCGCCTATTCAATTAATGGTGATGCTATCTCTATTCGTAAGCGAGGGCCGTTTATGTTGCTCTATGATTTGGATAAATTTCCGCATCTAAACGTACCTGAATACCATAATAAGATGATTTGGCAAATTAATGAGGTATCGATTGAAGAGTGTGAATAATAACCCATTTATACAGAATACGAACGTCCAGAGAACAAAGCGTGTCTTAATTTGGCTATCACTAGCGCTATTATTGATGAATATTACGGTTATATTCTCAACTAAAGGGTTGGTCAGTGATTATTACTCTCGAAAAGATCAAGCAACCTGGCATCTACTACAGCTTCAAAAAGAATTCTCTCAACTGGCTGTTTTATCTCCTTTCACTTTGACATCAAAACAAGTGCTTAACGAAGTCAAAGTTCAGTATGACATCACTTGGACACGTCTTGAGTTGATCGTTACTAGCTCTGATTCGCAAGATTTTTATAACATACCAAAAAATAAACAGTTTTTTGATCAGCTATACAATGACTATAAGGTGCTTGATGGTTACCTATCCAATATAAATGATGAAAGCACAGCTAATGAATATAATGTTCGGTTGAATAGTTTATACATGAAGTTGGTGACATTCTTGAACAAAAATTATCAATTAAAGAACGCGGACTTTTTGGTGCAAATTGATAAAGGAAACCAACTCGCGAATGTACAAGTCCTATTAGTTATCATTTTGTGTTTTTGTATCGCTATCGTTATTGTCTTATTCAAGAAAGAGAGCATTATCCACCGTAATCTCGCTCTGACGGATTCATTAACGGGGGTAAACAATCGGTTGTCACTTTTCAAGCGCCTTAAACAGCGAGTTCAGAATACATCGCACTTTTCACTGTTTGTAATGGATCTGAATGGATTTAAGTTGATTAATGATACTTATGGTCATCAAGCCGGGGATATTTTATTAAGAACGGTATCTAAAAGGTTCGCTAATACTATTCAGCTATTTGATGCCGATCTGTTTCGTATGGGAGGTGATGAGTTTGCTATTATTCTGGACTCTGTAGACCCAGAAGTCATTGAACAGTTAAAATTAGATATCATTGGCTGTATGGAGCAGGAAATTGAAATATCAGATGAAACGGCCGCAAAAATTTCAGTAAGTGTTGGTGTGAGCCTTTATCCGAAAAATACGTCTTGCGTGAATCAACTGATCAAGAATGCCGATGATAATATGTATAAGATGAAACAGCTCAACTCGCAATAACGGATAATTGAGCTGTTTTAATTTGCTTACTCTAAGATAGGCACACCACTGTGAAACTTGAAATCATCATCAGGTGTCGAAATTAATGCAGCCTCTGCTTGAGCTAGCTCTTGCACTCGTTTCGAGATATCGACAGGTGAGATTTGTTGTGCCAACGTTAAGTAATCTTGATAATGGCGCGCTTCAGAGCGTAAAAGAGAAATATAAAACTTTGCCATATCCTCATCTAAATGCGGAGCAAGTTTAGCAAATCGTTCACAAGATCGCGCTTCAATGAGTGAACCAATGATCAGTTTGTCGACGAGCGTATTTGGTTCATGAGTCGTCACTTTAGACAACAGCCCTTTGGCGTATCTTCCAGCCGAAATGTTTTCATAAGGAATATTTCTCTCATCCATTATTTCAAGAACTTGATAGAAGTGGTGTAGCTCTTCTTTAATAAGGAGAACCATTTTATCAATAAGATCTTGGCTATAAGGTGAGTTAGTTTTAGCCATAATTGCCTTTGAAATATTACTTTTTCCTTTAAGGCTCTCAAGAGAACCTTCTTTGCGGTAAGCAAAAGCCTCATAAGGTTTAAACCACTCTAACAGTGTATTTGCACTCTCTTTATCCACCGCGTACTTACGGATTAAATACATAGCCGATTGGCCTGCTTTAAGTTCGCAAAGCAAATGGTCGAGTAGGATGATCTTAAGATTTTCAGGTTTCTTCGCCTCATTGATCCAAGCATCGGGCGTTTCGCAATGTAAGAATTGTTTAATGGGAGCGAGTAGCTCTTGAATAGCAGTATTATTGATCATTACTTTCACTGTTGAAAAAGTGTCACTGTAGAAAAAAGGTCGCGAATGGCGACCTTGTGGCTAAATTTGATAATGAGTGAATAGGAAACCTATCGAAGGCTTACCATTTTTTCTTCTCACCAAAAAGTGCGTCCATGTCATCATCACGCTCTTTCTCTTCAATCTGTTGAAGATCCTCAGCATTTTTAACTTGGCGTTTTTTATCAAGCTCGTTCAGCATTAACTGCAGTTTTTCACGTGCTTGATTTGAATAAGCATCATTTTTTGTGCTGAGAGCATCAATGCCTTTACGCAAAAGTTGTACGGCAGTACCAGTTTGACCTCGTGCGATAGAATCTTTGGCACGTTTTACGACATTCTCGATGTTGATACGAATCTGAATCGTTTCAAGACGAGCATTTTCTGCGACGTAAGCCTGTGTTTCAAATCGACCTTTATTGTGCTCATTACGAACGGTATCACGAAGACGTTTTACCAGCTTAAGCATCACTATCGCTTGTTTGTCACTGCTCGGCACTTTAAAAGAAGTGGTGTCACCATCGGGATAATTTTCTTTTAGTTGAGTGATTTGCTGCTTTGTGTGAACAATACGCTGCGCAAGCTGTTTATTTCTAGGATCGAGTTGATACATATTTTCAAGTGCATCTAAAATTCGCGTATTCAGACACACGAGCAGATCTTTACTGAAAGGGACGTGGTGAGCATTCCCAATGAGATCTTCTGTTGCATCAATAAGAGTCAAGTAACGAGATGATTCTTGTTTTTTCGACGTCTCGACCTTCATTTTATATTGAAGCATGATGTTATAGCCAAGGACTAACACCAATAAGACGGCTACAAGAGCTATGATTAAACCAATATTCATATGTTTGATATCTGCTTTATAATTCAATGGCTAGTATTTAAGGATACACGATTCCATTGTACAACTGCACCTACAAATTTAATAATAATGTGCTTTTAATAGCAAAATACGGATAAGTGTATTATGCAATTATGCTTCGGATGCCGACAACTCTCTATTTTGACTACCAATTATCTGCATTACACGTTATAACTATTAATTATATTACATAGCTTAAGGCGTATCTTATCTGTCGGCGTGCAATATTAGCCATTGGTAAAGGATTACGAGGGTCAAAATGAAATTACAGCAATTAAGATATATTGTTGAGGTAGTAAACCATAATCTTAACGTATCAGCGACGGCCGAGAGCCTTTACACTTCTCAACCAGGAATTAGTAAGCAAGTGCGTTTGCTCGAAGACGAACTCGGCATACAAGTTTTTGAGCGAAGCGGTAAGCATTTGACGCAAGTAACCCCTGCTGGCGAAGACATTATTCGAATCTCACAAGAGATATTGGCTAGAGTAGAAAGTATCAAAGCGGTGGCTGGCGAGCATACTCATCCAGAGATGGGGACGTTGAACATATCGACCACTCATACTCAAGCTCGATACGCTCTACCTGACGTTATCAAAGGCTTTACTGCCCGTTATCCTAAAGTTTCACTGCACATGCATCAGGGCACGCCAAGCCAAATGTCGGAAGCGGTCGCAAAAGGTACAGCAAACTTTGCAATCGCGACGGAAGCGCTTCACTTATATCAAGATGCGATTATGCTCCCTTGCTACCATTGGAACCGCTCGATTGTGGTAACTAAGGACCATCCATTAGCAAATAAGCGAAGAATAACCATAGAAGATCTGGCTGCATACTCGCTTGTGACTTACGTATTTGGCTTTACTGGTCGTTCTGAGCTCGATACCGCATTTAATAGAGTTGGACTTACTCCTCGAGTGGTCTTTACCGCAACAGATGCCGATGTGATTAAAACCTATGTACGCATGGGGATTGGTGTTGGTGTAATTGCAAGTATGGCGATTGATAAAGAACAAGATACCGACCTAGTTGCTATTGATGCGAGCCATATTTTCGGTGCAAGTACCACGAGTATTGGCTTTAGAAGAGGAACCTTCTTGCGCTCTTATATGTACGATTTCATGGAACGTTTTGCACCACACTTGACTAAGCCTGTGGTCGAGCAAGCGATCTCTCTTAAATCGAATGCTGAAATTGAAGAGATGTTTAAAGATATCGATTTACCAATTCGTTAAACATCGCATCACAAGGCTGTTCAAGTCTTTGGCTTCCCCCTACAATGCACGGCTAGGGGGAACGCATGCACCAATCATTTCAATTGCTCGATCATTTTTTATTGTCATATCAATCATTATGGCGATTTGAGCCTTTTCACGCCTGTTCAAATGACGCTTCTCTTTGGCTTGATGAGTATCCTGATTTGTCTCTATGGCTTGATGGATTATCACGATCTGATATAGAAATGTTCAAAAGTGATGATAAAGCCTTGCTTGAGGCAGTCGCTCATTTCATTCCGGAAACATGCATTGCATCTCAATTAACACAATTAAGCGAGGCAACACAAAGCTTGCTGATTTTAGATCGCAACCTTGAAGTTGGAGTCCCAGGAAGAAAACTTGCTCAAATAAAAAGCATGAGTGCCGCTGCGTTAAGCGAGCATAAGGGAGAGGAGTGGTTAGAGTGGTGTGCGGGTAAAGGCTTTCTTGGGCGGATCTTGTCACAACAATCGAAAGAGAAGGTCACGAGTTTTGAATGGCAGCAGAGTTTGTGTGACAGCGGAACGGCTGCCGCAAATCAGCAAGCTTTGAATATGCAATTTATTCAAGGGGACGCTTTTTCTACAGATGCAAGCCAAGTGTTTAATTGTAAGCAACATGCGGTTGCGCTCCATGCTTGTGGCGATTTGCATGTCCGTCTATTAGAATTAGCGACCCAAAATCAGCTTCCTGCAATCACATTTTCACCTTGTTGTTATCATTTAATCCGCAGTGATGAATATCAAGCCATGTCGATATTTGCCAAGCAGTCCTCCTTAAAACTGACGCAAAGTGAGCTAAGGATCCCGCTGCAAGAAACGGTGACAGGTGGGGAGAGAGTCAAGCGTCATCGCCAACATGAAATGATTTACCGCCTAGGTTTGAACCACATGCTGGTGAATGAATTACATCAAACAGAGTACTGTCCGATTCCGAGCATTAAAAAATCCCAGTTATCAGAGGGGTTTGAAGCGTTTTGTAAGTGGGCAATCGACGCTAAGAATTTTGATATGCCGAAGGTTGATTTTGACTACTATATGCACGTGGGAGAGACGTTGTTTTGGAAAATGGAGAAGTTAAGCCTGGTTCAGCAAATATTCAGACGCCCGCTAGAGTTGTGGCTTGCTTACGATAAGGCGCTTTACCTTGAAGAAAAGGGTTATGACGTGTCGATTAAAACTTTTTGTAATAAACAGGTCTCACCAAGAAATATCCTTGTACATGCTCAAAAGCGACAATGATGGATAAAAAAATAGCCCGTGTGAGCAACGGGCTATTTTGGTAGTGACTTTTCTAAGCTGCTTTCTTTTCGTTACCTTACCTACTCAGATAGCTAGCATGTCACTCATTTTTTCATTAGTTAAACATTGCAATCGCAGCAGCAGGCTCAACGTATTCTAAGTCAAAGCTTTCTGCTACTTCTTTACATGTTACTTTTCCGTGAATAACGTTTAAGCCTTCAAGGAAACCGTGATCATCAGTAAGTGCTTGCTGATAACCTTTGTTTGCAAGTTTAACAATGTAAGGCAGAGTTGCGTTATTTAGTGCAAAAGTTGAAGTACGAGCAACCGCACCTGGCATGTTTGCAACACAGTAGTGAACAACCTCATCAACGATGTACGTTGGATCGGCGTGTGTCGTTGCGTGAGAAGTCTCAAAACAGCCACCTTGGTCAATCGCCACATCAACAACGGCCGCGCCAGGTTTCATTTTAGCAATGTGCTCTTTTGTTACCAATTTTGGAGCCGCAGCGCCAGGGATAAGCACAGCACCAATAACAAGGTCTGCTTCTAGAACATGCTTCTCAATGGCGTCTTCTGTAGAATAAACCACTTTTGCGCGACCTTGGAACTCTTCATCTAAGCGACGTAGCGTATCAACATTGCGATCTAAAATGGTTACGTCAGCACGAAGGCCAACAGCCATGCGAGCTGCGTTAGCACCCACAACACCACCGCCTACAACGACAACTTTTGCTGGTTCAACACCCGGTACACCACCGAGTAGAAGACCACGACCACCATGAGATTTTTCTAAAGTTTGCGCGCCAGCTTGAATAGACATTCGACCTGCAACCTCAGACATTGGAGCTAATAGTGGCAAGCGACCCATATTATCTGTTACAGTCTCATACGCTATACAGACAGCTTTGCTCTTGATCAGCTCTTCCGTTTGTGGAAAATCTGGTGCAAGGTGTAAATAAGTAAATAATATTTGCCCTTCGCGAAGCATAGCTCGCTCTACAGCTTGAGGTTCTTTAACCTTTACAATCATCTCTGCTTGCGCAAAAACGTCGGCAGCAGTAGGAAGAATGGATGCGCCTACAGCGATGTAATCATCGTCTGAAAAACCGATACCGTTACCGGCATTGGTTTCTACAAAAACTTGGTGGCCATGTGAGATTAGCTCTCTCACACTAGCTGGAATCATACCAACACGGTATTCGTGGTTTTTGATTTCCTTTGGTACGCCAATGATCATCCTGACTCCTTATTTTATTTTGGTTGTTTTATCTGTGTGTAGGGTAATTCTGTCGAATTAATGTCTAGTATAGTGATGTTTTGTTAGGATTTGATACTAAATATTAAAAAGTTGTAGTATATTTTTTTGCAAGGAAGTAATAAGGTGGAATAAAAAATGGCAGACAACTATAAGAAGCCGTCTAAGGAACTAGACCGTATCGATCGCAATATTCTTAATGAATTGCAGAAAGATGGTCGAATATCAAATGTTGAACTTTCTAAACGCGTTGGTCTTTCACCAACACCATGTTTAGAGCGTGTTCGTCGTTTGGAGCGTCAAGATTATATTACGGGATATACAGCGCTGTTAAATCCGCAGTACCTAGATGCCTCTTTATTGGTATTTGTTGAAATCACGCTTAATCGTGGTGCTCCGGACGTATTTGAACAGTTCAATACTGCGGTACAAAAATTAGATGACATCCAAGAGTGTCATTTAGTTTCGGGTGATTTTGATTATCTTCTTAAGACGCGCGTATCCGATATGAGTGCATATCGTAAACTTTTGGGCGACACATTATTGCGTCTACCTGGAGTAAACGACACTCGTACGTACGTAGTTATGGAAGAAGTGAAACAAACTAATCAGCTTGTTATTAAAACCCGCTGATTCAAGTTAAAAACCTAAGTTAGCCCTAAAGCTGATACTGCTTCGGTTTTATGGCTATCATTGATTGGGTTTTTGACCTTGATATGGTTAAATTGCTAAACAAACCGAGCGGCTTTTGCCGCTCGGACTGTTTTTACTCATCAAAGAATCAAGTAGGTTATGTTCAGAGAGAACACAGATAAAGTCGAAACCATAGTTAAGACTAGTGAAGAGCCTCAGTCTTCACGTTTAGATGGCGTACAACGCCTTAAAGAGTGTGGCTTAATTTTAGGCGTGCTCGCTTCCATTTTACTTTCTATTGCATTATTCACATTTAACCCAGCAGACCCCTCTTGGTCGCAAACGGCATGGGGCGGTGACATTCAAAATGCTGGTGGTATCGTCGGAGCGTGGATAGCAGATACACTATTTTTCATTTTCGGTTCACTTGCCTACTTAATCCCTCTTATTGTTATCATTGCTGCTTGGGTTCTTTGCCGTAAGCGAGGCGAACAAGACGACTTAGATTTTGTGCTATGGGGCACTCGATTACTCGGTTTGTCTATATTGATATTAACCAGTTGCGGTTTAGCTGATACCAACTTTGATGATATATGGTATTTCTCATCAGGTGGCGTTGTGGGTGATGTACTCACAAACTTATCATTGCCTGTTTTGAATATTCTCGGAACGACCCTAGTTCTTCTCTTCTTATGGGGGGCGGGTTTTACCCTTCTGACGGGTATTTCGTGGTTAAGTATTGTTGAAGGGCTAGGTAACGGTGCGATTGGGGCATGTACTTGGGGGCTAAATAAGCTTCGCGGTACTGATAGAGAAGTTCTTGAACCTGTTCTTGATGATATTGATCACCAAGAATTTACGACAGAGAAAGCTCACTTACCTGATGTAGAATCTCGCTCTGAATCGGCTGAACACTTAGTCTCGCAAGAGAGTGCAAGCTCACTTGAAGATGAATCTCAAGCCAATAATTATACGGATACCATTGATATTGATGAAGCTGAACGCGATGTGAAGCCTCGTTACAATATTCATATGCCTGCCGAGTCTACTTCTGGAAGAGGCGCTTCTATTGCAGCCAGTATTCCAGCTTCATCGTATCAGCCTGAGCATTATGATGAAGAGCCTGAGTTATCAGTCGATCGTTCTAAGCAACTCACTGCAACGATTGAAGAGTTAGAATACGCCGCTCAAAGTGAAGATGACTTTGCCCAAGAAAATCTTGAAGACGAGATCAGCCGTATCGCTTCATTTGCATCAGAGAACGTTGAGGTCAATGCTGAACAAGAGCCTTTGTACTCTCCTCAAACAGAATTTCAGCCAGAACCTGAATATCAGAATGAAGTTAACACTGACTTTTCGGAACCAATCGCAGATTTTGTCGTGGAAGATGAGGTGAATCAGCCTAGAATTTCAGAGTTTGGGCTTGAACAAATTACCGACGTAGACACGCCAAATCACATTGAACCAGTTATTTCAGATTTAAATATTATTGAAGAAGATAGCGACAGCGTTACTCATCATGAGTCGGAAGAGGTTGCCGCATTTTCTGATGTTGATCTCCCTGCTGAAGTCAATGCAGCTGAATCTGACATTGAAGTCGTGGAAGGTGAACTTGAGCATCCTGATAAAGATGTACAAGCTTTCCAAGAGATCATCTCTGCTGCACAAGAAAATATGGCTGGGGCACAAAACCCGTTCTTGGTTCAGCAAGAGATCAACTTGCCTAAACCAGCAGAGCCACTGCCGACACTTCAACTTCTTTATCATCCTGAAAAACGCGAGAACTTCATTGATAGAGATGCGTTAGAAGAGATTGCTCGCTTGGTTGAATCTAAGCTTGCCGACTACAAGATTAAAGCGACGGTTGTGGATATTTTCCCAGGGCCAGTGATCACTCGCTTTGAGTTAGATTTAGCGCCAGGCGTAAAAGTTAGCCGGATTTCAAGTTTGTCTATGGATTTGGCTCGTTCACTTTCTGCCATCGCGGTTCGTGTTGTTGAGGTTATACCTGGTAAGCCTTATGTTGGTCTGGAATTACCAAATGTCAGCAGACAAACCGTCTATTTATCAGACGTTATTAATAGCCCTCAATTTGAGCAATCAACTTCGCCAACCACCGTTGTACTAGGCCAAGATATTGCGGGTGAAGCGGTTGTGGCGGATTTGTCCAAAATGCCACACGTTCTTGTTGCGGGTACAACCGGTTCGGGTAAGTCGGTGGGGGTAAACGTCATGATTTTGAGCATGCTCTACAAAGCATCGCCAGATGAAGTTCGCTTTATCATGATTGACCCGAAAATGCTTGAGTTATCAATATATGAAGGTATTCCACATCTATTATCAGAAGTGGTCACCGACATGAAAGATGCCTCGAACGCATTACGCTGGTGTGTTGGAGAGATGGAGCGACGTTACAAGTTAATGTCAGCTGTCGGTGTTCGTAATCTGAAAGGCTATAACGAAAAGCTAAAAATGGCAGCAGAAGCTGGGCATCCTATTCACGATCCTTTCTGGAAAGAGGGAGACAGTATGGATACAGAAGCGCCATTGCTTGAAAACTTGCCGTATATCGTGGTGGTTGTCGATGAGTTTGCCGACCTGATCATGGTTGTGGGTAAAAAAGTGGAAGAGTTAATTGCTCGACTTGCTCAAAAAGCTCGTGCAGCAGGCATTCACTTGATCCTGGCGACCCAAAGACCGTCAGTTGATGTGATTACGGGCATCATCAAAGCGAACATTCCTACACGTATTGGTTTTACCGTATCAACCAAAATTGATTCACGAACCATTCTCGATCAGGGTGGCGCAGAATCATTACTTGGTATGGGTGATATGCTCTACTTACCTCCAGGTTCAAACCATACCATTCGTGTACATGGCGCATTCGCGTCCGATGATGATGTGCATGCCGTGGTGAATAACTGGAAGGCGCGGGGTAAACCTGTCTACATTGATGAGATCGTTAATGGCGAACAAACGGCAGATTCACTACTTCCAGGTGAACAGTTGGAAAAAGATGAAGATACCGATCCACTGTTTGATCAAGTGGTTGAACATGTAACGGAGTCTCGCCGAGGTTCGGTTTCAGGCGTACAGCGCAAATTTAAGATCGGTTACAACCGTGCCGCACGAATTGTGGAGCAACTTGAAGCTCAAGGTATCGTGAGTGCTCCGGGCCATAATGGAAATCGTGAAGTGATTGCACCCCCTCCAATTAAAGATATGTAATCGTCTAAAATATTGAGTAATAGTGAACAGCAGCGACACAGCCAAGTGGTTGTGTTGTTGCGGCTTAATTGGTTCACTGAACTTTGAAAATGTCTGATGGTCTACTCAATGTATGCCTATAAGAGAATCTGAATGAAAAAATTATCGTTATTATTGTTTTTGAGCTGCTCAGTGTTTGCGGCCCCTAAAGATGAATTGAGTAGCCGTTTGGCACTGAACTCCGGGTTTAGTGCTGACTTTTCCCAGCAAGTGATTAGCCCTGAGGGTGATCTTGTCATGGAGGGAGAAGGGACAGTCGAGATCGCGCGACCAGGTCTGTTCCGCTGGACAACAACATTACCCGATGAAAATGTTCTAGTGTCAGATGGAAAGAGCCTATGGTATTACAGTCCATTTATTGAGCAAGTTAGCATTTATTGGCAAGCTCAGGCGACAGAGCAAACTCCTTTTGTGCTACTGACTCGCAGTAAAGAGAGTGATTGGGATAACTATCAAGTTAACCAAAATGGCGATCAATTTGTTCTCACTCCAACGGCTGTCGATTCGAATCAAGGTCAATTCCAAATTGATATTAACAGCAAAGGCGTTGTTCAAGGGTTTAATGTCATTGAGCAAGATGGCCAGCAAGGACGTTTTGAGTTTAAAAACGTAAATTTGACGACACCGAATAAAGCGACGTTTACTTTTGAGATCCCTGATGGGGTTGATGTTGACGATCAACGCAACTGATTCATCCGAGTCAGATATTCAACGAATGAGCCATTATCGTGAGTAATTACAGTCTAGATTTTTCCGGGGATGAAGATTTTCGTCCTCTTGCTGCTCGCATGAGACCAGAAACGGTTGAACAGTATATCGGTCAACAGCATATATTGGGTGTTGGAAAACCATTACGTCGAGCATTAGAAGCTGGCCACATTCATTCCATGATTTTGTGGGGGCCTCCTGGTACAGGAAAAACAACGCTAGCGGAAGTGGCGGCAAATTATGCCAATGCGGAAGTTGAACGGGTATCCGCCGTGACTTCTGGTGTGAAAGATATTCGAGCGGCCATTGATAAGGCACGTGAAAATAAAATGGCAGGAAGACGTACTATTTTATTTGTAGACGAAGTCCATCGCTTTAACAAAAGTCAGCAAGATGCTTTTCTGCCTCACATTGAAGATGGAACGATCACCTTCATTGGGGCGACGACCGAAAACCCATCGTTTGAACTCAATAACGCTCTGTTATCACGAGCAAGAGTCTACAAACTCACTTCTCTCAGTGAGCAAGATATTCGTCAAGTGATCGATCAAGCGGTTGAAGATAAAGAGAGAGGCTTAGGTCAGATCTCGGCAGATTTTATCGATGATGTACTGGATCGCCTATCAGAATTAGTAAATGGCGATGCCCGAATGTCACTTAATTATCTCGAGCTTCTGTATGATATGGCAGAAGATAATAGTGAAGGGCAGAAGAGCATCACATTACCTTTGCTTGCAGAAGTGGCGGGTGAAAAAGTCGCTCGTTTTGATAACAAAGGGGATATTTGGTACGACTTGATTTCTGCGGTTCATAAATCCATCCGAGGTTCGAACCCTGACGCCGCGCTCTATTGGTCAGCTAGGATGATTGCCGCAGGTTGTGACCCTCTCTATATCGTGCGTCGCTTACTTGCTATCGCTTCTGAAGATATTGGTAATGCCGATCCAAGAGCGATGCAAGTGGCGATGTCTGCTTGGGATTGCTTTACTCGAATTGGTCCTTCTGAAGGTGAAAGGGCGATCGCACAAGCTGTCGTCTATTTAGCGTGTGCACCAAAGAGCAACGCCGTTTATGTCGCGTGGAAAAATGCCATGCTAGACGCCCATAATCAGCCTGAGTATGAAGTTCCTCATCATCTACGTAATGCTCCAACAAGTTTGATGAAAGACATGGGCTATGGCGCGGAATATCGTTATGCTCATGACGAGCCTGGTGCTTATGCGGCAGGAGAGAAATATTTCCCTCCTGAAATAGCCGATACTCGTTACTATTTCCCAACAAATCGAGGTTTAGAGGGGAAAATTGGTGATAAGTTAGATTATCTGGCGGATTTAGACGCAAAAAGCCCACAAAAGCGCTATGAAAAGTAGTCCTTTTTGGATATCGTTACCAAGTATAAAAAATTCTTTAACGGTAGAGTTTCTACCGTATCCTCAAATATAACTAAAGCATAGGATTAGCAATGCTGGATTCTAAATTACTTCGAGCTGAGCTGGATGAAACAGCGGCAAAATTGGCGCGTCGAGGATTTATTCTTGATGTAGAGAAAATTCGTGAACTTGAAGAAAAGCGCAAGTCCCTTCAAATGAAAACTGAAGAGCTGCAAGCGTTACGTAATTCTCGATCGAAGTCCATCGGCCAAGCAAAAGCGAAGGGCGAGCACGAAGAAGCTGAGCGTATCCTTGCAGAAGTCGGTAGCTTAGGTACAGATCTTGATGAAGCAAAAAAAGAGCTTGCTGAACTTCAAGTTAGCCTAGAAGAGATCACAAACGCGATCCCTAACCTTCCGCATGACTCTGTACCAAACGGTAAAGATGAAGATGAGAACGTGGAAATTTCACGTTGGGGTGAGCCAAAAACTTACGACTTCGAAGTGAAAGATCACGTTGATCTTGGTGAAATGTCTGGCGGTTTGGATTTTGCTAGCGCAGTAAAAATCTCAGGTTCTCGCTTTATCGTAATGAAAGGTAAATTTGCACGCCTACACCGTGCTATTGCACAGTTCATGTTAGATCTGCATACCGATACTCATGGTTATACAGAAATGTACGTACCATACCTAGTGAACTCAGACAGCTTGTTTGGTACAGGTCAATTACCAAAATTTGGTGAAGATCTATTCCACACTAGCCCGCTAACTGAGCAAGTGAGTGACGTACCTCTTAAGAAACTATCGCTGATTCCAACTGCGGAAGTTCCAGTAACAAACATGGTGCGCGATACCATCACTGATGAAGCTGAGCTTCCACTTAAAATGACAGCTCATACGCCATGTTTCCGTTCAGAAGCAGGTTCGTACGGCCGTGATACTCGTGGTCTTATCCGTATGCACCAATTCGACAAAGTTGAATTAGTTCAAATTACTAAGCCTGAAGATTCAATGGAAGCATTAGAAGAACTGACTGGCCATGCTGAGAAAGTTCTACAGATGTTAGAACTTCCTTACCGTAAAGTGGTTCTTTGTACTGGTGATATGGGTTTCGGCTCTAGCAAAACTTACGATTTAGAAGTATGGGTACCAGCGCAAGAGACGTACCGTGAAATCTCTTCATGTTCAAACATGGGTGACTTCCAAGCTCGTCGTATGCAAGCTCGTTTCCGTCGTAAAGGCGAGAAGAAGCCTGAACTGGTTCATACATTGAATGGTTCTGGTTTGGCGGTAGGACGTACTATGGTTGCGATTCTTGAAAACAACCAAGAAGCAGATGGCCGTATCGCGGTTCCAACTGTATTACAACCATACATGGGCGGCGCAACGCACATCGGTTAATGCATCGGTTAAAAATATACCGTTGAATGAATAAACAAAAAACCAGCCACGTGCTGGTTTTTTTATATCTGGAGTTTAAGTTTGACGAATATAGGCCTCTCATTAGATAGTAAAACCAGGCGAGACGTGCCCTCTTCTCTAAACAGTGAGGTGTATTTTATAAATAAGGGGAGGTGGGTTTTATTTACGGTACAGTAAGTGATAGTATATGCACCAATATCACGTGAATTGATGATTAGGTGATCAATTCATTAAGCCATCGCAAAGATTTTTACAATAAATACGGAATTTTATTTAGAAAATCGTTATGCACATGAAGGTCAAGATGATCAAAAACATTTTTTTGTGTCTTCTCTTAATTCTTACATCTCAATTTAGTCTAGCTGAAACTCAAAATAATATTGATAACAGCAAGTTACAAACCTTAACCATTGGTTTCCCTTCTCGATATATTGAACCATTAGCGATGGCTGATGAAGATGGCGAAATTGTCGGTTTGCTTCCATCCCTTTTTCGCCGTTATGCAGAACAAGCAGGCTACAAAGTCGAAATACTGCCTTACGCTACTTTCAGCGATGTTATGAATGCATACATCAAAGGTGAACTGGATGTAATGATTGGGGTGACAGCGACATTAGAACGTGAATCCATCATGACGTTTACTGAACCTATGTTTGCGGTGCGTCGTGCTGCTATCAGTGCAACCCCAGTAACGACATACAAAGAGCTTGAAAACAAAACGGTCGCAACCATTAAAGGTTTTGCTGATGAAAGCTTTTTAAGAAACGTTTTACCTAGCGCAAGTTCGTTATCTGTCCCGAGTAACTTAGAAGCGATTCGAACCGTTGCTTTAGGCTTGGCAGATGCTCAAATTGGCGATGGCGTAATGTTATATGAGCATTACAAAAACAGTCCGTACCTGGAAGATGTGGACATGTACATGCTGGACGATCTTCCGGTCGATACGCTGTATGTCGGTGTACCAAAATCTGATAGTGAAATGCTGGAGCGATTGAACCAAGGTATACGTGAAGTGAATGCTTTACCTGAACATGAACGTATTCTTAATCGCTGGTTAGATGAAAGACAGCAAGAATATATTCGTAAAGCCTCATCACTAACGTTATCAAAAGAAGAGCAGCAGTGGATCGATAATCACCCGGTCATTGGCATTGGTGTTGAAAGTGATTGGGCTCCGATTGAAGTCGTTGAAAATGGTGTTTACAAAGGGATCGCAGCGGATGTTCTTGAAGAAGTAAGCCGATTAACAGGGATCAAATTCGATCCGAAATACTACTCAACTCATAGGGAAAGCTACTGGGCATTTCTAGACGGTGAGTTTGAGATGATGTCGTCACTGTCTCCTACCGCTAAACGACGTGAAAAGATGTTATTAAGCCAAGCGTTCATGCGAGAACCTTGGGTACTTATTGGACGCTCAGACGATTATGAGAAAGAGTTGTCATTCGATAACTTAGAGAAAAGTGATGTCATTGGGGTCATTGCGGCAACGTACGGTCAGTCAATGGCTAAAGAGTTTTGTGTAAGCTGTACCGTGCTTGAATACGATAGTGTTTATGATCTTGTTACGGCCCTAAATGAAAGTAAAGTTGATGTCGCAATTAGCTCCTTATTGCTTGCTTCCCCATATCTACAAGGCCAGTATGCCGGCCAATTAAAAGTCATTAATAACATTAATGAACGTTCCTTTATTCCTGTTACTTTTGCGGTGAATAAAGAAAACCAGATTTTACTTAATATCATAAATAAAGCGCTTAGCGTGATACCGCCAAGTAAAATGGTTGAAATTGAAAAAAAATGGATGAGTACTTCATACCAAACTGGAGTACAAACTCAGAAAGTTGTTTTATGGATCTCGATTATTTCAGTGGCATCACTGTTAATTATAGGTGTGGTTTTTTATTGGAACCGTAAGCTACAAGGTGAGGTTCAGCAGAGGGTCGAAGCGGAAACAGAATTAAAACGAAGAGTTCAATTTGAACGATCGTTGCTCAATGCCATCCCATTCCCGATTGTGGTAAAAGATATTGATGGCAATATCGTTACGACTAACCCTGCTATTTCGATGTTGAGTGCCAGTGATGACGATCTTGCTCAGTTTGTTGCTGGTGGTTCTCTTGAAAGTAAAGAACTTGATGAGATCGTTAACCATAGTAGTGAAGACCAGAGAGTTCTCGCGGGCGAAATGCTCCCTCGAATGGAAAAAAATGTCGTTATTGGTGGCAAAGAAAGACAGTTCTCATACTGGAAATGCCCATATCAACTCTCAGAGAGTAGCAGTGCCGACGGTGTTGTTACCATTCTTAATGATGTTACAGAGTTAAGAAATGCAGAGCTAAGAGCTCGTGAAGCTGAACAGCGGGTTCAGTATCTAGCTGATAACGTTAGCGGAGCGGTTATTCAACACGTTCAAAGTAAAGAAGATTTAGATGATCTCAACTTCACATTTGTGAGTGCGGGTATTCAAGAGTTAGTCGGAGTAAGTTCCGAAGAACTCGTCAAGGATCATCGTAAATTCTTAAATGTATTAGATGAACAGCAACGCGATGACTTTATTGCTCATACTAGAGTATGTGCAGATATTGGTTCTATGTCGTATGAACTGCATATTACGTCAGAAGATCGAGATAAATGGTTACACCTTCAGAGTCGAATTACTTCAAATAGTGATCACTTTACGTGGAATACCGTACTGACGGACATCACTGAGCTTAAAAACCAACAAGCCGAGCTAGAGGCCGCAAAAGCAAAAGCCATTGCAGGGACAGAAGCTAAGTCTCGATTCTTGGCGAATATGAGCCATGAAATTCGAACACCAATCAGCGGAATTATTGGTTTACTGGAAATATTTAGCCAATATCCAATGCGTGATGATGCGTTGAAAGTCCACAGCAGTTTAACCAAATCGGCCGACAATCTGCTGCATATCGTTAATGATATTTTAGACTTCTCGAAAATTGAAGCGGGCAAGTTAACGCTATCTCCAATCGATGCTGATATCCATTCGATGTTATCTCGAATTACTCAGACACAAGCCAGTCATGCCCATGCTAAAGGGTTAAAATTTGAGTACTGGTTGTCTCCAAAAGTGGCAAGCATTGTTCATGTTGATGATGTTCGCTTGGGGCAGATTCTAAATAATTTCATCAATAATGCGATTAAATTTACTGAAAAAGGTCACATTCGCTTGGCGGTTGATCTGCTGGCACATGAAGGCTCATATCAAACATTGCGTTTTTCTGTATCAGATACTGGTGTGGGAATTAATGAGGATGCTCAAAACAGCTTGTTTATGCCATTTGTTCAAGCGGACGAAAGTACTCAAAGGAAGTTTGGTGGTACAGGCTTAGGTCTATCTATTACTAATGAGCTTGTTGCGCAGATGGGCGGCGAAATTACCGTCGTTAGCCAACTAGGTGAAGGCTCATGCTTTAGCGTGGTTATTCCTGTTAAAGCGATTGAGCAACAAGAGTCGTTGAACTTTAAAGGTGAGAAGAGCCTTGTAGTTGGCGAGTTTAATCAACTTGATGATCTCATTGAGTATATGTCTCACTGTGATGTCAAAATGGACCACGAAGCATTTGATGATAAGAATCAACTTGCTTTTCTAGCATCTCGAAATCGTATCAGTTCATTATTCATTACTCGTTTTGAATACGAGCGTTTAGATTTGAAACACAGCTGGATTAAAAATCAGCTTCCGGGAGTGAAATGTATTGTTCTTGAGAGAAGAAAAGGGATGCTTTCGCCTGAACCTTACGATGGTTTCTGGGCAATGTCTGTTAACCCAATCATTCCAGATCAGCTTTACCACTGTCTAAAAACGCCTGTTGCTGTCGGTGCTTCGATGAATGTGGCTGAAAATCAAAACAAGGTGGTTGTTCAAAGTCGTAAAGAAGCGATTGAAAATAGACGACTTATCCTCGTTGCTGAAGATCATCCGATCAACCGCCAAGTGATCATGACCATGCTGTCTCAGTTGGGTTATACCGCTGATGTTGTTAATGATGGTGCTCAAGCGTTTGAAGCATTGCAAAGTGATGAATATGGATTGCTTCTTACAGACTGTCATATGCCTGAAATGGATGGATATGAGTTAACAAAAGCGGTTCGAGCCAAAGAGGGTACTGAAAGTCGCGAAGCTATGCCAATTATCGCCCTTACTGCGAATGCAATTCAGGGGGAAGATGAGAAGTGTATTGAGCTTGGTATGTCTGCATTTTTATCGAAACCTGTGAGTAAGGTGAAGTTGACTGAAACGCTAGATCATTGGTTACCACAAATTTTGCCAGCACAGGTGGATAATGTTTTCATTGAAGATAATGTAGACGTTGCTGGCGACAATGATCTAATAGCTCAAGAACATAGCGCAATAGATCAAAAAAGTGCGGACGAATTAGCACTGGCTGCATTTGAGAACGAGTTTGAAGTTGCTGAGCCAGTGCAAGGTAGCGGTTCAGATGACTTATCCGCCATCGATGGTTTTGAGTTTGATTTTGCAGGCGATGATGATTCAGAAGAGACCTTCTGGGGTGAAGAGCACCTCAAGAGTAGTGAAGTGGATAAGCCAGAAGAAGCTTTACTCGATATTCCCGCTATCATTGACATTTTTGGTGATGAAGAAGTGGCCAAAAATATTGCTTTCGATTTTGTAAAAAGTCAGAACGAAGATATGAATCTACTGTTGACCGCATTTGATGAGAAAAATCACTCTGATATACAAGAGATATCACATAGAATGAAAGGTGCAGCTAGAATGCTTGCATGTCACTCTTTTTCAATTCCTCTAGAGCGATTGGAATCTGAGGCTACACATGGGAACGATCTTGTGTACGATGAACTTGAAGCCGAACTCACTTTAAAGCTGGCACAATTGAACGCTGAAGCTGAACAAATTGTTTAATAGGATATCTATGAAGTTATTGAAAAACATGGATCTATTGGTTGTTGATGATAGCGATATTATCTGTAAATCTAGCCGTATCCTATTGACTAAAATTGGCTTTAATCGAGACAAAATTCGTTTGGTAGGTCAGGCGAATAGAGCCGTGCTAGAGTGCCGAGTCACGGCCTTCGACATTCTAATTGTTGACTATAATTTAGGTGAAGGAAGCACGGGCCTCCAGTTATTAGAAAGGCTTTATCATGAGAAACTGCTTGCACACGATCCTATCATTTTGATTGTCACTGCTGACAATTCAGCAACTGTAATTCGTAGCTTTTCTGAGTTTGAACCAAGTGGTTTTATCGTTAAACCACTGAGAGTAGATGTACTTACAGAATCATTGAAAGCTTGCATGGATGAAAAAGCATTCATCACACGAGTAGTTGATAGTTATCATCAAGCGGGTTTATCAGAGGCTCTACCGACGTTAAAAGAAGCGAAGAGTAAGAAAATATACAATTTAGCGTTAACCAAATTGTGTAGTGAAATTATATCGGTAGGTGAAGATGATATCGCATCACGATTATTGGTGAATTACATAAAAGCCAATAGTTATGTTCGCGCGCATATTATGTACGTTGACTTAATGCTGAAGGCGGGCAATATCGAGGAGGCGGAGAAAGTATTGCTGCCCCTACGTAAAGCTAATCGCTTCTCTGTTCCTGTGCTTGAATTAGAGTGTCGTTTCCAGTTTGAAAAGGGCATGTATGAACAAGCTGCGGAGAGTATGCTGCATTTACATAAAATGTCGCCGCAAAGACTTCCTCGTTTGTATGCTCTGATTTTGCAGCACGTTGGATTTCTCGCTAACGAAAATATCGCGAAGTTAATTCAGGAGCTTGCCTTTAAATCTAGCCATTCTATTTGGGAAGAACCAAACCTGTATTTTTTGCTTAGTTGGATCCTTTTACAAGAAGCTGAGTTTAGTAACCGTTCTACCAGTGAAATCTGGGGTATGTTAACTCGGAACAAAAAGTTTACTAAGCCGGATAACTCCCTGCAAAGTCGTTTAGGGGTATGGTCTTTAGCAAACAGCGGCCAATATTCTGCTGCATATGAGCTACTGCAATCCTGCGAAGAAGTTGAAGAGTGTTTCGAGACTCTCTTTGTGGCATATCATACGCTGCATGTTCTAGGTATGTGGCAAGAAATGCAGAGTACTTTGCAAAAGTTAGTTGCGGTATCAGATCAAGAGCCTCAATCGCTTTTGCGAGATATCCAAAACAAAATGGCTAAAAAGTTGATTGCAGATTGGCGCAGTCAGAAAAGTACATTAGTCACATTCCCTAAATCATTCGATGGTTTACCAATTGAGTATTTATTCAAGCTATGGGGTGACTACCGGTTCAATATAAAAGTTGCAGAACAGATTGTTAGTCATGATGACTATAAACAGCAAGAAGGAATTGCAGGTAATAAATCGCTATTTAAAGAAGTTAATTTAACAATTGAGCAGAACAAAAAATTAATAGAAGAGTAAATTAATTTATTACTTTCTATATTTTTGCTCGTATATATGGATAACCATAAATGTCTAAACGTATTCTTGTCATTGAAGATCATAACTTTCAAAGAATGGCGCTTCTCGCCTTATTGAAACAGTTTGATCATGTCGAAGCTGAAGGTGTCGGAAGTGCGCAGGAAGCGTTAGATTTAATCGAAATACAGACTCCAGATATGGTGATCTGCGATTTAAATATGCCAGGTATTGATGGTATCACGCTATTAAGGTTACTTGCTGAAGCGGATTATGGTGGTGAAGTCATCATATCGAGTGCGGTAACGGAAGTCGTTTTAAAAGCAGCGGGTCGAATGTGTACGGCTTACAACATGAACTTATTAGGGGCGATCAGCAAGCCGATCAATAAAGTAAAGCTTGATGCCATATTAAATCAAAATTTAAAGCCTAAGCACTACTTCTCAAAACCGTTGCCTGACTTTAGCCGTGAAGACATACTTGAAGCATTAGATAAAGAGCAGTTCATCCCTTTCTATCAGCCTCTCATTAAATTCGAAACGGGTGAGTGGCTAGAGTCTGAGGCTTTGGTTCGTTGGGACCATCCTGAGCACGGTTTGTTATCTCCGATATTTTTTGTTGAAAAGATCATTAAATATGGGCTTTCAACAAAACTGACCCTGCTGTTATTAAAGTGCGCATTGCGTGACTTGCCAACCCTAGGAAACCGTCGTGTGGCGATCAATATCACCGCGCAAGACCTTATGGATGCGAGTTTTGTTGATACTGTATTGGCGTTACAGGTAGAGCACCCATCGTTGCCTCAGCGATTAAGGTTTGAATTGACCGAAACTGATATGATTGAGCATCTTGGTTATACGCTTTCTTCTGCTATCCGTTTATGCATGAAGGGATTTGAGCTCGCAATTGATGATTTTGGAACGGGTTACTCTTCAATGCAGCTTTTAGATGACATGCCTTTTACTGAATTAAAGATTGATTTAAGTTTCGTACAGAAGATGTTGGTGAGTCGCAGTGCTGAATCTATTGTTGCCGCTAGCCTATTTTTGGCAAAAAAACTGGGTATGGAAACCGTATCAGAAGGCATCGAAACCCGAGAAGTATGGATGCATTTACGTTCGATTACTGATGGCATGGGGCAGGGCTACTTTATGAGTCGACCTTTACCTCTTCATGAACTTGAACAATGGCATCAAGATTGGCAGGTTCGTGTTAAAGATGAAGATCTATTGTCTGGTCCGTTTGCTTGTAAAATGGGTAAATGTTAGTGCAGTAATACTTTAAACGAATATGAAAAGAGCCGTGAATGATTCGCGGCTCTTTTTGTTTATACCGCTCTTATTTTGAGGCGAAACATTGGTCATCATTTAAGGCAGAATCAATGGCATGAATTAATGCCTCGATATGCTCTGGTTGGCTTATATAAGGTGGCATCATGTAGATGAGTTTACCAAATGGGCGGATCCAAACACCATGTTCCACAAATAGAGCTTGAATATTTTCCATGTTAACTGGGCGATGAGTTTCAACGACTCCGATAGCTCCAAGCCAACGAACATCTTTCACTAACTCATGTTTTGTTAGTGGCGGTAGCTGTTTTGAAAATTGCTCTTCAATCATCTTTGTTTGTTTTTGCCAGTCACCTTGCTCGATCAAATCTAAACTTGCCGAAGCCACTGAGCAAGCCAGCGGATTTCCCATGAAGGTAGGGCCGTGCATAAAACATCCTGCTTCGCCTCCACATACCGTATCTGCGACTTGTTTGCTCGCTAAAGTGGCTGATAGTGTCATATAGCCACCAGTTAATGCCTTACCTACACACATGATATCCGGTTGAATTCCAGAGTGTTCACTAGCAAACAATTTACCTGTACGTCCGAACCCAGTCGCGATTTCATCTAAAATCAGGAGTACATTGAACTCGTCACACAATAAGCGTACTTGCTTGAGAAACTCAGGATGATAGATACGCATCCCGCCCGCACCTTGAACAATAGGCTCTAAAATAACAGCGGCTATTTGCGAGTGGTGGTCGGTGATTTTCTGCTTAAAATCGTCAATATCAGTATCATCCCACGGCTGCCAATATTCCGTTTTTGGCGAGTTTGCAAAAATATGTTCAGGTAAAAAACCTTTATAGAGGCTATGCATTGAATTGTTGGGATCAGTCACTGACATCGCCGCGAAAGTATCCCCGTGATAGCCGTCTCTTAATGTCAGGAACTTTGGTCGCTGCTCCCCTTTGGCATGCCAGTACTGTAGGGCCATTTTTAAACTCACTTCTACAGCGACCGAACCGGAATCGGCAAGGAAAACATGTTCAAGATTATCAGGGGCAAGTTTAAGCAGTTTTTTGCAGGTATCGATTGCAGGTTGATGAGTGATACCACCAAACATGACATGAGATATTTTATCGATCTGCTGGTGGGCGGCTTGGTTAAGGTGAGGATGGTTGTAACCGTGAATGGCAGACCACCAAGAAGACATACCATCAATAAGTCGTTTACCGTTCTCAAGTTCAATGAATACGCCATCAGCATTTGTGACAGGATAGCAAGTGAGCGGGTTCAGTGTTGATGTATAAGGGTGCCAGATGTGTTGACGGTCAAATTCGAGATCCATAGCCATTCCATAATGCATTGTGTAAATATTAACCACTTGTAAACTTGTGTTTTTGTTGATCGTTGACAGTCTACTGTTTGTCGGTAGACTAGCCAAGTAGCAATGCACATATTATTAAAATATCAATAGTGGAATAAGGATCGGCACGTGGAAGTTCGTCATGACTGGACAGTAGAAGAAGTTCGAAAGCTTTTGGATAAGCCTTTTATGGATTTGTTGTTTGAAGCGCAAGTTATCCACCGTCAACATCAACAGCATAATCACGTTCAAGTGAGCACTCTATTATCTATTAAAACGGGCGCTTGTCCTGAAGATTGTAAGTACTGCCCACAAAGTGCTCACTATCGTACCGATGTCGATCGTGAAAGATTAATGGAAGTTGAACGCGTGCTAGATGCCGCTGAAAAAGCGAAGAAAGCAGGTTCAACACGCTTCTGCATGGGCGCAGCATGGAAAAACCCAAAAGAGCGTGATATGCCACACTTGATGGAAATGATCAAAGGTGTGAAAGGGATGGGTTTAGAGACCTGTATGACGCTAGGGATGCTGACCCCAGACCAAGCTGAAGAGTTGGCAACAGCTGGTTTGGATTACTACAATCACAACCTTGATACGTCACCTGAATTTTATGGCAGCATCATTACCACGCGTACTTACCAAGATCGCTTAGATACACTTTCCCACGTTCGTGATGCGGGAATGAAAATTTGTTCTGGCGGTATTATTGGTATGGGTGAAAGCACTAATGATCGCGCAGGACTACTGGTTGAGCTTGCTAACTTGCCAGTGCAGCCTGAGAGTGTGCCAATCAATATGCTGGTCAAAGTCAAAGGCACGCCAATGGAAAACGTTGATGACGTTGAACCATTTGATTTCATTAAGTTGATCGCAATTGCTCGAATCATGATGCCGAAATCAGCAGTACGTTTGTCTGCTGGCCGAGAAAACATGAATGAGCAGATGCAAACTCTGTGCTTCATGGCCGGTGCTAACTCAATATTTTACGGATGTAAGCTACTTACGACGCCAAATCCAGATGAAGATAGTGATATGCAGCTATTTAAAAAGCTGGGTATTAATAGTGAGCAAGTAAGCCAAAAACCGGATGAAATTCAAGAGAACGACTTACTTGATCAAGTCGTTGAACGTGTCGCTTCACGTCCTTCGAAAGACGACATTTTTTATGATGCCAGCGTTTAGTTCACGCATTAAATTCGCCCTTGAGCAGAGACGTAATCAAGGGCTCACTCGCGTGTTGCAGCCAATGTCATCAGGTAATCAAACGCGCTTTGTGCATGATGGTAAGCCATTTATTAATTTCTCTAATAACGACTATTTAGGGCTCGCTGGCGATCCTGAATTGATTCGAGCTTGGAAGGAAGGGCTTGATCAATTTGGAGCCGGGAGTGGCGCATCACCGCTAGTCACGGGGTTTAGTTCCGCTCATCAGAACCTTGAATCCAAGCTTTGTGAATGGCTAGGTTTTGAAAGAGCCATTCTTTTCAATTCAGGGTTTAGTGCTAATCAAGCATTGATATTCTCCTTACTTGATAAGCAAGATATTCTGATTCAGGACAAATTAAATCACGCATCGTTGATGGAAGCCGGGATGTTATCGGCTGCAAGCTTAAAGAGATTCAGACATAACGATACAGAACACCTTTCATCAATACTGGCGGCATCAGATAGTGCGCTTGTGGTGACAGAAGGCGTGTTTAGTATGGATGGCGATACGGCTTCTCTCAAACCAATTAAAACGTTGTGTGAACAAAATAACGCATGGTTAGCGGTCGACGATGCCCATGGTATCGGTATACATGGCGAGAATGGCGCAGGGAGCTGCTCACAAGTAGATGTTAAACCTGATTTATTAGTGGTGACCTTTGGAAAAGCGGTCGGGCTTTCAGGGGCAGCGATACTATGCAGTGCAGATGTTGGTGATTACTTGACTCAGTTTGCAAGACATCACGTTTATTCTACAGCACTTCCTCCCGCTCAGGCTCATGCAATCAGTCATGCGATTTCCATGATTCAGTCTCAACAATGGCGAAGAGATAAGTTAAGTGACTTGCAAGAGTTGTATTCAGAGAGATTGGCTGGACTGGCAGGCTTTACCGAGACGATAACGCCTATTAAACCATTTATCTGTGGATCATCGGATCAAGCCGTAGGGATTGCGAACGGTTTAAAAGACAAAGGGTTATGGGTAACGGCTATTCGTCCTCCAACGGTTCCTAACGGGCTCGCGAGACTAAGAATTACCTTAACCGCTAAGCATACCAACAGTGATATTTTGGCCTTAGCCGAAGCGATCACCGCAGCCGTAGAGATCCAGAATCAATGAAATGTGAAGTGTTAATGGATTCACCTGTGATCAATAAAAAACCAGTACAAGATAAATCGGCTATTGCTCAAGCCTTTGGTAAAGCCGCTGAATCTTATGATAAGCATGCAGAATTTCAACGAGATGTCGGTCAGCGATTACTTGATAAATTGCCACAGGACCTAACGGGTCTGGCAGTTTTGGACTTAGGTTGTGGAACTGGATACTTCTCTTATGAATTAGCCAAACGAGGCGCAAAGTTGACTTGTGCTGACTTGTCACAGGCGATGCTCCAACAAGCAGAAGTAAGGTGTGGATCGATGGTTTCCGACTATCGCCAAGCGGATGCTGAATGTCTACCGTTTGATGACGACTCTTTCGATGTCGTCTTTTCCAGCTTAGCGCTTCAGTGGTGTGATGATTTATCAGTACCACTGCGCGAAATTAAGCGTGTCACTAAATCTAGTGGTCACTGCGTATTTTCAACACTAATTAAGGGATCGTTATTTGAACTAAGCCAAGCGTGGTCAAAAATTGATACACATCAACACGTGAATGAGTTTATTTGTATCAATCAGGTAAAAATTGCGTTAGCGCAATCTTACTGCTTGAAGCATCAATTAGACTTGCCCTCCATCACAGTTTGGTACGATACCGCTTTTGAATTAATGCGTGATCTTAAGGGGATTGGTGCGAACCACGTAAGCGGACGCTCACATGGTTTGACCAGTCGCAAAGTATTACAGCAAGTTGAACATGAATACCGAGAGTTTCAAAACCAACAAGGTCTTTTACCAGCAACATATCAAGTTTGTTTAGGGGTTATTAATCTATGATTGATGCATTTTTTATTGCAGGTACGGATACCGAAGTAGGTAAAACAGTCGGTTCAAAGGCTATTTTACAGGCACTAGCTGCCAAAGGTTTATCGACGGTTGGCTACAAGCCAGTTGCTGCCGGAAGTAAAAAAACTGAACAAGGGCTGCGTAACTCAGACGCGTTGCATTTACAGCAAGCGGCGACCAATGACGTAGCATATGAAGATGTAAATCCATACGCTTTATTGCTGCCGTGCTCTCCACATATTGCTGCTAAGCATGAAGATGTGACCATTGAGTATCCTTTGTTAAGTGAGAAACTTGCTCAACATAAAGAGATTTCAGACATTGTACTGGTTGAAGGTGCTGGTGGCTGGAGAGTTCCTATTTCGGATACTGAATGCTTGTCGACTTGGGTAAAACAAGAGAAATTGCCAGTTGTTCTTGTTGTGGGTATCAAGCTAGGCTGCTTGAGCCATGCCATGCTAACGGCTGAAACTATCATTGCTGATGGTTTAAATCTTGTGGGTTGGGTGGCTAACCGTATTAATCCAGGTACTGAGCATTATGCTGATATTATCGGCATGTTGGAAGATAAGATTGATGCACCTAAACTTGGTGAAATTCCTTATGTACCAAATGTTAAGTCGAGAGATATTGGCAAATACATTAATGTCGATCCCATTCTAGCTTTAGCGTAAGTCTCGCTTTGGCATAAATCTTAGACAAATAAAAAGGGCTACGTGATTCGTAGCCCTTTTTTTGTCGTTAAATTCCGTCTTAAATCGATTATAACGGTTACTTGTCGTTAGTTAGCCCCATAAGAGCTTGTTGCATTTCACTGATCTGTTGCTGGGTGTGCGTATCAGTTTTTATGCCAAGTTGCTGTTTTGCTTCATCTTCGGATATACCTAAGTGGCAGCAGAGTAGGTCAATTGCCATCTCAAAATTAGTGCCTTCAACCATGATCTTATCCTTTCCTTGCGCTTGGGGTATGTTTCGTATATCACTAATAGACTGAATCTAACCCTATTGTTACCACATCTCAATAAGACCAAAGTCTAAGGAGTTTAGTGAACAGAGAAACGTCAGTAATTAAATGTTTCAATTTACTACTTAACCTTGTTTTCCAAATCTAAGACTATATGTATATATTCATCGTGTGTGAGAGCTATACTCCACGTATAACATAAAAATAAGAAGTTTCCTTCGGAGAAAAGTAATGAAACGAGTAATGTTGTTCTTAGCAACCAACCTAGCGGTTGTGATGGTGCTGAGTGTTGTTCTGAATATTGTTTATGCTGTCACTGGGATGCAACCAGGTAGTCTTTCTGGTCTGCTACTAATGGCGGCAGTGTTTGGCTTTGGTGGTTCTTTTATCTCTTTGCTGATGTCAAAGAAAATGGCACTGCGTTCAGTGGGCGGTTCTGTTATTGAAAGTCCTCGCAATGAAACGGAACATTGGCTGATGGAAACCGTGAGCCGTCAAGCGCAGCAAGTGGGTATTGGGATGCCAACCGTTGCGATTTATGACTCTCCAGACATTAATGCTTTTGCAACAGGTGCGAAGCGTGATGATTCATTAGTTGCGGTCTCAACAGGTTTGCTGCATAGCATGACTCGTGATGAGGCAGAAGCGGTATTAGCGCATGAAGTGAGCCACATTGCTAATGGGGATATGGTGACGATGACTCTGATGCAAGGTGTGGTCAATACCTTTGTTATCTTCTTATCCCGCTTTATCGCTAACATCGTCGCATCTAATGATAGCGAAGAGGGCGAAGGCGGAAGCAACATGATGGTTTATTTTGGTGTTTCAATGGTACTAGAATTGGTCTTCGGCTTCTTAGCAAGCTTCATTACAATGTGGTACAGCCGTCATCGAGAGTTTCATGCCGATGCAGGTGCTGCGCAATTAGTGGGCAAGCAGAAAATGATCGCCGCATTAGAACGATTGAAGGTAAGCCATGAGCCACAACTTGAAGGGTCAATGATGGCATTTGGTATCAATGGTAAGCGTTCAATGACGGAGTTGCTGATGAGTCACCCGCCACTTGATAAGCGAATTGAATCATTACGTAATATGTAAAACATCACGTGATCTAAATAAATTAAATACAAAGGCTTGGTTACTGACCAAGCCTTTTTTGTGCCTATTAGATGTGAATAAGAAAAATACTTGTACAATTATTTTTTTGTACAATCTAAATTCTTGTACTAACTTATACATAATGATTTTTTGTATAAGAGTGGTGTGGCGATGAATATTGAAGTAGTGAGTGATATTTATCAGAAGTTAAGCCGAGACAACTTACATCTGCTGGATGGCATTTACCATGATGATGTCGTTTTTGAAGATGCAGCACATCGGCTGGAAGGTTGGAATGAATTGTTAGATTACTTTGAATCGCTCTATCAAAATGTCCATCGATGCGACTTTGATATCCATACTCAGCAGCAAGTGGGAGATTCTGGGTTTCTAACTTGGTCAATGTCGTTGCAACACCCTAAGCTACAAGGTGGCCAAACCGTTACCGTCAATGGAGCCAGTCACTTAAAATTTCAGAATGATAAAGTGATTTATCACCGCGATTATTTTGACCTCGGAGAGATGATCTACGAAAACATTCCTCTGCTGGGAAGCGTTATTCGTTCAATCAAACAGAGGTTGGGCCAATGAAAAGTCATAACCTTAGCGTTTTTATTACAGGGGCAACCTCTGGGATTGGTGAGCAACTCGCTTTAGATTATGCCTCGCAAGGATGGCACGTTTATGCATGTGGGCGTAATCAAGAAAAGCTCAATAGCCTTGTCACATCAGGGCACAACATTACGCCATTGTGTTTTGATATTACCGATTTAGATCAGACCAAACAGAGGCTAGGGGCGTTAGATATAACAACCTCTCTTTGGATAATGAATGCCGGTGATTGCGAATATATAGATAAAGGCATTATAGATGCTCAACTTATGGCAAGAGTGATGAGCGTGAATGTTATCGGACTGGCGAACTGCATCGAATCAATCCAAGGGTATTTTAAGCCTAATGATCGATTGGTGATTGTGGGGTCAATAGCCAGTGAAGTCGCTCTACCTAGGGCGGAAGTCTATGGCGCATCAAAAGCCGCAGTGAGCTATTTTGCTCGAAGCTTATCACTTAGTTTGAGTCCAAAAGGTGTTGACGTTTTGACGGTGTATCCAGGTTTTGTTCAAACACCTTTGACGGCTAAAAATGATTTTCCTATGCCAATGTTAATCTCTGTTGAACAAGCCTCGAAAGCGATTCGCAATGGGGTAGCAAAAGGATGTAAAACGATCTATTTCCCTAAACGATTTACTTATTTTTTACGAATGATTTCACTTCTGCCTTACCACTGGCAAACCATTTTAGTTTCTAAATTAATAAAAGATTAAAGGAGTTAATGATGAAAATTGCCATTATAGGGTGTGGGATCTCAGGGTTAACCTGTGGCTACCATCTTCACAAGCATCACGATATAACCTTGTTTGAAGCGAATGATTACATTGGTGGACACACTGCAACCGTGGATGTGACGGTTGGGGGAAAGTCATACGCGATCGATACGGGGTTTATTGTCTACAACGATCGAACCTATCCGCATTTTATTAAGATGATGGATGACATTGGGGTGAAAGGAAGCCCGACTCAAATGAGCTTTAGCGTTCGAAATGACGCGAATGGTTTGGAGTATAACGGGCACACTTTAACATCGTTATTTGCTCAAAAACGAAATTGGTTTAATCCGAAATTTTACGGTTTTATTGGTGAGATACTCAGATTTAATAAGCTAGCGAAACTCAGCGTTGATGATTTATCTTGTGATAGTCAAACGTTAGACATGTTTTTGAAAAAAAATGGTTTTAGTGACTATTTCTGCACTAACTACATCCTTCCAATGGGAGCGGCAATCTGGTCATCGACCTTAGCTGACATGCGCTCATTCCCACTTCGTTTTTTCTTGCAGTTCTTTCTTAATCACGGGTTACTTGATGTGGTAAACCGACCACAGTGGTATGTGATAGAAGGCGGCTCTAGAGCATATATCGAGCCTTTAACTAGAGGGTTCTCAGCCAATATTCGACTTAATAGCCCTGTCACTTCGGTTCGTCGAGATGCCGTTGGAGTCACCTTGGAAGTGAACGGTAAGCATGAATTTTATGATCAGGTGATCTTTGCTTGTCACAGCGATCAAGCAATGAAAATGATTGCCGATCCGACACCGCTAGAGTTGGATATTTTAGGGAAGATGGAATATCAAGCGAACGAGGTGACCTTACATACCGATATTAACCTGCTTCCCAAAAGAAAAGCAGCCTGGGCATCTTGGAATTACGTACTTGATGAATCCGATCAAGAGCAGTGTCGATTACCTTCGCTGACGTATAACATGAATATCCTTCAACACATATCTGCCCCTGAAACATTTTGTGTGTCATTAAATAGTAGTGACAATATTAAAGAAGAACGAATTCTACGACGTTTTACCTATCACCACCCCGTATTCACCACTAACACGATTGAAGCGCAACGCCGCCGACATGAAATCAATGGGCAATATCATACTTGGTTTTGTGGTGCATATTGGCATAACGGTTTTCACGAAGATGGAGTGAGGAGTGCTGTTGATGTGGTAAACGAACTATTTGATCAATGTTGTCAGGACAGTAGCTCTCATCAGCAGGGAGTGGCTTAGCATGAGTGGTCAATATTCAAGCCAGTTGATGGTCGGGCATGTTCAACACCGTCGTTTTTCACCGGTATTGCATTCTCTTCGTTACCCGCTTTTTATGCCATGCATTGATATTGATGAGTTGCCAGTATTGGAAAAAAATATCTTGGGATTCGGATCGCGTTGGTGGCACTGGGCGCAATTTCGTCGGAGTGATTATCTTGGATCTGGTTGTTTAAAAAAAGCGGTCCAAATGAAAGTGTCTGAGTTAACCGGAGTGACATTATCGGGAAAAGTGCTAGCAATCTGTCATTTGAGATATTTAGGGATCTATTTCAGTCCTGTGAATTTTTACTATTTATTTGATGAAGATAACCATTGGCAGTACATGCTGGCGGAGGTGAGTAACACGCCATGGAATGAGCGGCATTACTACGCCATTCCTGCTGAACCCGGTGACAATGAACAGCACTGGCAACATCAAAAATCATTTCATGTGTCTCCGTTTAATCCGATGGATCAAAAATACGTTTGGAAGTTAAAGCCTGTAGACAAGCGTTTGATGATCCACCTGGAATGTCATCGCGAGAGAAAAGAGTTCGAGGCGACACTCGCCATGAAACCGCAGGCTTTTAGCTCCTCCAATCTCATGAGTCTATTAATGCGCACCCCGGTGATGGCGATAAAAATGGTACTCGGTATCTATTGGCATGCGCTCAAATTGTGGCTAAAAGGCGCGCCGTTTTATGGACACTCAGTTATACGCAAGAAGGCAACAACGCAAGAAAACAACATAGACGCGCTAGATAACACATTAGTAAGTAAAGGAAAAAGTAAAGATAAGGAGAAATCATCATGTTAGATGCTTCATCACTGAATATTCACAAAACTCAATCTTACCTGCAAAGAGTGACAAGGGATGGTTTACTTAAATGCCTGCAACATCTTGAAGTGGGCAGCTTAACCCTTATCGAATCTTATACAAGTAGTCGTGAATCAGTAAGTCATACTTTTGGCTTACCAAGAAAAGGCGAACCAAACGCGACGATTGAAATCAATCATCCAGACTTTTATGTTCGTCTAATGAAAGGAGGCAGTATTGCCGCAGGTGAAGCGTACATCGATGGTTGGTGGGAGAGTCCAAATTTAACGGATTTAATGCAGTTGATGGCACTTAATATGAGCGCTCTCGACAGCATTGAATCTAAAAGTAGTTGGGTGAGCTCTGTAGTGCATAAGCTGAGTCATTGGTTTAACCGTAACAGCATTGCACAATCACAAAAGAATATTCACGCGCATTATGATTTAGGGAATGCACTTTATGAAACATTCCTCGATGAAAAAATGCTCTACTCCTCTGCATTATATAGTGGCTCAAACAATACTTTAGAAGCGGCTCAAATTAATAAAATGGAAAGGCTATGCCAGCAGCTGCAATTACAAGCGAGTGATCATGTTATAGAAATTGGCACAGGATGGGGGGCGATGGCCATTTATATGGCAGAAAAATATGGGTGCAGAGTGACAACCACAACGATATCTGAAGAGCAGTTTCACTATGCTCAAGATAAAATACGAAGTGCAGGCTTAGAAGATCAGATTACGCTTTTAAAGCAGGATTATCGGGTGCTTGAAGGTGAGTTTGATAAGTTAGTCTCAATTGAAATGATTGAAGCCGTAGGGAAATCGTATTTACCATCATACATAAAAAAATGTCAGTCACTTCTAAAGCCAAATGGATTGATGGCGATCCAAGCGATTACCATTGCCGACCAAAGGTACCAGTCTTATAGCAATAGCGTTGATTTTATTCAGAAATATATATTTCCGGGCGGATTTCTACCATCCATCACTTGCCTGTCCAGTGCGACGACTAAGTACAGTGATTTAGTCATTAGAGATTTATTTGATATTGGATTGGACTACGCCAAAACATTAAAAGATTGGCAGATTCGATTTAATCTTGCTGAGCCTAGATTACGAGAGCTTGGCTACGATGAACCATTTATTCGGATGTGGCGATATTATTTATGCTATTGCGAAGGTGGGTTTTTAGCGAGAAGTATCAGTACTATTCATCTCACACTTCAAAGACCACAAGTATGAGAATTTTTTTAATTTCGACCTGGTTTCAAGTGCTCTGGTTTATGGCTGTTCTGGGGCAAGGAGATTGGATCAGTTGGTTAGTGGTCAGCGTGGTCATCACTTTTGTATTATCGTGTAGATATCAAGGCTTGCCTATTTGGTCTTGTTTCAGTATTGCGATACTTGGCGTTATTTTCGACAGCGTTAATTCACTCATTGGTGTATTGGTGTTTGATGATCAATATATCCCTGTGTGGCTAGTTTTGCTCTGGGCTGGATACGCATGGTATGCCTTCCAGCTCTATCCATTAATTCGAGACTATTTGCGAGGTGGCATTATTTTTGTTGGAGCTATCGCGGGTGGCTTAAGTTATTACGCAGGAGAACAACTCGGGGCGGTGATGTTTGGGTTTGATCCATTCAGCAGTGTATTAGTATTGATGATTGAATGGGCCATTGTTATATGGGTGACGTTGAAGGTTTATGATCATGGTAATCAAAAAATTAAATATCAACTGTAGCGAGCATGTGGCTTCGAATAATCCAACAAGAAAAGGGTTATCGCTATTCCTGTTTTTTAGTGCCTTGTTTTTTTGTGAAAAAACATTATCAAGCAGCGGAACGTCAAGTATATCGATAGTCGAAAAGCCTGTAACTCACACTACCTTAACAAACTGGGAGTCGTGGAAAAAAATAGGAGAGGCTCAGCTCTCTTGGCTATTTTTTGATGTCTATAAATCGACCTTATACAGTCCAACAGGGCAATACATTCAAGCGAGAGATATCACTCCTCATCCCATCGCGTTAGATATCAAATACCAAAGAACCATATCCAAGAAGCAGTTATTAGATGCAACGGAGGAGCAATGGGATGAGCTGAAATATCCTCAAGACAAGCAAATAGAGTGGCTAGGGATATTAGGGACAATATTTCCGAACCTTAAAGAGGGCGATCGGTTGGTGTACGTCACCGATGGCGAATTAGGAAAAATTTACTTTATCGAAGCGATGTCTGAATCCGATGTTACTCGTCAAAAAGAGCTTGCTCGTGAAACAGAGGCTATTAGTAAGAAAAAGATTATTGGCGACAAAAAGATTATTGACGACAAAAAGGTCATTGGTGAAATAGCAGATGAAGAGCTCAATGATGCTTTTCTTGCCATTTGGTTATCCCCAAAAAGTTCATATCCAGGTTTACGTTCACAGCTTATAGGAGCAAGCCAATGATGATTAAATGGAAGGTTTTAAAGCTTTCACTGCTTATTTTCTGTGTTTCAGGCCTCGGTGGTTGTTCATCCGAAATAAGTGATTACCAAGCAAGTACCCCAAAATTTGAATTGTTTGAATACTTTTCCGGGAACACTCAGGCTTGGGGGATGGTTCAAGACTATAAAGGCGTTCAGACTCGTCGATTTACGGTTTCCTTATTCGGAGAAGTAGAAGACAGAACACTGACATTGACTGAAGACTTTGTATTTGATGATGGAGAAGTTTCACAACGAATATGGGTAATCACGCGTTTGGATGATGGAACATATCAAGGAGAAGCGGATGATATTATCGGCTATGCGATTGGTCAGGAGAGTGGTAACGCACTTTGGTGGCAGTATGACTTCGAACTAAAAATGGAGGACTCAACGGTGACCGTCTTCTTTGATGATTGGTTGTATCGACAGGACGAAAAACGAGTATTTAATGTCACTAGCATTAAGAAGTTTGGCATTGAAGTAGGGAAGGTCACTCTCTTTTTTGAAAAAATCTAATACCAAACATAGAAAAGGCTCCACTTAAGGAACCTTTTTTATACATTGAGTACATTCAATTAAGCCAGGCCTAAAGGAACCTATGCCCAATCGAACTTATGCCTCATATTCATTACAGCTTATCAGTTAACTCAATCGCTTGGCCGATGTAGTTCGCTGGAGTCATCTCTTTTAGACGAACTTTTTCATCTTCAGGGATTTCTAAACCATCGATGAATGTACGCATACCTTCGCCGTCTACACGTTTACCACGAGTCAGTTCTTTTAGTTTTTCGTATGGTTTCTCGATACCGTAACGACGCATGACTGTTTGTACTGGTTCTGCAAGAACTTCCCAGTTTTTGTCTAGTTCAGCTTCAAGCGCTGCTTGGTTGATTTCAAGCTTGCTGATGCCTTTTAGAGTCGAGGTGTATGCGATGATTGCATAACCACAACCAACACCTAAGTTACGAAGAACTGTAGAGTCAGTAAGGTCACGCTGCCAGCGAGAGACAGGAAGCTTTTGAGCTAGGTGGCTGAAGATTGCGTTCGCAAGGCCTAAGTTACCTTCTGAGTTTTCAAAATCGATTGGGTTAACTTTATGCGGCATTGTTGAAGAGCCGATTTCGCCAGCAATCGTTTTTTGTTTGAAGTGACCAAGAGCAATGTAGCCCCAAACATCACGATCAAAATCAAGAAGGATTGTGTTGAATCGTGCAATCGCGTCAAATAGTTCAGCAATGTAATCGTGAGGTTCAATTTGCGTTGTGTATGGGTTCCAATTAACGCCTAGAGATTCAGTGATGAATTCTTCGCTAAATGCATGCCAGTCTACATCTGGGTAAGCAGAAAGGTGAGCATTGTAGTTACCCACTGCGCCGTTAATTTTTGCTAGGATCTCAACGTTTTCGATCTGTTTGAATTGACGCTCCATACGATACGCCACGTTAGCCATCTCTTTACCCATAGTTGATGGAGAAGCAGGCTGTCCGTGTGTACGTGAAAGAAGAGGAACATCGCGGTATTCGTTAGCTAAAGCTTTAATCGCATCGATAACGTTACGGATCTCAGGAAGAATAACCGTATCACGCGCTTCTTTTAGCATTAGGGCGTGTGACGTGTTGTTGATGTCTTCAGAAGTACAAGCAAAATGGATGAATTCATTGATAGCGTGCAGTTCTGGAACGTCTGCTACTTTTTCTTTTAGGAAATATTCAACGGCTTTAACATCATGGTTCGTTGTGCGTTCAATCTCTTTGATACGCATAGCGTCTTCTTCACTGAAGTTTGCTGCGATGTTATCTAAGAATTGATTCGCTTCAGCACTTAATGTCGCCACTTCCGCAATCGATTGCGTCGCAGCTAATTTTTGTAACCAACGAACTTCAACAACAGTACGGTACTTCAGCAAGCCGTACTCACTAAAGATGCTGCGTAAAGAAATTGTTTTACTTCCGTAGCGACCGTCTACAGGTGAAACAGCAGTTAATGCTGACAATTCCATGTGAATCTCCTAGATATGTAAATAAAAGTTGGGGTGTATAAAAAGTAGCTCGCCAATCCAGGCGAGCTTTGCTTACATTCGAGCTAATAAAATTTGTGCTTGTTCTACCATTTTCTTACGAGAAAAAACCAAATGGAGGCGTCGGCCACCCACTTGACGCCAAAGAACAGCGCTGCGAATACCGGATAAAAGCAGTGCACGGACTTTATGTTGATTGGACGTTTGCTGTAATACTGATGGTGTGCCATTTACTTGAATTCGAGGCCCGATAGGACTCACAACGTCTAAGTAAATGCTCGCAATATTGCTGATCATCTGTTCATCAAGCAGATCATAGTGCTCTAGTTGACGTTCCACCATTTGGATACGATCGCCAAGTTGTGACATGGTGTCATTACGAGCACTTAATTTACGTTCAAGAGCCATCAAACTGATAATGTAGCGTGTAATTTCACTCCCTGTTGGAGTGCTATCAATACCTTGAACTAAGCACTCTAGGCCCAGCTTCAAGTCTGACTCGCGGCCAAAAACACCGATGGTATTGATTGGATTCGTACTTACAATCGCATTCATAGACGCTTCAAAAGCATCATTATCACAAGAACCGTTCTTTGCTACTTGTTGAACTAGAGCAACAGCTTGGCAAATACCAGCAAAAGCAATAGTACGGTCATAAATGGTGTTAGCCACGTTGCGACTCCTAAACTTAGAATGAATTAAATGCGTTTCTCGATGATTCCGCCACCAAGACAAATTTCGTCTTTATAGAACACTGCGGATTGGCCCGGAGTGACGGCAATTTGAGGCTCATCAAATATTACTTTGATGTTCTCATCATCGACAGGGATTATTGTACAAGCAATATCTGTCTGGCGGTAACGTGTTTTCACAGTACATTTCATGGTTTCACGGATTGGTGTGCGATCTACCCAATGTAATTGTGACGCTAATAAGCCTTCAGATTTAAGTAATGGATGATCTTTCCCTTGTACTGCAATAAGCACATTGCGTTTAAGATCTTTCTCACCTACAAACCACGGGTCTTCGTTGCCACCGCCACCTTTCGTACCGCCAATATGAAGACCTTTACGCTGACCCAAAGTATGATACATCAAACCTTGGTGTTGACCGATGACTTTACCATCTGGGCTTTCGATATTGCCAGGTTGCGCAGGCAAGTATTTACCTAAAAACTCAGTGAATTTACGCTCACCGATGAAACAGATTCCTGTTGAGTCTTTTTTCTTCGCCGTGATGAGATCTTGCTCTTCAGCAATTCGGCGTACTTCTGGTTTTTCGAGTTCGCCAACAGGGAATAAGCTGCGAGAAACCTGATCTGAACTTAGAGTGTACAAGAAATAGCTTTGGTCTTTGTTTGAGTCCAGGCCACGAAGCATTTCTGGCTTAGCACCATTCTCGATCTCTTCTGCGGTTGGGAAAGTTCGGCGAACGTAATGACCCATTGCGATAAAATCTGCATCGAGTACTTCGTCTGCAAATTCTAAGAAAGCTTTAAATTTGATTTCTTTATTACAAAGAATGTCTGGGTTTGGAGTGCGACCTGCTTTGTACTCTTCAAGGAAGTACTCAAATACGTTGTCCCAGTACTCTGCAGCAAAGTTAATAGTGTGCAGATGGATGCCCAGTTTGTCACATACTGCTTGAGCATCGGCTAAATCTTCCGCTGCGGTACAATATTCTTCGTTGTCGTCTTCTTCCCAGTTCTTCATGAACAGGCCTTCTACTTGGTAACCTTGTTGCTGAAGCAGGTAGGCAGAAACCGATGAATCAACGCCGCCGGACATACCGACAATGACTTTCTTTTGGCTGTTATCTGACATTATGTAAAACCACTAAATTGACTTGGATGCAGATTCTAACAGAAAGAATTTGTGGGGGACAGATCCGAGACGTTAATCACAATTTATTCGATTAAGCGTTACGCAATTCAACCAAATCGAAGCTGAAATTCAGATTTTATTCCCTGTCATGATGTGGATGTGGCATAGTCCGCCTATTAATGATGATGAGAGCTGAAAAAATGACTGAACAAAATGAATTTATCGATGAAGCAACACTGATCGAAACCATTGAAAATCAATTAGAAGAAGGCAACCCAAAGAAAGTTACAGAAACTCTAATGCGTCTTATGATGACAGGGACACCACGTGAAGATGCGATTCAGGCAATGGCGTGTGCTTTGGCAATAGAGATCTTTGATGTCATGAAAAATGATGCTGAGTTTAATTTAAAGCGTTATTCAGAGCACTTGGATATGCTACCAGATCTTAGCTTTATGGAAGGTGAATAATAATTACCTTTAGCAATCGTTTGCTATAATCTCCATTATTGCCGCGCCTATTTGGTCGCGGTAGAATTCCGGATCTCAACCCTCTCCTTTACTTAGACGAATTGTATGAAATTTCCTGGCCAACGAAAATCAAAGCATTACTTTCCAGTCCACGCTCGCGATCCACTAGTGAGTCAAGCGCATGAAAGTAAAAAAATGTCACGTACCCATATTATTGGTATTGATCAAACATTGGTTGATATTGAGGCAAAAGTAAACTCAGAACTTATCGAAAAATATGGTTTGAGTAAGGGACATTCATTAGTTATTGATGACACTTCTGCAGAAGCGTTATATCAAGAGTTGAAGGAAAACCAACTTATTACTAATGAATATGCTGGTGGCACGATTGGCAATACGTTACACAATTATTCTGTACTTGCGGATGACCGTTCTACTTTATTAGGTGTGATGAGTCAGGACATTAAAATCGGAAGCTACGGTTACCGCTATTTATGTAATACCTCTAGCCGTATGGATTTGAATCACCTACAGGGCGTCGATGGGGCTATTGGTCGTTGTTTCGCGCTAATTACAGAAGATGGTGAACGTACTTTTGCTATTAGTGAAGGTCAGATGAATCAACTTCATCCAGATAATATCCCTGAGCGTATTTTTGCAAATGCATCAGCGTTGGTATTAACGGCTTATTTAGTTCGTTGTAAAGCGGGTGATCCTATGCCAGATGCGACAATGCGAGCAATTGAGTATGCGAAGCAATATGATGTGCCAGTGGTATTAACACTAGGTACTAAATTCGTTATTCAGGATGATCCAGAATTTTGGCAAGATTTCTTACAACAGCACGTTACCGTTGTTGCAATGAATGAAGATGAAGCAGAAGCATTAACCGGTGAAAGCGATCCATTGGCGGCCTCTGATAAAGCATTAGATTGGGTTGACTTAGTTTTATGCACTTCTGGTCCTGTCGGCTTATTTATGGCGGGTTATACAGAAGAAGAAGCAAAACGTGAAACCTCGCTGCCACTATTGCCTGGTTCTGTGCCTGAATTTAACCGTTTTGAGTTTAGTCGTCCTGCATTTAAAGGTTTGTGTGAAAATCCACTTAAAGTGTACTCACATATTGCACCATATATGGGTGGGCCTGAAAAAATTAAAAATACTAATGGTGCGGGTGATGCTGCGTTATCTGCATTGTTGCATGATATGGCGGCAAATAAATATCACAAAGAGAATGTGCCAAATTCAAGTAAGCACCAGCATTCATTTTTGACATATTCATCTTTCTCTCAAGTGTGTAAATATTCAAACCGTGCGAGCTATGAAGTATTGGTTCAGCACTCACCAAGACTTTCTCGCGGCTTGCCTGAAAGAGAAGATAGTTTAGAAGAAGCGTACTGGGAACGTTAATTCCTATTATCGTAGATAAATAAAAAGGCTTCCAATTGGAAGCCTTTTTTTTTGAATATATTAATTCAATTAAATAGCGAAATCTTCTAAAGATTTACCAGCATCTAATTGATCTTGGATTGCTGAAGGTGTGCGACCTTGACCAGTCCAAGTTTTTTCGTCACCGTTACCATCTACATATTTATATTTAGCAGGGCGTGGTGCACGTTTTTTCTTAGTTGTAGATTTAGTTTCGCCAGAAAGAGCGGCAATTAAATCTTCAACATCAATACCGTCTTTTGCAATCATCTGTGCATATTCAGCTAATTTAGCTTCACGCTCTTCGCGTGCTTCACGCTCTTCCGCTTCAGATTCTTGACGCTCTTGAACCACAATTGTAAGTTTTTCTAGTGCTTCTTCTAATTGCTCAAGTGTTAGTTCACGTGAAAATGCACGAAGACTACGAATATTAAGTAGTGTTTTAGTTAGTTCCAACATGACTTTTCCTGTTCGATTAAATAAGGGGGTTTAAACAATAATAAACATCATCAGCTAATAAGACAATATTAATTATTATTTAAATTGTTTATATGATTAAAATTTAGGAATTATTAGAAAAATAGATAGTTTGAACAATAGACTAATTTCATATTGACGTTAAATAAAGTAATTGATATTTGATTTATAAATGCAATAAAGAAAATACATTTGGCAGCGTAGGTCAAAAAGATGTGACTTTTGACACATAGTGCTGTGCAACTGCATACTTATTTGTATTGAATATGGTATGTCACATATGTTTTTAACCATGGAATGATGTGTTGCAATGGTGCTATAGATAAGTACAATGAGTTTTACCTGATGCAGGTATGCAGTTTTTTTGTTGCTTTTTTATTCACGCAATAGTCAAATTGTATTCTTGCCGTAGAGGTGCAATTACAATCAGTATCTGTTATTGGGGTGATGCCAATGAATAACAGTGAAAGGTCTAGTTGCCGAAGTAAGTCTGTAAATTAAAACGGCTTGCTGGGGTTGTCATCAAATAGGGACAACACTGCCATAGTCTTATTTTTTAAACTATGGAGCGCTACTGTAGGGTTGGGTTAGGCAATTGCTGTCCTTCCGTTAAGTTACATATAAGTCCGATTTAATAGTGAATCGTCACTTATCTGCAGTAGATCTCTAACCAAAATAACTGGTTTTTGAAGATCATGAATTTAATCGATTTTGCAACATCTCCTCTCTCTCTCTTGCCCGCAATCGTGGCATTGAGTCTTGCTATTATTACTCGTCGAGTTTTAGTCTCTTTAGGTGTCGGTATCGCCATGGGCGCTATTTTGCTTGCTGATTATTCAGTAGGTAGCGCAGTCAGTTACGTCGGAACGAAAGTGTCTGGTGTATTTATTGAAGATGGTGGCATCAACTCTTGGAACATGAGTATTGTTGGTTTCTTACTACTATTAGGCATGATGACAGCTCTGCTTACGCTTTCTGGTGGTACTCGTGCGTTCGCTGAATGGGCACAATCAAGAGTTAAAAGTAAACGTGGTTCAAAACTGCTTGCTGCATTTCTTGGCGTGTTTATTTTTGTCGATGACTACTTTAACAGTTTAGCTGTAGGTGCGATTTCTCGTCCAGTGACGGATCGTTTTTACGTTTCTCGCGCAAAACTGGCGTACATCCTTGACTCTACAGCAGCACCGATGTGTGTGATTATGCCTGCTTCTAGCTGGGGCGCATATATCATGACAATCATTGGTGGCATCCTAGTGACTCATGGTGTGACTGAGTATTCTGCATTGGGCGCATATGTCCGCCTTATTCCAATGAACTTTTATGCGGTATTTGCTCTGTTGATGGTATTCGCTGTTGCTTGGTTTGGACTTGATGTGGGCAAAATGCGAGAGCATGAGATTAACGCTTCTCAAGGTCGCGGTTTTGATGAAGATAATGATAGCCAAGATGCGCATGATCTTAATGAAGAGTTGGATATAAAAGAGAGCAGCAACGGTTCTGTATTGGATCTAGTGCTACCTATTCTGGCTCTTATTGCAGCCACTGTGGCGGCAATGCTTTATACCGGTGGCCAAGCACTGGCTGCGGACGGAATTGCATTTAACGTCTTAGGTGCTTTTGAAAATACCGATGTAGGTAAAGCACTTATCTATGGCGGCAGTGTTGGTCTAGTGTTGGCTATAGTGACGGTTGTGCGTCAAAAACTGCCAGCGATTGAAATCGTGCGCACTATGTGGATTGGCGCTCGTTCAATGTTCGGAGCCATTCTGATTCTTGTTTTTGCATGGACAATTGGTTCTGTCATCGGTGATATGAAAACGGGTACTTACTTATCATCGCTTGCACAAGGCAATATCGGCACGCATTGGCTACCTGTAATTCTGTTCTTGCTTGCTGGTGTAATGGCATTCTCAACAGGTACATCGTGGGGAACATTCGGCATCATGTTACCGATTGCAGGTGATATGGCCGCCGCAACGGATATTGCATTAATGCTACCAATGCTCGGTGCTGTACTGGCTGGTTCAGTATTTGGTGACCATTGCTCTCCAATTTCCGATACAACGATATTGTCATCTACTGGTGCTCGTTGTAATCATATCGATCACGTTGCGACTCAATTGCCTTATGCCGTTTCTGTTGCGTTAGTCTCTTGTGTTGGCTTCATCGTGCTAGGTTTCACATCATCTGTTGCGCTTTCTTTTGTTGCAGCATCGGTGGCTTTTGTGGTCGTTTGTTGTGTATTAGCCGCGCTATCAAAATCAAAAATGGCGAATGCTCAGAAAGCTTAATTCATTGATTATCTGTGATAAAAAAGGAAGATTCGTCTTCCTTTTTTTGTGCGCGTAACAAATAAATGGTTAGCCAGTTAAATTTTTTTAAATTAGTTGTTGAAAATCATCACTAGCTTAGTTAGTGTGAATGACAAGACAGTAAGCCAACAAGAGTAAATAACTATGCGCAAATTCGTAATGAACATTCATCACCATCATCACCCAGTTTAGTCTTTCGGGAGATACGCGCATACCCGGGAGGCAGGAAAACTCCCGGAGGTTAAGTCAAAGTATTTAGATTTAAACCCTCGGGAGAGAAACTTCCGAGGGTTTTTTTATGCTTACAGAATTCATTATTTTTATAACGACTTAATAAATATTCAATAATTTGCACAGGGATAAAGCAATGCAATCACAACGACTAAGAATCGCAATTCAAAAAAAAGGCCGCTTAAGTAAAGAGTGCCAAGACCTACTTAAAAAGTGCGGTGTTAAATTCAGCATAATGGGTGAACGTTTAGTTGTTCACTCCGAAAATATGCCAATTGATCTATTACTCGTTCGCGATGACGATATTCCAGGTCTTATCATGGACGGTGTGGTAGATCTTGGTTTCATCGGTGAGAATGAATTAGAAGAGGTTCGCCTAGACCGTAAAGCACTGAATGAACCAAGTGAATTTATCGCATTACGCCGATTAGACTTTGGCGGTTGTCGACTGTCTATCGCGATTAATAAAGATGAAGAATATAACGGTCCGCAAGATTTAGCTGGCAAACGAATTGCGACAACATACCCTCAATTGCTAAAGAGTTACATGGATGAACAGGGCGTTGATTTCAGCACATGTATGCTAACAGGTTCCGTTGAAGTCGCTCCTCGTGCTGGGTTAGCGGATGCGATTGCAGATTTAGTCTCGACAGGTGCAACCTTGGAAGCGAACGGCTTAAAAGAGGCGGAAGTCATTTTCCAATCTAAAGCGACCCTTATTCAGAGAACCGGTGAGTTTGATACTGACAAAGTGGCGCTGATCGAAAAACTGCTGACTCGCATGCAAGGTGTACAGCAAGCAAAAGAGTCAAAATACATCATGCTGCACGCCCCTACCGATAAGCTTGAGCAGATCAAATCACTGTTACCGGGCGCTGAAGATCCTACCGTACTCCCTCTATCATCTGATACGGATAAAGTGGCTGTACATCTAGTGAGTACAGAGAATTTATTCTGGGAAACGATGGAGCAGCTTAAAGAGCTCGGTGCGAGTTCAATTCTAGTGCTTCCTATTGAAAAAATGATGGGGTGATTGAGATGAGAACGGTTGTTTGGCAATCATTAAGTGAATCGCAGCAAGATGCGATTCTAGAACGTCCAGCTATTACTGAAGGCGCGAATATTACCTCTGCTGTCGCTGATGTTATTCGTCAAGTTCGTGCAGGCGGCGATAAAGCATTAATCGAGTTAACTGAAAAGTTTGATCGTGTTGTCCCTGAGTCTATCCGCGTCTCAAACCAAGAGATAGAAGAGGCCTCTGCGCGACTGAGTGATTCGATGAAAGAAGCATTGAATCAAGCGTACGACAATATTGCAAAGTTTCATAAAGCCCAAAAGCCTCAACCTTTACGTGTGGAGACTCAACCCGGCGTCGTGTGTGAGCAAGTCACTCGCCCGATCAATACCGTTGGTCTATATATTCCAGGAGGAAGTGCGCCGCTCCCTTCAACCGTATTGATGCTTGGCGTTCCATCGCAAATTGCAGGTTGTCGAAAAGTCGTACTCTGTTCTCCACCTCCTATTGCAGATGAAATCTTATATGTAGCGAAGTTATGTAACATAGATGAAGTGTATAACGTCGGTGGTGGTCAGGCTGTTGCGGCAATGGCTTATGGGACTGGATCAGTTGCTAAAGTAGATAAAATATTTGGCCCGGGGAATGCTTATGTAACAGAAGCCAAGCGTCAGGTGAGCAATGATTTCCGAGGCGCGGCGATAGATATGCCTGCTGGTCCTTCTGAAGTACTGGTCATTGCAGATGAAACCGCTGACCCAGACTTTATAGCGGCTGATCTATTAAGCCAAGCAGAGCACGGGCCAGATTCGCAAGTGGTATTGGTCACGCCTTCACCCGTGATTGCCGATCAGGTGACGGATGCAGTGCAAGCGCAACTTCAGCAACTCTCTCGCGCAGATATTGCTCAAAAAGCACTATCATCAAGTTTGGTTATTATTGCTGAATCATTAACCCAAAGTATTTCGATTTCAAATTACTATGGTCCTGAGCACTTAATTGTTCAAACTAAGAACCCTCGTGAATTGCTTCCTTTGTTAGACAATGCGGGTTCAATTTTCTTAGGTGATTGGTCTCCTGAATCTGCTGGTGATTACGCATCGGGTACCAACCACGTGTTGCCGACATATGGTTATACGAAAACATACTCTAGCCTTGGACTAGCTGATTTTTCTAAACGAATGACAGTACAAGAACTCACGGCCGATGGGCTGAAAGTTCTAGCTCCCACTGTCGTGACAATGGCAGATGCTGAAGGGCTAGATGCACATAAACGCGCGGTGACCATTCGTATTGAAAAGCTTGCAAAAATAGAGATAAGCGACCAAGCAGAGAAGGGAGTTTAGTTATGGAAAAGCTTGCACGTAAACAAGTGCAGTCATTGACTCCTTACTTATCTGCGCGTCGAATTGGCGGCAGTGGGGATGTGTGGTTAAACGCAAATGAATCCCCGTTTGATAACGAATACAAAACCGACTTTTCACGCTTGAATCGTTATAGTGAATGTCAGCCTAAGGCTCTTATCGAAGCATATGCGGCTTATGCTGGTGTTAAACCTGAGCAAACACTGACCTCACGTGGGGCCGATGAAGGCATTGAGCTTTTGATTCGTGCTTTTTGTGAGCCGGGTGAGGATGCGATTCTGTTCTGCCCACCAACGTATGGAATGTACGCGATCAGTGCGGAAACATCTGGTGTTGAACAAAAAACAGTACCGCTTACGCAAGATTGGCAACTGGATATTAACGGTATCGAATCTAATTTAGAGTCAGTTAAATTAGTGTTTGTTTGTAGCCCTAATAATCCAACTGGAAACGTGATTAAGCGCCCTGATATCGTTCGTCTCCTTGAGATGACAAAAGATAAAGCTATCGTGGTCATGGATGAAGCGTATATCGATTTTTGTCCTGAAGTCTCAACGGTTGACTTACTTGAGCAATACCCGAATTTAGCGATTTTGCGTACGCTTTCCAAAGCTTTTGCTTTAGCGGGGTTACGTTGTGGGTTCACCCTCGCGAACAAAGAGATCATCGATGTTTTATTGAAAGTCATTGCGCCATACCCAGTTCCAGTTCCGGTTGCTGAGATAGCCATTCAAGCTTTATCTGAATCAGGGTTGGCCCGTGCAAAATTTCAAGTATTGGATTTGAATGCAAACCGAGCTTATTTACAAGCAGGGCTGATGACCATTGCGGGTATCGAAATTTTCGAAGGGTGGGGCAATTACTTATTAGTGAAATTTAGTGATGGTGATGCGTTATTTAAAGCAGCATGGGAAAAAGGGATCATTTTAAGAAACTCCCCAATTAAAGACTGTGTTCGCATTAGTATTGGCAATCGAGAAGAGTGTGAGAAAACGGTTGGATTTATTCGTAACTATTACGCTGTCTAGATGATGATTTAAGAAAGTGGCGATATCGCTCGTTTCATGATTATTGAGGTTAGATTTTTAACCTTTAGCTTTATATTTAAAAGGAAGTTCCAGTGAGCAATCAACAAAAAATTCTATTTATTGATCGAGATGGCACCTTAATTGTTGAGCCGCCGATCGACTTTCAAGTTGACCGTTTAGATAAATTAAAACTTGAGCCCTTCGTGATTCCTAGCCTGCTTTCATTGCAGGAGGCGGGTTATCGATTAGTGATGGTGACCAATCAAGATGGCTTAGGGACAGACAGTTACCCTAAAGCGGATTTTGATGCCCCTCAAGATATGATGATGGAGATATTTGAGTCTCAAGGCGTTAAGTTTGACGATGTTTTAATCTGCCCGCACTTTGATGAAGATAACTGCTCTTGCCGTAAGCCGAAATTGGGTATGGTTAAAGAGTACCTTCAAGGTGGCAAAGTCGATTTTAAACATTCAGTCGTGATTGGAGATCGCGCCACGGATTTAGCCCTAGCAGAAAATATGGCGATCCGAGGGATCCAATACAATCCAGAGTCGATGAACTGGAAAGATATCTTAAAAGACCTCACGGTGAACGCGAGAACCGCTGAAGTCATTAGAACCACTAAAGAGACGGATATTCGTGTTGCGGTCAATTTGGATGAATCTGGTGGTAATCAGATCGAAACGGGAATGGGCTTTTTTGATCACATGCTTGATCAAATCGCGACTCACGGTGGATTCCAGTTAAAGCTCAATGTGAAAGGTGATTTGCACATTGATGATCACCACACAATTGAAGATACAGCATTAGCGCTTGGTGAAGCGTTAAAAGAAGCGCTCGGAAGCAAGCGTGGCATTGGTCGATTTGGCTTTAGTTTGCCAATGGATGAGTGCTTGGCTCAGTGTGCTTTAGACTTGTCTGGACGCCCTTATCTTAAATTTGACGCAAAATTTAGCCGTGAGCAAGTTGGCGATCTTTCTACCGAAATGGTGGTGCACTTTTTCCGTTCGTTAACTGATACCTTAGCTTGCACTCTGCACCTATCATCGACGGGTGACAACGATCACCACATCATTGAGAGCTTATTTAAAGCATTTGGCCGTACACTTCGCCAGGCGATTAAGGTCGAAGGTAATGAATTACCGAGCAGCAAAGGCGTGCTTTAACGAGGGAATGAATCATGCTTAATCAGAAAATTGTCATTATCGATACTGGTTGTGCCAACGTATCCTCAGTGAAATTTGCGATACAACGTTTGGGGTATGAAGTGGTGATTTCGAAAGATCCGGAAGTGGTCTTAGCCGCAGATAAGTTGTTTTTGCCAGGAGTCGGTACCGCAAGCGAAGCAATGAAAAACCTTGAGCAGCGAGATCTAATCAGTTTAGTCAAACAAGTAGAAAAACCGCTGCTTGGTATCTGCTTAGGGATGCAGCTGTTAGGACGCCTCTCTCAAGAGAAAGGCCAGAAAGCAGATGCTCAAGTTGAGTGTTTAGGTTTGTGCTCTGGTGAAGTTCGCTTGATGGAGACAGGTGATTTACCATTGCCTCATATGGGGTGGAATACCGTGTCAGCATCTCAAGGGCACCCTTTATTCAAAGATATTGAAGAAGGTGAATATTTTTACTTTGTGCATAGTTTTGCCATGCCCGTTGGTGATTACACTATCGCTCAATGTGAATATGGCAACCCATTTACCGCTGCTTTGCAAAGTGATAATTACTATGGGGTTCAATTTCACCCAGAGCGTTCTTCAAAAGCAGGTTCGAAGCTGATACAAAACTTTTTAGAGCTGAGTTTTTTGAGATGAGTTTTTAGAGCTAAGTTTCTAGAGCTGTAGCCATACCGCATCTATGAGAAAGAAAAGGAATTTACATTGATCATTCCAGCATTAGATTTAATAGAAGGCCAAGTCGTTCGTTTGTTCCAAGGGGACTATGGTCAAGTAACAGAATACAAAGTGGATCCGGCTGAGCAGTTTAATCTGTATCACCAAGCGGGAGCGAACTGGCTTCATCTTGTCGATCTTACCGGCGCAAAAGATACCACTGCCCGCCAGCTTGATTTGATCGCCACCTTGTTAGCCAGTACCCCAGCGAGTATTCAAATTGGTGGTGGCGTTCGCAACGAGCAAGATGTGGTGGATTTACTTGAAGCAGGCGCACAACGAGTTGTGGTGGGTTCAACGGCCGTTAAACAGCCTGAATTAGTTAAAGGTTGGATGACAAAATACGGAGCCGAGAAGATCGTACTCGCTCTCGATATCAATATTGATCAGCAAGGCGTACGTAAAGTTGCAATTTCAGGCTGGCAAGAAGATTCAGGCGTGACGATCGAAGCGTTGATCGATGATTATTTAACGGTTGGTTTGAAGCATGTGCTGTGCACGGATATTTCAAGAGACGGGACTTTAGAAGGCTCGAATGTCGAACTGTATGTTGATCTTTGTAAGCAATATCCACAAGTGCAATTTCAATCATCAGGCGGCATTGGATGCTTAGCGGACATTGAAGCTTTAAAAGGAAGTGGTGTCGCTGGCGTGATTGTTGGCCGTGCGCTTTTGGATGGTAAGTTTACCGCAGAGGAGGCGTTCTCATGTTGGCAAAGCGAATAGTACCGTGTCTCGATGTCCGAGATGGACAAGTGGTAAAGGGTGTTCAGTTCCGAAATCATGAAATTATTGGTGATATTGTTCCTTTGGCGCAGCGATACGCTGAAGAGGGGGCGGATGAGTTGGTCTTCTACGATATTACCGCATCGAGTGACGGCCGAGTGGTTGATAAAAGCTGGGTGGCACGTGTCGCGGAAGTGATTGATATTCCATTCTGTGTCGCGGGTGGCATTAAATCGGCTGAAGACGCATCTCGCATTTTAGAGTTTGGTGCAGACAAAGTCTCTATCAACTCGCCTGCGTTAGCGAACCCAGAGCTGATTACCAAGCTTGCCGATAAGTTTGGCGTTCAGTGTATCGTGGTTGGTATCGACTCCTATTTTGACAAAGAGACGGGAAAATATCAGGTATATCAATTTACCGGAGATGAAGCTCGAACTAAGGCTACTAACTGGGAAACCCGTGATTGGGTACAAGAAGTTCAAAAGCGTGGAGCAGGTGAAATCGTATTGAATATGATGAACCAAGATGGTGTTCGTAACGGTTATGATATCGAGCAACTCAATATGGTTCGTGAAGTTTGTGGCGTGCCGCTTATTGCTTCTGGCGGAGCTGGAGCGATGGAACACTTTGCACAAGCGTACAAAAAGGCCAATGTGGATGGGGCACTTGCAGCCTCAGTCTTTCATAAGCAAGTCATCAACATTGGCGAATTGAAACAGTATTTGAAACAACAAGGCGTGGAGATACGTTTATGAGCGATCAATTTCAGCAACAGTGGCAACAACAGGACGTAGCATCGCTTTCGGATCGTATCGATTGGGAAAAAGTTGGAGGGTTGGTTCCCGCGATTGTGCAGGACTTTACCTCAAGCCAAGTGCTTATGATGGGTTACATGAACACTGAAGCATTGGCTAAAACTGGGCAAACGGGTCAGGTCACCTTCTTTTCTCGAACGAAAGAGCGTTTATGGACCAAAGGTGAAACGTCTGGCAACGTACTGCAATTGAAGAATATCTCATTAGATTGTGACAACGATACTCTACTTGTGAAAGTTTCACCAATTGGCCCTACTTGCCATACAGGCACGACAACCTGTTGGGATTCAGACAAACAAGAAGAATCCCAAATGGTTTGGCTTCATCAACTTGAGCAGTTATTGGCTGCCCGCAAGGACGCCGATCCTGACTCTTCTTATACTGCCAGCCTTTATGCCCGTGGCACCAAGCGTATTTCGCAGAAAGTGGGGGAAGAAGGTGTTGAAGTCGCGCTTGCGGCGACGTCGGGTGATAAGGCGGAGTTAGTGTGTGAATCGGCTGATTTGATTTATCACTTGCTTGTTTTACTTCAAGATCAAGGTTTATCGATGAATGATGTGATTAATAAATTAAAAGAGCGACATAAATAATTCTTCAGGTTTGAATCTCATTTTTATTCGTACTGATTCGCTCCGTTTTTCTATTCGGAGCGAATTTTTTGTTTGTTGAGGAGGGCTAACCGCAACACTTCTTAAACTTTTTACCACTGCCACAGATGCATGGATCATTTCGTCCTATCTTGAAATTTTCAACCGTCTGATTTAAACGCGGATCGCTAGGCTGCTGGGGCTCTGTGTTATTAGGCTCATGGGGCGGATCTTGAACTTCTGGAAATTCCCCATCAATGTAATACCAAAGGTCGTTCTTTTTTAAAAAGCGAGACTTTTCTGATAAACAGAACTGTTCACCATCTTCGTTTAGGTATGCTTTAAATTCTACAAAGCCCTCATTTTCATCCTTACCCATTGACGCTGAAATTACTTCAAGTTTGCACCAGTCACTATCAATTGAATCTGCAATGCCTTCGCGTTGCTCTTGAGCGTTGCAACTTGGGTGATAAGTATCGACGACGTAATCGACGAGACCTAACACATGAGCTGAGTAACGTGAACGCATTAACTGTTCTGGCGTTGTGACATCAGCGTGATGCTTATGAGCAATTTCACAGCAGCTTGAATAAGGTTTATTCGTTCCACATGGGCATGAAGACATGATTTATTCCTGATAATAAAATGACCTCAACAGAGGTCATCTAAAATATGTGAGTGGTGTAGTTGTACTGAGTGCGTTGGTTAATGCTGCATAGGGGACATTAAATCTTGTGACCATGCGACCGCTTCATCACAGCATTGGGCAAGTTGCTCTTCGCTGATACCGAGCTGTTCTCGCAAGAGCAGTGTCTTATCCCACTGTGCTTTTTCATACGCAGTGATCAAGGATAAGAGGTTACCCAGTAAACCTTCTTGCTTCGTGAGGGCGAGTCTTATCTCATCGTCAATTGGGATAGAATCTATTAATTGATCTAGCGGGTGATCGAGCAGAGAATCAAGCAACGAAAACATACCTGTTAGAAACGCTTGCCCACGAAGATCGTCATTTTGTGTGTCTAGTTTTAGTGATAACAACTCACACAATCTGGCGCGTTGAATCGCGAGTCCATAAAGAGAATCGGGTTTACGCTCTTGAGTTGACGCAATGGCAACGAAAGAGACAAACTGTCTCAGTTTCTGTTCACCCAAATAGACGAGTGCTTGTCTAAAAGACTTGATACTCGTAGTAATCATATGATTTGAGTTTACGTAAGTGAGCAATTTAAACGATAACGTCACATCACACGACAGTAATCTTTCTACTTCAGCAAAGTTAATGGGCTCAACCGCGATCTCTTTACATAACTGAACAATCGTAATGAAATTTGGATTCATCGCTTTACGCTGAATCATCTCCGGCTTACTGAAGAAATAACCTTGAAAGTAATGGAATCCAGCTTTTTTAGCCTCTTCATACTCTTCGTAAGTTTCCACTTTTTCAGCTAAAAATTTGATTTTAGTATTGGCAAGTCGCTGGATGAAAACCGCTGACTTCTCAATTGAAACTTGGCGAATATCGAATTTGATAATAGAGATGTAAGGTAAAAATCGAACCCAAGCTTTACTTGGAATAAAATCATCAAGTGCGAGCTTGTACCCCATTGAAGCCAGCTTCTTAATGGCTTCAAATAGTTCATCATCAGGCTCACAGTCTTCAAGGATCTCAACAATTAAGTTGTGATTTGGAAAAAGAGAAGGAACCAGGTTCACTAAACTTTGATATGGAAAATTTACGAATCCAAGTTTCGTGCCCAACATGCTGTAGTGAGTCGTTAAAAAATGATCAGACAATAACCTGCTGGTTGCGAGGTTAGGGTCGATTTCAGGAAAGGTATTTTTAGGACCGTCTCTAAACAGCAGTTCATAACCGATCGTTTTCTTATCTATGTCTAAGATAGGCTGGCGTGCTACGTAGGTATACTTCAATGTCGAATCGCGTTCGGTTAAGATTATAATTATTTATGATAGCGTTTTTTAGTAAAAATTCTATGTTTCAGTCGAGGAAAATAAAATAAAAAGCGCAATCTTAACTAATTAACCTGAAAAGGGTCTTTCTTGTAGTTCAAAACCCTGCGCGTTTAGTACAAGAACTGAGCCCTGGGTATACCAATCACCAAGAACAATACGAGTTTTTGTACCTTGTGATGTTTGCAAGGAATGAATATTTGGTCTGTGGGTATGCCCATGAATCATCAAATCAACATTATTATGATCGAGCACTTTTTCAACTTCGCTTTGCGTCACATCCATAATATCCAAAGACTTAGTCTGCTTATCTCCTTTGATATCGGACTGCACCTTCGCAACTATTTTTTTCTTAATAAAAAATGGGATTCTATTGAAAACAAACTGTAACCACGGTTGATGTACTTTTTCCCGAAAAGCGAGATATTTCACATCTTCAGTACAAAGGGTATCACCATGCAGTACCACAGCCTTATTTCCATAAAGATCAATGACGGAGACTTCATCTAATAGAGTGACACCCGTCTGTTTAGCAAATCGCTTACCGACTAAAAAATCTCGATTTCCTTGAGTGAAGTAGCAAGGTACGCCAGAGTCGACTAACTGTCGAAACGCTGCGCGAATATCCGATGCGAATGTCGAAGTATCATCGTCACCCACCCAAAACTCGAATAGATCACCTAAGACATAGAGGGCATCGGCATGGATCGCTTCCTCACGCATAAAGGTATAGAAACATTCAGTGATATCTGGACGCTGGGGAGTAAGGTGAAGATCGGAGATAAATAGAGTATTCATAGTATAAAAAAGGGGAGTAATAAATACGCCCCAGTTCCTATTGTTTTGTATCGAATGTATTAAATCGAATTACGCTTCGATTGTTGTACCAGTGATGATCACTTCTTCTAGTGGTACATCTTGGTGCATACCCATAGTACCAGTGCTAACACCTTTGATCTTGTTAACAATATCCATGCCTTCAACAACTTCAGCGAATACACAGTAGCCCCAACCATCACGGCTCTCTGAGCGGAAGTTTAGGAAAGCGTTGTCGTTTACGTTGATGAAGAACTGAGAGCTTGCAGAATGTGGTTCCATCGTACGAGCCATTGCTAACGTACCAACTTTGTTTGCAAGGCCGTTATTTGCTTCGTTCTTGATAGTCGCACGAGTTGTTTTTTCTTTAAGGCCAGAAGTCATGCCGCCGCCTTGGATCATGAAACCATCGATAACACGGTGGAAAAGCGTGTTGTCGTAAAAACCATCACGGCAGTACTGTAGAAAGTTTGCGCTAGTTTCTGGTGCTTTTTCTTCGTTTAGTTGAACTTTGATGTCACCAAAATTTGTGTGAAGGATGATCATGATTGTTACCTTACTGTGTTTTTTAATATGAGGTCGGGATTCTAGCCTAAGTCGAGCCACATTCAAATGGTGAAATGTCACGTTAAGTGCTTAGGATCGCGGAAATTGGTGTTACCTAATAAGGACGGAGTTGATATACTGCGAGCTTATTATGTTCCATGTACTGTTTCACATACTAATTATAGATAGAGATCATGCTAAAAATATATAACACACTCACAAGACAAAAAGAGGAATTCAAACCAATTACTGCTGGCAAAATCGGCATGTATGTCTGTGGGGTAACCATCTACGATCTCTGTCACATTGGCCATGGTCGTACATTCGTTTCATTTGATGTTGTTTCTCGTTACCTTCGTTACTTGGGTTACGACCTAACGTTCGTTCGTAATATCACTGACATTGATGACAAGATCATTAAGCGTGCAGCTGAAAACGGAGAGTCTTGCGATTCTTTAACAGAGCGACTGATTGGTGAGATGCATCAAGATTTCGATTCATTGAACATGAAGCGTCCGGATGTTGAGCCACGAGCAACGGACTTTATTCAAGAGATTGTTGCATTAGTTGAAAAGCTTATCGAGCGTGGTTTTGCATACGTTGCTAGTAATGGCGACGTGATGTTTGAAGTAAAAAAATACGATGAATACGGCAAGCTATCAAAGCAAGATCTTGATCAATTACAAGCGGGTGCTCGTGTTGACATCGAAAGTGCGAAACGTAGCCCACTTGACTTTGTTTTGTGGAAAATGTCTAAACCGGGTGAACCAACATGGGAATCACCATGGGGACCAGGCCGTCCAGGTTGGCACATTGAATGTTCAGCAATGAATTCATCGATTTTAGGTAACCATTTTGATATTCACGGTGGCGGTTCTGACTTGCAGTTCCCACACCATGAAAATGAGATTGCACAATCATGCTGCGCCCATGGTACTCAATATGTGAATACTTGGATGCATAGCGGCATGGTGATGGTTGACCGTGAAAAAATGTCAAAGTCACTAGGCAATTTCTTTACAATTCGTGACGTGCTAAATCACTATGATCCTGAGACTGTTCGCTACTTCTTAATGTCTGGTCATTACCGTAGCCAGTTGAACTACAGCGAAGAGAACTTAAACCAAGCACGTGCTTCACTTGAACGCCTATACACAGCTTTACGTGGTTTAGATTTATCAGCGGCTCCTGCTGGTGGTGAAGAGTACGTAACTCGTTTCTCTGCAGCGATGAATGATGACTTTAATACACCTGAAGCTTATTCTGTGCTATTCGACATGGCTCGCGATATTAACCGTATCAAAGCGGAGAGTGTTGAGAAAGCAAGTGGTTTGGGCGCATTGATGCGTGAACTTGCGGATGTCATCGGCATTCTTCATCAAGAGCCTGAAGCATTCTTAAAGGGTGATGCTGGAAGTGATGATGAAGTAGCGGAAATTGAAGCATTAATTAAGCTACGTAATGATTCTCGCGCTTCAAAAGATTGGGCGAATGCTGATATGGCGCGTGATAAGCTTAATGAGATGGGCATTGAGCTAGAAGATGGTGCGGATGGCACCACTTGGCGACGTAAGTAATAAACAATTTAAAAAGGGCTGTTTTTCAGCCCTTTTTTATAAATAAATTTTTTAATTATTAGACAGGAATATCTCTGTGGCTCAGATGTATTTTTACTACTCGGCAATGAACGCGGGTAAATCAACAACACTTCTACAATCTTCATTTAATTATCAAGAACGCGGAATGAATCCAGTCATTTTTACTGCTGCTCTCGATAATCGCTATGGTGTAGGTAAAGTCAGCTCACGAATTGGACTTCAATCAGAAGCTCAGCTATTTCAAGCGGACACCAACCTCTTTGATGCCATTCAATTATTGAATAGTGAAGAGAAGCGCCATTGTGTGCTGATCGATGAGTGTCAATTCCTTTCTAAAGAGCAAGTTTATCAGCTCACTGAGGTCGTGGATAAATTGCATATCCCCGTTTTATGTTACGGGTTAAGAACTGACTTTTTAGGTGAACTTTTTGAAGGAAGTAAGTATTTACTATCTTGGGCTGATAAGTTAGTTGAATTGAAAACAATTTGTCACTGTGGTCGTAAAGCAAATATGGTTATTCGTACCGATGAACACGGTGTCGCGATAGCCGAAGGAGATCAAGTAGCCATAGGTGGGAATGACAAGTATGTGTCAGTTTGTCGCCAGCACTACAAAGAAGCTTTGGGCCGCTAGAACACAACGTTAGGTGACATGCTTCAATCTCTATTTAGCTAGAGAGTTAATTCCTACTCTCTAGCTAAAAAATGCGATGAAAAATTATGCTTCAGATTCTGCCTCAACATTCCCGCTTCTGTTTCCTCTCATTTACGACATAAACGCTCGACCTCAACCACTGTGCAGATCACAACGCATCAAGGGTGTGGTTGAAATGGAATTGATAGCCCAAATCCATCAATTTCTTCGATGAAATTCTTTTATCGGCAGTATTCACAATGTTCGGCAGCTTTTCGGTTGAGCCAACAGCATTGAGTGCAGCTTGGTAGAATTCAGCTTTGCTGACGGTTTCTGGGCAGGTTGCATTAACGATCTGATTACTTAAATGAGTCAAAGTGAATATTACGCTATCAATAGCATCCTCAAGGTGAAGCATATTAGCTGGAGCGGCTTGGCTGACCTGTTTAAGTTTGCTGGCAAAACGTGAAGGATGACGATTCGGTCCGATTAAACCGCTGCATCGAACAATGTCGAATTCAATGCCAGAATCAATCACATACTGCTCAGCTTGCAGCATGATTAACGCTGAATTGGAGAAGTGTGGGGCGGTTTGAGACAGTTTTAGCGACGCATCCTCCTCTGTCATCGTGGTATGAGTTGCCGGGTAAACCGTGGTTGAGCTAATCATGATGATCTTTTGTACATTCGCCTCTTTCGCTGCTTGGGTTAAATACTTCCAGCGTAGAGCGTACTCCTCGCCGTTACCAGAACGAAACCCCGGAGGAAAACTGCCGATCAAAATATCACATTGTTGCGTCTGTAGATGGTGAACCAGTTGTTTATAATCGGAAGATAAATTGGATTCAGGAAGCAAGCAAATAAATCCACGAAGGTCACTCTCGGCCAGTGTATCGACTCCAGTTTGCTGGGTTTTACTTGCGAAGACTTGGTGGCCTAGTCGTTTAAGGCGCAGTGCAAGGGGTTGGCCTAACCAGCCTGCACCGAGTATAGAAATAGTGCTCATTTTTCTTCCTTTTTAAGTAATGTTCGAAGCATTTGCCGCGCACATTTGTGCATTGGTTCATTACTTTTGTTTTGATGCTGGATCACGTCTACATTGGCAAACCAAGTTAAGTTTTCAAATTCAACAGGCACTCGGATCAGATTTGATTTAAGAGATGGATCCTCTGCGAGATGAGAAGGGAGCAAACACCAACCCAAACCACTTTTAGCCATTTCAAAAAGCATATAGTAGTTGTCTGTATACCATATGTCTGGGCTATGTGCTTGGTGGAAGCTGCTCTGTTTAGAGTCTCTTGAGCTAATCAGCAATTGTCGATGTAGCCGCAGCATATCTATATGAGGTGCAACCTCTTGAGCTAAAGGGTGAGTATTAGAGACGTAAACATCAAAGGCAATCGAACCTACAGATTCAAAATCGATACAACTTGGCATTGATAATTCACTAAAAATGATGCCTGTTGTCGCCTGTCCTGATTGAACCATTTCAATAATATCAATGCTGGTCGCACTTAAGAGTTCAACTGAAAGCTGAGGATATTCATGATGAAGATCTTTGAGAATCGTTGTGATTTTTTGCAACGGGATCCCTTCATCTACTGCGATTACCAAAGTAGATGAGTAATGGTCCGTTAATGTATCAATCTTCCCAATTAGCCTTTTATGCTGAATAAGAGTGGCACTGGCATAGGGAGCAAGCTTTTTACCCTCTTCTGTCAATATTGGGTAGCGCCCAGATCGATCAAATAGCTCACAACCGCAATCAATCTCAAGATTAATGACATGTTGGCTGACGGCAGATTGTGCTTTTCCTAGTTTTCTTGCTGCGGCAGAGAATGAGCCTGTATCAATAGTTGCTTGGAAGGCTTCAAGTTGCTCAATACTAAACATATCGCTTTTCCAGATGGTATCTAATTATCTACTATCCGAATTATAGATGATAATACAGGCATTGAAACAACTGAAATCAATGGAATAAGAGAATGACAAATAAAGAAAGAATTTTTCATGCCGTTACATTTGAATGTATCGCATTGGCGCTGATTATCCCAGGAGCAGCACTCGCCACTGGAAATGCAGCTGGTGATTTAGCGATTGTCGGTGTTGCTCTTAGCCTATTTACCGTCGTGTGGAACTATATTTTTAATGTAATGTTTGACCGAATGTTTGGAAATAACAGAGCAGAAAGGAGCTTAGGAATTAGAGTCGGGCATAGCATTGCATTCGAAGGTGGTTTGATTTTTGTCACTGTGCCAACCATTGCATGGTATTTAGACATGAGCATATTGAACGCACTTGCGCTTGAAGCTGGATTCTTAGTGTTCTTTTTCTTTTACACTATGGTGTTCAATTGGGGATACGATAAATACCAACCCTTTAAAAAATTGGCATTTGCCATTAAATAATGAAGATTGGTCAGATACAAAAACAGGGCAGCCCGTTAGGTTTGCCCTGTTTCGCGTTTAACTATTTTTTCTACGATGCGCTTAAGATACGTAGAACTTTATCTGCACTCTCTGCTGCTTCAATGCCTTCGTCAGTTAGGTAACCACCGTCTGGCAAAGTACATAAGTTTTTGCTGTAAAGACGTGCTACCGCGCCTTTTACTTCGTCAGATGCTTCGGCATGAACTTTGATCCCAGTTGCTGCGCTGCTTAGGTCAAATTGAAGAAGTAAGTTTAGTTCTGCGATGTGCTGTTCTGAGAATTTCATCTGAATACCTTTATTATTGATTTTCTACTTCCGTCACAATAAGTGCAGCGATATATATCTGCAATCATAATATCGAAAAAATGCCACATAACGCTAAATTGGCGCAGAATTGAACGGTCGATGAGTATAAATAGACCATGATGTGGTTAAATATTATTCATGCAACTTATGAACGGTTGTGGTCGTGAGCCTGCTTATATTATTATGGTTTAGTAATCACTCCAATAATAAATAAGATCTACCCAACGGAGTCGGAACAAGGATAGTATCTAAACGTAGCAGTAGTTAGGAATAATAATGAAAATCACAAAAACAGCAGTCGCTCTTTGTATGATTCTGGGTGTTTCGGGATGCCAAAGTACATCAGAATCAGTTGGAAGTAAGAGTGAAACTAACCAAGAAGGTGTCGAGCTGTTTACATCGGCATTTGAAGTATCACAAGCCCAATACCAAAAGTGGGAAACAGAGCTTCAAGGTTTCGAAGGCTTAAAAATCTATGCACCAGAAAATTTTTCTGAACTTAATTCTGCATGGAAAGAAGCGAGCGAGATTTATCAAGAATTACGAGTTGAACCAAGTAAAATAAATAAAAGCTATTCCATGTTTTCGAGTGAAACTTATGCTGAAGCTTTAACTGAACAGCTATCTATTGTTGAAGCTAGCTATCAAGCGTTGACTGCACTGAAAGCAAAGGCGGATACCATTTTAGCTGATGCAATAGCGCAGATGGATTACCTTGAAACAATCGAAGCGGACAAAATCTACAACCGTCAATTTAATTCACTTTATCGTAAATATAAGGCGTTATTTGAATACGTTGTAGTTGATGAGTTAGAAGAAGCTCAAGAGGCCCAAGTTGAGTTTCTGAATCAAGCTAAATCACTTGAAATTAAAGTGGTACAGAAAAAATTTATTCAACCATTAAAAGTGCGCTTAGTTCAATTAAGAAAAAATGACTTGAACGACATTGCTGTCACCAGCTTTGCTACTGCGGCTGCTCAAATAAAGCTTGCTGAAAGCACAGTGACGGCAAATCCAAGAGATTTAAAAAGCATTGAAGGCGCAGTTGCGGCAGCAAACTTTGAGTTAGAGCATGTAAAAAATGTGGCTCACCAAGTTAAATTATTGGCGAGTGTTGAAGATGAACATTTTGAACCCGCCGTTCTGGAAATAGAAAATCGTTTACTGGCAATATCTAAGGCTGTGGATGGTTCTGATTATAGAGATCAGGTTTTACGTGTTCAGGCTAAGAAGATTGTTGCAAGTATAGAAAGCTTGCATAATGAGGATCAGACAGAGTCATTACAAAAACAACTTAAAGCGTTAACGAGCGAGTTAGCGGAAGCTAAGTTACAAAATGAACGTAACGTCACTCTCTTAGCAGAGCAAGTGAAACAGAAAGATCTATTAACATCACAAGTGTCTCGCAGTGAAGCTCATATACAGAGTTTAGAAGAGCTTGTTGCGAATTTTAAGAGCCAAGCGGCACAAACAAAGCCTGAAGCGGAAGCGATACCGGCAGACAGTGCAGTGAACGCTCAAGAAGATGCGCCACTTGAAACAGAAGCTCAACAAATTGTAGAAACGCCTCTTAGTGAAGAGGTTGCTGTGACGCCTAGTGTTGATCTGTTGCCTAAAACATCAAAGGTGGCTAAAGAGATAGTGGCACCTTCAATATAACATCTTGTTATTGATCAATTGATTACGGCACCTTTATGGTGCCGTTTTTATTTCTATTGAGATATTTTTATAATATTTAAAATGAGATATAAGACCGCAAATAAACATTTTTAGTAAACATGCGAATTACGTCTTGATGTTCGACGAAAATAAGAGGATTATCCGAATCCCTATATTTGTATCAATATGTAACCGGTGTTTGAAATGAATCAATTTGACTCTTTATTACCTCCACAAATGGCAGAACGAGCTGCAGAAGTTGGTGTCGGTAAAGCTACGAAAGATCCCATTAAATCTTTTTTACTGGCTATCACCGCGGGTTTGCATATTGGTATTGCTTTTGTGTTTTATACCACGATCACGACTGGTGCTGGCGATCTTCCTTGGGGGTTAACTCGTTTCATGGGTGGCGTAGCGTTCAGCTTAGGTTTGGTTTTGGTGATAATCACGGGTGGCGAGCTATTCACCAGTTCCGTTTTAACATTAGTCGCAAGAGCGAGTGGCAAGATCTCATGGGCAAGTTTATTTAAAAACTGGGTTGTGGTTTACGCTGGTAACTTGATTGGTGCTCTTTTGCTGGTGGGCATTATGCTTACTTCTAAACAATACATGTTCGACCATGGTCAAGTTGGTCTCAATACTATGCTGATCTCTCAACATAAGCTTCACCATGGCTTTTGGCAGGCAGTGGCTCTAGGCATCATGTGTAATGTCTTGGTTTGCGTGGCGGTGTGGATGACATTCAGTGGGCGCACCTTAACGGATAAAATTATCGTTATGGTTTTACCTGTCGCTATGTTTGTCTCTGCGGGTTTCGAGCACTGTATCGCCAATATGTTTCAGGTTCCAATGGCGATTGGAATTAAGAATTTTGCTTCTCCAGAATTTTGGCAAATGACAGGGATGAACCCCGCTGATTTTGCAGATTTGAATATGATAGGTTTCATTATCAACAACCTAATTCCTGTTACCCTTGGTAATATTATTGGGGGTGGGATTTTCGTTGGAATGGGCTATTGGCTGATTTATTTAAGAGATTAACCCTTACACGATATGAGCAGACTCTAGTGGAAATAGATATTAACGTGATATAGATATTAACGTGATATAGATATTTACGTGAAATCACGCGATGAGCAACCCGCATTGACTGCGGGTTTTTTATTATATGAACAGTGTAGCAATATGATTTTTGGATGTTTTTTCTAATCTTATCCACAAAAGCTGTGGATAAAAGCATTAAAATTAGGTGAGTAACTCTAATTTTGATCTTGTTTATGGATAAATTGGATCTTTATTCGTCCTTGCTGCGTAAAGGTTTGGCGTAAGCAAAGCTGTAAAGTGAGAGTGATGGAGATCGACATCATGACAAAGATGGCAATCATAATCATCAGTTGATACTTAATGGCGACCATTGGACTTGCCCCTCCTAAAATCTGACCTGTCATCATTCCTGGAAGTGTGACCAGCCCTGTTGTTGCCATAGAAGCCATAATGGGAGCTAGCGATTTTTGCATGGCTGAGCGTATAAAACCACTAGACGCATAGTAGGGATGTGCACCCAGTGAGATCGCTGCTTCATATTCACTCTTACGTTCATTCAATGAGGTGAAAAAATTCTGTAAAGCGACAATGTTTCCACTAAGTGAGTTTCCTAAAAGCATACCCGCAATTGGAATGACAAACTGTGCACTATAGAGCGGTGTCGGTTGGATAATGACTAGGCATAATAAGATCATTAGGGGGCCTAACCCAACCGTTAGACCTAAGCATACCGGCAGAAACAGTGGCCGTTTAGGTAGCGAGGACTTACTCAATATCGCACTTGAACCAATTAAAATCATCAATATGACCCATGCGGTATTAACAATAACGTTATTCAAATGGAATAGGTATTCTAAATAAAATCCTATCAGAACTAGTTGAACTACCATCCTGATGATGCTGATCCCGGCTTCTTTGCCAAGCCCGAGTTGAAAGTAACGGTTGATTGCCAAAGGAATGCTTAATGTTGTACAAAATAAGCTTAAATCCCACCATGAAATTGCCACAATTCCTTCCATTATTCATCTCCATTTTTCCCGCAGCTATCATACAATACTTGTTAAATTCTTCAGCGAGAATTCATTGATTTAAAATTCATTTAAGGATGAAAATTGAACATTTCCCGGTCAATGCCTACTCTATTTACAGGTTGATTATTGCTAATCCTTAAGTGTTAGGTGGTCTTTGTTGCATATTTACGTGTGGCATTTGTGTAAATATTTAATGATTTCGTAACAATATTAAATTGATATATTTGTTCACATGTTTACACATAAAAAAGCAAAAATACACAACTCGGTATGACGTCAAAAAAGTACGGAATAACAAGGTTTATCAGCGGTAATTCATTGAACCTTACCATTTGTATGGTCTAAAATTTTCACTAGAAATAGAAAAAAGTTTGGCTCATCCATAGAGCCTTCCGAAATTACTAAATACAAAATAGGCAAAATGTATGAGTGATGTTAATAAAATCGAAAGTAGCGAAAAACCTTCGTTGGAATGGAAATCTTTCCTTTTCATTGCTGTGGTTCTCTTTCCAGTATTGAGTGTTGCATTTGTTGGTGGTTACGGCTTCCTAGTATGGGCACTTCAAGTGTTCGTGATGGGTCCTCCTGGTGTTCACGGTTAAATCTGCCCGACCTTTTAATGCAACCAATTTTTAAGAGAGCAAATCATGAAATCCTTAATTTCTAAACTTTGGACGACAATGACTCGTCCAGCTGTGCACATCAGCTTAGGTGTGCTGACCATGGGCGGCTTCATTGCTGGCGTGATCTTCTGGGGTGGTTTTAATACTGCTCTTGAAGCAACCAATACAGAAGAGTTCTGTGTAAGTTGCCACACCATGCGTGATAACGTTTATGTAGAACTACAAGAGACGGTACACTGGAAAAACACATCTGGTGTTCGTGCCACTTGTCCTGACTGTCACGTTCCTCACGAATGGACCTCTAAAATCGCTCGTAAGATGCAAGCTTCTAAAGAAGTATTTGCTCAGATTTTTGGCGATTTAGATACGCCAGAAAAATTTGAAGAGCGTCGTATCGAATTAGCAAAACACGAATGGGATCGTTTCTCTGCAAACAAATCTCTAGAGTGTAAAAACTGTCACAACTACGATTCTATGGATTTTGAAAACATGCGTCCTACCGCTCGTATTCAAATGAAGAATGCGGCAGAGCGTGACCAAAGCTGTATTGATTGTCACAAAGGTATTGCTCACAACCTTCCTAAAGATATGGACAGTTCAGGCGGTATGATCAATGAGCTTGAAGCATTAGCGTCAAATACGGATTACTCAACAGGCAAAGACATTGTGAGTGTTCGTCACCTACCTGTTTACGAAGATGCAGAGATGACAGTAGAAGCTGGTCTTCTAAACCCAGCATCAAACGTGAAAGTGATTGCTGATAAAGGCGACATGATCCAAGTTGAGATTGCTGGTTGGCGTAAAGCGAAAGGCTTTGGTCGTGTAATTCAAGAAGACTTCGGTCTGAACATTGCGGTTGCTTCTCTTCTAAAAGATGCGGCACTTAGCGATGAAATTGTAGAAACATTCGAAAGAAAAGAAGACGATATGACTGGTCTTCCATGGCAACGTGTTACTGCGAAAGTTTGGATGAAGAAAGAAGCGATGCTAGGTGATATTACTCCTATCTGGGAAAAAGCAGAGCAAGCTTACAAAACGAACTGTTCTGTATGTCACACACAGCCAGATGAAGCTCACTTCACTGCTAACGGTTGGCCAGGTATGTTTGACGGCATGCTAGCGTTCGTAAACTTCGACAGAGACAGCGAAGCTCTTGTCTTGAAGTATCTTCAGAAGCACTCTTCAGATTTTTCTGAAGGCCACTAATAAGCGTTGGATGGAGTATTAAAACATGGCTATTACACGCAGAAGTTTTCTTAAAGGTGTAGCGACGACAAGTGCCGCATCTGTTATTGGTCCAAGCTTATTGGCATCAACAGCACACGCAGCAGAAACAACAGGGACGTGGAAGGTTTCAGGTTCTCACTGGGGCGCGTTCCGTGCTCACATCTATGCTGGTAAGGTTCAAGAGATCAAACCGCTAGAACTTGATTCACATCCGACAGAAATGTTGAATGGTATCAAAGGCATCATTTACAGCCCGTCACGTGTTCGTTACCCAATGGTACGTCTCGATTGGTTGAAGAAGCATAAATACAGCGGCGAAACTCGCGGTAACAACCGTTTCGTACGTGTGACTTGGGATGAAGCGTTAGATTTGTTCTACCGTGAGCTAGAGCGCGTTCAAAAAGACTACGGTCCTTGGGCTCTGCACGCTGGTCAAACTGGTTGGCGTCAAACTGGTCAGTTCCACAGCTGTACCAGCCACATGCAACGCTCAGTGGGTATGCACGGTAACTTCATTACTAAAGTAGGGGATTACTCTACGGGCGCAGGTCAAACGATTCTGCCGTACGTATTAGGTTCTACAGAAGTATACGCACAAGGTACATCTTGGTCTGAAATCCTAGAAAACAGTGACAACATTGTTCTTTGGGCTACCGATCCAGTGAAAAACCTACAAGTAGGTTGGAACTGTGCGACTCACGAAGCATTCCCTTACTTAGAGCAATTGAAAGATAAAGTCGCGAAAGGCGAAATTAATGTTCTTTCTGTTGACCCTGTGAAAAACAAAACACAGCGTTACTTGAACAACGACCATATGTACATTAACCCACAAACTGATGTGGCGTTCATGATGGCAGTGGCGCATGTTCTTTATAATGAAGATCTTTACGATAAGAAATTTATTGAAACTTACTGTTTAGGTTTTGATGATTTCATCGCCTACGTGAAAGGCGAAACCAAAGATAAGATTGAAAAAACGCCAGAATGGGCGGCTGAAATCTGTGGTGTTGATGCTGATAAGATCCGCGAATTTGCACGCATGCTGGTTAACGGTCGTACTCAATTGCTATTTGGTTGGTGTATTCAACGTCAAGAGCACGGTGAGCAACCTTATTGGGCAGGTGCGGTAGTAGCGGCTATGGTTGGTCAAATTGGCCTACCTGGCGGCGGTATCTCTTACGGTCACCACTATTCAGGTATCGGTGTTCCTTCTACTGGTTTTGCGGCTCCTGGTGGTTTCCCACGTAACGTGGACCAAGGTCAAAAACCTAAGTGGGATAACAACGATTTTAACGGCTACAGCAAAACAATCCCTGTTGCTCGTTGGATCGACTGTCTACTCGAACCTGGAAAAGAGATCCGCTACAACGGCTCTAAAGTGAAACTGCCAGATTACAAAATGATGGTAATTTCAGGTAACAACCCTTGGCATCACCACCAAGATCGTAACCGTATGAAGCAAGCATTCCAAAAACTTCAAACGGTTGTGACGGTTGATTTTGCATGGACAGCAACATGTCGCTTCTCTGACATCGTATTGCCAGCATGTACTCAATTTGAGCGTAACGATATTGATGTTTACGGTTCTTACTCTGGTCGTGGCCTATTAGCTATGCATAAGCTTGTCGATCCTCTGTTCCAATCTCGTACAGACTTCGAGATCTTCACAGAGCTATCTCGCCGTTTTGGTCGTCATAAAGAGTACACTCGTGGAATGGATGAGATGGAGTGGGTACGTTCACTTTACTCTGATTGCCGTGATGCAAACAAAGGTAAGTTTGATATGCCTGAGTTTGATGAGTTCTGGGAAAAAGGCGTACTAGACTTTGGTACAGGCAAACCTTGGGTTCGCCATGCTGATTTCCGTCAAGATCCTGAGATTAATGCACTAGGTACACCTTCAGGTTTCATCGAAATCTCAAGCCGTACTATCGATCGTATGGGTTATGAGCACTGTCAAGGCCACCCAATGTGGTTCGAGAAAACAGAACGTTCACACGGTGGTCCAGGTTCTAAGAAGCACCCATTCTGGTTGCAATCTTGTCACCCAGACAAACGTCTTCACTCACAAATGTGTGAATCAGAAGATTTCCGTGCAACGTATTCTGTACAAGGTCGTGAGCCTGTTTACATCAACCCAGTTGATGCGAAAGCGAAAGGCATTAAAGATGGCGATTTAGTTCGCGTATTTAACGACCGTGGTCAGTTGATGGCAGGTGCGGTAATTTCTGAGTCTTTCCCTCGTGGTGTGATTCGTATTGAAGAGGGTGCATGGTACGGTCCTCTAAATGAGAAACCAGGTGCAATTTGTACTTACGGTGATCCAAATACGCTGACGCTAGACTTAGGCTCATCTGAACTTGCTCAAGCGACATCTGCGAATACTTGTATCGTAGACTTTGAGAAATTCAAAGGTAAAGTACCGCCAGTAACATCATTTGGTGGTCCAATCGAAGTGGCATAAGCCGTTCTCGATTAGTAAGTCATAAGTAGTAAGTAACAAGCGAAAGTCCGTCTAGCTCTATAAATAGAGCGTGGCGGGCTTTTTGTTTATGTGTCAAAAAGTAAAAGTGTCAGTGAACCTGTGATTGTTCTATTTTTAGTCAAGTTGACGAAAACCGTATTTTTTCCGCGAAATATGCGTGAGTTTATGCAGCAAAAGCTTGTCAATAATTGAGATCATGGTAATTTTGTCCCACATTCATTTTTAGGATTATTTGATATGCCAAAGGCAAGTGATATTAAAAAGTTCGCCGCAATCGAACATAATGGTAAAGTTTTTCTTGTTAAAGAAATCAACAAGTTAACGCCAAGTGGCCGTGCGGGTGCAAGCCTTTACAGAATGCGCCTTTATGATGTAACAACAGGTGCAAAAGCTGATGAGAGCTTTAAAGCCGATGAGATGATTAATCTTGCTGACTTTAGCCGTCGCCAAGTATCGTTCTCTTACATTGATGGTGATGAATACGTGTTCATGGACAATGAAGACTACACACCATACAACTTCAACAAAGATTCAATTGAAGAAGAGCTTTTATTCATCACTGAAGAAGTTCAAGGTCTTCAGGTGCTTATGGTTAACGATAGCCCTGTAGCTATCGAACTACCTTCTGCAGTTGAACTTTTAATTGTTGAAACAGACCCTTCAATCAAGGGCGCGTCTGCAAGTGCACGCACAAAACCTGCGACTCTAACAACAGGTCTAACAGTACAAGTTCCTGAGTACATTGCGAACGGCGATAAAATCAAAGTTAACACTGCCGATCACAAATACATGAGCCGCGCATAATCGCAGCCAACAGTATTTACGTGAACTAGCATCACGGACAGCAGACACATTTAGCCATTTTGGATCTTTTTCAAAGTGGCTTTTTTATACCAAATATTCAGTTCGAAGGCATAAAGACCCTACATATTTGACATCATATTGACTAAATTATCGGCAAGTATCCTCATTAGATTTATACTCATTAGAAGTTTGGCAAATCTTAACTCAAAGCGTGATCAAGTTAGTATTTAGTGCATTTGTTCAATTAGACAAAGATCAATCTTACATGCTCTAATCGAATCTTAATTCATGCATATGCAGTTGTATTTTGGGCGTTTACGCTATTTGGTGTACCTATGAGAGAAATTATTACGTTACCTTGCTCACGTGAACTTGAGCCGATTCAGTCTGTTGTCAATTGTCGACATGAAGACAAACAAATTTGGTTTAAATACATAGGAATTCATAACTCACCACTACCTACCTATTTTCCCCTGATCCTGACCAGCTGCAATTTTGAACGCAGTGCGACAGTTATTGGCGATGGATTTCAGATGTTGGCTCAAACTGGTGGTACCGTTGACCAACCGATTGATATTGGTCGTTGCCCTGATAACGATGCCAGTTACCGAATCTACCCTCAAAATGCAGCCAAGCGGTATTACAATTATTTGGTTCTTGAAGAGTCGAATGGCTATACCCTGTTTGGTTTTACAAGTTGCCAACGTTTCGCTGGTTTTTTTGAAATCATCGAGGGAGAAAATGGGCTGGAAATAATAGCCAGTATCGATGGTGAAGGCAGCCAACCGCAAACATGGGAAAATAACAATCTTGAATCCATCACCATCCTAACTGGGTCATCCTTAGCCGATCTGTACACTGAATATGGTGAACTGATTGCGCAGCACCATAAGCCGCGTTTAGGTGTCAATCAGAAAGCGCCGGTCGGGTGGTGTTCTTGGTATGCCTATTACGCTGAGGTCACTGAACAGAATATTCAGCTTAATGTTGAGCATATGAAGGGTGATTTAGATAATCTTGAGTGGGTGTTGCTCGATGATGGTTACCAAGCCTTTATGGGGGATTGGTTAACGCCATCAGACAAATTCACTAATGGTGTAAAAGAGCTGATTCAAAGTATTAAAGAAAAAGGAAAGAAACCTGCGATCTGGATGGCGCCTTTTATTGCTCAGCCAGAATCTGAAGTTTTCCGTAATCATCCAAACTGGTTTGTGAAAGATGAGCAAGGCAACTTACTGAAAGCTGAAGATGTCACTTATGGTGGCTGGAGATGCACACCTTGGTATATTTTGGATACTTCTCATCCAGAAGTGAAAGCACATTTGACTCATATCGTAAAAACGATGCGTGAAGAGTGGGGCGTTGAATTATTCAAGCTTGATGCTAACTACTGGGGAACGTTGAAAGGTAAGCGTTATCAACCCGGCGTAACAGGTGTTCAAGCTTACCGAATGGGGATGGAAGCGATTGCTAAAGGGGCTGGTGATGCTTGGTTGCTGGGCTGTAATGCACCAATGTGGCCATCGTTAGGTTTAGTCGATGCAATGAGGGTTTCTGATGATGTAGAGCGACACCCTCATCGGTTTGAACAAATAGCGAAAGAGACTTTTTATCGAAGTTGGCAGCATCGCAAACTCTGGCAGATAGATCCAGATTGCGTCACATTAACCTCTTTACCGAACCAAACGACAGATCGCAAAAGTTATAATTTTCATCGAGATGTTTGCCTCGCAAGTGGTGGTTTACTTCTGTCTGGTGATCCACTGCCAGAATTAACTCCCTATGCTCAGCGTTCGTTGAGTAAGCTGATAATAAGGCATAAACATAGCCAGCAAGCGGCCGAGTTCTCCTCATTATCATTAAATCACGCCGTACTGAATTTAACTGAGCATAATCATCTTCATTGCTTATTTAACTATCATGGTGATGAGAAAGAGTTCACATTGGCTTCTGATCATCCAGTGCATTGGTATCACTATTGGACAGGTGAAAAACTGAGTGAGCAACCGACTCAGATTTTCCAATTTACGTTACCCGCAGGGTTGACGAGTCAGGCAATTGTCACGGCAGAGTAACGATGACCTAGAGACCTATTACTTATCGGTTCTTTAGTGAATCGGAAATAATTAATGTTGAAATAGTTAATATTGAAAAAGCGAAAAGCAGCCATATAAAGTGGCTGCTTTTTTATCGCAAGAACGAAATTTTAGATATTGAATCTCGAACTTTGAACCAATTTCTAAAACAGAGTTGGCCTTAAATCTCGAACAAAAAGTAGTATCCATAGCCAACAATGAGAGCGGGTATTGCGGAATATAGAGTGGCGACCATGGCTGCTTTTGGAGCGAGAGCTATCGCTGGAAACAGCGCATCGCCATCATTTGAAATCGCATTAGCAATTTGGGTGGAGAAGGGGACTGCTCCTGAAATGTACATGCTAGTAATTAAGATTTGAGGCCCACATCCGGGTAACATTCCAACCGCGAGTCCGATTAGAGGCATAAAAGCTCCCCAACCAGAAAATGCGCTATGAAGATCAACTTGCGTAAAGTACGTCGTTAATTCAAAAACTAGGAAGGCGATAATCACCCATGCACTCACAAAGTTGGTGTCTTGTGCAGCCTTTTGAATTGGGTGGGAGGTGATACATTTTTTGTCTTCCGATACCGTAGACTCATAATCATGAAGTTCTTCTGTCAAAGCCCAAAGACTCATTGTTGTCACTGATAGCATGGCTCCAATCCACTCGATTGAAAGGCTGGGTAGAGAAAGCAGAGCGTTGATATCAACTTGAAATGAGCCTAAAACCGCAATTATGCTCGCGGGAACCAATAACCATTTCCAAAATGCTCCTTGCAGGTTAATTGCCCTTTGCTGCAGTGGAGATGGCTTGAGTTTTTTCGAGCAGGTAGACAGCGTGCTGCTTAGTTTCTTTTGGAGTTCGGGACGTAAAAAATCATCGGTGTGAAAATGGTTTACGACTAAACCTGAAATGGTTCCGACAATCACCCCTAATATAATAATGCCGAACCCTGTTGAAGGTTGGCTAGCAAGCAAGAGAAATGCCGCATCTCCCATTGTAGAGGTTAACACCGCAACAATAGCGCCAAACCCTACGCGACCACTGACAAATTGAGTGGTGACAACAATAGCGCCACCACACCCAGGTAACGCCCCTAGCAGCGCAGAGAAAAAAACCTGATAGTGTCTAGAACCTTGATATAGTTTAGTAATTTTATTGGTTTTACTGATAAATTGAGAAATGTAGTGATAAATAGCAAGAGTCAATGCCACATAGCAAGAGACCGCCCAGAAAGCATCAGATAATGTTGCAACAGTAATATCTCGTGTATTCTCAACTGAGAGTAAAGTGATCAGGGCAATGGGCAGAATCAATCGCTTATGAGAGATTTTAAACTGAGAGACGGAAAACAGTCTTGTTGATGATAGATGCTTTAGTAATTCCATAATACTGACCAATTCAAATGAGACTGTAATCACTATATACGAATGAGAATGATTATCAATAGTAATTGTCAAATTTGGAGAAACAGCCCTACACTTATTAGTGAGAATAAGTATGTTTCGGCAATCAACCGATTAATAAGATGGATCTTAAGAGATTCTCTGTTTGTTTTTTGAACATTTTTTTACATGATTAATTCGCCCAAACTCATGATCTGATCCAAAAAATCAGGTAAAGTATCGCCCATTGTGAGAATTTGCTTATCTACATTGTAGGTAGGTTATAAAAATAGATATTGATAGGAAGAGAAATGATTCTAGTTGTTGGTCATAAAAACCCAGATAGCGATAGTATTTGTAGTGCACTAGTAGCGACAGAGCTGCTTAAAGCTCGTGGTCTTGAAGCGCAACCAATCCGTCAGGGTGAAATCAACCGTGAAACACAGCACATTCTTGAAGTGGCTGGAGCGACGTCTCCTGAGCTTCGTACTTCAGTGGCGGGTGAAAAAATCTGGTTAGTCGATTATTCAGATCTTGCTCAAGCACCGGATGATGTGGCTGACGCAGAAATCCTAGGTATTGTCGATCACCACCGTTTAGGCGATGTGATGACGGTAAACCCAATGGAAGCTTGGATCTGGCCTGTAGGTTGTACTAACACCGTTCTATTCAATATGTTCAAAATTGAAGGACATGCTATTTCTCAACAAATTGCAAAATTAATGATGTCTGCGATTCTTTCTGACACAGTAGGCTTTGCGTCTCCAACATGCACGCAAAAAGATAAAGATGCGGTTGCTGAACTTGCAGAAATTGCAGACGTTCAAGATGTTGATGCGTTCATCAAAGATCTATTGATTGCGAAAACAAACATCGAAGGCCTTTCAGCGGCTGAATTGGTAGAGAAAGATTTAAAAGGTTACCCGTTTAACGGCCGTGACGTTGTCGTTGGTCAAGTTGAGCTTGCAACACTTGAGCAAGTAGACGGTATGATTGAAGCGCTTGAAGCTGACCTTGTTCGTCGTTGCGAAGAAGACAAATTGGCTTTTGCTGCTGTGATGCTGACGGATATCACCACGGCTCAAACTCGACTTATCTACAAAGGTGAGTGGGCTGAAAAATTAGTGAAGCACGAAGTTAACGGCATGCTAATGATGGAAAATACTCTTAGCCGTAAAAAGCAAGGCTGGCCTTGGCTTCAAGGTGAGCTAGTTTAATTACAAACTACTATTAGTGATTAGAAAGGGGTTGGCGTAATCGTCAGCCCTTTTATTTTTTAAATCTTCAATCGAGAACTCGTTATGTCAAAGTCTTTAGATGCTTCACAAATTGATGCCATTAATAAATACGACGAAGAAAAGCGTTTTAAATACTGTGTTAAAGAGATCGTTGCAAACCGTGAAGTTTGGATTCTAACGGATGAGCACGGTTGTGTGATGCTAAATACAGAAGAAGAAGATTGTGTGCCAGTATGGCCAAATCAAGAATTCGCTCAAGCGTGGGCCACTGGTGAATGGGAAGCTTGTAAAGCAGAAGCTATTTCACTTAACAAATGGCACAGTCGCTGGACCGTCGGATTAGAAGATGACGAACTGGCTGTTGTTGTTTTTCCAAATGAAAAAGAAGAAGGGGTAATTTTATTCCCTGATGAATTTGATTTTGAACTTAAAAAACAAGCGTCACGTCGCTAGTTAAACATGAGTCAAAACAAGATATTATTGTTGTCGATTGTTTAGATCCAATAGGTGGAGATGCGTCTCTATTTATTGGACTACATTGCGTTAATTAAGTTTTATATCATTAGTGGTATTTAATAAAATAAATTAAAATCAATAAGTTAGATCCTAATTCCATTCTGTAAACATATTTTCATCGCCTATTATTATTGCCGCTAATATCACTGTGAAGCATCAGATTGAAGTTCAACTCAGTATTGATCTTAAGCTACTTTTTACAGCAGGAATAATAATATGAAGAAAAATCCCCGCCAAATTGAAAGATGGTCAAAAAACTTGATCATGACAATAGGGCTGACCAGTTGCACCCTTATTGCGAATGCCACTTACGCACAAGATGTGATGACGATTGACCAGCCTGAAAACTATATTCATGACGTATGGTTGCGTGATAATGACAGACTAAACCACTTTACTAGCAAAACCTTTTATCCTTCAAATGTACTAAGAATTACAGCAACAGATGACTATCTAACTCTGTTCAATGATGCGCCACTTGTGTTCACTAATATGGTGTATGTTGCAAAACTGGCCAATGGTACTACCGTTGATCTTTTAAATGTCTCTTCATTGCCTGCGATTTCAGAACTCCGTTTTACACACCCTATTCATTCTGGATTCTTAGAGTACCAAATAACAGGCACTGAAGAGTTGGTCACGCTAACAGCAGATGATTTTATTGATGCTACGTATGACTACATTCCACAAGATAAAGATCAGCAAAATGCTCGTCCTAACTTATCGACTATCTCATTTAAATTTAGATCTCGATTATTTCATCAGGAGGACTTCAAATTAACTTCTAGTGTTAAATGGCGTCCAGAAACGCCCAATGCGATGAGATATATGCTTGGGGCTATTATTAATTGGTCGAAAATTGTAGGTTCAGAAGAATTTGAGCAAGCATGGATGGATACCCCATTCTTAAATGTGAAAGCGGCTAACCCTGCATATAAATGGAATACTGAAACTGATTATGCCGAGTTAAGCGAGAAAGGGCGAGAATACTATGACGAGGCTTTTTCTCGTTATGATCATGACTATGGCAAATTCTATTCAAATGATACAAAAGAATGGCGTTTGAACACGCTGCGTTCACGGTATTATAACTATACAGAAACTGGCGGCGGAGGCTGGGGAGGCGGTGCCACGCTAGGTGTCAGTGCAGCAAGAGGCTTTTTTAATGGACATTTCTTGTATGATGAACGAGCTTCTGAACATTATGACGCAAAAAAATGGTATGGCTTACCCGATCAAAATGGGACAAACACAACAATATTTAATCACGGCATGGAGATCTACTCACACGAAGCGGGTCATACAATCGGTGGTGGTCACTATGATAACTTCTGCAACGAATACAGTGATTGGGGTATAAACCCACTAACCAAAATTTTCTTAGCTGGCTTTATTAAAGATGGGAAAATGTTAATCAATGAAGACAATATCATTGAACGTAATTTGCTTTGGGAGTCCAATAGAAAAGATAAACGACCGAATTCAGCCGCTCCATTTAATAACTCATGGCAGCCAATAGAATGGGGTGGTATATGGGGGCATCACAATATAGAGCTACCATATCCAAACAAAACAATGGATATAGATTCGAACTATATTGAATTATTTAGGAAGTATGTTGAAGCCCATAATGAAGGGAAAGGCTTGGAGTACTTGAAAACACTTCCATTTAACCAAGATGTTAAATATCACCCAGAAGGTGCCCCAAAAACGGAGTTATCTGATTTCCAACGCCAAGGTAAATATACTCAGTTTGGTGAGCGGACACTTACCAATGTGGCGCTAAATAAGCCAGTAAGTGCAACGACTGCCCGTAGTCATAGCCCTGTAGTGAATTCAGTGGATGGTGATACATCGACACGATTTATCTCTAGTAGGAATCAAAATCAAGAGCTAACGATTGATCTGACAAAAGAAACAGCGGTAAGATCAATTGTCGTACATGGTGTAGAGAGAGAGCGCTACAAGCACAGAATGAATGGTGCCGTAGTTAGTGCGTACGATGAAAGCCATAATTTGATTTGGCAATCTGAACCAATGGTAGTGCAAGAAGGGGATGAACAAGTGTTTGTTTATAACTTTGCTGCGCCATTGGCAAACGTCTACTACGTTAAATTCCGAACGGATAGCAAAAATATTGAAGTGAATGAAATTGAGGTATTTGAATAGGCTTACTGAACGGTAACTTTCCGATACCTATAGAAAGTATTCATTAACTGATAAACCCCTGTTGGCAAGCTAACAGGGGTTTTTACTGTTGATAACCTAAACCTAGATCTTAATACAGAGATTTTGGCGCTAATGATTTGGCGCTTTATAGAAATGGCTTTCAACCAAACGTTGGGTAATTTGGTGGCTTGGGTTGGTCAATACCTCGTGAGTGTCACCAGATTCAACCACTTCACCTTTATCCATTACCATAATTTGGTCGGTAATATGTTTCACGATCCCAATATGTTGAGAGACATAAATAAAAGAGACGCCCATCTCTTCTTGAAGTTCAAGAAATAGGTTAATGATCTGCGAACGCATCGCCATGTCCAAACCATTAAGAGCTTCATCTGCAACAATAATGGAAGGTTGAAGGATTAACGCTCTTGCCAAGCATACTCTCTGCTTCTGGCCTGTTGCGAGCATTTGCGGATAGAAATAAGCATGCTCTGGCAGTAGACCAACTCTTAGCAACGTGTCTTTTACGCGGCGCATTCTCGCTTCAGGAGGCATATTGGTATTTCGCTTCAGAGGCCCTTCAAGAATTCGACCAATTTGGATTCTTGGGTTCAACGAAGTATTCGGATCTTGGAAGATCATTCGTATAAGCTTGCAGCGCGTTGAATAATCTTTGTGTTCTAACTTTTCGCCATTGACACGAATTTCGCCTGAGGTTGGTTCAATCATTCCCGAAAGCATTCTTGCAATTGTCGATTTACCTGAGCCATTTTGACCGATAAAACCAATCGTTTGACCCGCTTCTAAGCTAAAACTTACGGGTTTAACAGCCTGATGTATTTTCTTTCGAAATAGGCCTGAACGCGTTACGAAATCTTTTGAAAGACCGTCAACTTCAAGTAATGCACTCATGATTTTTTATCCATGTTGAGTGGGAAGTGGCAACTGAACTTATGATTTTTGATTCGTCTTGCATAAGGGATTTCAACACATTGTCTTTGTGCGTATGGACAACGAGGCCCGAGTCGACAACCAATAGGCAAGTGCTGAAGGGGTGGTATTGAACCAGGAAGAGATTGAAGTTTCTCTTTGTGTGGGATCCACTCTCCAAAATCGGGCATTGCCTTAAGTAAAGCAACCGTATAAGGATGTTTCGGTACATCAAGGATTTTTCTTGTATCGGCAGACTCAACCGATTGCCCACAATACATAACCGTAATGCGGTTGGCCCATTGGGTGATGGTCGTTAAATCATGGCCAATAAGAACAATCGTTGTGTTATTAATTTGGTTCATACGGCTCAGCAAACGCAAAATCTGAGATTGAGTGATTGGATCTAAGTCGTTGGTTGGCTCATCAGCAATCAATAATTTTGGCTTGGTTGCAATCGCCATCGCAATCATGATTTTCTGACACTCACCATCCGTCAATTCATATGGGTAGCTGCCCATAATTCGAGTATGTTCTTTTATGCCCACTTTATGCAGCAGTGCAATGGCTTGCTTTTTACGCCATTTGAAACGCTCCCACCATTTGCCATCAAATGACTTTGAAGGGATCGATTCGATCAATTGCTTGCCAACTTCTTCGGAAGGGTCTAGGCATGTTGAGGGCTCTTGGAATATCATCGCAATATCTCGTGAAATGACTCTTCGACGCTCTCTTGGGGTGAGTTGCAATAGATCAATACTGCCCATGCGCATGCGGTCAGCCGTCACTTTCCAATTATCTTTACATACACCAACAATGGCTTTTGCGACTAAGCTTTTTCCTGAACCTGATTCTCCCACAAGCCCACGAATTTCACCTTCATTCAAGGTTAAACTCATGCGGTCAACCGCCTTAACGGTTCCTTGAGGCGTTTCAATTTCGATCGTTAAATGTCGAATATCTAGTAATGGCATTATTCGATTCCTGCATTAAGAGCTTGTCGGACACCTTCACCAACTAAGTTAATGATAATAACCGCAAACATGATCGCAAGGCCTGGAAGCGTGACAGTCCAAGGTGCAAGGTAGATGAGTTCAACAGAGTCACCTAAAATTGCCCCCCATTCTGTGCTTGGGGCTTGAGCGCCTAAACCTAAGAACCCTAGAGCGGTAATGTCTAAAATTGCGATGGAAAGTGCCAACGTACTTTCGGCGGCGATGACAGTTAATACGTTAGGTAAAATGGAGTTCCACAATAGGTAAAAGTCGTTTGCACCGTCGAGTCGGGCTGCCATGATGTAATCTTTTTCAACTTCGTTATGTACAGCAATATAGATTGAGCGAATAAACCGCGGAACAAGAGCTAAACCTATCGCAAGCAGAATGTTGAACTCACCAAAACCAAGGAAAGCTACAAAAATAATCGCAAGTAACAGAGACGGTATAGACATCACGGTATCAAGTAGGTGATTGAGCGTACTTGAAAGTAACCCTTTAGTCATACCGGCAAATACACCAACAATGCAGCCAATGACTCCGGCAATGGTGGTAATGATGATAGCTGCGCCAAATGTAAGCTGAGAACCGATGATCAGTCGCGACAAAATATCTCGCCCTAGATCGTCTGTACCTAGAAAATATTCAACGGTTCCAGCAGGGTTCCAAGATGGTGGAATGAGCAATTCCCCCGTTTGAGCTTGTGCATCATGAGGGGCTAGCCAAGGAGATAAAAGAGTGACTAAGATTAAAAATAGCAGGCACCATAGACCAAACATCGCCAAACTGTTGGCTTTGTAGCTGCGCCAAAAACGCTCAAATTGCGTTGGAATCTGTTCTTCTTGATAAACACTACTTGTTAGCATACCACTCTTTCCTTACTAGAGGGTTGATCATCGCACCCACAAGATCTGACAGAATATTTGCAGTGAGAACTAGAGTTGCCACGACGATCACGCCCGCCTGAATAGAGACATAATCTTGATTGGATAAAGCATCAAGCAGCCAACGACCAATTCCGGGCCAATTAAAAATGGATTCAGTAATAATCGCCAGCGTCAGCATACTTGATAGCTGCACACCAAATTTAGGAATGATTGGTGGAATGGCGTTTCTGAGTACATGTTGAGTAACGATTTCGTGGCTTGTTAGACCTTTGATACGTGCGGCTCGAATATAGTTTTGAGTCATCACTTCCGCGACCGATGCGCGCATAAGACGAATAACTTGCGTTGTCGGCGCTAATGCCAAAACCAAGCAAGGCAAAATCATATGCTCTAAAACACTTTGCAAGGCATGAGCACGGTAATTACCTTTTGCCATGAATGCATCGATGATGGCGAAACCTGTAACATGGTCAATTTCGTAAAGTAAATCGTAACGCCCAGCGACAGGAAACATTTCAAAGTGAAGAGAAAAAACCATGATCATGAGTAGGGCAACCCAAAAAATAGGCGCAGAGTAACCAGACATAGAGGTGAATGAGATTGCGGTATCAATCCACTTGCCTTGACGCATTCCTGCTAACGTCCCAAGTGGAATACCCACAAACAGTGAAAGAATAAAGGCGACTAAGCATAATTCCAGAGTTGCAGGGAAAACAACCGCTAATTCCGTGCTGATTAAAACACCGCTTTTATTCACGCCAAAGTTGAGTTGGATGAGTTCTTGAATGTAGGAGAACCAACCTAGCCAAAATTCTTGTAGCGCCCAGTGAGACGTTGTATCTAGACGAAGGAGTGAATAACCCACGATGGTTAATATTGCTAAAGTAATGATAAAGAGATTAAGCCTACGAACCGTATACCAAAACATCTATTCGCTCCTCTCTACTAAATCAAATGGTTGAACGTTAAAAGGATTGACGCGAAAGCCAGATAACGATTTATCATGCACTTGGAATTGAACACCGTGAGCGAGAGGAATGACTGGGAATTCTTCATTCAAAATATTTTGAGCCTGTTTATATAGATTAAAGCGATAACGCTGTTCATTTGCCTCTAAAGCTAGATCGAGTAAAAAGTCAAAATCAGAATTACACCACATTGAAACATTCAGCCCAGCACGTTCCGAGCCGCATGAAAGAAGAGGGCGTAAAAAGTTATCAGGATCACCCGTGTCACCAATCCAGCCAGTTAAAAGCAAGTCGAAATCCGAAATGTTGGTTAATTCTGTTCGATTAAAACGATCATCCGTTAACAGATTAAGCTTAATGCCAATATCGGCAAAATTAGCCTGTATCAACTCGGACGTCTTACGTGGGCTAGGGTTGTATGCTCTCGGTTCTAGAGGAACCCACATTGAGAGTTCAAGGCCAGAGTCAACCCCCGCTTCTCGCAGTAACGCCAGTGCATAATTCTTATCGTGGCGAATTTGGACGGTATCTTTTTGGTAAGCCCAAGAGTTCGGTGGCAGTAGAGTGTATGCCTTGCTACCTGTTCCGTAATACACTGAATCTAAAATATTTTGACGGTTGATAGCCAGATTTAACGCTTTTCTTACGCGAGGATCATTCAATGCTTCATGAGTGGTATTTAACGCTATAAAAGAGACATTCATTGCGGGCTTTGCGGTCAACTCTAAATCCGCTTGCTTTTGGATAATAGGGATCTGGCTTGAAATCGGCGAGCTTAAAACATCGCACTCTTTACGCAGTAATTTGGCGAGAGTTCCTGTGCCTCTATGGGAGATGTCAAACACCACTTGATCCATTTTTACCTCACCACGCCAATAATTATCGTGCTTTTTAAGACGGATCAAATCATTGACTTGGTACTCATCTAAATAGAATGGCCCACTTCCAATTGGGTGCGAATCTATCTGGTTTTTCTCATCTTTTGCAGCCAATTCACGCCCATATTCGGCGGAAAGAATAACGGAATGGCTGGTCGAGATATTGGATAAAAATGAATTATCAGCACGGCTTAGCGTAAATTTAACCGTGTGTTCATCGAGCGCTTGTACATCAACAAGAAGATTTTGGAAATCAAGACTAGTGAACCAAGGATACGCACTCTGACCAACAAGGTGAAAAGGGTGGTTAGGATCAATAATACGTCGAAAACTGAATACCACATCATTGGCATTCATAGCACGAGTAGGAGTAAACCAATCTGTTGTTTGGAACCAAACATTATTACGTAAGGTAAACGTATACTCAGTGCCATCGTCATTGGTTGTCCAACTGGTTGCGATGTTTGGCGTAGGTTGAAGTGTTTCAGGATCAAGCTGAAGCAGAGTATCAAATATCTGTGGGCTAAGTGCATCGGCAGTGATGCCACTGTCGATCAGTTGTGGATTAAAGGTACTAGGGTTACCTTGGCCACAAAATACGAATCCGTTCTGACGAATTTCGTTGTGGTCAATCTCTTCACCACAGCCAGAAAGTAGGCTTAAAGTGAATAATCCAAAGGTAAGTTTTAAGAGTGCTTTCATAGAAAGAAATTTTTTAATGAACGAAGTTATTGGAGATACGATCTCATACTTCAAGATCCCACTAATTTACCATTTTTAAGCAAGCTGCACCAATCACAATAATCATATATAGCAAGCAGTTATTCGGTTTTGTTTTACTTCGACTATTTTTGATGGGATTTTAGCCAGATTACTCACCTGAAGAGCCATTGAGCCCATATTTTCGGATCATGCCTCTTAACTGATGATAGCTTAATCCCAGTAACTCTGCGGCTTGACGTTGATTAAATTTACTCTGCTTGAGGACTTGATTCAGCAGTGCTTTATCTTGCTGTTCTTGCCATAACTTGTAGTTTAATGGGAAAGAAAAAGCCTGTTCATCTGTCGAACTGTCATCGATAACATCTGATTCTTGGCTATCCCAATGAGGTATGAATGGGTCAAATATCAACTCATCAATGGCATATTGTGAGGTCCCATTTTGATATACCGCTCGTTCGATAACATTTTTCAGTTCTCGAACATTACCGGGCCAAGGGTAAGCGAGTAACTCATTGACAGCGCTTTCAGTGAACCCTGAAAATAGCTCCAGTTGGAGTTCTCTACACATTTTTATCGCGTAGTATTCAGCCAGAAGTAATATATCCTCTTTACGCTCTCGCAGTGGTGGTAAATTGATAACATCAAAGGCTAGCCTATCTAATAAATCGGCTCTAAATTCGCCAGTCCTTGCGAGTTGGGGTAAGTTGGCATTCGTCGCACACACCAATCTGACATCTGCACTCAGGACTTTTTGGCCACCGACTCGTTCATACTGACCATATTCAATTACCCGTAAAAGTTTCTCTTGTACGGAAAGTGGCGCAGTAGCGAGTTCATCTAAAAATAGAGTGCCACCTTCTGCCCGTTCAAATCGGCCTTGATGACGGCCTTTTGCCCCAGTAAATGCTCCAGACTCATGTCCAAAAAGTTCCGAGTCAATTAACCCTTCGCTTAATGTTGAACAATTGAGCGAAACTAGCGGTTGATCCCAGCGTTTAGAGAGATAGTGTAGTCGCTGGGCAATGAGTTCTTTGCCTGTTCCTCGCTCACCAATAATCAGTATTGGTCTTTGGATTGGAGCCAGTTTCGATACTTTGTCCAACACCGCGAGAAAAGCAGGTGATTCACCGATTAAGTTCTGTTTCATTTGAGCTTGGCTCCTGTGTGGCTAAATTTACCAACAATAGGTTAAATTCATCATAGCATAGATTGGGTGCATTCCTTGCTTTCTTGTAACTTATTGTTTTTAAATAACTATAATATTGGCATGGTTATTGGTTATATAACAATATACATAAACAGGTGTATTGAAGATTTAACATTAATAAGGGGAACCACCATGGGTATTTTTTCTCGTTTTGCAGATATCGTAAATTCAAACATTGGCGCATTGCTGGATAAGGCTGAAGATCCTGAAAAAATGATTCGCCTTATTATCCAAGAGATGGAAGACACTTTAGTAGAAGTGAGAACTAACTCAGCAAAAGCCATTGCTGATAAAAAAGAGTTAGCGCGTCGAGTGGAAGCAATGGCCGATCAAATTAATGATTGGCAACAAAAAGCCACATTAGCATTGACGAAACAGTGTGAAGATCTTGCTCGTGCGGCGCTGATTGAAAAGCAGAAACTCGAAGATATTATTAAGGGTTTACACACTGAGCAGACACTCGTCGAAGAGACCATCACCAAACTTACCGATGAAATTGGTAAGCTTGAGACTAAAATTACCGAAACACGAGCGAAGCAACAAGCGTTAGCTATTCGTAATCAAGCGGCGTCAAATCGTCGTGATGTACAAAAACATCTGCATTCAAGCCGAAGTCATGAAGCGATGGCAAAGTTTGAGCAATACTCGCGTAAAGTGGATGAGTTAGAGGCGGAGGCTGATGTGTATGCAAAATCGGGTACTGCGAAGTCACTTGACCAAGAGTTTGCTGAGTTGCAAGCTAATGATGAAATAGAGAAAGAATTAGCGAAACTGAAGCAACAAGTTGAGCAACAAAACAAATAATTTAAAGCGGTTCATCACTTGGCTGCTTTAAACAAGAAAGCAGCTAGATAGCTTTGAATAATAAAAGGTTAGGAGTGGATTATGTCATCATTTTTTATAGCAGGCCCATTAATTGTTTTTCTGATTTTTGTTGCTCCGCTATGGCTGTTTTTACATTACAGAGGTAAGCGAAAATCGGAAAATGGCTTATCGAGCGAAGATTACCAAAGGTTACAAACCTTGTCTGAAAAAGCGGAGTCGATGCAATCTAGAGTCGAAACGCTAGAGCGTATCCTTGATGCGGAGTCACCTAATTGGAGACGAAATTATGACTAAGCGAGAGCTCTACCGAGATACTGAAAATGGGAAAATATCGGGTGTATGTGCGGGTTTGGCGAACTATTTCGGTTCAGAAGTATGGTTGATACGAATCTTAGTCATTTCAGCCGCTCTGCTTGGTGGTAGTTTCTTAGTGTTATTAGCTTATATCGCCATGACGTTGATGCTGGAAAAACAACCAGTGCAATATGTCGAAAGCTTAAAATCTCAGCAAGAACATACCTTGAAAAGCAAACCTTGGCAGCAAGGAAAAACGGCGGATGCTCTGCTGAAAACGTTGGAGCAAGAATTTAATCAAATCGAAACTAAAGTGCGAGACATGGAAGCATATGTGACTTCTGACACTTTTAAAGTTAACCGCGAATTTAATAAGTTGTAGCGGCCAATTGTAATTAAATGAACCTTCGAAATAAGTTGAAGAGTGCGCTACTCCTCAACTTATTCTTTTTTATATAGTTCTCAAGCTATTTACTGGAAGCCAATCGTCGATTCATCTATGTTAATAAGTAGAAAAAATAGTTAATACTACGAACATTAACAAGGATGATAAATCATGCACAAAGCGATATTGCTCCTGTTTGGAGCTTTGTTGGGGCTATCGGGCTGTGGAAGAGATCTTCCTCCTGTTCCAGAACCTGACTCTCGACCTGCTAAGTTGTTTCGTGTCTCGGTTGGAAATACACAATTTGAACGAAGCTTTCCTGCCACCAGTGACGCTGGTGATAAAGCGGTATTAGCATTTCGTGTTCCGGGCCAGCTCCAAACCATTGATGTTCTTGCTGGGCAACCCGTTGAAAAAGGCGCACTTCTTGCGACGCTTAATCCTGATGAATACACCCTTTTAGAGCAGCAAGCTAAAGCCAACTTTAAACTTGCGGATGTCCAATATCAGCGTATGAAAAAGTTGCGTGTTGATAAGGTGGTGTCTGAACAAGATTTTGACCAATCAAAAGCCAACCATAACTCTGCCAAAGCCCTTTTAGAGCAAGCTCAAGCCAATTTACGCTACACGCGACTTATCGCGCCCTATAAAGGCACAATTTCTATCATACCTGCGAAAACGAATGAGTTCATCGATGCAAAACAGGGCGTGATGAATATTCAAACCAATGAAGTGCTTAAAGTCGTTTTTCAGATTTCTGATAAATTATTAAATCGCTTTGCTAACGGCAACCAAGTAAGTGTCACTATGGTTTTTGATGCTTTCCCAGAACGGTCTTTCCCATTAACGTTTCAAGAGGTTGATACAGAAGCTGATTCAACAACAGGCTCTTATAAAGTGACTATGGTTATGGACCGCCCTAAAGATATTGGGATCTTGCCGGGGATGTCTGGCTCCGTTACGGCTATTGCTGCGAGAGGTAATGCGACAAGAATTCCACAAGATGCCATTTTTGAAGAACAAGGAGAAACGTGTGTTTGGCGTGTTTCCGATGAGGGGATTGTTGAAAAAGTACAAGTAACGTTGAATGAAAAGAGGCAAGTACTTTCTGGTTTAACTGACGGTGATCAGATAGTGACGTCTGGAGTGAGTCAGATTGAAGCGGGCATTAAAGTTCGAGAATGGATCAAGGAGCGAGGTCTATAATATGAAAATTTTGATCAAGACATTCGCGTTATGCACGCTGCCACTACTTTATGGTTGTGGAGAACCCACAACGGTTGACGTCGTTAGTACGCCACTTGTGAAGGTGGTCGATGCGGGTAGCCATGAAATGCAAGATAACCTGTACTTCCCTGCTGTCGCAAATGCTGCCGAACGAGCGCATTTAAGTTTTCGAGTTTCAGGAGAAATAAATAAGCTTAATGTTCGTGAAGGAGACCGAGTAAAAAAAGGCGATATTTTAGCTGAAATTGATCCGACGGATTATCAGTTAGATGTCGATAATGCGAGTGCAAAATACTCGGTAGCAAACAGTCAGTTTGAACGTTCAAAACCTTTGGTCAAAAAAGGGCTTTTAGCTAAGTCACAATTTGATGAGCTTGCGGCGCAAAGACAAATCGCATTATCTGAATATGAGTTAGCAAAGCTCCGATTGTCATTTACAAAATTACGCGCTCCTATTGATGGCATGATTTCGCGAGTGAACGTGGATCAATTTGAAAATATTCAAGTAGGTCAACAGGTGGTTAATATTCATAGCGTTAAGGATGTGGAGGTGATGATACTACTTCCAGACCAAATCTATGTGAAGCAACCTGATCCTGAGAAATTGGCCAAAGTGAGAGCCACGGTACGAGTTCCAAGTGGTAATGAATATTTGGCTTCAATCAAAGAGTTCACCACGGAACCTGATCCAAAAACGGCGTCATATACCGTTACTTTGACACTCCCAATGCCTCAAGAAGAGTTCATTTTAGATGGCATGGCAGTAGAAGTGACAACAAAAGGGGAGTCGATTGAAATCGACCTGAATGCAGGGGTGAATATTCCGATAGAAGCCATATTCAATGCTGGGGGATTACAGCGTGAAAATATGTATGTTTGGGTTTTAAATGAAGACTCTACGGTCAGAAAACAGAAGGTGGTGACAGGTAAGGCAATCCAAGATCATATTCAAGTCACGGATGGATTAATGGGCTCAGATCAGATAGTGGTGGCTGGTATCAGCCGATTGCGAGATGGAATGGCGGTTAAAGTGATACAGCAAGAGGTGAATCAATGAGCAATTTAACAGAAAAAAACATGCCTAAGCCTCAATCATCTTCACCACAAGATGATTCTGATGTCACTGGCGTTGCGGCTTATTTTATTCGTAATAAAGTGATTAGCTGGATGCTCTCTTTGATTTTCCTCATTGGTGGTGTCGCCGCATTTTTTGAACTTGGACGTTTAGAAGATCCCGCCTTTACCATTAAAGATGCAATGGTCGTGACATCCTACCCTGGCGCAACACCTCAGCAAGTGGAAGAAGAGGTGACTTATCCGCTTGAAAAAGCCATCCAGCAGTTGTCGTATGTAGATGAAGTCAATTCGCTCTCCAGTCGCGGCTTATCACAGATAACGGTAAGCATGAAAAATAGCTATGGTCCGGATGATCTTCCGCAAATATGGGATGAATTACGTCGTAAAGTGAATGATCTCAAATCACAACTTCCGCCGGGCGTGAATGACCCAAGTGTGATTGATGATTTTGGTGATGTGTATGGGATTTTATTGGCGGTAAGTGGTGAAGGCTACAGTTACAAAGAGTTGCTTGATTACATCGATTATTTGCGACGTGAGTTAGAGCTAGTTGATGGTGTGAGTAAAGTTTCGGTGTCAGGTCAACAGCAAGAACAAGTCTTTATCGAAATCTCAATGAAGAAAATTAGCTCACTTGGGTTATCACCCAACACTGTTTTTAATCTGCTTTCGACACAAAATGTCGTGTCCGATGCTGGTGCTATCCGCATCGGTGATGAGTACATTCGCATCCATCCCACGGGTGAGTTTGACGATGTAGACCAGTTAGGCGACTTAATTTTAACGGATGGCGGCAGCGATGGACTGATCTACTTACGCGATGTTGCCGAAGTGAAGCGTGGTTATGTGGAAGTGCCAAGCAATATCATTAATTTCAACGGAAAGTTGGCACTGAATGTTGGTGTTTCGTTTACCGCTGGAGTGAACGTAGTTGAAATTGGCAAAGCTTTCGACCGTCGTCTTGCGGAACTGAAATTCCAACAGCCAGTAGGGATTGAGATTGGCGAAATTTACAGCCAACCAAAAGAGGTCGACAAATCCGTCAGTGGGTTTGTGGTCAGTCTTGGGCAAGCTGTTGCAATCGTTATTATTGTTCTGCTCTTCTTTATGGGGCTTCGTTCTGGCTTATTAATCGGTTTGATACTGTTGCTTACGGTTCTGGGCACGTTTGTCTTCATGCAGTACTTCAAAATCGATCTGCAAAGGATCTCGTTGGGTGCGTTAGTGATCGCCCTTGGGATGCTGGTGGACAATGCCATTGTGGTGGTAGAAGGGATACTCATAGGTACCCAGAAGGGACGAACTCGGTTACAAGCTGCAACCGATATCGTGACTCAAACCAAGTGGCCATTATTGGGGGCGACAGTGATCGCCGTGACCGCGTTTGCTCCGATTGGTTTGTCACAGGATTCTACGGGTGAATACTGTGGAACACTGTTTACCGTTTTGCTTATCTCATTGATGTTAAGTTGGTTCACTGCCATATCATTAACGCCATTCTTTGCCGATATCTTTTTTAAAGGTCAGAAAACACCAGAACAAGGAGAGGATTCTGACCCATATAACGGCATGGTGTTTGTTGTTTATAAGAACTTTCTCGAATTTTGTATGCATAAAGCGTGGCTCACGGTTGCAGTATTAATCATTGGCTTAGCAGCGAGTTTGTATGGCTTTACACAGGTTAAACAATCCTTTTTTCCTTCATCAACTACCCCGATGTTTATGGTTGATATTTGGATGCCTGAAGGGACTGATATTCGAGCGACGAATACAAAATTGAAGGTATTGGAAGCTTGGTTAGCAGAGCAAGACGAAGTATCTCATGTCACCACAACGGCGGGTAAAGGTCTGCAACGTTTTATGCTGACTTATGCTTCAGAAAAAAGTTATGCCGCATACGGTGAAATTGTGACTAGAGTGAAGAGCTATGAGGTGTTGACCCCCTTAATGGCTCGGTTCAGAGAGCATATACAATCTCAGTTCCCTGAAATTAACTTTAAGCTGAAGCAGGTGGAGCTAGGGCCTGGTGGTGGCGCGAAGATTGAAGCGCGTTTAGTGGGTTCTGATCCAACAATATTACGTAAATTGGCAGAACAGATAATGGACGTTATGTATGCCGATAGTGGTGCGCATAATATTCGTCATGACTGGCGTGAACGAACAAAAGTCATTGAGCCACAATTTAATGAGAGCCAAGCTCGTCGTTATGGGATCAGTAAATCTGACGTTGATGAATTCTTAATGATGTCGTTTTCGGGCAAATCAGTGGGTGTGTACCGTGATGGCACAACGTTGATGCCGATTATCGCGCGTTTACCTGAAGATGAACGAGTGGATATCAGGAATATTGAGGGGATGAAAATTTGGAGCCCAGTATTAAGCGAATTCATACCGCTGCAACAGATCACTCAAGGTTATGAGATGCGCTGGGAAGATCCGCTGATTGTGCGTAAGAATCGTAAGCGTATGCTAACGGTGATGGCAGATCCCGATATTTTAGGAGAAGAAACGGCTTCAACGTTACAGAATCGGCTGCAACCACAAATCGAAGCCATTGAGATGCCCGCGGGCTATTCATTGGAGTGGGGAGGAGAGTATGAGTCCTCTAGTGACGCACAAGCTTCGCTATTTCAAACCATGCCAATGGGCTACCTATTCATGTTCTTGATTACGGTATTCTTATTCAATTCTGTAAAAGAGCCACTGATCGTATGGTTGACCGTTCCTCTGGCAGTGATTGGGGTAAGTACGGGACTACTATTACTCGATACACCATTTGGCTTTATGGCGCTGCTTGGGTTCTTAAGCTTATCCGGAATGTTGCTGAAAAACGGTATTGTTTTACTCGATCAAATTGAGATTGAAATGCATTCAGGGAAAGATCCTTATCTCGCGGTAGTTGATGCCGCTTTAAGCCGTGTTCGCCCTGTTTGTATGGCCGCGATAACCACTATTTTAGGGATGATTCCGCTGCTGCCGGATACATTCTTTAAGCCAATGGCGGTGACGATCATGTTCGGTTTGGGATTTGCAACGGTATTAACGTTGATTGCGGTACCTGTTTTCTATCGATTATTTCATCGAATTAAGATCACTGGCTAAGTAGGTGCGCTACTATATGACTATGCCTTTAAATGACCCATTTAAAGGCATTTTTTTGATATTTATCCATGTGTATATGTGCACAATAAAACAAGAATTTAAATCATGTTAGGTGACGATATGAGTGATATAGAAGATCATACTTGCCCTTGGGCGATGACTCATGAATTAGAACGTGAGTATCATGATGCTGAATGGGGTGTCCCTGTTTATGATGACATCAAGTTATTTGAATTTATTACCTTAGAAGGGGCGCAAGCAGGGTTGAGTTGGATTACGATTCTGAAAAAGCGTGAAGGGTATCGTGCTGCCTTTGAAGCTTATGACATTGAGACATTGGCTCAATACGATGAAGATCATGTGCCCTACATTATTGAAAATTTTGATGTGGTTCGCCATAAAGGAAAAATTGCATCCGTTTATAGTAATGCGAGAGCGGCGTTGGCTTTGCAGCAAGAGTATGGATCTCTTGAGAAAGCGTTATGGCAATTTGTCGATGGAAAGCCAATCGTCAATCAGTGGCGTTCTCAAGATGAGGTTCCAGCGTTCACAGAACAATCAAAAGCGATGAGTAAGTTTCTTAAAAAGAAAGGGTTTAAATTTGTCGGTGAGACCATTTGTTATGCATTTATGCAGGCGACTGGAATGGTCAATGATCATTTAGTGACATGTCCCAAGTATCATTTGGATGCTCGCTAGGAATACAGTCTGAAGAGAATACAATAAGGAAAGGTAAGTGTTGATTTCAAATGCAACACTTACGCAATTAAATATATTATATCAATGGGTTAAGATATAAGAGAGTTAAGATATAAGTGCGTTGTAGCGTTCAAGTCCTGATTCTAGATCGGCAATGAGGTCTTCAACATCTTCTAAACCTATGTGCAAACGAATGAGTGTGCCTGAAAAATTTGGGTTCGCAATGGTTCTTAAGCTATCGAAACTTTTAGGTTCATTCGCCAAAATCAGACTTTCGAATCCTCCCCATGAATAACCCATACTGAAATGAGTCATGCCATCGAGTAACGCGGTGGTTGCTCGTGGGTAAGATGTTTTCAATACAAAAGAAAACAGTCCGTTACCACCAGTAAAATCGCGCTCATAGAATTCGTGCCCTGGGCATGTTTCCAGAGCGGGATGACGGACATGATCGACTTCAGGGCGTGTTGCAAGCCATTGAGCGACCTTAAGGCTATTTTTAGCATGTTGGCGCATCCGCACATCAAGAGTTCGGATACCTCTTAGTCCGAGGTATGCATCATCAGGGGATACGCATTGTCCCATGAGGTAACTCTGCTCTCGAAGTTGGTCCCAACATTTCTCATTAGCGACAGCAGTACCAAGCATGACATCGGAGTGACCAACAATGTACTTCGTGGCAGCCTGAATTGAGATATCGACACCATGATCAAATGGTGAGAAATTGACACCAGCGGCCCAGGTATTGTCCAGCATAACGACAATATCGTGCTCATGAGCAATTCGAGCGAGGGTCGGAACATCTTGAACTTCCATGGTGATGGAGCCTGGAGATTCGGTGAACAGAACTTTGGTATTCGGCTTGATCAATGTTCTTATATCTTCGCCTATTTGAGGATCGTAATACGTGGTTTCGACCCCCATTTTTTTCATTATTGTATTACAGAAATCTCGAGTCGGTTCGTAACAGGTGTCTACCATCAAAATATGATCACCGGTTTCAACAAAAGATAAAATGGCATTTGAAATAGCAGCGGTGCCGCAAGGGAATAGGGCGCAGCCGGCTCCGCCTTCAACATCAACCATGGCATCTTGAAAAGCAAAGTGAGTATTGGTGCCACGGCGACCATAAAACAGAGTCTTATTCGCTCGATTGATCGTTGCGTGGTTTTTCTCGGCTACGGTATCAAACACAATCGTAGATGCGCGCTGAATAGGAGGATTTACCACGCCATTGGTCCACTTTTTGTCGCGGCCAGCGGTAATCAATTGAGTTTTTTTCTTTTCTGCCATTTGAATTCCTTGTCAGAGTCAATGCTGTGAGAGCTTACATAGTGATGTTAATGCTTATATAAAGCACGTTGAGGTTGAATAATGCAAGCTACGATTCGTTATGCGTTATTACCAATTGAAATTAGAGCAATGGGTTGAATAAATAAAATGCACGTTCAAAAAAGCGGTTGTAAACAGATCGTTTGTTCCATTCCGGTAATAATATGCTGTGCGAACTATCAATATAAGTCTGCTGTAACCAATACAGTTCTTTAGTAAACGCCTCATCATCCACAGCGAGAGTGACTTCAAAATTGAGCCACAAGCTGCGCATATCAACGTTTACTGTTCCGACTAAGCAAAACTTCTCATCAATCACCACAGATTTGGTGTGCAATAGACCGCCATAAAATTCATATATCTTCACTCCGGCTTCTAATAGTTCGCTATAAAAAGCACGAGATGCCCACTTGACCATCAGTGAATCGTTTTTGTGCGGAATGATTAACTCAACGTTCACGCCCCGCTGAGCCGTCATTTTTAGCGTTTCTAATAGATCAGCACTGGGAACAAAATAGGGTGTAGTGATTCGAATAGATTCATTGGCTTGATGCATGGCGATACTGAGGACTTGTAAAATGAGGTTTTCAGGCATCCCCGGCCCGGAAGGCACGACTTGGATAGGGTGAAGGCTCTCATTGGTATTAATTGTACACTCAGGTAATTGAGGAAAGACTCGTTCACCAGTCTCCACTTCCCAATCCCAGCAATGAATCGCGGAAAGAACATTGACCGTTGGGCCTGTGACCCTCACCATAATGTCAATCCACTGACCGACGCCTGAATCTTGTTTGAAATGTTCAGGGTCAACCAGATTCATTGAGCCTGTGTAGGCAATGCTATCATCGATAACAATAATTTTTCTGTGTTGACGTAAATCTAAGCGACGCAAAAATATACGCATAGGGCTTACTGCAAGTGCTTGCTTTACTTCAATACCAGAAGATTTCATCATGCCGAACCAATGACTTCGGAAAAATCGCGGGCTTCCGGCTGAATCCAGTAACAGCTTTACATTCACCCCTCGCTTAGATGCCTGTATCAATGCAGAGGCGACAGAATCTGCTAACCCTCCGGGATGCCAAATGTAGAAAACCATCCGAATACTTGATTGAGCGTTTTCAATATCTTGAATTATCGAGCGTAATATTTTGTCGGGGGAGTCTTGCAATGAAAGTGAGTTACCACTCAAAGCAGGGATCCCCATTCGGTTATTACATAGCTCATCAATTTTGGTGATATGAACGCTCATGTGCTCAGGAAGGTGAGCTTGGCAGTCGTTTAACTGATTAAACCAATTACCAAAAGGGGTGAACATTTTATGAGCTCGCTCTGCCCGTGTTCTGCCTAAATTAAGCTCCCCAAAAAGGAAATAACAGAACACACCAACAATAGGAATGATGTAAATAATCATCAACCAAGATAACGAAACACTCACTGCTCTCCGTTTTAGAACCACACGCAAGGTCACACCTGCGACAAGCACCCAGTAAAGGACAACGCCAATGATCGTAAGATAATGATAAAGCTGTTCCATGAGATAAGTTCTGTAGGTTTAGATAGTTCTGATAGTAATGCGAAACTACTTGAATGGGAATTTTCTATGCGATCAAAATTGCAAGAAGATATGAAACCTCTTACCAGTGGATTGTTGTTAGAAAAGTGTTAAATGGCGAGGTAAAAGGAAAGATTGATTAAAAAACCAACATTTAAAAGTGAAAACTTGAGTGTAATCCGAAAAATATACTGTTCGGACTTCCAATTTTAATCTCAAACTGTTTTACTTGCTAGACATCAAGCGCCAATCCATTTTTATTAGAGTGTAAACTAAAATTTACACCACCCTATAGGCGCCTTAATACGCACACACAACATTGGTACATTTATTATGGCGAGTAGTTCTAGAGGCCAATTCTCTTCGAAGTTTGGTTTTATAATGGCCGCAGCGGGTTCCGCTGTTGGTTTAGGTAATATTTGGGGATTTCCCACACAAGCTGCGAGCAATGGTGGCGCGGTATTTTTAATTGTCTATCTATTGATGGTGTTCTTGCTTGCATTTCCGATGCTGGTCGCTGAACTGACTATCGGTCGTTACGGTCAATCTAACCCAATTGCATCATTAAAAGCAGTATGGCCAAAAGGTAAAGCAGGCGCGATTGCTGTCGGCTTAGCTGGCATGACAGCGGTATCTTTAATTTTAAGCTTTTATGCCATCGTTGCTGGTTGGTTAATTGGTTCTTTTGCCGGAAGCGGTCTTGACCTGCTTGGTATGAATGACGCTGCGGATTGGCTAACGGGTTTTGGTACGGCTCGAAACCTGATTTTGATGGTTATATTTATGCTGCTAACTATGTATGTAGTACGTAGTGGCGTTGCTGATGGTATCGAACGTTGGTCAACTCGTTTAATGCCTGTGCTTTTTGGTCTGTTCGGATTGATGATCATCTACATCTTTACGCAAGATGGTGCTGTCGAAGGTCTGAAAATGTACCTTGTTCCTGATTTCTCACATTTCAGTGCTGATCTTGTCGTTAGTGCAATGGGTCAAGCCTTCTTCTCATTATCACTTGGTGTTTGTACCATGATGGTGTACGGCTCTTACCTGAAAAAAGATACGAACTTACCTAAAACCGCAGCACAGGTTGCATTGGTTGATACTGGTGTTGCATTTGGTGCTGGGCTGCTGATTCTTCCTGCAATGTTTGTGGCGAAAAATAATGGCGTAGAAATTTTCTCAGAATCAGGTGCATTACTAAGTTCAGATACACTTGTGTTTGCAGTTCTACCAGCGATGTTCGATACAATGGGCACAATGGGTATCTTTGTTAGTCTTGTGTTCTTCCTACTAATGATTATTGCGGCTTTAACATCATCTATTTCAATGCTTGAAGTGCCAGTTGCATGTGCGACTGAGGAGCTAAAACAGAGCAGAACAGTCGCAGTGGCGTGGATTGGTACCGTAATAACAGTGGTATCGTCAGTGATTGTTTTAAACTTTGGCGATCTGTTCGGCTTTGTAATTCAGTTAACGACTGTGTACGCGCAACCGATCATTGGCCTATTCATAACGCTGATTGCGGGCTGGATTTGGCATCGTAACAGTGTATTAGAAGAGCTTAAGCAAGGTTACCCAGAAATCGAAAGCGGCTTATTCTGGAAAGTATGGCCACTATATGTACGCGTTGTATGTCCGGTACTGATGCTGATGGTCTTCTTTGCATAAAGCGTCCATTTAATCTCAACACTTCTAATGAAAGCCTCGCCATTGCGGGGCTTTTTCGTGTGGTATCTCTGTAAGGAATCGCTATAATCAAGCGCCTATTATAGGAGCGCAGTCATGTTCGACATACTCTTTAGTCATTCCGACTTTGTAATCATTAACAAACACCCTAATGTCAGCGTCCACAAAGATGACGGTGATACCATGTTGCTCCAAGAAGTGGTTAAGGTGACTGGAGACGACAAACTCTATCTTGTCCACCGTCTAGACAAAATGACCTCTGGTATTCTTCTATTAGCAAAACACCACGCGGCCGCAAGTGTGTTATCTCAAGCATTTGCCAATCGCGAAGTGGAAAAATACTACTTAGCGATCGGAGCCAAAAAACCGAAGAAAAAACAGGGGCTGGTAAAAGGGGATATGGAGCGCTCTAGACGATCTTCATGGAAGCTAATGACTACTCAGGTTAACCCTGCAATCACTCAATTCTTATCGCAAGCGGCCCTACCTGGTGAGCGGTTATTCCTTTGTAAGCCGTATACAGGGCGTACCCATCAAATAAGAGTGGCATTAAAATCCGTAGGTTCTGCGATTGTTGGTGACCCTATTTATAATTGTGGTGAGCCATCAGACCGTGGCTATTTACACGCTTTTGCTATTCGTTTCAAATACCAGCAAGAAGAGTTTGAATGCCTTTGCGATCCTAGAGAGCAGATAAACCTTGGAGCCAAGTGGCATGAACAACCGACAAGTAGCAATATAGATGAGTGGCTGACGCCTTGGACGATGAACTGGCCTAAGTTAACGACTAAATGATAAGTAATAGAGATTTTCAGATGCAAACAATCGCACTACCCGTATTTTTTGAACATATAGAGCAACAACTTCATACCGCCCCTGATGAAATCCGACGTATTTTTCATGGGCGAGGGCAGCACTGGGAAGGATTAGAGCAACTCACATGTGATTGGCTACAAGGCCAGATGGTGGTGAATATCTTTAAACCTGTCGAAGACGAATTTTTTAGTGCGTTGAAATCTGGTTTACTTGCTTTAACAAAGAGTGAAATTTGGAATAAAAGAGAAGGTAAGTCGATTCTAATTCAACACCGTTATAGTGACGGTGCTCCATCTGAGGTGATCTTTGGTGAATTAAACGCAAATCCAGTGGTTAATGAAAGCGGTTTAAAATACCAGCTAGATATAGGCAGAAACCAGAACTTTGGTTTGTTTCTAGACATGCGTTTTGGGCGTGACTGGGTAAGAAATAATGCTGAAGAGAAGAAGGTATTAAATTTATTTTCATATACCTGTGGCTTCTCAGTCGCGGCTATTGCTGGTGGTGCAAATAAAGTGGTTAATGTAGATATGGCAAAAGGCTCACTGAATAAAGGACGTGAAAATCACCGAGTAAATGGACATGACACAAGCAAGGTTAGCTTCCTAGGTCATGATATTTTTAAGTCGTGGGGAAAAATAAAAAAGGCAGGGCCATACGAATTAATCGTAATTGATCCACCATCTTTTCAGAAAGGAAGCTTCGCATTAACAAAAGATTATAAAAAAATATTACGACGTTTACCTGAATTATTGACCGAAAATGGCCAAGTTTTAGCTTGTGTTAACTCGCCAGCAGTCAGCCCTGATTTTTTAATTAATTCTATGAAGGAAGAGGCTCCATTAATTAAGTACAGCACTAGGTTGAATAATCCACCGGAGTTTTTGGATATAAATCCAGATAACAGCTTAAAAGCTATGGTTTTTATGCGTAGCTAAGCCCCGCCCTAAAGAAAATAAGGGGCTGTGCGTGTTATTTTTAGCGTATTGTTATTTTTTATCGAAAAGCAAGATGTGCCTTTTTTAAACGGATGATATTAATATGAAGCTCAAATTAATATGGAGTAAAAACTTTATATAAAATCATAATCTTTTTATTATTGATGATTGACTGATTTTTGAACGATTTTTGCGTTTTTTTATTATTTTTGTGATGTGTGATATTAAAAAATCAAGCTTAAACTTAAAAAATCCCTTTTTTTTAAGGGTTTATTGGAGCATTATCAAAGTTTGCTATCATTTTTCGCAGTGCAAATTAATGTTGTAAGTATTGTTTCATAAAAAGAACAGCGGTATCATTTTTTTAGATAAACGTCAGGATGGTGTCCTGTATAATTTAAATAAAATGGAGCTACACAAATGCTTACCAAACTTTTTGTTAAATCAACTCTTGCGCTTGAAGAATTTAAAAAAGACCAACGTGGTGTAACTGCAATCGAATATGCAATCATCGGTGTTGCAGTTTCTGCAATCGTACTTGCGTTATTTAACGGTAATTTAAAAGATGCTCTTACTAATGCTATGTCATCTATAACACAGAACATTAAAGATGCTGATACTGGTGTGAAAATTTAAATCGTAGTGCCAATGACTAGTTTATGGTGGTTATTATTAACCACCATATCTTTATTTGTCTGCTATCAAGATATAACTAAACGAACGATTTCTAACCGTGTCGTTTTTTTAGTTATGTCACTTTGTAGCATTTTATATTTTCAACATAGTGTTTTTGAATCTGTACTTTATGCAGTCGGAATTTTATTCGTTGGTTTTGTACTCTTTAACTTGAATATTATTGCCGCGGGCGATGTAAAATTGTTGTCGGCATTTTCTTTAGCCATTACCCCCCAATACCTGCCTTTAACACTTTTTATTATCACTTTATTAGGCAGTCTATTAGGTGTGGCTTACTACCTCTACGCGAAATGCTCGGATTACAAAAAAATAATGGGAAATGGGCTGCCTTATGGTGTGCCTATTTGCCTTGGTTGCTTGTTTGGAATAGCGGCATCCCTTTAAAGGAAATGAAGTGAAAAATAAAATTATTATTATCATTGCTGCGGTAGCTATTTTAATCGGTTTGTTTGGGTTAGCGGGCAGTTTGTCTACACCTGAACCTGACACCGTTCAGGTTGAAGTAGTACCAGAAATCAAAATTAAAATTTGGCGTCTAAAGAATGACGTTGAACTGGGGCAAAAAGTACAACGTAACGATTTTTCAATTGAGTTCATGCCAGAGAGTGAAGCCCATACTTACGGAATTGCTGAAGATGTAGAGCTGAATTTTGAAGCTGGTTCCGTATATAACTCAGCGCGTAAAGCTCATAGTCTTACTGACCAAAACTGGATTGTTCAACCGAATGACGATGGTTATGTTGAACTCATTATTCAACCGCAGCGAGTGCCATACGCAATAAGTGTCGATCCTAAATCGGTTGTGGGCGGAGTTATTACAAATGGTACCGTGGTTGATATTCTTGCACTTTCTATACCCGGTTCTACTGCCTCTGTTGAGGTAGGTGCTGCACAAAGTGCTCGAACAAGAACCATTTCAATCACCCCCATATTAATAGCCGTCAAAGTTCTGCAGGTGAAAAAGACAGTAGTGGAAGCTACGCGTAATGCGGTTACTCAAACTGAGGTGGATTTAATTCTAGAATTGACACGAAAGCAAGTCGCTAAACTAACGATTGCGAAGAGAATTTCAGAATTAGAGGTACACAAATCAATTGGAAAATATAAACCATCAGATCTACAAGCTGATGCTGGTGACGTACTAGCTGATTTCAAATCGATTACCGAATTTCGAGCAAGTGAAGCACAAATTAAATAGGGCGAAGGAATGTTAAGCATACTAAGAACAATTATTATCTCTGGGTTGGTTATGGTTTTTTCGGCCCCCAGTTTTGCTCAAAGAATCCTGAATTTGGCGGAAGGTGATGCAAATACAATTAAAGTAAACCAAGACATAGCATCTGTATTTATCTCTGACCCTAAAATTGCCGACTATCAAGTTATCGATAAAAGAAAAGTAGTGGTTTTCGGAAAAAAATTGGGTAGCACTTCTCTACTAATTTTCAATGAAGAGGGAGATACTCTCGCAGCTCGTAAGCTAGTGATCAATCAGAGCTTGGTCCATATCCAACAACAAATTCAGTTGAAGTATCCGAATGCCGAAGTCACTATTTATAATTTAGGTGAGCAGGTTGTTTTAAGTGGTGTCGTTGCCACTGAGCAAGAGAAAGATGAAATCAACACCATTGTTGGCGAACTGATGGGTAAGAAATCAGAAGATTACCAAGTTAAATGGGATCTTGGTGAAAATGAGTATGAAATGGAGTTTATGAAAAGACGCCATTTTGAAGGTATTGTTAATAACATTGAAGTGGCGTCGACTAAACAAGTCAATGTGAAGCTTTCGATTGCAGAGGTGTCACAAACATTTTTAGAAGAAGTTGGCGTTCAATATGGCAGCAGTGGTCAATCATCAGGAATTTTTGTTGATCAGCTTACGAAATTTAGTGCTTCCGATATTATATCGGTGATTACGGCAATTGGTGACGATACAGTCGGACAAATTTTAGCTGAACCGAACTTATCCGTAATTTCAGGAGAGAGTGCAAGCTTCCTTGTTGGTGGCGAACTGCCTGTGGTTACCATCATTGATGGTGGAACAAACGTTCTATACAAAGAGTTTGGTGTACGTTTAGAGTTAATGGCCAAAGTATTGAATGACGACAAAATTAAATTGTCACTGATGCCTGAAGTGAGCTCATTAGATACACAATATGCCAATGAAACCTATAATTTGCCAGCACTTAAAACTCGTAGAGCTCGAACGACGGTAGAGCTCGGTGATGGTCAAAGTTTTGTTCTTGGTGGATTGTTAAACACAGAAGATAAAGAGACGTTAAAAAGAATTCCATATGTCGCTGATGTGCCAATTCTAGGAGCACTTTTCCGTAATACCGGTACAGAACGTAAAAAAACTGAACTGATAATAGTCGCAACGGTTAATCTAGTTCAGCCTATTCATCCCTCTCAAATCCAGTTACCAACGATGAGAAAATCAACGACGTTACAACGCTTTTTTGCTGTCGAGAAAAAATACACCAAAGCCAGTGATAAATGGGCTGAAGAAGTGCTAGCTACTGGAGGATTTAAAAAGTGATTAAGCAATATATGGTAATTCTTATAGCAACTCTTGTACTTAGTGGCTGCGCAGAGCATGTAGCTGAAAGAACGGGTACTCAAATTGATGTGGTTCCCGTTACTTATTCGCTAGCGTTGAAAATTAAACCTCAACAGCATAAAGCGGCACAAGCCGAGTTGGATGAATTTATTACTGACAATTGGAAATTGATTGTTGATCAAGAAGTCACTCTGATGTGGCGAACGAAACTAGGTCAAAAATGGGCGAAAAAAACAAGAACGTTATTAATCAAGAATGGCGTAGATGAAAAACAGATCGCAGTAACACAAGCGAATGCTGGTTTTGGTGAACGTTTCGATTTTGAGATTAAAACACGCGTCCACAAAGCCATCGTGTCTATCTGTGATTATGCCGCAGTTGGTCATCATGGCGAAACAAATGATGGTTGCTATTCGGATAACGCGCGTTGGCAATCCATGGTCAACCCTGAAAATATGCTTAACCAGTCTCTTAATGCTGAAAACGTAAATAAGTGATCTCTGTATGTTAGATTTAGTTGATCTATTAAAAAACAATGAACAAAGCACGGCGCAAGAAGAGAAACTGACCTCTGTTCTTTTTCATCAAAGTGAAGAGTGTAAAGAGTTAGTTGAAGAAGCATTTCGCTTTGAAGGCATCGTAACACCCGCGATTCTTCAAAATAGTGATGACACGATTCGTAAACATGTTCGTGAATCGACGATAGAAATCGTACTGGTTGAGCTGAATATGAGTAGTGATGTTACTGCTGATATGAAGAGGATCAGTCATTTACTTCCTAACCATGCTTCAGTAATTGTTATTGGTAGTGAAGATGCAATCTCCACGATCCGAAACTTGAAAGAGATGGGCTTCTATTATTTATTCTGGCCAGTGTCGAAGCAAGAGCTAATTGACTTCGTTAGAAACGTTAACGACAACCGAACGCGTAATAGCGGATTAGGGCAGAACCGTACAGCAAAAAGAATTGCGATTTGGGGGGCGAAAGGCGGTGTGGGTGCCACTTTTTTAGCTTGTGAAATTGCATTTGAACTTTCCGCTAAAAAAATAGCTCATGTTTGCTGATCGATCATAACTATTCTGGCGGAAATCTAGATATATTTCTTGGTTTGAGTCAGTTTGAAAAGCGTCCAGTCACCCCTGGCTCAATGTCATCCAGTCTTGATCTCTCTTATGCGACAAGCATGACTAAAAAAGTCAATAACATGCTATCGGTACTTGCTATTGATTCCGATGAGCTTATTGAAGCAGAGCTAAAAGAGTATTCAAGAACCCTTTCTAAAGAGCTTGCCGTTCAAAACAATTTTATTCTTGAAGACCTTTCGAGCTCAGCTAATAGCCGTGGTGACCTCAAATATTTGGCTACAGCCTGTGATGTTTTGGTTTTGACTTTAGAGCCAACAGTATCGAGTTTAAGAGATGCTGCTAGAGTGATTAGTGACCTTGATAAACACAGGGCAACCGTGCGCTGTATTGTTGTATTGAACTACACCATGCCTGAAAAGTCTGCAACGGTATCAACAGAAGAAATTGAGAAGTATTTGAGACAAGCGATTGATATCGTGTGCCCATTTGAGCCTAAACTTGGTGCAATGGTTTTAGAAGGCAAGCACTTATATCAACAAAACTACCCAATTAGTCAGAGTCTGAATCGTTTGACATCACTATTGCTTGGACAGAACGCCCCTAAAAGTAAGAAGAATATCTTTCAACGCTTGGCTAGGAAAAGATAACTATGGATCAGTCAAAATCCGTTTATGTAACGATTCGACAACAGATATTTGAAGCATTAGAAGCCGAAGCTGTAAATAGTCTTTCCAAAGATCAATTAAGCAAGCAACTCTCAAGTGCTGTCGATCTGCTTATAGAGAGGCAAGGGCTATCTGTTGCAAGTGTCGTGCGCAACGATTTTGTAAAAAGCTTAGTCGATGAGCTACATGGTTTGGGGCCTCTTCAAACGTTAATGGATGATGAATCAATTAGCGATATCATGATTAACGGTTGTGATCATGTTTTTATTGAACGTAATGGTTTGGTCGAAAAAGCATCGGTTAATTTCATCGATGAAAATCAACTTGTGCAAATTGCAAAACGTATTGCAAGCCGTGTTGGACGCCGTGTAGATGATTCAAGCCCAACTTGTGATGCCCGTTTACAAGATGGAAGTCGTGTCAATATTGTCATTCCCCCAATTGCAATAGACGGTACGTCCATATCCATTCGAAAATTCAAAAAGCACAGTATTGGCTTAACTGAGCTCGCTGAATTTGGCGCAATGAGCCCTGAAATGACAAGGTTACTTATGATAGCGGCGCGCTGTCGTTTAAATATTCTTATTTCAGGAGGCACAGGTTCGGGTAAAACGACGATGCTAAACGCATTATCGCAGTATATTTCAGAAAAAGAGCGAATCGTAACGATAGAAGATGCTGCTGAATTGAAGTTACAGCAACCACACGTTGTGAGGCTTGAGACACGAACTTCAGGAATTGAGGGTACGGGTGCTATTGACCAGCGAGATCTTGTAATCAATTCACTACGGATGAGACCAGACAGGATTATCGTAGGTGAGTGTCGTGGCGGTGAAGCATTTGAAATGCTTCAAGCGATGAACACAGGGCATGATGGTTCGATGTCTACACTGCACGCTAATACACCAAGAGATGCGCTTGCTCGTGTTGAAGCGATGGTGATGATGGCGACTAATAATTTACCACTTGAAGCTATTCGCAGAACGATTGTCAGTGCTGTAGATATTGTTATTCAAATCAGTCGCTTGCATGATGGTAGCCGTAAAGTTATGAGTATCTCTGAAGTTGTTGGTTTAGAAGGCAGCAATGTTGTTCTAGAAGAAATATTTAGATTTCAGCCGCTGCCTATGCAAGGTGATGATGGCAAAGTTAAAGGTAACTTTGTTACAGCAGGCTTAATGCAGCGTTCAGTTTTAGTGGAAAAAGCTCGATTCTTCGGCTTAGAGCAACAGTTAAACTCAGCGTTTAAAGTGGGTGAAGCGGTATGATCTATTGGCTAGCTCTAATAATTGGTGCGGTGCTACTACTTATCGTTTTTGTGCCACGATCAAAAAAAAGCAATAGCTACTTAGAAGAGATCAATAGAACAGTTTTTATTGATTCTATGGATGAAGATAAACAAGCCGTTAACTTGAATAGCTTATCTGCAGAAACCTTAAAGCAGCGAGTGATAAGAATTAGCGTCAATACGCGCAGACAATTAGGTGCTTTGCCTGAAGCAAAAGTACTCCTATTTGCATGTTTGCTTGTTGCATTAGGGTCGTATCTTAATAACCAATACTTCAGAATTAATTGGTTATTGGTCGTGATTATAGTGGAGTGCCTAGGCTTTGTTGCTGGTTACCTTTGGCTACAAAAGCGTGAAAAAGAGCAGTTTGAAGAATCTTTCCCTGATGCGCTTAACATGCTTGCTAGTGCGGTAAGTGCTGGTGAAAGTATTATGCATGCGATCATTTTTGTTGGGAAGTCTCTTGATTCAGAAGTCGGGAGAGAGTTTAAAAAAATGGGGGAGCGCCTGCAAGTTGGTGAATCTCCTGATGAAGTGTTTCGTAAATCTTGCGTAAGGTTTCCATACTCATCTTTTCAGTTTTTTGTTATTACTTTGCGTGCAAATATGCAAAGAGGCGGCCAATTAAAAGAGGTTATAGGTCGTTTAAACCGTTTAATGTTTAATGCTAGAGCGGTAGAAAAAAAGAAATATGCTCTCACGTCTGAAGCTCGTACATCCGCTAAAATTGTGGGGGCAATACCGTTTGTCTTTCTTTTTATGTTGCAATATCTGAGTCCTGATAACTATGAATTTGTGATGTTTAACCCATCCGGTAAGGTGATTCTTTATTACGTACTTATTAGTGAATTCATTGGAATTTCTATTATATGGTTATTAATGAAGGGGGTTCGTTAAGTGCCATTTTCACAAGTACACATATTTTTATTTCTTGTTCTAATCTGTTTTGGTGTGTTGTGTTTGCTATTTTTTGCTTACAAAACATCTAAGCGTGAAAGCCTTTTAACTAAATTCACCTTAAACCAAAATTCACATGAATCGAGTCAAAATAAGCCGACTTTAGAAAAGTTGGGACACCAAGTATCGTCTCTAATTTCTACCAACCAAGAAGAAGTCTCTAGCAAGTTTTATGCAGCCGGTTTTTATAACTTTAAGCTCGCGAGTCTTTATATGCCATTTAAATACTCTTTACTTCTTTTTGGCGCAGGATTTATATATTGGTATGGTCTCCAGCAACAGCTTGAGTTATCCACTTTAGTCGCTATCGGTGCAACATGGCTAGTCTTATGTATCATCGTTCCTGATGCTATTTTAGATTCTCGCTCAAAGGCGTTAAGAAACAAAATCTCTAATCAATTACCTTATTTGTTAGATCTAATGGCGGTGTGTGTTCAGACTGGTATGACGATTGAATCTGCAATGAGTTACTTGGCAAAAGAGATGAAAGGTTTTGATAAAGATATTAGTCATTTCTTAAATAAAACCAATGACCGTTCTAGAATTGTCGGTTTAGATAAAGCTCTTGATGAATTATATGCTGAGATTCCATCGAATGAGATGCGCAGTTTCGTAATGACTCTTAAGCAAAGTTTGCAATATGGAACATCAGTTTATCAAGTATTAACAACATTATCGGCTGATATCCGTGAAGTTCAAATGTTAGGTATTGAAGAGAAGATTGGTAAATTGGCAGCCAAAATGTCTATACCTTTGATTGTCTTCATTATGTTGCCGATTGTAATTTTAATTGCGGCTCCTGGAGTTATGAGGATGATGTCTGGTGTATAGATCAATCATTTTAAGCGTATTGTTAGTGACATTAGTTGGTTGTTCCTCAACGAAGAGCTTGGATAACCATAAAACCAAAGAGAGTATGCTGATAAAAACTAATAACTATGATCAGTTGGTTTTACTCTATAAGGAACAGCTAAAGATAAAGGAAAATAAAGCAACCCGTGTCAAATTAGCCGATGCATATTTGAATTCAGGTGACGCAGAGTCTGCTCTGTTTATTATATCGCCTATAGCTTTGGCCACTGATGCAGACGTTGATGTGTTATTGATACAGGCGCACAGCGAATATGAATTAGGAAGTTATGACCGTGCACTTGCTACAGCAGAAAGAGCACATAGTATTAGTAAAAATAATGCTGATATTGAGAATTTGCTTGGTGTGATATATGCCGGAAGAGAAGATTACGTCAAAGCAAGAGAGTATTTTAACCTTGCTCGTACCCATCTATATGATGATATCAAGATAAAAAATAACCTAGCGGTATTAGATATCATTGAAGGACAGTATAAACAAGCAGTACAAAAATTACTGCCGATCTATTTGAACGAAGATGCGGATGATCAATTGAAAGCCAATTTAACTTTAGCGATGGCAAAGCTGGGCAATTTTGAATACGTGAAATCTATTTTGGGTTCAAAGTATGACGATGTTGAAGTTTTTGAGCACTTTTCCGCGTTAAAAGGCATTGAACGCATAAAGGATAGTGATGTCATTCTTCAGACACAACCTATCAGCTTAGGTAAAGAGAATGAAAAAGAGTAAAGGTGTCGCTTCTATAGAGTTTGTACTGGGTTTCATGGCCTTTTGGCTGATGTGTATGGCCTGGGTGGAAATGAGTTATATGTCTTATGTTTCTGCCATCGGCGATTTAGCTGTTTCGGAAGCCGCTCGCGACTCGAAAACACATGATCGTGATTACATGCAAGCATTCCAAAATTCTATTAATAAGAGTGATTCACTGTGGGCTGGAGTGGTCGATGGGAGTAATTTTCGGTTATCTATTCAATATTTAGGGTCTGTTAATGATCTTGAGAACATGGTTGATCCATGTGTTATACCAGATGGTGATAATAGCCAAGAGTGCGGTATAGCAAAAGATTCCTCGATCGCCGTCTATCGAATTGACTATGACTTTAACTCAATTTTTACTTATTTCATGGACAGCACCTCGATATTTAGTCGTGAAGTTATTGTGATACAGGAGTATGAGCGTGACTCTTTTGAAGTTAAATAATTTACGATCTAAACAGAAGGGTAATTTTAGTGTTGAGTTTGCAATCGTAGGTTTGTTTTTCAGTCTGCTCATAGTTTTTAGTGGTGATGTCATCATTAAGCTATCGATTAAAGGTAAGTTAGATAGGCTTTCATACTCTTTAGTCAACGTATTAAAAGAGCGTACACAGTTGTATTCAGAGGACTATCAAATAACGTCAAATGAAGCTCGCGGGATGATGACAATAGGTGGGAATTCGCTTTCAAGAACGTTATCTACCTATGATCCGACTAAGTTTGGCGCTTTAGTTGAAGAGTTAACATTTAGAGGGATAAGTGCCCCTAACCCTCAAAAGGAATATAGATTTGGCGGGATTACTTGTAATGTCAGTAAGCCGTTATCTGAGCTACAGCACTTATCTGTAATTACGTCGTGGGAAAGGCAAGCGAGTCTTTATCGCGTTACTTTTTGTTATGAAACCGACAATTGGATTGGTGATTTGCTCGGGACGGAATTTACGAGAGTGAGTTCTTCTTCAGTGATGATAGGCAGGTAATGACGATTATGCATTTAAAACGTAAGCAGTCTGGACATGCAGCGTTACTATTCGCAATGTTAATTCCTACTTTGTTCGGAATTTTCACACTAGCGAGTGACGGTGCGAGAGCGCTTCAATCAAAAGCAAGAATTGAAGATGCGGCTGAAGTGGCATCACTCGCTATTGCTGCACATAATGCTGAGAATAAAGACAGTACAGGTATAGGTAGCGGAAGTCTCACCAACCGAAAAATTGCAACTGATTATATTGAGCAATATATGGTTGATATGACTCAAGTATCTGACTTAAAAATATATAAGCATAATTGTGAGGAAATCTCTGAATGTAGAGAAGGTTTAACTAGGGGAGAAGCTCGCTTTTTCCAATATGAAGTACAAGCAAAAACAAAACATACTTCTTGGTTCCCAGGTAATGATGCCATTCAAGGTTTTGGTGAAACGTTTGATGTTGCCGGTGCTGCGGTAGCAAGGAAATATCAAAGTGAAGCTGTTGATGTTGTGTTTGCCGCAGATTTTTCAGGGTCCATGAATGGGGGATGGGGCGGGAGCAGTCAACGGAAATACAGAGATCTCATCGACATTATTAAAGACGTAACAGTTGAATTAAAACGATTTAATGATTTAGAAGATGGTAATGATAATAAAATTGCTATATCGCCTTTTAATTATTATACCTATAGCACTCGTAGTGATAACAATAAAAAGAAGTGTGATTTGTCGCAAGACTATTATTCAAGAGGTTCTTTTGACGCAAAAACAACAGTTGATAATTTGTGGAAAGAGAAAGGAAATGAGACAAGCTATAATCATTGTAAGGGAAAAAATAATAAGCTTCAGTTCAAAGACTTATTTCTAACTTCGGATTTCTCTGCATTCAATACTTCGGTGGGCTCGTTCTATCCCAATGGTGGAACAACATCTTATCAATCTATTATTAGAAGTGCGCAGATGCTACGTAAAGGTGTTAATTCACGCCGTCTATTAATTGTTATCTCTGATGGAGATGATTCTGGCTATTTCAAAACGTATCATCAGAGCTTAGTCCAAGAAGGGATGTGCACAAAAATTCTCCAAGGTCTCGGAACGGGTATGTCTTCTGATGGCAAACCAATTAGAGCTAGGATGGCAGTGATTGGGTTTGATTATGAGCCTAAAAATAACAAAGCACTTCAAAACTGTGTCGGTGCAAAAAATGTTTATAAAGCCGAAAACCGAGATGAAATATTGAACCAAATATTAGAGCTAATTACAGAAGAGATAGGCCACCTTAAGTGATAAAATTATTTTGTAAAACAGCAGCTGTGTTACTGTTGTTATTTTCAGCCTATGTGACGGCAGGGACGGCTAGAACGTATATTTTTATTAATAGTGACATACCGAAACATCAGAATACTATAAATCAGTTAAATAGTATTATTCGGAAGTCTAATTCACTAGAAGATAGAATTTTTATAATTGATATTGCAGAGGAAGAGAAAGAGTTTCGAGGGGAAATAACCTATGTTCATGATACAACAGGATATTATTTAGCGGAATTTATGCCTCTGGAAATACCAGAAGTTATTGAAGTGTTTGACGACGAAGTTGTACAGCATTATCGCCTTGATTTTTATGGATTAAAATTAATTAACCACCTTGTTACTGAGTCTTTGGAGAATGAAAATGATTAGAAAACTTGCCACAGTATGTATATTACTCAGTACAAGTACACTGACGCATGCAAATAATATTGATAATCAAGCACTAAGTTACTACTGCGGTGGTGATAAGGTAGAATATGAAAAAAACATTTCTGTAGGTAAAGGAACTCGTGTTATTTTAAATGAAGGGCCTTTCTATCAAATAGAACAAACGGGAGAGTACGATCCGACTCTTGATTTTATTAATAAACAAGTGGTTAGCTCGGGTGTTAGCTCTGATTGTTCTGAATTTTTACTTGCAAATGGGCAATTCAAACCAATTAATGATGGTGGTGTGATTGCTAGAGTGTATTTTGATTTCAACAAATCAACACTTACCGATAAATCTAAGTATGTTTTAGATAATATTCAGCGAATGATTAAAAATAATAATCAAAACTTAAATCTGGAAGGGCATACAGATTCTGTTGGTTCGAAAGCCTACAACTTTTCGTTAGGGCTAAAACGCTCTAAAGCGGTTGAAGAGTACTTGGTAAAGAAAGGCATCAGCAAAAACGCGTTATCAACTTCATCTAAAGGTGAAAATGAACCATTAGTTTCAAATGATACCGCTAAAGATCGTGATCAAAACCGTCGTGTAGAAATACAATAAGTAATAATGATAATGCCACATTCTATTGTGGCATTATTACTTTTGAGCCATTACGTATGTCTGTTTTGATGTCTTCGCTTGGTACATTGCCAAGTCTGCTTGATGTATCACATCATACATTTCTGATTTACCCGCTACGAAATTTGCACTGCCGATACTAATCGTTACTGAAAATTCGTGGTTTTCATAATTTACATTTCTACTAACATTTTCATTTAATGATGTAGCAAGAGTAGTCAATTCATCATCGGATAAGATCTTATTCGTTAAAATGATAAACTCATCGCCACCGAGTCTATAGACTTCTCCTATCTTGTCTAAAGTAACATTGATCCTTTTTGCGACAGTTGCGAGTAGGAAATCTCCAACTAAGTGCCCATATTGATCATTAATAGGCTTAAACCCGTTTAGATCAAGCATAATGATTGAAGTTGAGATTAATCGGTTTGCTTGAATCTCTTCTATTCTTTTGTTGAAACCGACTCGGTTTTTTATTCCAGTTAGCGAATCAGTAATAAGCTGTTTTTGCACGTAACTATGTGCATCTACTAATTCTGTAATATCGAGAGCTGAGCATTCAAGTTGGTACTCATTAAGATATGCACTGTTGACTTTAAAGTGTCTATCTCCATTGACACCTACTAGAGTATATTGGTCGTTAATTTTGCCATTTGCTAGTTTGATTATAAAGTCATGAAGAGTTGATCTTAATTCAATACTATTTACTTTGTTTAGAGAGCCAAAGGTTGTTTCAAATTCACGATTAGATCGAACGATTTGCTTCTCTTTTATGTCAACAACAAAGAGGCATACCTGTGTGAGGTCATAGGTTGCTTGGTGTCTATGTTCACTTTTTTTAAGCTCATGGACGCTGTTGATCAAACGATCTCTTAAATTATCTAGTGATGAAAAAAGAGAGTTGAATTCTTCAAATTGATGAATTGGAGGTTCGGCATTAATATCGCCATTTGCGATTAAAAAACCATACCGTTGAGCATCATGAAATGGAGTTTTTAGTGTTTTTAACACCTTACGGCTAAGAAGCATCGACATCAAGAGTAGCAGCAATATAGCCAAAATAATATTAGGCACTGATTCAATGAGCAAATCTTTCCAAATCTGTGATGTATCTTTAATCACGGTTAAAGCCCCGATAGTCTCACCAGATTGAGAGTATATTAAATAGCTTTTTTTATCTGATTTACCGGGTATTGAGGCGCTAATAAATTCCGACAGCACTAAATCATATTTTGTGGACTCTAATTTTACAGATAAAATATAGCTGAGATCGGATACCTTCCCTACCACATTTTCAGCCCCTACAATATCAAGGTCCTGTATTGCTCGGCTCGCTTGTTTTATTTGATAGTTAATCGTTTGATTGTACTCTGATTGATAATCATGATGACTATCAATCAATGCGTAACTCAGAGCTGACACACCGAGTATAAGAAGAGGTACTATTGTGTAAATAATGTACTGCGTAATGAGGTAGTTAAATAATTTTTTCATAATGAAGGGCTCAAAATCACCATTGAACGATGTATGCGGGTGTATTTACTAAAAATATATTTTGTTATTTGAGTTATCGACTTCATTAATTCATATTCATAAAAAAGGGCACTCATATGTGTGAGGGCCCATAGTATATTATGAACTAAGGTATGTTGCAAAAGTGACCGTTCAATTTTTGAACTATTATCTATTTATGCTGTTTCGGCTTTAATTCATCCAGTCTCGCAGTGTGTATGTCAGAGTATGTGAGTCATTTTTGAGTATGAGTGACTCTTTTGTGAGAGTCAGTTGTGACCAATCTGATAACGTTTGAGAAACGGCACTCTCTATCGCCATCGATTCTTCAGGACACATCTTCATCGTCATCCCCATCTGCTTAATACGAAACTTGCCATTCTCAAGTTCGCTTTGGCCGAAGAAGTTATTGCATCCGGCACTTCCGTTTGCTGTCATCTTTTCGCCTATTTCTAAACTTGCGGCAGGTACTTTCGAATCAGAGTTTACTTGTTTTCCATCAATTTTTGTCAGTTCCCAATGGTGATGCTGCAAATCTTGTTCTGTAACAATACTGTTATCATCCGCATTGCCAGTGCACGCTGATAGCATGATTGGAAGAGAAACTGCTGCGAATAATGTTTTTGAGCTAAACTTCATAGGACGAACTCCAGTAAATATGGCTAGCAAATGCTATTGATTATTATGCTATTTATGTATTAACAATATAGTGGAATAAGTTATCTTGGTGTCAGTATATCGTCATTATTTTTTATAAACTATTTTAGTGCAATGGAAATTGTATTTTGAGAAGTAAATATTAGCTTTATCCGTTTAATGTCATATTTATGGTGTATGAGATTGAGCACTTAGTTTGGGAGGGAAGATATGGAGCAATTGGAGTTTTTTACTGTACCTAACCCTTGTGTTGGAGTTTGTACCGTCGATCCAAAAGGCTATTGCCAAGGGTGCATGCGCAAGCGTAGTGAACGGTTTGAGTGGCTGTCCATGACACCTGCTCAGCAGTTGAATGTTATCCGGTTATGCCGTCAACGCTATCAACGTCAAAAGCTTAAGAAGAAGATAAGCACTGAAACGGAAACCAGTCCTCAGCAGCGCTTATTTGATTGATGAGTGTTTAAAATAATGACTAAAAATTGGCATCAGCAGTGAACACCATTACTTTTTTAGTTACAGGGTGAATCAGACGTAAATATTCAGCATGTAAGTGGAGGCGGTCTTGTTTATAGCCATACAAATCATCGCCAACAATTGAGCAATTAAGCCCTAAACGATGTGCACAGTGGACTCTGAGTTGATGGGTACGGCCTGTTTTCGGGTAGAGTCTGACTCTTGTTCTGCCTTCTATTCGGTTAAGGACTTGCCAAGTCGTTTCCGCTTTTCTTCCTTCCTCAAAGCAGACTAACTGCCGAGGTCGATCGCATAAATCTCCCGCTAGTGGCAGCTTAATGACACCGGACTCTTCTTCTACTTCGCCTTCCAACAGAGCAACATAGTGTTTTTCTACTGTTCGTTCAATAAACTGCTTCTGAATAAATCGATTAGCTTCAGAGGTAAGGGCCAATACAATTAAACCTGATGTAGACATATCAAGTCTATGGACAATCAGAGGGCCAGTCGCATTAGGGTAACGCGATTTTATGCGTGTATAGACAGAATCTAAGATGGTTTTTCCAGGAACAGATAGAAACTCTTCAGGCTTATTTACGATAACCATCACGTCATCTTCATAGATAATATCGAGTTCTTTGCCTTCTGCGGGGTTAACTGTCAATGGACTGGGGTCTGTCTCAATACCATCTAACATATGATTGAGAATTTCATAGCACTTACTTTGGCAGACCGGGTATAAATTTTTATGCTGCCTGATCTCTTTTTCAGGCGCGGGGCCCCACCAAAACTCAGCAAGCGCGAGTGGTTTCATTTGATGTTTGAACGCATACTGCAATAGTTTCGGGGCATTCTCATGCTCTGAATTCACAATAGGTTCGAGTGGTGTATTATCTTTAAATAAATGGTAGAGACTTTGTGTTATGCCATGTTGGTTTAAGAATGTACGTTGCTGTAGGTTTAGTTTTGTTAACTTGCCCAGTTCTAGTCTACAGGCATCTTTTTGAGCATTCACAGTGGCATTCTGATTTCTTAGTTGCTCTTCTACAAACGCGATCTTCTCTAACCACTCATGTTTTAATTTTTTTAGCTGTCGTTTTTCTTGGCTACTTTGTTCACCTAAGGACTTAATGAATGATGCTAGTTGCTCAGGTGACATCTCAGCTTCTGCTTGATTTCGCTGTAACTTTCGATCTTTCTTAGCTTCCTTGATCCGTAGTTGATGACTGTCGAGAGCGATACTCGATTCTGATTTAATGCTCATTAGCTCTAAGTTAAGCTGATGTAAGTCAGGATCATCATTTAATTTATCAAGCTTACAACGAAGGTTATCAATCTTGTTCTGAATGTATTGCAGTTCAGGATTGGTTGAGTCCAAAATGCTAGGAACAAATTTTTCCAATGCAGTAGGTTTTTCACCAGAGACGCTAGATAAATAGCCTACAACACCATCTTGGCCTTTTACGACCAGAACACCAAACATTCGACCCATGTGGAGAACATCTTCTAGAGTGTTTGATTGCTCGGTAAGGTATTGTTGTAACCCTTCGATAGCTTGATTCGCTAAAGGATGTGGTTCGTAATAGTATGGAAAAGTAAAACGTTTCGGTAATGGTTGAGTTGCGGGATCAAACGCTAGCCGAGAAAAACGTGGGTTAAATGGGAGCATTTCAATATCTGTATCTGAGTTCAGCCCTCATAGAAAGAGGAATGAAAGTGAATGAGTCATCAGATGATGAATATTTACATTATCGAGCTGTTTTTAAGTCGAGCATTTTTATTTCATGCAATGATTAATACCAAAGCCTACACTCTCAGCAAGTATAGGCTTTGATTCAATTTATGGGTATCGAATAATTAAAGGCAAGGTAACACTTCAAGTTGATATTGAGTTGTTGCCGACGTCGGTGGGGCGTAGCGCACAGCACAGGCCGTCATGTCTGTTTCTCCTCTTATGGTGACAAAAAGCTCACGACGAGGATCGCCATCAGGATGACGCAGAACAACCCAATCGGAATTATCTGTTTCAAGGTCTTGTACTAACTGACGAAGACTGGTGTCATCAGCATCAGGGTTGCCATATATGAAGGTGCAACTTTCAGAACCACCAATATTACAATCGGTAAAAGGGAGGTCATGCTTGGGTGTTGGCGGTGTTAGTCCCGTATCTTCATTTTTATTTGAGACGTATCTTAAATGCTCTAACCCTTCTATCGCCATTTTCCCATATCCAATGGCCAGTGCTCCTTCGATAGCTCCTTTCATGCCCTCTAATCGAGCATTGCGCGCGTCCGTTTGTAAATTCAAAAATCGAGGGGCAGCTGTGACCGCTAAAATGCCGAGAATGACAATCACGACAACGAGCTCTATAAGAGTAAAACCATTATTTTTTTTCATAAAATTGTTTCGCAGAATTTTGGTAAGGGGTAATGGTGCTGTTTGATTGCCGTATTATACAATAAAGTTCCTATTTTGGTATTTATGAAAAATAATTTTAGGTATTAGTTTTTATTAATTACCCACAAGAGCGAGGTTCGCTTCGGTAACCAGAAGAGCATTGCCATGATGAATGTTTTAGTTTTGGCTAGATATGGTATCTATGTCGACAAATGTAAGCTAAAGTTTTGCTAAACCAAGCAGATACATAACTATTCTTATTACAGCGTAGAACCTACGAAGTCAGTTTGAGCGAAAGGGATTGGAAGGAATATTAAGCCCCCATGGAAAAAGAAGTAGCTGAGCAAAAACGTCAATATTATCGGTTAAAATACCCGAAAAAAGCACGACCTTTGATAAGAATCGGAGATCAGTTGATCCCTGTGAGTGAAGTTTCTGAAAAAGGTATACGCATTGTTAGACATGATTTTTCAGCTTTATATAAAGGGCTGATCATGGCTGGAATTTTACGTTTGCATGGTGATCGTCAGATTCCTGTTCAAGGGCCAATACTGCGTTTTGATGGTAATGAAGTCATCATTAAACTAGATGAAGGTATAACCTTTAAAGATATGTTTGAAGAACAGCGTTATATTCGACAAAAATACCCGGTTCATTTTACTAATCAAAATAGGCAAACAGATTAGGTAATGATTGTAGTTTCAAGTCTCTTCAACTTCCTACCGTTCACCTCAGGCCATAAATAAATGTGATTGGGAGTCGCTTTTGGTCATCTTATGAGAGCGTTTCCCCGTTAGCCAAGGTACATGAGTGAATATTTGTGATTCTAGCCCTGCATATTTCAAATAAAAATCTGTCTAAAAGCACAATTAAGCATCAAAATACTGTTATCAAAATGTAAATGGAATTTGATGTAAGCATGAGAATTACCCAAACCGCTCCTAAAAACTTGATGGATAGCTCTGGAAAACCGATGGTTGGTCAATTTGATGGCATACCACAAGATCTTGGTGTTGAGCTCTTTCGCTATAAGAATGAAATGGATAACTCCGCAAGTCGTTGGAGACAATATTTCGATTATAAGCAATTTCAATTTGTTAGTGTGATTTCTGATAATTACATTATCGGAGTCGCACTTGCAGACATTCGTTACCTCGGTTCTGCTTTTTGTTATGTGTATGACATTCAAAATAACGCACTTATCGAGGAGACTTGGCTTCGACCATTTTCCATAGATACGGCAACGTCACCTTCCCCCTACTCATCGGTCGCACACATTGGCGGAAAAGACGTTCAATTTAACATCGTTGACGGACAATGGCAGGTGGTCCTCAACACTAGGAATGTGAAAGCAGATCTTCGTTTACTCCCTTTTCCAAATCAAAGCTTACCACTATCGATGTGTACACCAACTGGCTATAACGGTTGGACCTATACTCAAAAACACAATGCTTTACGTATTGAAGGCAACTTATCGGTCTTAGATAATAACGTTGATTTGACTCGATCATTGGCTAGTTATGACTTCTCTGCTGGGTATATGCGACGTGAAACGAGTTGGCGCTGGGCAAGCATTAATCACAAAGAAAAAGGCACTACATTAGGCTTAAATTTAGCGGCTGGCGTGAACGAAACTGGCAGTTGTGAAAATGTATTTTGGGTGAATGGTGAGCGTCATTTGTTGGGGCCTGTCCATTTTGACTTTGTTCGTTCAAATGATAAAGAAGCTCAAGAACCGTCAAAGTGGCGAATCTATTCTGATGATGGGCAGGTTGACCTTGAATTTCAATCCGTTAATTGTCGCTCAGAGAAACTCAACCTGTGGTTGCTTAAAAGTAATTTTCGCCAGTTTATCGGACACTTTTCTGGATATATTCAAGATGATCAAGGAACGATTCATCGCTTGAATAATGCTATAGGCTTAACTGAAGATCATTTCGCTCGTTGGTAAAAAAATGGAGGTTAAAATGGACCTTAACCGTTTGATAGATAATCCCGAATGGCTTCTAATGCTGCTTGCTCCTCTATTTGTAACGTGCATTTTGGCTGAATATTTTTTTGGTCAAAAAAGAGGAAGCTTACCAGAAAATGCTCGCTATCATTTCGCAGAGGTAGCATGTAATTTTATGTTAGCTGGAATGCACCAAGCGACAGATATTCTTCTTGGCCTTGCTGTTGCTGGTATCTATTTATGGCTTTTTGATTGGCGTATTTTTGATATCAGTATGAACTGGCAAAGTTTCATTGTTCTGATGATTCTGCAAGATTTCTTCTATTATTGGTTCCATCGTGCAAGCCACCGAGTCCGTTGGATGTGGGCTGCGCATGTTGTACACCACAGCTCTGAGCGAATGAATTTTAGTACGGCTTTTCGTCAAAGCTTAATGTACCCATTAGCCGGAATGTGGATGTTTTGGTTGCCGCTGGTCGTCATCGGTTTCGAGCCTAAATGGGTCGTTTTCGTAGTATTACTGAATCTTGGACTGCAATTCTTCGTGCATACTCAATGGATCAGGTCGTTAGGGATATTGGAGTATGTTTTTAATACGCCATCACACCATCGGGTTCATCATGGACGCAATGCTCAATATATCGATAAAAATTACGCGGGCGTGCTGATCATTTGGGATAAAGTGTTCAATACATTTGAGCCTGAAGTTGAAACGGTTCGCTATGGTATTTCAAAACCCGTTAATAGCTTTAATCCTATTGTTGTCACGTTTTCTGAGTGGAAAGCGATGTTCCAAGAGTTGTTCGCGAGTCAGGGTAAACTGAAACATAAGCTGGGAATACTGTTTTCACCGCCATCGGATCATCCTCAAGATCAGCAAAGAGCTGAAGAGGTATCGTCATCAAAAGAACTTAGTTGAAAACATGCGTAGAACTTAGCTTAATGAGATCGGCTTTGGAGTGGTACAGCATGAAGCTTTCTGAGTGATGATAAGGCCATGCCGTGGTATCCATAGCATGGCCTTGTTTGTACTTAGTGTAATAATATCAATGACTCAGTAGGAGTGTTTAGCTGTAAAGCCCAGCCCCTATAGACAAGATGACGCAGTTTAGAGCAATGAAAAATACCACTAGCGGTGCAATAAATTTCAGCCAAATAATGTAAGGGATACGTGCAATCGCCAACCCACCCATGAGCACCCCGTAGGTTGGTGTGATGAACAGAACGGTACCGATACCACTCATAAACGCAGTAACCACTAACTCTCTTCCTGTGTTTGCAAAGTCACTCAATGGCGCAAGAATTGGCATACTCATTACCGCTAGGCCAGAAGTGGATGGAACGATGAAAGAGAGAAGCATTTCAATCGCGTAGACGGTGTTGATGAATAGAATTGAACTTTTACCTGCCACAATACCTTCAGCGTAATGAAGAATGGTATCAGTGATGTTTCCTGCTTCCATTACCACTACGATCCCACGAGCAACGCCGACAATTAATGCAACGCCAATGAGATCTGCCGCGCCCGCTACAAAAGAGTTAATGAGGTCATCTTCACTCAGGCGGCCAATGATGCCACATAAAATCCCCATAAAAATAAATAGGGTAGCCATTTCGGCCATCCACCAGCCGAGAAGGGAAACGCCATAAATCATGATGCCAAAGGTAAGAATGAAGAGGAAAAGTACACCTTTTTGTGAGCCAGTCAGAAGAGGAAGGGTATCTGTGTTCTCTTTACCACTCAAAAAATGCGCTTCATTATCTTTACGCAGGTGAGCAAGTAAAGAAAGCTCAGGATTGTTCTGAATCTTTTTCGCATAACGCATCACATAACCAATCCCAACCACAAGAGCAATAGCAAGAATGGCAAAGCGCAACTCAACGCCACTCAAAAAATCGACGCTGGCCGCATTGGAGGCGATAACTGTACCGAATGGGTTGATTGTAGAACCTAATGTGCCAACGCCTGTTCCCACAAAAATAACAGCGACTGCCACCAATGGATCAAATCGAGCCGTCATAAAAATGGGGATAAGAAGACCATAGAAGGCGAGAGATTCTTCAGCCATACCATAAGAAGTACCGCCTAGTGCGAACAGAATCATGAGGATTGGGATCATGTAGATCTCTCTGCCTTTTAGTCGCACCATTACTCGCGCAATGCCAGTATCAATAGCGCCTGTTTTAGTCACTATTCCCAGAAAGCCACCCACCATCAGCACAAACAGGCTGACATCGATAGCGCCAATAACCCCGCTGACCGGATCATAAAAGCCGGAGATGGGAGCCATTAAAGTATCGAAGAAACCTTGAGGCGAGGATTCGATGACATGATAAGAGCCAGGTAGTGGAACTTCACGCCCCAATTGCTCATTCATTTCACGAGTGTATTTGCCTGCTGGTAATAGATAGGTCAGCGAGGCAAAGAACGCTATGAGTAGAAATAAGATCGTGAACGTATTTGGAAACTTCTTAATTTTGAACATGTTGCATCCTTAACGAGGCGTTTCTGCTCGCAGTAGTCATAGGGACATTAGATAAAGTGTTTGGTGATATATTCAGAGGTCATGCACTGCAATACACCGCCATAGGAGAGTTCGAAGTCAATTAAACTTCCGATGTGATAGTTGTCATCACAGTCAGTAATATCGAGAATCAAGTGATCGCTACTACCGCCAATGACAATAATATTGCTGTCTTTTGGGGTCATTTGGTCGATATCAATATCTTGTTTACCAATGGCACAAATCGCGCGTTTGCGCAGGCCTCTGTCGATAAACTCAGGTCGTTGACCGAAAGCATCCAGAGCCGTAGAAAGAGTTGGAACAGAGGGTTTAACTTTGATTTCCACCACTTCTGCGGAGAGATCAAACGTATCTTGGCGAGTGTTTGGAATTGGATCGTCATTTAGTCCAATGCCCATCAAAATTGAAGCACCAAGCCTTAGCTGATTAATACCCTGAGGAAGTGATCCACTTAGCATCAGAGGTAAACCTGCGGAGCTGGCACCAGAGAGGTACATTAAATGGATCTGATGCTCTTGCTCAATCTGTTGGGCTAAAGCGATCAGTTGTTTTTGATTATCGACACTCGGTTCAACTCCGCCATAACAAGCGAGATTAGTCCCAAGTCCGACGAGCTTTAAGCCTTCGAGTGTCATGACTTGCCGTGCGAGAGCCAAGGTCTCTTCTTGGTAGAAAGCCCCTTCGCGTAGATCGCCCATGTCATGCATAAGAATCACTTGGTGAATTCTCTGTTGTTTAATGGCTTCAACTGAAAGGGCCTGAAGGGTTTCCAATTCAGAATTGAGAGAGATGTCGGCGTAACGAACCACATCACTGACGTCGCTGATCGCCGGGATTCTCAATAGCATGGTTTCTGCTTGTAAATGGCGTAACTTTTTCAAGTTTTGCACTCGAGAATCAGCAAGAATACGAATGCCGCCATTCAGGATCGCTTGTCCAACCTGTGGGTATGCGCAGGCTAACTTTGTGACTCCAGTTGGGAAGACACCATATTTTTTGCTGGCGGATACAAGGTTTTTGGCGTTTTGAGTAATGGTATCTAAGTGGATATTAATGCATGGGTAGTCGCTCATGTAATTACCTTTTGGTAACGATATTATTTATATGCATTGAGCGCTTTTTAAGATTGAAGTTAAATAATCAGTTTTAGATACTTACTTTGTTGAAATTCGATGTAATAAATCGCAGTGAATAAAATTCACGGGATAAGCGTAATTATCCCGAAAATATTCATAAGGAGAAGTGGTACTTGAATTGAATTAAGTCGTTATTGCGTGCTGGTTTTCAGGTTTATTTATGTTTTTAGATGTATTTGAATCGTTATTTAAATGCACATTGTAAATTGCAGACATTAACTCTTTTGCTGCTAACGATAACTCTTTTGAGTTCAAAGTTGTTAAATGAAAATCGGCTAAGTACTCCAAGGAGGGGGCATTGATTTTTACCATTTCTCCTCGTTGCTCCCAAATAGCGGCGTAATGATCGGGCAGGTACCCGACAAAAGTTCCCGATAAAATCAGGTGAGCCGTTGCTTCCATGTTGGTGCTGCTGGCTAAATGGAGTAAGTTTTCAGTGTCACTGAATGGCGTTATTTTATGGGTTAATCCACGATCCACAATCGGAAATTGTAGAATGTCTTCAGTGGTGATTTCTCCACGATTGGCAAGAATTGGGTGTTCCGGGGCACAATATAGACACTGTCTTTCATTAAATAGAAACTGATAATTTAAGCCATCTTTTTGTACTTCAGAGGACGTAACCCCAAGTTCTATCGTACCTTCGAGTAACATCATTTCAATTTTGTAAGAGTCTAGAGCATCGGTATCGAGAGTCACTTTAGGGTGTTCACTGCAAAACAAACGAATCGCTTGTTGAATTTTGCATTTAGGATTGGTGGCAAGATTATCGGTGAGCGCCAGTCTAATATGACCGTGAGAGACTTTTCGAATGCAATCGAGTTGTTCTTCAAACTCAGAGATATGTTCAAAGATCCCCTTACTGAGTTGATATACTTTTTCACCATCGCTGGTTAAGCGAAACCCACGTCTTCCACGGTGACAGAGTGTCATACCGAGTCGTGTCTCTAAATCATTCATGCGGGTACTGATTGTGGATTGATGCATGTTCAATTTAAATTGTGCCGCTGAAAAACCACCTGAGTCTGCAATGGTTAAAAATAGCTGAAGAAGCTTTAAATCAATGTCGTGTATTTTACGCATTTAATATCTCTGCTTTTATCGTTATAAGTATCCGAGTGATGGTAATGGTTTAATTAATGAAATTCTGAGAGATATCGCACTGGGTTATAATTATGAATATAGTGAAAGGTTAGAAAATAAATACAGCGGGTAGGGAATCAAAGTGGAACAATTATCGACGTTGACAAGACGTACAGCCTCGGCAAGCGGATCGAGTATGGCGATCCAAACGGCTTCGCTGAATTTTACAATATGCATTCTTTAATGCTCGACGAGCAGAAAACCAATCATCTGGCTTTTCCAGTAGCAAATTCCCATTGAAGCGTTTTATCAGCGGCAGGCGGTACTCATCAATGAATTGGCTATCAAAACCTATATCGAAATAATCTAACGCTTGCTCAATAGAGGTAAAGCTAGCAATTTTTTGTTGAATATTTATCTGGCTCATATTGATGGGCTACATGAAATAGAAGGAGGTTTTGATGAGGCTAAAGAAAAAATCAGCCTCAGTCAAATGACAGAGGCTGATTAATATTAAGTGTGTTTAGCGTTGCTATTATCGATACATGGAGTATTCAGAGTTCAAACCTTTGATTAGGCTATAACACATAATGAGCAGAACAAAAGTGAAAGGCAAAGCGGTCGCAACAACACCCGATTGCAGTGCTTGAAGTGCTTCTTTACCACCAACCCAAAGTATCACAGCCGCGATAGAACCTTCGACACTTGCCCAGAAAATTCGCTGTGGGATTGGCGTTTCAACTTTACCGCCAGAGGTAATGCTGTCGATAACCAGTGAACCGGAATCTGATGATGTCACAAAGAAGATCAGGATCAATACAACCGATAATATTGAGATCACATTGCCAAATGGTAATACATCGTACACATGGAATAGACTAAGTGAGATATCGGTTAAACCATTGGCTCCAAGTTCACCGACTTTATTGATCATCTGATCAAGAGCAAGGCCACCAAATACAGCCATCCAAATCAATGTTACCAATGTTGGGATAAAGATAACTGCTGCTAAGAACTCACGAACAGTACGGCCTTTAGAGATTCGAGCGATGAACATGCCGACAAATGGGGACCATGAAATCCACCATGCCCAATAGAATACTGTCCAACCATGCATCCAAGTGGTGTCTTCACGGCCATGTGGGTTACTTAGAGGGAAAAAGTTTTCTGCGTATGCCATTAGAGTCTCAGGTAATGAGATCATCGCAACGTCAAAGCTCACAACGGTCACGAAAATGAGCAAAGCAAACGCAAACAGCATATTGATGTTACTTAGCAGTTTTACACCACCATCAATACCACGAACCACCGACATAATGGCGACAGAAGTAACGAATGCAATCACAATGAGTTGCATCCCGATGCCACCGTCAGTGCCAAACACGTGGTTAATACCACTTGTGGCTTGTTGTGCGCCTAAACCAAGAGACGTTGCTAAGCCAAACAAGGTGGCTAGAACCGCCATAATATCAATGATATGACCAACCCAGCCCCAAGCTCTATCGCCAAACACAGGATAGAACACAGAGCGAATCGACAGCGGCAACCCTTTATTAAAAGAGAAAAACGCAAGCGCGAGGGCCACGATAGCGTAAATTGCCCATCCGTGAATTCCCCAATGGAAAATCGTTGCACCAAGAGCGAGTGATTTAGCTTCTTCGGTTAACGGTTCAACATTAAATGGCGTTCCCCACCAATCCGTGAAGTAAGCAGCAGGTTCTGCAACTCCCCAGAATAGAAGACCGATACCCATTCCGGCAGCAAATAACATCGCCATCCAAGAGACTCTAGAGTGTTCAGGCGTTGTGTCTTTACCACCAATACGGATTTTACCAAAAGGTGAAACAATCAAAGCAAGGGTGAAGAAAACAAAGAAGTTGGTTGCCCACATAAAGAACACATCGAAATCTTCGATGATGCCATTTTTGAGGTTGTTAAGAGCCTCTTTTGCGGTACTAGGTTCAACAATAAGCATTGCTGAAAGGAAAAGGAAAATAAGTCCAGCACTAATGCCGAAGACAGGGTTGTGTATATCAAACCCCCACTTTTGAACGTTATCTTGCCCGACTTGGTAATCGGTTGTGTCGATACTGTATTTCTTAAAACTGCTATCCATAAATGATACTCAAACGTTTAATCCGTAATGCTTTTTGTTCAAAATTAAAAAGCGAAATGGTCTGTAAAAGTTAAAATAATTAGACCACTAAATATATATCAGCCGGGATATTAACAATAACCACATTATTATTCAATAAAAACCAGTTTTAGCGCACGTTTTGACTGTTCTATATGCTATTTAATGAAATAAAATGTTATGAGTTCTAATTATTAGTGGTCTATGGTTTGGGTGCGATTGGGCTCGACCTGGATCAGTGGGCTGCGGTTGGCTAGAGGTAAATTGAGCTCAGAGTTGTTAGGCTATCGAGATATCCACATGGTTCATTATCGCTGCAGCAGAGCGTATACTCTTAAATCACAGACTAATGTAATAGAGTATTGTTATATGAATATTCGTAAGTTAAGTGGGATGCTTTTTCTACTCTCTTTTATGGGCTGTTCTACCGTTGAAACTACGCCGACTAACACCTCTCCTTCTACGGTTGCAGCTGATCCCGATAAAGCAGAAATTGAAACTTGGATAGATAAGAGCATCTTGGCTCCAGAAGGTTTATCGATAGAACAAAATCAGATTAAGTACCTAACGGGGAGCGTAGATCTAAATCGTGATGGAGACGTTGAGCATCTTGTATTAATACAAGATCGTTATTTCTGTGGTAGCGGTGGGTGTACCGCAGTTATGTTCGATAGTGTAGGTAAAGTGATTAATCGAATCACTGTAGCTCGAACGCCAATCACGTTAGCCAACAGCTATCGTAACGGATGGCAAGATTTTATCGTGTGGAGCAATGGAGCTTATCGATTGATGAGCTATAACGGTGAATCGTACCCGAGTAACCCTTCCCTAGAACCTAAAATAGACAGAGAAACAAGCGAAAAACTAGCTCAGATGAAAGTTGCCGAGACAGAATTGTATGCGCAAGATGGATATGATCTTCAGCCTGCCGATTCGACTGTTTTATGGACGCCCGCAGAAACTTATTATTTCACATTCAAACATTATGGTGACCCGTTTAGCTTCTATGATGCGACAGTCAATTTGGAGAGTGGAGAGATCGATATTGTGATAACAGCTAAATCGGAATCAGACCTAAACATCAGCCAATAGCATCGTATTGTCTATAGCTCCGCCTCAATAGCTTCTATTGCCATCTTGACACTGATGGGGATTTGGCTGTGGAAAGGGTGTAGCGAATAGACATTGGATGGTGCCATTTCAAAGTTCGGCAGTACTTCTCTTAATCTATCTTGGTGTTTCAAATAGATTAATTGCGGCAATATACCTATACCTAATCCATTCTGAATTAGCGCTAAACTATTTTGAACCGTATTCACTTGGTGAGAGACGGTGAAAGCCAAAATATGAGTCTTGTCAGACCTTTTATTACTCAATTTATGAGTGATTTGTTTTGATTGCCAGTGATTAGCAATGTAAGGCTGCTTCTCTATCTCACTGTCGACAAATGTTGGATAATCTTGAGAAACACATAGCACATCTTGCACCGAACCAATCTTCTTCTGTTTCAAATTACTTAGCTTTGATTCGCCAACTCGAATCGCTAAATCAATCCCTTCTTGCATTAAGTCTAGGTGGCCATCATGGGCGATGAGATTGAGCTTTACGTCTTGATATTGCTTAAATGCAGAGCTTAGAGCAGGGATCACAATACTATTCATCAGCGCGTGTGGGGCCGTCACCGTCAGTTTTCCTTGAGGGGAATCTTGTTGATGTAAAATATCGCTCCATGCTTTTTCGGCTAACCGGTGCATTTCACAACATTGTCGATAAAAGTGTTCACCTGAAGCGGTGAGTATCTGTTTTCTCGTTGTTCGTTTGAGCAGCGGGACATCAAGATCGAGCTCTAATTGTTTGAGATGTTGGCTAATGACCGATTTAGAAAGGTCGAGTTTTTCTGCCGCTTTAGTGATTGAACCTGTCTCGACGATAGTCATGAAGAGAGTCATTTGTTTGAGTTTATTCATGCTAGCTAAATTCCATTGTTCTGTTTTATTAAACAGTATTTTCGAATTGGTCTGTTTTTCTTGCTTAATGATGCGCTTATAGTTGGCTACATACAAACATTTGGAGAAGAATAATGACTCAAGAACAAATTTTATCAGCATGCAAAGCTGGGATTTCAGCATGGCAACAAGCATTTAACGCTCAAGATGCAGCAGGTTGCGCTGCCCAATATGCGGAAGGAACCGTAATGGAAGCACGTCCATTCGGAACGTTTACTGGTCGTGAGGAGATCCAAGCTTTTTGGCAAAATATCATGGACCAAGGGTTTTCAGATGTGGATTATACGGATGTGACATGGGAGCAAATTGGTGATGATGGCTACCTGTTAAGTGCAAACTGGACGATGAACAAAGCATTTGGCGTTGTTCATCGTGAACATTGGACGATTCAAGAAGATGGAAAAGCACGCTTGGTTGCGGATGACTTTGAAGTACAAGGCGAACGTTAATTACGATTTATGGTTTGAGTACAACGCCTAAAGTGAGAATCTTTAGGCGTTTTGGGTGGGTATTAAAGATCACCACAGAAACGTGGGTAATCAGTATAGCCGTGCTCACTTCCACCAAAGAGAGTGTTACCGTCCAACTCTGCGAGATGGTAACGGTTCTTTAGTCGTGATACCAAATCTGGGTTAGAGACAAACGGGCGACCAAAAGCGACAAGATCAGCATAGCCTTTGTTGAGGATCTCATTAGCGCGTTCTTGTGTGTAACTGCCTGCGACGATAATCGTATTGGTGAATATTTTTCGTAGCTCAACACGGAAGCTTTCAGGGATAATTGGTGCATCGTCCCAATCGGCTTCTGATAAATGTAAATAAGCAATATCACGCGCTTGTAATTCTCTTGAAGCTTCAAGGATAGTTGGCACAATATCTGGACAATCCATGTCTTTAAACGTGATGAAAGGAGCAAGGCGAACCCCAACTTTGTCAGCCCCAATCTCTTTGCTTACCGCATCAACCACTTCAAGCAGAAAACGAATACGGTTTTCACGAGTTTCGCCATATTCATCGATCCTATGGTTGGAGTTAGTTCGAAGGAATTGATCAATCAGGTATCCGTTACCACCGTGTATTTCTACACCATCAAACCCCGCTTCTATTGCACGTCTTGCAGAGTAGGCAAAATCTTGGATGACACGATGGATGTCATCGTGCGTCATTGCCCTCGGCTGAATGCAATCGACCATATTGCCGTTGCCTTGTTCATCTGCAATCCATACTTTGGTTTCAACAGGAGCAAGAGCAGAGGGGGCAATAGGTAATTCCCCTTTCTGGAACGTCGGGTGAGATACTCTTCCTACGTGCCATAATTGACAGAACATCGCAGCACCAGCTTGATGAGCCGCCGATGTGATTGGTTGCCATCCTTTGACTTGTTCATCTGTGTAAACACCAGGAGTGAATGAGTAGCCTTGAGAGTCGTCTGATATTTGTGTTGCTTCAGAAATAATTAACCCTGCAGTGGCTCGTTGCTTGTAATAAGTCGCCATCATTTCATTTGGAATGTTCCCCGGCTGGCTCGTACGCGCACGAGTCATTGGAGCCATTACGACTCGATTTTGCAAGCCGATGTTTTTTAAGTTGGTTTTCTCAAATAATGTGTTCATGTTATTACCTTTCGCTCGTATTAGTTAATTAATGCGCCGCCATCAATATCGATGATTGAACCTGTCATATATGGATTTGTAATCGCCATCACATAAGCCATCGCAATATCTGAGGCTTGGCCAATGTGACCAACAGGCAAGCTCTGTTTTGCGTTGTCATACATAGATTCACGAGATTTTGTATCCATATTTTGATAAGCGGCTGTTGCTGTTAATCCTGGGCTTACAGCATTCACTCGAATTGGAGCCAATTCTTTAGCGAGCACCTTGGTCACCGCTTCTAAGGCGGCATTTATTGCTGATTTTGTATAAGTGTTGGCCACCACCTTTCGAGATAACATGCCCGTGGTAAGGGTGATTGAGCCATTGGGTTTTAGATAACGAGCTGCATGTTTAGCCGCGTGAATTGAGCCCCAAAATTTGGTATCAAAAGCTGATTTTGCTTCTGTGATAGCAACATCAGTTACCCTCCCGGAGGGAGCCGATGACCCTGCTGTAACAACAAGATGATCAATTGGCCCAATCGACTCAAAATAATGATGAACTGATTTTTCATCACTGATATCTAGGCCAGTAGAGCGACTTACCACATGAACAGTATTATTTTCATGAGTGAAGTACTGAGCTACCGCCTCGCCAATCCCAGAAGTGCCTCCAATGATGACAAATGTGGTTTTTTCTTGATTCATAATGTGTACCTTCTAAAAATCGTAATAGGATGATGCGGTTAACCGCTGTTGATTAGAGTAAAAGCAGAAATAGAACACCTAAGAAAACAATAACGAGACTCTCTATTCTCTGAACTAATTTATAATCAAAAATATCGATATTCTTCTTTGAGAAGCAAAAGGGAATGTCGTTAATAGCGAATTGATGTAATGGATTTTTTGTCATTTTTGGATTTAAAACCATCGAACGGCTCCTTTGTAATGAGGCTCAGGTTATGAGCCTTTCTAAAAGAATTAATTTGCGAGACTTGGTGTAACTAGTGCTGATGTTTTTTCTTTTTGATTGGTTTTCGCAATGAATAGTAAACCTATGACGGGAACTACTACGGCAGCAAAAGGAATCATGCTTGCTCCTAATTGGCTATCGAGTACCATGCCACCTAGGAAACCACCGAATGCATTGGCTAAGTTGAATGCCGATATGTTTGCTGTTGCTGCGAGTTCTTGGCCTTCACCGCCGTGATTCATCACTCGAAGTTGCATGGCCGGCACGTTTGCAAACGACGCAATCCCAAAGATAAATGCGGTGATGACAAAGAGAATTTTGTTATCAACCACCAAGCCAACGGCAATTAATGAAATAATCATGGCGACAGCCCAGAACATCGATGCTTTTCCTAAGTTTTTGTCAGAAGAGCGGCCACCTAAAATATTGCCAATGATTAAACCAACTCCCACAATAACCAGAATCCATGTCACAGCAGACTCACCATAGCCCGTGATATGCATAGCAATTGGCGCGAGGTAGCCATACAGAGCCATAAAACCAGACCATGATAATGCGGTGATTGCTAAGCTAATGAGCAGCATTGGGTTTTTAAATGCCATCAGCTGAGTTTTAATATCTTTTGCTTCGCTATGACCTGTTGAATTTATTGAAGTTAAAATTGAAATCATAGCGACGGCACCAAATGCAGCAACCGTAAAGAAGGTGGTGTGCCATCCGAACTGCAAACTGATCCAAGTACCCGCGGGAACACCAAGAACATTGGCAAGCGTTAAGCCCGCAAACATTTGGCCAACAGCACGACCTGCCATTTTTTCGGTGACTAAATTGGTTGCGACAACGGCACCAATGCCATAGAACGGCCCCTGAACAAGGCCAGCAATGACACGGCTAATCAGTAATAAATGGTAGGTTGGTGCTAGCGCCGATAATACGTTGCCAATAATAAATAGTGCCATTAAACCAGTTAGAACGACCTTCTTATTAAAACGGGCTAAATAAATGGTTAAGACAGGGCCGCCAATCACAATGGCTAATGCATAGGCGCTGATTAAGTAACCAGCTTGACCTTCAGTGATCGAAAGGGATGTTGCAATTTGCGGTAAGATGCCAGCAATCACAAATTCGGCAGTACCGATGGCGAAAGCAGCCAATGTGAGTATCCAGACTTGAAAGGGCATTTTTTCTTTATTCATGATGTTACCTTTAGCTTATTCTTTGTTGTAATTAACTTATGGCAACTATTTTATCTGTTCGACTTAAATTGATAATTGGGTAAAATGTAAAATCATTATTCGGATTTACTGAATAGTAGTGATTGAGCGGTAATACTGGCACGAGAAATGAAGAGGTAAGAGATGGATAAATTCTCTGATATGACGATGTTCGTGAGTGTGGTGAAGCATCAAGGGTTAGCGGCGGCAGGGCGTGAATTAGGGCTTTCTCCTGCAACAATGACGGCAAGGCTACAAGGATTGGAAGAACGCTATGGAGTCAAGTTGCTCAATCGAAGCACAAGGCATATATCTCTCACTGATTCTGGTGATCTTTACCATAAAGCGTGTCTTGAGATCCTTGAAAATGTAAAAGAGACAGAGAATCTCATTTTGAATGGGGTGAAAGAAGTCAAAGGGTCACTTAAAATCAGCGCACCAAAAGACATAGGTAAACAACATATCCTTCCCATCTTGTCTGAATTTTGTGAACAATTCCCAGATGTGGTGCCTTACTTATATTTGAATGACGATGTCTCAAACATCGCTGAATCGGGTATCGATATTGTTATACGTTATGGTGAGCTTGCCGATAGCAGTTTGATATCGCGACGATTATCGTCAAGCCATCGAGTCCTGTGTGCATCACCGAAATACTTAGCGAAGTATGGCACGCCATTAACCCCGCAAGATTTAGTAAATCATCGCTGCCTTGCGATAGTTCGTAGTAATGAAGAGCTTAAAACGTGGCATTTTCAAGATACGGATAAAAAGAATGTAATAACAGTATTGCCTAAACGATTTTCAGATGACGGCGAAGTGGTTCGGCATTGGGCATTAGAAGGGGCGGGGATTGCTTTGAAATCAATACTAGACGTGCAGGACGATATCGATAACTTACGCTTGGTTACGGTACTGAATGGTTATATGACCAATTTTAACACATCGACATCAGTATCAAGTGCTGACCTGAATGTTGTCTATATGAGTAAGAAATATCAGCCTAAGAGGATTCGGCTATTTCTAGACTTTCTTTTTGATAAATTTCGTAAGTAATGAAATGAGCCATAGTCGAAGATAAATACGACAGCATGATTAACTTAATATTTATTAATGAAAATTTTAGGCTCTAAAACGGCGAAACCCCGATGTTGGTAGCATCGGGGTTTCTAATTTTTAGATTTCTCGGTTGGTAATGCCGATTATCTTTCTATGCAGCAGGTAATGGTTTTATCCACTTAATTCCAAAAAGGAATTAGATGCGGATGAAATCCATGTGCTCAACTTTTGGCTTGTAAGCGTGACGTTGAACGTCTTGTGGCTTAACCTTAACTTCTGCGCCGTCGATCACTAGAGTGATTTCTTCGTAGAATTCAGGTTTGTCCATTTGGTTCATTACAACGTGGTGCTCAAGCGCGATAGCTACTGCAGCTGCTTCGCCACCGTAAACTACTGCTGGGAATTTACCCGCGTGACGTAGGCGGCGGCTCGCACCCTTACCTAGTTCAGTACGTACTACTGCTTCAAATTTCATAGGTTTTACTCTCAAATAGTAAAATTAAACTTCATCACCAACATAGCGACCTAGTTGATGCGGTATAGCAAGAATAGAAAATTGGTAGTTACTATTCTTGCGAGCGCGGATACTACCATTCTCTATTGGTTCGGGCAAGAGTATTGTCCTGAATCCTTCTCTAATTGAACGACTAATGGCTTAGTTTTTAAAATATGTCAGTAGAGAACTCGTGGTTAAAGCGAAAGGGATGATTATTTAGGCATTGTGATTCGATTTTACTCGTTGTCGTAAGCTGTTTTACTTTCTCAATACTCAATACTCAATACTCAATACTCAGTGCGAACTTCAATTTGAATGCTGGTAGGTTGGTGTACGGTATTGATAATCAAACTCAAAAGCATGAACTGAACCTGAATGTCTTACTCACGATAGGTTAAGTCACCGCACGTTAATCTCTTCATCAGAATATAAAAACCAAACATTATTTCAATCGATGGAGAAGATTATGAACCCGATTAGCATTGTTGTGATTACCCTAAATGAAGAAAAACGAATTGGCCGTTTAATGGATGACTTAAGTAAACAGAGCCATCGTGATTTTGAAGTGATTGTGGTGGATTCGAATAGTGACGATTCAACATGTGACGTTGCCGCAGCCTATGAATCAAGCTTGCCTGAGCTTTCCATCCATAAAATGAGCACACGCGGAGTCAGCTTAGGACGAAATACAGGAGCATCATTAGCCAAGCACGAACGTTTGCTGTTTCTAGATGCCGATGTTCGTTTGAGTTCAGATTTTCTAGCCATGGCGATTGCTCAGTTGAATGAACGAAAACTTGAAGTTGCTGGTGTCTACATGGGGTCTAAAAATCTGCCTCTTTTACATAAAGCGGGTTATGCGATGTTTAATGGCGGCTTATTTATTACGCAGTTCTTTTTCCCAACCGCAGTAGGCGCGTGTATTTTCTCAACGAAAAGAGTTCACCAAGCCTTAGAAGGGTTTGATGAAAATATCACGTTGTGTGAAGACTGTGACTACGTCAAAAGGGCCAGTAAAACGTGGCGATTTCGTTTCCTCTCACTTCGCTTCGAATTCGACCCACGACGTTTAGATCAAGATGGGTTGTTCAAAATGGGACTGACTTACCTTAAAGCGAATGTGCGCCGCTTCTTCATCGGTGAAATGCGTAATAACGAGATGGAATACAAATTTGGTCATTACTCTGAGGGCTAATCAATATTGGCTGCACTGAATGTGTCGGTGTGGCCAGTATCGTAGAGTGGTTTAGAAAGAAGAGAAACAGTAGAGTCATGAGGTGGTTATGTGGGAAAGCGCGGGTTTATTTCTGGGTGCATTGTTAGATGCACTCATTGGCCCTAATTTATTTGTCCCAGGAGAGCCGTTTTTAATTGCGGCGGGTTACCAGTTATACCAAGGCGTATGGCTTGGTGTTATTGCCGTACTATGTGGAGCTCTGGTTGGTGATCAGGCCAGCTATTGGATTGGCCGAAAAGTTGGGAATTCAGCGCAACGAAAATTAATGCGTTTTCAGCCTAAGATTCGTCGTCCTATTGCCCGCTGTCGGATATTGATGCAGAAACGAGGCAATTATGTGCTCGCCTTCTCTCGTTTACTTGGTCCTGTTTCGTGGGTGGTCCCGTTTATGGCGGGTACACAAAACATCGAGTGGCGTAGATTCAGTCTATTTGACACTTTTGGTGTAATGCTTGGCGTTGGGCAGTTTGTCTTTTGGGGTTATCTGTTAGGTGCTGGTATTGAACAAGTCCCTTTTGTCGACGCGGCCAAAACATTTGTGTTGGAACATCAATACTTGTTGGTGTTATTTGCTTGTACCGCTGTTGTGGCTTTTATCGCATACAAGAAAAATTGGCGATTCCCAGTGACTAAAAGTATCGGCTTTTTGCTTATTGGCATGTTAGGTGTCAACTATAGCCATTTCTTTTGGTTCAGTGATGATGCAGTGGTAACACCTGGGAATACTCAAACTATGGAGGTCGTTTCTCAGTATAAAGAAAACGCAAACCCTTCCCTTATTTCTCTAAAAACAGCATTTCCAGTCGCGTCCGTTACTTTTAGCGACGATTTAATGTCGACACCGTTGTTGCCATCAGACTTTAAAGTGTATCCGGGAAAGTCTCCCTTTTTTGATGCCCAAGCCCTGAATCTGGTGCTCATTGGAGAGTCGCCTCGAACATTAATGGCACAGCTTGGCTGGATTGAGAACAAAACCTTTTCCCGCGATGAGATTGAGTGGAAAGATTACTTACAGCTTTTAAGCGATAAAACACCGCCCGTGTCGGATCTATTTTGGAATGAAGAACCTCAACATATGGCGTTTCAACTTCCAGGAACATTGATGAAACGGAGTCATGTTCGCTGGTGGAAAGCGGGTGTTGATCCTATTAGCCAACAACCACGTTGGGTTGGCGCAATCAGTTATGATGATGGGTTAATACTGACGCCCTATAGCGGTATTGTGACTGTTTTGCACAGCATTGATCCAAATGTCGACCATGAACGTGACCAATTCGCGGCGAAGGTTGAACGGGCTAACCTTAATTGGAGTACTGAAATGCAAACTTTAGGGCAAATCACGGTGCTAGATGACCAGCATGATTATTACAGTGACGGACAAGTCTTAGTGATTAAAGAGAATACGTTATTGGCAAAAGTGACGAAGTAAGGCTTCGTCACTTTTTTAATCATGTGGAAGGTACGATCCTATTACTCTTGGGACACTTTCAGTGTGAGAGTGGCTTTTAAACCGCCCATATTACTTCTTTCCAATTCAAGTGAACCGCGATAACTGTGTGCCATTTCACTGACGATATTTAAGCCAAGCCCTGTTCCCGCTGTGGTTTCATCTAATCGAACACCACGCTTGGTTACCTGATCTATCTGATCATTCGGAATTCCAGGGCCGTCATCTTCAATCGTAATGGTTGCGTTGTCGTCACTGGTTTGAACGGCATGAACGCGGATAATAGAGTGAGCCCATTTGTAACCGTTCTCGAGTAAATTACCAACCATTTCATCAAGATCGGTTTTATCCACGTTAACAAAAAGATCACTATCTAGTTCATTCACGAGCACGACATTACGTTCAGCAAACACTTTATCGAACGCCATTGAAATCGCATCGACACGCTCACTGGGTGAGGTTCTAACTGCGAGAATATTCATTGATCCCGCCATTCGAGCGCGGCTTAAATGGTAATCAATATAATCTTGAATCTGCTTGATGGGTGGTGTGAGTTTGGCTTTTGGTTCTGACTCTAAGGTATCAATTTCATTTTTTAGAATAGAGAGAGGCGTTTTCAGTGCGTGTGATAAATTACCCGCATGGTTTCGAGCGCGTTCAAGCAGTTCTTGGTAATGAAATAGTAGAGCATTGAGATCAGACACCAGCGGAGAAACTTCTTGAGGGTAGTTATTACTCAGCGCTTGTTGATCGCCGCTACGTAACATCGCAAGTTCTTGCTGCATTTTCGTCAATGGCCTGAGTGACCAACTGACCTGAGCTCCAATTAAGATTAAAACACCGGTAAACAGTAGACCTAAAATAACCCATAACTGACCAGTAAGCCTGTGTAAGGTCTCTTCAAGTGGATCTTCATCTAGCCCGATCAAAATGGAAATGGGTGTCGAAAGCTCAGGGAGATAAATCTCTCGTTCGATGTAAATCAGCTTCTCATCTTGAGCGCCACGCGCAATGGTCTTTAGTCCTGTTTTTTCAACTTGTATGCTTTTATCCCAAAGAGAACGAGAACGTAAAGTGTGTGATTCAGCAGAAGCTGTCCAATATAAGCCACTATAAGGTTGAATAAAACGAGGATCAGATAAGCGTGCGCTCATGGATAAACTGCCATTATCATCCGCTTCTATGTTCGCGGTGATCTCATCCATGCTTCGATTAAGTTGGTTGTGAACGTCTTCTAATAAGTAATCGTTCACCAGTTTCGGTATACCAAGTCCTGCGGCCAAAATCATAGCAGACAACCATAAAGCAGCCGCCAATAGTAGGCGGCTTTTCAGGCTGATATTTTTTAGCCTCTGCTTAGAGGTTCTATGATACATAGAGGTTCTGTTATGCATAGAAGCTTTGTGGTGCTTAGTTGGCATTGAGTCTGTACCCTAAACCACGCACTGTTTTGATGACCTTAGGTGCGATTTTTTTACGGATCCGACCTATGAATACTTCGATGGTGTTTGAATCTCGGTCAAAATCTTGTTTATAGATATGTTCAACTAATTCGGTGCGAGAGATGACTTTCTCGGGGTTATGCATAAAGTAAGCGACCACTTTATATTCTAGGGCAGTAAGGCTCATGGCTTGACCTTGCCACATTACTTTTGAGCTTCGAGTATCAAGGCTAAGATCGCCTATTTGCATGATTGGAGAGGCATTGCCAGATGCGCGACGAAGCTGTGAACGAATTCGAGCAATCAGTTCTATCATTTCAAACGGTTTGGTTAAGTAATCATCCGCGCCTGCATTCAAACCTTCAACACGTTGAGTCAGCGTGTCACGCGCACTTAAAATAATGACCGGAGTATTAATATTTTCATCTCGAATACTTTTTAAAACCGTTAAGCCATCGAGTTTTGGCAATCCAAGGTCGAGCACAATCGCGTCCCACTCTTCAGATGTGGCGCGGTATAAAGCATCAATGCCATCTTGTGAAAGTTCAGGTACCCAGCCAGTATTTTCCAGGGTTTCAATTATTTGCTCACCAAGACGTGGTTCATCTTCGACAACTAAAATTTTCATTATTGTTTTTCTCTTTAGGGTTGGATTTCAGTTTGGATTATTTCTTAATGACATCGTGAAGGTTGCGACCTTTTATCTCAATCATTTCTAAGGTGGCAGCATTGTATTCAACTTTGATGACGCTGTTTTTATGCACTAATTTTAATTCATACACCCACTCATCGTCGTCTTCTTCTAATTCGACTTTGATAAGACGGCCGTTTAATTGAGATTCAACTGCCGCATAAAGCTCTGAAAAGGGTTTAATTAAGCCTGCTTGTACTGCGTCGTAGACTTCGTCTTGATCTTCATCGATCTCCACGCGAGTCCCTGCTTTATGCTCATCTAGAACGATGTTATGCCCATTTTGATGATCTTTTGCGAATGCTAATGGACCTGAAAAAATGGATAAAATCAGACAAGATATAAGCGTATGTTGTGCCTTGTTTTTCATACAATTTCCTAAGCAATAACCTGATAGGGCAGCGTTGATATTTCCATACTCAGTATAATTAAACATAGATGAACATAAAGTGAATAAGTGGTTTGTAAGTTAAATCTGTAGACTTAACGGCTTTGCATTTCATCTTCAAATATTTTGTCCCGCATTTTCCAAAATCGTCCGACCTTTCTTGCTACCACAAATTGAGGAGGACGAAAGCGGTGTTGGTTAGCGACGACGCGAGTGGGTGAACTCTCTTCAAATGGTCGATGTCTATCCGCAAGGTGAGGGCGAACAAATTGATCTTTAAACAGTTGCTTTTGCTTCTTCGTGGTTAATGGCCAAAACTCATGAACTTGAGCTTGGTTTTCACCTAGATAGGTGACTTTAAGCTGAGATTTTCCTGTTGAGTCTTTATGAACATTTAAGTCCATCTCAAGACACTCAAATACTAACGCATCTTTTAAGTTGAGAGCCTCTTTTAGTTTTTTATCGGGGTCAACTAAAGTGGCATCGCACTCATGACAAATACGGGCGGCAATGTCATTGTCTGCTCCGCAGTTACCACAATATTTAGCTCTGAATCGGTATCCACAATGCTCCCGTTCTTGAGTCTCTTCATCGGTAAAATAACCTTGGCAGCGACGTCCAAAATGCTCTAGTAGGAAACCATTACTGTCTAGCTTTCCCCAGAAGTTATTATTGAAACCGCAAGCCGGGCAAGGGATGGTGACGATTTCGCTCTCAGAATCCGGTTTTGGATCGCCCACTTCTGGTTGATAAAGGTCGTAGCTATTGCCTGCATAATCGAGTACTAAACATTCGGTTTTTCCCTCAGATAGGCGTAATCCTCGACCTACAATTTGCTGATAAAGACTGATTGATTCTGTTGGTCGCAAAATAGCGATTAAATCCACATGAGGCGCATCGAAACCAGTGGTTAACACAGAAACATTGACGAGAAATTTGATATGGCGGTTTTTGAAGTCATTAATGATCTGATCGCGCTCTAATGTTGGAGTATCACCGATGACAATTGCGGACTCTCCAGTAGGCAGTAGGCCTAAAATCTCCTGCGCGTGACGAACCGTTGCCGCAAATACCATTATGCCTTGTTTGTCTTGTGCCAGTTGAATGATTTGGTCGACAATCTGCGGTGTGGCGCGTTTAGATTGCTCAATGACCATGTCCAGTTCCGTTTCTTTATATCGCCCGGTGTTTGCTGGCTTAAGCTTAGAGAAATCATAACTGAGTACAGGAGCATCAATCATTCTGGCGGGGGTCAAAAAACCTTCATCAAGTAGGTAACGAATCGGCAGTTCAAAAATGCAGTCACGGAAAAATCTCGGTTCTTCAGAGCGAACTTGGCCGCGAGTATGGTATTGGTATAACCACCCCATGCCTAGGCGATAAGGCGTGGCGGTTAAGCCTAACACTTTAATGCCGGGGTTTATCTCTCTTAAGTGGGAAATGACTTTTTGGTAGCTGCTTGTTTTTTCATCGGGTACGCGATGGCATTCATCAATGACCAAGAGTGAAAACTGATTCGCAAAAGCGTCTAAGTTTCTAACAACGGATTGTACTGAGGCGAAGACGACCTGTTGATCGGTCTCTTTACGACCTAAACCCGCCGAGAATATGGCCCCTTTTAAGTCATAACCTTCATATTTCGCGTGGTTTTGCTCAACTAATTCTTTTACGTGCGCCATCACCAAAACTCGTCCTTTAGCGAGACGAGCGAGTTCTGCAATGACTAAGCTTTTCCCTGCTCCAGTGGGCAGTACGAGAACCGCAGGTGAGCTGTGCTTACGAAAATAGTGGATGACCGCTTTAACTGAATCAGCTTGATAAGGGCGAAGTGTGTACATAGGGATGCGTTTATTAACCTTTCAAATGAAGCAAATAGAATAAGAGCAACGGCGGTTTACACAAATAATGTGAAATAGCTCAACTATTGAGTAAAACAAGACTATAATACCTGACTTAATTTAGTCGAGGTATTCATGCGTTTAGATAAATTTTTGTGTGATTCATTAGGTGTTACTCGTAGAGAAGCGACAATCCTTCTTAGAAAAGGCGAAGTAACCGTAAATGGCGAGAAGAAAAAAAGCGGTTCTGTAAAAGTAACAGAGCAGTGCTGTGTTGAGTGGCAAGAGCGCGAAATAACGGTGAAAGGCCCTCGTTACATCATGCTATACAAACCGGAAGGCTTTGTTTGTTCACATGAAGATGGTTCTAATCCAACCGCATTTGAATTGCTTGATGAAATCAAAATGGACGAACTTCATTTTGCTGGCCGTTTAGATGTTGATACGACAGGTTTAGTTCTGATCACCGATGATGGCCAATGGTCTCACCGCATTACATCGCCTAAGCGTAAATGTGAAAAAACATACCGCGTATGGCTGGTTGAACCTGTTGAAGATGACTATGTTGAGAAGTTTAAGCAAGGTATTGAGCTTCGCAGTGAAAAAGAGCCAACACTGCCTGCACATCTCGAAGTTCGTGCCGAAAAAGAGGTGCTACTGACTATCCATGAAGGCAAATACCATCAAGTAAAACGTATGTTTGCTGCTTTGGGTAATAAAGTAGAAGCACTTCACCGTGAAAAAATTGGTGAAATTGAATTAGATGAAGAGTTAGAGTTAGGTGAGTACCGTTATTTAACTCAAGAAGAAGCGGATTCTATTTGGAAATAGTGGCGTAGGTTAAAGCCTGACGTTTATTTTCATGTTCGCGTATTAAAGTCATGGCCCATTTGGTCGTGGCTTTTCTTTAGTTTCGAAGTTCTGATTTATTTTTTATTGCAATATCTGATGATAGTTTTCGTTTGTAATACTTAGTCTTACGCCTACTTATCACCTCCACTTCCGCATAGGAGAGTTATGACCACAACCACTGAACCAAGCATTTCGCAGGGAAATACTCAGCCGACAAGCGTGAACCCCAATGAGCCGCCTAAATTAGGGTTGTTGCTATTTTTAATTTTGGGTGCGATTGGTGCGCTGACACCTTTAGCTATCGATATGTATTTGCCAGCAATGCCGACGATCGCTAAAGATCTTGGCGTGTCTGCTGGTGCGGTTCAGATTACGTTAACCGCTTATACTGCTGGTTTTGCGTTTGGTCAGTTGCTGCATGGCCCTTTGGCCGACAGTTTTGGGCGTCGGCCTGTGCTCATCATTGGTGTGCTCTTTTTTGGCATTGCTGCGGTAGTGAGTGCGACAACGACGGGTATTGAAGCGTTAACTTATGTTAGAACCGCGCAAGGCTTTGCGGGGGCTGCGGCGGCTGTGGTGATACAAGCTCTGGTTCGCGATATGTTTGATCGTGAAGATTTCGCTCGTACCATGTCGTTCATTACCTTAGTGATGACGATCGCACCGTTAGTTGCGCCTATGGTGGGGGGGTATTTGGCTCTGTGGTTTGGTTGGCGTTCTATTTTCTGGGTGCTCGCGATTTTTGCTGCGCTGGTGATTGCTGCGGTGTTCTGGAAAATTCCGGAAACATTGCCAGTAGAGAAGAGACAACCATTACGCTTTAGAACCACCATTCGTAATTACGCTCGGTTATTTAAGAATCCAGTGGCAATGGGGCTGATATTTTCAGGTGCATTCTCTTTTGCCGGAATGTTTGCTTTCTTGACCGCTGGCGCATTCGTCTATATTGATATTTATGGCGTACGACCTGATCACTTTGGTTATCTGTTTGGAATGAATATCATTGCGATGATTTTGATGACGAGCATTAATGGTCGCATGGTGAAAAAAGTGGGCTCACATAATATGCTGCGCTTTGCTTTAACCATTCAGCTGTTAGCGGGTGTTGGCCTATTTGCGGGCTGGGCGCTCGATCTTGGGTTGTGGGGAATTGTTCCATTTGTCGTTCTATTCATCGGAACACTCTCAACAATCGGTAGTAATTCTATGGGGTTATTACTTAGCGGTTATCCGAAAATGGCGGGTACTGCTTCTTCGTTAGCTGGAACACTTCGTTTCGGTACTGGTTCTGCTGTAGGTGCTTTGGTGGCAATGTTCCCATCCACAACCGCAGTACCAATGATTTTGGTGATGACAGCCTGCTCTGTGCTGTCAGCATTGTTATATTGGACATTAGGGAAAAAGGCATAATGTCGAAATACCATATTGAAATTCAAGCATTAGTAAATGCTGCATTAGAAGAGATGGCAGCGGAACACGAAAGCGGAAAGTTGGTCAATGCTCCTGTTGCAAATAACCACTTTCTGGTTCGTTGGGTAACGAAAAACATTAAAACCAAAGTGTTTAATAAGTGTATTAGCAGCGACATGATTCGCTGGCAGAAATCGGGTCGTTCTAAAGGTAACCAATCCGATCTTCTGTTTACGTTCAAACGTATTTCGGCCTTCTACGGAAAGATGTTTCCACAAGGTGACGACACTAAACCATTAAAAGACAGCGATGTTGAAGCGTTCATCGATAAAATGGATGAAGCGGGTTGGTGTGTAACGAATACAGAAGTGCTAACTAATGGTGAGAAGATTCAGTTCTTTACGGATGGCGCAGACTCTTTCGCGATGTGTGCTGATCAATGTGATGACTCTTTTGACGGTGAAATCATGGCACGACCAATGAATTGGTTTGTTCGTGGCAATCACGCGAAGTTTATTGAGATGGCCGCAGAAGCTGGTTTCATGCTGCACAAACGTACTGACTACAAATCATTGGTCAAATACCATGGTGAGTATATTGTTTACCCTGGAAATCACGGCGTTGAATTAGCTGAAATTCCGATTAGCGTCATTGGTTAATTGATTGGTTAATTGATTGGGTCATCGGTTAGCAGATTCGTTTTAATCGTTGAATTATAATGCCTCTTTTGAGCTTTATTGGTAAGGCTTCAAAAGGGGCATTTTTATTTTCTGTTTTCAGCTATCAACTGTTTACACGACATGTCTCATTGTTTGTGCATGCCTAATAGTTTGTGTATGTCTAGCTGTTCGTGCATGTCTATGGTGAATTAGCTCTTCTCCGTTTGTTTACCGGAGGCCTTTTTACAGATAGCCTTTACCATGCCTCTAAAAATAAATAGATGGGCAGGCATCATGGCAAACCAGTAGAGTAATCCTAAAAATCCTTGCGGATGCCACCAAGCGGTTAAGTTCACCTCTCTATAGTCACCATGATCAGTGATGGTGCACTCAAGACGTCCTAAACCGGGTCCTTTCATCCCAAAAAATAGAGAAAGAAACTGATTTTTTTCACAGCGAATCACTTTCCAAGAGTCAATAAAATCACCCACTTTTAATTCAGGCCCTTCAGGAGATCGACGTATCGGCCTCTGACCGCCAAAGAAGATGTCGAGCCATTCCCGTGTACGCCATAACCCATTAGCAAAAAAGTACCCCTCTTCTTTGCTTCCAATTTTTTGTGCAACTTCCCATAGTTGCTCGATCGATAACTGAGTATGTGCACTTGCCCCAGCTTGTTTAGGGTAATAGCCGTAACCAGGCTGCCAGCGTTGTAAGGCTGCGGGTTCAAATCCCCATACATTACTGCGGACAAATGTACCTTCTTGTTTAATTGTCTCCCTTACTGCGTCTTCATAAGAAATAAGATCTTGCGGGTATAGTTTGCGTATTGGCTGAGCGTCGGCAATGTAGTCGTGTTCCAGTCCGGCCAGCAGCGCTTTGCCTATATTAGAGGGGACGGAAGTGACTAAGCTAAGCCAATATGAGGCCATTTTAGGAGTAAGGAGAGCGGTAGACCATAAACGGAGTGGCTTTTTGACCGCTTGGCAGATCACTTTAAATTGCTCGCGGTAGCTCAATACATCGGGCCCGCCGACTTCAAATGTTTGAGATTCGTTCGGCGATGCTTCCGCTAATTCTAATAGGTAATGATTTAGGTTAGGTAGGGCAATGGGGTTTGCTTTTGAATTAACCCATTTAGGTGCGATCATTAGAGGGAGGTTGTAAACAAAGTCGCGCATAATTTCAAAAGCAGCGGAACCTGGGCCAATAATGACGCCAGCGCGAAGTTCTGTCACGGGTATACCACTAAGTCGAATGATCTTGCCTGTCTTTTTCCTTGCTAATAAATGTTCAGAATTCCCCGTTTGTGGCTGAAGTGCGCTTAAGTAAATGACATGTTTAACTCGGCTATTAAGCAGCGCTTGAGAGAAGTTTTCCGCCAGTTGCAGTTCATACTCGATAAAGTCGTGCCCCTCAGCCATTCCGTGAACGAGGAAGAAGACCAGATCGAAATCATCAACAAGCTTATCGGTCTCATTCTTATCCGCTAAATCTAGATAATGCATCGTAAGGCTAGGGTGGGGAGCGGTTCTCTGTTTGAGATAATCGATATGACGAGCTGCGGCCGTGACAAGATGACCCTCTGCTAGTAACTTCGGGATTAGTTGTGATCCAATGTAGCCTGACGCACCTAATATAAGAATTTTTTTCATGCTCATCCATCAGCCTTTTTAGTGGTCGAAATATGCACTAAGGGCTATAGTATCAGATTATTATCGAGTTCTATCAATATGTTGTGATTTGGTTACGATTACTCGGTTTTTGTTTATTAAAGGTGATGTTCTTGGCTCTTGTCTCTCAAATAATTTTCCATACCAAAGGTGATTTTTTACGCCGTTTAATTGCGATTGCATTACCTATTGCCCTTCAGAGTATTATGTTCTCAAGCCGAGGTTTGGTGGATGTACTTATGCTGGGACAGCTAGGAGAAGCGGATATTGCCGCGGTGGGTGTGGCGAGCCGAGCCATGTTTGTTACAACCATAATGTTAGTGGGTGTAAACACTGGAGGCGCACTATTAACGGCTCAGTTCTGGGGCGCAGGAGATAAAAAAGGCGTTAGGGAAAGTACCGCCCTGACTTGGATGATTGCGGTGGGTTTTGCTCTATTGACCATCGTCTTTTTTGTCTTATTTCCAACTCAGATTATGTCACTGACCACCGATTCGAATGAAGTTCAGCAACTGGGTCGAGACTATATTGTTATCACATCGTTTAGCATGATAGCAGTGGCTTGTGTGAGCAGTATGGCGGTAGGTTTACGTGCGATGCACAAGCCGGGGATTAGTACTTTTTTTAGTGGAATCGGAATCCTGTCGAACGTCTTCCTCAACTGGGTGCTTATTTTCGGTAAGTTTGGATTCCCAGCTATGGGGATCACTGGTGCAGCAATCGCGACGGTCTTAAGCAGCGCAATAGAGGTGATGTGTTTATATGGTTACCTATATAGCAAAAAGCATCTTCTCGCTTTTGGTATGAATGACATAAAAGCCGCGTGTTATTGGGACAATATTGTTCGCTTCTTAAAATTATCAATGCCGACAACGTTCAACTTTCTTGCGTGGGCTGGTGGTTTATTCGCGTACCATGCCATTATGGGACAAAGTGGTGTTCAAGGCCTTGCTGCACTCTCTGTCATGACGCCTGTTGAGTCGATCTCACTAAGCTTGCTCATCGGTCTATCGAATGCCGCGTCAGTGTTAGTCGGCAACCAGCTAGGTGCTAAAAAATACGATGCCGTGTATTACCAGGCGCTGGGTTTAACTTGTTTAAACATCATCGTTGGTGTTTGTGTGGCTATCTTGCTCTTCTTCATTCAGATCCCGATTTTAAACGCTTTCTCTGCGCTGACCCCTGAAACAAGGGAAATGGCAGAAAAATTCATTGTTATCTTAAGTTTCGGTATTGTCCTTCGCTCCGTTCCTATGGTGGTGATCGTTGGAGTACTGAGAGCGGGTGGTGATGTGAAGTTTTGCTTGTATCAAGATCTCATCGCCCAATGGTTGATCGGTATTCCGCTGGCTGCTTTTGCGGCTATCAAGCTAGGGATGTCTCCGGAATGGATTTATGTGCTGTTTCTCACAGAAGAAGTGGTGAAGTGGGGCGGTTCACTTTATAGGATGAAAAGCAAGAAGTGGATGAAAAATTTGATTGAAAATTAGACATGTGAATTATTGATGCTGCAATGGGATGCGTATATTGTGATCTGTACTTCAAAACACTTCCTACTAACAAGGAATTAGTGTAGATTCTGAATCCAATTTAGAGTTCATGTGGTGATTTAATGTTAAGACTGTCGGACCTGTGCAAAGGCTATGTAGATGGGGGGGAATTTCACCCTGTACTGCAAGGGGCAGAGCTTCATTTAAATCAAGGGGACCAAGTTGCTTTAATGGGAGAAAGTGGTTCAGGAAAGAGCACTTTACTTAACCTTATTGCTGGTCTCGATACGGTAGACTCTGGTGAAATTGAGTTCCCTCATTTGCAAATGCACAGTGCTTCTGAGTTTAACCGTACCGCTTTTCGTCGTAATAATATTGGTAATATATTCCAACAGTTCAACTTGCTCCCAACGCTTAATATTGCCGACAACATCCGCTTTTGCCGTCAATTAAAAGGCCTACCTGAAGACAAAGCTCTATGGCGTCAGATTTTATCTGCATTGGATCTGATGGCACTTTTAGGGCGTTACCCAGAAGAGGTCTCTGGTGGTCAGCAACAGAGAGCGGCGATTGCAAGGGCTTTATATATGGAGCCTCAGTTACTACTGGCAGATGAACCAACGGGTAGCCTTGATGAACGTAATGCGGAAGCGGTAATGCGTTTATTAACCTCACTTACTCGTCAGCTAAATTGTACGCTGCTACTTGTCACTCACAGTGAAAAAGTTGCTCAGCACATGGAAGGGCGCGTTCGCCTTCAAGGAGGGCAATTGCATGTTATGGCCCGTAGTTAAGGCGCTACTAGGTCACTACCGTCGGTATCCTTTACAAATCATTCTAGTTTGGCTTGGTCTTACTCTTGGCGTATCACTTTTGGTGGGTGTTACGGCGATTAATGATCATGCAAAACAGAGCTACGCGAATGGTGAGAAACTTTTTTCAAACCCTCTTCCTTACCGTATTCGCCCAAAGCACAACGCAAATAAGATCCCACAAGGGTTTTATATTCAACTCCGCAGAAAAGGCTTTAACCAATGTGCGCCTTTTGATAATCATCGCTTAACAACCAGCAATGGTACTAGCTTGATGCTGATGGGGGTCGATCCTATTGCGATGATGCAGTTCAAAGATGATATTCACTTAGAAGATTTGACCACGTTAAGCTTGATGAAGCCGCCTTATCCGCTGCTTGTGAGTCAGCAATTTGCGAAACATATGAACTGGTCAGAAAATTCATACATAGAGTTGAATGATGATTCAAAGCTTGGGCCCATCACCATAGATAGAAAAAATCAACTCCATGGCACCAAAGTCGTCGCTGATCTGTCATTACTTCGCATGCTAAAACGAAGCTCTGGGCTGTCTGTTATTGCTTGTGGTGAAATGCCAGCGAAAAAGTTGCAAGCGTTAAGATCCCTATTACCCAATGGCTTGGCGATCTCGCGTAGTACAAAAGCGGAACTTGAGTCATTAACGAATGCTTTTCATATGAATTTATCAGCGATGGGGATGCTCTCTTTTGTCGTTGGATTGTTCATATTCTATCAAGCCATGTCGCTTTCTTTTATCCAGCGTCAGCCTCTTGTCGGAACATTACGCCAAATTGGCGTGTCAGGTTGGCAATTGGCAAAAGCGCTCTCTTTTGAGTTGGTTTTGTTGGTCCTCATTAGCTGGCTTTGCGGTAATGTACTCGGCTTACTCCTTGCTAATCAGCTTATCCCTGCCGTATCGGCTAGCTTGGGTGATCTCTACGATGCAAATGTAGGTTTATCGATAACGTGGGGTTGGAGAACAAGTTTATATAGCCTAGCGATGGCATCATTTGGGGCGTTCATTGCTTGTAGCTGGCCTTTGATTCGCTTACTTAAATCACAGCCTATTCGTCTAACGTCGCGTTTATCACTGGTTCGCTTTGCTGGTACGGAATTTAGTTGGCAAGCGTTGATCGCCTGTGCGTTTTGTGTCGCTGCGATTGCGGTGTACCAAGCGCCTAAAACTCAAGAAACAGGTTTTGCGATAATTGCTCTGATGCTTGTGAGTGTCGCTTTATTCACGCCATACATCATTTGGAAACTGTTTAACGCGCTGTCTTACTCTTTACGCTGGGTTAAAGCTCGTTGGTTCTTTGCTGATGCAGCTGCGAGTATGAGTTATCGTGGGGTAGCAACGATGGCGTTTATGCTTGCTTTAACTGCAAATATTGGCGTTGAAACCATGGTAGGCAGTTTCCGTGATACGACGGATAAGTGGTTAAGCCAGCGATTAGCGGCGGATGTTTATATCTACCCAAGCAATAATTCGGCGGCGCGAATGAGTACTTGGCTTACTGCTCAGCCTGAAGTTGATACGGTTTGGTGGCGTTGGGAAAAAGATGTGTCAACGGCTGGTGGCCCTATACAGGTCGTGAGCTCCGGCTCTTCAGAAGGTGAGCTTGATGCCTTAACCGTTAAACTAGGGATCCCAAATTATTGGTACCAATTGCATCAGTCGAAAGGTGTGATGATCAGTGAGTCCATGTCATTGAAATTAGACATCAGACCGGGTGACTACATCGATTTAGGCGAAAGGCTTGGCAAAAAATGGCAAGTGGTTGGAGTGTATTATGATTATGGCAACCCGTATCACCAAGTGATGATGTCACATCGCAATTGGTTGAACTCCTTTGCTGGTAGCGGCAATGTCGCTCTTGGCGTCGTGCTAGAGGATAATGTGAATGCATTGGGTCTTAAGCGTCGTTTAGAGAGTGTGTTTAGGATGAGTTCTGAACGTGTTTTTGATAATGGCAGCATTCATAGTCAGGCCATGAGAGTTTTTGATCGCACTTTTGCTATTGCTGACACTTTAGGCAACATCACACTGGTGATCGCGGTATTCGGCATTTTCTTCTCGACCTTAGCTGGAGAAGTTTCAAGGCAGCGTCATATTTCTTTACTCCGCTGTTTGGGTATGTCAGGGAAAGAGTTGATCGCCATGGGGAGCTTGCAACTGGTGGTATTCGGTTTGATTTCGGCGATAATTGCGATGCCTCTAGGACTCGCACTAGCTAACTTAATTGTGGATATTATCATCAAGCAATCCTTTGGTTGGTCTTTGGAGTTACAGGTGATTCCTTGGGAATATATGCAAACTTTTGCTTGGGCGATGTTATCGCTAATTGTTGCAGGTGCGCTACCTGTTCTTCGAATGGTTCGTAATACACCGATCAGTTCACTAAGAGATGCGTTGTAAATGAAAAACAGAAAAGATTCGGATACGACGAAGCACTCTAGTCAGACTACACATTCTGGTCAGAAGTCGGACTCAGGTGAGTTACGCGTTCAAGATCTAGGTCGTCACCACCATTCTAGTCGCATTATCACGGCCTCTGTGATGCTGTTTGTTATGATTCTTTTGACTTGTGGTGTCTATTTTTCATTTTTTGACTCCTCAAATGAAACTAAAGCAAGTAACGTAAGCCCGTTATTTCATAGTGAAGAGCGAAAGGTTTACGACCCAGTGCTTCCAGATAAAGCAGTTAAACTACCAGCAGACTTTCAACTTCATCCCGACTTTCAGCATGAGTGGTGGCACTACTTTGCAAGTGTTGTGGATGCTGAGGGTCAAGAGTATGGGATCCAGTGGAGCTACTTTAGGGTTGCCACAGATGAAAGGGAAACGTCTGGCTGGCAAAGTCCACAGCTATATATCGCCAATGTTGTTATTAGCTCTGGAACAAAAACGTGGAAAGAGCAGCGTTTGGCTCGCGGTGGAATTGGCCAGGCAGGAATGCGCAATCGTCCTTTTAGGATCTGGTTAGATAACTGGAGTTGGCGCTCATTAAGTTCTACGCCCTTTCCTGGTTTGTTAGATGTTCAGTCAGATGAGTTTGGCATGGTATTGACATCTAAGACCATAGGACCTTATGTCTTAAATGGAGATAAAGGCTATCAAATTAAGCATGATTTACTGCCTATCGCTTCTTACAGTTTCAGTGCTCCATTTTTGAGTGTTCAAGGACAACTTCGTTTAGAGGGGCAACCAGCGTTCGCAGTTAAAGGCAAAGCTTGGCTGAATAAAGAGTGGGGGAGCGCTTTACTTGCTGAAGGAAGAAGAGGTTGGGATTGGTTTGTGTTTGACCTTGATGATGGTCGGACATTAAGCGTGACTCAATCTCGATATGATCAACAATTACCTTATACGTATGGCACTTTGGCGGATAGATCGGGGAAAGTAATAAGTTTGTCTGATTCAGATATATCGATCACGCCATTAAATACCAGCACTTTGCCGAATGGACGCAGGTTGCCATTACAGTGGTCGATAGAGGTGCCTGAAAGCAATATTAAATTGATGACCAAAGTGGTTCGTAGGGATATGTGGCTGCCTTTTGTCATTCCATATTGGGAAGGCCCAGTGTCCGCTTCTGGTTCCCATGAGGCAAAAGGCTTCATGCAATTGACGGGATACTAGTGACGAGCATTCACTGAATAAGATCGTATGAACAAAATGCGCTGATGAAATTATTGTTTACATGATCTGAGCCTTCGTCGTTTTATCTCATTACGTCAGATCTTGCCCACGTATGTTGTATTTTAGGGGTAAGGGTGGTTTTTCTATCTTATTTTTCTACTCTCATGAGTCAGTCGGCCTATTATGAATGGGCTGCCTGTGTTTTCATGATTATCCGCATCCTTCACTTTTCGTATCTTTCTGATTGATAAAATATTAATCGGGTGCACTCAGTTGCATTTCTAATCTATACTCCCACTTATGAATAAAAATGTAACTTTAAGGAATATACGCTGTATTGTTTATTAAACATCGGAAATTCCGAAGTTAAACATCTAAACAATCGATTATTCCAAACTGTCGGTGATCTATAAACTCAGATCTATTCTTTGTTATCAGATTATTAACATAATAAATATAAGGACGATATCATGAGTGATGTCATTCGCGACTTCTTCAAAATGGAGTCAGCTGGTGGAATTTTATTAGTCATTGCTGCTGCGATTGCAATGACGATTGCAAACACGTCGTTTAATGGTGTTTATCAAGAGTTTCTTCATACCTACGTGTTCGGCATGTCTATTTCGCATTGGATCAATGATGGTCTAATGGCGATTTTCTTCTTTTTGATTGGTCTTGAAGTTAAGCGTGAATTACTTGAAGGTGCACTGAAGTCAAAAGAGACGGCAATATTCCCAGCAATTGCGGCTGTGGGCGGTATGTTGGCACCTGCACTGATCTATGTACTGTTTAACTCTGGTGATCCACAAGCAATGCAAGGTTGGGCAATTCCGGCCGCGACTGATATTGCATTCGCGCTAGGTATCATGGCTCTGCTAGGAAAGCGTGTTCCTGTTAGTTTGAAAGTTTTCCTACTCGCCCTTGCTATTATCGATGACCTTGGTGTTGTTGTGATCATTGCGCTTTTCTATAGCGGTGACCTGTCAACGATTGCATTAACGATTGGTTTTGCGATGACTGGTGTGCTCTTTATGCTTAATGCCAAACATGTGACTAAGATAAGTATCTATTTGGTTGTTGGCTTTATTTTATGGGTGAGTGTACTCAAATCGGGTGTTCATGCGACGCTTGCAGGTGTGGTTCTAGGTTTTGCTATTCCACTGAAAGGCAATGAAGGTGAGCGATCTCCACTCAAACACCTTGAGCATGCACTTCACCCATATGTCGCGTTTGCAATTCTTCCTCTGTTCGCATTTGCTAACGCAGGTATCTCATTGGAAGGTGTTTCAATGGACGGTCTGACATCGATGCTGCCACTAGGTATTGCGTTGGGGCTGTTAGTTGGCAAACCTTTGGGTATCTTTACTTTCAGCTGGATTGCGGTAAAAGCTGGCGTAGCGAAGTTGCCTGAAGGCATTAACTTTGTCCATATATTTGCAGTATCAGTGCTATGTGGTATCGGTTTTACCATGTCTATATTCATCTCATCACTTGCATTTGGTTCGGTGAGTGCTGATTTTGATACTTACGCAAGGTTGGGCATTTTAATGGGATCTACAACTGCGGCTGTGTTGGGTTACGCACTATTAAGCCTATCATTGCCTAAGAAAGCATAATGGTTGTGCTCTTCTAGACAAAAACCTAGACAAAAAACAAGCCCTCTAAATGTAGAGGGCTTTGTTGTATTTATGAGTCCAGAAAAATGTTACTTCTTGATGGTGGTGAAAATCGTCCACTCTTCAATCACCGCTTCTTTAAGGCCAACAACGGTCGCAGTAACTTTTCGGTTGATTGCATGGGATGTTGGATCATCACCTTGACTCTCTAGTTTGGACTCACCATACCCAACGATACGAGCGCGGTCTCTAGTTATGCCATAGGAGATAAGCCGTTTTTGAACATTGTTCGCTCGCTTCTTTGAAAGTTCGAGGTTGTATTCTGGTGACCCGATTTTACTGGCGTAACCTTGGATCTCAATTGACGCCGTTTTATAGGTTTTTAAAAACTCCGCCATCGTACGGATTTGTTCTGAAAAAATTGGGTTTATCTCAAAAGAGTTATGAGCAAAGAGAATCTTGAGTTGCCTTACCTCCTCTGAGCGCATGAGTTCTCCACAGCCATCATTATCGACTTGTGATTCTCTTGGCGTTCCAGGGCAAATATCACGAGCGTTCACGACACCATCTCGGTCGTCATCTTGTAAATCTGAAACTTGAACGGCTGTTGGTGTATCTATGTAGGGGTAGTCTTGCTCAGCCCAAACCATGGTTGAAATGGACAGAACTAAGCTAGGGACTACAAGGATAAATTTCATAGTTAGTACTCCATCTCTTTCGTCCACTCTTCAGGTATATCTACCAGTAAAGCATCCAGTAGGCTCCCAGTGGCATTCATCACTCTATACTTTGCATATTGCTCGGAATAGTGCGCATCGAGGTAATCTTTTCTCGCTTCAAATAGTTCATTTTCAGTATTGAGGAGATCAAGCAATGTTCGTTGACCTATCCGATACTGTTTTTCGTAAGCAATCACGGTCTGAGAGGCTGAATCTACATGATCCGCTAAAAAGTTTTTCTGTTGCAAGGTCAAATCAAGCGCACTCCAAGATAGACGAAGCCCTTCTTCTACTTGTCGGAATGCTGTATCTCGTAGATCTTTTGCTTTGTTCAATTGGTATGCGGCAGATTCACTACGGTCGCTGTCTGATCCTCCGTTGTAGAGATTATATCGGAGCCTAAGCATCGCTAGAGTTTCGTCACTTCGACCTTCATCACCGCCAGCATCATCACGCCATGTCTGCGAAGCTTCAAAAGAAAGAGTAGGGTAATTATTGCCTTTCGATTGCTCATATTGGAAGCGAGCAGAATCGATATCAGCATTAGCGACTTTAATGACAGGGTGTTTTTCGAAAGCAAAATCGATGGCTTCAGTTAAAGCAAGAGGGAGTTTGGAAATATCAGCTCTAGGATAGATAAGTCCTAAAGGTGCTTGGCCCACTTCTCGTTTAAATTGGGTATGGGTATCGATTAAGTTGTTCTGCGCAGCAAGTAAGTTTCCGTGAGCCTTGGCTATTCGAGCTTCAACCTGAGACAGGTCTGCTGTCGATCCTAATCCTGATTCTGCACGGCGTTTAATATCTTTATAGATCTCTTTGTGAGTCGCGAGGTTACTTTCAGAAAGAGCGAGAACTTCACTCGCTTTCACCGCATCTAAATATATTTGGGTAACATTGAGTGCTTTATTTTCAGCGTCCGCTAATAGCTGTAATCGTACCGATTCAGCATCGGCAGCGGTTCGATCAATGTTGTTTAGCGTAGCTGAACCATCCCAAATAAGTTGTGTAAGCGAAATCGTCGCTTCTTTACGTGTTAGATCGGTGGTTGGATCATTCTGTTGAGCGGGGTTAATCCTTTCATAGCCAATACCAGCATCTAGATCGATACTCGGCCTATAGTCTCCTTTTGTTGCATCGTTGTCTTTACGTAGACTGATGTATTCGTTAAACACACTTTTTATTTGTGGATTGGTTGCAAGAGTATACGCAACTGCCTGCTCTAATGTTTGGCTATTTGCGGTAAAACTCGACACAATCAAGCAACTAATTAGATTGAGATTGGTCCATTTCAAGGTCATTCTCCTCTTTCTTTTCTCGCTAAAAATGCAGTCGATCAACCTAAAGTGTGTGATCGCTCTAGTATCAAAATGCGACTTTATTATCAGCAAGCTTAGTTTATAGAGTGAGAAAAACGAGAAATTTATCAAATTTTTTAAAATTAAATTCCCTTATAAATTGACATCTTGGAGTTTGATGGGTTTTAAGGGTTGTTATTGAGTTGAATGTTACTAGTGTGGCGACTAGTTTTATAAGATGCAAAAGGTGCGATGTTTATTCAGATATAAGACATATTTGAGCACACTCTTAGTGACGGAAGGGATCAACTCATGAAATCCACGACTCTTAATTATATAGCAGCGGCAAGTGGTCTGATTGTATTAGATGGGCTAGGTCAGTTGAAGCAATTAGAACCTGGAGAAAAACCACTACCCGGCGAGCTAGTTGTTTCAATTGATAATGGAGAACCTGACGATGTCAATATTGAAGCTCAGCTGATTGGAGACAATGCGCTGCCTCAGAATATCAATATTGATGATGAAATAGCACAAGTTTTAGCTCAAATTGAACAGGGAGAAGACCCCACTCAGAATGAAGATTTCGCGACAGCGGCTGGTGGCGAAATAGGGTCAAGTCCGACTGGTTCTGGCGATATAGAACGAACAGGTGCTGAGACCCTTGCGTTCACTAATTTTGAAACGTCTGGTCTTGAGGCTCAAGGCTTAACTGAATTACAAAGCTTAGCTTTAGGTGAACTTCTGGTTGAAGCATTTGCGATAATTTCAGGCGATGAAAATGTTGAAGTCGATGAAACGGATGCCCCAATAGAGACCGGGGGAGCTGTGGATGTAGATATTGAGGAAGTTTCATTTTTACCAATAGAAAATCAGCCAGGTGATAATAACTATGGTTTATTTTCTATTGATGAAGAGGGGAATTGGACATTTGTTGCTAATGAAGCGTTCGATGAACTTAATGTTGGTGATAGTTACGTTGATACCATTACCGTCTCAACGACAGATGACACTGAGACCACGATTACCGTCACAATCAATGGTACTGATGATGTACCAGAGTTGGTCGCAGATACAGGCAGCGTCACTGAAGATGTAGATGTTGTCGAGGGTAACTTGTCAGCGAGTGGTATTTTGGAACCTGGGACTGGTGGAGACGGCGGGGAAGATAAGTTTGTTGCTGCTGATATTGTTGGTCTCTACGGCAGTCTTTCTGTTGATGAAGATGGTAACTGGGAGTATTTCGCCAATAATAGCCAGGTTGCGATTCAAGAGTTAGATCAGGGCGAATCAATAGATGATGTCTTTACTGTACTAAATGCTGATGGAGTAACGGAAACAACCGTCACCATCACCATTAACGGCGCAGAAGATCCGTCTGACATCACTGTGGGTGAAGGCGACAGCGATGAAGGCAGCGTGACCGAAGATGTGGACGTGACACTGGCGGAGACCTTGGTCAGCGAAGGCAGCTTAACCATCACCGATGTGGACGCCAATGACAATCCGGAGTTCAACCCGAACGGGGTGTTCACACCGGCGGGCTCGACCAATGCGGCGGCGCTCGGCAGCTTAGTCATTGATGCCGATGGGGATTGGACCTACACGGTCGACAACAACGCGGTGCAATATTTAGACGAAGGTGAAAGCGTCACCGAAATTTACACCGTCAGTGCCACCGATGGAACCGAGCATGTGGTCACCATCACCATTAACGGCGCGGAAGATCCGTCTGACATTACTGTGGGTGAAGGCGACAGCGATGAAGGCAGCGTCACCGAAGACGTGGACGTGACACTGGCGGAGGCTTTGGTCAGCGAAGGCAGCTTGACCATCAGCGATGTGGACGGCAATGATAACCCTGAGTTCAACCCGAACGGGGTGTTCACACCAACAGGCTCGACCAATGCGGCGGCGCTCGGCAGCTTAGTGATTGACGCCGATGGCGACTGGACCTACACGGTCGACAACAACGCAGTGCAGTATCTGGACGAGGGCGAAAGTGTCACCGAGATCTACACCGTCAGTGCCACCGATGGGACCGAGCATGTGGTCACCATCACCATTAATGGCGCGGAAGATCCGTCTGACATCACTGTGGGCGAAGGGGACAGCGATGAAGGTAGCGTCACCGAAGACGTGGACGTGACGCTGGCCGACACCTTAGTCAGTGAAGGCAGTTTGACCATCACTGATGTGGACGCCAATGACAATCCGGAGTTCAACCCGAACGGGGTGTTCACACCGATAGGCTCGACCAATGCGGCGGCGCTTGGCAGCTTAGTGATTGACGCCGATGGTGACTGGACCTACACGGTCGACAACAACGCAGTGCAATATCTGGACGAGGGCGAAACCGTCACCGAAATCTACACCGTCAGTGCCACCGATGGGACTGAGCACGTGGTCACCATCACCATTAATGGCGCAGAAGATCCGTCCGATATCACCGTGGGTGAAGGGGACAGCGATGAAGGCAGCGTGACCGAAGACGTGGACGTCACACTGGCGGAGACTTTGGTCAGTGAAGGCAGCTTGACCATCAGCGATGTGGACGCCAATGACAATCCGGAGTTCAACCCGAACGGGGTGTTCACGCCAGCGGGCTCCACCAATGCCGCCGCGCTCGGCAGCTTAGTGATTGACGCTGATGGCGACTGGACCTACACGGTCGACAACAACGCGGTGCAATATTTAGACGAAGGTGAAAGTGTCACCGAAATTTACACCGTCAGTGCCACCGATGGGACCGAGCATGTGGTCACCATCACCATTAACGGCGCGGAAGATCCGTCCGACATCACCGTGGGCGAAGGCGACAGCGATGAAGGCAGCGTCACCGAAGACGTGAACGTCACGCTGGCGGAGACCTTGGTCAGCGAAGGCAGTTTGACCATCAGCGATGTGGACGCCAATGACAATCCGGAGTTCAACCCGAACGGGGTGTTCACACCGACAGGCTCCACCAATGCGGCGGCGCTCGGCAGTTTAGTGATTGACGCCGATGGCGACTGGACCTACACCGTCGACAACAACGCGGTGCAGTATTTAGACGAAGGTGAAAGCGTCACCGAAATTTACACCGTCAGTGCCACCGATGGGACCGAGCATGTGGTCACCATCACTATTAATGGCGCGGAAGACCCGTCTGAGATCACCGTGGGCGAAGGCGACAGCGATGAAGGCAGCGTCACCGAAGATGTGGACGTCACGCTGGCCGACACCTTAGTCAGCGAAGGCAGCTTGACCATCAGCGATGTGGACGCCAATGACAACCCTGAATTCAACCCGAATGGGGTGTTCACACCGACAGGCTCCACCAATGCGGCGGCGCTCGGCAGCTTAGTCATTGACGCCGATGGCGACTGGACCTACACCGTGAACAACAACGCGGTGCAGTATCTGGATGAGGGCGAAAGTGTCACCGAAATTTACACCGTCAGTGCCACCGATGGGACCGAGCATGTGGTCACCATCACCATTAACGGCGCGGAAGATCCGTCCGACATCACTGTGGGCGAAGGCGACAGCGATGAAGGCAGCGTCACCGAAGACGTGGACGTCACGCTGGCCGACACCTTGGTCAGCGAAGGCAGCTTGACCATCACTGACGTGGACGCCAATGATAACCCTGAATTCAACCCGAATGGGGTGTTCACACCGACAGGCTCCACCAATGCGGCGGCGCTCGGCAGCTTAGTCATTGACGCCGATGGCGACTGGACCTACACCGTGAACAACAACGCGGTGCAGTATCTGGATGAGGGCGAAAGTGTCACCGAAATTTACACCGTCAGTGCCACCGATGGGACCGAGCATGTGGTCACCATCACCATTAACGGCGCGGAAGATCCGTCCGACATCACCGTGGGCGAAGGCGACAGCGATGAAGGCAGCGTCACCGAAGACGTGGACGTCACGCTGGCCGACACCTTGGTCAGCGAAGGCAGCTTGACCATCACTGACGTGGACGCCAATGATAACCCTGAGTTCAACCCGAACGGGGTGTTCACACCGATAGGCTCGACCAATGCGGCGGCGCTTGGCAGCTTAGTCATTGACGCCGATGGTGACTGGACGTACACGGTCGACAACAACGCAGTGCAATATCTGGACGAGGGCGAAACCGTCACCGAAATCTACACCGTCAGTGCCACCGATGGGACCGAGCACGTGGTCACCATCACCATTAATGGCGCAGAAGATCCGTCCGACATCACCGTGGGTGAAGGGGACAGCGATGAAGGCAGCGTCACTGAAGACGTGGACGTGACGCTGGCCGACACCTTGGTCAGCGAAGGCAGCTTGACCATCAGCGATGTGGACGCCAATGACAATCCGGAGTTCAACCCGAACGGGGTGTTCACACCGACAGGCTCGACCAATGCGGCGGCGCTCGGCAGTTTAGTGATTGACGCCGATGGCGACTGGACCTACACGGTCGACAACAACGCGGTGCAGTATCTGGACGAAGGCGAAAGTGTCACCGAGATCTACACCGTCAGTGCCACCGATGGGACCGAGCATGTGGTCACCATCACCATTAACGGCGCAGAAGATCCGTCCGACATCACTGTGGGTGAAGGCGACAGCGATGAAGGCAGCGTGACCGAAGACGTGGACGTCACGTTGGCCGACACCTTGGTCAGCGAAGGCAGTTTGACCATCAGCGATGTGGACGCCAATGACAATCCGGAGTTCAACCCGAATGGGGTCTTTACACCGACAGGCTCGACCAATGCGGCGGCACTCGGCAGCTTAGTGATTGACGCCGATGGCGACTGGACGTACACGGTCGACAACAACGCGGTGCAGTATCTGGATGAGGGCGAAACCGTTACCGAAATTTACACCGTCAGTGCCACCGATGGGACCGAGCATGTGGTCACCATCACCATTAACGGCGCGGAAGATCCGTCCGACATCACCGTGGGCGAAGGCGACAGCGATGAAGGCAGCGTCACCGAAGACGTGGACGTGACACTGGCCGACACCTTGGTCAGCGAAGGCAGCTTGACCATCAGCGACGTGGACGCCAATGATAACCCTGAGTTCAACCCGAACGGGGTGTTCACACCGACAGGCTCGACCAATGCGGCGGCGCTCGGCAGCTTAGTGATTGACGCCGATGGCGACTGGACCTACACGGTCGACAACAACGCGGTACAATATCTGGACGAGGGCGAAACCGTCACCGAAATTTACACCGTGAGTGCCACCGATGGGACCGATCACGTGGTCACCATCACCATTAACGGCGCGGAAGATCCGTCCGATATCACTGTGGGCGAAGGCGACAGCGATGAAGGCAGCGTCACTGAAGACGTGAACGTCACGCTGGCGGAGACCTTGGTCAGCGAAGGCAGTTTGACCATCAGCGATGTGGACGCCAATGACAACCCTGAGTTCAACCCGAACGGGGTGTTCACGCCGACAGGCTCGACCAATGCGGCGGCGCTCGGCAGCTTAGTCATTGACGCCGATGGCGACTGGACCTACACGGTCGACAACAACGCGGTGCAATATCTGGACGAGGGCGAAACCGTCACCGAAATTTACACCGTGAGTGCCACCGATGGGACCGATCACGTGGTCACCATCACCATTAACGGCGCGGAAGATCCGTCCGATATCACTGTGGGCGAAGGCGACAGCGATGAAGGCAGCGTCACTGAAGACGTGAACGTCACGCTGGCGGAGACCTTGGTCAGCGAAGGCAGTTTGACCATCAGCGATGTGGACGCCAATGACAACCCTGAGTTCAACCCGAACGGGGTGTTCACGCCGGCGGGCTCCACTAACGCGGTGGCGCTCGGCAGCTTAGTCATTGACACCGATGGCGACTGGACCTACACCGTCGACAACAACGCGGTGCAATATCTGGACGAAGGTGAAAGCGTCACCGAGATCTACACCGTCAGTGCCACCGATGGGACCGAGCATGTGGTCACCATCACCATTAACGGCGCGGAAGATCCGTCCGACATCACCGTGGGTGAAGGCGACAGCGATGAAGGCAGCGTCACCGAAGACGTGGACGTGACACTGGCGGAGACTTTGGTCAGCGAAGGCAGCTTGACCATCAGCGATGTGGACGCCAATGACAATCCGGAGTTCAACCCGAACGGGGTGTTCACACCGACAGGCTCCACCAATGCCGCGGCGCTCGGCAGTTTAGTGATTGACGCCGATGGCGACTGGACCTACACCGTCGACAACAACGCGGTGCAATATCTGGATGAAGGTGAAAGCGTCACCGAAATCTACACCGTGAGTTCGACTGATGGCGTTACCCATCAAATCAGCGTTGTTATTCATGGTGATCCGGATAACCCTCAAGCCGATAGTTTTGAAATCGATCTTGGAGATGTCGTGGTTACTCCGATAGTGTTCAATTCAGATAACGCGGCATATGATTTCATTTCTGATGTTGAGGACGATTACAACTCCGTGCCACTGCATATCTTAGTTAACTCACTTCCTGAAGCTGGCACTTTGCTCTATACCGATCCAAATGGCGTAACACGTGAAATAACCTCTGCGGATGTTTCAAGCGAAACTCAATTCGAACAGGATAGCATCAGTTATGTTCCAGGAGAGGGCGAGCTGTTTACCATAGGTATTCGAGAAGATCCAACCGAAGATACCCCAATGTCTGACGATGGATTCTACAATTGGGGCGAAAAAGTTAGCGATACAGAGCGACTTGTCACTCTCGACAATGGTAAAGAAGTTCGAATTTCCATCACTGATAACAACGATAAGCCATTGAAACAATATACAGGTGACAAACCTCATGTTGGGTATGGTATTGGGGATAATGAAGGTAGCGGTATGAATATGCAGGAGGCTCTGCATATTGATTTAAGTGATAACCCACTCGATGTTGTTACTCTCGGGCTCGATGGAATGGGAGGAGAGTTTAATTCTAATAGCAGTGTGAAAATTGTGGCTACTTACACGCTTGAAAATGGTGACATTCATACTGAAGAGTACCAAAAAGAGGTAGGTGATACGGGGAATAGCCAGATCCTATATGAATTTAGTTATTCATCACCAGATAACCCGATTGTGGACATTTCATTAAGTTCAACGGGTGGGAGCTGGGAGTTACGATACTTAGAAGGTGCGCAAGAGATAACAGAGAATGTGACATTCGATTACCAAGCTATAGACTCAAATGGGGATAAAAGTACCCAAGAAACGGTGACGATCAATGTTTTGGAAACCGATGGTTATAACGTTGTAACAGCGGCAGATAACGAGCCTCTAAATGCCGAGTTGGGTAATGATCTATTAATCGGTGATGATGGTGAAAATATCTTTACTTGGTTGGATAGCACCTTAGATAGCGGTACTGATGTCGTCAAAGACTTTACCGTTGGACAAGATTTGATCGACTTAAACGACTTGCTTGATGACCCAAATGACTCGGATGATGTGATGACGTTACTCAATAGTATTGATGTCACCGTTGGAAGTGATGATGTTACGCTTAGCGTACCATCAGAGGGAGGAGGGTTTGAACAAAGCATTGTTATCGAAAACATTACGACTGATTTAGCAAGCTTAGAGAGCCTAGATATTTTAAGCCAGATAATCAAAAACGATGCGGCATAGTTAATTGCCTGAACAAAAGCCTCTTATCATGAAAGGTAAGAGGCTTTTGAGCTTTGCTAACTATTCATTTGGCTATTAGGCCATTAGGTTTACCTCTCAAACGCAAGGTAAAAAAAAGCCCAAACCAAGATGGGTTGGGCGGATACAAATATAGGAGTTATTTAGAAAAAGCAGTGGTTTCGTAGCCAACAAGATAGAAGTAGTTAGACGGCCTGTTTAACTTCTCAATGCATCTCTTGGTTACAATTAATCAGACTGCCAACTTACCCATCAGTTCAATTTATTTGTCATTATTTTGAATCTTTTTATTTCTTATCTATTCAAGGCGTTATCTTCCTCTGGTCCGACCAATAGTAAAAAGTGTGATGTTAATTGCTTGTTAAATAAATGTGCTAAGAGTATATTTCAAACAGTTGTTTAATACGAGTGATTAAAATGGCCTCGAAAAGTAGTACTAAAGATAAAATTTTAGATGTCGCAGAAGGGCTATTTGCTGAGCATGGTTTTAACGACACATCTCTTAGAAGCATCACGAGCAAAGCAAACGTGAATCTAGCATCAGTCAATTATCACTTTGGGGATAAGAAAACCTTAGTAAGAGCGGTACTGAACCGATATTTAGAAGCATTCATGCCATCTGTAGAGAAGGCGCTGATCGAGTTGAATGCTAACGATTTGAACGATAAAGATTCATATAGCATGGAAGAGGTGTTCGAGTCATTACGGGCCCCATTGTTGGCTTTAGATGGTGTTAGACCTAACGGGACGAGCCTATTTATGTCATTAATTGGACGTGGTTACACCGATGTCCAAGGGCATTTAAGATGGTTTATTACCACTCGCTATAGTGAAGTGCTTTCACTTTTTACACGCTCTGTGATGACTGCTAATCCTAGCTTAACACCTGCGACCTTATTTTGGCGCTTGCATTTTACACTAGGAACTTGCGTGTTCACCATGGCGTCGAGTAAAGCACTATCAGAAATTGCCTATAACGATTTTGGACAAGCGGTTGATGCCACTGCGGTTATTGACCAGATAATACCCTACTTATCAGCAGGCGTTGCTGCCGACTGATTGCAATACCAAAGCCTTGTGCATAACAAAGCTATAGATATAACAAAGCTATATCTAACAAAGATACTAATAAAAATACCCACCAATATATGGAACAAAAGGATCTGAACTATGAGCTCTCTAAGACAAAAATGGGTTAGTGACCCTGCTTTTAAATTTTTTAAAAAAGTATTGCCACCCCTTTCTAATACAGAGAAAGAGGCGATGGAAGCAGGAAGTGTTTGGTGGGATGGAGAATTGTTTTCAGGTAAACCGGATTTCAAAAAGCTGCACCATTATCCAAAACCAACACTATCATCTGAAGAGCAGTCATTTATTGATAACGAGCTAGAAACATTACTCGCCATGTTAGACGATCAAAAGATAGTGAAAGAAGATCGTGATTTGCCAGCAGAAGTCTGGGAATTCTTACGTAAAGAACGTTTCTTTTCGCTGATTATTGCGAAAGAGTACGGCGGTAGAAACTTCTCTTCACTGGCTAACTCTACGATTGTAACCAAGATTGCGACCCGCAGTATCAGTACAGCGGTTACCGTTATGGTGCCAAACTCCTTGGGACCAGGCGAACTATTATCACATTACGGGACTCAAGAGCAGAAAGATTACTGGCTACCTCGTCTAGCGGATGGCACGGAAATCCCTTGTTTTGCATTGACTGGTCCTGAAGCCGGCTCGGATGCCGGTGGGATCCCAGATCAGGGTACAGTGTGTTACGGCACCCATGAAGGCAAAGAAGTACTGGGTATTAAATTAAGTTGGAACAAGAGATATATCACCCTTGCACCTGTCGCAACCGTTGTTGGTTTAGCCTTTAAACTGAACGATCCAGAACACCTATTGGGTGATAAAGATGAACTAGGCATTACTTGTGCGCTTATTCCAGCCGATCACGAAGGTGTCGTGGTTGGTGAACGTCATGATCCACTTGGGCTCGCATTCATGAATGGGCCAACTCGTGGAGAAGATGTCTTCATTCCAATGGACTGGCTAATTGGTGGATCTGATTATGCGGGTAAAGGTTGGAGAATGTTAGTGGAATGCCTATCTGCTGGTCGTGGTATTTCACTTCCTGCGCTAGGTTCTGCTATGGGGCATCTAACGGCTCGAACAACCGGGGCGTATGCTTATGTTCGTAAGCAGTTTGGTATGTCTATTGGTAAATTTGAAGGCGTAGCGGAAAGCCTCGGCCGAATTGGTGGGCTTACATACCTACTCGAAGCAAGTCGTACGTTAACAACCACATCTCTAGATCTAAAAGAGAAGCCGGGAATTGTGACTGCAATCGCTAAATATCACATGACAGAAATTGCGCGTACTATCCTAAATGACTCGATGGACATTCACTCGGGACGTGCGATTCAAGATGGCCCTATGAACTACTTGGTTGCGCCATATCTTGGCATTCCAGTGGCAATCACTGTTGAAGGCGCGAATATTCTTACTCGTAACTTGATGATATTCGGTCAAGGTGCCACTCGCTGCCACCCATATGTACTGAAAGAGATGGAAGCGGCTGCGAATCCAGATGAGAAAGAAGGTGCAAAACAGTTTGATTCATTGCTATTCAAACATATTGGCCATGCAACGAAGAACACATTGGGTGCATTTGGTGCAGCCCTAACAGGTTCACGTTTCATTAAAGCTGACATGAGCGGGCCTACCAAGGTGTACTACCAAGATATGACTCGTATGAGCCGAGCATTAGCAGTAAGTGCTGACTTTGCAATGCTGACATTAGGTGGTGATCTAAAACGTAAAGAGATGATCTCAGCGCGTTTAGGTGATGGTCTTAGCTACCTATATATGGCATCTGCTGTGCTTAAGAAATATGAAGATGAAGGACGCCAACAAGCGGATCTGGATTATGTTCATTATGGCATTCAGCACTGTTTACATAATGCTGCTAAATCATTGCAAGAAGCTTATACCAACTTCCCAAGTAAAGCGGTTGGTCGAATTTTGAAAACACTGATTTTCCCAGTAGGTAACCATTTTGAAAAACCAAGCGACACGCTTACGGTAAGATTAGCGGAAAGTGTGATGACACCTGGAGCGCATCGTGATCGCTTAACTCACCTGTGTTATATCGGTGACGATGAGAATGATAGCGTAGGTCTGATGGAAGAAGCCTTCATCGCAATGTACGACATCAAAGGATTAGAGCGTAAATTATACCGCGCAGCGAAAGAGGGTAAAATTGCGAGGAAAGGTCTATTGAATGATAGGCTGGAACAAGCCCTTCAAGCGAATGTATTAACCCAAGAGGAAGTTGAGCAAATTATTGCGGCTGATAAACTGAGATACAAGGCGATTCAAGTTGACCACTTTAGCCATGATTTCAGCGAAACGCTAACCAATAACACCTCTAAGCCAAAACTGAATAGTGTTGCTTAGCAGTGGTGGGTTAGAGCAATTAGAAACATAGTTGATAACTATAGCTAAATGAAAATGCCAGTCAGAGTGAAATCTGTCTGGCATTTTTATTATGAATGAGAAGCGTTAATGAAGAAGATGCACTATTGCGGGTCGTTTACTTCGACTTCATACGATGAGAATTTTCGAACATTAATCACGCCAGTATCAAAAATTAAATATTGGCCTTTGATGCCTTTCAAAACACCAGTGACCTCTGGGTTTTTATCAAAATTGTGAGATGTTATTTTGACGGGGTGCTCTTCAACAGGGTAATCAATGGCAGTGGTCGTTTCATTGAGAAGTTGTACGGCATCATCCCCGTATTTCTGTTTAATCTCAGCAATGGTTGGCTCAACTAACGGTAATAAATGAGCGAACTTTTCTTCCAGTGGCATAGGTTCGCCATCACCCTTAAGAAGCGTCCGCCAATTCGTTTTATCCGAAATATGTTTTGCTAATTCAATTTCGATCAGCCCTGAAATATGGCGAGTTTTCACCTTAAAGATCGGCAAGCCTTGAGTCGCACCTTGATCAATCCAACGGGTAGGTATTTGCGTGTGTCGAGTGATCCCGACCTTTAAGCTAGAAGTATTAGAAAGGTAAACATAATGGTCTACCATGCAGTTTTCTTCGCCCCACTGCGGTTCACGACAAGTACCGGCTTCATAGTGACAAGTTTCAGGTTTCATTATGCACATATCGCAGCTGGCAAGTTTTCTCATGCAGACGAAACAGTGGCCTTGCGAGTAGCTTTTTTTCGTCTTCTTCCCACAGGCACTACAGAAAATATTCCCAGTATGGACCAAGGTTAGAGACTTACCGATGAATGGATTTAGGTCAACTAACTCCTCACCAACAGGCAGGCGGTATTGAACTGTTCCATCCAATGATGCACGCATTTTACTCAGCGTACCTTTAGCTAATAAAGACATGACATTACTCTTAAGATTATTCTTATTTTAGACGAGTAGTGTAGCAAAAAAGAGAGTGAAAAAGATCGAGGTTAAACAGTGGAAGTGCTGGAAATGGAAAAAAGGTGACGCGAACGCCACCAAAAGGGAAACCTGCAAACTCAATAGGAGCTTGCAGAGTAGTGCTCAGGGAAATCGCATTCTGAAAAGCAGCGGCTTACCAGAAAATCCACGCAAAGATAGTAAGTACAAAAATACAGACGATATTTAGCACCATACCCACTCGCATCATTTCACGCTGTTTTATATGACCAGAGGCAAAAACGATCGCATTCGGTGGCGTTGCGACTGGCAACATAAAGGCACAAGAAGCCGCAACAGCGATAAGAGCAGATAAGATCACAGGTGAAATACCTAAAGCTTCAGCAATGGTTGCAAATACTGGAACGAGTAGTGCTGCGCTTGCCGTGTTGCTGGCAAATTCAGTGAGAAAGACAACAAAGCCAACCACAGTCAAAATAGTTAATAGCATTCCTGCTTGCTCAAGGAAGCCGCTTAGAGAGTGCGCAAGGAAGACACTGGTGCCTGTTGCTTTAAGGATATTACTTAAGCAAATACCACCACCGAATAGGATAAGAACACCCCAATCCGTGGTCTTCTCGACATCTTTCCATTCAACTGCTTTTGATGCGCCAAGAAGAACAATAGCGCCAATCGCAACAAGCGTATCGAATTTAGAGAAGCCACCTAGCATGGCATTAATCGGCTTGCTGAATATCCACATGCTAACGGTTAAAAGGAAAATCGCTAATGTGATTTTTTTGCCGTTTGTCCACTCCACAGGTTTATGATCTAATTCGAACTTATGGTTAAGATCGGGTTTGATCATGATGTACAGAACAAACATAGTGATTGGAAGAAGAATTAGGGAAATAGGTAACCCTAGTGCCATCCACTCCGTAAAGTTAAGGCCAACTTCTGCGGCTGCGATAGCATTGGGTGGGCTACCGACCAGTGTGGCAATACCACCAATTGAAGCGCAATAGGCCACCCCAAGTAGTACGAATACATAAGTGTTGTGGTTTTTGTTTTTATCCAGTTTGCTCATAACCCCAAGAACTAAAGGCAGCATCATTGCAGCCGTTGCGGTGTTAGAGATCCACATTGATAAACCAGCACTCACACCAAATAGCATAAAGACCGCGACAGACATTTTACCTTTGGCGATAATGAGGACTTTGTCAGCAATAGCTTTATCGAGTTCCTGCTTGTGTAGTGCAGCAGCAAGAGCGAACCCACCAAGAAAAAGGAAGATGATAGAGTTAGAGAAATTATTGAGCGCGGTTTGGGTATTAAACACCCCTAGTAAAACTGCCAACATTGGAACTAGTAGGGCAGTGATACTGACATGCACCGCTTCCGTTAACCAAAGCACTGCAACAAAAGTAAGGATACTTAAGCCAGTCACAACGTTCTCATCAAAAGGTAAAACATTCAGTAAAGTAAAAAATAGTAGAGTGTTTCCGACAAGAATCATGCTGTTTCGAGTAAAAAACCAGTTCCGTAAAGTTACTGCGAGTGCTGTCATAAGTGCTCCTTTTACTTAACTTCAGGTAATTATTGTTATTTGAAGCTAAGTTCTGCTTAGTAAAGTATCTGACTTGAGTTAATTGTTTTAATTTGTACTCTTTTGTTGTCTTGATGTTACTTAACTGAATAGAAAGCTGCTGAGGAGTTTTGAACGTGCTAGATGAAAATGTGACGAAGAAAATTAAAAATGGGTAAGAAATTACCCATTTGATATGGTTCTTGAAGCGGAAGAGGCTGGATTAGGTAAGATTGGCTCTTTTGGACCAAGGAATTTAGGCTGCGTATTAATGATGTAGAGATCTAAAAAAGCTTTAGTTCGGGCAAAAATTTCACGAAAACGAATGGAGAACCCGGAGTGATGAGTTGGGCCAGAAACGGCTAGACACTGCGCGTTGATGTCATAAGAATGGGCTATGAATAGCGCTCTTTCACAGTGGAATTTTTGCGTAATAATCAAAAAATCATCGGTATCGAAAATTTCTTTTGCACGGACAATCGAGTCTAAAGTTCGAAACCCTGCATAGTCCAAGTGAATGTCCTCTTCTGAAACGTTCGCTTTGAGGAGATCTCGTTTCATTGTCCAAGGTTCATTATAAGAGCGATGTGCGTTGTCGCCACTCAGAAGAAAGTGGTCTACTTTATCATCTTGGTAGAGCTCGATAGCGGCTTCAATTCTGTGAGCGTAATACTCGTTTAGAGTGCGACCTAAATACTTACTTGTACCGAGTACCACAGCAACCTCAAAGTAATCGACCTGTTCTGAAGATTGAATAATTCTATCTTCAGCTTGCCAAGAGACCCATCGGTCGATAGAAAACACAACAGTAGCGAGAAGAATCAACGATATAGAAATACATAGCAAGATGTATCGAATCAATGCTCGATGTCGGCGAAGGAAGAGTAATGAAGAAAGTAACAATGGCTTCACTAAAACTAATAATTCCAAATCGGTAAAATGAGAATGTTGATAATATAAAAAAAGCCCTTATGTCACAATCATAAGGGCTTTTTAAATTAGAATACAACTCAGTAAAAGTTAGAGTGTCATTCAGTAAAAATTAAAATGCAGTACGCTTGTAACGACGGTAAACCGGCTGCCAAAACTGCTGATCAATCGCCAGTTGTAACGCTTCATCGGTGATTTCTAGAGCAACGCCTTCTTCAATGGCTTTCTTAGCAACAGCAAAAGCAATTTTCTTCGACACAAGGTGGATCTCTTCCAGTGGTGGAAGCAATGCTCCAGTACCATTGATTGCAAGTGGAGAACATGTCGCGAGAGCTCGGCTCGATTCCATCAACATCGCATCTGTTACGCGTGATGCGTTGACAGCAAGTACGCCTAAACCAATGCCAGGGAAAATATAACTGTTGTTGCACTGAGCGATAGGGAAGCGTTGTCCGTTGTGCATGACAGGATCGAATGGGCTACCAGTCGCCACAAGAGCTTGGCCATCAGTCCAACGCAAAATATCATTCGGTGTTGCTTCTACTCGGCTCGTTGGATTCGAAAGAGGGAATACAATCGGACGCTCACAATGTTTGTGCATCTCTTGGATAACATCTTTGCTAAACAGACCTGGAGCACCAGATACGCCGATCAATACCGTTGGCTTAGCATTTTTCATCACATCAAGAAGTGAGTAATCTGTGCCTTCGCTTTCCCAATCTTTGGTGTTTGCACTGTTTTGAACCAAGCGCTGTTGGAAATCAAGCAGATTAGGCATACCTTCTTGCAGTAGGCCCCAGCGATCCACCATGTAAACTTGAGATCGTGCTTGTGCATCATCAATACCTTCAGACACCATCTGCGCAATGATCGCTTCAGCAATACCACAACCCGCGGAACCGGCACCTAAGAAGGTTACACGTTGATCGGAAAGCTTACTACCCGCCGCTTTACAAGCTGAGATTAAAGAGCCAACAGTGACGGCGGCAGTACCTTGAATGTCATCATTGAAACAGCAGATGCGATCTTTGTATCGCTCAAGTAGTGGCATTGCGTTCTTCTGAGCGAAATCTTCGAATTGAATTAACGCATCAGGCCAACGGCGTTGAACAGCTTGAATGAACTCTTCTACAAACGCATCGTAATCTGCACCAGTAATACGAGGATGACGCCAACCCATATACATAGGATCTGCAAGACGTTGTGGATTATTGGTACCTACGTCCAGCACGATTGGAAGTGTGTATGCTGGGCTTATCCCACCACATGCCGTATATAATGCTAATTTACCGATTGGGATTCCCATTCCCCCGATTCCTTGGTCGCCCAAACCTAGAATTCGTTCCCCATCCGTGACAACAATGATTTTTACGTTGTGGTTAGCCGCATTATTCAGCAAATCATCAATTTTATCGCGGTTAGGATAAGAGATGAAAAGACCACGACCACGACGATAAATGTTAGAGAAATTTTCACATGCCGCACCAACCGTTGGCGTGTAAATGATTGGCATCATCTCTGAAACGTGATTTTGGACTAAACGATAAAATAGAGTCTCGTTTGTATCTTGGATATTACGCAGATAAATGTGCTTATCCATATCATTTTCAAAATTACAGTATTGTTGGTAAGCACGGCCAACTTGTTCTTGGATTGTTTCAGTCGTCTCTGGAAGTAAACCATTTAGGTTAAAAGAGCTACGTTCAGATGCTGAAAATGCGCTTCCTTTGTTAAGTAATGGCGTACTAAGAAGTGCTGAACCAGCATATGAAATATAGAGCGGGCGTTTATCGTTGTTCATTTTGTGCCTATGTAGGGGTTGGGGGATCTTAAAAATGATAACGGTTAAGTTATTCAGTTGTAAATAGCATAGGCTAAGGTTTGGGAAAACAAACACTCGCTTATGTCTTTGGAGTATAATAACGCAAATCTCCATATTATTTACTAATAACATGCATTCACTTCCAATAGACGCGCTATTTTCTGAATTTGAAGCCACTATCGCAAAATATAATCTTGTTGTAGAAGCAGAAACGGGATCGGGTAAGTCAACCAAACTTCCAATATGGGCATCGAAACACGGCCGAGTATTAGTGATTGAACCTCGTCGAATCGCCTGTACTTCACTCGCGGAATATACAGCCAGTCAGCGGCTAGAGCGGGTAGGGCAATCTATTGGTTACGCCATCAAACTAGACGTTCAATTTAGCGAAGATAGTGACATTGTTTTTGTTACCCCAGGAGTCGCACTGCGCTGGTTTTCTGAAAACAAACTAGCGGATTTTGATATTGTCATGATCGATGAATTTCATGAGCGGCGCTGGGACACCGATCTTCTGGTGGCGTTATTGAAGGAGGCGAATCGTCATCGGCTTATTGTCACTTCTGCGACATTAGAGGGGCATCGACTGGCCGAATATGTGAATGCCACTCGGCTCCAATCCCAAGGTCGCCTGTTTGATGTGGACTATATCTATCGTACGAGTGAGAGCCAGCAACTTCCCGATATTAGAATGCTTGAGAATCGAATTGTCGATGAAGTTAAAAAACAGCTGATAGTAAGTCCGGGTGATATTTTGGTCTTCTTACCTGGAAGAAAAGAGATCACACAATGTGCTCAGATGCTACAAAGTATTGCTGGCTGTGTTGTTGTGAAGTTGCATGCCTCCGTTTCAGATAAAGAGCGTAAATTAGCCTTGAACGCTCAACCATTGCAGGTTCATGATTCAGAAAATAGTGGTGACTCTGAAAGCTCAGATGTTCATCTAAAGAAAGTGGTGCTGGCAACCAACGTGGCTGAAACATCGTTAACCATCCCGAATATTTCAACCGTGATTGATTCTGGGCTTGAGCGGCGGACTATTCAGAGAAATGGACGCACCACTCTAAGTTTAAAGTCGATTTCAAAGGCGAGCTCTAAGCAGCGGGCAGGTCGAGCCGGGCGGGTAATGGATGGGCTGTGTATTCGATTGTATGGAGAGCATGCCGCGTTAGAAAGTATGACGCCACCAGAATTACAGCGAGAAGAGTTAGTTGAGCCTATGCTTACGGCTGCGAGTTGTGGATATTCGTTAGATCAGTTGTCATTCTTAGACGATCTACCACCTAAATCCATGGCCTCTGCGACGGAAAAATTGCGACTTATGCAAGCCATCGATTCCGAAGGTAAGATTACACCGCATGGGACAATTTTATCACCGCTTCCGATAGATGCTCTATATGCCGACCTCGTCACTAGAATGCCATCAAGAGCATTAAAAGAAGTGATGGTTGATCTGGCAGCCGCACTATCGGTTCCTGCGGCGATTTATCAAATCAAACCTCATCAGGATGATGACCAACCGATTGAGAAACAGGAACCTCATCATTGCGATGGTGAAATATTGATTAACCTAGTCAGAGGGAGAACCTTTGATTCGATTCAGGTTGAACAAGAAGCGCTAAAAGAGGCAAAGGGACTGTCTAAGCAAATGAGAGAGGCGTTTGAATTGCCACAGCTTGACGTTGCTTCGCGATATGACCGTCATCTATTTCTAACTAGCATTGCTCAATTACATCCGGAGTTGGTTTTCGTTCGAAGAGAAAAACGTCGCCAAGCATTGGCAAATGGAGAGATGGAAGTAGCGGTAGGAAGGCATAGTCGATTTTCTGACAAAGCAGAGGCCGCCATTGTGATGGATACCCATAGCATTCCAGGGCGAGGCGTTAAGCAAACATTAAATTTAGCAACCGTTATGCTACCAGTTCCGCTTAGCTTGTTAATTGAGCTTGAATTGGGGGATTGGGTTCAGGGTGAAACAACGGTGGTAAAAAGTGGCGAACAAAGCTCAGGAAAAAATCAAATTCTAACGGAGATGGAATTGCGATACGCAGGACGCCTATTGACGACTCGGCAAGTGATGCCAGAAGGAGAACTGCTTTTAAAGCCAATTGTTGATGCGGTAAATCGAAATGAGTGGCTCATCGGGCTCGCTGACGAACGGCGAATGGAGATCAACCTATGGAAATTATACGTAGAGCTAGGACTTGATGCACAGCACTCGACCCATGATGAACTTACTTTTGAGCAGTGGCTTATTGACCAACTCACTGAACTTGAGATTCAGGATGTTGAAGAGCTATGTATTTTCGACAACAGTGACTTTACATTTGAAGGCATTCCTTACTGGGAGTTTGATGATTTTGCTCACCAATACCCTCAAAGTATCGCTTTGGCTGATCTTCAGTTAACGGTTGAATATTATGTCTCGAAGAAGTTGATACAAGTGATATATCAGCGAGGGTCTAGAAAGGGCGATCCAAAAAGGTGGGAGCTACCAACGTGGAAAGGTTGGCGAATTCAATATAAGAAAGTGAGTCGAGTCGTCGATGTTCGGTAATAAATAGATGCAACTTATATGGGGAGTAAACATATGGCGAATTTGTATTTATTTATTCTGCATAATATTAATCAATTAAGCGCATATTTGAAATTAATGTGTGAATTATGTTAGAAGCTTGCGTTTCATATTTCCTTTTGAATGGTTGAGAGGGTATAAAAGACCGTTCTTTTATATCCTATTGCTATATAGGGGGAATTGGTTGATATTAACCACAACATATCGTGTTGCGTTTATGTCGGGGGACATTATGGATAAACAGGAAGATGCGAGCGTACTATTTGACTACACATCGTTTCTTGGTGCTTCGTGCAGTAAAAAATGGACGTTTTTAGAGGCAATGAGCTCGTTTGCTCCGATATTTGGAATTGTTTGGCGTGACAACATCAAAGAGCTAACCAAGCCAGAAGATCGTTTATGGGAAATGGCACTGAAATCCATGTCCTCACGTAAAAGCGATGAGTCCAATATTGTCACTTTGGCGAAACTTGCCAAACTTGAAGGGATTGAAGAGCTGAAAGTCGTAATGCCTTACCCATTAGAGAAAGAGCAAATTAAGCATATTGAAGATCGCGGCCAACTGGTTATCAATAACACGTCGCCAGATGAGTTTTACATCACTCTTTAGTTTGTGGCTGGTGACTAAGTTGAATCGCTGAACATGAGTTAATGCCACATAAACAAAGTTCATTGGTGCTTATTCGGTAAACGTAGAGATGTGAAAATTGAACATTAAAAAAGAGCCAAATGATGGCTCTTTTTTTGTTTTTACCAGAATCGCTTAGATTGGACTAATCAATAAGATTGTACTCTTTGCTTAAGATATCAATGATCTCTTGCTTCGGATTATCGCTTAACTCTATTTTTTGCCCCGTTACTTTTTCCGCAATATCGATATAAGTGCGAGATACCGACATTAATGCATCAAGTGGAAGCGCATTATCACGAGCAAGTGCTTCTCTTTCAGGCATCCTGTTTTTATTAAGAAGGATGTCAGGATCTGGGAAGTGATTGAGTAAAAACTGACGGAAACCCTCTTTAGAGTTCTCAACAATTTTTCCGTGTTGATACTCGTTGCTGTCCCAAATTCTAGAAGAGTCAGGAGTACCGACTTCATCCATATAAATCAGTTTTTCAATGCCTTGCGCATCATTCACATAACCAAACTCAAACTTGGTATCGACAAATGTTTGCCCCACTTGAGCTAAAGCGTTACTTATTACTCCGAAGCCCTCTTTCAATAATTTTTCATACTGAGCGATGTCTTCAATCTTACTGAAATTAAAGTCGGCAAAGTTATCTTCAAGGTTCTTACGTGTAATATTCACATCATCAGCTTCTGGAACACCAGGAATGCCTTTAAGAATCCCCTTAGTTGATGGCGTGATAAGCAAGTTTGGTAGGGCTTTATCTTTTTCAAGGCCATCTGCCATTTCAATACCGCAAAACTCTCGTTCACCGTTGGCATAGGCGCGCCACATCGAACCGGTTATATATTGGCGACAAATAGCTTCAATCATAACTGGGCGCGCTTTTTGGACAATCCAGACAAATGGATGAGGGATATCCAAAATGTGGCTATCCGCTAAGCCATGATCTTTAAATAACTTAAACCAGTGATTAGAAATAGCGTTCAAAGCGGCACCTTTCCCTGGAACACCTTTCAAATCATTCTCGCCACGCCATATGCAATCAAATGCAGAAATACGATCACTGATCACCATAATCGCAAGTGGAGCGTCCGGTGAGACGTTGTATCCTTTTTCTTTGATTAATCGTTGGCTGTCTTCTTCAGTCAACCAATAAACAGAGCGTACTTTTCCACTATGAACAGGTTTATTGGTACGAATTGGGAGGTCATCATTTACGGCAAGAACTTGGTCAGCGAAGCTCATTAGACATTCCTATCTTTTATTAAACATCACACGGAGAAAATACCTAGTAGGCGTCATTTCAAGTTGGCATCGTTTCTAGTAGGCATCGTTATTGGATGCATCATACCAGAAAATTAATTTCCATCCAGCAAAAAGCAAACGTTTGCTAAGTGTTGGTGGAAGTAAAAAAAACCTCCGATAAAGGAGGCGAAATAATTTAGTCAAACAGGGCTGTGTTCATGAGGTAAACCAAAATTATTAGTGCAATACCTGAGATGAATGTTCAGTAAAAAACACTTCGCATTGGTGCTTCTTAGCCAAAATGTTGAGTTGGCGTTGACCAAATTCATCAATATTATTGCTAACGACAACAGCACTCGCATTACCTGATTGAATCGCTTTGATTGCGATTTCAAACTCAGACTGGTAGCTAGAAGCCTTCATATGAATCACTTTGCTGCTGCAAGTGTTAAATCGTGTGAGTTGCTTTATGGAAGGGCGCGGACATTGAGCCGTGAAAAGTATCCATTGATTTTGATGCGAGAGCTCAGAGATACGCTTCCAAAACTGTGTCGCTTGAGTTGGCACAGAGTTGATAGAGGTAATATGAGCGTGATGATCAAAAGTGTCAAAGTTAAACGTTAATGGCGTCATCGCTTTTTGAGTCATTGCTTGTTGAGTCAAAGTTTTTTGAGCTAAAGCTTTCTGAATCATAAATACTGGAGTCATGGCACTGTCCTTCTATACATGCTGTATGTCTATACAGTAGTTATTTTGAGGGAGAAGATCAAGTATTAATTGATGGATTTATAGACTCCGATCACAAGCTAAATTTCGACATTAATTATTATTTGTTGATTTTTAAGGGGTTTATTTTATTTCACACTTTGAGTGTATCGAGAGGTGTTAACGCGAGATGTAGTTAATAACGTAAATAGGAGGGAGTTTATCCAGTGTAAGTAATGACTTATACAGTAGTTTTTTCAGTCGTTATTATAGATAGAGGGAACTGGCGCATAAAGCGTTTGCCTAGATTAAGAGTGATTGAAAATTTATGCTGGGGGATCAAAAAAGCGCCTTGTACGCGGCGCTTTCTATCCATTTTCTGTTTTGAGCAACGATCAGTTATCTATGCTTTAAGATGCTTTTTGAAGCTGTGCGAGCATCTGCTGTTCTTCAATATTGAATTGGCGTACATCCAGTGTTGCCATTGCATTACAGTCTTTACATGAGTGATGGTGTTTCCCATCAATATAATCATGTTTCGCGAGTAGAGCTGGCTGTTTACACCAATCACAAACGCCTTCAATTTTGAACATTATCTTCTCCCCACCTTTTTGTTTTCAGGTGTCATTTTCGGCGTGCATTATGACATACATAGTACAATGAAGTTAACTGTTTGTTACGTATTTTTGAGAGGGAGATCGATTGCTAAGCCAATATTTATAGGAGATAGAGAAAGCTGGACATGATAATTCTGATTATTTGTTACTTTTTTGTAACATTGTGGAGAATTATTTTAAGAGCGCCATTTAAGCGTTTCATCTCTTCTTCACTGCCTTTCATATCTGGATGGTAAATTCTTGATAGTTGTTTAAAGCGTAATTTGATTTTTTTCTCATCGGGTATGTTTGATGGGGTAAAGCCAAATATAGCGCAAGAAATATTCAGTTTTTGATTTTTAGAAGAGTTCTGATGCTTTTTGAATTCACGAAATACCGTCTCTAGTTGGCGCTTAAGCTGCTTTATCGTAAAGGTTTTAGCTTTTAGTTCTTCCTGAAGCTTCAGTTGTTGCTCCATCAATTCATTGGTTTGATCATGACGATTGCGTTTCACTGCCATGATCAATACTAGACTGAGAATGGCGATAATTAGCCAAGGGGCATATATGAAAATGCTGGAGTCACCGCTAAAAATATTGAGTTGGTTCATGAACGTTTTAAATGACCAACTATCAGAATTTTCAGGTAGGTCCTGTTCATCTTGAGGAATATCCAGAGTGATGGGGTCAATTTGAGCGTCAAGTTGGTCAATAGAAGAGAGTTGCTTGGCTCTTTGAGTATTGAATTGTCTCTCTAATACTCGATAATAGCCATCCTCCGCTTGAGTGTTTAACTTAGCATCGGAAAGGGTGTCTGCCGCAATTTGGTACCAGATTTCAGCCATATCTAGTTCACTAATATCAACGTTAGTACGTTCAAATAGGCTCGCTAATTTCAAAGGCGCTTTGCTATCCCCCTCAAGAGCAAGTTGTGTGTACCAGCGAAGTGCATGTTCAAGGTTTATCGTGGTGCCTTCCCCGAGTTCATAGGCTTGAGCTAATTTGTACTGCGCGGCTTTATGGCCACTTTTTGCGGCTTGCTGATACCAATGAAATGCTGTGTCGATGTTTTTTTCGGTGTCGACGCCTAAAGCGTAAGATTGAGCGAGGTTATACTGAGCCTGAGGATCGTTTTGATTCGCTTTGGCTGTCAGAAGGGCGATATTATCAGTGCTGGAATACGCTAAATTGCAAGTTAGGCTTACGAAGAGAAAAGCAAAAATGAGCAAATAACGTTTCATTAAATAAGGCTTCTTATAGTCAGGGTAAGTAATCACGCACGATTCAGCTAAAGTATGAACTGAATCGCATGCGGTATCTTAACATTTTATCGCGAGTGCCGTTACTTAAGTCTCTTGAGTTCTTGTGCCCCATTAATCGGACGATTGACAGAGACTTTACGGCCTTTCTTTAATCCAACTTCATAATCAGCGGTTAAATTTTTCATCGCTTCTCTTAATTGCTGCTTGAAGGTTTCGCGATCGATATTTTCAAACTCTTTATCAATGTAATTATTGATCTTATTCGCAGACTCTTCATCAGGCGTAATAATAGGAAGTTTCTCTAGTGCACCTTCAACCCAACCAGAAACAAAGGAATTCACTCGACGAGTCACTTCAAGGTTACTTGTGCCTGAACCAGAAAAACTGTTTCGGAACTGACCAGTATGCTCATTCAATTCACGATAAACGATATCAAAAGCAAAGGCTGCAAAAATAGCGCGGTCAGCTTCACCAATAAATTCAACGCGTTTCAGACCTTTATGATTAAGTAATACGGCTTCGACACCGAATCTAGTATTGATACCGCGGATCACACGTAAAATAGTCGAACTGACATTAGCAGGTAGAAGGTGACTGGACTGAGTTTTGCCCATTTTGATAAATTCAATATCATCCTTATCCAAGCCATATTTAACCATCAAGGCATGAGCCATTTTGATGGCATTAGCTGCTTCATTGACGTTGGCTGAATTTCCAAGCTCTAGGCATTTGGCAATTTTCTTTAGGGCTTTTTTCTTATCCATCTACTGCTTGTTAACATCCGCTTATTTTGAAGAGTCAGACATTTTACCTGTTTTTTAGATTTAACTCAAAACGGTAGAGAGAAAAAAGAATCTTAGCGGAGAGAATGATTGGATATCTTGGAAACATGTGAAATAAAAACGCCATCGATGTTCGCTTCCAATGAAGTTCGTCGATGGCGTTGATTAGTGTCGTAGAGCGTGAGGGTTAAATACCTAGCTCATCGAGAAGATCGGCTGCTGCATCGTTGCCGCCTGATGCCGCTGCAGTTTTATTCTGCTCTTCTTTCATTTTCTTTTGAGTCGACGCTAAAATTGAATCTGGGCACTGCTCTTTTTCAATTTCAAATTCTTCTAATTGAATGAATTCTGTTTTATCCATCGCCAACTCAAGGTAGAAAATGTTGTTTTTCTCAGTCGAGAAAGTAACACGACGCGCTTGTGGGCGATCTAGATTAGTATCAACAGAAAGGTTTACCTGTTTATTCAGTGACAACATTTTTGGTTGGTTTTGAGTAATGTTGGTTTGTAGTTCTTTACGGATCTTATTGGTAAAGTCGCCAACTAATTGGTTAGTCAGTTCACCAAGAACGTCTCCAACCTCATCTGACGTGTGCAAAACCGCTAATTCATCTTCTGGCATGCCCATATTACGCATGTAGTTCGCGTAAAGCTCTAATGCTGCCTTTGATGTGAAGTTGATAACGACTAACCCAGAAAAGCCACCGTCAAATAGAACGAAACAGCCGAAATCAGGTTTAAGGCTCGTTTTGTTGATTTTCTGCACCATTGCAGAGTAAGACACTTTTGAATTGGTTGCAGATGTGAGTACACCAGACACTGACTGACAAAGTTTGAGAAGGATGTCTTCGGTTGTCACTACTTTATTTTTTTTCATTATTTATTCGCTCGTTAAATGCGTCAATTTATATGCTATATGTCGTCATTGTGACTTGTAAAAATAAAAACGGAAGTACTTGTTTCATTTTCGTCTTGAGATTCTGATTTGATCACCTTTTTAGATGGTGTAAAGTGACTAAATTCAAAGAATAAGATTATTTTAACCAAAACCCATAGCTGATTGGATCAGCGTAGTAGGGGCAGGAAGCGCAATGTTACCAAGACTTCATTTAAATACGGATGTTGATCCCGTTGTCGTCTGCTTTTTAGACGAACTTAAAACCGCTGGTTTCTCTGGCGATATTGAATCTCAATATTCTAGCCGTCTCGCGGTGGCGACAGACAACAGTGTTTACCAACAACTCCCTCAAGCCGTTGTTCACCCTCGAACCACTCAAGATGTCATTCTTATTGGTAAGATTAGCTCAAATCCAAAATATGACCGAGTCACCTTCTCGCCTCGTGGCGGCGGTACGGGTACTAATGGTCAATCTTTGACGCAAGGTGTTGTGGTGGATCTTTCTCGCCACATGAATCAAGTTATTGAGATAAATGATAAAGAAGGTTGGGTTCGAGTTCAGTCTGGGATCGTCAAAGATCAGCTTAATGATGCTGTTCGTCCTTTTGGTTATTTCTTCTCTCCAGATCTATCAACCAGTAACCGAGCGACACTGGGCGGAATGGTTAATACCGATGCCTCTGGTCAGGGTTCGCTGAAATACGGCAAAACATCAGACCATGTTCTTTCTCTTCAAGCCGTTTTTGCCGATGGGTCTTGTTTCGAATCTGACTTATCTTGTGGTTTGCCAAGTGAAGATGAACTGGCTTATCAAGCTCTTTCGGTCACAGAGCAGGTGTGCCGAAACAAGCGAAGTCAAATTCTAGATAAATTCCCACCTCTGAACCGTTTCCTTACGGGTTATGATCTCAAAAATGCAATTGATGACGATACCAATGAATTCGATTTAACGCGGGTGCTGTGCGGAGCGGAAGGCTCTTTAGCTTTCATCACTGAAGCTAAATTGAATTTGACGCCAATTCCTAAAGCTCGAACGTTAGTGAATGTGAAGTACAACAGTTTTGATTCGGCGCTGCGCAATGCTCCCTTTATGGTAGAAGCGAATGCCTTGTCGGTTGAAACCATTGATTCAAAAGTATTGAACTTAGCCAAGCAAGATATTGTATGGCACACCGTGAGTGATCTGTTTACCGATGTTCCAGATAAAGAGATGCTGGGCGTTAATATGGTCGAATACGCAGGCCAAGATGAAGCTGAAGTTGAGTCCCAAATTAAAGCTCTGACAGACCAACTTGACGTGATGCTAGAAACTGAAGATGCGGGCATTATTGGTTACCAGATTTGTAACGATTTATCTGAGATCGGGCGCATTTATAATATGCGTAAAAAAGCGGTTGGGTTGCTGGGGGCGGCGAAAGGTCGTGCTAAACCTGTCGCATTTGCAGAAGATACCTGTGTCCCACCTGAAAACTTAGCGGATTTTATCGCTGAATTTCGTGAACTACTGGATGCGAAATCATTGAACTACGGTATGTTCGGGCATGTTGATGCGGGTGTACTTCATGTGCGTCCTGCACTGGACTTGTGCGATCCTCAACAAGAGCTACTGATGCACCAAATTTCGGATGAAGTGGTGAAGTTGGTGTCGAAGTATGGCGGTTTGATGTGGGGAGAGCATGGTAAAGGTTTCCGTTCTGAATACGGGCCGGAGTTTTTTGGACCTGAATTGTTCACAGAGTTGCGCCGTGTAAAAGCGGCGTTTGATCCGCTCAATAAAATGAACCCTGGGAAAATTTGTACTCCGCTTGATAGCGAGGCCGAGTTAGTTAAAGTGACGGGGACAAAACGTGGTTTTTATGACCGCCAGATTAATGTCCAAGTCCGTGATAGCTTTAAACAAGCGATGGAGTGTAACGGTAACGGACTGTGTTTTAATTACGATACTAGCTCGCCAATGTGTCCATCAATGAAAGTCACGGCTGACAGACGTCATTCTCCAAAAGGGCGTGCCGGACTCGTCAGGGAGTGGTTAAGGCAATTGACTGAGCAAGGCGTAGATATTTTGGATTTGGAACAACAAGTTCTTGAGTCGACGCCAACGATAAAAACCATGGTTGATAAAGTGAGGCATAGTTTCAATAAACGTCATGAAGAGGATTTCTCACATGAAGTTTATGAAGCGATGAATGGTTGTTTAGCGTGTAAAGCGTGTGCGAGTCAATGTCCGATCAAAGTCGATGTACCAAGTTTTCGTTCTCGTTTCCTGAATATCTATTACTCTCGTTACCAGCGTCCTGTAAAAGACTACTTGGTTGCGAATATTGAAACCATGCTGCCGCTTATGGCAAAAGCGCCTTTAGTGGTTAATACCGCTCTGTCGCAGCAATGGATCCAAAGCTTAACCGCCAAAACCGTTGGGTATGTAGACGCTCCGCTGCTGTCTGTCCCCACTTTAGAAAAGCGCTTAAGGAAGGCGAGCCTTCAAGAGTTTGACTTGCAAAGACTGGCTGGTCTTTCGAAACAAGATAGAGCCGATCATGTACTGATTGTGCAAGACCCATTTACTAGTTACTACGATGCACAAGTGGTAGAAGATTTTATCTTGCTGGTTGAACGTTTGGGTAAAGTGCCTGTGCTACTGCCTTTTAAACCCAATGGAAAAGCGCTACACATTAAAGGCTTTTTGAAAAAGTTTGCTCAAAGTGCGCAGTCGACATCGGCATTTTTGTCTCAAGTCGCTGATTTAGAAATCCCGCTGGTGGGCGTTGATCCTGCTCTTGTGCTCTGTTATCGAGATGAATATGTCGAGATCCTTGGCGATAAGCGAGGTGATTTTGATGTGTTAACCGTTCATGAGTGGCTATTACCCCGTTTGAATGAATTTGAGCTAGAGACTCAGGCTCGTTCGTCGGAATTGTCACCTTGGTATCTATTCTCACACTGTACTGAAAAAACAAAGCTACCGAACGCTGAAAAAGAGTGGGGCGCGATTTTCACTCATTTTGGTGGCGTGCTGAATACTGTGCCTGTTGGTTGCTGTGGCATGGCGGGTACGTTTGGCCATGAAGTGGATAAACTGCAGATGTCGAAAGATATTTATGGGCTCAGTTGGAAGCCAAGTTTAGCGGACTTACCGAAAGAGAGATGCTTAGTGACGGGATACTCATGCCGTAGCCAAGTGAAACGCTTTGAAGGAGTTAAGTTGGCGCATCCACTGCAAGCATTACTACAATTGGTTGACTAGGATACCGCTGATTAGGATACCGTTGTTTAGGATATAAGTGACACCAGAGTGATCTCAGCAACGCTGTTGGGCTTGTTCTGGTACATGCGAAGTGGGTTTATGTAAAACTGGTATATACAAAAATAGATTGTGGCTCGATAGTGTAAAGTCGAGTGCTGGAATCGATACGAATTGTATGAATAAGAATTAACAAGGAATGTTAAATGATGAAAGCTCTTGAATTAAAGATCCCTCCCGTTGCTGTTTTTATTGTTGTCGCTCTTCTTATGCATTTGGCTCATACGTTTGCAGCGGGGGCCCACATCGCCGTGCCATTCTCGTTGGCTATTTTATTCGTTTCAATCGCCATCAGTGGTGTGGTTGGTATTTCAGGTATTGTGGCGTTTCGCCAAGCTAAAACAACCGTGAACCCAGTTAAACCAGAAGAGGCATCTTCAGTGGTTGACAGTGGCATTTACCGATACACCCGAAACCCGATGTACTTAGGTTTGCTGGTGCTTCTGATTGGGCTTTCGATCTATTACCAAAACCTACTCAGCGTTGCGCTTAATATTGTCTTCGTTATGTATATGAATCGGTTTCAAATCGAGCCGGAAGAGGCGGTGCTAGAGAAGAAATTTGGGGAAGAGTACTTAGATTATAAGCAGAGTGTTAGGCGCTGGATATAGTCGGTATTATTCTAAAACGAATGGTTCTAAACAAACGGTTCTAAAGCGACTCAAACTTTTTAATTTGCCGGAATCAAAAAAGGAACCTAATAGTTCCTTTTTTGTTAATTGCTTCTAGCGTGTTTCTATTGGTTCGAATCAGTGTTGTTATGCTGCTGCTTGAGCAAACTGAGCAAGAAACATCTCTTTTCTTTCGTTGAAGCGATTGACGAGATCATCCACTGATGCTTGGTCATAAGGTTTAAGTCCACTTGCGACCATGCGCTTAACGCCTTTACCTACAACGATGCCATCTTCTTTAAATTCAAAGTTAAGCGTCACCACACCGCGTTTACCGTCAACATCAAAGCTTGCGCCAGCAAATGAGACTTCTGGGTGAGTGAGATCTAGGCGGCTGAATTCCACTTCCATGCTCTCATAAATCACTAAAGGACGCTGACAGTTGATCATCATCTGTTGCTCTTCCATCAGAGGCACCATGATGTGAGGGAAGTTCATACCAGAGAATTGTACGTAGTTCGTCACAACATGCTCAATGAACGCTGCGTCATGGCTAACGTCGCCTTGATGATTCATATGCAAATACTCTTTGCCATTAGAATCGATTAGCGAGCTCTCTTTCTCACTCTTATTTTCAACGCTCAGAGCAACACCATCACTGACCATTCCTGAGAAGTCAAAACGCATTTTTTGGCTAATGCCTTCTTTTTGAAGAAGAACGGCAAAGAGAAGATCGCCTGGCACACAAAAACGTTTGTTGTCTTCATCATGAATAGGGTTGAAGTCGCCCGCTACTTTTTTAGCAAAATGACTTGCTTGTTCACGAGTGAATTGGAATCGTTTGTCTGCGTTTGAAAAATAAGGAGATAGAAACATAATTCTCAGCTTGTTGAAAAATCTGTGCTGATTATATCCAACTATCTTCATTTAATGGTCTATCCAGTTGCTGATATGAATAAATTGACTCAGTTCGCGGGTTTTTGTTAATAAAAAAGACCACCGATAATCGATGGTCTAGATGAGGTTCACTTTCTAAGCTAACAATCTAACAATCTATCAAGCTAATTAATTTAGCGATGCCAGAGATGGAAATGACACAGAGTTAAATTAGTAACTGCATAGAACGCTATCAGGCATTAGGTGGTTGTGAACGGCTGACTTTAATAATGCGTTCGCTTTTTCAATGTCTGGAGCAAAATAGCGGTCTTTATCATAGAAGGCGACTTTTTCACGCAAGATGGATTTGGCTTCTTCAATGCGAACTGATGATTTCGTTGGCGCTCGGAAATCAAGACCCTGTGCAGAGGATAGATACTCAACCGCTAGGATCCCACGTGTATTTTCGGCCATGTAGCGAAGGCGACGCGCGGCATAAGTCGCCATAGAAACATGATCTTCTTGGTTTGCAGACGTCGGTAAGCTATCTACAGAGGCAGGATGAGCCAAACTCTTGTTTTCACTTGCCAGAGCGGCAGCGGTTACTTGAGCGATCATAAATCCTGAGTTTACGCCACCATTGTCTACAAGAAACGGTGGTAATTTACTTAAGGCACTATCAATCAGCAGGGCCATGCGTCGCTCTGATAAACTTCCCATCTCGGCAATCGCAAGTGCAAGGTTATCCGCCGCCATTGCTACAGGTTCAGCATGGAAGTTACCGCCCGAAATAATGTCGCCATCTTCAGCAAACACTAGTGGGTTGTCTGACACTGAGTTCGCTTCAACTTGCAAAATATCGGCTGAATTTCGGATCTGTTGTAAGCAGGCTCCCATCACTTGTGGTTGGCAGCGCAATGAATACGGGTCTTGCACTTTTTCGCACGCGGTATGTGATTCGCCAATCTCGCTGCTGCTATCTAGAAGGTGGCGATAAGCGGTGGCAGCATCCATCTGCCCACGATGTCCACGAACGCGATGAATACGCGGATCAAACGGACGACGGCTTCCCAATGCCGCTTCTACAGACATGGCACCACATACGGTTGCTGAGGCGAAAAGATCTTCCGCTTCAAACAACCCTTCTAGAGCAAAAGCGGTTGAAGCTTGAGTTCCGTTAAGTAGCGCAAGCCCTTCTTTTGGCGCAAGCGTGATCGGGTCTAGCCCCGCAATTTTAAGCGCTTCAAGCCCAGACATGATTTTACCATTATGGCGAGCTTGGCCTTCCCCAAGCAACACGGTACTCATGTGAGCCAATGGGGCTAAATCGCCTGATGCACCCACAGAACCTTTTTGCGGTACGCATGGGTACACTTGAGAATTAACCAATTCAATCAGTGCGTTGATTACTTTCAATCGAATGCCAGAGTAGCCACGTGACAAGCTGTTGATCTTGAGCACCATCATTAAACGAACGGTCTCATCTGACATGAATTTGCCAATACCAGCGGCATGCGAAAGGACAATACTGCGCTGTAATGTTTCTAAATCTTCTGGCGCAATTCGTGTGTTCGCTAATAGGCCAAAACCAGTATTGATACCATAAACGGTTCTGTCTTCGGCAATCACTTGCTCAACAACACGGGTGCTAGCCTCGATGTCAGGAATGGCGTCAGGATTAAGTGACAGATTAATAGGAGCACGGCTGACGCTGCGAAGTTCAGATAAGCTCAAGTGGCCTGGATTAAGGTGTAAATTTATCATGGTCATATCTTCCATTACAGACGGCTAAGTTCAGCGTTTAACATAGGTAGGTCGAGTTTTTGATCTTTGGCGCACTGTTTGGCAATGTCATAACCCGCATCAGCATGGCGCATCACACCCGTTGCCGGATCGTTATGCAATACACGAGCGATACGCTCAGAAGCGTCATCACTGCCGTCACAGCAAATTACCATTCCAGAGTGTTGTGAGAATCCCATGCCTACACCACCACCGTGATGCAGAGAAACCCAAGTCGCACCGCCTGCCGTATTGAGTAGGGCATTAAGCAGCGGCCAATCAGAAACGGCATCGGACCCATCCATCATACCTTCGGTTTCACGGTTAGGACTCGCGACCGATCCCGAATCTAAGTGATCTCGGCCGATGACGACTGGCGCTTTCAGCTCGCCATTTTTTACCATCTCATTGAATGCTTGGCCTAAACGTTCACGATCTTTTAATCCCACCCAACAAATACGAGCAGGGAGACCTTGGAACTGAATGCGTTCACGCGCCATATCTAGCCAGTTATGCAGTTGCGGGTTATCTGGAATAAGCTCTTTCACTTTTTGATCTGTTTTGTATATATCTTCAGGATCGCCAGACAGAGCAGCCCAACGAAATGGCCCAATACCTTCACAGAATAGAGGTCGAATATAAGCGGGAACAAATCCAGGGAAGTCGAAAGCGTTTTCTACCCCTTCTTCTAGCGCCATTTGACGAATGTTATTGCCGTAATCGACAGTTGCTGCGCCGCGATCTTGTAGGTCGAGCATGGCTTGCACTTGGATCGCCATGGACTGTTTAGCGGCTTTTACTACCTTCGCTTCATCTTCCAAACGTTCTTGTGCTGCTTTCTCCATTGACCAGCCTTGTGGGAGATAGCCATTCAGAGGGTCGTGAGCCGAAGTTTGGTCGGTTACTACGTCAGGAGTGATATTACGTTCAACAAGTTCTGGGAAAACATCTGCTGCGTTACCAAGAAGCCCAACAGAAATCGGTGTGTCAGACTCTTTTATCATCGCCATTGCTTCATCTAAGCTGGTGGCTTTTTTATCGACATAACCCGTACGTAGGCGGTAATCAATTCGTGATTCATCACATTCGACTGCGATCATAGAGAAGCCAGCCATAGTCGCCGCAAGAGGTTGTGCTCCGCCCATACCGCCAAGACCTCCAGTTAATACCCATTTTCCTTTGGCTTCACCTTGGAAGTGTTTCTTAGCAATGGCGACAAAAGTTTCGTATGTCCCTTGAACAATGCCTTGCGAGCCAATGTAGATCCAACTTCCTGCTGTCATTTGCCCGTACATCATCAAGCCTTTTTTATCTAGCTCATTGAAGTGCTCCCAATTGGCCCAGTGTGGAACAATATTGGAGTTGGCGATTAATACGCGCGGTGCATTCTTGTGAGTCGGGTAAACACCGACAGGCTTACCAGATTGAACTAACAGTGTTTGGTCATCTTCAAGACGCTCAAGAACTTCAACAATTTTGTCATAGCATTCCCAGTTTCGTGCCGCTCGACCGATACCGCCGTAGACAACCAGCGCGTGTGGATGCTCGGCAACGTCTGGGTCTAAATTATTCATTAACATGCGAAGTGGTGCTTCTGTTAACCATGATTTGGCGCGTAACGTTGTGCCGTGTGGTGCACGTATGGTGCGTGAAGTGTCGAGACGTGGATCAGACGAGTGTTGTTCCGTCATGGTAATGCTCCTTTAAAGGTCAGTTTCACGTTATGGAGGTCTCTTTTGAACCTCTCATTGATTTAGGTGTTGTTTTACAATTTTTATCTAGTGATCATAATTTTGCCGCTAAATAGTGGGCTTTTGATACGACTCATCGGACATAGCGTTGGCAATATCCCAACACAGTCGAGCCGCCAATCGAGCCGTTTGTCCATCGATGTCAAAGTTCGGGTTGTACTCTGCTATGTCAGCAATAATCAGTTTGTTTTTACAATCTAAAATGCGTTCTAGAAAAGGAGCGATGGTATCGTAGCTGACACCACGGGCGGCTGGGGCACTCACACCCGGAGCGGTTGCTGCTGGGAACACATCAAGGTCGATGGTGAGGTAGATAAAATCACACGCATCAATAAAATGCTGTAACTGGGTCAATTGATACACATGATTAAAGTGCGAAAGCTCGGTGTCTTCGACGTACCAAACGTTAAGATCATCCGCGCGTTTGAAGAGTGCGGCTGTGTTACTCGCTCGACTCACCCCTAAACAGGCGTAGTGAAATGGCCAGTTGTTTTCAGAGCAAAAATGTTGGATCTGATTGAATGGTGTACCCGAGCTCGGTTTTATGTCAGGTAGGTCGCTTTCAAAGCTGCGCAAGTCAAAATGGGCATCAAAGTTGATAATGCCAATTCTAGGTGGAATGCTTGCGGTTTTAGATTGCGCGTTTATATGCTTGGCCAAACCTTGGAATGAAGCCCACGCGACTTCATGCCCACCACCTAATGTAATTACTGGGCTGTGTTGAAGGGCTTGAGCAATGACATCAGCACATTGAGTTTGACTGGATTCGAGTTGGTCGCCATCACATGAAATATTACCAAAATCATGAATAGTCGAATATTGGTGCCATGCCATATTCGCTAATGCCTGACGAATAAGATTTGGGGCTTGATGCGCTCCAATTCTACCTTTGTTGCGTTTTACTCCAGCATCACATTCGAACCCGACAATTGCGACGTGTTTGTTTGATTCAAACTGATCAGTAACTTGGGAGTCCTGAGAACTTACGGTTTGAGTAATGTGATGAACACGAGTCCCTAACGCTCCATCTTCTTTGTCATCTCGCCCATGCCATTTAAAATTGTGAGAGGTGTGTTTTGAACTAGACATGGTTTATCTCTCCGTGATTGCATAACTGATTGATGAAGCCGCTGCTTACTTTCCCATTCACAATATGATGAGCTAAGCGGGGAGTTCCCACTTGATAGCTCAAATCGGCAGGATGCTCTATATTCCAAATCGCGAAATCAGCATCGAAGCCCTCATTTATTTGTCCTCGGGAATCCTGTTTGCCAATAGCTTGCGCGGCATGGCTCGTAACGCCTCTTAATGCCTCTTCTGGCGTAAGTCCGAATAGAGTGCAGGCCATGTTCATCATGAGTGTTAAATCTGCAAACGGTGATGTTCCGGGGTTGAGATCCGAAGCGATTGCCATTGGTATATGGTGCTTTCGGAGTAGATTAATAGGAGGTTGCTGAGTTTCTCTTAAGAAGTAGAATGCGCCAGGTAACAAGGTCGCGACGGTATTCGATTGGGCCAGTGCTTTAACGCCATCACTGTCCAAGTATTCAATGTGATCAACCGAGAGGGCGCCGTATTCCGCGGCAAGCGCACTGCCCCCAAGGTTACTGAGTTGCTCGGTATGACCTTTTATTTTGAGGCCATGTTCTAATGCCGTTTGGAAGACTTTTTGCGTCTGATTCAAATTGAAACCGATGCTTTCACAAAAGACATCGACACTGTCTGCGAGTTGTTCTTGGGCGGCCAGTGGAATGATCTCAGAACAGACGTATGAAATGTAATCGTCTGGACGGTTGGTAAATTCTGGAGGGAGTGCGTGAGCTGCCAATAAGGTAGTTGATACTTTAATATTGCGGTGATTTTCTAGCATTTTCGCCGCGCGAAGCATCTTCAGTTCATCGTGTAAATTTAGCCCGTAGCCAGATTTGATCTCTACTGAAGTCACGCCTGAGCGGATAAGACCATCTAAACGGGGTAGGGCAAGTTCAATGAGTTGTTCTTCGGTTGCGTTCCTTGTGGCTTTAACCGTCGATAGTATTCCACCGCCTTGTTTGGCAATTTCTTGGTAGGGAATACCTTTAAGGCGCATTTCAAACTCGTTGGCACGATTACCTGCATAGACAAGGTGAGTATGAGCATCAATAAGCCCCGGAGTCACTAACTTCCCTTGGCAATCGATTTGTTGATAATCACTAAGTTCGATTGGTTGAATGTCGACACTTGAGTTAATTGAATGGATCTTGCCCTGTTTAACTACCACGGTTTTTGGCTCTGTGACTTGATAGCCATATTCACCAGTTTGCATTGTGACTAAACAAGCGTTGGTAAGAACTAAATTCATATGAGAACTCAACTTCGACGTAAATTTAAATGTATATACAAATAAATAGAGCAAAAATTAGCGTTCGACAAGTCTAATGTTACTAAAATGTGATCGGAAGGTAGAGTAATATGCTTTAGTTCAACTCAATCTTAGAGGTAAGTTTGTATTTGCTTCCTGGGTGGTAGAGTAAAGCTGAACTCACTAATTTATCACCACTCCATGTGCGGCGATTAAGTAGAAGGCAGGGTTCATTATCGGAAAGTGCTAATGAGGCTTTAATATTCGACTCTGGAACAATGGCTTCTACGCTATGTTCAATGGCGCTCAATGGACAGTTGTTGGAGAGGTATTGATTGGGTGTCACTTTGGAAAAGTTTTGATCTAAATAATCCGGTGCATAGATAGCATTTACCCAGCGGACTTCGAGTTGAATTGGACTATTGTCCTCAAAATGAATGATTTCACTATAAAAAACATCAGATCCAATTCTGATGCCTAATTTGATCGCGACGGGTTCATCGGCTTTGATCGCAATCTGTTTTACGACTTGATTGTGATACTGCTTCCCTCTGGTTGAGACTTCTTCAGCGATGTTTCTAATATCAAGCAGTGGTGACTCTGCCTTCTCATCTTGCTGACAAACAAAAGTGCCTAATCGAGGTTTTCGTACTAGTTTACCTTCTGCGACAAGATCTCGAATGGCTTTGTTTACCGTCATCCGGCTCACATTAAACTGAGTGGTCAACTCCAACTCTGTAGTGATCTTATGCCCAACCGGCCACAAGCCTGAATTGATATTATCGGCGATGAACTGGCGGATCTGAACGTAGAGCGGAGAGTTGGACATGGTCATACTTACTTTTAATTGACTATACAAATAGAGTAAGCCATCTGTGCAAAATTTCAATAGCTTTGATTGAGCAATGAATTTTAGGAGTGGAAATTTTGGGAGTGGACAGTAGGCAGGGTTTAGTGAAGAGAACATTAATCTAAGGAGCGTAATTTAAGGCAAACTCATCAAAGAATCCTTAGTGTAAAGATAAGTGATAACGGTACCCAATCGTAAAAGCGATGTCAGTGCTGTTATCCATATTAAATAAATTTTCGGTTAGAGAAATCTCTAGAGCCGATTGAGGCATGGTATAGCGGTAACCAAGCACAAACTCATTCGATGCTTCAGAAAAACTTTTAGGCGTATCAATGGCACCTTCGTACCAACGGTATTCAAGATGTAGCTCGTGATTAGGTGCAATCTGATATTGATAACCCAAGATGAGTGACAATGTCACTTTTTTGTGTGTTAGCTGTGTGAATATCCGTTCAGTGTCATGAATAGCCAATCCAACCGTGCTAAATAGTTGGTGAGAGAGGTTTCGATAGCTGTAGTTAATCTGTACGGCTTGCTCAAAGTCACTGCCTTTAAATGTTCCGCTATTGACGTGGTTATAATATATCGAACCTCCTAATGACAACCCGTGATTCTGTTCATTTAGCCACTGATATTGGAGATATAAAGTGGTGGCACTGGAAAGTGTATCGCTTTGGAAGTCCTCTATGTCTATATCATATTGTGGGATTGAAATTGAGAATTGATGGTTACTTGCCTCATCACGTCCGTTTTGATCAATGCCAAACAGCTGGTGGAAGCTTTTCGTTAATCCATCTAAATGGTTATCACCTGCATAATTGAGTCTGTATCCGAGATCTATTTGCCAGCGTTCATCTAATTGCCATTTTCCGCCTACATTGACCTGGTTTTGATAATAATCAATCGAATATTCATCGGTATGCGCCCAGATACTCGCGGCTGTGAAATTGGCGTAAAGCTCGACATTGTTCTCTGTTAGAGAGTAGCCAGACCGTAGTTGAGGGGTAAGGCTATTGGATTGTAATGGAGACTGAGCATATGCATTCAAAGGGCCATAGTTGTGCGCTTCTAACGCAAAACTTGATGATGTTAGAAGTAAAAAAGTAAGAACAATAAAAGAGTGAATGTTTGTTCTTATCAACTTGCCCCCTGCATGCGACGTTCTTTCATTTAAGTTTAGCTAATAAATATGAAGTACGAGGGTATTTGTTCTGCCAAAGAAATTAAGCGTTTATTCACTAACAAATGAGATGCTGAATAGGAGTATAAGTTGTTGTGAATCATTTTGGTGTGACATTCTATGAAAATATGCATCTAGGTGATGTAAAGCTGGTTCTCATTTTGTAGTATCTGCGGCCCAAACCAATCTATTTAGAAAATCAAATGAAAACAATAAAATACAAAAGGGTGCTAGGCATTCTTGGCTTAGCTTTATTATTAACAGCTTGTGGCGGCGGAGAGTCATCATCCACAAATAATTCAGGCAGTAGTACTGTAGAAACTTCATTATCTCCAAAATTTGCTTCCATCTTTTCTCAAAAAATAAATTCTGAGAAACATGCACTATTTAATCTGAATGATCCTATACCTACGAGTAAACAGGACCAACGTTTTATTGGAGAGCTGAAGGCTACCAATGTAAACAGTGGTGTTGTCCAAAATTTAGATTGGTCAGTGACTTTGCGATCTGATGGAACTGTAGAATCACATGGAGTAATTTCTTTAACACCAGGAGTATATGATTTTGTTCTGATCCTAGAGCGCGCTGGTAATCAATATATTGCTCAATCTCTTGCCCAGGAAATAGAGGCAGGCAGTGATATAAATATTGGTTTGACACTACTACCAAATATAGGTGACACGATTACTGATATTGACAATGTAGGCTTTCTGTCAACGATGAAATTCGAATATCCGTCATCAGATCTCATCAACTTCAATGAGCCGAAATTTGGTATGTCACTTAACCAGGGCGATGAATTCATTTTTGACATTAATAAAAATATCGGGATTACGGAAGTTACTGTGAATGTTGAGGCAGGATCTCATCAGGTAGGCCTTAATTTTTACGAAGGCAGTATCATCGTGGGGACCAATGACGGTAATACAACAATCAATTTGGGAGAAAGTGAAGATGTAAGTATAGACATTGTCCCGTTACAAGCAGATGTTAACTTCTCACTTGATCGTCTAGTGGATAACGGTGAATTTATTATTAATATTCCAAAAATTATTGTTGATGAAGCAAGTGGTGAAGAGCATGTGTCTTTATTGGTTAGAATGAATGCTGGAGATCATCTTGTACAGGAGCAAACATTAGAGGTTATTGATAGTAATGGTATTTATAAAGCTTCAAGTAACTTTGAGACTTATGGTGAGGACATTTTAACTGCATACCTGGCTTTCTATAATACAGATACAAAAGTTCCTAGCTCTAGCGATATTCCTTATGCAAGTTGTACCGCGGTGATAAACGTCGAAAGCCATCAAGTACTAGGCTGTAAGCTTGAACTTAAAAGAAACAGTGTTATCAGTGGCCGCTTACTGAGTTCTTTTATGCTCAATGTTATAGAAGAAAGTGGTGCACCAGTTGCTGGCGCTGAAGTGTATTTAAATGGGAAGTTGATTGGCTTAACTGGAGATACTTACTCAAGTGGGTCATTGAAAACCCACCAAGTAGCTGGGGACTATGAGTTAAAGGTAAAAACAAACTTGAAGCTGCATGAGTCGGTTTTTTCTCTAAAACCACTTCAAGTACTTAATAAAGTAGTCACACTGGAGCCAATACAGATAAGTGGTGTCGATCTTGTTGATTCGGGCCAAAGAATTGAAACAAAGAGCTCCAGATCAAATCGTATCATTGCAGATTTCAACAATAATGGCTTTTTAGATATCTTTGAACCTAACTCGGGTACCAGCGTCGGAGTTAACGGTGACGTACTTTGGATAAATGACGGACAGGGTAACTTCTCTCATCATAGCGAAATTTTAGATCCAGTGAATTCTCAAAATGATAGTTCAACAGTAGCTGCTGGTGACCTAACTGGTGATGGTTATTTAGATTTAGTTATCGGCGGCGTAAATAAGAGGCCTCTTGCGGTATATAAAAATGACGGTAAGGGTAATTTTACAAAGTTTCATGAAATAAACTTCGATCGAAATATAAATCATGTAAGGCTAGTCGATGCAAATGGTGATGGTGATTTAGATTTAGCCGTTCAATATAGACTCTATTCTGTAGAGTATGTAAAGATATACATCAATGATGGTTCTTCAAAATTCAAAGATACACCTGATTTTTCAATCTCAAAGATTTGCGATTATCGTGGAATGTTGGATATAGATTTTGCAGACATTAATAACAATGGAAAGTATGACTTAGTTGCTTCGTGCTATACCAATTATGATTCGGATACAATTCCAGATAGTAAGTTGTACCTAGGAAATGGAGATGGGTCGTTTAAGCTTTCTGATGTTCGCTTCAAAGGCGTAAATGCGCAAAGCACGGCTATTGCAGATCTAAATCGGGATGGATTTAAGGATATAGTCATTGGTGCGAGGGATTGGTATAACCAGAACCTAGGTGGCGTAAGTAAAATATTTTGGAACGATGGAAATGGTACTTTTACTGATTTTGAACTACCAAAGTTTCCTGATGGCTCTGATGGTGAAACATTAAACATCGCAGATATGAATGGTGATGGTAATCTTGATATTCTAGCTTTTAATGCTGAAAATAATGTTTATCTTATTTATTATTTTGATGGAAAAGGAAATGTTGCCGCTCAAGAGCATGTAATGCAGGGTTTAAAGGACAATATTTATCCTCAGTTATATCCTGCAGATTTGAATGGTAACGATAGAGTTGATGTCTATTTAGCTACGACGCTAATGCAAAACTCATCTAGAGTGTATTTTAATGTGGCGAAAGATTGAATTTAAAACTGTAGGGCATTTTTAAGCCCTAGTTTATTGTTCTAATCGAAAAGTGTAACTAGTCTCTCATGCAGTGGGCAACTATGGTCATTGTATGAGAGTTCAATTTAAACAACTATTTTTGAAAGTAGTAAGACATAATGTATATATAGTAAATCATGTAATAAAAATGTATACTCTTGATATATCAGCGATATAAATTAAATGACTTACATATTTTTGTTTCATAAACAAATTGACCTTTCTTATTATCCATTTATATCAATTTACCTTGTAGCATTGTCATTTCATTTCAATTCGCTACAATGCCCTTAGTATTTAGGAGGGCGCATCCGTACTTGTACCCAAATTTGTACCAAATCAATTAAACCCACTAACACTTTAATTTAACTCTTTGTTTTTGAAGTGTAAAAACTTAGCATGTGTCGCTTAGTGTGCGACACCACTGTAAAGGATAATATATGCCTGTAATAACTCTTCCTGACGGTAGTCAACGTCCGTTCGATGCTCCAGTTTCAACTCTAGATGTAGCCGCTTCAATTGGTCCTGGTCTTGCGAAAGCAACCATTGCTGGTCGTGTTGATGGTCAACGTGTTGATGCCTGTGATCTAATCGAAAATGATGCAAGCCTTGAGATCATCACTGCAAAAGATGAAGAAGACGGTTTAGAAATCGTTCGTCACTCATGCGCTCACTTGCTTGGTCATGCGGTTAAACAGCTTTTCCCTGAAGCAAAAATGGCGATTGGTCCAACCATCGACAACGGCTTCTACTACGATATCGATCTTGAGCATTCGCTAACCCAAGAAGATCTTGATGCCATTGAAAAACGCATGAAAGAGCTAGCGAAGACTAAATATCAAGTTGTTAAAAAGACGGTAAGCTGGCAGGAAGCTCGCGATGCTTTTGAAGCGCGCGGTGAGACGTACAAGATTGAAATTTTGGATGAGAACGTTTCTAAAGACGATCGTCCAGGTCTGTACCATCACGAAGAATACATCGATATGTGTCGTGGTCCACACGTTCCGCATATGGGTTTCTGCCAACACTTCACGCTATTAAACGTTGCGGGTGCATACTGGCGTGGTAACAGTGACAACAAGATGCTTCAACGTATCTACGGTACTGCCTTCCACGATAAGAAAGCACTTAAAGCGCATTTAACGCGTCTAGAAGAAGCAGCAAAACGTGACCACCGTAAAATTGGTAAGCACTTGGATCTATTCCATATGCAGCAAGAAGCACCGGGTATGGTCTTCTGGCACCACAACGGTTGGTCTATCTTCCGTGATCTAGAAGTCTTTATTCGTCAAAAACTGACTGAATATGATTACCAAGAAGTAAAAGGTCCATTAATGATGGATCGCGTTCTTTGGGAGCGTTCTGGTCACTGGGACAAGTACGCTGAAGCGATGTTCACAACGAGTTCAGAGAACCGTGAATACGCGATTAAACCAATGAACTGTCCAGGTCACGTGCAAATCTTTAATCAAGGTTTGAAATCGTACCGCGACCTACCATTGCGTATGGCTGAATTCGGTTCATGTCACCGTAACGAACCATCAGGTGCACTACACGGCATTATGCGTGTTCGTGGTTTTACTCAAGATGATGCTCACGTGTTCTGTACTGAAGCTCAAGTGCAAGATGAAGTGAAATCATGTATTGAGATGGTTTACGATACATACACCACATTTGGTTTTGAAAACATTGTCGTTAAGCTATCTACGCGCCCTGAACAGCGTGTTGGTTCTGACGAAATGTGGGACAAAGCAGAAGCCGATTTGAAACTTGCTTTAGAATCTATGGATATCGCTTACGAGATCCAAGAAGGTGAGGGTGCGTTCTACGGACCGAAAATTGAATTTACTTTGTATGATTGTCTGGATCGTGCGTGGCAATGTGGTACAGTGCAGCTCGATTTTGCACTTCCTGAACGTTTAGGTGCAACATACGTAGGTGAAGATAACGAGCGTCATACGCCAGTTATGATTCACCGAGCAATTCTAGGTTCACTTGAGCGTTTTATTGGTATTCTTATTGAAGAGTACGCTGGCTTCTTCCCTACGTGGTTGGCGCCAGAACAAGCAATTGTAATGGGCATAACTGACAAACAAGCAGATTATGTGCAAGAAATTACAAAAAAACTGCAAAAAAGTGGATTTAGAGTAAAAGCGGACTTGAGAAATGAGAAGATAGGCTTTAAAATCCGCGAACATACTTTGAAACGTGTACCGTATATGCTCGTTTGTGGTGACCAAGAAATGGAAGCCGGCGAAATTGCAGTACGTACCCGTAAGGGCAAGGACTTAGGCAAGTTTAAAGTGGATGACTTTATTTCATACATCCAAGCCGAAGTTTCAAGCCGTAAGCTCAATCTGGAGGAATAGCTATTAAAGGCGGAAGACGTGGCCAACAACCGGCCAATCAAAACCAGCACCGTTTAAATGGTGACATTCGTGGCGTACGTGAAGTTCGTCTAACTGGCGCTGACGGAGAACCCGTTGGTGTAGTTTCAATTGCTGAGGCACTTGAAGCAGCTAATGAAGCTGGTATGGATCTTGTAGAGATCAGCCCTAACGCCGAGCCGCCAGTTTGTCGTGTGATGGACTACGGTAAGTTCCTCTTCGAGAAGAGCAAAGCTGCGAAAGAGCAGAAGAAGAAGCAAAAACAGGTCCAGATTAAGGAAATAAAATTCCGTCCTGGGACTGATATTGGAGACTATCAGGTAAAACTACGCAACCTGACTG